>NZ_CBCPJJ010000001.1:0-347197 GCF_965118895.1 Rahnella inusitata
TCATATGCGCTGTGATATGGACGCGGGGAAAACTGGTTAACTCAGAACATATCTGGCCTGCGCAATGGGATATGCCCAGTCATATTGATAATTGAGGGCGAAGAAGTATCTTCGCCCCGCAGGGGAAAGGATAAAACAGGCGATGATTTGCAGGTAATTATGGCGAGTGGAAAATATTCATGATCGACAAAAAACTATGAATTTAAAAAAAGTGTAGTGAAAAGTTATGTCTTTTATTCATTCCCCCTTTGTGACCCCCCTCCCATTAAGCAAATTTCATAAGCCTTAAGTGAAATATGATTAAATTCAACGCAACGGTCAAAAGTTAACATACCAATTCTGAAAGCTATTCTACCTCATGGTGTGGAGTCAGATTATGGCAGCCGTAAAGAAATTGTCTGTTATAGAAAAACTCGGTTTTGGTATGGGAGATGCCGCGTGCGGGATCGTGTATTCCTCCGTCACAATGTTTCTGACGTACTTTTATACGGATATCTACGGGCTTTCCGCCGCAGCTGTCGGGGTGATGTTTCTGGTCACGCGCATTCTTGATGCCGTCAGCGATCCGCTTACCGGTATTGTCGCGGATCGCGTAAAAACACGGTGGGGGCACTTTCGCCCCTGGCTTATCTGGTTCGCGATCCCTTACGCCGTGCTGGCGGTCATGACCTTCACCACGCCGGATTTCGGGCACTCCGGCAAACTGCTTTACGCCTACATTACGTATTCTCTGCTGATGCTGTGTTACACCTTTATCAATATTCCCTACTGCGCGCTGGGCGGGGTGATCACCACGGATGATAAAGACCGGCTTTCCGCGCAATCCTACCGTTTTACGATTTCATCGCTGGCCGGTTTGCTGGTTTCCGTCGGTACGCTGTGGCTGGTGGATTATTTTGGGAAAGAGGATCTGCAGGCTGGTTATCAGGCGACGATGGCGGTGATGGGCGCTATCGCTGTTTGTATGCTGGTATTTTGTTTTTGCTTTACCAAAGAACGTATCACTGCCGAAGATACCCGCCAGGTCTCCGTGCGCAGTGATTTGAGGAATCTGTTGTCGAACGATCAGTGGCGGATAGTGGCCATCATCACTTTTTTCTCCAGCATGGCGGGCGTCATGCGCAGTTCCGCAACGCTGTATTACGCGACCTATCTGATGCTGGATAAAGGCCAAAGTCTGGTGAGCGGGACAGCGATGAAAAGTACCTTTATCACCACCAGCGTGGTGGGAACGATATTTGGGGCGATAGCGGCTGGATATTTCGCCAAGCGTTTTAGTACGCTGACGATGTTTAAAAATATCAATTTGCTGCTGGTTCTGGCCGGTGTGGTGATGTTCTTTGTCCCGCCGAAGTTCCTGCCGGTTATTTTCCCGCTGTATTTTATTATTGGTTTTTTACATCAAATGTATCAGCCATTTAAATGGAACATGATGGCCAACGCCGCTGATTATGGTGAGTGGAAAACCGGACGGCGGATCACCGGATTATCCTTCTCTGGTAACTTATTCGCCTTAAAACTGGGGATGGCGTTTGCCGGTGCGTTCGTCGGCTTCTCTCTCGGCTGGTTTGGCTATCATGCGGGTGCGGAAACCCAAACCGCACTCGCCACCACCGGGATTATTGGCCTGCTGACGGTTGGGCCGTCGGTGTCATATCTGATCCTCTATTTCCTCGCCCGTTTCTACAAACTTGATGATGCCACGATGAAAAATATTCAGCGCGATCTGGCAAAACGCAGCGCCGAGATTGCCCGCGGGCAGGAAAACGAAGCCGGTGTCTTAGCTCCTGTGATGGCCGTTAAATAAAGGGATGGCGATGAAAATCAAACCTGAAGGAAGCGCGGATTTAGGCGACGGGCACTATCAGAATCCGATCCTGCATGCTGACTATTCTGATCCGGATATTGTCTGCGTGGGCGATGATATTTATATGGTCGCCTCGAGCTTTAACCATATTCCCGGCCTGCCGGTTCTGCATTCAAGGGATCTGGTGAACTGGACTCTCGTCAACCACGTTGTGCCACGGATCAATTATCCCGCTTACGACAGCGTGCAGCCTGGCAAAGGAGTCTGGGCGCCCAGTATTCGTTATCACAACGGGTTGTTCTGGGTGTTTTACAGTATGCCAGATGAAGGCATTTTTATGTCTTATACCGCAGACCCGCTGAAAGCCTGGAGCGAGCCGCATTGCATTAAAGCGGTGAAGGGCTGGATCGATCCCTGTCCGTTCTGGGATGACGACGGGCGGGCGTGGCTGGTGCACGCGTTTGCCCACAGCCGCTCCGGCATCAAGCATCAGTTGCAGTTGTGCGAAATGTCCTCCGATGCAACATCACTGCTTGATGACGGTCGAATCATTTTTGATGGCTCGGTCTCTCATCCAACGGTTGAGGGGCCAAAAGTATATAAGCGCCACGGCGGGTATTACATCTTTGCACCGGCCGGTGGCGTGGAGAGTGGCTGGCAAACGGTATTACGCTCGCGTCATATTACTGGTCCGTATGAGGCCCGCGACGTGTTGCATCAGGGGACATCAAAAGTGAATGGCCCGCATCAGGGTGGCTGGGTGGAACTGAAGAGCGGCGAATGCTGGTTCGTGCATTTTCAGGATGCCGCGCACGCTGGCCGCATTGTGCATCTGCAACCGATGCGCTGGAATGACAACGGCTGGCCGGAAATTGGTGCAGAAGTGGATGCCGAAGGGCTCGGTCAGCCTGTCGCCGTCCACGCAAAACCGGCCGGATGCCCGTCTGGTTTACCCTGCGCATCGCAAACCTCCGACGACTTTGCACAAGGCCGCTATGGCCTGCAATGGCAGTGGCAGGCGAACCCGCAACGTGACTGGTTGAAACCGTCTGCGGCTGGCCTGAGGCTGGCGTGTTTTCCCTTCGGGCCGCGATCGTTGTACGATACGCCGCAGCTGTTGCTACAGAAGTTCTCCTCGCCACAATTTACCGTCACCACTTGTCTGACCCCATACTTTACCCGCGACGGTGAGCAGAGCGGGTTGATCGTCTATGGCGAAAGGTATGGTGCAGTATCCGTGTGTCAGCAGAATGGCGAAAACGTGCTGGTGTTTGATTTCGGATGGATGAGCGATAAGGGTGAACTGAGCCAGCGAAGAACTGTTCTGACAGCTTTACAGCGCGGGCAGGCGGTATTTGTCAGGGTGAAAGTGCTGTCGCGCGGCGTCTGCCATTTCTCGTTTAAACAGGAAGAGGGCGAGGGCTGGAAGGCCATCGGGCCGCAGTTTGCTGCATCAGCGGGGAAATGGGTTGGCGCGAAAATCGGGATTTATTCGGCATCGTCAGCGGTGAATGCCGGTGCGGGATACGGCGAGTTTGCCTATTTCGATATGCAGGCTGACTAATTCCAAAATAAAAGCCAGCTCCGCGCGGAGCTGGCTGTCATTTTTTAAAGCACTTCTCCGTTGCTGCCAATCACTTTCTGATACCAGCTGAAGCTCTCTTTTTTAGAGCGCGCCATCGTGCCAGTGCCATCATCGTTTTTGTCGACGTGGATGAAGCCGTAGCGTTTGCTGTACTGACCGGTGGTGAAGGACACGCAGTCGATGCAGCCCCACGGCGTGTAGCCCATCAGGTCAACGCCGTCTTCCAGCACGGCTTTCTTCATCTGCTCGATGTGGGCTTTCAGATAGGCGATGCGGTAATCGTCGTGAACCATACCGTCGTCAGCCACTTTATCGATCGCGCCGAAGCCGTTTTCGACGATGAACAGCGGTTTCTGGTAACGTTCATACAGAATGTTAAGTGTGTAGCGCAGGCCGACCGGGTCGATCTGCCAGCCCCAGTCGGAGGCTTTGACGTGCGGATTTGGCACGCTGCCCGCAAAGCCGGACAGGCCATTGTCATCACTCGGGTTGTGCGCGGAAATCGCGTTGCTCATGTAATAGCTCAGGCCAATGTAATCCGCGCAACCCTCGCGCAGCGCCTGCAAATCACCGTCTTCCATTTTGATGTCAAACCCTCGACGCTCCCACTCTTTCAACGCATACGCAGGGTAGTAGCCGCGCATGTGGACGTCACTGAACAGGAAGCGCTCGTGCATCGCTTCGACGGAATACATCACGTCGTCCGGATGGCAGGAGAACGGGTACAACGGCACCATGGCGATCATGCAACCGATCTGGAAATCCGGGTTGATCGCGTGGCCGAGTTTGACCACTTTGGCGCTGGCCACGAACTGGTGATGCAGCACCTGGTACATCGTCTCTTCCGGGTTTTCCTGCTCGGTGAAGACCACGCCGGAGCAGCAATAACCGAACAACGGATACTGCCAGTTACGCTGGTTGTTGATTTCGTTGAAGGTCATCCAGTATTTCACTTTGCTTTTGTAGCGTTCCATCACCACCTGGCTAAAGCGCACGAAGAAATCGACGACCTGACGGTTTTTCCAGCCGCCGTACTCTTTCACCAGATGCCACGGCATCTCAAAGTGGGAGAGGGTGATCACCGGCTGGATGTTATGTTTGAGCAGCTCATCAAACATATCGTCATAGAATTGCAGTCCGGCTTCATTTGGCTGTAATTCGTCACCGTTCGGGAAGATGCGCGTCCAGGCAATCGATGTACGGAAGCATTTGAAGCCCATTTCGGCAAACAGCGCGATGTCTTCTTTATAATGGGAATAGAAATCTACGGCTTCGTGATTGGGATAGCTGTAGCCTTCCAGCACGCCATCGGTCATCACGCGGTCAACACCGTGCGCGCCGCCGGAAAGCACGTCGCAAATGCTGACGCCTTTACCGCCTTTATTCCAGCCGCCTTCAACCTGATGCGCCGCAACCGCGCCGCCCCATAAAAAATCTTTTGGTAACTGATGGCTCATTTGGTTCTCCCTTAATGTTTGATGCGGGCGGAGACCTCCGCCCTTTACACGGGTATTTCAGATTTAATTCATTTCTGCCTGCGTGGCGCGTCGGGATTCAGCCTGCACCTTTTTAGTGGCCACAACGTCGGGCTCATCTTTGAAACCAACCAGCCAGGTGAACAGGGCACCGAGGACGAAGGCGACGCTTATCGACAGCAGGAAGCCGAGGAACTGCGGCATGTGGCCTTCTTTGAAGAATACCGGCAGCACGGCGATGCCCGGCAGGCAGTAACTCCATGACACCGCATTGAAGGAGCCGGCGATTGCGCCGCCGATACCCCCCGCGACGCAACTGCACAGGAATGGTTTTTTCAGACGCAGCGCGACGCCATAAATGGCCGGTTCTGTAATGCCGAACAATCCGGTGACGCCAGCGGACAGTGAAATGCCTTTCATTTCGCGGCTGCGGGTTTTCAGATACACGCCAAACATGCTGCCGGTCATTGCGAAGACGGCAGAAGCCTGCAGGCCAGTGAAGGTGTCGTAGCCCAGCGTCGCGTAGTTGCCGACTGTGACCGGCGTAATGCCCCAGTGGACGCCCAGCGTAACCAGCGGCTGCCAGAATGCACCGACGAAGAATCCGGCGACGGTCGGGCTGAGGTGATAGAGATAGTTATAAACGCCGCCAATCGCGCCGCCAATAAGATTGCCTACCGGCCCGAAGACCAGCAGCGTCATCGGCACCATAATGGCGATACAAAACATTGGCGTGAACAGATTGCGGATAACGATCGGCAGCACTTTATTGAAGAAACGTTCAATGTAAGACATCGCCCAGACCATCAGAATGACAGGGATCACCGAGGCGGTATAGCTCAGGTATTTCACCGGAATACCAAGAAAATCGAGCGTTGGCGCGGCGATCGGTATGCCGACCACCTCCGTCAGGATGCGGGCGATTTCCGGGTTACTCACCGCTTCACGCATTAACTGCTGCATGGCCGGATCGGCGGAGTTGATCGACGTAATCTTGAACGCCGTCAGCATGTTCATGTAATCCGGGCTTATCAGCGCACAGGCGGTAATCACTGCGGTAAACGGATTGACGTTGAATTTTTTAGCCGCGGTGAAGGCGATCATGACTGGCAGGAAGGTAAATGCCGTCCATGAAACAAAGTTAAGAATACGGTAGGTGCCGCTGTTGGCGTCCATGATGCCGACCGCAGCGAGGAAAGAGATAATCCCCTGTAAAATACCGCAGGCGGCGAGCTGATAAAGGAATGGCGTGAAAATGCTGGAGATGACATCCATGACGCGGCTGACAATACCGACATTCGGCGCAGAGACCGGCGCATTTTCATCCACGTGGATAAGCTTCAGTACCTGTTTGTAGGCATCGCTGACGTGGTTGCCGATCACCACCTGCATCTGGCCTCCGGCCTCGATAACAGTAATCACGCCTTTTACGCGTTTTAATTCTTCTTTCTCAACGGCGCTATTATCTTTCAGAACGAAGCGTAATCGTGTGGCGCAATGTGTGATGCTAATCACATTATTTTCGCCGCCGATATATTTAACAATATCCTGAGCTGTCTGAGCGTAATCAATAGCCATTATTTATTATTCTCCTGCCGGGGTGTACAGAGATGATGTTTTATTTTTTTAATTGCTGGCAGGAGTGTAGCAAAAGAAAGGGTGATGTCACGATATAACAAAAAACAGGCTTAGGAATATGTCACAAGTTAAAAACACCTTGTTTTTTCATTGCGCTGCGTCACGTTTTATTAAGGGTAATTTCTTTCCGATGGTCTCGATAATATAAAGTACCGGAATCTGCGTGGTAATATTATATTGCCCTTCAAGCACAATTTGCGGCATGTGGTAAGAGATATTGAGATCGGCCATCCGCGCCAGCGTTGAGTTCTCGCTGTTAGTCAGGCTGATGATCTTGCAGTTATGCTGACTGAACTGGGTGGCGAAACGCAGGACTTCTTCTGTTTCACCGGAGACCGAGAGAATAATTGCAATAGCATCTTTATACATATCGCTGTTGATCGGAAAATAAGGGTCATCAATAAAGGTGCTGAATTTACCGACATTTGAGAAGAACCGCGCGCTGTATTTCCCCAGTGAGCCGGATGTTCCCACACCGACAAATATAATGCGCTGTGCATTAGCAATTTGTAGCGCGGCCTGATCTAATAATTCATCAAACTCATTGTTATTAATACTTTTGAAATAACTGATAATTTCGCTGATGCCGAATGACACTGGCGGTTTTTCTTCATGCTCTAAAAACAGTTTAAAACGGATACGAAATTCTGAGTAGCCGTCGCAATCCATTTTTTTGCAAAACCGTAGCACCGTGGTGGTGGACACACCCGCGGCATCCGCCAGCTCACGGATAGTCATGTACATTACTTTGTCGCCATTTTTGACGATGTAGTTATAAACCGTCAGTTCCAGTTCATTTAACGCGGAAATGGCTTTGTGAGTGAACATGTTGCTGCCTGTCAGGTAATGGAAAGCGAAAACGCGGTTACAGGTATTTTATCATCGTCACTTCGCAATCGACGTGACCTGTATTCCCCAATGCGCCATCAATGTGCTGGAAGCCGAGACGTTCGTACAGCGCGATAGCCTGCGTCAGGCTGGCAGTGGTTTCGAGGTAGCAGCGGGCAAACCCCTGCTGGCGTGCATGATCAATGGCCTGAAGCGCCAGACGTTTCGCCAGTCCCTGACCGCGCAGTGAAGGCATGAAGTACATCTTCTGCAGCTCGCACAAATCATCCTCTGCACCTGACAGCGGTGCCATACCGCCGCCACCGGCGACAACGCCGTCAAGCTCCACCACCCAGTAGGCACAGCGCGGCTGGCTGTAGCTTTCGTACAAATGGTCCAGGTTTGGGTCAGCCACGGTATAGCCTTTATCTGCCGTGAGGCCAAATTCGGCGGATACGTGACGGATCACGCTGGCGATCGCAGCATTATCTTCAGGGCGGATCGGGCGCACCAGCACGCTGACAGGGAGGGAGGTCGTCATGTTACTCACTCAGTTTCCACTATAGGCAATCAAACAGACCGTTTTAATACCATTTTAGGGCGGGCGGATGCAACGCTGCCGTCTTCTCATCGTTCTAATACTTATCCCAAATGAGATTTTTTTTCATCTGAATTGTAAAGATTTTATTGCCTGATTGTATACGTGCGTGATTAAATCTTCAGCGTTACACCAAGCACTACGCCTCTTTCTTCATTATAAGAGAGACGGTTTCTTATTCCTTTCAGGACGAAAGATAAAAATGTCTGATAATAATCAACGCAACGACAGTCTGCATCAGGTTCGTTTTCATGGTAAGGGCGGAGAATATTTCGCAATCTGGCTGGTGAATGCTTTACTGACCATCGTCACTTTGGGGATTTATTCTGCGTGGGCGACAGTACGCCGCCGTCGTTATTTTCTGGGTAATACTGAAATAAATGGTGATCGCTTTGATTATCACGCCAAGCCAATTCAAATATTGAAAGGGCGTTTACTGGTGATCGCCGGCATTATTGTATTTTATATTTTAGCAGCGTTAATGCCACAGCTGGCGTTGCTGTTCGTACTGGCGTTTTTTGCTTTGCTGCCGTGGGTGATTGTCCGCAGCTGGCGTTACAACGCGATTATGACCAGCTATCGTGGCGTGCGTTTTAACTATCACTGCAAAGTAGGCCGAGCTTACTGGACCATGTACCTGTGCCCGATCCTGCTGATGCTGGCGCTGTATATTCCTATTATGTTCGTGGTATTGATCGCCGTTCAAACTGCCAGTATCAGCGCGATATTGCTGAGCATGGTGTTGGTGGCTGTGGCATTAGTACCGGGCGTTGCTGCGGTGCAGGGTATTATCAGCGCAATGACGCACGATTTATACGTCAATAATATGTTCTTCGGAAAGACGGCGTTTCGCGCCGAACTGAAGAAAGCGGCTTTTATTAAATACAGCTTGCTGGGCATTTTATTATTCCTGCCGTTCCTGATTTTCGCTTTCTGGCTGATGGGCTCGTTCTTCACAACGATATACCAGATGGTCTTGATGGGCGGCATATCTGATGAAATGGCTGGTGCGATGCTGATGAGCAATATGTTCGACTTCTTCTTTGCCATCGTCATTCTTTTGGTCGGTTCGCTGGTGGTTGCCAGCTACCAGGTGGTCGCGATTCGCAATTACGTATTCAATCAGACACGTATCGGCGACGGTGTAAAACTGCATTCCTCCATGAAAACGCTGTCCTATCTGGGGCTGTTGTTCACCAATGCGCTGATCGTGGTGTTCTCGCTGGGTCTGGCAACGCCGGTGGCTCATGTGCGTACTGCGCGTTACGTGGCCGCATCAACGGCTGTTTCTGGCGACCTGTCGTTGCTGGATGTGCAGGCGCACGGCGACTCTGCCAAGACGGCTGTTGCAGAAGAAGTGGCGCAGGCATTTGATCTTGGTGTCGGTCTGTAACACATGACTATTGAAGGCTTTTATCAGCCTCCGGGACGGGCAGCGCGTGAGGCTGCCCGCCTTTTTCTGGAAAACGGGCAGTTTGTGACGCTGGATACGCCTGAATCACAAACCCGCTTTACCCTCAGTGAGATTGACGTTTCTGATGCGCTGGGCACCATTCCCTTGTTTCTTACGTTCCCCGACGGTAGCCGTTTTGTTCCCGCTGATGATGCAGCGTTTCGCCACTGGTTACTCAAACATCGCAAGCCGGGCTGGGTGTATCGTATGGAAAGCCATAAACGTGGCGTTGTCCTTACGCTGCTGGCGACCTGTCTGCTGATCGTTTTCTACGTCTATGAATTACTGCCGTGGGCCAGCAATGCGATTGCGCTGCGCATTCCGACCACGATTGAGCAAAACCTCGGTCGTCATACGATGACGCTTCTCCGGGCCAGTGATTTTCAGGATTCAGCGTTACCGCCAGATCGGCAGAAAGCGCTTCAGGTTCTGTTCAGCCAGGTAACGCCGCCGTCGTTGCGTAATGACCGGACACCAGTCAGCCTGAAACTGATGAATATTCCCGATGTGGCCAATGCGTTTATGCTGGCTGACGGCACGCTGGTCCTCAGCGACAATCTGGTCGCCCTCAGCCCCGGCGATGACGCGCTGGCGGCGGTGATGCTGCATGAGATGGGGCATCACGTTTATCGTCATCCGATGCGCATGCTGGTGCGTTCTTCACTGGTGTCGCTGACGTTGTTGTGGATGACCGGTGATGTCACTGGTATTGGCGATACGTTACTGCAGGCGGCGTCGCTGGCTAATGAGTTGCAGTTTTCACGCAATATGGAACGCGATGCAGATGACTGGGCAATAGTGGAAATGAAGCGCGAAGGGCGATCGCTGGAGCAAATGGAACAACTCTATTCGCTACTCGCGGCACAATCGCAGAAGGAAAAAATCAGCGACAACAATCTACCTGACTGGATGAGTACGCACCCTGCGATGCAGTCGCGGATGGAACATATTCGGGATGCCGCAAGGCAATAGCAGGTTTTAAATCACTGAATCTGATGCATAAAAAAGGCCGCTTGCGCGGCCTTCGTCATTTTAGGCATTCATCAACATTACAGCGCAGCGATTGTTGCTTTCTGTTCTGCAATTTTGATTTTGACTTCACCGCAGGCTGCCAGACGGTCGCGCTCTTTAGCGACAACGGCTTCCGGCGCACGCGCCACAAAACCTTCGTTAGACAGTTTGCCTTCGATAGACGCAATCTCACCGTCCAGTTTCGCCATCTCTTTGTCCAGACGCGCCAGCTCGGCGTCTTTATCAATCAGACCAGCCATTGGGATCAGCAGTTCAGCGCCTTCCACCAGTTTGGTGACAGACACAGGGCCTTTGTCGCCGGCAGGCAGAATGGTAATGGACTCCAGACGCGCCAGAGACTGAATGAAGCTCAGGTTCTGTTCCACACGACGCTGTGCATCGGCACTTGCGCCACGCAACAGCAGTTCCAGCGGCTTGGCCGGAGACAGGTTCATCTCGGCACGCACGTTACGGATTGCGATGATCGCCTGCTTGATCCACTCGAGATCGGCCAGCGCCAGTTCGTCCGTTTTGGCTGCATCAAATTCCGGGAAAGGTTGCAGCATGATGGTCTCTGCTGTGATGCCTTTCAACGTTTTCACGCGCTGCCAGATGGTTTCTGTGATGAACGGAATGATCGGGTGAGCAAGACGCAGCAGACCTTCCAGTACTTCCACCAGCGTATGACGGGTGCCGCGCAGTTGTGCTTCGCTGCCGCCGTTCATCACCGGTTTGGTGAGTTCCAGATACCAGTCGCAGAACTGGTTCCAGGTGAATTCATACAGAATGCTGGCGGCCAGATCGAAGCGGTAAGTGTCCATCGCATCGCGGTAGGCTTTCACCGTGCGGTTATACTCCGCGAGGATCCAGCGGTCAGCCAGCGACAGCTCCAGTTCGCCGCCGTTCAGACCACAATCCTGATCTTCTGTGTTCATCAGCACAAAGCGGCTGGCATTCCACAGTTTGTTACAGAAGTTGCGGTAACCCTCAAGGCGTTTCATATCCCAGTTGATGTCACGGCCGGTAGAAGCCAGTGCCGCCAGCGTGAAGCGCAGGGCGTCGGTGCCGTGCGGTTCGATGCCGTTCGGGAACTGCTTCTCGGTGCGTTTGCGGATTTTCTCCGCCAGCTGCGGCTGCATCATGTTGCCGGTACGTTTTTCCAGCAGGTCTTCCAGCGAGATACCGTCGATCATATCCAGCGGATCGATGACGTTACCTTTTGACTTGGACATTTTCTGCCCTTCGTCGTCGCGGATAAGCCCGGTCATGTAAACGGTGTTGAAGGGAACCTGTGGCTTGCCGTTTTCGTCTTTCACGAAGTGCATGGTCATCATGATCATGCGGGCGATCCAGAAGAAGATGATGTCGAAGCCGCTGACCACTACGCTTGAAGGATGGAAGGCTTTGAGATCAGGCGTCTGCTCTGGCCAGCCCAGCGTGGAGAAAGTCCACAGGCCGGAAGAGAACCAGGTATCAAGCACGTCTTCGTCTTGCGTCAGTACCACGTCTGCGCCCAGATTGTTTTCGCTGCGCACTTCCGCTTCGTCACGACCAACGAACACGTTGCCTTCGGCGTCATACCACGCCGGAATGCGGTGTCCCCACCACAGCTGACGGGAAATACACCAGTCCTGAATATCGCGCATCCAGCTGAAGTACATGTTCTCGTACTGTTTCGGTACGAACTGAATTTCGCCTGTTTCTACGGCTTCCACCGCGACTTTCGCCAGCGGCGCTGTGCGCACGTACCACTGGTCGGTCAGCATCGGTTCAATTACCACACCGCCACGGTCGCCGTAAGGTACGGTCAGATCATGAGGTTTGATTTCTTCCAGCAGGCCGGCTTCTTCAAACGCTGCCACCACGGCTTTACGTGCGGCAAAGCGCTCAAGGCCACGGAACTTCTCAGGAATGTCGTTGCTGCACGCGTCGCTTTCTTCACCGTTGGTGTCGAACACTTCAGCGGTCTGGCGGATGTCGCCGTCGAACGTCAGGATATTGATCATCGGCAGGCCGTGACGTTTCCCGACTTCATAGTCGTTAAAGTCGTGCGCCGGGGTGATCTTCACACAACCGGTGCCTTTTTCCATATCGGCGTGTTCATCGCCCAGAATGGGAATGCGACGACCGACCAGTGGCAGAATTATCTCTTTGCCGATCAGGTCTTTGTAACGCGGATCTTCCGGGTTCACTGCCACGCCGGTATCACCAAGTACGGTTTCCGGACGGGTGGTGGCGACCACCAGATAATCTTTGCCTTCAGCAGTTTTCGCGCCGTCAGCCAGCGGATAACGCAGGTGCCACATGGATCCTTTGGACTCGCGGTTTTCGACTTCGAGGTCAGAAATCGCAGTGCGCAGTTTTGGATCCCAGTTCACCAGACGTTTGCCACGGTAAATCAGGTCTTCTTTGTACAGACGGACAAACACTTCGCGTACGGCGTTGGACAAGCCTTCATCCATGGTGAAGCGCTCGCGCTCCCAGTCCACGGAGTCGCCGAGACGGCGCATCTGGCGGGTAATGGTGCCGCCGGATTCTGCTTTCCAGTCCCAAATTTTGTCGATGAATGCTTCACGGCCATAGTCGTGGCGGGTTTTGCCTTCTTCAGCGGCGATCTTACGTTCAACCACCATCTGCGTTGCGATACCCGCATGGTCAGTCCCCGCCTGCCACAGGGTGTTTTTCCCCTGCATGCGCTGATAGCGGATCATGGCGTCCATGATGGTTTGCTGGAAAGCATGACCCATGTGCAAGCTGCCGGTGACGTTCGGCGGCGGGATCATGATGGCAAAGCTTTCTTTACTGGTATCACCATGTGGCTTGAAATAGCCCTGTTGTTCCCAGTGCTCGTAAAGCGGCTGCTCGATGTCTTGCGGGTTATATGTCTTATCCATTTCGCTTCGTATTTTCGTCGGTCGATGTGGTGACTGAGGGCGGCGTGGCCGTCGTCAAAGAGAAACCCACGCTGCGATAGGCTTTGTAGCGTTCGCGCGCAAGTTGTTTAAGGGAATCTTCGTAAGGAACGAAGTCTACCACTTCATGGAAAGCAGTAGCAAAATCTGCAAATTCTGGCAAAAGGCTGATCAGCAGGTCACGTGGCGCATTGCCACGTTTTCCCGGCCAGCAGAGCTCCACCGGTGCGCCAAAACGCGGGCCTTCGCCGGCCAGGTTGTGCGGCACGAAGTGGGTCGGATCGCGCTTCCAGAGTGCTTCATCCAGACGCTCGGCCTGTGCCTGACTTTCACAAGCCAGCAGGACACGTTTGCCCATCCGGTAACGTTCAGCGGCGACCTGACAGGCCAGCGCTTCGTGCGAGCTGAGCTCGCCACTGGCATCCGGCGCATCGAGAAGAAAGAAGGTTGCCTGTTTCATGATGAGTTCACTGTGCTGCTGAGAAAAAACAGGGGCGCAACTGGGTGCGCCCGCCTGTGAAGGGGTTGGCGAACCAAACCCCGATTGTCAAAATTATACCTTATTTGACGGGTGAATCAGATCATTCATCACCGTCAAGACCGGCACGGTTCAGCAGGAACTGTGCCAGCAGTGCGACAGGGCGACCGGTCGCCCCTTTATTTTTCCCTGAACGCCACGCCGTACCGGCGATGTCCAGATGCGCCCAGCTGTATTTGCGGGTAAAGCGCGACAGGAAGCAACCGGCGGTAATAGCACCGCCCGCGCGGCCACCAATGTTCGCCATATCCGCAAAGTTGGAATCCAGCTGTTCCTGATATTCATCCGCCAGCGGCAGACGCCATGCGCGGTCACCCGCCTGTTCAGATGCGCCGATAAGCTCGTGCGCCAGCGGATTGTGGTTCGACAGCAAGCCGGTGATGTGATGGCCGAGGGCGATCACACAGGCGCCGGTCAGCGTGGCGACGTCAATCACCAGCTCAGGATCGAAACGTTCGACGTAAGTCAGCGCATCGCACAGAACCAGACGGCCTTCGGCATCGGTATTGAGCACTTCGACGGTCTGACCTGACATCGACGTGAGTACATCGCCAGGACGGAACGCCTGACCGCCAGGCATGTTTTCACAGCCTGCCAGCACGCCCACAACGTTGAGTGGCAGATTCAGTTCAGCCACTACACGCATGGCGCCATAGACCGCTGCTGCGCCGCACATGTCGTACTTCATTTCATCCATGTCAGCCGCAGGCTTGATGGAAATACCGCCGGAATCGAAGGTCAGGCCTTTACCGACGAGCACGATAGGCTTAGCGTCCGGATTCGGATTGCCCTTATATTCCATCACCGACATCAGCGATTCGTTTTTCGAACCCTGACCGACGGCCAGATAGGCATTCATTCCCAGCTCTTTCATCTGCTGCTCGCCGATGACGCGCGTGGTGATGTTGGTGCTGAACGCGTCGGCAAGCTGACGCGCCTGCGACGCCAGATAAGCGGCGTTACAGATGTTAGGTGGCATGTTGCCGAGGTCTTTCGCCGCTTTGATACCGGCGGACACCGCCAGGCCGTGCTGGATAGCGCGTTCACCGCTGGTCAGTTCACGGCGCGTTGGCACGTTAAAGACCATTTTGCGCAGCGGACGGCGTGGTTCGACTTTATTGCTTTTCAGCTGATCGAAGGTATAAAGCGACTCTTTGGAGGTTTCGACCGCCTGACGCACTTTCCAATAAGTATTACGCCCTTTAACGTGCAGCTCGGTGAGGAAGCAAACGGCCTCCATAGAACCGGTGTCGTTGAGGGTATTGATCGTTTTCTGGATAACTTGTTTGTACTGGCGCTCATCCAGTTCGCGTTCTTTGCCACAGCCAATCAGCAAAATGCGTTCTGAAAGAATATTCGGTACATGATGCAGCAACAGGGTCTGACCCACTTTGCCTTCAAGTTCGCCACGGCGAAGCAGGGCGCTGATGTAGCCATCACTGATTTTATCGAGTTGTTCGGCAATCGGTGACAGACGGCGAGGTTCGAAAACGCCGACTACAATACAGGCACTGCGTTGTTTTTCCGGGCTACCGCTTTTTACGCTGAACTCCATGCACTCTCCTGAATCTTAAAGACAAGGGCGGGAGGTACGGCTAGAATGGTCGCCGGAGATACTCTCCCGTCATTGTGTTAACGACCTGTGTTAACCTTAAACGGCGTTAGTTTTTATTTTGGCGGCTATAAGCATGTTCCTATAGGACACCCCAATTCTCGGTGTTGTAATACTATTTTAGCTGTGAAGGTTGCCATATGATGAGAATAAATGACGGATTAGCGATGAAACTAGCGATTTTCCTTCAAAAAGACAAGTTTTCACAGGCGTATTAAGCGTGATCATCATTAGATATCTGGTTAGGGAAACCTTCAAGAGCCAATTTGCCATTCTCTTCATTCTGCTTCTCATCTTCTTTTGTCAGAAGCTGGTCAGGGTGCTTGGAGCGGCAGTCGATGGCGATATCCCAACAAATTTGGTTCTGTCACTTCTGGGTTTAGGTATTCCGGAAATGGCGCAGCTTATCCTTCCTCTCAGCCTTTTCCTCGGCTTGCTGATGACGCTCGGGAAACTGTATACCGACAGTGAAATCACAGTCATGCATGCCTGTGGCCTCGGAAAACGGTCACTGGTCATCGCTGCACTGGTTTTGGCGTTATTTACCTCAGTTTTCGCTGGCATTAACGCTATCTGGCTTAGCCCCTGGTCATCCAAACATCAGGACGCGGTTCTGGCAGAAGCCAAAGCCAACCCGAGCATGGCGGCGATGGTCGAAGGCCAGTTCCAGCAGGCGCAAAACGGCAATGCGGTGCTGTTCGTCGGCAGCGTGAAGGGCAAAGAATTCCATAACGTTTTCCTGGCGCAGCTGCGCCCTAGTGGTAATCAGCGTCCTTCCGTCGTGGTGGCTGATAAAGGCCACATGCTACAGCGCCCGGATGGTTCTCAGGTTGTTACTCTCGATCAGGGCACCCGTTACGAAGGCACCGCGCTGCTGCGTGACTTCCGCATCACCGATTTCACCGACTATCTCGCCGTGATCGGACATCAGACCGTGCAGCTGGATCCGAACGAGTCCGATCAGATGACTATGTCGCAACTGTGGCATTCCGATGAACCGGAAGCTCGCTCTGAGCTGAACTGGCGCTTAACGCTTATCGTGTCTGTGTTCATCATGGCGCTGTTAGTGGTTCCGCTGAGCGTGGTGAACCCGCGTCAGGGCCGCGTTCTGAGTATGTTACCGGCGATCCTCCTTTATCTGATTTTCTTCCTGCTGCAAACCTCGCTGCGCTCCAACGGCGCAAAAGGCAAGCTGGATCCGATGATCTGGATGTGGGGAACGAACCTGGTCTACTTCGGGCTGGCATTGATTCTGAATGCATGGGATACGTTGCCGGTTCGTAAGTTCCGTGCACGCTTGAGAGGAGCTGCCTGATGTTTGGCGTATTAGACCGGTACATCGGTCGCACTATCTTCAACACCATCATGATGACGTTGTTCATGCTGGTGTCACTCTCTGGCATCATCAAGTTTGTCGACCAGCTGCGTAAAGTCGGGCAGGGCGGATATTCAGCGGCGGGCGCCGGGCTTTACACCTTACTCAGCGTGCCAAAAGATATCGAAATCTTCTTCCCGATGGCGGCTTTGCTGGGCGCATTACTGGGTCTGGGCACGCTGGCCACCCGCAGTGAACTGGTGGTGATGCAGGCATCGGGTTTCACCCGCATGCAGATTGCTGCATCGGTGATGAAAACCGCGATCCCGCTGGTGCTGCTGACCATGGCGATCGGCGAGTGGGTGGCCCCGCAGGGCGAGCAGATGGCGCGTAACTACCGTGCGCAGCAGATGTACGGCGGATCACTGCTTTCCACTCAGAATGGATTGTGGGCGAAAGACGGTCATGACTTTATTTATATCGAACGCGTGGCGGGCGAGAAAGAGCTGACCGGCGTGAACATCTATCACTTCGATAACGCAAATAAGCTGCAATCGGTGCGTTATGCCTCCTCCGCGACCTTCGATAACGGCGAGTGGAAACTGTCGCAGGTGGATGAATCCGACCTGACCGATAAGCTGCAAATCACCGGCTCCCAGACGCTGACCGGCGTGTGGAAAACCAATCTGACTCCGGACAAGCTGGGCGTTGTGGCGCTCGACCCGGATGCGCTGTCGATAAGCGGCCTCTACAACTACGTCAAATACCTGAAGCAGAGCGGGCAGGAGTCCAAACGTTATCAGCTCAACATGTGGAGTAAGATCTTCTCGCCACTGTCCGTTGCGGTGATGATGCTGATGGCGCTGTCCTTCATCTTCGGCCCGCTGCGCAGCGTACCGATGGGGGTACGCGTAGTAACGGGGATTTGCTTCGGTTTCCTGTTCTACGTACTTGACCAGATTTTCGGTCCGCTGAGCCTGGTTTACAGCATTCCGCCGATATTAGGCGCGCTGTTGCCAAGCGGGTTGTTCTTTGTCATCAGCATGTATTTGCTGTTGAAGAAGAAGTAAAACCGCCGTGTCAGAAACAAAAAAGCAGGCTGAGCCTGCTTTTTTTACGTCTGTCTGTTGGCATCTGAGCTGTCAGATTTCGTTATTTCTCACCAGCTCAGCGACCAGATCGTTCACGCCATCGCTCATGTTTTTGAACTTGGTCAGTTCGCTGCGGGTGACCACCACGAACACGCCGATACCGCGTTGCGGTACCATCGCGACATAAGTAATAAAGCCACCGCCGCCACCGGTTTTCTGGATGATGCGCGGCAACAGCGGCGTCGGTGCCATCGTTACCCAGCCCATACCCAGCGAATCGGCCATGCCCGGTACGTCCATGCCTTTCAGCGACACTAAATCTGAACGTTTGTAGTACATCTTCTGCGCCATTTCGGCGGTGGTGGTGCGCTGCCCGAGGAACTGGCGCATCCAGCGGCCCATGTCGGCTGGCGTGGAATACAGGCCGCCGCTGCCCGCTGCGGCGAGGGTATTGATACAAGGGCTTGGACGCAGGCCGACCATCAGCCGCGAACACTGGCTCGCGTTAGGCGTCAGCGTGGTATCGGTCATGCCCAGCGGCTGGGTAATCTGTTCGCGCAGCAGCTGCGGATACGGTTTATTCGCCGCTTTTGATAACGCATCGGAAAGCAGGTCAAACGCCAGATTCGAATAAGATGCGCGGGCACCCGGTGGCACGGTCAGTTTAGCGACGCTCAGCCAGTTCCAGCGATCGCTTTTGGTCGGCCAGGTAAAGACATTACGGTGTGCAACGCCGCCCGGCTGCTCACGCGGCAGGCCGCTGGTGTGCGTCGCCAGATTCAGCAGCGTGATCGGATTGGTGCCGCTGTAACTCGGCACTCGGGCGCCCGCTGGCGCGTACTTGCGCAGCGGGTCATTAATGCTGACTTTGCCCTGCTGCGCCATTTTGACCAAGACTTCGCTGGTGATGAGTTTGGTCAGCGAGGCGATACGCACCACGGAGTCTTCACGCGGACGCACATCGGAACCGGGGCGGGTTTCGCCGAAACTGCGGAAAACCTGCTGGTTGTTATCCACCACCACCAGCGCCATTCCCATTGCGCCGCTGCCGTAAAAAATGTGTTCTGCATGGTCATCCACGACCTGCGACGCCAGACGCGCATTTTGCTGCGCGTGGCTCCATAAAGGCGTACTGGCAAAGGCCAGCGAGAGGAGCGAAAGAGAGATTTTTTTCAACAAGCGGATATCCATCAACAGGCCATTAACGATTCGTAATTTGTATATTAATGCGAAGTTTCTGAAACGGCATGGGAAAAAAGCGCTCAATCCAAAGATATTTGTCAGCAAAACCTCCTCGCAATGCGGCCAATGCCTGTTTTTTCAACACTTAAACCGAACAAGGTGGGATAACTATTGCGTGACCTGCTGGGCTGGGTATAATGCCCACGTTTTCCGCATACTACTTTCTGTGCCGAAGTGGCGAAATCGGTAGACGCAGTTGACTCAAAATCAACCGCCGCAAGGCGTGCCGGTTCGATTCCGGCCTTCGGCACCATTAGTATGTAAATAGACCTCAACTGAGGTCTTTTTTTATGCCTAAAATCCAGTCCCCGCGATAGCTGAATTTCCCCGCCTTTATTCCCTTAAATATAAATTCAGCCAGCACCCAGCTACTACGATCATAAAATTCAACACCACAGTGATGGCGAAGTAAGTTTTAAACGGCTGCTTTTGCGTTTTATGCCGAAACAGCTGCTGGCCGAAAATTGCGCCAATCCAGCCACCCACAAAACCAAATAGCAGTAAGGTAAATTCCGGTATTCTGTGCCTGGCTTTACTGGCGGCCCTTTTGTCTACACCGTATAAAGCCAGTGTGAGAAGGTTGATGATTAAAAACCACATCACAAACGGATGAGGTAAGCATGCACTGCCAATTGCGGAAAATGCCAAAAGAAGATAACCAAACTGCTTAAAATTCATATGACTGCCCGAGTATCTACGCCTTCAGTCTGTACGATGAAATACGCCTTACCGTTTCCGTCAGGGTATCAAAGACTTCTATTTCAGATGTGACTATAACCATGCCCGCTTTTCTCAGTACCGACACATCGGCGGCGATACGCTGAATACTCAGCCAGAAAAGACCATCCAGCGCATTGATCTCCAAGCCGGAGGCCAGGGCTAACCGGAGACGCTCGCGGGGTTCTTTGGTCTGTTTGGCAATTTCCAGATAAGGTGCCGCCGTGGGGCCCGAAGGTTCTACCCGCTGAATGCGGTTTGAAAAGCGATAACGAAACGAGTCAGGGGCTTTGCTGAGATCGGTTGTCAGGCTGTAAACACAACCACGATTCTTGCCGTTAATCGTCACGGATTTCTGGTTAATAGATAGCTCTTCCCGCAGGCGGTCAATTAACTGGGGAGAGCGGATGAGCAACAGACGAAAAGGAAGTTCAAAGCTGGTGACGTAATCGACATTAAGCAGGGCAATTCGCAGGCGTTCTTCACTTCCAGCTTTTTGCTGCAAACATTCCCCGGCGACTTCCGCCCACTGACGGGTAATACGGGGCGACTCCCCGATGTCTGAAAAAACGTACTTTTCGATTTGATAATCAATGCGCTTCACCACAGCATTTCTCTCCGTTGCCCAGTACGCTCGCTGGCCAGTGTAACCACGGAACGTCTCAGCAGAAAGTGCATTATTATCTGATGTGTGGTGCCATCGTCTCCGCCGATAGCCATAAGTGTTACTGCAAAGATTATGAGCTCAGCAAGTGACATGTTGCTGAGCGACATTTCTCAGGTCTGCCGCCGGTTCACCTCATTACAGCCGGATACGATCTGCTGTGTGATGAGGGGGATGCGCTGTTACCCGCCTGACTGAACAGGGCGTTAGTGGCAGCGCCCGGCGCTATCTTGGTGTGATCCACTGCTTCTTCCAGCCTGGAGGCATCAGCCCGGCGGCGCGCAATCTGATGCAGGATATTGCCCTTCAACTCAGTACATCGGATAAGCCGTAATCTTTCTGGTTTTCGCCAGACCATTATTGGCCTTCTCACACAATTCAAACAGCGCAGGGATGAGGTGGGCTGAGGCCTTCAGAAACCCACTAACCTGCGCGATGCCCTCCGGCGGCAGCGTCTCGCAGTTCTCCAGCCCTTCGCTCAGGCATAGCAATCCCTGGCACAGTCCTTCGGCGGATTCAGTGGCCAGCGCACCGAGATCGTAAAGTTGCGCTTCAGCGAAGTTGCCCAAATCCAGCTCGGCAATGAGTGAGCGGAATACGGTGATGGAGTTGGCTGTAAAAGCGGTGTTGTCTGTATCAGTCATGATGATCATTCCATTGTCAGTGAGTTGAAATCCCATTTCCGGCAGGGATGTTGCCGCTGCGAAGTGACTCTATCCCTGTTGATGCACCAAAGAAATGACCTGTATGTATTTACAGTATTTTGTTGTGAAAAATGGAAGGTATCTCGCAAAATTTGTGGAGGGAGTGAGCTTTACCCAATGTCAGCGCGAACGGGAAGGGGGGAAACTATGAATGGAAAGTATGTAGATATAGCGTCATTAAGCCAGCGCGCCTGCGCTGGCTTGTTTTTACGACAATCTGTGATTAATGCGCCAGCGCCTGATTCAGCACTTCCAGCCGTTCACAAAGAATATAGCTCAGCAGGTCTTTCGCCTGCGGATTATCAAGCGTCACAATCGCATAAGACAGTGCACGGCAGTGATCGACGATCTCTTCCAGTTCCAGCGGGGTATTGTCGTAAAGGGTTGGCATTTTGAGTACTCCAGATTTGCTACTACTAGAGACGCTAACCTCGGGGTGGTAGCTCAAACAGCGTTAGCGTTACCGGTTTTCTGGATCCGGTGCTTCATGAGAAGCCACTGCCTGAGCCACCATTAATTGGGCGTGTTCAGACCGTACCACATTTCCCATTTTTACATAGGGTTGTAGGTACCAGAAAATGATGGAACGCTAATTCCGGCAGCGGATTTTGCCGCAGCGATGGGAGTCTAATACGTGGAGATTTGTACAGTAAGTGGTTTTTTTAGGCAACTTTCGTTCTTGCGAGATGTCTTGGGAAAGAAGATGTAACGCATCCTCAATATGTTTCCTAGAAAAACATTATTTCCATCGTGCCTGGTGCAGTTCCTTACGTTTAGTTATTCTTCATGCAAGAGTGAAAAGTATAAAAATTTCGAATGATACGTGTGTTTTCTCGTGGAACCCCATGGGAGAATTTTACATCATTTCATTATGCTGTTTTTATGTACAGTTGTAGCGGTTCAACATACTAGCCGCTGCTTACGCAATTCTGAGGTTGAATATTTTCATTTATGTCTAAATCTATTGGTGTGGTTGATCTCTTTGCAGGGCCTGGCGGGTTAGCTGAGGGTTTTGCATCTTACAAAGACGAGAACGGTAATCATCCTTTTAAGATATGTATATCTATCGAGAAAGAGTCTTCAGCCCATTCGACACTGTTACTACGTAGCTTTCTGAGGAAATTCGAGGACGGTTATCCTGACGAGTACTATAGTTTTTTAAATCAGGAAATTACTGAGCCTGAATGGAACAAAATTTATCCAAAAAAGTGGCAAGAGGCTTGTGCAGAAGCCAAATGCATGGAGCTGGGCAAGCCAGAAACTACGGAATATTTAACCAATAAAATTAATGCGATAAAACAAGATTTTGGTAAGGATACAATCGTTATTGGGGGGCCACCTTGTCAGGCATACTCTTTAGTAGGGCGTGCCCGGAATGCTGGAAATATTGATTATGTTCCCCAAGAGGATCATAGGCATTTTCTTTATAAAGAATATGTTGCGGTACTTAACACATTAGAACCTGCTGTCTTTATCATGGAAAATGTCAAGGGTATGCTGTCATCTGCGATTAAAGGAGATCGGGTGTTTTTACAGGTGATGGCTGATTTGAGAAGTGCGGCTGGAGAAGAAAGCTATAAATTATTTGCTTTATCCCCTAAAGGAGTAAGTCAAATTACCGATAGTAATCCTGAACCTTCTGATTTTATTATCAGAACAGAGGACCATGGAGTACCTCAAGCGCGTCATAGGGTAATAATAGTCGGCATCAGAAAGGATGTAGCTAAAGGATTACCAAATGACTTTAAGTTAGAAATGCCGGAATCTAAAAATGTTGTTTCTGTTCATGATGTTATAGGTAATATGCCAAGGTTGAGAAGTGGCTTAAGCAAACGAGCTGATTCGCCGGAGGCTTGGTTAGAAGTTGTTAATCAGAGTGTACAAGTAATACTTCCAGCACTAAGTAATTATACTGAAGAGGAAAAAGCTGAGTTCACATCGATTCTCGAAAACTGTGTTACAGAACTTGTCTTGGACGAATTACCACCGCGGCGTAGCTCACGATTTAAACGATCTATGAATAAAAGTTGCCCTAAGAAATTATGTGACTGGTTAAGCGATAGCAAACTTCATCATCTACCTAATAATGAAACGAGAGGACACATGGAAAGTGATCTTGCTAGGTATATTTTTGCTGCAACATTTGGGAAGGTTTTCAAGCGTTCACCCAAGGCATCAGAGTATCCTGAAGCACTGGCGCCAAACCATAAAAATTGGAAAAGTGGAAAGTTTGCAGATAGGTTCCGTGTGCAAATTGAAGGAAAACCGTCTACAACAATTACCAGTCATATATCTAAAGATGGCCATTACTTTATACATCCGGATCCTCGACAGTGCCGTAGTTTGACAGTCAGGGAGGCCGCAAGGTTGCAGACGTTCCCCGACAACTATTTTTTTAAAGGTAATAGGACTCAGCAATATGTACAGGTTGGCAATGCTGTCCCTCCATTTTTTGCAAGTCAGATAGCAGAAGCTGTCTCGAGAATAATATTCAAAGTTATAAATTAAAATATTATATTACGGCTTTAATTAACTTGATATTTTACACACAGCATGTGAGGTGAGGAACGTGAAATTAAAATGGAAGTTTTTAGATAATCAAGCCAATGAAAATGAAGGGCTAGCTAACTCTGGCATAGAAACTTTTCGCAGCGCGCCATATTCATCGATTGCACGTGAATGTGGTCAAAACAGCATCGATGCTTCGAGTGATAATAAAAATCCCATCAGCCTTAAATTTGAAAAAATCACTGTTCCAATAATAGAAATACCTGATATTAAAAGTCTGAAAACAACTATTGATCATTGCCTTGAAAAGGCTAAGAAGTCTAATGTTAATAAGGAGTTGGTTTTTTTTGAGAATGCAAAAAAATACTTGAAAAAAATGAAATAAATGTTTTAAAAATAACTGATAGCGGTACTACAGGTATTGTTGGTCCATGTGAAGAAGGGACTCCGTACTATGCATTAGTTAGGTCAACCGGAGTTAGTGAAAAGCAAAACGATACAGCTGGTGGTTCCTTTGGTATAGGAAAAAATGCTACTTTTGCTATGTCCGCGCTGAGAACAGTTTTCTATAGCACAAAATACGTAATAAATAATGAAACACAATTTTTGTGCCAAGGGAAATCACTTCTTATCTCTCACGAAGATGGTATGAAAGCAAAACTAAGGGGGACAGGATATTGTAGCGCTGATGATCATTATAACCCTGCTGAAAATGAAGAGGAAATTCCTTCGTGGCTGCGAGTTGGTGACATTGGTGCCTCAATTTCAGTTGTCGGGTTTCAAGATGATGAGCACTGGGAAGAGCGAGTTGCAGAATCACTTATTAGAAACTTTTTTTCATCGATAAATAACGAGTCTGTGATATTTGATGTTAATGGTAAGTATCTTTTAAATAAATTAAATTTAAAGAGTTTATTCGAAAATAAAAAAATATCAAATGCTGATGAAATATCCGGAAGTGAAGGTTTTTGTTTTAGTTATTCATTATACAGATGCTTGGTTTCCGAGCATTCAAAAGTATTTAAACGAGACATAGATGGTTTTGGTCGATTTAAACTAAATATTCTTGTAGAGGATGGTTTGGAAAAAAAAGTTGGCTTTATACGTAACGGTATGTATATAACAAACGAGTTGTCAAATTTTAAAGATAAGTTGAAGCGTTTTCCCGCATTAAAGGATTTTGTAGCAGTGATTGAACCGATCAATGATCTTTCAATCTCTGCGCTTAGGTCTGTAGAAAACCCTAAACATGATGAGTTTTCACCGTCGAGAATTGATGACCCCAATAAACAAAAGGCTATAATTAAAAAGTTTGGTATTTTAAGTGACTGGGCTAAACAGGCAATAAAAGATCTTACTACTCCCGAACCAAAAGAAGAGGATTTAATTAGTGAGCTTAATGATTTTTTTTCAATGCCTGGCCAGTCAGATTTGATTGATAGCGATAAAGGTGAAAATAATCCAGAAACAGTTTCTGTTGAAAAAATAAAAGTCAAAGTCTCATCAGTAAATGATTCTTCGAACCAAAATAGCGATTTTGATGACACTGATGCGAGTGAAGGGGAGGGGGATAACTTCAGGCAAGGACATGGGAAAAATACAAATGAGGGAGGTCCATATAATAGAGGTGGTTATGGGGGGGGTAAAACAACACCCACAAATAAAGAAAAATCAAATGATAAGAAAGAAAAAGGTGTCGTAAAATACTTTGAATTAAGAACCATTATTGGAGATTCAGCTAGTAATAGAATAATATATTTAACTCCAGCCGAGACTGTTTTGGCGCAGTTAAGGATTTTTACACCTGGGTTGTCTAAGAAAGAAGAGTTAAGTATTAAAGATGTTCATGATAGTAGGTTTATAGGAGGGTATTATTATATACAATTAAATTCTGGTGTGAGAAGTTTAATTAATCTAACTTTTACAACTGAGTATGATGGTCCAATTATTGTAAAGTTGTTAAAGGATAAGGGGGATGCAAAATGAAATATAATGAAGATATGCGTTTCACTCATCCGGTACTGGGGCCAATGACTTCGGATTATAAAGACGCCGTATTTGAGCTTAACGAAATAATTATTGAGGAGAAAAGACCAACTTGGGAAATTGATTTAAGTGGTTTTTTATATATAAAACAACCAGATATTGAGAGGTTAATTTCTGATGGTGAGGCTGGATGCTATTTATACATTTCGTGCGGAGAGACATACTACTCCTCATATGTAGGAATAAATCCTATGAATTGGTGGGTAACTATTCCTCCAGGTTTAGTTAGAGGGCGTGTTCTAATAAGGCCTGTTGTAAATTTACTTCATAATAATGTGCAAATACCTGATGTAAATGTAAATGATGAGTTTGGTCGTAACATTTCTTTACCCCACGGCAAACCAATCGCAATTGGGGCAGCATCAAGTTTTAATGCTGGCTATAAAAAACTTATACCAATGGAATCAATTTTCAAATTAATCAAGAGTAAAGATACTAAAAGTGGCTCATTTGAAATAAATTACTCAGGTCAAAGTGTAGATATTTATGTTGGTGTTGAACTTCATAAAATAATATCTGACCTTAGGGTTAATAAAATCACTCGTGATATTTTATTATCCAGTGTTTATCTTCCTTGTATTGTAGAGCTTCTTGTTGAAATGAATGATGATGAATTTTCAGAAATGCGATGGTTTCAAGTGCTAAAGGCTAAGTGCGAATCACATGGCATTAATTATAAAAAGAAAAGTGATTTTTTAAAAAATGCTCAAATACTTCTGAATGAGCCAGTGGCATTATTGAAGCAGTCACTAAAAGGGATTAATAATTATGGCGATTAATAAGGTGAAATATGTTGGCCAAGACTTTATAGATGACTTGTATAGCAATATATCTGTAAATATTGACCGCTATATTGATAATGATTTGGATTTTTCCGACTACGTTAAGAAAGGGAATTGGGATATTCCATTGTCTGTTGATTATGATCCCGATGTTTTATCTCAGCTAAATTTTGATAAAAGTGAGGCAGAGAACTCTAAAATTGTCTGGGCAGCACTAAAAAATCTTACACCTTCTTTAGCCTGTGAAGAGAGAATTTGGGTGCGGTTTACACATGGTGAATGCTTGGATTTTTGTCGAAAAAGATGGCCTGTTGGAAAAATAATAAGTGAGAAAAGAGAATCACATATAAAAAAACATTTCTTTGCATCTTCAATGACTGGATGGAGGGATGATAATGCAGTATCAAGATTATGGTGGAATGGTTGGATTGCAAGCCAATTTTCAGCTGATAATTTTAGTGTTGCTTTAGATGTTATCCTACGTACGGCTGATATCAGAAGTAACTTGATAGAGCGACCATGGATGTTTAGACGACAAGCGCTTTCAAATGGTATAATAAACTTCTTGCAGAATAAGTTTGTTTCTTCTGAAAACTTACGAGAGGATAGATTTCGAGCTTTTAGCGTTACGTTAAATCTCCGCGGCGCTGGTATTGTCTTTGAATCTATGAGTGAGCAACAAATACAGGGTTTTTTATCCGATTGCTACCATATTTCGCAATCTAATTTTGATGAGTAATGCTATCTATGACCATGATCTTTTGATGAAAGATTATGGTCAGGTTTTCTTTTATGTGAAAATTTTCATTTAAGTGTTAACTGTTTTATTGAAAGTTTATTGGATGCTATGATTATTTCAATGAAGTGTCTATATTATTTATTTAAATGACTTAATGACGCTATTTAGTAATAATTTTTTTAGTGAAAACTTCGGACAATAAAGTTTGCAAATTATAAATACTATATATCTCCCATTCTAATTAAAAGATGTCTTTTGTGAGTCCCCTATGACAGACGTCCACTCCAAAGCTATTCGCAGCAAAAACATGGCCGCGATTAAGAATCGCGGCACTAAACCGGAGAGGATGTTACTGCATCTTCTCCGGAAGCGGGGCTATTCGCCTCTTCTGAACGTCAAAGAACTGCCGGGAACACCAGACCTGGTTTTACCTGAGTATGGTGTTGTCATCTTCGTTCATGGTTGCTTCTGGCATGGTCACGAAAACTGTAAGTATTTCCGGTTGCCCGCTACACGTCCTGAATTCTGGCTGAACAAGATTATGCTCTCCAGGCAAAGAGACAGAGAATGTATCAGCCAGCTTTTAGCTGAAAACTACAGGGTCGCAATATTCTGGGAATGTAGTCTCAGGAGCCTCCCCCAACACATGCTCAATTTCATGCTATCCGGGTTTGATGCTTGGATTCATGATGCATCTGCAAATCGTATTGAATTTTCCTCCGCTACAGTTTCCTGAATTCTCCCCCCTAAAACATCTCCCCCAAATTCAACTGTCCCATCAGCAACGCATTATCACTGTAGTCCACCGGTACGGCGACGACGGCGGGGCCTTGTACGTCCATGGCGGCGCGCAGGGTGCTTTCCAGCGTGTCGGCGGAGGTGACGGCAAAACCTTTCGCGCCGAAGGCGTCGGCATAGGCTTTGAAATCTATCGGGCCGAACTGGATGCCGGAGGTGCGTTGGTATTTTTTCTGTTCCTGAATCGCCACCATGTTGTAGGCCTCATCGACCCAGATGATATGCAGCAGATTCACCCCGAGGCGGACGGCGGTTTCCAGCTCCATGCTCGATTGCATAAATCCGCCGTCGCCGGAAACTGACACCACTTTGCGGCCAGGATCGACCAGCGCCGCGCCAATCGCCCACGGCAGGGCGACGCCCATGGTCTGCTGGCCGTTGGAAATCAGCACCTGACGCGCGCGGAAGCTGTAAAGGTAGCGGGCGATCCAGATGTGGAAACTGCCCATATCGACGCAAAGCGTGACGTCGCTGTTGACGATATCCTGCATCGCGCGCACCAGGCGCAGCGGGTGGATCGCAAACTGGTTCAGGCTGCGGCCTTTCTGGTCTAACAGCGCGCGCTGCTGGCGGCGGTCTTCCAGAATATCGATCGACGCCGGGCTGAGATCGATACGCTGGTGAATTTGTTCGGTCAGCAAATCCAGAGTATCGGCGATGTCGCCCACCAGCTCGACGTCCGGCAGATAGTCACTGTCGGTCTCGGCGGGTACCACGTCGATATGAACCAGCTCGGCGTTGTCGTTACTCCACTGCGCCGGTTCGTACTCGACCGGGCTGTAACCGATGGTGATCACCAGATCGGCGTTGCGCAGCAGGCGGTCACCGGCCTGATTGTTGAACAGACCGACGCGGCCGGCGAAACGGTGGAATGACGCCTGGTCGATAACCCCTGCGGCCTGATAGGTGCTGGTGACCGGCAGATCGCTTTTATGCAGCAACCGGCGGATGGCCTCGGCGTTACGCGGCTGGCTGGCCATCAGGCCGAGCAACAGCACCGGATTTTTGGCCTGCCGCAAAAGGCGCGCGACCTGCAAGATTGCATCGTGCGGCGCGCTGCCCAGTACCGGCGCCTGTGAGGTCAGGAGTTTACCGCTAGCCGGTTCGTTGACGATGTCCATCGGCAGGCTGATGAAGGCCGCACCGGGGCGACCAAACTCGGCGGCGCGAAAGCCGTTTGCCAGCACTTCGGCCAGCGCCGAAGGGGAGGTGACTTCGGCTGAATACTTGGTGACCGGGCGGAACATCGCCACGGTGTCCATGGTCTGGTGAACCTGTTTCACATGATCTGCGCGTTTCACCGCGCCGCCGAGCGCCACCAGCGGATCGCCTTCTGAAGTCGCGGTGGCGACGCCGGTGATCAGGTTCGAACAACCGGGGCCGGAGGTGACCAGCGCGACGCCCGCTTTGCCGGTCAGGCGGCCGACGGCTCCGGCCATAAAGGCGGCGTTGGCTTCGTGGCGCACCGGGACCAGCGTGATATTGGAGTCGAGCAGGGAGTCGAAAACGCGGTCGATTTTGGCGCCGGGAATGCCGAAGACGTGTTTAACGCCCTGCGCTTCAAGCTGTGCGACCACCAGATCTGCACCGCAGTTCCATTCGGTTTTACTGTCTGAATTTTTCATGTTGTCACTCCTTCGCGATGTACGGTGATTAGCTTTCAACAGACTGGATGGCGTCGTTCAAATCGTCCGGGCATAAATTGGCGTGCAGGAAATCGCTGTCCTGCGGGAAGTCGATCAGCAGTTTTTCGACCGAGCCAAACGTCAGCGTGCCGCTCTCGACCTGATAATCCAGCACGTGCCCGCCGCTGCTGCGTTCCTGATTAATAAAGTGTTCGTGATATCCCGCGACGTTGATGCCCTGCATATACGCCGGGGTCAGAAAGCCAATCAGCACGCCCTGACTGTGTTCGATGTGGTAGGTCGGCTGGGCTTCGATGGCTTCGAGCATCGGTTTATAAGGGCGGTGTTGTTCGGGCACGGTGCGGGTCTCGACGCGGCTGAACGTCCCGTCGATGCGCAGCGCGCAGAAGGTGTTCTGGCTGGCGACTACGTTGTCGATCACCTTATGGATCTGCTCGCGGCTGTGCGGGCGATCGATGCGGTATTCATTTGTGGGATTGAAAAATGTCATCACGGCGAACGGCGTTTTTTGATCCGGGCTGGCGCGTCGTGCGGTGCCGTCGCCGCGCAGCTGGAAGATGTTGTTGTTGAACGCAATCAGCTCGCCGTCAAGATGATTAAAGGTGCCGAGACCGAAATCACCGTGTTTGAGCAGATCGGCCATGGTGGTCTCACCTTCGTACACGCCGCTCAGCAGTGCGCTCATCAGCGAAGACTGATAGAGCACGCGCTCAGGATGCTGTTGCTTAAACGCCGTGGCCGTACGGGCGATATCGGCGACGCAGGAACAGGAATCAGAATGGTTTTTCATGCAGAGCTCCGCAGTGGAATGGTTAACTTAGCTAACTAAAGGTTGACGCCATTCCGCCCGGAGTTCCAATATGAGGAGGTGTTCACTTTGAGACGTTTTTGATATGGAACTTCGTCATCTGCGCTACTTTGTCGCGGTGGCAGAGACGGGACACTTCACCCGTGCTGCCGAACAACTGGGCATCTCTCAGCCTCCTCTTAGCCAGCAAATACAGCGGCTTGAACATGAAATCGGAACCCCTTTACTCAAACGCCTGACCCGCGGCGTCGAGCTGACCGAAGCCGGAAAAGTACTGTACGACGACGCCCTGAACATCATCAAACTCACCGATGCTGCCCTCGAGCGTACCCGTGCGGTGGCGCGTGGCATGAACGGCACGCTGCGCATCGGTTTTGCGAACTCGACCGCATTTAACCCGCAAGTATTTGCCCTGCTGCACCGCTTTCGGGATAAATATCCGGGCATGGTGATGGAGCCGCAGGAAAAGGATATGGCCGGGCTGATGACGGCGCTGGGCGAAGGTGTACTCGACGTGGCGTTTATCCGCCTGCCGTGCGAGCGCAGCAAAGCGTTCAGTTTTAAGGTGATGGATATCGAAGAAATGATGGTGGCACTGCCGAAAACACATCCGCTCAGTCAGGGTAAAGATGTCAGGCTGGCAGCGCTGCGGCATGACAATCTGATTACCTTCCCGCGCGACTTATCGCCGGGGCTGTACGATGCCGTCACTCAGGCCTGCAAAGAGGCCGGGTTCTCGCCGCGCTTCGGTCAGCAGTGTCCGCAAATTACGTCATCGCTGAGCATGGTGGCGACAGGTTTTGGCTACGCGCTGGTGCCTGCTTCATTGAGTAAGATTGATGAGAATAATGTGCGCTGTCTGCCCCTTGCCGGGCAAACACTGACGACGCAAATCGCCCTGGCCTGGCGTCGCACGGATAACTGCAAGGCCGCGCTGCATCTGGTGGGATTGTTATAAAAGGGGCGATAAGTGTTTTATCACCCCACATTCATCACATGACGCTATCTATACGACAATAATCACAGACACGCGGCGATTCTGCGCGCGGCCTTCCTGTGTTTTATTGCTGGCAACCGGCTGGCTCTGGCCTAATCCACGGGTGTGAATATTGGCGCGTGGCATGCCTGCCTTCGCAAAGGCGTCGGCGACGGTATTGGCGCGGCGTAATGAAAGATCGTTATTGTAGCTGGCGTCGCCGTAGTTATCGGTATGGCCGTCGAGGTTCACTTTGGTCAGGCCGACGTGCATCAGCTCGTTCGCCAGTTTTTCCACGGTCTGTTCACTTTCAGGTGACAGTCTGGCCTGATTGTTCCCGAACAGTACTTTCGCATCCAGGCCCAGTTCCCAGCCGGAAGCAGTCTGGGTGAAGCCATTTTTTTGCAGCACGGCGATCTGTTCCGGGGTCAGTCCGGCGGGTTTGGTCTGACAGGCGGCCAGCAATAAAATGCACAGTCCCATCGCGGCGAACTGGTACCAGGTTTTAAACGTTTTATACGGATGCATCGGGGTAAACTCCTTTTAGTCTTTCGTCACGAGGGTCAGCGGCATACCGGTTGAGACATGCCAGCAACTGCCGGATATTTTTTTCGAGCGGTACATAGCCTCATCGGCCTTTTCCAGTAACTCTTTAGCGCTGTTTGCCTGTGAAGGCGACAGCGCGATACCAATACTCAGTGAAACATCCAGCGTTTTGTTGTTGAGTAATATCACCGGCGTTTTCATGATCTCGACAATGCGTTCGGCAAAGGCCACCGACTCCGCCGTAGAGATCATCGGATCGAGCAGAATGGCGAACTCATCGCCGCCGAGGCGCGCCAGCACGTCGCCTTCACGCAGGATTTTCGACAGCCGTTCGCCAATCACCATCAGTACGCGGTCACCCGCGGCATGGCCCAGCGAGTCGTTAATCTCTTTAAAGTTATCGACATCAATAAACAGCAGCGCCAGTGACAGCGGCGGACGCATCGGATTGAAGCACTGATTCAGGGTATCTATAAAGAACGCGCGATTATGCAGACCCGTCAGGCCGTCGTGCAACGCCTTTTTGGTCAGCGAAACGTTCTCATTTTTCATGTGATTTTCCCAGGCCTCCAGCTCGGTCAGCAGGCTGTTGAAGTCCTGACTGAGCGTGTGCAGCTCGGCAATCGGCGCGGAAGGCACGCGCAAAGTGAACGAACGGTTAGCGCTCACTTCATGCGTCACGCGTGTAATATGGCCGAGTGCGTCGACGATGCCTTTTTGCATCCTTCGGGAGAAATAGAGCGCGACCAGCGCAGTCAGCACCAGACAGCCGAGCAGGCTGAGCACCGTTTCCAGCAGGAAGCCAAGCAGGCTGGTGCCGTTACCGGTGAGCCATACGGTACCTATCACTGAACCGGAGTGGATCACCGGCAGCGTGACCGGATCGGGAAAGGCGAGATGGCCGACGAACTGCCCGAGTTTGTCCCAGTTGCCTTCTACCGGACGCCGCCATTCTGCGAAGGTGTTACCCGCCGGGGTCAGAATTTTAGCCTGCGCGAAATCGCCACGGCTAGCGATAAACACCAGCGAATCGTGCGCGGCGGAGGCGTCGTTGAACACCAGCGCGGCTTCGGTGGTGTAACTGATCGCCCGCGCGGTGAGTTGTAAATTGCTTTCTGCGTGTGAACGCAGTGCCAGCAGGGCCAGCATTGTCAGCAAAAATCCCGCCAGTCCGATCGCCGTCAAAATCACAATCACATGGATGCGGTTCAGCGCTGCGCCCAGCGTCTTGCGCTGGCGTGGCTGTTCTACGTCAGGAACAGGAATATTATTTTCCATGGTCACTCCTTTTCCCTGGCAAGTTGTAATACGGCGGGATTTACCCGCACGCCGCTGCGTGACAGCGTATCCAGATTTAATTTGAATCCGGTATGTTGGGCGGTGATCACCAGACAAAATGCATTGAGCAATGCACAGGCGTCATCCTGTTCTCCAATAGTCAGAACTGCATGGCCGTCCAGCCGCTGATGTAAATCGGCCTGCTGCTCCGGCGTGGTGTTACCCGAATAAATGGCGTCACACTGCGTCGCCAGCATCGGGCTGTCGAAAGGGTAAGTCATCACGTTGAGCGGCCTGCCGGAGAAGGCACTGCCGTCGGGCGTGAGTTGCGCAGCATATTTCACTGGCGGAATGATGCACAGTCGCAGCGCGGTGGAAGTGGCTTGCCCCGGCGGCCAGCGGGAATAACTGAGGATACCGTTGACGGTTTGGGCAACGCTCGAATCTGGCGCCATATCATTATGAGTTTGCGCGGCGCTTGGGGTCAGCGGGGCTATCAGCAGAAGCATGAGCATGGCAAAGCCGTACGCAGCCCGAAATAACGAGCGGGTGTGCGTCTTCACTGACAGGCAAAAAGAATGTCGGGCTTTTCCCATTGGCTCGCTCTGCGTTTCATCCGGTTGAAATTGTTTCACCGGCGTAAGAATAACTTTATCGGCAATAGTTCTGAAAGCGTCAGTAAAAAATTTTTCCCCTTGTTGCAGCACAAATTTGTGGCGTTTTGTTGACACGGATCCAGGCTCTGCGCGGGAAACTGAAGAAGTATTAATGTAATAAGAATTCGCGCTGTTGTTTTATTGAGCAACGAGTCTCGGGGTGGAAGTGGATAAAAAAACCAACCTGTTTGTATTTCGACCGTTAATTAAATAATAATCACGGGGATAACAATTTATTACTAAAGAATAATGTTACCGGTCTCTCTTTTTCATGAAATTAAATTAGTGAAAATGTTAATGGATTGGAATTTAAAGGAATATTAAGCGGCTATTTTAGGATATTCGTGACCATGATCTCAATCTCAGGCGGTTACCCAGATTTTTATGCTACGGATAGGTATCATGCCCGCATTAATGGTATGTTTTATCCGTCAGGATGGTTTTTTTGATGACGGGTGCAGTGAAAAAACATCAACCATTCTGGGGAATGAAATATTTTATAATTAAGTAATGAGGGATTATGGATAACACAACTATCGGAACGCTGTCTAAACAGTCAGTAAGTTCCTGGCGTAAAACTGACACCATGTGGATGTTAGGCCTGTACGGAACGGCAATTGGTGCAGGGGTTCTATTCTTACCTATTAATGCCGGTATTGGCGGGTTAATACCGTTAATTATTATGGCAATTCTCGCATTCCCAATGACGTTTTTCGCTCACCGCGGATTAACCCGATTTGTTTTATCCGGGAAAAATGCCGGTGAAGATATTACCGAAGTTGTAGAAGAACATTTTGGTATTTCCGCCGGTAAGTTAATTACTCTGCTTTATTTCTTCGCCATTTACCCGATTCTTCTGGTGTATAGCGTCGCGATTACTAACACCGTTGAGAGCTTTATTACTCACCAGATGCACATGACTGCGCCACCTCGCGCCATTCTTTCTCTGGTGCTGTTGTTAGGCTTAATGACGCTGGTGCATTTCGGTCAGGATCTGATCGTCAAAGCGATGAGTATTTTGGTCTTCCCGTTCGTCGCCGTATTAATGGCGCTGGCGCTGTACCTGATCCCAAACTGGAACACCACGGTCTTCGAAAATGTCTCTTTGTCCGGTAACGGCGTAGGGCACGGCATGCTGATGACCTTGTGGCTGGTTATTCCGGTGATGGTGTTCTCCTTCAACCACTCGCCAATTATCTCTTCTTTCGCGGTCGCGAAACGCAAAGAGTACGGCGACGACGCTGAGAAAAAATGCTCACGCATTCTGGCATTTAGCCACATCATGATGGTGCTGACGGTGATGTTCTTCGTCTTCAGCTGCGTCCTGAGCCTGTCTCCGGCAGACCTGATGGAAGCCAAAGCGCAGAACGTTTCTATTCTGTCTTATTTAGCTAACCATTTCTCCAACCCGGTAATTGAATATATCGCACCGTTTATTGCTTTCATCGCGATTACTAAATCTTTCCTCGGCCATTATCTTGGCGCGCGTGAAGGTTTCAACGGCATGGTGATTAAATCACTGCGCAGCAAAGGGAAAACGATTCCATTACCTAAGCTGAATCGTTATACCGGTATTTTCATGTTAGTCACGGCCTGGGCGGTTGCTACTCTGAATCCAAGTATTCTGGGTATGATTGAAACCCTCGGTGGACCGATTATTGCGATGTTATTATTCCTGATGCCTATGTATGCCATTCGCAAAGTACCGGCGATGAGAAAATACAGCGGCCACATCAGTAATGTCTTCGTGGTAATTATGGGTCTGATTGCTATGTCAGCGATTGTATTCAGCCTGATCGGTTAATTAATAAAATATGTTAATACAGTGAGCGGAAAGAATCCGCTCACTGCTTTCTGCTACCTGTTTCTTATTCTTTCCCGTCATCCTATTCAGACATGGAGTCCACCGTGATCAGCGTCTTCGATATTTTCAAAATTGGTATTGGTCCTTCCAGTTCGCATACTGTTGGCCCGATGAAAGCCGGGAAAATATTTACTGATGAACTTATTTCTCTGGGTCATCTCGCACAGACCACCCGCGTGGTGGTAGACGTTTACGGGTCTTTATCGTTGACCGGTAAAGGTCACCATACCGATCTGGCCATTATTATGGGGCTGGCCGGCAATATGCCGGACGACGTTGATATCGATGCGATCCCGGCGTTTATCCGTCAGGTGGAAACCACCGGACGTCTGATGTTGGGCAAGGGCGCAAAAGAGGTGGATTTCCCGGCCGGTTCCGGCATGAATTTCCACACCAGCAATTTGCCGCTTCACGAAAATGGCATGTCGATCAGTGCCTTTAACGGCGACGAGCTGCTGTACACGCAAACCTATTATTCCATTGGCGGCGGCTTTATCGTCGAAGCCAGTAAATTCGGCCTGCAGGATGAAAACCCGGTAGTGCGTCCGTACCCGTTCCAGTCCGCCAGTGATTTGCAAAAGCATTGCATTGATACCGGCCTCTCGCTCTCGGCGCTGATGCTGCAAAACGAACTGGCGAGCCATTCCCGTGCACAAATCAGCGATCACTTCGCGGCAATCTGGAACGTGATGAGTGAAGGCATTACGCGCGGCATTCACACCGAAGGGCTGCTGCCCGGTCCGATGAAAATCAACCGCCGCGCCGCCGCGCTGCGCCGCATTCTGGTGACGCAGGATAAAAATAACGTCGATCCGATGGGCGTCGTGGACTGGATCAACATGTACGCGATGGCGGTGAACGAAGAAAATGCCGCGGGCGGCCGCGTGGTTACTGCGCCGACCAACGGCGCATGCGGGATTATTCCTGCGGTGCTGACCTACTACGATCAGTTTATCCGCCCGATAAGCCCTGATTCATACAGCCGTTTCTTCCTTGCCTCCGGCGCGGTCGGCATTCTGTTTAAAATGAACGCCTCGATTTCCGGCGCAGAAGTCGGTTGTCAGGGCGAAGTTGGCGTCGCCTGTTCGATGGCGGCGGCGGGTCTGACCGAACTGCTGGGCGGCAGCACCGCGCAGGTGTTTATGGCAGCGGAAATCGCTATGGAACATCATCTCGGGCTGACCTGCGATCCGCTGGCCGGACAAGTTCAGGTGCCGTGCATCGAACGCAATGCGATCTCTGCCGTGAAAGCGGTGAACGCCTCGCGCATGGCATTGCGCCGCACCAGCGAACCGCGCGTGTGCCTCGATAAAGTCATCGAAACCATGTACGAAACCGGCAAAGATATGAACTCCAAGTATCGCGAAACGTCCACTGGCGGCCTGGCAATTAAAGTCCTCGCCTGTAACTGATTCTTTCCTCTTCATTTCCGAAAAGGCGGGAAACCGCCTTTCTCGTCTCCTTCCCGATTTTTCTCCTGTGCTATGTTTTGGTTATCAAAAAATTTATGTAGTCCCTCAAAACACCTGGAAAACAGTTAAAAGGAAACGTCCGGCATGTCTAAATTTTTCATGAATGACCGCAAGACTCTGATTAACGATGTTATCGAAGGGGTGATCCTGGCCTCTCCCTACAAAAATCTGGCGAAGCTGGACGTCGATCCGGCGATCCGCGTCGTGGTGCGCCGCGACTGGGATAAGAAAAAAGTCGCCTTGATCTCCGGCGGCGGCTCCGGCCACGAACCGGCGCACGTCGGATTCGTCGGCAAAGGAATGCTGACCGCCGCGGTCTGCGGCGAAGTGTTTGCCTCGCCGAGCGTCGATGCGGTGCTGAACGCGATTGTGGCGGTGACCGGTAAAGCGGGCTGTCTGCTGATCGTCAAAAACTACACCGGCGACCGGCTGAATTTCGGGCTGGCGGCGGAGAAAGCCAAAGGCATGGGGTATGACGTCGAACTGGTGATGGTCTCAGACGATATTTCCTTGCCGGACAACAAACAGCCGCGCGGCATCGCCGGTACGGTGCTGGTGCACAAAATCGCCGGCTACGCCGCCGAGCAGGGAAAATCCCTGAAAGAGGTCACCAAAATCGCGCAGCAGGCGATTGATGCCACTGCCAGCATGGGCGTGGCGATGGCCGGTTGCAGCCTGCCGGGCGGCGGCGAAGATGAAGAAGAACAGCGTATCGAATCAGGCCATGTCGAGCTGGGTCTGGGCATTCACGGCGAGCCAGGCGTGTCGAAGATGAAAACCCAGAACAGCAAAAAAGTGGTGGATACGCTGGTTGAAAAGCTTCAGGCACATGTGAAGAAATCCGACAAACTGGCGGTACTAATCAATAACCTCGGCGGTGTTTCTCCGCTGGAGATGAGTCAGCTGACCAAAGAAGTGGTGCATTCGGCGCTCGGCGGTTCGATCCGTTATCTGATAGGCCCCGCGTCGCTGGTCAGTGCGCTGGATATGAAAGGTTTCTCTCTGTCGGTAATTGCGCTCAAAGGCGGTATTGAAGAAGCGTTGCTGGCAGACGTTGAAGCGTCCGGCTGGCAGCCTCTGGTTAAATTGGAAAAACTGGCGAGGAAGAAAGGCAAGAAAATCAGCGAGAAGAAAACCGCTAAAGCCTCTTCGAACGCGCAAGTCAGCAAAATTGTCGAAACTATTACCCAGACACTTTCCGAACTGGAAGATGAGCTGAACAAGCTCGATGCCAAAGTCGGCGACGGCGATACCGGTTCGACCTTTGCCACCGGCGCGCGCGATATTCAGAAACAGAACAAAGCCAAAAAACTGCCGCTCAATAATGTAGCGGATCTGCTTGGCGTGATCGGCGATCGTCTGGCGGTAGTGATGGGCGGATCGAGCGGCGTGCTGATGTCGATCTTCTTTACCGCTGCCGGTAAGAAATTCGAAGAAGGCGAAAAATTGCCGAAAGCGTTGCTGTTTGGTCTTGAACGCATGAAGCACTACGGCGGCGCCGATCTCGGCGATCGTACGATGATCGATGCGCTGCAACCGGCTCTGGAAGCACTGGGCAAAAAAGATGCCCTGAAAGGCGCGGCCAAAGCAGCAGCCAAAGGCGCGAAAGACACGGCCAGCATGAAGAAAGCCAATGCCGGACGTTCGTCATACCTCAGCAGTGACAGCCTGAAAGGCGTGAAAGATCCGGGCGCCGTGGCGGTCGAAAAAGTCTTCGAGGCACTGGCGAAAAAATAGCATTCGGATGACAGCGCTTTGGTGAATAAACAAAAGGCCTGCGGGGAAACCGGCAGGCCTTTTTTTGTATATATCGCAGAATTGATCTAAAACAATTTTAGGTCATTTGCTCGCCCACCACTGAGGCCATACCCGTATAATTTGCGGCCAATTATTTGCCGCCGAACGAAGACCTTTTATGCCAATCAGCCTGATCCAACCCGAACGCACTCTGTTTTCTTACCCGCGTTACTGGGCCGAATGCTACGGTACTGCGCCGTTTTTCCCGATGACCCGCGAAGAAATGGATCACCTCGGCTGGGACAGCTGTGATGTTATCGTGGTGACCGGTGATGCGTATGTCGATCACCCGAGTTTCGGTATGGCGATCGTTGGCCGTATGCTGGAAGCGCAGGGTTTTCGTGTCGGGATCATCGCGCAGCCGGACTGGAGCAACAAAGACGATTTTATGCGGCTGGGAAAACCGAATCTGTTCTACGGCGTGACCGCAGGAAACATGGATTCAATGATCAACCGCTACACTGCTGACCGCAAACTGCGCCACGACGATGCCTATACGCCAAACAACGTGGGCGGCAAGCGTCCGGATCGCGCCACGCTGGTCTATACGCAGCGCTGCAAAGAGGCGTTCAGCGATGTGCCGGTGCTGCTCGGTGGCATCGAAGCCAGCCTGCGCCGCATCGCGCATTACGATTACTGGTCAGATACCGTTCGCCGCTCGGTGCTGGTGGATTCCAAAGCTGACATGCTGATTTACGGCAACGGCGAGCGTCCGCTGGTGGAAGTCGCGCACCGTCTGGCGGCAGGCGAGGCCATTACCGATATTCACGACGTGCGTAATACCGCCGTGATGCGTAAAACGGCGCTGGTCGGCTGGAGCGGGGTGGATTCCACGCGGCTGGATAAACCGGGTCGCATCGAACCTATCATGAATCCGTACGGTGAAGATTTACCCTGTTCAGAAGGTGAACTGCCCGCGCCAGACGCGCCGCAGCCGGTGACCGTGCGTGCGCCGAAACCCAAGCCGTGGGAGAAAACGTACGTCCTGCTGCCGTCATTTGAAAAAGTGAAGGCCGACAAAGTGCTCTATGCGCACACCTCGCGGATTCTGCATCACGAAACCAACCCTGGCTGTGCACGGGCATTGATGCAAAAACATGGCGATCGTTACGTGTGGATCAACCCGCCGGCGATCCCGTTATCCACCGAAGAGATGGACGAAGTGTTTGCACTGCCGTTCCAGCGCGTGCCACATCCGTCTTACGGCAAGGCGACCATTCCGGCGTATGACATGATCCGTTTTTCGATCAATATCATGCGTGGCTGCTATGGCGGCTGTTCGTTTTGCTCGATCACTGAGCACGAAGGGCGGATCATTCAGAGCCGATCCGAAGAGTCGATCGTCCGTGAAATCGAAGAGATCCGCGATAATGTGCCGGGATTTACCGGCGTGATTTCCGATCTCGGCGGGCCGACCGCCAACATGTATATGCTGCGCTGCCAGTCGCCGAAAGCCGAGCAAAGCTGCCGCCGCGCCTCCTGCGTGTATCCGGAAATTTGTACGCACATGGACACCAACCATGAGCCGACCATCAATCTTTACCGCCGTACCCGCAGCCTGAAGGGCATCAAGAAAATCCTGATCGCATCGGGCGTGCGTTACGATCTGGCGGTGGAAGATCCACGCTATATCAAGGAGCTGGCTGAACATCACGTAGGTGGATATCTGAAGATCGCGCCGGAGCATACTGAAACCGGGCCGCTGTCGAAGATGATGAAACCGGGCATGGGCAGCTACTACCGCTTCAAGGAGCTGTTCGACAGCTATTCGAAACAGGCGGGTAAAGAACAGTACCTGATCCCGTATTTTATCTCGGCGCATCCGGGCACGCGCACCGAAGATATGATCAATCTGGCGCTGTGGCTGAAGCAGAACCGCTTCCGTCTTGATCAGGTACAGAACTTTTATCCGTCGCCGCTCGCCAGCGCGACCACCATGTATTACAGCGGCAAAAATCCACTCAACAAAGTGGATTACAAAAGCGAAGACGTCGTAGTGCCGAAGGGCGATCGTCAGCGCCGGTTGCACAAAGCGTTACTGCGTTATCACGATCCGGTGAACTGGCCGGTGATCCGCGAAGCGCTGACAGCCATGGGAATGCGTCGTCTGATCGGCGTTCGCCCGGATTGCCTGGTGCCGCCGGATGGTTTTGATCCGCGATTTGCTCCGCCGCGCTCGGGGATCGCACGGCCTGCGACTACCCGTTTTACGGCGTCGAAAGCACAGAATCCGGGAACGGGAAAAGGGAAACCAGAGGCGTCACGTGCGGGTAAAAAACCGGTCGCGGCCGGAAAACCGGCCGCGCAGGGAAAAGGCGCAAATCGAAGCGTTAATCGAGGTAAAAGACCGGTTTAAGATCGCTGCTTATCGGGCTGTTATCGGCATTGGCAGGCATCACGTCTGCCATATGCTTCCACCACTGCTGGCAGATATCCGTTTTCGCCACCGCATCCCATCTCTCTTCTGATTCGATTTCGACATAGCCAAACAGCAAATTACGTTTTTCATCGAGAAAAATACTGTAGTGATGCGCGCCGTGGGCTTTCAGGGTTTCCGCCAGTTCCGGCCAGATCGGAGAATGCCGACGCTGATATTCAGCATGCGCATTCGGGTTGATCTGCATAACGAAGGATTTACGGATCATATTTGCTCCTGGTTGGACTGCTCCTCCCCCTTCGCAGGGGGAGGAGCAAAAAAATTACATCGCTTTCAAATATAGCTCACGCACTTCTTCCCGCGTTGGTGTTCTTGGATTGCACGGCAGGCACGGGTCGGCCAGCGCTTTATCGAGCCAGTTTTCGATATCCGCTTCCACAATTCCCAGCTCCCTGAAACCGCATGGGATCCCTACGCGTTTAGACAATGCACGGATAGCCTCGACCGCCCCGATGCTGGCCTGCGTTTCGCTGATACTTTGCGTATGTACGCCCATCGCGCGGGCAATATCGGCAAAGCGCTGCGGTGCGCACGCACGGTTAAACTCTTCTACCACCGGCAGCAAAATGGCATTGCAAACGCCGTGCGGCAGGTTGTGCGTCGCCCCCGGCTGATGCGCCATCGCGTGAACTAACCCCAGACCAGCGCTGTTAAACGCCATGCCCGCCAGGTATTGTCCCTGCGCCATTTTTTCGCGTGCTTCGATGTCATCACCGTGCTCGACCGCTTTCGGCAGCCATTGGGTGATGGTCGAAATCGCCGCCAGTGCCGTCGGGTCAGTCAGCGGATGTGCACCGACAGAGACATAAGCTTCGATAGCGTGGGTAAGCGCATCCATACCCGTCGCGGCGGTTACGTCCGCCGGGATCTTGAGCATAATCGACGGATCGTCCACCGCGATATCCGGGATCAGACTGACGTCGATAATGACTTCTTTCACCTGACGCTGGCTGTCGATGATCACCGCATTGCTGGTGAGTTCGGCGGCTGTCCCGGCGGTCGTGTTGATCGCCACCAGAAAGACGCCCGGCCTGGTGACGTTTCCAACACCGGAATAGCGCGTGACCGGTCCCGGATTGGCGGTCAGAATTTTGATGCCTTTGGCGGTATCAATCGGGCTGCCGCCGCCGAAGGCGATCAGATAATCACAGTGATTTTCGCGATACAGGCGGAAACCTTCATCGACAATTTCTGAGGTTGGATTGGGAACGACCCCACCGAAGAGCGCGTAAGGTAACCCGACATTTTTGAGTGCGGAGAATAAGCCATCGAGCAGACCGAGTTCGACTAACTGACCGTCGGTGACGATCAGCGCTTTGCCGTGATCTTTGTTCGCCAGCATCGCCACCATATCGTCGATTGCGCCCTGGCCGTGAAGGCTGATTTTAGGAAGTGCCAACATAAAACTCATAAAAATCCCTCTGTGAGTAAATAGAACTGATGTTCTGTGTGGCGATGCTCCAGGGTCTTTGCCAGTTCTTGCTACGGGGAACATCCTTTGTTCCCCGTGCAGGATTTATATTTTCCGGAGCAGGATCCGCCGGATCAGGCTTTTAATGCCGCTTCGAAAGGGGTGACGTCAAAACGTTTGCCGAGGGCAATCAGTTCATCGGTCTGGATAGTCTGTTTCATGCCGCCCATGGAGATCACTTTAACTAGAATCTCCGCGGATTTTTCGGCGGTATCGATCAGGCCAAAAGCATCGTCGAGCGTCGGGCCGCAGCCGAAGATGCCGTGGAACGCCCACAACACCAGACTGTGATGCTGCATCTGATCGGAGGTCGCCGCGCCGATGCCGTCGGTGCCCGGCACCATCCACGGCACAATGCCGACGCCGTCCGGGAATACCACCAGACATTCGGTGCTGCATTCCCACAGCTTGCGGGTGATCTTGGCGCTGTCGAGTTCCAGCACGTAGGTCAGTGCGATCAGGTTGGTGGCGTGGCAGTGCATGATCACGCGATCCTGACCTTGGGTGACGCGTTTACGCACCGCGTGAGATTGCAGATGTGACGCCAGTTCTGACGTTGGTAATCCGCCGGCGGTCAGCCCCCAAAGGATGTTGTAGCTGGCGCCTTTGTCATCGAGCTGGATAACTGTCAGCGCTTCGGAAGGAGCGAGTTGCACATTGCGAAAGAACTTACCGGAACCGGTCACGATAAAGTATTCGTTTGCCAGATCCGGCGCGTGCTGCGTCAGTTCAACGCGGCGCGGCTGGGCATAAAAATCATTTTTGTATGGGGCCACGTCTTCCGGCAACAGACGCATGCTGACGTTACCGCCGTTGCGCTCATCCCAACCTTTCAGCCACATATCGGTGGTCGCTTTGACCATGCCTTGTACAAACCACGAGCTAAACAATGTTTTCATCTGAACTTTCCTGCAAATAAGGTGAATGCGTTTCGGCGTTGCGATAAGGCATGGATCAGCGTTTTGACAGCACGCTGGTTTCATAATGGCGGACGGCATCCAGCCACTGACCGCCGACCGGCACGTCGTGGCGCTGGCAATACATGTCCCAGACTGCCTGCCACGGCAGCGATTTTTGTTCTTCCAGAAGCGCCAGGCGTGCGGTGTAGTCGCCTTCCACTTCCAGTTTTTTCAGTAAATCAGTCGGCTCAAGCAGGGCTTTGAGCAGCGCTTTTTTCATGTTGCGTGTGCCGATCACCCAGGCGGCGATGCGGTTTATCGAGGCGTCGAAGAAATCCAGCCCGATGTGAACGCGGTCGAACAGGTTATGGCGCACGATTTCGCTGGCGATAGCCTGCGTTTCATCATCGAGCAGCACGACGTGATCGCTGTCCCAGCGCACCGGGCGGCTGACGTGCAGCAACAGACGTGGCACATACAGCATCGCGGCAGAAATTTTGTCGGAGATGACTTCGGTCGGATGGAAATGGCCTGCATCGAGGCACAGTGCGGTGCCACGGCTGGCGGCGTAGCCAAGATAGAATTCGTTGGAGCCAACGGTGTAGCTTTCCGAACCGATGCCAAACAGCTTACTTTCGACGGCGTCGATGTGTTCGCTGAGATCAAACTTCTCGGCAATCACTTCATCCAGCGCGCTCATCAGGCGCTGGCGCGGAGCCAGACGGTCGACGGTGACGTCTTTCATGCCGTCCGGCACCCAGATGTTCATCACCGACGGCGTGCCCAGTGCGCGGCCAAACGAGGCGGAGACGCGGCGGCTGGCCTGACAATGTTCGATCCAGAACTGGCGTACTTGCGGATTGGCGCTCGACAGCGTGAATCCGTCGGCGCTCATCGGATGCGAGAAGCACGAGGGGTTGAAATCCAGACCCAACTTGTTCTTCTTCGCCCAGTCTACCCAGCCGGTAAAATGTTTCGGTTCGATTTCATTGCGTGCAACGGGTTTGTCGGATTCAAGATAAATGGCGTGCAGGTTCAGGCGGTTAGGGCCGGGGATCATGGAGATCGCCAGTTCTAAATCGGCGCGCAGCTGCTGCGCGTTTCGCGCTTTGCCGGGGTAGTTGCCGGTGGCCTGGATCCCGCCGGTCAGCCCGCCTTCCGGGTTCTCAAATCCCGCGACGTCATCCCCCTGCCAGCAATGAATGGAAACCGGCAGGGTATCGAGTTGTTTGATTGCGGCTTCGGCATCAATGCCCAGCTGCGCAAAGCGTTCTTTAGCAAGCGTCCATGCGTGATCGATTGATGAAGTCATACTGCGAGCTCCTCATTGACGTGACAGAGCGCCTCAAAACGGCGCCAGTGAATAGCGAAATCCGCGTGAATACGGGGAAGATAATGGTGTTGCTCGAAGTTCGTGGCGACGATGCGGCGAAATTCAGCGGTGTCTTTGACAGCGCCGAGCGCCATCAGCTGGCAGCCGATATTGCCGAGCGTGGAGGCTTCCACCGGCCCGGCGCTGACGTTGACCTGACAGACATCGGCGCACAGCTGATTAAGAAACTGGTTCTGACTTCCGCCGCCGACAATGTGAATGTCTTCCAGCGGCGCGCCCTGCAAATCCGCCAGCTGTAGCGCAATTTTTCGATACAGCATGGCGAGGCTGTCGAAAATACAGCGTGCCAGTTCGGCCGGTGATTCAGGTACCGCCTCGCCCGCCTGCTGACAGGCTTCGCGAATGGCGCTGACCATCGACGGCGGATTAATAAAGCGGTCTTCGTTCGGGTTGATAAGGTAGGTAAACGGCGGGACGTTCTTCGCCAGCGTGATGAGCGAAGGCAAATCCTGAATATTCAGTTCGCGGCAAACGCGCTGAAAAAGCCACAATCCCATGATGTTACGCAGCACGCGAAAACTGTCATTGATGCCGCCTTCATTAGTGATGTTGTCGTGTAACGCCTCCGCGTGATTGAACGCTTTCGGGCTTTCGATGCCCATCAGCGACCAGGTGCCGGAGCTGAGGTAGGCGCTGTGGGAACTGGTGAGCGGTGCCGCAACGACGGCACTGGCGGTGTCATGCGTGGCGACGCTGAAAACGGGCACGCTGCGCCCGCGCGGGCTGTGCCAGAGGCCGGGAGAGTCGCCTGGCTGAGTGGGTTTTTGCAGCCAGCGGCGCGGAACACCCGCCAGATTCAACAGGTCTTCATCCCAGTCGCCGGTGGTGATATTGAGCATTTGCGTAGTGCTGGCGTTGGTGTATTCCCAGTTGAGCTGGCCGGTAAGACGAAAGAGAAAATAGTCTGGAATCATCAGCAGATGCGCGGCTTTACTCGCGATTTCAGGTTGTTGTTCGGTCAGCGCCCTCAGCTGATACAGTGTATTAAAAGGCATGAACTGGATGCCGGTTTTCTGGTAAATCACGTGGCGGCCAATCAGCTTTTCCATCCGCGCCATCACACCGTCGGTGCGGCTGTCGCGATACGCCACCGCCGGACCCACCCGCTGGCCTTGTTCATCGAGCAACACGAAATCCACGCCCCAGGTATCAATACCGATGCCGTCGAGGGGAATACCGGAAGCGTCCAGACGGTTTAATCCTTCCAGAATGTGCTTCTCGAGATCATCCAGATCCCACGTATCCTTGCCATCAATGCGCGTCAGGTTATTCGGGAAACGATGAATTTCTTTCAGCGTCAGCGTGGCCGCTGAATCAGGTTCCTGGCGGGTAAACGTGGCCAGCATGACGCGGCCGCTGGAAGCGCCGAGATCAATAGCGGCAAGATGGTGGGTTCTCATAGCAGCCATTCCTTATTGAATATGCTGCCCAGTGTAGGGGAGGCTTTTCGGGCGCACCTTCCGGTGATTGCCACGGGTTTTAGCGGGATGGCAGCATCAAAAAGGTAGATGCGAGGCAGATCACACTTCAGCTCAAAGCCTTATCGGACCTTGCGATGAAAACGCCGGGTAACGCGTAAGCGGCCTTTGTGATCTTTGCCGCAGATCCGCATCACAGCGGGGTGAATCTTAAAAAAATGACCGGTTATGCCGTTTTTTACGCTGCGGTTTGAAGGTAAGAACGCCGGGCGCAGGGTAGGGTTGTTTCACGATGAATGATGAATCTCCCAAACCGGAGGCGATAAATGACGTTACTGAAGGGTGATGATTATTTTGCGGCACCCGAGCTGACTGTGACGGTCGAGCGACGTCTTCCGCAAAGCGTATTTCCGGAGCACTACCACGATTTCCACGAAATTATGCTGGTGGAAAGCGGCTCAGGCGTGCACATCTTTAATGACCATCCCTATACACTGACCGCCGGTACAGTCTGTTTTGTGCGTGCCAGCGATCACCACTTGTTTGAAAACGTGGAGAATTTGCGTCTCACCAACGTGTTGTTCCGCTCACCCAAAGCATTCCGGTTTATTCAGGACGTCGGCCATTTTCTGCCACAGGAACATCATTATCAGTCGCAAATTCACTGGCAGCTCAGCCCACATGTTCTGGCGCAGGTGCTGGAGTGCATCGCGCAGCTGGAAGCATTGCCAGACAGCATTGAGATGGAACATATCGCCACGCGCGAAAGCCTGTTTTTACAGCTGTTGATCCTGCTGTATCAGGACTGTTTCCAGCCACAATTGCGAGACACCTCTGAAAACAAGGTCAATCAACTTTTGCAATGGCTCCAGTCACATTACAGTGAGGAAGTTAACTGGACCGAGGCCGCCGAACGTTTTTCTCTGGCGCTGCGCACCCTGCACCGGCAGATGAAGCATTACACCGGTCTGACGCCGCAGCGGTATCTGAACCGTCTGCGCCTGCTTGAGGCGCGCCGGCGTTTACATCATAGCGATCAAAGTATTACCGATATTGCCTATGCCTGCGGGTTCAGTGACAGTAACCACTTTTCGACGCAGTTCCGTCGGGAATTTTCGGTGTCGCCAAAACTCATGCGTGACCAGTTACGTTAAGCGACACCTCTCGCGGCTCATGGCAATGCGTGCCTGAGCCGCCTCGTTTATTTTGTTGTCAAACGGGTTTGAGATTGCTGCTATGTCGCTGAAATTGAATAAAAATGACTTCTTTCTGACCGGAATGAACTCCGTGGTGGTGGCCGAACGCCATCCGCAGGCGGATTTCCCCAGCCACGATCATGATTTCGACGAGCTGGTGATTGTCTGGCGCGGCAACGGCGTACACATCTGGAATGACATCCCTTATCCCATCACCTGTGGCGACCTGTTTTATATCAACGCCAAAGATCGTCACAGCTATGAGTCCGTCAATATGCTGGCGCTGGATAACGTGCTTTATTGTCGCGAACGTTTCCGGCTGGCCGCAGACTGGGCGCAACTGTTGCCTGGCGAGCACTCTGCGCAGGATCAACGCTACTGGCGGCTGAGCACGCTGGGAATGTCGGTGCTGCGTGACAAGGTCGATGAGCTGGCGAAGGAGTGCATGAAGTCGGAGCCGCTTTCCATACAACTGAGTGAAGCCCTGCTGATGCAGCTTTCACTTTTGCTGCTGCGTTTTCGTCATCAGCCAGACAGCGGCGTACTGCCCGATGCCCATCAGCTGGATTTACTGCTCATGGCGCTGCGGGCGGGGATCGCCGAGCCTTTCCATCTGGAGACGTTTTGTCGCCAGCATCAGCTTAACCCCCGTGCTTTAAGGGCGCTATTTAAGCAGCACACCGGCATGAGCGTGACCCACTACCTGCGTCAGTTGCGGATCTGCCGGGCGATGAGTCTGCTGCGCTATGGCAATATGACCATCAGTGATGTGGCGGCGGAGTGTGGCTTTGATGACAGTAATTACTTCTCGGTGGTATTTAACCGCGCCTGTGGCGTATCACCGCGCGATTACCGGCAACGTTTTACCTCTCAGACAGGTATCGCAAGATAGGACAAGGCACTTCACTATTGGATACGAAACCCTAATGTCGATTTAAAACAATAAATTAGGGCTTGTTGCCTGGGTGCGGGAAAAATAAAAAAGGGGTTTGAAGGCGCAGGGCAGGCCGAATTTTTAATGCTATAGGAATATCTTTACTAAACATTATTTACCGCGGGTCAGGGGGGGATAAAACAAGAAAAAGAAAAGTGACTTCTGCCAGTGACTTTAACGGGGATCTTATCTGTTAGTCTTCCCTCTTTTGTCTGAAATTTGAATGGTTATGCAGGAAATATGAATGCATTACCGTTACTGAAAAATATGAATGAGCTATCAATGTCAGAGGGATAACATTAATAACAATAAACGCATTGTTATTAATGTTACTTTCAGGCCAATTTTTCTTCGCTCAATGTTTGTGATTTTTCAGTTGCTTCCCACGCATAGAATATTTTATTACGGCCACTGTTTTTGGCGTTATACAGCGAAACATCGGCCTGACCTAATGCATGAATAAAGTTACCGTCCTCAAGCGCAGCCAGCCCGGCACTCACCGTGACATGCGTGGAGACTTCAGCATTAAAAAGATGCGGGATATTCAGCGCCAGCACTTTATTCTGAATTCGTTCGGCCATGCGTACGGCGTGTTCCTGTTTCACGTTGGACATCAGCACCAGAAACTCCTCGCCACCGTAGCGTACGACGACATCCCGTGACCGCACGGCGTCGCGGATCGCCGCCGACACCCGCACCAGCGCCTGATCCCCCATGGTGTGGCCGTAGTTGTCGTTATAGGCCTTGAAGTGATCGATATCGAGCAGCATCACGTAATGGCCCGAGGCCTGACTGAACAGCGTCTCCAGCTTGTTTTGCAGCCCGCGCCGGTTGTAAAGTCCGGTGAGCGGATCCAGCATGCTGAGATCGCTAAACTTTTCCCGTTCACTGTAGAGATTCGACAGCATCCTGCGGGTGAATTCATCACTGCGGCGCAGCATCAGATGGTGCAACCACAGGCCGATCAGCGGCAGTGAGACGGTGAATAAAATGCGGCCAACGTGCTGAAAATCATCCAAAAAGACGACGCACAGCGTCGCTGGTACTGCGTGGAGGCAAAAAGCGAGAAAATTATCTGACAGCGCAATAGCGCTGATAAAGAAAATACTGAGCAAACTGACCAGGAGATAGTTTTTATCCACTTCGCCAATTTCCTGAAACCGTAATGCAATGAGCCATGCCCAAAATAATCCGACAATTATCGAGCATACATTCAGATGGGCTGAGTAATTTTTCTTTGAGAAAAAAGAGAATACTAATCCGGCAAAGCAAAGCACAAAAATAATCACCAGCGGGGCGGGAACCGACGTCGCTTTCTCCGGAGGATAAACCATAGAAAATAGCGCAGTGGCACTATTTAAAAAAAAGAATAACAACATAGCCAGTCGATGTTTGCTTTTTAGCAACTCATCATAGGAATGAGATATCATCAAATTTACTCTATTTTGCGTGTGTTGTTGGTCTGAAAAGATAAAAAATCTTATCGCCCTATGCCGCTATTATTTCTTTGCCGGCAGGCTAATGGTTGTGATACGTAATTATTAGATTTCTATGAATATTGTCGGTCATGAATACTTTTTTACGGCCTTAAAATTAGCACTTTTATCTGTAAGTGTCACCTCCACGAGGCAGCGCGCTGTAAATAGGTGGTAAATGAGAAAAAATCCTATATGATATTAGTTCTCATTATCATTATTAGGAGCAGGGATATGATACCGGCGATTGTCATGGCATGTGGGATCTGGGCGGTTGTGTGGATGCTGGGTAAGCGTCTGACCAGCGGCTGGGGTGTGCTGTTGCCTTGCGCGCTGATGCCATTGCTGGCGATGGCGCATATGACCCTGGATCAGTTACGCGTACTGGTCGTGGTCGCGATGCTGATCACGCTGGGGATGCTGTTCCACCGGACGTTACGCCACTATATGCTTTTGCCTTCATTTATGGCGCTGGCAGGCGGTCTGGCCGCTGTGACGTTGAATTTTAGTCTATAGTGAAATGAGACAAGCAATAAGTGATTGTTATTGAAAAGGAACGAGCGAAATGAAAAACAGAAAACACAACAAAGCCGCAGGGATTTTTTACTTTTTGAAAACGAGAGAGTTAATGCAGGAAGGAAAAGCGGAAGAACAAATTCATGTGGTGCGAAGAGAGGGACTTGAACCCTCACGTCCGTAAGAACACTAACACCTGAAGCTAGCGCGTCTACCAATTCCGCCACCTTCGCACAGATGAATTCTGCTTACTGCTGATTTATATCACCGGTTTGGTGCGAAGGGAGGGACTCGAACCCTCACATCCAAAGGACACTAACACCTGAAGCTAGCGCGTCTACCAATTCCGCCACCATCGCTTACCGTGCCGTGCAATATAAATCTCGTGATTGTATTGGTGCGAAGGGAGGGACTCGAACCCTCACATCCAAAGGACACTAACACCTGAAGCTAGCGCGTCTACCAATTCCGCCACCATCGCGTTCCAATTGATTACTGTGTCGATCCATTCATCAGAATGTCATCAGCAAGTAACACAACCACGGGGGCGAATTCTAGAGATTTTCCCACAGGCGTCAACAGTTATTTCCCCCATTCCGGACGTTTGATGTAAAAAACACCATATCCACGGTGAATAGATCAATGGGTGATATTTTCATCAGGTTAATTGATGGTTTATTCAACAATCTTTCCATGAAGGCCCTTTTGCTCCACAGCACAACCCTGTGCTGAAAACAGCGCGATCAACCAGTCCAGCAGCACGCGGATACGCGGTGCCAGAAAACGGCCAGGCGGGTACATGATGTACAGCGGCATCGGCGGTGGCAGGAGTTCCGGCAGCACTTCAATCAGCGCGTCCAGCGCCAGTTCCTGCTCAACCGCCAGCTTCGACACCTGAATCAACCCAAAGCCTGCTTTCCCCGCCGCGACGTAGGCGTCAGCACCGCTGACAGTCAGTACGCTGTTGAGATGAATTTTTTCCGTCGCACCGTCCGCAATAAATTCGAGATGCGTTTCAGGCCGCTGATGTGCGAAAAAGTAGCCGACGGCGTGATGCGAGCCGAGATCGGCAAGCGTGAGTGGTGTACCGAACTGTGTCAGATACGCCGGAGACGCGCAGGTAATCTGCACTAAGTCGGTCAGGTGGCGGGATTGCAGATTATCGTCTTCCGATGGCCAGGCGCGCACCACGCAGTCCACACCCTGGTCCAGCAGATTGATGGCGTTGTCGTTGGCACTGAGAATAAGGTTTATCTGCGGGTAACGCTGATAAAACGCCTTCAGCGCTGGGATCACCCGTTCGCGCGCCACCGAGTGCGGCATATCAATGCGCACGGTGCCCGAGGGCTGTATTTGATGATGGGCGAACAGTGCATCAGTTTCTTCCAGTGCCGCCAGTAAATGCAGGCAGCGCTGATAATAAATTTTGCCTTCTTCAGTGATTTTCACCTGACGGGTGGTGCGCAAAAACAGGCGGACGCCCAGCCGCTGCTCCAGCCGCTTTAGCGTGGTACTGACCGTGGCGCGAGGCAGAACCAGATCTTCAGCCGCGCGGCTAAAACTTTCCAGCTCGGCGATGCGCACAAAGATTTTCATTGCCTGAAACTGATCCATATTGTCTCCGGGATTGTTCGCGATTGATGAATAGTCTTGCACGTTTTCACTGATTTATCTTTCCCGGAATAACAATCACACTTCATGGCATTACTTACCCCTTCATGTCATAAGGAAAGTCAGATGAAACAACGTCAGCTTGGAAAAAATGGTCCGATGGTTTCTGCGCTCGGTTTGGGCTGCATGGGCATGAGCGATTTTTACACCACCGGTCTGGATGAGAAAGAGTCACTGGCGACGCTGGAACGTGCGCTGGAGATAGGGGTGACGATGCTCGACACCGCCGACGTATACGGCCCGCACACTAATGAGGAGTTGCTCGGACGTTTTCTGAAAGGGCGGCGCAATAAAGTCTTTTTAGCCACCAAATTTGGCATTGTGCGCGATCCGGCAAATCCCCATGCTCGCGGCACCAACGGTCATCCGGATTATGTCCGCCAGTCGGTTGAAGGCAGCCTGAAGCGTCTGGGCACTGACGTTATCGATCTTTATTATCAGCATCGCCCTGATCCGTCCGTACCGGTGGAAGACACGGTCGGTGCGCTGGCGGATCTGGTGCGTGAAGGAAAGATCCGTTACATCGGGCTGAGTGAAGTGTCAGTAAGCACGCTGGAGCGGGCGAATACAGTTCATCCGATCACCGCCCTGCAAACCGAATATTCGCTGTGGTCGCGCGATGTGGAAGCTGAGATCCTTCCCGCATGCGAACGCCTCGGCATTGGTTTTGTGCCTTACAGCCCGCTGGGCCGCGGTTTTCTGACCGGACAAATCCGTTCGGTTGATGATCTGGATGCGGATGATTACCGTCTCGCGAGCCCGCGCTTTCAGGGGGATAACTTTGCGAAAAATTTGCAGCTGGCAGAGAAAATCGGAGAACTGGCGCAGGAAAAAGGGGTGAAACCGTCGCAGCTGGCGCTGGCGTGGGTATTGTCGCGCAGTGAGAACATGGTGCCGATCCCTGGCACCAAACGTCGTCATTATCTTGAGGAAAACATCGCCGCGCTTGATGTCTCCCTGAGTGAAGCCGAAATCGCGGCGATCGAAGCAGTCTTTCCTTTCCGCGTGGCAGCAGGGGATCGCTACAACACAGAAATGATGCGCATCCTCAGTGTCTGATCAACCTGTCCGTTTTATCAGCACAGGCACGTGAACGGCTGATTAACGTCTTTTCTTTTTCGTATCACGCGGTGCGCGACCACGAACGGCTTTGTACACTTTAAAGCGGCCATTCTGTGCCAGCACTTCGTGGCTACCAAACGCGTCATCGAGCAGTGCGGCGTAAGGCAGGAAGGCGTTAGCCACAATGCGCAGTTCACCACCGATGTTCAGATGGCTGATTGCGCCACGGATCAATTGTTCGGACGCATGCAGGCTGGTTTGCAGGCCTTCATGGAACGGGGGATTAGAGATGATCATATCGAAACGGCCATCAATGTCGGAATAGACATTGCTGGCAATCACTTCGCCGACCAGTTCATTGGCGGCAAGCGTGGCGCGGCTGGCTTCGATAGCGGCTGCGCTCACATCACTGAGCGTGATTTTCATCTTCGGCGAGTACGTTGCCAGCACAGACGCCAGAACGCCGGAACCACAGGCGATATCCAGCACTTTGCCCTTGACTGGCTCTTCAAACGTATTGATCAGCAACAGGCTTCCGCTGTCCAGACCTTCACGGCTGAAGACGCCCGGCAGGGTTTTGATGGTCACTTCCTCGACCATGTACTCATCCCACCAGCCATCAGCATCAAACTCAGGCTGCTTTTCCAGACGGCCATGATACAAACCGCAGCGACGGGCACTGTCGATTTTGCTGACTTCACAAATGCCTTCCAGCGTAGTTTCCGCGCTACGAACGCCGCTGCGGTTTTCGCCGATGACAAAAACGTCGATCCCGACCGGCAGCTGTGACAGCAGGTTGAACAGCTGGAACTTGGCTTCGAGCTTGCTCTTCGGCCAGTAATAAATCAGCACATCGCAAGGCGCAATAAGCCCGGCGTCGGCGAGTAAACCGAACTGCACGTTGTCGCCCAGGGTTTTGCTGAGCATCTGCCAGTGGTGATACATGTTGGTGTGGACGCGGACTTCTTCGGCGTCAATTTCAGCAGGCAAGCTGTCTTGCAGGTCGCCGGCGAACAGGACGCGGCGGCCTTCGAATTCTTCGCTATGGCGCAGTATGACTTCACTGGCCGGAGTTAATGCAGACATCAGGATAAGGCTCCTCAGGGTTTGGCTGGCGATTATAGAGGTTTATTGGCGCATGTTCGATGTGTTTGCTAGCATAGCCGGGCTTTTTAGCTATTCAACGGGCAGGGATCGGGCATGGCATCCAGAAGAGATACGCTGTTACAACAGCTGGGCATTACCCAGTGGACGCTGCGCCGGCCTGCGGTTTTGCAGGGCGAAGTCGCCGTCAGCCTGCCTGCGGACACAAAATTACTGATCGTCGCAGACGTACCGCCCGCTGAAGATGATCCACTGGTGCGCGACGTGTTGCTTAGTTTGGCGCTCACCGGCGGGCAGGTTTACCGCCTGACGCCGGAACAGGTGACGATGTTGCCTGAAGATACCCGCTGCAATGTCTGGCGACTGGGCTTAAGCGAACCGCTGACGCTCGCCGGAACGCAGTTATCCAGCCCGGCTCTGGCCGAGCTTTATCAAGATGCCGGCGCCAAACGCGCGCTCTGGCAGCAGATTTGTGAAAATGAACCCGATTTCTATCCTGACGCCCGCTGATCTTCCCCGCGCATTCCAGATTGAACAGGCCAGTCACGCGTTTCCGTGGACGGAAAACACTCTGGCCAGCAATCAGGGCGAGCGCTATCTGAATCTCAAAATCATGCAGGGCGACGAGATGGCCGGTTTTGCGATCACGCAAATCGTCCTCGACGAAGCCACGCTGTTCAATATCGCCATCGATCCGGCTTTCCAGCGTCAGGGCTTAGGCCGAACGTTGCTGGAAGACATCATCCAACAGCTTGAGAAAAAAGACGTTTTCACACTCTGGCTGGAAGTGCGTGCTTCCAACACCAAAGCCATCGCGCTGTATGAAAGCCTCGGCTTTAACGAACTCTCCATCCGTCGTAATTACTATCCTGCCGCACAAGGCCGCGAAGACGCCATTATGATGGCGCTGCCGCTGGGATAGCCCAAAAAAACCATTGATTGCCCATCCCGTCTAAATCAGTGAAAATAGCTGGCTATAACTTTTATTACCGCTTTGCCTGACGTCCTTCTGACGTGATGTGAAATCCTATGCAGGGCGGACCAACCGCAGAAACGTGAAAAACATGTCTCCAAGTGAATACGCCCTTGAAGTGGCTAAGCGCCGCACATTTGCCATCATCTCTCACCCCGATGCCGGTAAAACGACTATTACTGAAAAAGTCCTGTTATTCGGACACGCTATCCAGACCGCCGGTACGGTAAAAGGCCGTGGCTCAAGCCATCATGCCAAATCCGACTGGATGGAAATGGAAAAACAGCGTGGTATCTCCATCACTACGTCAGTGATGCAGTTCCCGTATAAAGAGTGTCTGGTTAACCTGCTCGATACCCCGGGGCATGAAGACTTCTCCGAAGATACCTACCGTACACTGACCGCCGTCGACTGCTGTCTGATGGTAATCGACGCCGCGAAAGGGGTCGAAGACCGTACCCGCAAGCTGATGGAAGTTACCCGTCTGCGCGATACGCCGATCCTGACCTTCATGAACAAACTCGATCGTGATATCCGCGATCCGATGGAAGTCATGGATGAAGTCGAACGTGAGCTGAAAATCGCCTGTTCGCCAATTACCTGGCCAATCGGCTGCGGTAAGTTGTTCAAAGGGGTTTATCACCTCTATAAAGACGAAGTGTATCTGTATCAGACCGGTAAAGGTCACACCATTCAGGAAGTGCGCACGGTGAAAGGGTTGAACAATCCTGAGCTGGATGCCGCCGTCGGTGAAGATCTGGCCAGGCAGCTGCGTGAAGAGCTGGAGCTGGTGCAGGGCGCATCGCACGAGTTCGAACACGAAGCTTTCCTTGCGGGTGAACTGACGCCGGTCTTCTTCGGTACTGCGCTGGGTAACTTCGGTGTAGATCACATGCTCGACGGTCTGGTGGACTGGGCGCCTGCCCCGATGCCGCGTAAAACCGACGTGCGCGAAGTGAAAGCCGACGACGAGAAATTCACCGGCTTCGTGTTTAAGATCCAGGCCAACATGGATCCGAAACACCGTGACCGCGTGGCGTTTATGCGCGTGGTGTCCGGTAAATACGAAAAAGGCATGAAGTTGCGTCAGGTGCGCACTGGCAAAGACGTGGTGATTTCCGACGCGCTGACCTTTATGGCCGGTGACCGTTCGCACGTCGAAGAAGCGTTCCCCGGCGACATCATTGGTCTGCACAACCACGGTACGATTCAGATCGGTGACACCTTTACCCAGGGTGAGAACATGAAGTTCACCGGCATCCCTAACTTTGCCCCTGAAATGTTCCGTCGTATCCGTCTGCGTGATCCACTGAAACAGAAACAGCTGCTGAAAGGGCTGGTTCAGCTGTCAGAAGAAGGCGCGGTTCAGGTCTTCCGTCCCATCGCCAACAACGATCTGATCGTCGGCGCGGTAGGTGTTCTGCAGTTCGAAGTGGTCGTCGCGCGCCTGAAAAGCGAATACAACGTGGAAGCGATTTACGAATCCGTCAACGTGACCACCGCCCGCTGGGTTGAATGTGACGACGTTAAGAAATTCGAAGAATTCAAACGTAAGAACGAAACCAACCTCGCGCTGGATGGCGGCGATAACTTAGCGTATATCGCCCCGACGATGGTGAACCTGAATCTGGCTTCTGAGCGTTATCCTGAAGTGAAATTCCGCAAGACCCGCGAGCATTAATTTTTTTGCCCGCATGGGTTTTTGATCTGAAGACGGCCACTGTGCCGTCTTTTTTATGCATTTTATCTTATGTTTTGTTACGCCCCTCACATTTCCCGTTGTGCATTTTTTCTCCTTTGTGACCGAAATTCGGCCATATTTCCCGCGAAATCTTAAGACTTGTCTGCATTCGACCCTGTAATCGCCGATCGCTCTACTCTTTTGGACATTCTTGACTATATTAAATGTGTGTTCACAAAACAGTGGCGTAAAGCACTGCTTAGATGTGACGAAGCAGAGTGTTATATCGAAAGGCGATGAAAAGCCCGAATAAAACGACGTACTCTGCTACAAAGGAAGTAAATACAGCAGCAATACAATTTGTTAGAAGGCGTCACCATAATGTGGCGTACCGGGTTCAAGATTAGGGCCCATAAACTGAAAGGAAGAAATCGATGAAAAACTCTAAATTTGCCTATTCAATGATGGCCGTCGTTCTGGGTACTGCACTGATGAGTGGTAGCGCTCTGGCCGCAACCACAACTGATAGCGCAGGTGCAAAAATCGATAGTTCCATGAAGAAAGTTGATAACTACATGGGCGACAGCGCCATCACAGCAAAAGTGAAAAGTGCACTGGTAGATGATAAAGCCATTAAAAGCACCGACATTTCTGTGACCACCACTTCCGGTGTCGTGACCCTGAGCGGCTTCGTAGCCTCACAGGCTGAAGCTGAGCAGGCCGTTGCCGCAGCGACCAAAGTTGAAGGCGTGAAATCTGTCAGTGACAAATTGCACACCAAAGACAAAAGCGAACAAAGCGTGAAAGGCTACGCCGGTGACTCCGCCACGACGGCTTCTGTAAAAGCCAAACTGCTGGCCGACGACATCGTTCCTTCACGTAACGTGAAAGTAGAAACCACGGCGGGCGTTGTACAGCTTTCCGGTGATGTGAAAGACCAGGCACAGTCCGACCGTGCTGAAAGCGTTGCGAAGACCGTTGATGGCGTGAAAAGCGTTAAAAACGACCTGAAAGTCGCACCGTAATTTGGCAGAACGACAGCAGTATATGGCGTCCCGCCGCGGGCAGGGCGCCAGTTTTGAACGACATATTTTGAACAACATATAACGATATAACGTACCTCCTGCACATTGTTCGGGACAGAAGACTCTCGTAACACTTATGAACATTGATTTTGAAAAATAAGCGTTGGTTTTCCCTAACACTTTCATTTTTCCGACTATCTTTATTAGGTAAGTGATGATTTTTATCTCCGGTAATTGCCGGCTAATAAAGTGTCACCAAGACAATGTACACAGAGACTTCAGACCGGAAGTAGGAGTGTCACCTTTTTAAACTGGCAAAGTGAATATATAGGGTAAAGGAGAAGCTTATGTTTCGTTGGGGTATTATTTTTCTAATCATCGCGTTGATCGCGGCGGCACTGGGTTTTGGTGGTTTGGCTGGTACAGCTGCCTGGGCTGCAAAAATCGTATTCGTAGTCGGTATCATTCTGTTCCTGGTCAGCTTGTTTACCGGTCGTAAACGACTCTGACAATAACGTTATGAAGTCATAATGTTAGCAGACATACCGCAGTAAAAATCGCATCGCCCTCTTGTCTGAAGATATTGCTTAATTGCAGTGTGTTCAGAGAAGGGGGCGATGTTTTTTTATGGAATGATGTGTTTGATTAATGAATTCCGTTAACAAGAGGTAACGATTTTATCCTCACATTTTGGTAAGAAACTCACTCAAACCCGGCAGACAAGGTATGCTCAGAATAGAGGCCTGTCCGCTGAGGCTAATTGTGTGAGGACGATGCGTTGGGATACAGAATACCTGTCACGCTGGGGAATATAGAACCGCTGGCGTACAAACCTTACCGGCCGGGCAAGATTGCTCTGGTGTGCGAAGGGGGAGGGCAGAGAGGCATTTTTACCGCCGGTGTGCTGGATGAATTTCAGCGTGCCAATTTTAATCCCTTCGATTTATATCTGGGGACTTCCGCGGGTGCGCAAAACCTTTCGGCCTTCGTATGCGGACAACCCGGCTACGCCCGAAGGGTGATTACCCGCTACACCACCAGCCCTGATTTCTTCAATCCTCTGCGCTTTGTGCGTGGAGGACATCTTATCGATCTCGACTGGCTGGTAGATGAAACCGCGAAAAACATGCCGCTGGCGATGGAAAGCGCGGAGAAGCTGCTGATCGACGGCCGCGAGTTTCTGATGTGCGCCTGCCGCAGTGATGACTACACCGCCAACTATTTTGCGCCAACGCGCGAGAACTGGCTGCCGGTGATCAAAGCCTCGAGTGCCATTCCGGGTTTTTATCGCATGGGCGTCGATCTGGACGGTATCAGCTATCAGGACGGCGGCATCAGCGATGCGATCCCGGTGGAAGAAGCCTACCGTCGGGGCGCGGATACCATTGTGGTGATCCGCACCGTGCCTTCGGCGATGTTCTACACGCCGCAGTGGATGAAGCGCATGGAGCAATGGCTGAGCGAAAGTAGTCTCCAGCAGCTGGTGCGCATGATGCAGCACCACGAAAGCAGCTATCACCGCATTCAGCAATTTATTGAGAATCCACCGGGCGACGTGCGGATTTTCGAAATCTTTCCGCCGAAGCCACTCGCCAGCCACGCGCTTGGCAGCCGCTTGCCGGCGCTCAACCAGGATTATCATCTGGGACGCCGCTGTGGCCGGTATTTCCTGTCGGCAGCTGCCCACTGGCTGTTGCCGCGTGAAAACGAACGCCCTTATCCTCAGGTGACGCCGCGCCCGACGCGTCCGCAGCGCGTAGTCGTGCCCGCAAACGAACCGGAACACCAAACGCCGCTGGCCGCCGCAGCCAGCAACGTCGAACAGATTATACTCGATCCGGCCGTGCTCACTGACATGGTGGCCGACGGTGGCGTGGTGCGCCCGGCCGCGTTTTCGGACAACCCGGTGGGAGAGCATCGTTCGCCAAACCTTTCTGCTGACATGGATCCTGTGGAGCATTACTCCGCCAGCGAAGGCGATAAGCTGTGAGTTTTCACTTCATAGATACGCACTGCCATTTTGATTTTCCGCCGTTTACCGGCGCGGAAACTGAAAGCCTGCGTCTGGCGGAACAGGCCGGAGTACGGGAAATCATCGTTCCCGCCGTGACCGCCGATCGTTTTGACGGCATTCTCGCGCTGGCAAAAAACTTCGCGCCGCTGTACGCCGCGCTGGGCCTGCATCCGTTGTATATCGCGCAGCATAAAGATAACGATCTGGAGCAGCTGGATGCACTGCTTAGCCAGCACTGTCCGCGCGTGGTGGCGGTCGGTGAGATCGGGCTGGATCTGTATATGGAAACGCCGATGTTTGAGCAGCAACAGCGGCTGCTGAAAGCGCAGTTCGCGCTGGCAAAACGTGAGGCGCTGCCGGTGATCCTGCATTCGCGCCGCAGCCACGATCAACTGGCGGCGATGCTGCGTCAGGCGCAACTTCCGGCGACCGGCGTGGTACACGGATTTGCAGGCAGCCTTTCTCAGGCGCAGGCGTTTATCAAACTGGGATTTGCGATTGGCGTCGGCGGTACCATCAGCTATGAACGCGCGCAGAAAACCCGTCAGGTGATGGCGCAATTACCGCTGTCTTCCTTGCTGCTGGAAACGGATGCGCCGGATATGCCGCTGCAGGGTTTTCAGGGGCAACCCAATCGCCCGGAACGCGCCGCCACGGTGTTTGAGGCGTTGTGCCAGTTACGCAGTGAATCGCCGCAAGAGATTGCCGATGCGCTGCTTACCAATACCCGTCGCGTATTCAATCTTCCTGCCGCGCTGTAAGATGTTCATTCATTTTGTTATTTAAATAACATTTTTTATATGCATCACACTGTTTCTCACGTGGATTTACCGCACAGTAAGAATTAGGTTCTCTTTGAAATGTTATTATTATAACATTGTTCACAAGATTACCGGTCGGTGATCCCCGCGTGTTTGCCCGAACTCCCTTTGTCACGAATCGGGTATACACTCTTATATATGGGCCGAATACTGAGCATAACGCCGGGTAAATGTGATTTAGATCTCATTTCACTAAGCAACGTTGCAAACGGTTTTCATTTTGTGTGAAATACTGCACACAGGAACCTGATGTGACGTGTTCAAATAGTCACAACGAATTGGCGTTAGCCAATCCAAGCGCGGTGAGAAGGATCTCAGTTGCCGCGTAAGTCGCTAAAGCGCTTACGCACGCTATCTTCAAGGAACCAAGTCCGCTCGCCAACCGTGCAGAATTCTTCTCCGACGTTAACCGCCGAAAGGAATTCATGACTGTATGCTCAGTTCTGGCTGGTCGCTGGAATTGAAAATTGTTGGAGAGTTATATGACCGATTTAACCACCGCAGCACAACGTGCGCTGAACCTGATGGATTTGACCACCCTGAACGAAGACGACACCGATGCAAAAGTGATCGCGCTTTGTCACCAGGCGAAAAGCCCGGCAGGTAACACTGCTGCTGTTTGTATTTATCCTCGTTTTATTCCGATTGCCCGTAAAACCCTGCGCGAGCAAGGCACGCCGGACATCCGCATTGCCACCGTGACCAACTTCCCGCACGGTAATGACGATCTCGAAATAGCCCTGGCCGAAACCCGCGCCGCCATCGCCTACGGCGCTGACGAAGTGGACGTAGTTTTCCCTTACCGCGCATTGATGGCCGGTAACGAGCAGGTCGGTTTTGAGATGGTCAAACAGTGCAAAGAAGCCTGTGCTGCTGCCAACGTATTGCTGAAAGTGATCATCGAAACCGGTGAGCTTAAGCAAGACGCGCTGATCCGCAAAGCCTCTGAAATCGCTATTAAAGCAGGCGCTGACTTCATTAAAACCTCCACCGGTAAAGTGCCGGAAAACGCGACATTGCACAGTGCTGAGCTGATGATGAGCGTGATCGCTGAAATGGGCGTGGGCAAAGACGTGGGTTTCAAACCTGCCGGTGGCGTGAAAACCGCTGAAGATGCTGCGCAGTATCTGGCGCTGGCTGACCGTCTGCTGGGCCGCGAATGGGCTGACGCACGTCACTTCCGTTTTGGTGCCTCCAGCCTGCTGGCAAGCCTGCTGACCACTCTGGGTCACGCCGGCCAGAAAGCCACCAGCAACTATTGATCACCACGGCACCGCGTTTGCGGTGCGCATCTTTCGGGGCGCTGCCATGCGGCGCCCGCATATTCAGCGTCCAGATTTTGGCGTTCAGCTCAGGCAGGGGGATACCTTGTTTCTCGCACAAGAAATTATTCGTAAAAAACGTGATGGCCATCCTTTAAGTGACGAAGAGATTCGTTTCTTTGTGAACGGTATTCGCGACAGTCAGGTTTCAGAAGGTCAGATTGCAGCACTGGCTATGACTATTTATTTCAACGACATGACCATGAATGAGCGCGTTTCGCTGACCATGGCCATGCGCGATTCAGGTACCGTTTTGAACTGGAAAAGCCTGAACCTGAACGGCCCGATTGTGGATAAACATTCTACCGGCGGCGTGGGTGACGTGACGTCTCTGATGTTAGGCCCGATGGTTGCCGCCTGTGGCGGTTACGTGCCGATGATCTCCGGACGTGGCCTGGGTCATACCGGCGGTACTTTGGATAAACTCGAAGCCATTCCGGGCTTTGATATCTTCCCGGATGACAGCCGTTTCCGTCGCATTATTCAGGACGTCGGCGTAGCCATTATCGGCCAGACCAGCTCGCTGGCTCCGGCAGACAAACGCTTCTATGCGACCCGCGATATCACCGCAACCGTCGATTCTATTCCTCTGATCACCGCATCAATCCTTGCCAAGAAACTGGCTGAAGGTCTGGATGCGCTGGTCATGGACGTCAAAGTGGGTTCCGGTGCATTTATGCCGACCTACCAGCTGTCCGAAGATCTGGCCCAGTCAATTGCCGATGTGGCAAACGGCGCAGGCTGCAAAACCACCGCGCTGCTTACCGACATGAATCAGGTGCTGGCGTCGAGCGCCGGTAACGCAGTCGAAGTGCGCGAAGCCGTGCGCTTCCTGACCGGCGAATACCGCAATCCGCGCCTGCTTGAAGTGACGATGGCGCTGTGCGTGGAAATGCTGCTCTCCGGTGGTCTGGCAACAGACGACGCCGACGCCCGCAGCAAACTGCAGACGGTGCTGGATAACGGCAAAGCGGCAGAAATCTTTGGCCGCATGATTGCGGCGCAAAAAGGCCCGGCGGACTTCATCGAGAATTACGATCGCTATCTGCCACAGGCCACGCTGAGCAAACCGGTGTTCGCCGAAACCAACGGCATCGTCAGCGCAATGGATACCCGCGCGCTGGGTATGGCGGTGGTGTCACTGGGCGGTGGCCGTCGTCGTGCCAGCGATCCTATCGACTATAGCGTCGGTCTGACCCACATGGCACAGCTTGGCCAGCAGGTCGATACGCGTCAGCCGCTGGCGATGATCCACGCCAACAGCGAAAACGCGTGGCAGCAGGCCGCTGCAGAAGTGCGCGCCGCCATTGTTCTGAGTGACAAAGCGCCGGAAAGCACGCCGGTGGTGTATCGCCGGATCGGCGGTAACGCTTGATTTCAGGCGGTCTCGCCCCCATTTAAGACTGATCAGGTACGCGGCAGTTCCGCGTGACCCAATGCGTAACCATTCGCAGGAGAGCAAAATGAAACGTACATTTATCATGGTGTTAGACTCATTCGGTATCGGTGCCAGTGAAGATGCCGAACGCTTTGGCGATACAGGCTCCGACACGCTGGGCCATATCGCGGCTGCCTGTGCGCGTGGCGAAGCCGACAAAGGTCGCAAAGGGCCGCTGAATCTGCCGAACCTGACCCGTCTGGGCCTGGCGAAAGCCGCTGAAGAATCCACCGGTAAAATTCCTGACGGCATGGACGGTGATTCTGAAATCACCGGTGCGTATGCCTACGCCAGCGAATTATCCTCCGGTAAAGATACCCCGTCAGGCCACTGGGAAATCGCCGGTGTGCCTGTGCTGTTTGAGTGGGGCTACTTCAGCGACACCACCAACAGCTTCCCGCAGGCGCTGCTGGACAAACTGGTCGAGCGCGCCAATCTGCCGGGCTATCTGGGCAACTGCCATTCCTCCGGTACCGTGGTGCTGGATGATTTAGGCGAAGAACACATGAAAACCGGCAAGCCGATTTTCTACACCTCTGCGGATTCTGTTTTCCAGATCGCCTGTCACGAAGAAACCTTCGGGCTGGATCGTCTGTATGAACTGTGCGAAATCGCCCGTGAAGAACTGACCGAAGGCGGCTACAACATTGGCCGCGTGATCGCCCGTCCGTTCATTGGCGACAAAGCCGGGAACTTCGAGCGTACCGGTAACCGTCACGACTTAGCGGTAGAACCACCGGCACCGACCATCCTGAAAAAGCTGGTCGACGAGAAAAATGGCCACGTGATATCCGTCGGTAAAATCGCGGATATCTACGCGCAGGTGGGTATCACCAAAAAAGTGAAAGCCACTGGCCTGGACGCGCTGTTTGACGCGACCATCAAAGAAATGAAAGAAGCTGGCGATAAGACCATTGTCTTCACTAACTTCGTTGATTTCGATTCCTCTTACGGCCACCGCCGTGATGTTGCGGGCTACGCTGCGGCACTGGAATTGTTCGACCGTCGTATGCCGGAGTTGCTGGAACTGGTGAAAGAAGATGACATCATCATCTTCACCGCTGACCACGGTTGTGACCCGACATGGCGCGGTACAGATCATACCCGTGAGCACATTCCGGTGTTAATCTACGGCCCGAAAGTGAAACCGGGCTCGCTGGGCCACCGCGAAACCTTCGCGGATATTGGTCAGACGGTCGCGAATTACTTCGACTTGTCACCAATGGACTACGGTAAATCCATGCTGTAAGACTTTTGCATACGCGGCCAGTACATTGAATACTGGCCGCGTTTTTATGATGAATGTGATACCTCGCTGATTAAGGAATAAAAAGATGGCAACTCCACACATTAATGCTGAAATGGGCGACTTTGCTGACGTAGTGCTGATGCCAGGAGATCCGCTGCGCGCCAAGCACATCGCGGAAACCTTCCTGCAGGACGTTAAGCAGGTGAACGACGTGCGTGGCATGTTAGGTTTCACCGGCACGTACAAAGGCCGCAAAATTTCTGTCATGGGCCATGGCATGGGCATTCCTTCCTGCTCAATTTATGCCAAAGAGCTGATTACCGAATTCGGCGTGAAAAAAATCATCCGCGTGGGGTCTTGTGGCGCTGTGCGTGCAGACATCAAACTGCGCGACATCGTGATCGGTATGGGTGCCTGCACCGATTCCAAAGTGAACCGCATGCGTTTCAAAGACCACGACTATGCCGCAATTGCTGATTACGACATGGTGCGTAACGCCGCTGATGCTGCGAAAGCGAAAGGTATTCACGCCCGCGTTGGTAACATCTTCTCCGCAGATCTGTTCTATACACCAGACCCGCAGATGTTCGACGTGATGGAGAAATACGGCATTCTGGGCGTAGAAATGGAAGCCGCCGGTATCTACGGCGTGGCAGCAGAATTCGGTGCGAAAGCGCTGACCATCTGTACCGTTTCCGACCATATCCGTACTCACGAGCAAACCACCGCTGCTGAACGCCAGACGACCTTCAACGACATGGTTGAAATCGCACTGGAATCCGTTCTGTTAGGCGATAAAGAATAAGTTCTGCCGCATTGTTGCAGAGTTAAAAAACGGGTGCCAGATGGCGCCCGTTTTGCTATGCCATGAGATAGGCATTCTCTGAAGTAACGCGGTCGCTGATTATTTGGATCACTTCGGCTTGCTGCGTTTCAGGCTGCGGTAGGCAGCCTGTGCGGCTTCTTTGGTTTGCGCTTCGGTGGCCGGTTTTGCTGGCGCCACTTCGGCGTCGGGTTCGGTCAGGTTCAGCGTCGGCGGCGGGCCGAAATCGTCAGGTGCTTCTTCTTCAGGCTCATCATCTTCTTTCACCGGTTTACTGGCCGTCAGCAGGAACGGCGACTGCTGCCAGCGTGAACGGCGCCCCTGCAACAGCGTGCGGGCGAGTATAATGCCGACACCCAGCGCGGCGAGCATCATCAGACGCAGCAGGTTAGTGGTGTTATCCACCTGTTTGGATTCTGTCGCCAGCACGTGAGTATCGAGCGTAATGCGCAAAAAACCGCTCGGCCCGCTCTTGTCTTCGATAGGCACCACAATCTGATGATTGAAGTAGCTGCCCGCGCGTTTGCCGTCGAGGGAAAGACGATCGCGCACCGGCACCTGTTCACCCGCATGGGCGACCAGCGAGCCGTCCGATTCATAAACGCTGGCGTCGAGAATGCGGCTGCCGTCGGTCAGCTGACTCAAAATAGTGGAAATTTGTGCGATATCCGCGCCATCATTGTCGCTGTCCATTAACGGCGCGAGCGAAAATGCCACCTGTTTGGCGAGCGTTTGGGCGAGTTGCTCAACCTGCGTGGAGCGCGCGAGCTGATGCCCCAGGCTGAAGTAGGAAGCGCCTTGCATAAGAATGACCAATAACGCCAGGCTAATCAATACGATAGCAGCGCGGTGCAGGCGAAATTTGAGTTTGGCCTTTGCCATTCCGTTTCCTTGCGTTTTTCGATGACTTTAATGTTGCCAGAAGCGGCAGCGATAAGGTAGCTTGATGCCTTCATTTATCGGCGACGCCCTGCCTTTTCTACCGTTTTTTCATTGTCGTTTTAACAAACCAATCTACCGGAGTCATCATGCCAAACAGTCTGACCTATTGCGATCTTCCCGCGGAGATCCACCAATGGCCGGGACTTCCCCTTTCATTGAGCGGTGATGAAGTGATGCCGCTGGATTACCGGGCAGGACACACCGGGTGGCTTCTGTACGGTAGAAAACTCGATAAAATCAGCATTACGCAGTTCCAGCGCCAGTTAGGGCGCGCTCTGGTGATTGTCAGCGCGTGGGCGGTGGAAGGTTATCAGGTGGTGCGTCTGGCCGGGTCACTGACGGCGGATGCGCAAAAACTGGCGGAATCCTTTGAGTTTGACGTCACGCAGCTCGGTAAAGTGCCTTATCTGCGCGCGCCGGGTCTGCTGGTGATGGACATGGATTCTACCGCGATTGAGATTGAATGCATCGACGAAATCGCCAAACTGGCGGGCGTCGGTGAACAGGTGTCAGAAGTGACTGAACGCGCCATGCGCGGCGAGCTGGATTTCTCCGCCAGCCTGCGTCAGCGCGTTGCTACGCTTAAGGACGCCGATGCCAGCATTCTGCAACAGGTGCGTGAAACCCTGCCGCTGATGCCGGGCCTGACGGTCATGGTTCAGCGTTTACAGGAAGCGGGCTGGCACGTGGCGATTGCGTCCGGCGGCTTTACTTATTACGCCGAATACCTGCGCGATAAGCTGAATCTGGTGGATGTGGCCGCCAACGAGCTGGAAATTCGCGATGGCAAACTGACCGGCCGTGTGATCGGGCCGATTGTCGATGCGCAATATAAAGCCGACACGCTGCTGAAACTGGCTGAAAAGCTCGAAATCCCGCATGAACAAACGGTGGCGATTGGCGACGGTGCCAACGATCTGAAAATGATGGCCGTGGCGGGCATGGGCATTGCCTATCACGCCAAACCGAAAGTCTACGCACAGGCGGAAGTATGCATCCGTCATGCGGATTTGCTGGGTGTTTTGTGTATTCTTAGCGGCAGTCAGTCCTAGTCAGCAAATACAGAATGTTAATAAACAAAGAGGTAAGTTGTGGCTAAAGCTCCAAAACGTGCATTTGTGTGTAATGAATGTGGCGCAGACTATCCGCGCTGGCAAGGGCAGTGTAGTGCCTGTCAGGCCTGGAACAGCATTACTGAAATCCGTTTGGCGGCTTCTCCGACCGTGGCGCGCAACGAGCGCCTGACCGGTTACGCGGGCGATGCGGGCGTCAGCCGCGTGCAGAAGCTCTCGGACATCAGCCTCGATGAACTTCCGCGTTTTAGCACCGGTTTTAAAGAGTTTGACCGTGTGCTCGGCGGCGGCGTGGTGCCGGGCAGCGCGATTCTGATCGGCGGGAATCCGGGCGCCGGTAAAAGTACCTTGCTGCTGCAAATTCTGTGTCATCTCAGCGAAAATATGAAAACCCTGTACGTCACCGGGGAAGAATCGCTGCAACAGGTCGCGATGCGTGCTCATCGCCTCGGGTTGCCGACGGCTAACATGAACATGCTTTCGGAAACCAGCATCGAGCAAATTTGCGAAATTGCCGATGTTGAAAAACCGAAACTTATGGTCATCGACTCCATTCAGGTGATGCACATGGCGGATATCCAGTCGTCGCCAGGTACTGTGGCGCAGGTGCGTGAAACCGCCGCCTATCTTACCCGCTTCGCCAAAACGCGCGGCGTGGCGATCGTGATGGTCGGTCACGTCACTAAAGACGGCTCACTGGCCGGGCCGAAAGTGCTCGAACACTGCATCGACTGTTCGGTACTGCTCGACGGTGATGCTGATTCCCGTTTCCGTACATTACGCAGCCATAAAAACCGTTTTGGCGCAGTGAACGAGCTGGGCGTGTTTGCTATGACTGAACAAGGTTTACGCGAAGTCAGTAACCCTTCCGCTATCTTCCTCAGCCGTGGTGATGAAATCACCTCGGGCAGTTCGGTAATGGTGCTGTGGGAAGGTACGCGGCCCCTGCTGGTCGAAGTGCAGGCGCTGGTCGATCAGTCGATGATGGGCAATCCGCGCCGCGTGGCCGTGGGCCTTGAGCAGAACCGTCTGGCTATCCTGCTGGCCGTTTTGCATCGTCACGGCGGGCTGCAGATGGCTGATCAGGATGTCTTCGTCAACGTGGTCGGCGGTGTGAAAGTCACTGAAACCAGTGCCGATCTGGCGCTGCTACTTTCGCTGGTGTCGAGCCTGCGAGACAGGCCGTTGCCACACGATCTGGTGGTCTTCGGCGAAGTCGGGCTGTCCGGGGAAATCCGTCCGGTGCCAAGCGGTCAGGAGCGCATTACCGAAGCGGCGAAGCACGGCTTCAAACGCGCGATTGTGCCGCACGCCAACGTGCCGAAAAAAGTGCCTGCCGGAATGCAGGTGTTTGGCGTCAAAAAACTGGCCGATGCGCTGGCGATCCTCGACGATTTGTAACGGTTATCCGGTGTTCTTTCGCCCTGAGTTTGTGCTATTTTTTGTTTAGTAAAGCAAACATAAGGACAGGGTATGTCTCAGTTCGATTATCTGAAAACCGCGATTAAGCAGCAGGGAAGAACATTACAGCAGGTGTCAGAGGCCAGCGGGATGACCAAGGGTTATCTGAGCCAGCTGTTGAATGCAAAGATAAAAAGCCCCAGCGCGCAAAAGCTCGAGGCGCTGCATCGCTTCCTCGACCTTGAGTTTCCCCGCCGCGAAAAAAATATCGGCGTGGTGTTCGGCAAGTTTTATCCGCTGCACACCGGCCACATCTATCTGATCCAGCGCGCCTGTAGTCAGGTTGATGAACTGCACATCATCATGGGCTACGACGAGCCACGCGACCGTGAATTGTTCGAGAACAGTTCGATGTCCCAGCAGCCGACGGTCAGCGATCGCCTGCGCTGGCTGCTGCAAACCTTCAAATACCAGAAAAACATTCATATTCATGCCTTTAACGAAGAGGGCATGGAGCCGTATCCGCACGGCTGGGATGTCTGGGGGCGCGGTATCAAAGAGTTCATGGGCCAGAAAGGCATTGAGCCCAATACCATTTATTCCAGCGAAGAGGCCGATGCGCCGCAGTATCGCGAGCATCTGGGTATTGAAACCGTTTTGATTGACCCGAAACGGTCCTTCATGAACATCAGTGGCCGCCAGATCCGTCACGATCCGTTCCGCTACTGGGATTACATCCCCACCGAAGTGAAGCCGTTCTTTGTGCGCACCGTGGCGGTGCTGGGCGGCGAATCCAGCGGAAAATCCACGTTGGTCAATAAGTTAGCCAACATATTCAACACCACCAGTGCCTGGGAATATGGCCGCGATTACGTGTTCTCACACCTCGGCGGTGACGAGATGGCGCTGCAATATTCTGATTACGATAAAATTGCTCTCGGACAGGCGCAATATATTGATTTTGCAGTGAAATATGCCAATAAAGTAGCGTTTATCGATACTGATTTCCTGACCACGCAGGCGTTCTGTAAAAAGTACGAAGGCCGCGAGCATCCTTTCGTGCAGGCACTGATGGACGAATACAAATTCGATCTGGTGATCCTGCTGGAAAACAATACGCCGTGGGTCGCCGACGGTCTGCGCAGTCTGGGCAGCACCACGGACCGCATGTCTTTCCAGAATTTGTTAATCGACATGCTGAAACAAAACAATGTCGATTACGTTCACGTTGAATCGTCGGATTACGACCAGCGTTTTCTGGAATGTATCGAGCTGGTGCAGAATATGCTGGCCGCCGATACCAGCCGGTTGAACGCGCCGTCCTTGTCCTGACCGTCGTCAGCCAGAAAAATTAAAAAGCGCTGACTCTGCGGAGTCGGCGCTTTTTTTATCACTATCAATTCGGGCTGAACAATCATTCACGACATGAATGATTTTGTGTATTTATATTTTTTATAATTATTAATGAATTCATCTGATTATGTTGGTTAGCAATTTTATTAATTCTGTTTGTAACGCGGATAAATAAAAAAACCAGCTATTTCATGCTGTTGATAAAAAATCATTTATATCCTCATTAATTACGCATTTTATGCGTAAATCCCATTTGCGAAATAAAAATACAGTGACAGCCGTTGAGTTTTATTTGTCAGATTATACTCATTCATTGTGCCTCGCATTCCGGCGGAGGCTTTCTAAGGTGATCCGAATGAATTTATCATTCAAGCCCTGGGGTATTGCAGTGCTTTGCGGTGCGGGTGCTTTTGCGCTGGCCAGCGTGATGTTTACGCAGGGCTGGCTTCCGGCCCGTTCACAGGCAGAAACCACCACGCAGACAGCGCCCCCTGCGCCTGCTGCTACACCCGTGCCCGCAATGACCAATACGCCTCCTGCTTTTACACAGGCTCAGCTCGATCAGTGGGTTGCGCCCGTTGCGCTCTATCCTGACAGCCTGCTTTCACAAGTATTGATGGCTTCGACTTATCCGACCAACGTCATTCAGGCGGTTCAGTGGTCGCGTGACCATCCGCAAAGTCAGGGTGATGCAGCGGTGAGCGCCGTAGCGAATGAGCCGTGGGATCCGAGTGTGAAATCGTTGGTGGCGTTCCCGCAACTGCTGGCGCTGATGGGGGAAGATCCCGCATGGGTACAAAACCTCGGCGACGCGTTTTTGGCGCAGCCTGCCGACGTGATGGATACCGTGCAAAAATTCCGTCAGGTGGCGCAAAAAAGCGGCGCGCTGAAAAGCACTCCGCAGCAGAAAGTGACGGTTAAACCGGCAACGCAAAACAGCAGTACTACTGTGGTAAAAAGCGCACCGGCGCAGCAAACCATCATTATCGAATCCGCCGATCCGCAGGTGGTTTACGTCCCAAGCTATAACCCGAATGTGGTGTATGGCGCCTGGCCGACGCCGGCTTATCCGCCGGTCTATTTGCCGCCGCCTCCGGGGCAGCAGTTTGTGAATGGCGTGGTCTCGGGCATCGGTTTTGGTGTAGGCGTCGCCGCGACCTATGCGATTTTCGGTAGCATTGACTGGGATGACGATCATCATCACGACGACTATGATCACCATGACGATCATCACGATGACGGCCATCATGGCGGGGGACAAAATAATTACGTCAACGTTAACGTCAATAATTACAACCGTATCTCCGGCAATAACAATGCGGTGAATCATGCGGGCTCCGCGAATACTGCGGGCTGGCAGCACAATGCAGCGTTCAACGCCGGTACGCCAACCCGTCCTGCAAACCTGAGCGGTGCGACGCAAAACCGTGCGCTGAACAATGCCGCGCAGCGTAATAATTATCGCGGTTTTGACGGCAGCGCCGTCGGGCGTAACAACGGCGGCGTGCAGAATCAGAATCTCGATCAGCGCCGTCAGCAGGCGGCGTCAGTGATGAACAGCCATCCGGGTTTCACGCCGGGGCAATCGCATTCATCACCTCGCTCGGTACCTGCCAGCCGGCCTGTATCGGCGTCTGACAGCCATCACGTCTCTGGTCGCCAGTTGCCGCAGCACGATGCGTTATCACATCAGGGGCAGCTTTCCCAGCACACGAATGGCAGCATGATGTCCCAACGTAACGGGAGTCATCCGCAGATGGAGAATTTCCGACAGGGTGGCAACATGACGCGCAGCACGGCGTTCAGCGGGAACTCCAGCCGCGCGCCGTCGTGGCAACAGCAGCAGGCGCGGGGGGATCAGAGCCGTCGTCAGATGCGCGACTTCCAACCTGCGAGATCAGCCGGCGGGGAAGGTCATCATTTTCAGCGGCGCTAATTTTGTGAGGAAAGGTAATGAATAAGTTTAGCCGTCTTCTGATTTCTGCCGGTGCGCTGGTGTTTCCTTTGTGCGCCTTTGCCCAGCAGTCCTTCCCGCAGCCGGAGCTGGCCGCTCAGGCACTGGTAAAAGCGGTGAGCGGGCATGACGATGCCGCACTGAAACAATTACTTGGCGATGACTGGCAGGTGTATTTGCCGCAAAAGGATGTCGATCCTGAGGAGGTCGCCCGCTTCCTGCGCGACTGGAACGTCAGCCACAGCATCGTGAAGCAGGGGGACGTGGCGCACCTGAACGTTGGTGCGGAGAACTGGCAGCTGCCGATCCCGATCAGACAAACGGCGCAGGGCTGGTCATTTGATATCGCGGCGGGTGCGGCAGAGATCGCCACGCGAACTATCGGGCGCAATGAGCTTTCCACTATTCAGGCGGTCGCGGCGTATGCCGATGCCCAGCACCAATACCAGCAGGGCACGGGGCAGTACGCGCAAAAGTTTATCAGCACTGACGGGCAGCACGACGGCTTATACTGGCCGGTGAAAGAGGGTGAAGCGCCCAGCCCGCTTGGCCCGGCCTTTGGTAATGATCGGCCGGAGTCTGCTTATCACGGCTATTACTTCCGCATTCTGACCGCGCAGGGCGCGAATGCTAGCGGCGGAGCTTACAGCTATATCGACAACGGTAAGATGACTAAGGGCTTTGCGCTGATCGCCTGGCCGGTGGATTACGGTCACACGGGCATCACCAGTTTTATGATAAACCAGCAGGGCGAGGTGTATCAGCAGGATTTAGGGGCGGACACCGACGCAGCGGCGCGGGCGATAAATGCGTTTGATCCGGATGCGAAATGGCAGAAGGTCGACGACGGAGAATAGCCGTCTGATGCGCAGAAAACAGAAAGCCGCCACGCAAGTGACGGCTTTTTTACTCACAATGGTGTCAGCTTAGAACGCGACGACCACTTTGCCCTGCATATGACCGTCGAGCACTTTGGCGTGCGCGGCTTCGATGCTTTCAACGCTCAGGCCGTGAAGGGTATCGCTCAGTGTGGTCTGCACTTTGCCTTCATCCACCAGCGCGGCGACCTGTTTAAGGATCTCGCCCTGCTGCGCGATGTCCGGCGTGTTGAACATGCTGCGGGTGTACATCAGTTCCCAGTGCAGCGCGGCACTCTTCAGCTTCAGCTTATTCATGTCCAGTGGATGTTCGTTCTCCACGATGGTACAGATGTGGCCCATCGGCGCGATCAGATCGGAAATCGCCGCCCAGTGACCGTCGGTATCGTTCAGGCACAGAATGAAATCCACCTGTTTGATGTCATGCTTCGCCAGTTCGCCTTTCAGATCTTTGTAGTTCACGGTCAGATCCGCACCGCGATCCAGACACCATTGTGCTGATTCCGGGCGTGACGCGGTCGCAATGACGTTCACTTTGCTGCGCAGCGACGCGAATGGGATCGCCAGCGATCCGACGCCACCGGCACCGCCGATGATCAGCAGGGTTTTGTCTTCTGACGCATTCTGGATGTTCAGATGCTCGAACAGTGCTTCCCACGCGGTCAGCGCGGTCAGAGGCATCGCGGCGGATTCTGCCCAGTTCAGGCTTTTCGGTTTGACCGACACAATGCGCGAGTCGATCAGCTGTTCAGTGGCATTACTGCCGGAGCGGGTGATGTCACCGGCGTACCAGACTTCATCGCCCGCTTTGAAATTTTTGACCGCGCTGCCGACGGCTTTAACAATACCGCTCGCATCCCAACCGAGCACTTTCGGTGCGTCCAGGCCGCTTTTCTGCACGCCTTTGTGGACTTTGGTATCGACCGGGTTAACCGATACCGCTTTCACTTCCACCAGCAGATCGTGTTCGCCGGCGGCAGGCTGTGGTAACTCGACAGCGATGAAATGCGCCGGGTCTTTCGGGTTTACTGCGATTGCTTTAACAGACATCAGAATTTCTCCGTTTGCTTCTTAGGGTATACAGACAGTCTAGCCCTCCTGCGGCAAGCTGATAAGATGGACAATACCTAACAAAGTGTTCGGCTGAGGTGAACAATCGTGTTTAAACAATTGCAGGACATGGCGCTGTTTGCGCTGGTGGCGGAATGCGGCAGTTTCACCCAGGCGGCGAAACGTGCCGGTTTGCCGAAATCCAGCGTCAGTCAGCGCATCAGCCAGCTGGAGAAATCCCTCGGCCTGCGGCTGCTCAACCGCACCACGCGCCAGCTCAATCTGACCTTCGCCGGTGAACGCTATCTGATTCATTGTCAGGAAATGATGCAGGCCAGCGAACGGGCGGAGCTGGCGATCCGCCGACTGCGCGATAACCCGAGCGGGCGGTTGCGCATTACCAGCCCGGCGGGACTGGGCGCGACGCTGCTGGCACGGGTAAACGTCGAGTTTCAGAAACGCTATCCCGATGTCTCGCTGGAAGTGTCAGTCTCCGATGCGATGGTCGATCTGGTGCAGGAAGGGTTTGATATCGCACTGCGCACCGGCAAACCGCAAGACTCCTCGCTGATTGGCCGTGAGCTCGGCCACAGTCCGCGCTATCTGCTGGCATCTCCGGCGTATCTGGCGCAGCATCCGGCGCTCGAATCGCCGCCGCAGCTGGCGTCGCATCACTGTATCGCGCACCGTGCCTGGTCGGAGTGGGTGCTGCATCGCGGAGAGACCTATCACCGCTGGCTATTACCTTCAACGCATACTACCGACAATCTGCTGTATGCGCGGGAATGTGCGCTGGCAGGGGCGGGCATCACGCTGTTACCGGCATTTTTGTGTCATGACGAAGTCGCGAAAGGCATGCTGGTGCGGGTGCTGCCGGAGTGGGAAGCGGAGGGCAACGATCTGTATCTGGTCTATCCGGGGAGGAAACTGAATTCTCCGGCACTGGCCTGTTTTATCGATTTTATGCTGGAGGAGTACGGCTTTGCGAAGAGCTACAATGAGACGCTGGCGGGGTAAACGACAGACATAAAAAAGGCCCGTTTCCGGACCTTCGCTGAAAAGCATAAGTAAAAAAGATTACTTGATGATTTTCTTGTACTTGATGCGCTTAGGCTCTAACGCTTCGGCACCTAAAGTACGTTTTTTGTATTCTTCGTATTCGGTGAAGTTACCTTCGAAGAATTCGACTTTGCCTTCATCCTGATAATCGAGGATGTGGGTCGCGATGCGGTCGAGGAACCAACGGTCATGGGAAATGACCATGGCGCAGCCCGGGAATTCCAGCAAGGCGTTTTCCAGCGCGCGGAGGGTTTCGATATCAAGGTCGTTGGTCGGTTCATCGAGCAGCAACATGTTACCGCCAACCTGCAGCAGTTTAGCCAGATGCAGACGACCACGCTCACCACCGGACAATTCGCCGACGCGTTTGCCCTGATCAACACCTTTGAAGTTAAAGCGGCCGACGTAGGCGCGGCTTGGCATTTCAGTGGTGCCGATGCGCATGATGTCCTGACCACCGGACACTTCTTCCCAGACGGTTTTGCTGTTGTCCATGGAATCACGGAACTGATCGACGGAGGCCAGTTTCACGGTGTCGCCGAGCTCAATGGTGCCGGCGTTCGGTGCTTCCTGACCTGACATCATGCGGAACAGCGTGGATTTACCCGCGCCGTTCGGACCGATAATCCCGACAATCGCGCCTTTGGGTACGGTGAAGGACAAATCGTCGATCAGCACACGGTCGCCGTAAGACTTGCTCAGGTTTTTCACTTCAACGACTTTGTCGCCAAGGCGTGGACCCGGTGGAATAAACAGTTCGTTGGTTTCGTTACGTTTCTGGTATTCGGTGCTGTTCAGCTCTTCAAAGCGTGCCAGACGGGCCTTGCCTTTAGACTGACGGCCTTTCGCGCCCTGACGTACCCATTCCAGCTCTTTCTCGATAGATTTACGACGAGCCGCTTCAGAAGACGCTTCCTGCGCCAGACGCTCATCTTTTTGTTCCAGCCAGCTGGAATAGTTACCTTCCCACGGAATACCTTCACCACGGTCAAGCTCGAGGATCCATCCGGCGACGTTATCGAGGAAGTACCGGTCATGGGTGATCGCCACAACGGTACCTTCGAAATCGTGCAGGAAACGTTCCAGCCATGCCACGGATTCAGCATCCAGGTGGTTGGTGGGTTCGTCGAGCAGCAGCATGTCTGGTTTTTCCAGCAGCAAGCGGCACAGTGCCACGCGGCGGCGTTCACCCCCTGAGAGGGTCGCCACTTTCGCGTCCCAGTCGGCCAGACGCAGCGCATCGGCGGCACGTTCCAGCTGGCTGTTCAGGTTGTGTCCGTCGTGCGCCTGAATGATCTCTTCCAGACGACCCTGCTCAGCGGCCAGTTTGTCGAAATCAGCTTCAGGATCGGCGTACAGCGTATAAACCTCATCGAGACGTTTTAACGCGCCCACGACTTCGGAAACGGCTTCTTCCACGGACTCACGCACGGTGTGTTCCATGTTCAGCTGCGGTTCCTGCGGCAGATAGCCGATTTTCAGATCCGGTTGCGGACGCGCTTCACCTTCGATGTCGGTATCAATACCGGCCATGATGCGCAGCAGCGTAGATTTACCTGAACCGTTCAGACCCAGAACACCAATTTTGGCGCCAGGGAAGAAACTCAGGGAGATGTTCTTAAGAATATGACGCTTCGGCGGAACAACTTTGCCGAGGCGGTGCATGGAATATACGTATTGAGCCACGTTGTCTTGAGCCTCTTTCTCTGCGGACCGCGCGTGTGTGCCAGACCAGAGTTCCTGATCCAACGGGCGCTGCGGCGAAATAAGCCAGCCCCGCCTGACTGCGGCATGACTGATAAGGGTTCCGACCGGCAAGTTTAGCGTGTTTCAGTCGTGTTCCCAACCATCAGCTTCACAGTAAGGCGAGAATGTTACCGGAGAAAGAGGGGGCTTAACGTTTTTAACCAACAGGAACCGCGATTTCCCCGGATTCGCTGGCAGGGCGCAGCGGGTGTGGGCGGCCAACAAACATGCCGGAGGTCAGAATGTCAGTGAGTTTAACAACATGATAAATCGCCTGTTTATTCTGCGTTTTGACTTTGCGTTTGATATTACCTTTGTGCGAGGCCACGGTTTTTTGCTTGATATTCAGATGCTGAGAAATGTTCTGCGTATCCAGTCCCGACATCCACATTTTCAGAATGCTGAACTCGGTGCGGCTCAGGCTGACCGGCGTGAGATCCAACGGCACACCGATTTCTATCGCGCGCGAAATTTGCAGGTTATGGGCGATCAGCTGATAAATAGTGGTGGTGCGGATCGATTTCGACACAATGATCACATTGCGTCGGATTGGCACATAGTTCTGATAGTTGAGGTTATCTTTGGAAATGAACACAAAAAACAGCGTACCGGGATGGGCGTTGATGACAGCTTTCAGCGCCTTTCCCGACCGCACATCAGACATAAAGCAGTCTTCATTTACAAAGATGATTTCAGGTGTCAGTGACTTGCAGGCGGTTTGCAGCTCGTTGATGTCCTTAAGCGAAAGAATATCTTTCTGGTGTTGTCCGTTCAGTTGCAAGAGCGACTGCAATGCCAGCTGTGTGTAATAGCACTTATCTACAATGAGCGATGACATCATGCGTTACCTATTTGTTGGCTCTCTGGATCTGCCTGAGCAGAAAGAGCTCGTTGTTATGCGGCCGGCTGTGAATTTTTGGGGCGTACCCTGAAAATTGCCGGAAAGCGGCAATGCTGAAAAAGCTGTGTGCGGGAATACCCTTGGGCAAAGTAATAAGTCGGGGGCGGGTTGATGTAAATCAGTTGTACGGGCTTTGGGACGTTTTGTGAGAAATTTGAGACAAAATGAGCCTGTGTGACCGTAAGGTTTCAGGAACTGTCATATTTTTGATGAATAAAACCGGGCTACAGAACATAGCCCGGCAGTTTGTATAAAAGTCAGACTTTCTTGCGGATAAAGCGGTTCACCAGCCATTTCTCTATTTCGACGATAACGAAAATCATCGCCCCGACCACCAGCGTAATGCCCCAGAATTTCAGTGGCATCGGCACGGTGCCGAACAGGCTGTTCATTACCGGCAGGTAAATAATCGCCAGCTGCAACACCAGCAATACGGCGGAGACCACCCACAGACCTTTGTTGACGAACACTTCGCGGGTCAGCGGGAAACGGTCCATTACGCGGCAGTTGAACATGTACACCCACTGCGCGGTGACCAGCGTCTGTAACAGCACGGTGCGGATAAGGTCGCTGCTGTAGCCGCGCGGTTGCATCCAGGCTTCCAGAATAAAGGCGCTGCAGGCAATCAGAATACCGACGAACGCGATACGCCAGACGGAGTACAGGTCGAGAACATGTTGACCCGGCGCGCGCGGACGGCGACGCATCATGCCTTTCTCTGCCGGCTCGAAGGCCAGACCGAAGGAAAGCGTGGTCGAGGTGGCCATGTTCATCCAGAGGATCTGCACCGGCGTCAGCGGGATCACCGCACCGGCCAGAATCGCCAGAATAATCAGCAGACCCTGCGCGAGGTTAGTCGGCAGAATAAACAGGATGGTTTTCTTCAGGTTGTCATAAACACGACGTCCTTCTTTCACTGCGCTGGCGATGGTCGCGAAGTTATCATCGGTCAGTACCATATCAGCCGCTTCTTTGGTGACTTCGGTGCCTTTGATACCCATGGCTATGCCGACATCGGCCTGTTTCAGCGCAGGCGCATCGTTCACACCGTCGCCGGTCATGCCGACAACTTCGCCGGTGTCCTGCAAGGCCTTGACCAGGCGCAGTTTATGTTCAGGGCTGGTGCGGGCGAAGATGTCGTACTGGCTGGCGGCGACCGCCAGTTCTGCGTCGTCCATGTGCTCCAGCTGGTAGCCGGTGATGGAATCGCCGCTGTTGCCGATGCCCAGCATTTTGCCGATTGCCATCGCGGTTTCCTGATGGTCGCCGGTGATCATTTTGACGCGGATCCCTGCCTGCTGGCACTGAGCAATCGCATCAATGGCTTCCGGACGCGGTGGATCCATCATTCCGGCGATACCGGCGAAAATCAGGCCGTCCTGCAAATCGTCGTGGTTTAAATCGCCGTTGATTTCAGGCTCATCTTTGAACGCTGCGGCAACCATGCGCAGGCCCTGACGGGCATAGCGCGCCATTTCCTCTTCCCAGTATTCGCGGCGGAAAGGTTTGATGCCGTCTTCAGTCAGCTCAAATTTTGCCAGCGAGAACAGCACATCCGGTGCGCCGGTCAGGAATAGCTGTTTTTTGCCGTTGATGCGTTGCAGGGTAGACATATATTTGTGCTTGGAATCGAACGGGATTTTGTCCAACGGCTCAATTTTGCCGGTGTTCAGATTCGATTTCGCGGCTAGCACTTTCAGCGCACCGGAAGTTGGCCCGCCGGTGATGCCCCAGTGGCCTTTGTCATCCTGCATCAGCTGGCTGTCGTTACAGATATCCACGGCGGTGATAAAGGTGTTGAGCACCGGCGTGTTGATGACATCGATCTGCTGCTGCGTACCGGCATCCACAATGCGGCCTTTTGGCTGGTAGCTTTCACCTTCGACGTTGTAGACGCGGTCGGCCAGAATCACGGCCTTGACGGTCATTTCATTCATCGTCAGGGTGCCGGTTTTATCCGAGCAGATGACGGTCATAGATCCGAGGGTTTCGACGGTCGGCAGCTTGCGGATGATGGCGTGATTTCGCGCCATCGACTGGACGCCGAGGGACAGAATAATCGAGATAATTGCCGGTAAACCTTCCGGTACGGAAGCGACCGCCAGACTGATTAACGACAGTAACAGCTCGCCGAGCGGCATATCACGCAGGATGAAGGCGAAAACAAACAGGAACGCCATCATCAATAAAATCAGGGCGAAAATGCCTTTACCCAGTTTATCGATTTGCTGTAACAGCGGCGTGCGCTGCGGCTTAATCTCAGACATCATCTGGTTGATGTGGCCGAGTTCAGTTTCTTTACCGGTGGCGTAAACCACACCGGATGCGGTACCGCCGCTTATCATTGTGCCGGAGAAGAGCAGATTGTGACGGTCGCCAATCATCACTTCGCCGTCAATGACATGGGCGTTTTTGGTGACGACAGTGGATTCACCGGTCAGAATCGCTTCTTCGACCTGCAGGTTGTGGGCGCTGATGATGCGCAGGTCAGCCGGGATTTTGTCCCCCGGACGCAGCTGCACGATATCACCGGGCACCAGCTGGTCTGCATTGATGGTTTGCACTTGTCCGTCGCGCAGGACAACGGCCTGGCTTGAAAGCATATTCTGAATACTTTTCAGTGACTTCTCAGCGCTGTTTTCCTGCAAAAAACCGATCAGCGCGTTGACGACCGCCACACCCAGGATCACAAAGGTATCAACCCAGTGTCCCATCGCGCCGGTGACGACCGCCGCGGCCAGCAGGATATAAATCAGTACATCATTAAAGTGCGCCAGAAAACGCATCAGCGCGCTTTTGGTTTGTTTTTCCGGCAGGGCATTTGGCCCATATTCGTTCAGACGCTGAGTGACGTCCTGCGGGCTCAGACCCTTTTCGTCTGTGCCCAGACGCAGCATGGCTTCTTTACTGCTCAGCTGATACCAGGTTTTGTTTTCTGGCGAAGCTGAAGAGGAAGGACTGGCATTGGTTTTCACAGCAGGTGATGAAGGATTCATAACGTTTTCCATAAGCGATTAAAAGAGTGTCGCAGATTTATTAATTCATCAGAGTAATTACGGAGAATATCTAAGACCGCTTTTACAACATGGGGAGATGATAATTTAATACGTGGAATGGGTTTTGATCTGAGTTAAGAAATACTTTGTTACGTTGTGTTTTAATATTTTATTCTTTTAAAAACAATAAATTATATGAATTAGGATTATCTGTATTTTTAACTTTTCATTTAACGTTTGTTTAGGAAGTAATTAACTGAGTAAATTAGCGTAAATAAATATAAGGTTTGTCAGCGCATCTATTATTATTGTGATAGTAAGGATGCTATCTTTTATCGCGAATAATCCTAAGAATATCTTCATTCACCTGTTAATAATAAGGTCATTATGCAGGCGTACGTAAAAACGTTTTAGGATGTCTGGTAAGCACTCACCGCATGCACCACACTGTGTAAAGTTTGTGATGTCACGGCGGCATTACTTCAATTTTAAAAATGAATCGATTAGCGTAGACGAGGTCTACAGTACGCAGAACAATTTCGACATGAAAATCAGAGCGTCTGTAGCGCCATACCTGTGCAGTCTGCGCAGTAAGAAAGACAACCCGCGAGGATAAAGGTAAGTATGGTCAAGGTGGACAAGTGGTACTCGCTGGCAATGAGCGTGTTGCTGGTAACGGTGTCGGGCGCGGCGAAAGCAGATTCCCTCGACGCGCAGCGTCAGCACTATATGCAGATCAAACAGGCGTGGGACAGCAACCAGATGGACGTCGTCAGTCAGCTGATGCCGACGCTGGAAGACTATCCGCTTTATCCTTATCTGGAATACCGCCAGTTGACGCAAGATTTAGGCGAAGCGACGCCGGCTCAGATCAATGCTTTCGTGAAAGCTAATCCGACATTACCGCCTGCGCGCTCTTTGCCTGCCCGTTTCGTTAACGAGCTGGCGAGCCGTCAGGACTGGAACAGTTTACTCTCCTTCAGCCCGCAGGCACCTAAACCGGTCGCTGCGCGTTGTAACTTCTATTACGCCAAATGGGCGACCGGCGATCAGAAAACCGCCTTCGATGGCGCAAAAGACATCTGGCTCACCGGCACATCGCTGCCGAACGCCTGCGACAAGCTGTTCAGCGTCTGGCAGGGAGCCGGTAACCAAACCGCACTGACCACGTTGCAGCGAATCGGCCTGGCGATGAAAGCCGGGAATACCAATCTGGTGAATTTCCTCGCCAAACAGCTGCCGCCGGACTACCAGACCATGCGCGATGCGCTGCTGGATCTGCAAAACAATCCGAACACCATTGAAAGCTTTGCGCGCAGCGTCGGGCCGACCGATTTTACCCGCAATGCCACCAGCATCACGTTCGCCCGCATTGCCCGTGATGATTCAGAAAATGCACGCTCGATGATCCCGGTGCTGGCCCGTTTGCAGAAAATGAGCGACAGCGACCGTCTGGAACTGGAAGAAGCCGTTGCCTGGCGCTACATGGGGAGCGATGTCACCTCTGAACAGGCGGCATGGCGAGACAACGTGATTCTGCGCAGCCATTCCACCACGCTGGTCGAGCGTCGTATCCGCATGGCGCTGGCCGCAGGCGATCGCCAGGGATTAAGCCAGTGGCTGGATCGTTTGCCGGCTGATGCCTTGCAAGAAGATGAATGGCAGTACTGGCGTGCGTCGGTGATGATCGATAAAGGTCAGAAATCGCAAGGCGAGGCGATGCTGCGAACGTTAATGAAAGGCCGTGGTTTCTACCCGATGGCGGCCGCGCAAAAGCTCAATATTACCTATCCGATGCAGATTTCTGTAGCCGCTAAACCGGACGCCAGCATCGGCAAACTGCCGGAAGTGGCACGCGTGCGCGAACTGATGTACTGGCAGATGGATAATCTGGCGCGCACCGAATGGAGTTATCTGGTGAGCAGCCGCAGTGAAACACAGCAGTCGGCACTGGCGCGTTATGCTTTCGAGCAAAAATGGCCGGACCTGAGCGTGCAGGCGACCATCACCGGCAAGCTGTGGGATTATCTGGAAGAGCGTTTCCCGCTGGCGTGGCCGGATGAATTTCGCCGTGCAACCAATGAAAAAGGCATTACCCAAAGCTATGCGATGGCGATTGCCCGTCAGGAAAGTGCGTGGAATCCGAAAGCCCGTTCACCGGTGGGCGCAGCCGGTCTGATGCAGGTCATGCCTGCTACCGCGCAGCATACGGTGGATATGTTCAGCCTGCAGGGCTATAGCAATCCGGCGCAGCTGCTCGATCCGCAGATGAACATCACCATCGGCACCAGCTATCTGGAATATGTCTATCAGATGTTTGGCCGCAACCGCATTTTGGCCAGCGCTGCCTATAACGCCGGTCCGTCACGCGTGAATACCTGGCTGGGTAACAGCGCGGGCAGAGTGGATTCCGTGGCTTTCATCGAAAGTATCCCTTTCTCTGAAACGCGCCGGTATGTTAAAAATGTGTTGGCATATGATGCGTTTTATCGTTACTTTTTACATCAACCCGCCAAGATTTTGACGGATGCCGAATGGCAGAGGCGTTACTGATCTCCGGTTGTCTATGTTAAGCTGCTGTACTAGTTCAATAGTATGGCAGCTCAACATGACTCAACGACCGCTCAATGACCCTGCTCTTTCCCAACAAGGCAATGAGGACTGGCAGTGCTTTCTGGCACTGCTACAGCAATCTTTTGCTGAAAATTTGCATCAGGATCTGCTGCAACTGCTTCTGACGCCCGACGAGCGTGCGGCGCTGGGCACACGGGTGCGGATTATTCAGGAGTTGATGCGCGGAGAGATGAGCCAGCGGGAGCTGAAAAGCCAGTTGGGTGCAGGGATCGCCACGATCACGCGCGGTTCCAACGGTCTGAAGACCGCACCGGCACCGCTGAAAGCCTGGCTGGGAGAGCAGTTGTTGACGGACACGTCATCGACAGACAAAACGGACGACTGATGCGTCCGTTTTGAGCTTGAATTTAGTGAGTTTGCGCCCGGATCTGATACACCGAATTATGGAAGGGCGCTAACGCCAGTACCAGTGCCTGATGATAAACACTGGTGCGGGTGAGTTTTCCTGCTGTAAACACGCCAATGGCACCGCCTTTGCGTTTCACTTCTGCGATACCCGTCAGCTTTTCCATCTCATCACCCAGTTCACTGCCCTGGTTAATTCCCTGTAAAATGATTTCAGGTAACATCAGGCTGGCTGAACGGGATTCGCCGCGCTGGTGCATGTTTTCAATCACCATCCACGCGAACGTCATATTGTCTTCGATACCGGCTTCCACGCCGACCCAGAAGTCCGCTTCCGGGCGAACCTGACGTGCGCCGATCACGCGGTGACGTGCGCCGGTGCGGGTTTCGTTGCTGCCAATGGGCTGGTTGGGAACACCACTGTCGACGTCAACGCCTTCGATGCGGAATGCCTCAGCGCCGAAAATATCTTCAAAAGCCATGGCGATAGCTTTGATCTTTGCCGGGTTAGTGGTTGCAGCGACAACATGGTACATAGAGTTTTAGCATCCTTTAGCAAATTTCACGCAGTATAACGGAAAACACACATGTTACAGGTATATCTCGTCCGTCATGGCGAAACAGAATGGAACGCAGCGCGCCGTATTCAGGGGCAGTCAGACAGCCCTTTGACGGCAAAAGGTCTTTTTCAGGCCCGTCAGGTGGCGGAGCGTGTGCGCAAAGAAGGGATCACACATGTCATCACCAGTGATTTGGGGCGTACCCGTCACACCGCGCAGATTATTGCTGATGCCTGCGGCTGTGAAGTGATCGAAGAACCGCGCCTGCGCGAGTTGCATATGGGAGTACTCGAAGAGCGCATTCTGGATGGACTGACGGAGCAGGAAGAAGTCTGGCGCAAGCAGATGGTGGACGGTTCGCCAAAAGGACGCATTCCGGAAGGTGAAACCATGACCGAGCTGGCCACACGTATGCGCGCCGCGCTCGACAGTTGTCTGGAATTACCAGCCGGCAGTAAACCACTGCTGGTGAGCCACGGGATTGCGCTGGGCAGTCTGATCAGTACGATCCTGGGATTGCCTGCGTATGCTGAACGTCGTCTGCGCCTGCGTAACTGTTCACTGTCGCGGGTCGATCATCAGGAAAGCGCCTGGCTGGCGAGTGGCTGGATTGTTGAAACAGCGGGCGATATCTCACATCTGGATCAGCCCGCACTGGACGAGTTACAGCGCTAACATCCGAAGCTATTAGCGGCGGATCGGGATCAGGTAATCACACTCTACTTCCGTCGGCGTCGTGCCCGGTGCGCGGCCGTTCGTGTAGAAGCGTTCGATGTCCTGTCCCTTTCGGCGTGTCAGTTTTAGCGTCGGTAAACAGGTGCTGTACAAGGTCAGAATGAATTCCTGTAAATGCTCAGGCGTGCCGTGGTAATGGAACATGGCATATTCCCCTTCCTGCAACACAATCGGCTGACCTTCTACGTTTTCCGGCAAATGATTCGGTTCCAGCGCCGTGGTGTACATCACTTCCTGTTCATCATCCTTTTCCTGGCTTGGACGAGAATGGTGCAGGCCGTAAAGGATTGGCGGCAGCGTTTTCGCTTCGCCAATGTACTGACGCCAGAAGTGACGGCGCATCTCGTTACGGTACGTGGTAATTTGCTCCAGCGTACAGGCGTAACTCTGTGTCATCCCAATCAGGTGTTGTTCCGGCAGTGAGATATACTCAGGCTGCGGCAGAATAAACGCACCGAGGCGGATCGGTGGACAAATGCCGAACGAGTGCCAGTCTTCAGCGCGGCGATACAGTGCGGGAGTCTGTGCAAACTGCTTTTTGAAAGCCCGGGTAAACGTTTGTTGCGAGTCAAAACGGTACTGAAGGGCAATATCTAAAATCGGGCGACTGGTCAGGCGCAGTGCGACAGCCGCTTTAGAGAGGCGACGGGCACGGATGTATGCACCGATGGCATTATTAGTGACATCTTTAAACATTCGCTGCAGGTGCCACTTGGAATAGCCAGCCTTAGCGGCGACATTGTCGAGTGACAAAGGCTGGTCTAAATGGGTTTCTAACCAGCTAAGTAGGTCACGAATGATTCCTGCTTGATCCATAGATCGTCCTCGTTGAGCTAAGATAAATGCACAGAATGATGGCCAGCATAATAGCAACTTTTTACTGATAAGACTTCTTAAGAATTTTTTGGCTATCTGTGCTATTTACAGGTGTTACAGAGTATTTCATTCCAAAGGTGTGAATACACACTTTCTGAGTGGGGTTTCTTTAAAAAACAACGTCATGTTCATGACGTGGAGTAACTTAATGAATAAGTGTTGGATTTTTGTTTTTGGGATGTTTGTTTTTTGTTCTGGCGCAGCTCATGCTGAGCAAGTGGGATCGGTGGATACGGTCTTCAAACTCTTCGGTCCGGATCACAAAATCGTGGTTGAGGCCTTTGATGATCCTGATATTAAAAATGTAACCTGTTATATCAGCCGCGCAAAAACCGGAGGTATCAAGGGAGGACTGGGTCTGGCGGAAGATACGTCAGATGCGGCGATTTCCTGCCAGCAGGTTGGGCCTATCGAGTTAAGCGATAAGATTAAGCAGGGCCAGGATAAAGGTACAGTCGTATTTCAGAAACGTACGTCTCTGGTGTTTAAAAAGCTCCAGGTGGTGCGTTTTTATGATGAGAAACGTAACGCGCTTATTTACCTGAGCTATTCCGACAAAGTCGTGGATGGTTCACCGAAAAACGCGCTAAGCGCCGTGCCAATCATTCCGTGGGGTCATCCGGCACCGTAAGTCAGCGTATTTTTGCGGCAAGATAGCGCATAAAAGAAAAGGCCAGCTTTCGCTGGCCTTTTCCGTTGACTCACTGTGCAACAGAACGGTTGGCAACCCTCTGTATGCATCAGCGGGATCAGTCTTCCAGATCACCGCAGAAACGGTAGCCTTCGCCGTGAATGGTGGCGATGATTTCTGGTGTATCAGGCGTCGCTTCGAAGTGTTTACGAATGCGGCGGATCGTCACGTCCACGGTACGGTCATGTGGCTTCAGTTCGCGGCCGGTCATTTTCTTCAGCAGATCGCCACGGGTTTGGATCTTGCCCGGGTTTTCGCAGAAGTGCAGCATGGCGCGGAATTCACTGCGTGGTAACTTGTACTGCTCGCCCTGCGGGCTGACCAGTGAACGGCTGTTGATGTCTAATTCCCAGCCATTGAATTTGTAGCTTTCAACCAGACGACGTTCTTCACCGGCAGTACCCAGGTTCATCGTGCGGGAAAGCAGGTTGCGAGCGCGGATAGTCAGCTCACGCGGGTTGAATGGCTTCGTGATGTAATCATCAGCGCCGATTTCAAGGCCCAGAATTTTATCGACTTCGTTGTCGCGGCCGGTCAGGAACATCAGTGCAACGCTGGCTTGTTCACGCAGTTCACGCGCCAGCAGCAGGCCATTTTTGCCTGGCAGATTGATGTCCATGATCACCAGATTAATGTCATTTTCGGACAGGATGTGGTGCATTTCTGCGCCGTCATTAGCTTCATGTACCATGTAGCCTTCGGCTTCGAAAATGCTCTTTAACGTATTACGTGTCACTAACTCGTCTTCGACGATCAGAATATGTGGGGTCTGCATGATTGCTACCTAAGATTGCCAACAAATAGAAAATAGGAGTACAGAAGTCCTTGTTATCCCGATGAATTGCGACAGCTTACAGCTATCTCACTCGTTACATGACTAAAGTACGTAAATGCGTTCTCGATGCAATTTCCATCAACGGCAACAACATCGCAAGCTTGGTCAGGGATTCCACTTTCTGCAGTTCCACGTGGTCCTAAAGCGGCGCACATCCTAACCTTATTAACAGCAATATAACAGCGAGTGCCGAAATTACCACCCAACAAAACTACGATTTGTTGACATATATCAAGTTCAATTGTAGCACGGCAACAGAAACGTGAAAAACACTTATAAGAATGCACGCTTGAGTCACATTTCGTCCTTTATTGTACACGATTCAGCAATTGACAAAGTCAGCGCAGATAAATGCAAAAAACGTCTGAGTCGTTATTATATATCCCCATGAAAAATAATGATTTAAATTTTTACGAACTTTGCTTAACCGCGCCAGCCGGTTTTTTACCTGTCAGCTAAGGTTTTCCGATAAAATGGATGAATATATTAGGTCGGCTGTTAAGTTCTTGTGAATAATATAGGCGTTGAATAGGTTCCGGCGCAGGATAAAAATGCATCGCTAAACAACACACGACAATTTCTTTCTCACTCTTTGCGAAGGTACGACATGCAACTTCATATTATTTTGGTTTCCCCTGCGCGCCCTGAAAATGTCGGGGCGGCGGCGCGTGCCATGAAAACCATGGGCTTCGCATCCTTGCGTATTGTCGACAGTGAGGCGCATCTCAAACCGGAAGCCGGCTGGGTCGCGCACGGTTCGCAGGAGATCCTGCAAAATGCTCAGCATTTCGCAACGCTGGCTGACGCGCTGGCCGATATCGATTTCACCGTGGCGACCACCGCCCGCAGCCGCGCACGTTTCCACTACTACTGCACGCCACCCCAGTTGCTGACGCAGTTAGAGGAGAAAAGCCACTGGGTGAATCATGCGGCGCTGGTATTCGGGCGTGAAGATTCCGGCCTGACCAACGAAGAACTGGAGCTGGCTGATATTCTGACCGGCGTGCCGATGGTGGCGGATTATCCTTCACTGAATCTTGGGCAGGCGGTGATGGTGTTCTGCTATCAACTGTCTTCACTGAATCAGGTTGCCGCTGCGCGCCGTGAAAATGCCGAGGCAGGACAGCTCACCGCGTTGCGTGCCAGAGTGGACCGATTACTGCAAAATGTCGGCGCAGAAGATGACCAAAAACTGGCCGACTGGGTGCAGCAGCGCCTCGGACTTTTAGAGCAGCGGGATGCCGCCATGCTGCACACTTTGTTGCATGACATCGAAAAAAAGCTGAACTCATGATGTGAGGGGTTTTTTCTTTCAGGCAGTGTATTCTTCTGCATGGTATGATTACCCCTGTTAATTACGCTGGAATTATTTTTAAATGCAGCGGATTGTTCATTTTGTACCGTCCGTGACTGACGGTACAAAATCAGAAAAAATTTGACTTGCTCTGCCTTATGCTTTAGCTAATAGAGGCAGACAGCGTAAAAACTCTAAGACAGACAGAAAATAAAAATGCGAATCATCAGCCTGAACACAACAATTATTACCACCACCGATACCATAGGTAACGGGGCGGGCTGACGCGTACAGGAAAAAAGAAAAAAAGCCCGCACCTAACCAGTGCGGGCTTTTTTTTTAACACTTTAAACGACGAGCTTCAGGAGAGAATCAGAAATGCGAGTGTTGAAATTTGGCGGGACCTCAGTAGCAAACGCAGAACGCTTTTTGCGGGTTGCGGACATTATGGAAAGCAATGCGCGTCAGGGACAGGTCGCAACGGTATTATCTGCACCTGCCAAAATTACCAACTCTCTGGTCGCCATGATTGAGCGAACTGTCGCAGGGCAGGACATTCATACCATCATGAGTGATGCAGAAAGCATTTTTGGACAGTTGATCACCGGACTGGCGGAAGCGCAGCCGGGTTTTGATCTGCCAAAAGTGAAAGCCTTTGTCGATCACGAATTCGCACAGCTCAGGCAACTGCTGCATGGCATCGCCCTGCTGGGGCAGTGTCCGGATAGCGTTAACGCCTCTATCATCTGTCGTGGCGAAAAGCTTTCCATCGCCATCATGGAAGCGGTATTCATTGCCAAAGGTTTCGGCGTTACTGTCATCAATCCGGTTGAGAAGCTGCTGGCGCAAGGCCATTACCTTGAATCTACCGTCGATATCAACGAATCTACCCGCCGCATTGCGGCCAGTGCCATCCCGGCTGACCACATTGTGCTGATGGCCGGTTTCACCGCCGGCAACGACAAAGGCGAACTGGTGGTTCTCGGGCGTAACGGCTCCGACTATTCCGCCGCCGTGCTGGCTGCCTGTTTACGTGCAGACTGCTGTGAAATCTGGACTGACGTCGACGGTGTATATACCTGCGACCCGCGCATCGTGCCTGATGCCCGCCTGCTGAAATCGATGTCGTATCAGGAAGCGATGGAGCTGTCGTACTTTGGTGCGAAAGTGCTTCACCCGCGCACCATCCTGCCTATTGCTCAGTTTCAGATCCCCTGCCTTATCAAAAACACCACCAATCCTCAGGCGCCCGGCACGCTGATCGGCAGCGAAAGCCTGGGTGACAATACGCCGGTCAAAGGCATCACCAACCTGAATAATATGGCGATGATCAACGTCTCCGGGCCGGGGATGAAAGGGATGATCGGCATGGCAGCGCGCGTTTTCGCCGTGATGTCCCGCTCCGGGATTTCGGTGGTGCTGATCACGCAGTCTTCTTCTGAATACAGTATCAGCTTCTGCGTACCGCAAAATGAGCTGGAGCGCGCGCGTAAAGCGCTGGAAGACGAATTCTATCTTGAGCTGAAAGACGGCCTGCTGGAGCCGCTGGACGTGATGGAGAAACTGGCGGTCATTTCAGTCGTCGGTGACGGCATGCGCACCCTGCGCGGCATCTCAGCCAAATTTTTCTCCGCACTGGCGCGCGCCAACATCAATATCGTGGCCATTGCCCAGGGCTCTTCCGAGCGTTCGATCTCCGTCGTCGTCAATAATGAAGACGCGACTACCGGCGTACGCGTTAGCCACCAGATGCTGTTTAACACCGATCAGGTCATCGAGGTCTTCCTGATTGGCGTCGGCGGCGTCGGCGGCGCGTTGATCGAACAGATCCGCCGCCAGCAGGCATGGCTAAAAACCAAACATATCGATCTGCGTGTGTGCGGCATCGCCAACTCCCGCGCGTTGTTAACCAACGTGCACGGTATTGCACTCGAGAGCTGGCAGGACGAGCTGGCGGCGGCGAAAGAGCCGCTGAATCTGGGGCGGCTGATCCGTCTGGTGAAGGAATATCATCTGCTGAACCCGGTGATCGTGGACTGTACCTCCAGCCAGGAAGTGGCCGATCAGTACGCGGATTTCCTGACTGACGGTTTCCACGTCGTCACGCCGAACAAAAAAGCCAATACTTCGTCGATGAATTATTACTATCAGCTGCGTAAAGCAGCGGATGGCTCGCGCCGTAAGTTCTTGTACGACACGAATGTCGGCGCCGGTTTGCCGGTGATCGAGAATCTGCAAAATCTGCTGAACGCCGGTGATGAACTGCTGCGTTTCTCCGGGATCCTCTCCGGTTCACTGTCGTTCATCTTCGGCAAGCTGGACGAAGGGATGTCACTGTCTGCGGCCACCTTACAGGCGCGCGATATGGGCTACACCGAGCCGGATCCGCGTGATGACCTGTCGGGCATGGACGTGGCGCGTAAGCTGCTGATCCTGGCGCGTGAGGCCGGATACGTTCTGGAACTGAGCGACATCGATGTGGAATCCGTTTTACCGCCTTCTTTCAATTCCGAAGGGGATGTGAATACCTTCGTCGCGCGTTTGCCGCAGCTGGATGCGGAATTTGCGAAACGCGTTGCTCAGGCAACCGCTGAAGGCAAAGTGTTGCGCTATGTCGGTGCCATCGAAGAAGGGCGCTGCAAAGTAAAAATCGACGCCGTCGATGGTAATGACCCGCTTTATAAAGTAAAAAATGGTGAGAATGCGCTGGCGTTTTATAGTCGCTATTATCAGCCGTTGCCGTTGGTTCTGCGCGGTTACGGTGCCGGTAATGATGTGACGGCGGCAGGTGTGTTTGCCGATCTTTTGCGAACGCTGTCATGGAAGTTAGGAGTTTAATATGGTTAAGGTGTATGCCCCGGCTTCAATTGGGAACGTCAGCGTCGGTTTCGACGTTTTGGGCGCAGCGGTTTCTCCGGTGGACGGAACGCTGCTCGGCGACTGTGTGTCGGTCGAAGCAGCGACAGAATTCAGCCTGAAAAGCGAAGGCCGGTTTGTCTCCAAACTGCCGGATCGCATGGAAGACAATATCGTTTATCAGTGCTGGCAGCGTTTTTGTCAGGAGATTGGTAAAGACGTGCCGGTAGCGATGACGCTGGAAAAAAACATGCCGATTGGCTCAGGTCTCGGTTCCAGTGCCTGTTCGGTGGTCGCCGGTCTGATGGCGATGAACGAGTTCTGCGGTAAGCCGTTGAGTGAAAACCAGATGCTGGCTCTGATGGGTGAGCTGGAAGGGCGTATTTCAGGCAGCGTACATTTTGATAACGTCGCGCCGTGCTATCTCGGTGGTATCCAGCTGATGCTGGAAGAGCTGGATATTATCAGCCAGAACGTCCCCAGTTTTGACGACTGGCTGTGGGTGATGGCGTATCCGGGGATTAAAGTCTCGACGGCGGAAGCGCGCGCGATTTTACCGGCGCAATATCGCCGTCAGGATTGCATCAGCCACGGACGTTATCTGGCGGGCTTTATTCACGCCTGCCACACGCAGCAACCCTTGCTGGCTGCGAAGCTGATGAAGGACGTGATTGCCGAGCCGTACCGTACCCGTCTGCTGCCGGGCTTTGCACAAGCGCGCAGCGCCGCCGAAGAAATTGGTGCGCTGGCGTGCGGAATTTCCGGTTCCGGCCCGACGCTGTTTGCAGTCTGTAATGACAGCGCAACGGCGAAACGTATGGCTGACTGGTTGCAGACACACTATCTGCAAAATGACGAAGGCTTTGTTCATATTTGTCGTCTTGATACCGCCGGTGCGCGGGTGTTGGGATAACTCGAAAATTTACTGGGATAACAAATGAAACTGTACAACCTGAAGGATCACAACGAGCAGGTCAGCTTTGCTCAGGCCGTTAAACAAGGTTTGGGTAAACAGCAGGGCTTATTCTTCCCGCTGGACTTGCCGGAGTTTGAACTGACCGAAATCGACCGTCTGCTGGAGCTGGATTTCGTGACCCGCAGCAGCCGCATTCTTTCTGCTTTCATCGGCGATGAAATTCCTGAAGACGAGTTACATCAGCGCGTCAAAAATGCGTTTGCGTTCCCCGCGCCGGTCGCCAAAGTGGAAGAAGACATCGCCTGTCTGGAGCTGTTCCACGGCCCGACGCTGGCGTTTAAAGATTTCGGTGGCCGCTTCATGGCGCAGATCCTGACCCAGGTGTCAGGCGACCAGCCAGTGACCATTCTGACCGCGACCTCTGGTGATACCGGCGCGGCGGTGGCTCATGCATTCCACGGCATGAAAAATGTGCGCGTGGTGATTCTGTATCCTCGCGGCAAAATCAGCCCGCTGCAGGAAAAACTGTTCTGTACTCTCGGTGGCAACATTCACACCGTGGCGATCGATGGCGATTTCGATGCCTGTCAGGCGCTGGTGAAACAGGCGTTTGATGACGAAGAACTGAAACACGCGCTGAAGCTGAACTCGGCGAACTCCATCAACATCAGCCGTCTGCTGGCGCAGATTTGCTACTACTTTGAAGCGGTTGCCCAACTGCCTCAGGAAGCGCGCAATCAGCTGGTGGTGTCGGTGCCAAGCGGCAACTTTGGCGACCTGACTGCCGGTTTGCTGGCCAAATCTCTTGGCCTGCCAATCAAACGTTTTATCGCTGCCACTAATGCCAATGACACCGTGCCGCGTTTCCTGTCTAACGGGGAATGGGAACCGAAGAAAACCGTCGCAACGCTGTCAAATGCAATGGACGTCAGCCAGCCAAACAACTGGCCGCGCGTGGAAGAACTTTATCGCCGTAAAATCTGGCAGCTGAAAGATCTCGGGTTTGGTGCGGTCAGCGATGACACCACTGAAGACGCGATGCGCGAACTGGCGGACATCGGTTATATTTCTGAACCGCACGCCGCGATAGCTTACCGTGTGCTGCGCGATCAGCTGCAACCGGGTGAATTCGGTCTGTTCATCGGTACCGCACATCCGGCGAAATTCAAAGAAAGCGTGGAGTCGATTCTGGGTCAGGACATCGGTCTGCCGAAAGAACTGGCTGAGCGCGCTGATCTGCCGCTGTTGTCGCATAATCTGCCGGCCGATTTCAGTGAAATGCGTGCTTTCCTGATGGCGCTGCCTGAATAACTAGGCGGTCTTCTAAATGCAAAAACCCTCTTCGCGAGGGTTTTTTTATCTCTGTCATTTCGCTGAGTTAACGTTCAGGGCGGGTAAATACCAGCTCGTTGCCCTGCGAACGCGATTCATCAAACGAATAACCTTCCAGATTGAAATCCTGCAACTGTTGCGGTTTATCCAGACGCTCTTTGATAATGAAGCGGCTCATCAGGCCACGCGCTTTTTTGGCATAGAAGCTGATAACTTTGTATTTGCCGTTTTTTTCATCGAGGAAGACCGGCTTGATGATTTCGCCATCCAGCAGTTTGGGTTTCACGGTTTTGAAGTATTCGTCAGACGCCAGATTCACCAGCACTTTGCTTTTCTGTTCGTTTAAAAGCAGGTTAAGTTTTTTCGTCAGCAGTTCCCCCCAGAAGGCATACAGATTCGCACCCTGCGGATTTTCCAGGCGAATTCCCATTTCCAGACGGTACGGCATCATCAAATCCAGCGGGCGGAGCAGGCCGTATAAGCCGGACAACATACGCAGATGTTTCTGGGCAAAATCAAAATCTTTCTCGCTGAAATCTTCCGCCTGCAAACCGGTATAAACATCACCTTTGAAGGCCAGAAGCGCCTGACGTGCATTCTTTGGCGTGAAATCCGGCTGCCAGTCGTTGAACCTTTCGGCGTTCAAATGTGCGAGTTTATCGCTGATCCCCATCAGAGAAGAGATCTGTGCAGGCGACATTTTGCGCGCCACGGTGATCAGTTCGCTGGATTTATCCAGCAGCTCGGGCTGGGTATAGCGCGTTGTCGCAAGCGGGCTTTCGTAATCGAGCGTTTTGGCAGGAGAAATAATGGTCAGCATAGTGCGTCCGTTTGGTCAGTGACGGTTCAGATTCGGGAAGTTTTCGTTGCTCTACTGTAGCAAAAAAGTCACTAAAATGGCGCGCGGGCGAAAATATCAGCGATAGGCATAATCATTTTTGATGCGGTTGTTTGCCCCAGATCCCCGGCTCAAGCTGGCCGCGTAACTCAGGAAAATGGTTCGGATTGAAAACAGGGGTTTTCCCCATACGTTGCTGACGTTCGTAGTCTTTCACAACTTTGACAGCGACGCCCGAAAGCAACAGCAGGGCGGTGAGATTAAGCAGCGCCATCAGTGCCATAAAGATATCCGCCAGCTTCCAGAGCACCTGCAATTCCATCAGGCAGCCCGCGAATACCATTACGATCACTAAAAGGCGGAAAATCAGTAGTTTGCCGGCAGAAGCGATACGCACGAAACCCAGGTTATTTTCCGCATAGGCGTAATTACCTGAGATGGAGGTGAAGGCAAAAGTAAATACCAGCACCGCGAGCACGATATTGCTCCAACCTGACATCGTCGGGGAAATTGCCTGGTGCAACAGCGAAATGCTGGAAGGCGTGTCGGGATTATCGAGTGCGCCGGAGGTCAGAATGATCAGCGCCGTCGCCGTGCAGATCACCACGGTATCGATAAATACTGCCAGCATCTGATTAAAACCGAGTGCCGCCGGATGGCTGACTGAAGCCATTGCAGCGGCATTAGGCGAGGAGCCGACACCCGCTTCGCTGGCGAATACGCCGCGCTGCATACCCTGCGTGATAGCCTGCGTAACCCCAAACGCCAACGCCCCGGAGGCCGCTTCCTGCAAGCCGAATGCGCTTTTGAATACCAGCGCCAGCACCTGTGGCAGTTTTTCCACGTTGTGACCAATCACCCAGACAGCCAGCAGCAAATATCCCAGTGCAATCAGCGGGATTAAGCTGCGTGTCACCCGCGTAATAGAACGGATGCCGCCAAAAATCAGCAAGGCCGTCAGCGCGGCGAGTACGAAGGCGGTGGTCAGTGCCGGAGTATGCAACAGATGGAAAGAGGCTTGCGCGATGGCGTTGGCCTGTAAGGCAATGAAAATAAATCCGCAGGAAATCACAATCAGGAATGAAAACAGAATGCCCATCCAGCGCATTCCCAGCCCTTTTTCCATGTAGTCAGCCGGTCCGCCGCGGAATTTGCCATTGAGTCCGGTCCCCTTATAAATCTGCGCCAGCGTATTTTCGATCATTGCCGTCGCCATGCTGAACATCGCGATGACCCACATCCAGAATATTGCGCCGGGGCCACCGAGTGTCACGGCAATTGCGACACCGGTCAGATTCCCCGTACCAATACGCGATGAAAGGCTCAGGCAGAGCGCACTCCAGACGGTGGAACCTCTGTGGTCGGGATGATGTTTGAAAAGCGTGCGGGAAAACATATGGCGGAAGCGGCGAAACTGAATGAAACCGAGGCGAATACTGAGATAAATGCCGGTTCCAAGTAACAGATAAATCAGGATAGAGCTCCAGAGAACGGTATCGAAAAATTCCAGTAGCTCGTTCATGACTTATCCTTGTTTGATTTACTGTTCATCGTTTTATGTCGGGCCCGGGCGTACACCTCGCGCCGGAGGGCTAACATACCTTTTTTAACGGGCAGGGAACATATTCATTTTGGCTAAATTTGTGTGTTTTGGAAGGTGGAAAAATCCATGATGTTCGTAGCCGAGCATGCCGTGATATGCGCCTTGCGCGTGGCTTTTTGCATGTTATCATCAGCCAAAGGCAAGGCATGAAAATGCCTATACGAAAACGTCCAAACGATGAGATATGCCAAAATGACCGATAAACTGACTTCCCTACGCCAAATGACTCAGGTTGTAGCTGACACCGGAGATATCGCGGCAATGAAGTTGTACCAGCCGCAGGATGCGACCACCAACCCGTCACTGATCCTGAGCGCTGCACAAATTCCTGAATACCGTAAACTGATCGACGAAGCAATCGCCTGGGCACGTGACCAGAGCAGCGATCACGCTCAGCAGATCACTGATGCCGCTGACAAGCTGGCAGTGAACATCGGTCTGGAAATTCTGAAACTGATCCCTGGCCGCATTTCGACTGAAGTCGATGCGCGCATGTCTTACGACACCGACGCCAGCATTGCCAAAGCAAAACGCCTGATCAAACTGTATAACGAAGCGGGCATCAGCAACGACCGCATCCTGATCAAACTGGCTTCTACCTGGCAGGGCATCCGCGCGGCGGAGAAACTGGAAAAAGAAGGCATCAACTGTAACCTGACGCTGCTGTTCTCCTTCGCACAGGCTCGTGCGTGTGCTGAAGCGGGCGTCTTCCTGATCTCTCCATTCGTTGGCCGTATTCTTGACTGGTACAAAGCCAATGGCGACAAAAAAGAGTTCGCGCCGAACGAAGATCCGGGCGTTGTGTCTGTAACCGAAATCTACGAATACTACAAACAACACGGCTACGAAACTGTCGTGATGGGCGCAAGCTTCCGTAACATCGGCGAAATCATTGAACTGGCTGGCTGTGACCGTTTGACCATCGCACCTGCACTGCTGAAAGAACTGGCAGAAAGTGAAGGCCCGCTGGAACGTAAGCTGTCCTTCTCCGGCGAAACCAAAGCGCGTCCTGCGCCACTGACTGAATCTCAGTTCTACTGGGATCACAACCAGGACCCAATGGCTATCGACAAACTGGCTGATGGCATCCGTAAGTTTGCTGTAGACCAGGGCAAACTGGAAAAAATGATTTCTGACCTGCTGTAATCAGCATTCAGTTTTCAGCAAAAGCGGCCCTTGAGCCGCTTTTTTTGTGCCTGAAATCCGGGGCTGCGGTAAAAATTTGTCTGAGTGATAAAACCCGCGTGCCGTTATCGATATACTGAGGACTGATGACGGTAGCTTTTGCCGGGAATAATTCAGGGGAAACAGGACATGGATAAATTGCGAATTGGTCTGGTGTCAGTGTCGGATCGCGCGTCGAACGGTATTTATCAGGATAAGGGGATCCCGGCGCTGGAAGCGTGGCTGGAAAAAGCGCTGATCACGCCGTTTACGCTGGAAAAGAAATTGATCCCTGATGAGCAGCCTTTGATTGAACAGGCTATCAGCGAGCTGGTTGACGAAAGTGGTTGTCATCTGGTACTGACCACAGGCGGCACCGGCCCGGCGCGCCGTGATGTGACACCGGACGCCACGCTGGCCATCGCCGACCGCGAGATGCCTGGCTTTGGCGAACAGATGCGTCAGATCAGCCTGCACTTTGTGCCGACGGCGATTTTATCCCGTCAGGTGGGCGTGATCCGCAAACAGGCCTTGATCCTGAATCTGCCGGGCCAGCCGAAATCGATTCAGGAAACGCTGGAAGGCTTGAAAGATGCTGACGGTAAAGTGATTGTGTCCGGGATTTTTGCCAGCGTGCCGTACTGCATTCAGCTGCTGGACGGGCCCTATATAGAAACGCATGACGACGTTGTAGCAGCTTTTCGCCCGAAGAGTGCCCGCCGCGATACAAAAATCTGAATACTGACGGTTTTTGAAAATATGCTGACATAAGATTCAGGTTGACTGGTGTGAAAATTATTTGCCGCTATAGTAATGATTACTTTACATGAGGCGGCAAAACCTTTTTTCAATTCACACTCTGGTGTCACACGGACTCTTATGCAACACGCACAATCGCGCCGGTTGAACCGGCAGGATTTCAAAACGCTGTCCCTCGCTGCGCTGGGCGGCGCCCTCGAATTCTACGACTTCATCATTTTCGTCTTCTTCGCTGCGGTTATCGGCGATCTCTTCTTCCCTGCGGATATGCCTGACTGGTTACGCCAGGTTCAGACGTTTGGGATCTTCGCGGCTGGTTATCTGGCGCGTCCGCTCGGCGGCATTGTCATGGCACACTTTGGCGATTTGGTTGGCCGTAAGCGCATGTTCAGCCTGAGTATTTTACTCATGGCCTTGCCGACGCTGGCGATGGGTTTGCTGCCAACTTATGCTTCTATCGGCATTGCAGCTCCGTTGCTCTTATTGCTGATGCGCGTCTTACAGGGCGCAGCGATTGGCGGGGAAGTGCCGGGGGCGTGGGTCTTTGTGGCTGAACATGTGCCGAGAAACCGCATTGGCTTTGCTTGCGGCACGCTGACCGCCGGACTGACGGCAGGTATTCTGCTCGGTTCTCTGGTGGCAACCGTGCTGAACAGCGCGATGACGCCTGCGGCAATCAGCGATTTTGGCTGGCGTATTCCGTTCTTCCTTGGCGGTATTTTTGGCCTGTTCGCGATGTATTTACGCCGCTGGTTGCAGGAGACGCCGATCTTCCTTGAGATGAAAGCGCATAAAACGTTGACCGATGGACTGCCGCTAAAATCGGTAGTGGTCAATCATAAGAAAGAGATTGTGGTATCAATGCTGATGACCTGGCTGCTATCTGCAGGCATCGTGGTGGTCATTCTCATGACGCCAACCTATCTGCAAAAGCAATTCGGTATTCCGGCTGCGCAGGCGCTGCAGGCAAATAGTCTGGCGACCATCGCGCTGACCTTCGGGTGCATTGCGGCGGGCTGGATCGTCGACCGTCTGGGTGCCAGCAAGACTTTCATCGTTGGCAGTCTGTTCCTCGGCATCTGTAGCTGGTCATTCTATCATTCTGTGGCCGCTGACCCTTCCATGCTGATGGGCATGTACGCGCTGGTCGGCTTCAGCGTCGGGATCGTCGGTGCGGTGCCTTACGTGCTGGTTCGCGCCTTTCCGGCCGAAGTACGTTTTACGGGGATTTCATTTTCTTACAACGTTGCATACGCCATTTTCGGCGGGCTGACGCCGATTTTTGTCACGCTGATCATGCGCGTGACACCAATGGCACCGGCATATTACGTTCTGGCGCTCTCCGCGATTGGTTTGCTGACCGGCATCTATTTAACCCGGGATCTCAACAGCGAAGCCGCTAAGCCGGTAAAGTTTGACGAGCGGATAACCTCAGGAAACTGATTTTAGTTTCGGCTTACGTAGAAAACAAAAGGCCCCGCATTCGCGAGGCCTTTGTGATCGTGCAGACGTTGATTATGCAGCAACTGCCGCCGCATTGACTGCGTGACCTTTCGGTTCACCAATCGGCAATACGGTTCGGCCATACTGTTCGTTCAACACTTCTGCCATCGCCAGATAAATCGCGCTGGCGCCACAGAAGATGCCTTCGAAACCGGCAAAATGCAGCACGGCGGTATTGCCGGTCATGTTACCAAAGCACAGCAGGGCGAACAAAATTGTCAGGCTGCCGAAAACAACCTGCAAGCCGCGGTTGGCTTTCAGAGTGCCGAAAAACATGAATAAGGTAAAAACGCCCCACAGACCAAGGTAGGCGCCGAGAAAACTTTCACTGCTGGCGTCAGCCACGCCCATGCGTGGCAGCATCAGGATGCCGACCAGACTCAGCCAGAACGCGCCGTAAGAGGTGAAGGCGGTGGTGCCGAAGGTATTCCCTTTTTTGAATTCCATCATGCCAGCCAGAATTTGAATCAGGCCGCCGTAGAAAATGCCCATGCTGACGATAACAGCGGTCAGTGGGAAGAAACCTGCGTTGTGTAAATTCAATAAGATAGTGGTCATACCGAAGCCCATTAACCCGAGCGGGCCTGGATTTGCCAACGTTTTACTCTGCATAGATCCTCTGAATTAGAATATTACGAATAGATAACTGAGGGATATCCGCTTGCGAAATGGGTAAAAATCCCACATATCTTCAGAAGCGCGCGGCATCATAATGAGGTGGCGTCGGGTAAACATTGATCTGGCGTAACAGCAATTGAAGATTTTTTTTCATCTGGCCCCTTGATGCTGCGTTGCATGGCCCCATCTTATTCCCAACCGCAGTTGTTACCGTCGGTAAAGCCGCGATATCGGGCAGTTGAAATCGAACTATTGAAATCGACTATTGAAATAGAAAATCATGCCCGCATATACAGTGACAACATGATCGAATATGAATTTTAAGTGGAGACGTTTAAATGGGTAAAATTATTGGGATCGACCTGGGTACTACCAACTCTTGTGTAGCTATTATGGATGGCACTACTGCACGTGTGCTGGAGAATGCTGAAGGCGACCGCACCACTCCTTCCATCATCGCTTATGCGGCAGATGGTGAGACTCTGGTAGGTTCTCCGGCTAAACGTCAGGCTGTGACTAACCCACAGAACACCCTGTTTGCGATCAAGCGCCTGATTGGCCGTCGCTTCCAGGACGAAGAAGTACAGCGTGACAAAGGCATCATGCCTTACCAGATCGTAGGCTCCGACAACGGCGACGCCTGGATCGACATCAAAGGTCAGAAAATCGCACCTCCGCAGATCTCTGCTGAAGTGTTGAAGAAAATGAAGAAAACCGCTGAAGATTACCTGGGCGAACCGGTAACTGAAGCTGTTATCACCGTACCTGCATACTTCAACGATGCTCAGCGTCAGGCAACGAAAGATGCTGGCCGTATCGCAGGTCTGGAAGTAAAACGTATTATTAACGAACCTACCGCAGCGGCACTGGCTTATGGCCTGGATCGCGAAGTCGGTAACCGCACCATCGCGGTATACGACCTGGGTGGTGGTACTTTCGATATCTCTATTATCGAAATCGACGAAGTTGATGGCGAGAAAACCTTCGAAGTTCTGGCAACCAATGGTGATACTCACCTCGGTGGTGAAGACTTCGATAGCCGACTGATCAACTACCTGGTTGAAGAGTTTAAGAAAGAACAAGGTATGGATCTGCGTAACGATCCGCTGGCAATGCAACGTCTGAAAGAAGCTGCTGAAAAAGCGAAGATCGAACTGTCTTCTGCTCAGCAAACTGATGTGAATCTGCCGTACATCACTGCGGATGCAACCGGTCCTAAGCACATGAACATCAAAGTGACCCGTGCAAAACTGGAATCTTTGGTTGAAGACCTGGTTAACCGTTGTATCGATCCGCTGAAAGTCGCGCTGAAAGACGCAGGTCTGTCAGTGTCCGATATTCAGGACGTGATCCTGGTCGGTGGTCAGACACGTATGCCAATGGTTCAGAAGAAAGTGGCTGAATTCTTTGGTAAAGAACCACGTAAAGACGTGAACCCGGACGAAGCTGTTGCCATCGGTGCAGCGGTTCAGGGCGGTGTGTTAGCGGGTGATGTGAAAGACGTTCTGTTGCTGGACGTTACCCCGTTGTCACTGGGTATCGAAACCATGGGCAGCGTGATGACTCCGCTTATCACCAAAAACACCACGATCCCGACCAAACACAGCCAGGTGTTCTCTACTGCGGAAGACAACCAGTCTGCGGTAACCATCCATGTGTTGCAGGGTGAGCGTAAACGTTCGAGCGATAACAAATCTCTCGGTCAGTTCAATCTGGACGGTATTCAGGCAGCACCGCGCGGTCAGGCACAGATCGAAGTTACCTTCGACCTCGACGCCGACGGTATCCTGCACGTGTCTGCGAAAGACAAGACGACCGGCCGTGAGCAGAAGATCACCATCAAGGCATCTTCTGGTCTGACCGAAGAAGAAATCCAGAAAATGGTTAACGATGCCGAAGCGAATGCTGAGTCTGACCGCAAGTTCGAAGAACTGGTCCAGACCCGCAACCAGGCGGATCATCTGATCCACGGTACCCGTAAGCAACTGGAAGAAGCCGGTGACAAACTGCCAGCTGAAGACAAAACTGCGGTTGAAGAAGCCCTGAAAGCACTGGAAGTTTCTGCTAAAGGTGAAGACAAGGCTGATATCGAAGCGAAAATCCAGGCGCTGGTGCAGGTTTCCGGTAAGCTGATGGAAATGGCTCAGCAGCAGGGTCAGGCTGAAGGCGGCGATAACAGCGCTCAGAAAGATGATGACGTTGTTGACGCTGAATTCGAAGAAGTCAAAGACAAGAAATAATCGCCCTTAAGCGGGCACAGTAAGAGTTCATTACTGAAAACCAGCACGGGCGTCGAGGAAACTCTGCGCCCGTGCACGCATGTTGAGGGTAGGTTAAAGCATGGCGAAGCAAGATTTTTATGAGATTTTAGGCGTATCCAAAACAGCGGATGAGCGTGAAATCAAAAAGGCCTATAAGCGCCTGGCTATGAAGCATCACCCTGACCGTAATCAGGGCGACAAAGCTTCCGAAAGCAAATTCAAAGAAATTAAAGAAGCGTATGAAATTCTGACCGATGCGCAAAAGCGTGCGGCCTACGACCAGTACGGTCATGCAGCCTTTGAACAAGGTGGCATGGGCGGCGGCGGTGGGTACGGCGGTGGCGGCGGTGCAGATTTCAGCGACATCTTTGGTGACGTCTTTGGCGACATCTTTGGCGGCGGTCGCCGTCAGCGTGCGAGCCGGGGGTCAGACCTGCGTTACAACATGGATCTGACACTGGAAGAGGCCGTTCGTGGTGTCACCAAAGAAATCCGCATTCCTACGCTGGATGAATGTGATGTCTGCCACGGCAGCGGCGCGAAAGCGGGCAGCTCTCCGGCCACCTGTCCTACCTGCCACGGTGCGGGCCAGGTTCAGATGCGTCAGGGCTTCTTCACGGTTCAACAAGCGTGTCCGACTTGTCAGGGGCGCGGTAAGGTCATCAAAGATCCTTGCAGCAAATGCCACGGTCATGGCCGCATAGAGCGCTCGAAAACCCTGTCTGTGAAAATCCCAGCGGGTGTGGATACCGGCGACCGTATTCGTCTTGAAGGTGAAGGTGAAGCGGGTGAGCATGGCGCACCGTCTGGCGATCTGTACGTTCAGGTCCAGGTTAAAGCGCACAAAATCTTTGAGCGTGAAGGTAACAACCTGTACTGCGAAGTGCCGATCAACTTCGCTATGGCTGCTTTGGGAGGGGAAATTGAAGTCCCAACGCTTGATGGCCGGGTTAGCCTGAAAATTCCTGCGGAAACGCAGACCGGCAAAATGTTCCGTATGCGCGGGCGCGGTGTGAAATCCGTCCGTGGCGGCGCACAGGGCGATTTAATGTGCCGCGTTGTGGTTGAAACGCCGGTCAGCCTGAGCGACAAACAGAAGCAGTTGCTGCGTGATCTGGAAGAAAGCTTTGGTGGCGTATCGGGTGAGAAAAATAGCCCGCGTTCCAAAAGCTTCCTGGACGGCGTGAAAAAGTTCTTTGATGATTTGACGCGCTAATCAGTTCCTGACAACAGGCTCTGGCAGTCCAGCAAAATCCCCGGCAGCGGTTCGCTCCGGGGATTTTTTTATGGGAGTTACGGACAAAGCGGTTGCGGGATGAAAACGACTCGTAAAAACCGAGTTATACTCCAGATATAATCGACTTTTTACGAGTTAATGGGTTGTGTACAATTCGCGCATTCCATTGTGGCAATCCTTTTATCGCCACTGTTTTTCTACAGGAGAGTCAGAATGTCGAATTTAATTCGTCAGTTTTTACGCTTGGAAGCCGCAGGGGGGATTGTACTGATCCTGGCTGCCATCGTGGCATTAATCATGGCCAACAGCCCTTTACAGGGCGCTTATCAGGCATTTTTGGATATTCCGGTCACACTGCGTTTTTCAGAATTGCTGATCGATAAACCACTTTTACTCTGGATTAACGATGGTCTGATGGCGGTATTTTTCCTGATGATCGGTCTCGAAGTGAAGCGTGAGCTGTGCGAAGGCGCGCTGGCGAACCGCGAGCAGGCATTATTCCCAGCCATTGCTGCGGTGGGCGGCATGGTTGTACCAGCCCTTATTTACTTACTGTTCAATGGCGGCGATGAGATTGCCCGTCAGGGCTGGGCTATTCCGGCGGCCACTGACATTGCATTTGCATTGGGCGTGATGGCGCTGTTGGGTTCCCGCGTGCCGACTGGCCTGAAAGTCTTCCTGCTTGCACTGGCGATCATTGACGATCTCGGGGCGATTGTGATCATTGCGCTATTCTATAGCCATGATGTCTCCATGATGGCGTTGGGGCTGTCTGCAGTTTGCATCGCGGCATTGGCATTTATGAACTGGCGCGGGGTGACAAAACTGACACCATACCTGATTGTCGGCGCGGTGTTCTGGGTCTGCGTGCTGAAGTCTGGCGTTCATGCCACGCTCGCCGGTGTGATCCTCGGGTTCCTGATCCCGCTGAATACTAAAGATAAAAAACCGTCACCGGCGCGTCGTCTGGAACACGGTATTCATCCTTATGTCGCGTGGTTTATTTTGCCGGTCTTTGCGTTTGCTAACGCGGGGATCTCTTTAGAGGGCGTTTCTGCTGCCGGTGCTTTCTCCCTGTTACCGATGGGTATCGCTGCCGGATTGCTGTTAGGTAAACCACTGGGCATTATTCTTTTCAGCGGTGTAGCACTAAAATTGGGTGTGACCCGTATGCCATCAGGCATTACCTTTAGCCAGATAGTTGCCGTGTCAGTGTTGTGCGGTATCGGCTTTACGATGTCGATTTTTATCGGCTCACTGGCCTTTGCGACGCGTGATCCTGCACTGCTGACTTACGCAAAAATGGGTATCCTGATGGGCTCTGTTGCTTCTGCCGTATTGGGTTACATATTGCTAAGCCGTGCTTTACCTAAGAAAGCCCTCAAATAGTGATGAACAGGCTGCATGCACGGAGGCATGCAGCCTGATGCAGACTTCATATTTCAGGAGCGGATGAAAACATGCCTCATATTAACTACAACCATTTGTATTATTTTTGGCACGTCTGTAAACAAGGTTCTGTCGTAGGCGCCGCCGAGGCGCTCTATCTGACGCCACAGACCATCACCGGGCAGATTAAATCCCTTGAGGAACGGTTAGGTGGCAAACTTTTCAAACGTCAGGGTCGCGGTCTGGTGCCCTCTGAGTTGGGGCAGTTGGTTTATCGCTACGCCGATAAGATGTTCACCCTCAGCCAGGAAATGCTGGATATCGTTAATTATCGCAAAGAGTCGAGCCTGTTGTTTGACGTTGGCGTGGCCGATGCGCTGTCGAAACGGCTGGTCAGCCGTGTGCTGAAAGCTGCCGTACCGGACAACGCACAAATTCATTTGCGATGTTTTGAATCCACCCACGAAATGCTGCTGGAACAGCTGAGCTTGCATAAGCTGGATATGATTCTGTCGGACTGCCCGGTGGATTCAACGCAGCAGGAGGGGTTGTTCTCAGTCAAGCTGGGTGAGAGTCCGATCAGCTTCTATTGCTGTAACCCGCCAGCGGGTGCCGATTTTCCTGCCTGTCTGGAACAGCGTCCGCTGCTGATCCCCGGGCGTCGTTCGATGCTGGGACGGAAATTGCTGAACTGGTTTAATACGCAGGGATTGAAAGTGAACATTCTCGGTGAGTTCGATGATGCGGCACTGATGAAAGCGTTCGGGATGAACAACGATGCGATATTTGTCGCGCCGGCGATTTACTCTTCTACTGAGTTTCAGGATGAAAAAATTATTGAAGTGGGGCGCGTGGAGGGCATTTTGGAGGAGTACTACGTGATTTTTGCCGAACGCATGATCCAACATCCTTCGGTTCAGCGGATTTGTCACACTGATTTTTCGGCGCTGTTTGAGCTGTAGTAAAAGCAGAGGCTCAAATTTTAGATATAAAAAAACCGGCGTGAGCCGGTTTTTTTATCAAGCATATCAGCGTAATGCAATTATTGCATTGCGTTGATTTGCGCAGTCAGGTTTGACTTATGACGCGCTGCTTTGTTTTTGTGAATCAGGCCTTTACAAGACTGACGATCCACAATTGGTTGCATTTCGTTAAATGCATTTTGTGCAGCAGCTTTGTCGCCTGCTGCAATAGCCGTGTATACCTTCTTGATAAAGGTACGCATCATTGAACGGCGGCTCGCGTTATGCTTACGACGTTTTTCTGACTGTACGGCGCGTTTCTTAGCTGATTTGATATTAGCCAAGGCCAACTCCCAAATATTTTTCTATTGATGAACAATTCAAAGGCCGAGGAATATGCCTTTTCGGTCTTCTGTTGTCAACGGATTTGTGCAAATAAGCGGCGTTTTAAAGCGTGAACTTTACACGTCGCTTGTTACGTTGTGATGGCGCAGGATTTTAACAGCTTCCGGCATCGGAATACAGTCTTTCGCGAGAAAAATCGACAGGAGAGTGTACAAACTGCCCACGGCGGCCATTAACGCTTTGTTTATGCGAAAAGTCACGCATTCCCTGCTCGAAAGGAAAGATTTTCATCGCCACGCCGCCATTTGAACCGCAATATCTGCCGTATGCAAGAGAGAATGGTGTGATCCTGCGAATCGCTGGTTAACCTTGCGGGCTGTACAAGGTATAATCCGCCGATTTCCATCTTTATGAGTCAGCATTGGATTTGAGCCAGCTATGGAGCTAATTCGCGGAATACACAATATTCGAGCACGCCATCATGGATGTGTGCTGACTATTGGCAATTTTGATGGTGTACACCGAGGCCATCAGGGCCTGATCGAACAGCTGAAGCTGGAAGGTCAACGTCTGGGTCTGCCGGTGATGGTGATGATTTTTGAACCACAGCCGCTGGAACTGTTTGCGGGTGATAAAGCCCCTGCACGCTTAACCAGCCTGCGTGACAAAGCCAAGTATCTGGCCGAGTGCGGCGTAGATTATCTTTTATGTGTGCATTTTGACCCCCGGTTCGCTGCACATATGGCGCAGGCGTTTGTCTCCCAACTGCTGGTCGAAAAGTTGGGCGTTAAATTCCTGACCGTCGGGGATGATTTCCGCTTTGGCGCTGGTCGTCTGGGGGATTTTGAGCTGTTGCAGAAAGCCGGGAAAGAGTATGGCTTTGAAGTGATCAGCACCCAGACCTTCCGCGAAGGCGGAAATCGCATCAGCAGCACCGCTATCCGTGATGCGCTGCGTGACGATGATTTAGCACTGGCCGAAAATTTACTGGGCCATCCGTTCAGTATCTCAGGGCGCGTCGTCCATGGCGATAAGCTGGGACGTACTATTGGTTTCCCAACGGCCAACGTGCCGTTAAAGCGCGTGGTTTCACCGGTTCGCGGCGTGTATGCCGTAGAAGTTCTCGGCCTTGGCCCGGAACCTTTGCCGGGCGTTGCCAATATTGGTATTCGTCCGACGGTCGGTGGCGTGCGCAAGCAGTTGGAAGTTCACCTGCTCGACACCACATTAGATTTATACGGGCGCCACATTGACGTGGTGCTTCGCGCAAAATTGCGCAACGAACAGCGTTTCTCCTCGCTTGATGCGTTAAAGCAACAAATTGCGAACGATGAGGTGACGGCCCGGGAATTTTTCGGGTTAAAGACACCACGCTAAACTTGTACTGACAGGCGTGTCACAACGCCTGGAATCCAGCCGAAAAACGGAACCGAGAATCTATGAGTGACTACAAGAACACCCTGAATTTGCCGGAAACAGGGTTCCCGATGCGTGGCGATCTGGCCAAGCGTGAACCTGACATGCTGAAGAATTGGTATGACCAGGATCTGTACGGGATTATTCGTGCTGCCAAGAAAGGCAAGAAAACCTTTATCTTGCATGACGGCCCTCCGTATGCGAACGGCAGCATTCATATTGGTCACTCAGTAAACAAAATTCTCAAAGACATGATTGTCAAGTCCAAAGGGCTTGCGGGCTTCGACGCGCCGTATGTTCCGGGCTGGGATTGTCATGGTCTGCCGATTGAACTGAAAGTTGAACAGCTGATTGGTAAGCCGGGCGAGAAAGTCACGGCGGCAGAATTTCGTGAAGCCTGCCGCAAGTATGCCGCTGAACAGGTTGAAGGTCAGAAGAAAGACTTCATCCGTCTGGGCGTGCTCGGTGACTGGGATCATCCGTATCTGACCATGGACTTCAAAACTGAAGCCAACATCATTCGTGCGCTGGGTAAAATCATCGGCAATGGTCATCTGCATAAAGGTGCAAAACCTGTTCACTGGTGTACCGATTGCGGCTCTTCACTGGCTGAAGCCGAAGTTGAATATTACGACAAAGTATCTCCGTCTATCGACGTGACGTTTAATGCGACGGATGCTGCCGCTGTTGCTACGAAATTTGGTGCCACTGCTTTCAATGGTCCGATTTCTCTGGTCATCTGGACCACCACCCCGTGGACCATGCCGGCTAACCGCGCGATTTCACTTAACGCTGAGTTTTCTTATCAGCTGGTGCAGATTGAAGGTCAGTGCCTGATCCTGGCCACCGATCTGGTTGAAAGCGTGATGAAGCGTGCCGGTATCACTGAGTGGACCGTGTTGGGCGAATGCAAAGGTGCGGATCTTGAACTGCTGCGATTCCAGCATCCATTCCTCGGTTTCGATGTGCCGGCCATCCTTGGTGATCACGTCACTCTCGATGCCGGTACCGGTGCTGTACATACCGCACCTGGTCACGGTCCTGATGACTTTGTCATTGGCCAGAAATACGGTCTGGAAGTCGCTAACCCGGTTGGACCGAACGGCTGCTACTTGCCTGGTACTTACCCGACGCTGGATGGCAAATTCGTCTTTAAAGCTAACGATCTGATCGTTGAACTGCTGCGTGAGAAAGGCGCACTGTTGCACGTTGAGAAAATGAACCACAGCTATCCGTGCTGCTGGCGTCACAAAACGCCGATCATCTTCCGCGCTACGCCACAATGGTTCATCAGCATGGATCAGAAAGGCTTGCGTCAGAAATCTCTGGAAGAGATCAAAGGTGTGCAGTGGATCCCTGACTGGGGTCAGGCGCGTATCGAAAACATGGTCGCTAACCGTCCTGACTGGTGTATTTCCCGTCAGCGTACGTGGGGCGTCCCGATGTCTCTGTTTGTTCATAAAGATACCGAACAGCTTCATCCGCGCAGCCTTGAGCTGATGGAAGAAGTGGCAAAACGCGTTGAAGCCGATGGCATTCAGGCGTGGTGGGATCTGAATCCTGAAGAGATTCTGGGCGCAGACGCTGCCGATTACGTCAAAGTGCCAGATACGCTGGACGTCTGGTTTGACTCCGGTTCTACGCACTCCTCCGTTGTGGACGTGCGTCCTGAGTTTAACGGCCATTCACCGGATCTGTATCTCGAAGGTTCTGACCAGCATCGCGGCTGGTTCATGTCTTCTCTGATGATTTCCACGGCAATGAAAGGCAAAGCGCCTTACAAACAGGTACTGACTCACGGTTTCACCGTCGATGGTCAGGGCCGTAAAATGTCTAAATCCATCGGTAACACCATCGCGCCTCAGGACGTGATGAATAAGCTGGGTGGCGACATTCTGCGTTTGTGGGTGGCATCTACGGATTACACCGGCGAAATCGCCGTGTCCGACGAAATCCTCAAACGTGCTGCCGATTCTTATCGCCGTATCCGTAACACCGCGCGCTTCCTGCTGGCGAACCTGAACGGTTTCGATCCGGCGCTGCACAGCGTGGCCCCGGAAGAAATGGTTGTATTGGATCGCTGGGCAGTTGGCCGCGCGAAAGCCGCCCAAGACGAGATCATTGCTGCGTACGAAGCCTATGATTTCCACGGCGTTGTTCAGCGTCTGATGCAGTTCTGCTCGATCGAAATGGGTTCCTTCTATCTGGATATCATCAAAGATCGCCAGTACACCGCGAAGAGCGACAGCGTTGCGCGCCGCAGCTGCCAGACCGCGCTGTATCACATCTGCGAAGCACTGGTACGCTGGATGGCGCCAATCATGTCCTTCACTGCTGATGAAATCTGGGCTGAACTGCCGGGTAACCGCGAGAAGTTCGTCTTTACCCAAGAGTGGTACGACGGTCTGTTTGGCCTGATCGGTAACGAATCCATGAACGATGCGTTCTGGGATGAGCTGCTGAAAGTGCGTGGCGAAGTGAACAAAGTGATCGAACAGGCGCGTGCTGATAAACGTCTGGGCGGTTCTCTGGAAGCAGCCGTGACCTTATATGCAGACGACGCGCTGGCAACAGATCTGCGTTCTCTGGGCAACGAACTGCGCTTTGTGCTCCTGACTTCCGGTGCGAAAGTTGCCGCGCTGTCTGAAGCGGATGATTCAGCGCAGGCCAGCGAATTGCTGAAAGGTCTGAAAATTGGTCTGGCAAAAGCTGAAGGCGAGAAGTGCCCGCGCTGCTGGCATTTCACCACTGACATCGGCCAGAATGCGGAACACAGCGACATCTGTGGCCGTTGTGTGACTAACATTGCCGGTGACGGCGAAGAGCGTAAGTTTGCATAATGACTAAACCTTTCTGTTCTACCGGACTCCGCTGGCTTTGGCTGGCGGTTCTCGTCGTTATCGTCGATCTCGGCAGTAAGTTTCTGGTCATGGGGCATTTTCAGCTCGGTGAGTCCATGCCGCTGATTCCGTTCTTTAATCTGACCTACGCTCATAACCCGGGCGCAGCGTTCAGTTTCCTGGCGGATAAAGGTGGCTGGCAGCGCTGGTTCTTCACGGCGATTGCGTTGGTTATCGTGGTGGTTCTGCTGGTGCTGATGTACCGCAGCAGTGCAAAGCAGCGTCTGAATAACATCGCATTTGCGATGATCATTGGTGGCGCGCTGGGCAACATGTTTGACCGTATGGTGCACGGCTTCGTGATCGACTTTATCGATTTCTACGTGAACGACTGGCACTACCCGATCTTTAATCTGGCCGACAGCTTTATCTGCGTTGGCGCAGTGCTGGTCGTGCTGGAAGGTTTCCTCGCGAAACCGAACGAAGCGGCGAAGACCAAAGGATAAGAAATATGTCTCAACAGGTGAAACACGACAGCGCCGTGCTGGTACATTTTACGTTGAAGCTTGAAGATGGCTCGACGGCAGAATCTACCCGCGCGAATGGAAAACCTGCGCTGTTTCGCCTCGGCGACGGCAGCCTGTCTGACGCGCTGGAAAATCAGCTGACCGGATTGAGCGTTGGGGATAAGCATGCTTTTACGCTGTCCCCGGAATCGGCTTTCGGTACCAAAAGCCCGGATCTGGTGCAGTTCTTCTCGCGTCGTGATTTCCAGGAAACAGGGGTGCCGGACGTCGGCACCATCATGCTGTTCAGTGGTCGTGACGGTAATGAAATGCCGGGCGTAGTGCGTGAAGTGACAGAAGATTCGATCACTGTTGATTTCAATCATCCGCTGGCGGGACAGTACATCGATTTCGATATCGAAGTGCTGGAAATCGACCCGCAACTGGAGGAGAAACATGCAGATATTGCTGGCTAACCCACGCGGTTTTTGTGCGGGTGTCGATCGCGCCATCAGCATTGTTGAACGTGCGCTTGAGCTGTATGGCGCACCGATTTACGTGCGTCATGAAGTGGTACATAACCGCTATGTGGTTGACAGCCTGCGTCAGCGTGGTGCGATTTTCATCGAGCAAATCAGCGAAGTGCCGGATGGCTCAATCCTGATTTTCTCCGCCCACGGGGTTTCCCAGGCGGTTCGGGCGGAAGCGAAAGAACGTGATCTCACTATGCTCTTTGATGCCACTTGTCCGCTGGTGACCAAAGTGCATATGGAAGTCGCGCGTGCCAGCCGTAAAGGCACTGAAGCGATTCTGATTGGTCATGCCGGTCATCCGGAAGTTGAAGGCACCATGGGCCAGTACAGTAATCCGAAAGGCGGCATGTATCTGGTCGAGGCACCGGAAGATGTGTATAAATTGCAGGTAAAAGACGAAAACAACCTGTGCTTTATGACGCAAACCACGCTTTCGGTGGATGACACGTCGGCCATCATTGATGCGTTGCGCGATCGGTTCCCGAAAATTATCGGGCCGCGTAAAGATGATATTTGCTACGCCACCACTAACCGTCAGGAAGCTGTGCGAACGCTGGCCGATGGCGCGGATGTGGTGCTGGTTGTCGGATCGAAAAACTCCTCCAACTCCAACCGTCTGGCGGAGCTGGCTCAGCGCGTCGGTGTGCCTTCCTATCTGATCGATTCTGCGGCGGATATTCAGGAAAGCTGGCTGAAAGATGCAAAAAGCATCGGCGTCACGGCGGGCGCCTCCGCACCGGATATTCTGGTGCAGGATGTGATAAGCAAGCTGAAAACCTTTGGCGGGATGGATGTGATTAACATCGAAGGGCGCGAAGAGAATATCGTGTTTGAAGTGCCCAAAGAACTGCGTGTGGATGTGAAACAGATCGACTGATTTGTCTCAGATACCGTGCAGAAAATGAAAAACCGGCTCATTTGTGGCCGGTTTTTTTATGGGCGTTCTGGCCGATTTAAGCCTTTTGTAGTTTGAACAAATTCTGTGGCGCACCCACCGTTGACGTTTGTACATGCAGCAGCGCGCCTTCCAGCGCGTGAGGAGCGTCGAGATTTTTACGGGCTGACGTGATGTACAATTCGGTCATATCAGGGCCGCCAAAAGTACAGCAACTTGGCTGCGTCACAGGTACCGGCACGGTATCGAGAGTCAGCAATTCACCCTGATTAATTTGCTGGCGTAACAGACATTTCGATCCCCAGCAGGCGGTGATCAGCCACCCATTTTGTGCCAGCGCTGAACCATCCGGAGATTTATCACCGGAAGAAAAGCAAGAGATCTTCTGCGGATTAATACGGCGTGCGTTGGCAGAGTAGAAGCGGTTTTTCTTCGTATCTGCAAACCAGACTTTGCCTTCATACCAGACCAGGGTGTTGGTGATCCCCACGTTATCGAGCATCATTTCAGGTGCATCGGCACCTGCTTCATAGCGATACCACGCGCCGTTATTTTTTTCCTCTTTGATATCCAGCGTGCCAAACCATAGCGAACCGTCCGGCGCGATAGCGGCTTCGTTCGGTCGTGTACCTTCTGCACCAGGATACCCGCACAACGTTTGGCGGCTTTTGTTTTCGTAATCGTACAAATGGATGCCATCCTGAGAGACGAGTAAAAACTGGTTACGTTTCTCCGTCATCAGTACGGCGCTGGTTACGCTCGGCAGGTCGTGGATTTCAATTTCTTTTGTCTCGGGCCAGTAACGCAAAACGCGCTGAGCAAGAATATCGACCCACAGCAATGATTGCGTGCGCTGGCACCAGACGGGCGTTTCACCCAATTCGGCTCGATAATCGCCAATGGCGGTCACGTCGGACCGGAATAATACGGACATCGTAAAGCGCTCCTTGAAGGATAAGATGTGGTTGCATTCAGTCTAGTCCGGCTTTGCCCGCGTGGGATAGGAGAAAAGGTGTAAAAATAAAGGGCCGGCACGTCAATAAGACGTAAACCGGCCCCTGAAGTTAAGGCTTTTGAAATTTAGAAATCGTATCTCAGGCGAACGAGGTTCATATCACCACGATCATCGGTGGTGGAGCTGAATACGTGTTCGTAATCGACGCGGAAGCCGTAATCCATCTGAACAGACAGACCCAGACCATTATCAATACGCTGATAATTACGGCCAGTGACGTAAGTCATACGGTCGCCCATGAAGTACGGCTGAACCGTTTTCACTGCGTACTGATTGATTGGGAATGCGTAGCCCAGGAAATATTCCAGACCGTAAGCGTCGCCCGCGAAATAGTTATTATCCGTTTTCTTTTTGGTGGTCAGGAAGTTGTTGTAATAACCGCCACCGAAAGAGGCTGTCCAGTTGCCCGGTTTCCAGCTCAGCGCCGTACCGACAATATTCTGATCGTAATTCGTGGAGCTGTGCTGACCCGGGTTTTTCATTTCTGCGTTGGTATAGTTATACGCAGTACCCCATGTCAGATCTTTAGTGATGTGGTAATCCACACCCACAGAGCCGCCGCCTTTACGTTTATAACGCAGGCCGTCGCCGGTCAGCAGATCGTTATCTGAGAACAGGTAAGAGGCGTAAACATCTGCCGCCCCGAAGGTGTTTTTGTATTTCAGCATTTTACGGGAGCGGTAAGACCCGTCGTAGTCGCCGTTCACCCCGTTACCTGGCGCCTGGCCGAGCATGTCGTAATCCCATATATCGGTTTTAGCGCCGACCACATCGTAGTACACGCTGTTTTGCTGGCCGTAGGTCAGCTGACCGTAGGTTTTGCTTTTCAGGCCGGTGTAGAGCTGGCGACGCGTGGTGTTGTGAGCGCCGTCCGCGTAGTGGTCGTCCCAGCCCATGAGGGCAGGGAAGTTGACGCCCAGTTCGTAGTAGCTGACCCAGCTGATATCATCAAACAGATAATAATCAGTGGAGAAACGGAAGCGGGAGCCGCCGTCGAAGCCATTATTTTTATACGAACCTTTATCTTTATCGCCGGTTTCCATATTCCACTGCGGACGAATACTCCCGCCAATCTGGAAGTTTAAACGGCTCAGGGGATCGTTAGGTTGTGGGTCTTGCTTGATCAGCGTGATTTCTGCGTGTGAAGCGAAAGATGTCAGACCAAATAACAGGCCAGCAGTAGCCACCTGAGTGACTTTGTTCAATTTGAAGTTCATGTAATTCCCTTGCCAACACCTTGTTTTGAAATAACTAACAGTGAAATTGGACATGTGTGTTTTTGTATTTTCCCCTTACTCATGACAATCAGGTAAGGGTGAAGACGCGCCTCATGCATCCAGGCTACTTAATTTTTGACCGGTCAGAAATTAAATTTCGCCGGTTAAAATTAGCTGGCTACTTATTATCATATTTATTGATTTAATCAATATGATTTGATGGCATATAATAAAAAATTAATGTTTTAGATCTAAGTTGTAAGCTGATAGCTGTTTTTTTGTCATGCAGGCAGAATGAAATAATGCGTTTGCAGATGTCGCTGACAGATTGTCTTTCATCAGACACCGAATACTGTAAAACTGAATTCTGAGGGAAGGGCGCAAATTCCACTACGCGAACGGTGCCCTGATGTGCGGCTGAATTGATTTCAGACACTTATGCAGAAAAGTGAATCGTTATGCGAACAGGCTTTTTGCACGTTTTTACAGCTTTCCCCTCTCTCAGTTCCAGTTTGGCTATTCGGTTAACACAAATCATTTAAGTTGGTAACCTTAAATCAGATGCTTTTTACTGATATTAACCAGCCTGTATCATAATTTTCTAATTATGAGGCAATTTTGCTGGCTACCCGATAACAGGGTGGCTAACCTGATTCTGTTTTACGGCAGAACCCCTATAAAAAGAGAGTATTTATGAGTAACGCTGATATTCGCATGGCCATCGTTGGCGCAGGTGGTCGTATGGGCCGGCAGCTGATCCAGGCCGTTTCTGAAGCCGAAGGCGTGGTGCTTGGCGCGGCATTGGAGCGTCCGGGTTCCACGCTTGTGGGCACCGATGCCGGTGAGCTGGCGGGGATCGGAAATGCAGGCGTCAAAGTGAATGAAGATCTGAACGCTGTAGCGAACGATTTTGATGTACTGATCGATTTCACCCGTCCGGAAGGTACGCTGGCGCATCTGGAATTCTGTCAGAAACACCATAAAGGCATGATTATCGGCACTACGGGCTTCGAGGATGCAGGTAAGACCGCGATTAAGCAGGCTTCTGAGGTCATTCCGGTGGTTTTCGCCGCCAATTTCAGCGTGGGCGTGAACGTCGTTCTCAAACTTTTAGAAAAAGCCGCCAAAGTGATGGGCGACTATACCGATATCGAAATTGTGGAAGCCCACCACCGTCATAAAGTAGATGCGCCATCAGGCACTGCGCTGGCGATGGGCGAAGCAATTGCCGGTGCGCTGGGACGCGACCTCAAGGAGTGCGCGGTGTATGCCCGTGAAGGACATACCGGCGAGCGCGATCCAAAAAGTATTGGTTTTGCTACTATCCGTGCCGGCGACATCGTTGGTGAACATACTGCGATGTTTGCAGATATCGGAGAGCGTGTTGAGATTACACACAAGGCTTCCAGCCGCATGACCTTCGCAAATGGCGCTGTTCGTGCAGGAAAGTGGATTTCGTCGCATAAGTCAGGCCTTTATGACATGCGCGACGTGCTTGGATTAGATGATTTGTAGAAAATAATTTAGATGTGATGTGGTTGTTTTGGTCATAATGTTTTGATAAAAGGGCAGTTCCTTGATTGCCCTTCTCTTTTTTATTCAAAAATACGGATTTAATGACAATTGGCAATGGTAGCTTGTTTTATTTATGGTTTACTATGTTTTTAACATGCCACGTGAGTGTTTTTTAAACTCATCCGATCTCCCTCACTGACACTTACCCACTTTTATCACTGATTTTCAGACATCGTCTTCCGCAAACGGTTACTATGCTCACTTAGGCCATGCTTTCGTGGCTGTGACGAAGCCTTTCCACTGAGTTGTGCGAAAAATAGAGAAATAGTGGCGCTTTTGGTAGACAAACCGAACTGCCCTCATTAGAATGCGCGCAATTTGCCGAAAATTGGCTTCCGGAGCGATTTTTGCATTGATTTAGATCGGGTTATCTGAATTAATATGCAAATATTGTGATTTATTATTCTTGGAGGATGCTTTGATAAAGTCAGCGCTATTGGTTCTGGAAGACGGAACCCAATTCCACGGTCGGGCCATCGGGGCAGAAGGTTCGGCAGTGGGGGAAGTGGTCTTCAATACGTCGATGACCGGTTATCAAGAAATCCTCACTGATCCTTCCTATTCCCGCCAGATTGTCACTCTCACTTATCCCCATATCGGTAATGTCGGCACCAATGCCGCAGACGCAGAATCTTCCGCAGTACACGCTCAGGGCCTGGTCATTCGCGACCTTCCTCTTATTGCCAGCAACTACCGCAGTGAAGAAAACCTTTCTGATTACCTCAAACGCAACAACATCGTAGCCATCGCCGACATCGATACCCGCAAGCTGACCCGTCTGTTACGTGAAAAAGGCGCACAGAACGGCTGCATCATCGCGGGCGATTCTCCGGATGCCGAACTGGCGCTGCAAAAAGCCAAAGCGTTCCCGGGCCTGAAAGGGATGGATCTGGCGAAAGAAGTGACGACCGCTGAATCTTACAGCTGGCAGCAAGGCAGCTGGACGCTTGAAGGCGAGCTGCCAGAAGCTAAGAAAGAAGACGAACTGCCATTCCACGTGGTGGCTTATGATTACGGCGCAAAACGCAACATCCTGCGTATGCTGGTGGACCGCGGTTGCCGCCTGACGGTAGTTCCGGCGCAAACGCCTGCCGCTGACGTGCTGAAACTCAATCCGGATGGCATCTTCCTGTCTAACGGCCCTGGCGACCCGGAGCCTTGTGACTACGCCATCGCCGCCATCAAAACGTTCCTCGAAACGGATATCCCGGTCTTCGGGATCTGCCTCGGCCATCAGTTACTGGCATTAGCCAGCGGCGCAAAAACGCTGAAAATGAAACTGGGCCACCACGGCGGGAACCATCCGGTTAAAGATATCGACAACAATGTGGTGATGATCACCGCGCAAAACCACGGCTTCGCAGTAGATGAAAACAATCTGCCCGCGACTCTGCGTGTGACTCACAAATCGTTGTTCGACCACACGGTTCAGGGTATCCACCGCACGGACAAACCGGCGTTCAGCTTCCAGGGTCACCCTGAAGCCAGCCCGGGCCCGCACGACGCGGCGCCACTGTTCGATCACTTCATCGAACTGATTAACGCTTTCCGCGCTTCTCACAACAACGCCGCTCTTACAGGCAAATAAATCAGGAGCAAGAAAAAATGCCAAAACGTACAGACATAAAAAGCATCCTGATTCTGGGCGCGGGCCCGATTGTGATCGGCCAGGCTTGTGAATTTGACTACTCGGGTGCACAGGCGTGTAAAGCGCTGCGTGAAGAAGGTTACCGCGTCATTCTGGTGAACTCGAACCCTGCGACCATCATGACCGACCCGGACATGGCTGATGCGACTTATATCGAGCCGATTACCTGGGAAGTGGTACGCAAAATCATCGAAAAAGAGCGCCCGGACGCCGTATTGCCAACCATGGGCGGCCAGACCGCGCTGAACTGTGCGCTGGAACTGGAACGTCAGGGCGTGCTGGAAGAATTCGGCGTGACCATGATCGGCGCGACCGCAGATGCCATTGATAAAGCTGAAGACCGCCGTCGTTTCGACGTGGCGATGAAAAAAATCGGTCTGGACACGGCGCGTTCGGGCATCGCCCATACAATGGAAGAAGCGCTGGCGGTTGCCGCTGACGTCGGCTTCCCGTGCATTATCCGCCCTTCATTTACCATGGGCGGCACCGGTGGCGGTATCGCGTACAACCGCGAAGAGTTTGAAGAGATTTGCGAACGCGGTCTGGATCTTTCCCCAACCAAAGAGCTGCTGATTGATGAGTCGCTGATTGGCTGGAAAGAGTACGAGATGGAAGTGGTGCGTGATAAAAACGACAACTGCATCATCGTCTGCTCTATCGAAAACTTCGATGCAATGGGCATCCACACCGGTGACTCCATTACTGTGGCACCGGCGCAGACCCTGACCGACAAAGAATACCAAATCATGCGTAACGCCTCGATGGCAGTACTGCGTGAAATCGGCGTAGAAACCGGTGGCTCCAACGTCCAGTTCTCGGTGAACCCGAAAAATGGCCGTCTGATTGTTATCGAAATGAACCCACGCGTCTCCCGTTCCTCTGCACTGGCTTCAAAAGCGACTGGCTTCCCGATTGCCAAAGTGGCGGCCAAACTGGCTGTGGGTTATACCCTCGATGAACTGATGAACGACATCACCGGCGGTAAAACGCCTGCGTCGTTTGAACCGTCCATCGACTATGTTGTGACAAAAATTCCTCGCTTCAACTTCGAAAAATTCGCCGGTGCTAACGACCGTCTGACTACGCAGATGAAATCTGTCGGCGAAGTGATGGCGATAGGCCGCACGCAGCAGGAATCCCTGCAAAAAGCGTTACGCGGTCTGGAAGTTGGCGCAAGCGGCTTCGACCCGAAAGTGAATCTGGATGACCCGGAAGCGCTGACCAAAATCCGTCGCGAGCTGAAAGAAGCCGGTGCCGAGCGTATCTGGTACATCGCCGATGCCTTCCGCGCCGGGATGTCCGTTGACGGTATCTTTAACCTGACCAACGTTGACCGCTGGTTCCTGGTGCAGATTGAAGAGCTGGTGAAACTGGAAAACGAAGTGGCCGAAGGCGGCTTCAACATCCTGACCCACGACTATCTGCGCATGCTCAAACGTAAAGGCTTTGCTGACCTGCGTCTGGCGACTCTGGTGGGCGTTTCAGAAAGTGAAGTCCGCAAACTGCGCCACAAATACAATCTGCATCCGGTCTACAAACGCGTGGATACCTGCGCGGCGGAATTCTCTACCGATACCGCCTACATGTACTCCACGTACGAGGAAGAGTGCGAATCCAACCCGACTAACGACAAACCAAAAATCATGGTGCTGGGCGGCGGTCCGAACCGTATCGGTCAGGGGATTGAGTTCGACTATTGCTGCGTGCATGCCTCACTGGCGCTGCGTGAAGACGGTTACGAAACCATCATGGTGAACTGTAACCCGGAAACCGTATCCACCGATTACGACACCTCAGACCGTCTGTACTTCGAATCCGTAACGCTGGAAGACGTGCTGGAAATCGTGCGCATCGAGAAGCCAAAAGGCGTCATCGTGCAGTACGGCGGGCAGACGCCGCTGAAGCTGGCGCGTGAGCTGGAAGCCGCTGGCGTGCCGATTATCGGCACCAGCCCGGACGCGATTGACCGCGCCGAAGACCGCGAGCGTTTTCAGCAGGCGGTTCACCGTCTGGGCCTGAAACAGCCAGCGAACGCCACCGTAGCGACCATCGAACAAGCAGTTGAGAAAGCCAGCGGTCTGGGTTATCCGCTGGTAGTCCGCCCGTCTTATGTTCTGGGTGGCCGCGCGATGGAAATCGTGTATGACGAAATCGACTTACGCCGTTACTTCCAGAACGCCGTCAGCGTCTCCAACGACGCGCCGGTACTGCTGGATCGCTTCCTGGATGACGCGATAGAAGTTGACGTCGATGCGATTTGTGACGGTGAGCGCGTACTGATTGGCGGCATCATGGAGCACATCGAACAGGCTGGCGTGCACTCCGGTGACTCCGCATGTTCGCTGCCTTGCTACACGCTGAGCAAAGAAATTCAGGACGTGATGCGTCATCAGGTTGAGAAGCTGGCCTTCGAGCTGAGCGTTCGCGGCCTGATGAACGTCCAGTTCGCGGTGAAGAACAACGAAGTCTACCTGATTGAAGTCAACCCACGCGCCGCGCGTACCGTACCGTTTGTCTCTAAAGCGACCGGTGTACCGCTGGCGAAAGTGGCTGCCCGCGTAATGGCTGGTCAGACGCTGGCGCAGCAGGGCATCACCGAAGAAGTTATTCCGCCTTACTACTCCGTGAAAGAAGTGGTGCTGCCGTTCAACAAATTCCCAGGCGTTGACCCGATTCTGGGGCCGGAAATGCGTTCTACCGGTGAAGTGATGGGCGTCGGCCGCACCTTCGCTGAAGCCTTCGCCAAAGCGCAGCTTGGCAGTAACTCCGGCATGAAGAAAGCGGGGCGTGCGCTGTTGTCAGTGCGTGAAGGCGATAAAGGTCGCGTAGTCGATTTGGCGGCGAAACTGCTTAAACGCGGCTTTGAGCTGGATGCAACCCACGGTACCGCCGTCGTGCTGGGCGAAGCCGGGATAAACCCGCGCCTGGTCAACAAGGTGCATGAAGGCCGTCCACACATTCAGGACCGTATTAAAAACGGTGAGTATGTGTACATCGTCAACACCACGGCTGGCCGTCAGGCGATTGAAGATTCCAAGCTGATCCGTCGCAGCGCTCTGCAATACAAAGTGCATTACGACACCACGCTGAACGGCGGTTTCGCCACAGCGATGGCACTGTCTTCAGACCCGACAGAGCAGGTGATTTCAGTGCAGGAAATGCACGCGAAAATCAAAGGCTAATGGCATAATCGGTAAGCAAAAGGCGCGGCGAAAGCTGCGCCTTTTTCATTTTATGCCTCCAACTTTCACCCGAACGCCGAAAATTGCGTATGCTCAAGTAAATAAAATAAGACAAGAGACCTGCATGATTTTAATCATTTACGCCCATCCTTATCCGCGCCATTCGCGGGCCAATCAGGGATTACTCGCGGCGGTAAAAGACCTGCCGAACGTAGAAATTCGTTCGCTGTACGATCTTTACCCCGACTTCAACATCGATGTGAATGCCGAACAGAAAGCCGTTGAACGTGCCGATATGGTGGTGTTCCAGCATCCTATCCAATGGTATAGCCTGCCGCCGTTGCTAAAACTGTGGATCGATAAAGTGCTGGAACATGGCTGGGCTTACGGCCACGAAGGCAACGCGCTGAACGGCAAACATTGTTTATGGGCTGTGACCACCGGCGGAAACGAGCATCATTTTGAACTCGGCGATCACCCGAGTTTCGACGTGCTGGCGCAGCCTTTACAGGCGACGGCGGTCTACTGCGGCATGCACTGGCAGCCGTATTTTGCAGTGCACAATACGTTTATCTGCGATGAAGTCGCACTGAAAGCGGCGGGCGAAGAATACCGTCGACGCTTAACAGCATGCCTGAGTCTGAAAGAAGGCTGTGCGCCGGAGGTCGAAAATGGACAACCATAATCTGATGATTGAAGGGCTGATTTATCTGGGGTCGGCGGCATTGTTTGTGCCGATCGCGGTACGCCTCGGATTAGGTTCAGTTCTGGGGTATCTCATCGCCGGCTGCATTATTGGCCCGTGGGGACTGAAGCTGGTCTCGGACGCCGAATCGATTCTGACCTTTGCGGAGATTGGCGTGGTGCTGATGTTGTTTGTCATCGGGCTGGAGCTGGATCCTAAACGTCTGTGGACCATGCGCGCTTCGGTCTTTGGCGGTGGCAGTATTCAGATGGTTGGCTGTGGCGTGGTGCTTAGCGCATTCTGCTACTTCCTGGGTCTGGACTGGAAAATCGCCATGTTGATCGGCCTGACGCTGGCGCTGTCTTCTACCGCCATTGCCATGCAGGCGATGAGTGAACGCAGCCTGACCGCAGCGCCAATAGGTCGCAGCGCGTTTGCCGTCCTGCTGTTCCAGGACATTGCGGCTATCCCTTTGGTCGCAATGATCCCCTTGTTGGCGAGTACCGGTGAAGCCACCACGCTGATGAGCTTCGGACTTTCTGCCGCGAAAGTGGCCGGTGCGCTGGTGCTGGTGATCCTGCTCGGACGTTATGTCACACGTCCGCTGCTGCACTTTGTAGCCCGTTCCGGCATGCGTGAAGTGTTCAGCGCCGTGGCGCTATTTCTGGTATTCGGTTTCGGTATTCTGCTGGAAATGGCGGGTATGTCGATGGCAATGGGCGCATTTCTGGCGGGGGTTCTGCTGGCGAGTTCCGAATACCGTCACGCACTGGAAAGCGATATTCAGCCGTTTAAAGGTTTGTTGCTCGGGCTGTTCTTTATCGGCGTCGGTATGTCTATCGACTTTGGCACGCTGGTTCATCAGCCGTTGCTGATTGCCACATTGCTGGTCGGCTTTATGGCGCTGAAAGCTGCCTTGCTGTGGCTGATCGCACCGTGGCTGGGCGTACCAAAAAAACAGCGTGGACTGTTTGCCATTCTCATCGGGCAGGGCAGTGAATTTGCTTTCGTTATTTTCAGCACCGCACAAATGGCTGGGGTGTTGCCGGTTGAATGGGCGAAAGCGCTGACGCTGGCCGTAGCGCTGTCGATGGCGGTTACGCCATTGCTGCTGGTTCTCGCCGCACGTATGGAACGTAATGCGCCGCAAGACGATCGTCCGCAGGACACTATCGATGATGAAAACGCGCAGGTGATCATCGCCGGTTTTGGCCGCTTCGGGCAGATTGCCGGCCGTTTGCTGCTGGCGAATAACGTGCACACCGTGGTGTTGGATCATGACCCGGATCATATCGAAACGCTGCGCAAGTTTGGCACCAAGGTCTTTTACGGCGATGCCACCCGTGTGGATTTGCTGGAATCCGCAGGCGCCGCGCAGGCCAAAGTGTTGATCAACGCTATCGATGATGTCGAAGCCAACCTGCAACTGACCGCGCTGGCGAAAGAGCATTTCCCGAACCTGAAGATTATCGCCCGTGCGCGAGATGTCGATCACTGGTATCAACTGCGTCAGTTAGGCGTCGAAGCGCCGGAGCGTGAGCTGTTCGAAGGTTCTCTGCGCGTTGGCCGTGAAGTACTGGAAACGCTGGGGTTGGATGCTTATGAAGCCCGCGAAAAAGCCGACCTGTTCCGTCGCTACAACCTGAAAATGCTGGAGGCAACGGTCGCGAATTACGAAGACACCGAGTTCCGCATCGCCAGTATGCAGCGTGCGAAAGACATGCTGAGTGCGGCCATCGAGCAGGATCAGGAACGTCTGGCCTCAGAGCAACAACAGGGATGGCGTGGCAGTATCGACGGCAAAGCACCGGAGAATGAAGTGATTGAAGCGAAGAGTTAACGAAGGATGAAACCCGAAGCCGGTGCCTGAAATGCACCGGCTTTTTCATGGCTGTAGGTTATCAGCTGAGTGCAACTTTGATGCCTAAACCAATCAACACACCGCCCAGCAGTTTATCGATAATCTTCTGCGCTTTCGCCAGACCGCGACGCACCGGTGCGCTCTGAATGAGCAGAGCCAGTGAAGGCCACCAGACAGTGGAAAGGCCAACGATGATCGAGGCATACCAGAGTTTCTCGCCGATGCTGGAGTCTATCTGCAAGACCTGGGTAAACATCGCCAGGAAAAACAGCGTCGCCTTCGGATTTAGCAAGTTGCACAAATATCCCTGCACAAACGCCGTGCGCAGTTTCACCTGCTGCGGTTCCAGTCCGTCAAGATTCATCTTGCTGTTGCTGCGTGAAAACAGTGCCTGAATACCCACCCAAATCAGATAAGCCGCCCCGACGTATTTCAGCAAATCAAACAGCCACGGCGTGGTGGTGATAACGACAGCCAGACCTGCGACGCAGTAAGACATATGCGTGATCACGCCACAAATCACCCCGAGCGATGTCATCAGTGCCGCAACGCGAGGGTAGCGAGCCGCATTTTTGATCACCAGAAAGAAATCTGGGCCGGGGGAGAGCATGCCGAGGAAGGCGATACTGGCAACAAAAAGGGAGGTTTCAAGCATGAAAGTAACCGTCGTCAATGTTCAGAACAAAATATGGCCGCATGATACGTCAATCTTCACTTCGGCGTATCACACTTATTGGCTTTTTTTACGGGCGGTAACGGTATGCAAGACCCTGTCGTTGAATATCAGGAACGTGAAAGTCCGCAGGCACATTATCAGCGTGAAATTACCCGGCTGTGTATCGAATGTGCCTTGCTGCTGTTACAGCACGGTGCCGAAAGTATGCTGGTGGAGCAACTGCCCGCGCGGCTAGGTATTGCGTTGCGCATGGAACGGGTGGAAAGCTCTATTTCCGCTAATGCCGTGGTGCTCAGCACGCTGTGCGGCGGCTATTGCCTGACCTCGACGCGTAAAAATGTCGATCGAGGGATCAACATGCAGGTAGTGACTGAAGTACAGCATACGGTGATTCTGGCTGAGCATAAGCTGCTCGATAGCGCGCTGGTGGCGAAACGCCTGAGCCATATAAAGCCGCTGCGCTATCCCCGTGGGGTGATGATCCTGATGGTGGCGCTGTCCTGCGGTTGCTTTAGCAAACTCAACGGTGGCGGCTGGGATGCGTTCAGCGTGACATTTTTAGCCAGCGGCGTGGCGATGGCGGTACGCCAGACGCTGACCATCCGCCACATGAATCCGCTGATCAACTTCTGCTGCACCGCTTTTGTCGCAACGTCGATTTCAGGTTTACTCATGCGTCTCGACTTTTTTCATCTGACGTCGAACGTGGCGATGGCCGCCAGCGTGTTGCTGCTGGTGCCCGGTTTTCCACTGATTAATGCGGTGGCAGACATGTTCAAAGGCCACGTGAATACCGGACTGGCGCGCTGGGCGATGGCCAGTCTGCTGACGCTGGCGACCTGCATCGGCGTAGTAATGGCCATGGCGTTATGGGGATTACGGGGGTGGTCATGAGTCTTTTGTGGGCACTGATTCAGGATATGTTACTGGCCGCCGTACCGGCGCTGGGTTTTGCGATGGTGTTCAATGTCCCGCCTCGGGCGTTGCGCTACTGTGCGCTGCTCGGCGCGCTGGGGCACGGCTCCCGTATGCTGATGATGCACGGCGGGATAAACATTGAGTGGGCTTCTTTGCTGGCGGCTATACTGATTGGCATCATAGGGATCCGCTGGTCGCGATGGCTGCTGGCGCATCCTAAAGTTTTCACGGTGGCGGCCGTTATCCCCATGTTCCCCGGCATTTCTGCGTATACGGCGATGATTTCGATGGTGGAGATTTCGCACCTTGGCTACAGCGAGGCGCTGATGTCTACGATGGTCACCAATTTCCTGAAGGCCAGTTTTATCGTCGGGGCATTATCGATTGGATTATCTTTGCCGGGGCTGTGGCTGTATCGCAAACGTCCCGGTGTGTAAGTCTGTTAAGAGTACGCTTATATCTTTGTAAAGCGTGAGTCTCCCTATCGACGGCTGATAGGGCTTTCCGTATAGTGGCAGCTCTTTTTTCGGGTCACGGTTTTATTCCTTTTCTACACAGGGTTTCACAATGATTATTAGCCTGATCGCCGCACTGGCGACCGATCGCGTTATTGGCATGGAAAACGCTATGCCTTGGCATTTACCCGGTGATCTGGCCTGGTTTAAGCGTAATACGCTCAATAAACCCGTCATCATGGGTCGCAAAACGTTTGAGTCGATAGGGCGCCCTTTACCTGGCCGACTGAATATTGTCATCAGCTCTAAACCTGGCGAGCACGAAGGCGTGACCTGGGTGACGTCTGTTGATGCAGCTCTGGCCGCGGCCGGTGGTGTGGAAGAAGTGATGGTGATGGGCGGAGGCCGTGTGTATGAGCAGTTCCTGCCGAAGGCCAACCGCTTATATCTCACTCATATCGATGCCGAAGTGGAAGGGGACACGCATTTCCCTGACTACGAGCCAGATGACTGGGAAAGTACCTTCAGTGAATTCCACGACGCTGACGAGCAGAACTCACACGGCTACTGCTTCGAGATCCTTGACCGCCGCGCCTGATTTAAGAGCGGCACTCAGCAAAAAGGCACCTCTTTGAAGGTGCCTTTTGTTTTTAAGCGCAGTAAGAGCCTGATTATTCGGCTTTTTGAACGACGGCTTTCTCTTTTTCAGGACGGCGATGTGAAGGTTCGGTGAAATAGGTTTTGTCTTCCCAACGCAGCATCGTCATATCACCGCCCCAGCAGCAACCTGTGTCCAGCGCATAAATTCCTTCCGGCGCACCTTTGCCTTCCAGCGAAGCCCAGTGGCCGAATGCAATACTGTATCCGGCTTCCTGCAACGGCCCCGGAATATTAAACCAAGGCTTGAGCGGCTTAGGCGCGTTTTCAGGCGTGTCCTTGCAGATCATATCCAGCTGGCCGTTCGGGAAGCAGTAACGCATACGGGTAAACGCATTGGTGCTAAAACGCAGACGCGCCAGACCCGTGAGTTCCGGATGCCAGTTGTTCGGCATATCGCCGTACATCGCGTCGAGGAACAGCGGATAAGTGTCGCTGCGCAGAACGGCTTCCACTTCACGCGCACACATCTGTGCGGTCTCCAGATCCCACTGCGGAGTAATGCCGGCGTGGGCCATCACCAGTTTCAGCTCTTCATCCACCTGCAGAACCGGCTGACGTCGCAACCAGTTGATCAACTCATCGGCGTCTTCGGCCTCAAGCAGCGGCGTAATACGGTCTTTCGGTTTGTTAAAGCTGATGCCCGCAAAAACCGCCAGCAAATGCAGATCGTGGTTACCGAGCACCATGCGTACAGAATCGCCCAGACCACTGACAAAACGCAGAACTTCGAGGGATGACGGGCCACGGGCGACTAAATCGCCAGTCAGCCAGAGACAATCATTTTGCGGATTAAAATCCACCTGCGCCAATAGCGCCTTGAGTTCATCGATGCAGCCGTGAACATCACCAATAAGGTATGTCGACATAGGGGATTAATTTATCAGTGTAGGGATGGCGAGGCGGAAGACCGGGACAGGCACACGGAAGATTTCACCGTCTTGTGCGACCATTTCATAATGGCCTTCCATGGTACCAAGTGGCGTCTCTAAAACAGCGCCGCTGGTGTAGTGAAATTCACTGCCGGGCAGGATCAATGGCTGTTCGCCAATAACCCCTTCGCCCTGTACTTCCGTTTGCTGACCGTTACTGTTGGTGATCAGCCAGTAACGGCGCAGGAGCTGCACATTAAAACGCCCCAGATTGCGGATGGTGATGGTGTAAGCGAAGACGAAACGCTCTTCTTCCGGTATCGACTGAGACTCAATGTAGACACTTTGCACCTGAACACAAACGCGGGGCGAATTAAGCATATCGCTACTCCTGAGGTTCTGTTGTTTTCGGTCGGGTAGATAACCAGTTAGCCAGTTTACAGAATTGCTCAACAGAAATATTTTCAGCACGCATCGACAGATCCAGACCCAAGGCGCTCATCTGTTCTGGTGTGAACAAGTGACCCAGGCTGTTACGGATTGTCTTGCGACGCTGGTTAAACGCATCGGTTGTCAGACGACTCAGAATGCGGATATCTGAAACCGGATACGGGATCACGTCGTGTGGAATCAAACGCACGACGGCGGAATCGACTTTTGGTGCCGGTGTGAAGGATTCTGGCGGAACTTCCAGAACCGGGATCACGTTACAGTAATACTGTGCCATAACGGTTAAACGACCATACGCCTTGCTGTTCGGCCCTGCAACCAGACGGTTTACCACTTCCTTTTGCAACATGAAGTGCATGTCTTTGATGGCATTAGTATAGGTGAACAGATGGAACATCAGCGGGGTAGAGATGTTATACGGCAGGTTGCCGAAGACGCGCAGCGGCTGGCCGAGTTCTTCTGACAGTTCCGCGAAATTGATTTTCATGGCATCAGACTGAATGACGCGTAATTTGCCCTGAAACTTAGGATTGCTCTCCAGACGTGCGGCCAAATCTCGGTCAATTTCGATAACCGTCATGCTGTCCAGACGTGAAGCGACAGGTGCCGTCAACGCTGCCAGACCGGGCCCGATTTCGACCACCGCTTGCCCTGGCATTGGGTGAATAGCCGACACGATGCTATCAATCACAAATTGATCGGTTAAAAAGTTCTGGCCGAAACGTTTACGGGCAAAGTGCCCCTGGTGGACTCTACTATTCATTGTTTTTATTTATCAGTTTGTTGTGGATCAAAAGTATTGATTGCCATACGAATGGCGAGATTTATTGCTGTCCTGAAACTGCCCGCATCGGCGGTGCCGGTGGCGGCGAGTTCAAGCGCGGTACCGTGATCAACCGAGGTCCGGATAAAAGGCAGGCCAAGCGTGATATTCACTGCGCGGCCGAATCCCTGATATTTTAGCACCGGAAGGCCCTGATCGTGATACATGGATAAAACAGCATCTGCGTGTTGTAAATATTTCGGCTGGAAAAGGGTATCTGCGGGCAGCGGACCGATGAGATTCATTCCCTGCTGGCGCAGTTCCTCCAGTGCAGGAATGATCGTGTCGATCTCTTCGTGCCCCATATGACCGCCTTCTCCGGCATGCGGATTCAAGCCGCACACGTAAATATGCGGTTCACCGATGCCGAATTTGGTTTTCAGGTCATGATGAAGAATGGTGATCACTTCATGCAGGCTTTGACGTGTAATGGCACCCGGCACGGCCAGCAAAGGTAAATGCGTGGTCGCCAGTGCGACGCGCAGTTCCTCCGTCGCCAGCATCATCACCACACGATCACAGTGGCTGCGATCGGCAAAGAATTCGGTATGACCGATAAACGGAATGCCAGCATCATTGATGATGCTCTTTTGCACCGGGCCGGTGATCAGCGCAGCAAATTCGCCACTGATTGCGCCGTCACAGGCTCTGGCGAGCGTTTCCACCACGTATGCGCTGTTCGCGACGTCAAGCCTGCCCGCTGTTACTGGCGCGGCGGTTTTCACCGGTAATACGGTCAACGTACCTGCAGCCTGAGGCTTTGCAGGGCGCCCCTGTTCATAGTCGCGTAACTGAATCGTCAGACCCAGTATCTCTGCACGCTCAAGCAGCAGGGCCGGATCGGCACATACCACCAACTCAACAGGCCATGCCTGCTGAGCCAGCGCCAGTACCAGATCCGGCCCAACCCCGGCAGGCTCGCCGGGGGTGATGACTACAGATTTTGTCACGGAAGTATTATTTACCATTACCATCCATAATTTTCACATACGCTTCAGCACGTTGTTCCTGCATCCACGTCTGTGCTTCTTCCGCAAACTTACGGTTGAACAGCATGCGGTAAGCGCGTTCTTTCTGTGCAGCATCGGTTTTATCGACCTGACGGGTATCGAGCAGTTCGATGAGATGCCAGCCAAAAGCAGAGTGCACTGGTGCGCTCATCTGGCCTTTTTTCAGGTTCATCAGCGCATCGCGGAACGCCGGATCATACATGTCCGGAGACGCCCATCCTAAGTCACCACCCTGAAGGGCAGAACCCGGATCCTGAGAAATTTGTTTAGCTTCGTCAGCAAACGTCGCTTTACCGCTCTTAATATCAGCAGCAACTTCTTCCAGTTTCGCCTTAGCCTGTGCGTCGGTCATCACGACAGAAGGTTTCAGCAGGATGTGACGTGCATGCACTTCGGTGACGGAGACCGTTTTGTTATCACCACGGATATCGTTCACTTTCAGAATATGAAAACCCACACCTGAACGGATTGGACCGATAATCTGGCCTTTCTGTGCGGTACTGAGCGCCTGAGCAAACAGGGAAGGAAGTTCCTGCAATTTGCCCCAGCCCATGTTGCCGCCTTTCAACGCCTGTGAGTCAGCTGAATAAGTGATAGCCAGTTTGCCGAAATCAGCACCATTGTTCAGATCGGCGACAATTTTCTTCGCCTGTTCTTCTGCAGCATCAACCTGATCCTGCGACGGATTTTCTGGCAGTGACAACAGGATGTGGCTGAGATTGAACTCAGCGCTGCCGCCATTTTGTGCCGCAACCTGTTTGGACAGCTGATCCACTTCCTGAGGCAGGATAGTGACGCGACGACGGACTTCGCCGTTACGCACTTCGCTTATCAGCATTTCTTTACGGATCTGGGCACGATAAGTGCTGTAATTCAGACCGTCGTACGCCAGACGGCTACGCAACTGATCTACGCTGATGTTGTTCTGCTGAGCAATACCGGCAATAGCTTTATCCACGTCCTGATCGGTCAGCGTGATGCCCATTTTCGACGCCATCTGAAGCTGGATCTGGTCCATGATCAAACGATCAAGGATCTGGTGGCGTAAGGTCGCATCATCAGGCAGCTGTTGTTTAGCCTGACCTGCTTGCTGTTTAACCGATTGCATTAAACTATCGACGTCACTTTGTAACACGACACCGTTGTTCACAACGGCGGCGACTTTATCAACTTCCTGAGGGGCTGCAAACGCAGTGCTGGCACAAAGCGTCACGCCGAGGAGAAGTGTTCTCCAGTTCTTCATACTTTTTCCATTTGTCTAATCCGCAAAGCGGGTTTCAAGTTCACTGAGTTAAACGTGTCGTCTGGCTTAGAAAGCGCGTTGATAAGGCAGTATGCCGGTGGCCAACATTTCTTTCGTTCCAAGGGTTTGATTGTTTCCCAGGCCTCTAAGTTCAATGTTGAAACCAATCTTATTGTCATACTTACTTTCTGACTTAACGGTGTCGTAGTTGGTGATCTTACGTTCGTAGCCGACGTTGATAGCCCAGCAACAGGTATTGTATTGCAGGCCGATTAACTGGTCTGCGGGTTGCTGTGCTTTGGTATCGTAATAGTAAGCACCGACAATCGCCCAGCGATCGGCGATGGGCCAGCTGGCGATACCACCGACCTGAGAAATCCCATCCTGATAGCCTGCATTTTTCACATCAGGCAACGTAGCCTGAATATATTCCGGGCTGGCATAACGGTAGCTCAACTGAACCATTCTTTCTGAGTCAGCTTTGTACTCAAGGACGGCATCACCAACGGCCAGCGAATCCAGACGGGTGTCATACTGCACGCCGCCACGAACACCCCAGAAATTGTTGATTTTGTAGTAGGTATCACCGGCCCAGACCAGGCTACCGGTATCGTCGTTTTTATCCAGTGCGCTGTTCTGGTCGCCGGTACGCGGTGGCTGGAAGTAATAAATCTGACCCGCAGACGCATTGAAGCGTTCTACCAGGCCTTCATCATAAATACGTGTCGTTAAACCACTTGCCACCTGATTAGCTGAAGCAATACGGTCGAGTCCACTGTAGCTCTTATCACGGAACAGGCCGGTGTAGTCGGACTGTAACAGTGTGGAGTCATAGACGTTGATTGAGCTTTGATTACGATAAGGGATGTAAAGATACTGTACACGCGGCTCCAGCGTTTGCGTGTAATCACTGTTCCAGTCCATGTTGCGGTCAAAGACCATTTTGCCGTCGCTTTTAAACTCAGGCATAACACGATTTACCGACGAACGCAGTTTAGTATCCTGATTAGCATCGTAATAATTATCCGAAATAGTCTGCTGATAGTGGGTCGCCATCAGTTTTACTTCATTATCGAGACTTCCCCAGCCGTTGCTCAGCGGCAGGCTGATGGTTGGTTCGATATGAGTACGGACGGCTTCCGGGTTATCCGGGTTTACGCTGGTAAACTTCGCGGCCTGGCCATAAATATGCAGGTCGAAAGGCCCCACATCATTTTTGTAATAATTGACATCTAGCTGTGGCTGGGCACGGTAAGCATTGGTGTTGCCGTAATCGGAGAATACCTGGAACTGTTTACTGGCAAGCGTCGCGTTCCAGTTTTCATTGAAATAGCCGACGCTGAATTTTTGCGTCGCATAGCCGTCTGTACTTGAACCGTATTTCGAATCGAAATCGGTGAAGTAGTACGGGTCGCTAACTTTGGTGTAGTCGACGTTGAAACGCCATACCTGATCGTAAACACCTGAATGCACCCAGTAGTACATCCAGCGCTTAGTCTGATCGCTGATACGGTTTTCATCGCTGACGTACTGGTCATCAATTTTCTTATCATTACCGAGGTAGTCAAACTCCATCAAACCTGCACCGGCGACGGTCAGATAGCGGAATTCGTTCTGCAATTGCAGACCACGGTTACTCATATAGTTTGGCGTGATGGTGGCATCGTAGTTAGGCGCAATGTTCCAGTAGAAAGGAACGGTGGCACCGAAACCGTTATTGCTGCTGTATTTCGCGTTCGGGATAAGGAAACCAGAACGGCGGCGGTCGCCGATAGGCAACTGCATATACGGGCTGTAGAACACCGGCACCGGGCCGATGTGGAAGCGCGCATTCCAGATTTCTGCCACTTCCTCCTGGCGATCCTGAATCACTTCAGAACCTACAACGCTCCAGCTGTTATCGCCAGGCAGACAGGTGGTGAACGTGCCGTTGTCCATGATGGTGTAGCGGTTATTATCACGCTGCTTCATCTTGTCGGCGTCACCCCGTCCCTGACGGCCTACCATCTGGTACGTTCCGTCCTGAACATCGGTATCTTTGGTGGTCAGGTTCGCAAAGCCCTTTGGTCCGTTCAGCTTGATTTGGTTATCGCTATAACGCACGTTGCCGGTCGCTGTGGCGGTACGGGTCGGTGTGGGCTGATTAGGATTAGCGATTTGATTGAGCTGAACCTGATCGGCATCCAGCGTACTGTTGCCCTGTACGACGTTAACGTTTCCGCTAAACAGTGCATTATCAGGGTAGTTGCCGGTTGCCTTATCGGCATTGATGGTCACAGGCAGTGAGTTAGGATCACCCTGCACCAGAGGTTTGTCATAGGTCGGAACGCCGAGCATACATTGTGCAGCAAGGTCGGCCATTGCGCCGTGACTGTACAATGCCGACCAGATTGTGGCGGCCAGCATTGTGGGTAAGCGTGTATTCAGACGTCTGTTTTTCATACGTAAAATGGTGTTCCGTCATCAGAGGCATCATGCCGGCAAACGGTCAGAGACTATCTCACTCATCATGGTTGCGCTAGTGTTAAATCCCACCTGTTACGTTGCCGCCGTTAGGCACAACGATAAATGCCGGTTATGATAAAGCAATTTTTAAGCGACGGCATGGCGAATTGAGGAGTATATGCAGTATTGGGGAAAACTGCTCGGACTTATCCTTGGCTATATGTCAGGGACAGGCTTCTGGGGGATTGTATCAGGGTTGTTGATTGGACATATGTTTGACACCGCGCGCGCTGCAAAACGCCGCGGTTATTTCACCGATCAACAGACACGTCAAACCATCTTCTTCCGCACCACATTTGAGGTGATGGGGAATCTGACTAAATCGAAAGGCAGGGTTACTGAGGCCGATATCCAGATAGCCAGCCTCTATATGGAACGTATGCAGTTACACGGCGAGCAGCGCAATGCCGCGCAGCGCGCCTTTCGCGACGGTAAAGAATCCAATTATCCGTTGCGGGAGAAAATGCGGGAATTACGCAGTGCGTGTTTTGGTCGTTTCGACCTGATACGGACTTTTCTGGAAATTCAAATCCAGGCTGCTTATGCCGATGGTTCGTTGCACCCCAATGAACGGGAAGTGCTGTATGTGATCGCCGAAGAGCTCGGTATTTCGCGCATGCAGTTCGATCAGTTCCTGCGCATGATGGAAGGCGGTCAGCAGTTCGGCGGCAGTCAGCAGGGCGGCCGGTCTTACGGTGGTGGTTATCAGCAGGCACAACAAGGCCCGACGCTGGCCGATGCCTGCAAAGTCCTGGGCGTGAAGGCTACAGACGATGCAACCACCATCAAGCGTGCTTACCGTAAGCTGATGAGCGAACACCATCCGGATAAACTGGTGGCGAAGGGGTTACCGCCAGAAATGATGGAAATGGCGAAGGAAAAGGCGCAGTCGATTCAGGCGGCGTATGACCTTATCAAGCGTGAGAAAGGGTTTAAGTAGGATTTTCTGACCGGAACGTAATGCAAAAAGGCGCTGAATTCAGCGCCTTTTTTACATTCAGGGACTGAATTCTTCCCTTAAAAATCCGGTTCGCAGTTAAACACCAGTGGCGCATCAGTAATCGGATGATAAAAAGACAGCTCCTGCGCGTGCAGTTGCAGGCGGGGGGAGGCGGCCAGTGCGTCGGGATGCGCATAGAACTTATCACCGAGGATAGGATGCCCGAGTGCAAGCAGATGAACGCGCAGCTGATGCGAACGCCCGGTGATCGGCCGCAGTTTGACGCGTGTTGTACCGTCATCATCCCACGACATCACTTCGTATTGCGTCAGCGCCTTTTTGCCAGTCTCGTGACACACCTTTTGCTTCGGTCTGTTCGGATAATCGCAGATCAGCGGCAAATCAATGATGCCGTAATCGTCTTCCATCCTTCCCCAGACGCGCGCGATGTACACTTTTTTGGTTTCGCGTTCCCGGAACTGGCGCTTGAGCTCGCGCTCGGCGTCTTTGGTCAGCGCGACGACAATCACGCCGCTGGTCGACATATCCAGACGATGCACAGATTCCGCGACCGGAAACGCCTGCTGAATGCGGGTCATCAGGCTGTCCTGATGCTCTGCTAATTTCCCCGGCACGGACAGCAGACCGCTTGGCTTATTAACCACCATGATGTGTTCATCCTGAAAAATCACCTGCAACCAGGGATCGGTCGGTGGATTGTAGTTTTCCAGCGGCCGGGTGTTCGAAGGGACAGGGATGTTCGGTTGATGTTCGCTCATAGCGGTTTCAGTCTGTGTCAGCGTTAAAAGGAGAAAAGAGGGATGCAGGCCGGCTGCATCCCGTCAGGCTTACTGGTGGCTGACCACCACCAGGCGGATCGCATCCAGACGCCAGCTGGCATCGTTCAGGTTCGCCAGCACTTGCTTACGGTTAGAGTCTACCGCGTCCAGCTCATCATCACGAATGTTCGGGTTCACTTCTTTCAGCGCTTTCAGTCGGGCGAGTTCCTGCGTCAGTTGCTCGTCGGCTTCTACTTTAGCGGCTTCAATCAGTACACGCGCCTGCTCGGCAATCTGCGGTTCAGCCTGTTGCAGCATGGTATGTACATCCTGCTGCACGGCATTCACCAGCTTGCTGGAGTTATGACGGTTGATGGCGTTCAGCTGGCGGTTAAAGCTTTCAAACTCGACCTGAGCCGCCAGATTGGTGCCTTTACTGTCCATCAACATGCGAACCGGCGTCGGCGGCAGGAAGCGGGTCAGCTGCAGGTGTTTCGGTGCCTGACATTCCACCACGTAAATTAGCTCCGCCAGCATAGTGCCCACCGGCAGCGCTTTGTTTTTCAGGATCGAAACCGCACAGCTGCCGGTATCACCGGAGAGGATCAGATCCAAACCGTTGCGCACGATCGGATGTTCCCAGCTGATGAACTGCGCATCTTCGCGCGACAACGCCTGTTCGCGATCGAACGTCACGGTGCAGCCATCTTCCGGCAGACCCGGGAAATCAGGCACCAGCATATGATCGGAAGGTGTCAGTACGATCAGGTTATCGCTGCGATCTTCCTGATTGATGCCGACGATATCGAACAGATTTAGCGCGAAGTTAACCAGATTTACGTCGTTATCCTGCTCGCCGATTTCCTGCGCCAGCTGCTGCGCACGTTCACCGCCGTTGGAATGCATCTCCAGCAGACGGTCACGGCCATTTTCCAGCTTCTCTTTCAGCGCATCGTGCTCAGCGCGGCATTCGAGGATAAATGCATCCAGTCCCCCCTGCTCGGCAGGTGTGGCGAGGAAAGCTATCAGCTGTTCATAAGCGCTGTCATAAATGGTGCGGCCGGTCGGGCAAGTATGCTCGAACGCATCCAGACCTTCGTGGAACCAGCGAACCAGCACCGACTGCGCGGTCTGCTCGAGGTAAGGCACCATAATGTCGATGTTGTTTTGCTGGCCGATACGATCCAGACGTCCGATACGCTGTTCCAGCAGATCCGGGTTGAACGGCAGATCGAACATCACCATTTTGCTGGCAAACTGGAAGTTACGGCCTTCTGAGCCGATTTCAGAACACAGCAGAACCTGCGCGCCATCTTCCTGAGAAGCGAAGTACGCGGCGGCGCGGTCACGTTCAATGATCGACAAACCTTCATGGAACACAGCGGCGCGGATCGCTTCACGCTCACGCAGAACCTGCTCCAGTTGCAGCGCGGTGGCGGCTTTGGCACAGATAACCAGCACTTTCTCGTCGCGGTTGGCGGTCAGATAGCCGAGCAGCCATTCCACGCGCGGGTCGAAGTTCCACCACGTCGCGTTCTCGCCTTCAAATTCCTGATAAATCTGCTCCGGATACAGCATGTCGTGCGCACGCGCTTCGGCGGATTTTTTCGCGCCCATGATGCCCGAGACTTTAATTGCGGTCTGATACTGCGTCGGCAGCGGCAGTTTCACCGCGTGCAGATGACGATCCGGGAAGCCTTTCACGCCGTTACGGGTGTTACGGAACAGCACGCGGCTGGTGCCGTGACGGTCCATCAGCATGGAGACCAGCTGTTTGGCAGCAGCCTCGTCGCCCTGATTGGCGGCGGTCAGCAGAGCATCGGTATCGGCATTGCCGACGCTTTCACCCAGTAGCGCCAGCGCTTGTGGCGTCAGCGGTTCTTTATTGAGCAGCAGCGTGACGGCATCGGCGACCGGCTGATACTGCTGCTGTTCCTCGATGAATTCTTCGTAATCGTGGAAACGATCCGGATCGAGTAAACGCAGGCGCGCAAAGTGGCTCTCTTGCCCGAGCTGTTCCGGCGTTGCGGTCAGCAACAGCACGCTTGGTATTTGTTGGGAAAGCTGTTCAATCACCTGATATTCGCGGCTTGGGGCGTCTTCGCTCCAGACCAGATGGTGCGCTTCATCGACCACCAGCATGTCCCACGATGCGTCGGACAGCTGCTCCAGACGAGATTTGTTGCGGCGTACGAAGTCCAGCGAGCAGATAACCAGCTGTTCGGTTTCAAACGGGTTGGTCGCTTCGTGAACAGATTCCGCGTAGCGATCGTCATCAAACAGGGAGAAGCGCAGGTTGAAGCGGCGCAGCATCTCGACCAGCCACTGGTGTTGCAGCGTTTCCGGCACCACGATCAGCACGCGTTCGGCGCGGCCTGACAGCAGTTGCTGATGGATTATCATCCCCGCTTCGATGGTTTTACCCAGACCCACTTCATCGGCCAGTAAAACACGCGGCGCATGACGCTGACCGACTTCATAAGCGATGTGTAACTGATGCGGGATCAGGCTGGCGCGCATGCCGCGCAGGCCGCCGAACTCCAGACGAAACTGTTCGCGCTGATATTTGCGGGCACGAAAGCGCAGGGCGAAACGATCCATGCGGTCGATCTGGCCGGCGAAGAGGCGATCCTGCGGCTTGCTGAAGGTCAGTTTGCTGTCGAGCAGCACTTCGCGCATGGCGACGCCGGTTTCTTCGGTATCAAGGCGGGTGCCGATATAGGTCAACAGACCTTTATCTTCAATGACTTCTTCGACTTGCAGCTGCCAGCCTTCGTGGCAGCTGATGGTATCACCGGTATTGAACATCACGCGGGTGATCGGGGAATCATTTCGGGCATACAAACGGTTTTCACCGGTGGCGGGGAAAAGCAAAGTCACCATGCGCACATCTATTGCAACCACGGTGCCTAATCCTAATTCGCTTTCCGTATCGCTTATCCAGCGTTGACCCAATGTAAACGGCATAATCTCTCTCTGTGTTGTGTGTTCCAGATGTGGCAACTGCGACGTCAACTGCGCAATGCTTGCTATGCCTCTGATAACGCGCGGGCAATAGTCTTCTTTCCCCGCAAGAATGCGCGGAGTGTTTCACTGTGTGAGGATGATTCAGAAATGGGAAAGGGCGCTATGGTAATGGAAGGTAAGCGATTCGTCACCTGCGAATCACCGGACCTGCGCCAACTTTTGTTTAAAACAGTCCCATCTGACCTGTTATAAGTGTAGCAAAATCGTCGTGCAGGAAAGGCAAAATGCCGTCAGCGACCGGCTCCAGCTGGCGTTCAATGTAGTGATCATAATCGATAGGAGAAAGGCGGTTCTCCAGCGGTTCCGGCCCGGAGGTGGTCATCACATAGCTTATCCAGCCGCCGTTCTGGTACTGCTTCGCCCGCCCGTGCAGCGCGTTGTATTCGTCGGCTAACCGCGCCGCGCGAACGTGCGGCGGCACGTTTTTCTCATAGTCGCTGAGCTTACGGCGCAGGCGTTTGCGATAGACCAGTTTATCATCAAACTCACCATTCAGCGTGCTGGCCACGTAGTCACGGACATAATCCTGATAAGGCTGACGGTGGAAAATCCGCTGATAGAGTTCCTGCTGAAAGAGCTGCGCGAGCGGTGTCCAGTCTGTGCGCACGGTTTCCAGACCTTTATAGACGATGTGCTCGCCGTCGGCGTCTTTCACCAGCCCGGCGTAGCGTTTTTTACTGCCCGTTTCCGAACCGCGAATGGTCGGCATCAGAAAGCGCTGGTAGTGTGTTTCAAACTCCAGTTCCAGCGCGCTTTCCAGCCCGTATTGCTGCTGTAAATGATCTTTCCACCAGATATTTACCCGTTCAACCAGATGACGTCCAATCACGTCGGCCTCTTCCTGACTGTGCGCTTTATTCAGCCAGACGAAGGTGGAATCGGTGTCGCCGTAAATCACCTGATAGCCTTCGGCCTCAATCAGTTCGCGGGTCTGACGCATGATATCGTGGCCGCGCAGCGTAATTGATGATGCCAGACGCGGATCAAAGAACCGGCAACCGCTCGACCCGAGCACGCCGTAAAAGGCATTCATGATGATCTTCAGCGCCTGAGACAGCGGTTTATTTTTCTGCTGTTTAGCGGCTTCACGCCCCTGCCAGATCTGACGGACGATCTCCGGCAGGCAATGCTTTTCGCGCGAGAATCGCGCGTTGCGGTAGCCAGGCACCGAGTGTTCATCGTCTGGTTGCGCCAGCCCGGCGACCAGCCCGACCGGGTCGATCAGGAAGGTGCGGATAATCGACGGGTACAGGCTTTTATAATCGAGCACCAGCACCGAGTCGTACAAACCGGGGCGCGAATCCATCACAAATCCGCCGGGGCTCATTTCGCCCTCCAGCTCGCCCAGATTGGGCGCGACATAACCGGCGCGGTGCATCCGTGGTAAATAAAGATGAGTGAATGCTGCCACCGAACCGCCGCTGCGATCGACCGCCAGACCGGTGACTGAGGCACGTTCGAGCAGGAACGGCATCAGCTCCGTTTTAGCAAAAATGCGGGTGACCAGTTCGCAGTCTTTCAGGTTGTAGCGGGCCAGCGCAGGTTTATCTTCACGAAATCGCTGTTCGATTTCCGCCAGCCGCTGATAAGGGCTGTCGCTGGATTTCCCCTCGCCCAGCAAACTTTGCGACACGAATTCGAGGCTAAATGAATTGAAGTTCCAGAATGCGGACTTCAGGGCTTCGATGCCGTCGATGATCAGCCGTCCGGCGGCGGCGGCAAAAAAGTGCCCCTGTTTGAAACCATGCTCACGCCATTCCAGCTCGCCGCCGTCGCGACCAAACCGCAACGGGATCTTGTAACGCTCCGCGTGTTTTTGCAGTACGCGCAGATCAAACTGCACCACGTTCCAGCCGATGATGGCGTCCGGATCGTACCGTTCCAGCCATTCATTTAGCTTTTGCAGCAGCTGCGGGCGGCTGTCGACGTATTCCAGATGAAAATCGAACTGACTTTCCGGGTCACCGTTTGGCGGCCCGAGCATATAGACGTGGCGCTGCCCGCAGCCTTCCAGCCCGATGCAGTAGAGCTCGCCGTTACCGCTGGTTTCGATATCCAGCGAACAGAGCTTCATCGGCGGGCGGTAGCCTTCGGCAGGCTTCATTTTTGTATCGAGCAGCAGATTGCCCGGCCCCGGTTTCCCGCTGAACCAGACCGGCGCGGTGATATAACGCTCCATCAGAAAACGTTCCGGCGGGCGGATATCTGCTTCATAAACCTGAACGCCGGCCTCTTTCAGCAGCTTTTCGATACGCATCAGCTGGCGATGCTGCGGGCAATACAGGCCGAGAACGGGCCGCGAATGGAAATCCTGCATCGGCAATGCGCGCAAGCTGATATTTTTTTCATCGGCCAGAATTCGTTCGGCCTGAGCCTTTTGTTCCGCCGGAATAAACGCCACGGACTCCTGCAACGGCAGGCGAACTTTTTGCGCCCCCTCGTCCGTCGCCAGCCACAATTCCACCTCGGTACCACGCTGTGTGTCGCGCCAGTGGCGGGTTAGCACAAAACCCTGACGCGGTGCGGCATCAGCGGGGGCAGAAGAGGAACGTGCGGTTGGGGAGTTAATAAGCGCCTCGAAACGACAGGGGGAAACAGAAGATCACTAAAAACAGAGTATGGTTATTTATACAGTCTTTGTCCATGACTTAGGGCTCAGCCAAATACGCATACAATTACGCGGTTGACTGTAAAAGTTCATGCGCTGACAATTCAGCCGCTTAATGTTTTGACTACAATGAGAATGCAAAAAACTCACATTTGTCTCATTTATCTGCGCAATTCGCGTAACTGAATACTGGGAATTTATGGAAGCCTATCTACAACATCTGGTCGCTCAGTCGGTGGGCTTTGCTTTAATTATCGTCGCTGTCGTGGCATTTTTCGAATCGCTGGCGTTGGTCGGGCTGATCCTGCCCGGCACGGTGATGATGGCCACGCTCGGAACGCTGATCGGCAGCGGTCAGGTCGGCCTGTACGAAGCCTGGCTGGCGGCCGGACTCGGCTGTTTCCTCGGCGACTGGGCATCTTATTTTATCGGACGTGGATTCAAAGAACCGCTGCACCGCTGGCGTTTCCTTCAGCGCTATCAGTCCTTACTGGATAAAACCGGTTACGCCCTCGATCGCCACAGTTTTGCCACGGTGATTTTAGGACGCTTTATCGGCCCGACGCGCCCGCTGGTGCCGCTGGTCGCCGGTATGCTTAATCTGCCGCCGTATAAGTTTGCGCCGCCGAATATTGTCGGCTGTATCACCTGGCCGCCGGTGTATTTCCTGCCGGGGATCCTGGCGGGTGTCGCCATCGACATCCCCGCCAGCCATAACAGCGGCGTATTCAAATGGATGCTGTTTATCAGTGTGATGCTGATCTGGCTCACTGCCTGGCTGGCGTGGCGCTGGTTCCGCGCCGGTAAGGGCTCGCCGGACATGATGACCAAATGGTTGCCGCTGACGCGATTAAAAGTGGTGTGCGTGCTGAGCGTGGTGGCGACGGTGGTCAGCATTGTGATGCTCAGCAAGCAGCCGATGATGCCGGTTTACGGCCATCTGTTGTGGAAAGTGATCACCCGCTGATCGGGCTGATGCCTAACACTTTGGCTTCCGGCGCGCTGCCGTCCACCAGCGCCTGCGTCGGCCCGTCGTAGAAAATTCTGCCATCGACCACCAGCAGCGTGCGCGGAGCAATCCGCGCCGCGTCATCCAAATTATGCGACACCATCAGCAGCGTCAGATTACGCTGCCCGCAGACCTTATCCAGTAAGTTCAGCATTTCACTGCGCAGCGCCGGATCGAGCGCCGAGAAAGGTTCGTCGAGCAGCAAAATTGGCTGGCTGCGCAACAGACAGCGCGCCAGCGCCACCCGCTGCCGCTGACCGCCGGAAAGCTGCGACGGCAGACGATCCAGACAATCGCTCAGCCCGACCTGTCGGGCAATCTCCTCCAAATCCCGCTTTTGCTGCGCGCTGAGTTTTAGCCCCGGATGTAACCCCAGCCCCATGTTCTGACGCACGGTCAGATGCGAGAACAGATTGTTCTCCTGAAACAGCATCGACACCGGACGTCTGGCCGGCGGTGTCACGCTGTGATCGTCGCCGTTGAGCAAGATCTGTCCGCTCACTGGCGCGAGAAAACCGGCAACCAGGCTCAGCATGGTACTTTTCCCCGCACCGCTCGGGCCGAGGATTGCCACGCGTTCGCCCGAGCCGATGCGTAAATCAAAGCGCATCGGCAGATGCTCGTACAGATAAGTCAGTTTATTCAGCGTCAGCATGGCGGCCCGGCAGTTTCTCGATCAGGGTAAATAACAGGAAGCACAGCAGCAGTAATAACAGTGCGGTTACCGCGCCGTCCTGACTGCGGTAGGAACCGATCTGCTGATACAAATAAAACGGCAGCGTGCGAAAATTCTCGTTGCCGAACAATGCGATCACGCCGAAATCCCCCAGTGACAGCACGCAGGCAAACGCCAGCGCCTGGGCAATAGGGCGTTTCAGCGCACCCAGTTCCACCCGGCGCAGCCGCTGCCAGCCGTGCATATTCAGCGAAAGGCATAGCGGGTTGTAGCGTTCGGCCACGTCGCGCATTGGGTTATCCAGCACTTTTAACGCATAAGGCACCGCCATCAGCGCATTGGTGAGGATCACCAGCGGCCAGGGCGATTGCGGTAAACCGGTCGTATCGCCGAGCAGCAGGAAAAATCCGGTCGCCAGCACGATGCCCGGCATCGCGAGGATCAGCATACCGCTGAGATCCATCGTCTGTGCCCAGCCGTTAAGCTTGCGCAAACGCAGTTCGCGGCTGCTCCACAGCAACATCATGGTCAGCAGTACACAAAGCAATCCGCTGCCCAGTGCAATCCGCACTGACGTCCACAACGCCTGCCAGAGCGCGGCCTGTTGCAGAACGCTGACGGCGGCGCGATTCACACCATCAAAAATGACTGCCAGCAGCGGCGGCAGGATCAGCAGCAGGGCAAGGCCGATCAGCACGCCGTCGGCGAGGCGGCGCGGCAGGGAATCATCAGGATTACGCCAGCGCTGAGCGTGCGTTTGTCCGACCGGCAGCGCCTGACTGAGTTTCTGGCTCAGCAACACCAGCGCCAGACAGCAGAACAGCTGGATCAGCGCCAGCGTGGCGGCCCGTCCTAAATCGTAGTCATAACTGAGCGCCTGATAAATAGCCAGTTCAATAGTGGTCGCCTGCGGCCCTCCGCCGAGAGACAGCACGGTGGCGAAGCTGGCAAAGCACAGCATGAAGATCAGCGCCGCGGCAGGGAAAATCTGGCGGCGCAGGGCGGGCCATTCGACAAAGCGGAACTGCTGCCACGCGTTCATTCCCAGTTGCGCAGCGAGCTGGCGTTGTTCGACGGCGATATTCTCCAGCGCCTGCAACAACAGGCGGGTGGCGAGCGGCAGATTGAAGAAAATATGCGCCAGCAAGATGCCCTGTAAGCCGTAGGGTGAAAAATGATAATCCACACCGAGCCAGCCGCACAGCTGCGCCAGCCAGCCTTGTCTGCCGTAGACGCTGAGAATACCAAACACGGCCACCAGCACCGGCAGCACCAGCGTCATGGCACATAAACGAAGTAGTAACTGACGGCCGGGAAAACGACGGCGGAACAGCGCCCGCGCCAGCAAAATCGCGGGCAGCACCGAGCAGAGCGCCGAAAGCAGCGCCTGCCAGAAGGTAAAACGGATCACATGCCAGAGATAGGGATCCTGCCAGAGCGAGGCGCCACTCATCTGCGGCGCATGACGCCACAGAGAGCCAAGTGCCAGCGCAGCCACCAGCAACATCGCCAGCGAGGCCACCGCGCCTGGCCACAGCCAGCGCGGGATCAACGGCTGACGGCGTTCTGCCATGCCTGGATCCATTCTGTGCGGTGAGTAGCGACATCCTGCGCGCTGTATTGCAGGGATTTCGCCGGCACCTTCAGTTGATTAAAGGCGTCAGGCAGCGGTGTGGCGATCACCGGATACATCCAGTTACCGGTCGGGATCACTTTCTGGAAATCGTCGGTAGTGACGAATTTCATAAACTGTTCAGCCAGCTTCGGTTGCTTGCTGTTTGCCAGCTGGCCCGCCACTTCCACCTGCATGTAATGACCTTCGGTGAAATTGGCCGCCGCGTAGTTATCCTTCTTCTCTTCGACAATGTGATAGGCCGGAGAGGTGGTGTAACTCAGTACCAGATCGCTTTCACCCTTGAGGAATAAGCCGTAGGCCTCGCTCCAGCCTTTAGTGACGGTGACGGTTTTCTTCGCCAGCTTCTGCCATTCTTGCGGCGCTTTATCGCCATAGACTTTTTGCATCCACAGCATCAGGCCCAGACCCGGCGTGCTGGTGCGCGGATCTTCGTAGATCACTTTCCAGTTCTGATCGCTGTTGATCAGCTCATCAAGACTTTTCGGCGGATTTTTTAGTTTGTTTTTGTCGTAGACGAACGCGAAATAGCCATAGTCGTAAGGCACGAATGTACTGTTATCCCAGCCGCCGGGTACGGTCAGTTTGGCATCGGTTTTCGGTGCCTGGGCGAAAAGCCCCGTTTGCTCTGCGGCCTGTAGCAGATTGTTATCCAGACCGAGCACCACGTCCGCTTTGCTATTTTTGCCTTCCATCCGCAGACGGTTGAGCAACGACACACCGTCTTCCAGCGCGACGTATTTCAGTTCGCAGCCGCATTGGGCTTCAAAGGCTTTTTTGATAGCAGGGCCGGGGCCCCAGTCGGCAGAAAATGAGTCGTAGGTATAAACCGTCAGGACCGGTTTGGCCGCGAAGGCCGGGGCAGACAGTAACAGCAGGCAGGGCAGTAATTTTTTCAACTTTGCGCTCCAAAAAAATAAAGGGGCAAAGGATTTTGAGTGAGCGAGGCACAGTCTCAAATCCCTCCGCCGGTATCAACCGGATCAGGTTCGACGGGTCTAAATCTCAGCCAAGCTTGCTCACGGCGTTTACATCGCTGCTTTAACAAGTTGGGCACCCCGTTGAGAACGGATGTCATTCTAGAGATTAACGCGGCAATGCGATAGTCCGATTAACTGTCAGGGGGCGCAAACCAGGCGGATTTAAAGTCGAACCAGCCAAGGGTGTTCATGCGCACGCCGCGCATACTGCGTTGCCCTTGCAGAACTAACCAGTGATGGAACAGCGGATGAATGTGATGGCTGCCGACCTGTTTCTGGCTCCATTCGGCCATGGAGAATTTGCCCGCGTGCCATAACGCGGCGTCCTCGCTCATGTCATTGCTAAAACAGTGCGCGGCTAACGGCAGCTCGAAGAAGGTCGCGAACAGAGAGAATTCCAGCGGCAGGGTGAAGTTGGCGCTGCCGAGCCACACATCGCTTTTCACCTCGCCCCGATGCCAGACGGCGTAATCCACAATCTGAATAATCAGTTCGATACCTTCCGCCGCCAGCAGCGGACGCAGTGCGTTACAGATCGCGTGATGCTCCGAATGCTCGCTGTAAAACGTCAGCGTAATGTGTGTCAGACCCTGCGGTTTTATCGGGCGCGCCTGCGAATCTTTATGATGCCAGCGTGGCAACAGGCCGTAGGCCGGCGACCAGTAGCGCTGGTAAATCGGTTCTGCGGCGTTAAGTAATGCAATCGGGCTGAGCAGTTCGCAGAGCCATTCGCGGATGTCATCCTGCTGGCCGACCGGCGAACGCTGATCGAACAGCAAGAAATAGCAGCCTTCCTCCAGACGGCTTTCCAGCTCGCTTTTACCGGATTCATCTGCCTGTAACTGCACGCCGGAATGGACCAGATCTTCAGTCAGCTCCGGGAGTACCCAGATATTCACTTCATCTATCAGCGCGCGGAAACCGAAATACTCGTCAAACGCGCGGATACGCAGCTGCGTTTTCTGATTGCGCACCACGGCGTAAGGGCCGGTGCCGACCGGATGGCGGGCAAAGTTGGGCAGCGACTGCCATTCTTGCGGCAGGATCATGGCGTGAACGTTGCCAAACAGCCACGGCAGCCAGCGGTCGGGAGTCAGCAGATAGATATCGATCACATTGGGTGTGGGCGAGGAAACTGACGCGAGATTGCTAAATAACCGGTGATTCTGTTGCAGGCGGGTAAATGTGGCGATGATATCCGCCATCTCCAGTTCACGGCCATGATGGAAATGGATCGCCGGACGCAGATAAAACCGCCAGTGGAGCGGTGTGATTTCCTGCCAGTGGTGGGCCAGATCGGCTTCTACTTCCCCTTTTTCCTCATTTATGCGCGTCAGACCGCTGAAGATTTGCCGGGCGATGTGTGTTTCAGAACGGCGCAACATGGTGCCGGGCAACAGGTTAAACAGCGGACGATAATACAGCACGCGTAGAATGTGTTTGCCCTGACGGAAGCTGCGGCCTAACTGTGACAGCAGCATCTGGCGCACCTGCGTTTTATCCCCCACCAGTTGCACCAGTTGTTCTATTTTATCTTGCTCGAGAAGCTCTTCGGCGCGCTGCTGCTGGAGCGCCAGCCCGGTATAAAGAAAGGTCAGTCTGGAGCGTTTGCCGCGTCCGGCTTCGGCATTCCACGTCAGCCAGCCCAGTTCCTGCATGGCGCTAAGCAACGAACGCATGTGCCGCCGTGAGCAGCTCAGGATCCCGGACAGCGCCTGCAAGGTCGTTTCGGTTTCTTCGCCGTGACAGGACTGCCACAACCGGATGAACTGTTGTTGTAAGCGCGGTGAGATCATAAAAGAGGAACTCCATGGACGATCTTCATCAATTTATCTTTCCTCATATTACTCCGATACTGTTTCTCAACGAAAGCCTGTTGTGAACACCCGGAGGTCATCATGAAATGCACTTTGAATGCCCGTTTTTATCAGCGTTATTTCTCCGCTATCAGCAGCGCTGCCATTCAACGCAATGCGGCAAAAAATCATGCTGACTGGCTATCCTGGGTGCCGGTGGATTACCGGATGGATATTCTTTCGAGGCTGACCCAGTGGGATATGGAGTCGCTGAGTGAGGAGCAATATCGTCAGCGGATCTGACCTTCTGCCCGCAGGCACGACCAAATTCGATTTTCTGAGTAATGGTGTAATTTCACCAGCCAGTGGGGTAACTCACTGGTTTTTTTATATCCATTTTTCAGAACCGCTCGAAACCCCTTAAAACTTAGCTACACTGGGGGTCTTGTTTGTAAGACATTCATTTCTCAGGGACGACGTCATGCCGAAACCTCGTATTAATGCCATTTATGTCACCTTTCTGGTGGTGTCCTTGCTGTGTGGTATTGCTGGCGCGTTACAGGCGCCGACGCTCAGCCTGTTTCTGACCAATGAAGTGAAAGTTCGCCCGTTGTGGGTCGGTTTCTTTTATACCGTCAACGCTATCGCGGGGATTGCGATCAGTTTTCTGCTGGCGAACCGTTCAGATAACAAAGGCGACCGCCGTAAGCTGCTGATCTTCTGCTGCCTGATGGCCATCGGGAACAGTCTGGTGTTTGCCTTCAGCCGCGACTATCTGGTGCTGATCACCGTCGGTGTATTGCTGGCGGCGATCGGTAATGCCTCAATGCCGCAGCTGTTTGCGCTGGCGCGTGAACATGCGGATCGTTCGTCGAGCGAAGTGGTGATGTTCAGCTCGATGATGCGTGCGATGCTCTCGCTGGCGTGGGTTCTCGGCCCGCCGCTTTCTTTCATGCTCGCGCTTAATTACGGGTTTACGCCGATGTACCTGAGCGCCGCCGCGGTGTTTGTCGGCAGTATCCTGATGATTGTCTTTTTCCTGCCGTCTGTGCCGCGCGTTGAGCAGCCGGTGGATGAAAAAGTGGTGCCGGTCAGCGCGTGGCGCAATAAAGATGTGCGTTTGCTGTTCTTCGCATCCTTACTGATGTGGACCTGCAATATCATGTACGTGATTGATATGCCGCTTTATATCACCAGCGATCTGGGCTTGCCGGAAGGGCTGGCGGGCTTGCTGATGGGGACGGCGGCAGGGCTGGAAATTCCGGCGATGTTGCTCGCGGGTTATCTGGTCAAACGTACCGGTAAACGCAAGCTGATGTTATATGCGGTGGCGAGCGGGGTAGTTTTCTACGCCGGACTGGTTTTGTTCCAGTTCAAAGCCGCGCTGATGATCCTGCAGCTGTTTAACGCGATTTTCATCGGCATTGTGGCGGGTATCGGGATGCTCTATTTTCAGGATCTGATGCCGGGTCGTGCGGGTTCAGCGACGACGTTGTTCACCAACAGCATTTCCACTGGCGTTATCTGCGCGGGTTTATTGCAGGGCTTTATCGTCGAAAGCTTCGGGCATTATCCGGTGTACTGGGTAGCGACCGCGCTGGCGATTATCGCACTAGGCCTGATGTATAAAGTCAAAGACGTCTGAATGAGATGAAAAGAAAAACCCGCGAAAGTCGCGGGTTTTTTTTGCTGCCGGGCGCAATCAGTTCATAAACACAGGCTGATTCTTCTCGTAAGCGGAGATATTTTCTTCGTGTTGCAGCGTCAGACCGATGCTGTCCAGACCGTTAATCATGCAGTGACGGCGGAAGCTGTCGATCACAAACGGATAGCTTTTATCACCGGCTTTGACCGTCTGCGCTTCGAGATCCACTTCAAAGGTGATGCCTTCATTGTCTTTCACCAGCGCGAACAGCTCATCAATTTCTGCATCACTCAGGGTGATGGGCAGCAACTGGTTGTTGAACGAGTTACCGTAAAAGATATCGGCAAAGCTTGGTGCGATCACCGCGTGGAAACCGTAGTCGGTCAGCGCCCACGGCGCATGTTCACGAGAAGAACCGCAGCCAAAGTTTTCACGCGCCAGTAAAATGCTCGCGCCTTTATAGCGCGGCTGATTCAGCACGAAATCCGGGTTAAGCACCTGACCGGCGTCGTCCAGAAAACGCCAGTCGTTAAACAGGTGTTGACCGAAACCGGTGCGGGTCACTTTCTGCAAAAACTGTTTCGGAATGATGGCATCGGTATCGACGTTAGCGGCATCCAGCGGAACCACCAGACCAATGTGTTGGGTAAATTTAGCCATGGTGTTTTCCTCAGTTCAGTTCACGAATATCAGCGAAACGGCCAGTCACCGCCGCCGCCGCAGCCATTGCCGGGCTGACCAGATGCGTGCGTCCGCCACGGCCCTGACGGCCTTCGAAGTTACGGTTACTGGTGGAGGCGCAACGTTCGCCCGGTTCCAGACGATCGTTGTTCATCGCCAGACACATGGAGCAGCCAGGCAGACGCCATTCGAAACCGGCTTCAATGAAGATCTTATCCAGACCTTCTTCTTCGGCCTGCGCTTTTACTGGGCCAGAGCCGGGAACCACAATCGCCTGTACACCGGTCGCGACTTTGCGACCTTTGGCGACGGCGGCGGCCGCGCGTAAATCTTCGATACGTGAGTTGGTACAGGAACCGATAAACACTTTATCGATCGCCACGTCGGTCAGTTTAATGCCCGGTTGCAAATCCATATACGCCAGCGCTTTTTCAGCGGAGGCACGTTCTACCGGATCGGCAAAAGAGGACGGATTTGGGATCGTCTGATTCACGCCCATGACCTGACCAGGGTTCGTACCCCAGGTGACCTGCGGTGCGATGTCAGCCGCGTCCAGCGTCACGACGCTGTCAAATTTGGCATCCGCATCGGTTTTCAGGGTTTTCCAGTACTCGACGGCGGCGTCCCAGTGTTGATCTTTCGGCGCGAACTGGCGGCCTTTCAGATACGCAAAGGTGGTGTCGTCGGGCGCGACCAGACCGGCCTTGGCACCCATTTCAATCGCCATGTTGCACAGGGTCATACGACCTTCCATGCTCAGCGCTTCGATGGCTTTACCGCAGAACTCAACAACGTGACCGGTACCGCCGGCGCTGCCGGTTTTACCGATGATCGCCAGCACGATATCTTTGGCGGTGATACCGGCAGGCGCGTCGCCAGTCACTTCGATTTTCATGGTTTTAGCGCGACCCTGTTTCAGGGTTTGCGTTGCCAGCACGTGTTCCACTTCCGATGTGCCGATACCGAAAGCCAGTGAACCGAACGCACCGTGCGTCGCCGTATGGGAATCGCCGCAAACGATGGTCATGCCCGGCAGGGTCATTCCCTGCTCAGGGCCGATCACGTGAACGATGCCCTGGAAAGGGTGGTTCAGGTCATACAGTTGTACGCCGAATTCCGCGCAGTTCTTGATCAGTTCCTGCATCTGAATGCGCGCCATTTCGCCGCTGGCATTGATGTCTTTGGTTTGCGTGGAGACGTTGTGATCCATCGTCGCGAAGGTTTTGCCCGGCTGACGGACCGGACGCCCCATCGCGCGCAGGCCGTCAAACGCCTGCGGAGAGGTCACTTCGTGCACCAGGTGGCGGTCGATGTACAACAGCGGCGTTTCGTTTTGCACTTCGTAAACGACGTGCGCGTCATACAATTTTTGGTACAGCGTCTTCGCCATGTTATGCCCCTTCTTTCACAAAGCGGGCAATGATATCGCCCATTTCACTGGTGCCCAGCGCCTGCTGACCGTTAGCCAAATCACCGGTGCGGTGGCCTGCTTCCAGCGCTTTATTCACTGCCTGCTCGATGGCGTTGGCGGCTTCATCAGCCCCCAGGCTATAACGCAGTAACAGCGCGGCAGACAAGATCTGGGCAATTGGGTTGGCGATGTTTTTACCGGCGATATCCGGTGCGGAGCCGCCCGCTGGTTCGAACAAACCAAATGCCTGCTCGTTCATGCTCGCCGAAGGCAACATGCCCATGGAGCCGGTTATCATCGCGCATTCGTCTGACAGAATGTCGCCGAACAGGTTGGAGCACAGCAGTACGTCAAACTGCGATGGATCTTTAATCAGCTGCATTGTCGCGTTATCGATGTACATGTGGCTCAGGCTGACGTCCGGGTAATCCTTCGCAATTTCGTTTACCACTTCACGCCACATAATGGACGTTTGCAATACGTTGGCTTTATCGATGGACGTCACAATGCTGCGGCGTTTGCGCGCTGATTCAAAGGCGATGCGGGCAATACGTTCGATCTCAAAGCGGTAATATACCTCGGTATCGAAGGCTTTCTCATGCTGACCCTGGCCTTCGCGGCCTTTCGGCTGGCCGAAGTAAATGCCGCCGGTCAGTTCGCGGACGCACAGAATGTCGAAGCCTTTGGCGGCGATGTCGGCACGCAGCGGGCAGAATTCTTCCAGACCCTGATACAGACGGGCAGGGCGCAGGTTGCTGAACAATTTGAAGTGCTTACGCAGCGGCAGTAATGCGCCGCGCTCAGGCTGATCGTTAGGCGGCAGGTGTTCCCATTTCGGGCCGCCCACCGAGCCAAACAGGATGGCATCGGCTTGTTCGCAACCGGCAACGGTCGCTGGCGGCAACGGGCTGCCGTGTTTGTCGATAGCTGCGCCACCGACGTCGTATTCGCTGGTGCTGATTTTCAGGCCAAAACGCGCACGTACTGCGTCCAGAACTTTGTATGCCTGGGCCATAACTTCCGGGCCAATTCCGTCTCCGGGTAAGACGGCAATATGATGGGTCTTGCTCATGATCACACCGTTTCCTGATTATTTTGAATGTTGTTGTGTTGCTGAACTTCGTGCTGCAAACGTTGTTTTTCGATCTCAACTTGTTTGCTGCGCCAGATATTATTCAGTACGTGCACCATCGCTTTGGCGGAGGATTCAACGATGTCCGTCGCCAGGCCCACGCCGTGGAAGCGGCGACCATTAAAGGAGACGACCACGTCGACCTGTCCCAGTGCATCACGCCCCTGACCTTTGGCGCTCAACTGATATTTCACCAGCTCGATTTGATAGCCAGTGATGCGGTTAATCGCCTGATAGACGGCATCAACAGGGCCATTGCCGGTAGCGGCTTCGGTAATGATCTCATCACCACAGGCCAGATTCACCGAGGCGGTGGCGGTTATCTTAGAACCGGACTGCACGCTGAAGTTGTCCAGTCGGTAAAACTCTGGCTCTTCTTGCTGCTTATTAATGAACACCAGTGCTTCTAAATCGTAGTCGAAAACCTGACCTTTTTTGTCAGCCAGCTTCAGGAACGCGGCATACAGATGATCCATGTTGTAATCGGATTCTTTGTAGCCCATTTCTTCCATACGATGCTTCACGGCGGCACGGCCGGAGCGGGATGTCAGGTTCAACTGGATCTGGTTCAGACCAATGGATTCCGGGGTCATGATTTCGTAGTTTTCGCGATTTTTCAGCACGCCGTCCTGATGGATACCGGAAGAGTGCGCGAAGGCGTTGGAGCCGACAATCGCTTTGTTGCCGGGGATCGGCATGTTGGTTATCTGGCTGACAATCTGGCTGGTGCGATAGATTTCTTTGTGATTGATATTGGTGTGGACGTTCATGTAATCCGAACGGGTCCGGATCGCCATGATGACTTCTTCCAGTGCGGTATTCCCGGCACGTTCGCCAATACCGTTCAGCGTGCCTTCTACCTGACGCGCACCGGCCTGAATCGCCGCGATAGAGTTGCCGACCGCCATGCCCAGATCGTCGTGGCAGTGTACGGAAATAATCGCTTTATCAATGTTCGGCACGCGTTCATACAAGTTAGTAATGATTCCGCCGAACTGAACCGGCGTGGTGTAACCGACAGTATCAGGAATATTGATGGTGGTCGCACCGGCTTTGATCGCAGCTTCGACGACACGGCACAGATTATCCAGCGGCGTTCGGCCCGCATCTTCGCAGGAGAATTCGACGTCATCCGTATAGTTACGGGCACGTTTCACCGAGTGAACCGCCATCTCCAGAACCTGATCAAACGAACGCTTCAGTTTGGATTCAATATGCAGAGTCGAGGTGGCCAGGAAAACGTGGATACGGAAGGCTTCGGCAACGCGTAATGCTTCTGCGGCGGCGTCGATGTCACCATCTACGCAGCGTGCCAGACCGCAAACGCGGCTGTTTTTAATCTGGCGCGCGATAGTTTGTACAGATTCGAAATCACCCGGAGAAGAAACAGGGAAGCCGACTTCCATCACGTCAACGCCCATCCTTTCCAGCGCCATTGCAATTTGAATCTTCTCTTTAACACTCAGGCTGGCTTGTAACGCCTGTTCACCGTCACGCAGCGTGGTATCGAAAATAATGACTTGCTCGCTCATGGGTTTCTCCTTGTCTGCTCTATTTTTCGCGCCCTGCGGGAGATAAAAAAAAACCCGCGCATCGGCGCGGGTTTATTGTCTGTGGAAGTTGAATCAGTTCTGATTTTCGCCCACTGGCATACCGCGCAAATTTTTTGCGTTGAGTAGTAGGCCAAGGAGACGAGTAATCATGAACATGTATTTTCAGCTTCTCATATATAGGGTAGTTAAAACGGATATCGTTTAAACAGTGCTTAAAGTGATACGGGAATGTGTGTGCTATGTCAACCTTCAGTGTGTGGAAAAGGCGGTAATTTTTACAAATGAAAAACAATCTCATTTAGCATAAAACACTATCTGTAAGAATGTGTTTGGAGGAAAGAATTTCTCAGCCGTTACAAAGATTTCCTTGGGTGAAAACAGTACAAAACTGGACTGCACAGGAAGGTGGTGGTGAAATAATTATTCTAATTCAGTTAGTTAGATAATATTTACTGCTGCTTAACTTATTATTCATTTTTTGCATGTTGTTTCGGTAATTATTTTATTGTCTTATATCATCAGTTTTTAGAAGGGAAATGAAATATATATTTTGCTTTCTGATTATTCGAAACAGTACTTAGGTCCTTTTCAAATAATAAAAATATGAAATGGCACGCATTTTTTGTCGGCTGTTATTTATTGGTCTGATATGACTGTGCCGCATTTTGTTTAAATAAATCAATTAAAGATAATCATTATTCTTCAAGGCTGATGATCTTTAATGGGGATAACCATGTCTGACATCATTACCGAAAACGCTGCTAAACCTGCTGAGTTTGAAACGCATCTGCGTAATGTCGATCTTAATTTATTGACTGTCTTCGATGCCGTCATGCAATTACAAAATATTACCCGTGCAGCCAATATGCTGGGCATGTCTCAGCCCGCCGTCAGTAATGCTGTAGCCCGTTTGAAAATCATGTTCAATGATGATTTATTTGTTCGCTACGGTCGGGGCATCCAACCGACAATGCGTGCCCGGCAGTTGTTCGGCCCTGTCCGTCAGGCACTTCAATTGATCATGAATGAATTGCCCGGCGCAGGTTTCGATCCCAGTGTCAGCATGCGCCAGTTTAATGTCGCGATTTGCAGCCCGCTGGATAAACGCCTGACATCTCAAGTTCTTCACGCCGTTGATACCCTGGCCAGCAGCGTCAGTATTAAATTACAGACTATCGTTAATGATAATATTGAACATCAGCTGCGCTACCAAAATATCGAATTTATGATCAGCTACCGTAAATTTGAACGGCCTGATTTTTGTAACGAACCCTTATTTAATGACGAACTGGTGTTGGTTGCGGCACAAAATCATCCCCGGATTAGCCCTTATATGTCCGACGAGAAATACCTGCGCGAAAAACATGCTGTCATGATGATTGACCGCTTCTATTCTTTCAGTGCGCCTTATTATGATGATCCTGAACTGCAATCTTTAATCGCCTATCAGGGAACAGATCTTTACAGCGTCATGGAAGTCGTGTCGAAAACCGAGATGGTGGCGCTGGTTCCCCGCTGGTTAGCGCAGGCTAATACCGGCATCCTAAATTTATCTGTCATTCCATTACCGTGGATGAAAAATCAGCTGACCTGTTATCTGTCATGGCATGAGTCTTCCAGTAAAGATCGCGGGAATATGTGGATGAAATCTTTATTAAGCCAGTGCGTACTGACGCTCTGACCCTAAAACGAACATCGTATTTACTTTGGTGTGCGCTGAAGTAAATATGCCTGGTTATGATTTATTTTGAAGTTTTTTATCCTGCGTGCTTTTTCGCCTCGTTAAAGCTACGCGGGTTTTTTTTCTCCCGCCATTGACTCATTCTGAGCCGCCGTTTTGCTTCCCCTAACGCTCTATAATTTCATTTCGCCGCGCAATATTTGTGGGTAGACTGCGTTAAATCTTTGTAACAGAGCAATACAGTTAGCCGCCTCCTGGCGAGCTGTGCTGAACGCCGGTATAGACGCTCAATGAATCCAACCTTAAATGATTACCATCTGATCGCCCGTTTTCGCCAACAGGTCACTCTTCGCGCTGACCAAATCGCCTTTCGTGAATGGTCACCCGCTGTTCAAACCTCACTGACCTGGCGTGAGTTAGGGGCGAAAGTCGATGCTTTATCGACTCTCCTTTTACGGGAGCGCGTGGAGGTTCAGGAGAGGATTGCAATCTGCGGGAATAATTCGATCGCCTGGGCAACGGCGGATCTGGCAATTTTGCAACTGCGCGCGGTAACCGTACCGGTCTATGCCACGAACACGCCCGCACAATCAGCGTATGTGCTTAATGATGCGGATATCCGCATTTTATTTGTGGTTGGCCAAAAGCAGTACGACGCGGCGATTGCATTGCGCGAACTCTGCCCGCAGCTACAACATATTCTGGTGCTAGATGATGATGTCGATTTACAGGGCGTGCAGATAGCCCGACATGTATCTGATATCACCGTGCCCGACGCTGCGTTAACCGCCGAACGCGAAGCGCGCCTCAGCGCCTGCGATCTCAACGACTTATTCACGCTGATTTATACTTCGGGCACCACCGGGGAAGCGAAAGGCGTAATGCTCGACTACCGCAGTATGGCGACACAGCTGAAACAGCATGAAAAACGCCTGACGATTTCCGACCGGGATATCTCCCTGTGCTTCCTGCCGCTGGCGCATGTCTTCGAACGGGCGTGGAGTTTCTTTGTGATGCAGTGCGGTGCGCAGAACGTCTTTCTGCGCGATACCGATTTAGTGAGGGATGCGTTACAGGCGGTGAAACCTACCGTCATGTGCGCCGTGCCGCGTTTCTATGAAAAAGTGTTCAGTGCGATCCACGATAAAGTCGCCCGCGCGGGAAAGGTGAAAAAGTGGCTGTTCCACTGGGCAGTGGCGCAGGGTAAAGAGAGATTTCTGACTGAGCGGCGTGGCGAACGTAATCCCTTCTGGCTTTCACCGGCATATTTTCTGGCGGACAAGCTGGTGCTCAAAAAGCTGCGCGGTTTGCTCGGCGGCAACTTACGTTTTCTGCCAGCAGCTGGCGCGAGCCTGGATGACAATGTGATTCTGTTTTTTGAATCCCTCGGTTTGCATATCAAATACGGTTATGGTTTGACGGAAACTTGCGCCACCGTCACCTGCTGGGAAGAGAAAAATTTCCGCTTTGGCTCAGTCGGCACGGCGTTGCCGGAAATCGAGGTGCGTATCGGTGATGAAAATGAAATTCAGGTACGCGGACCAACACTGCTGCGCGGTTACTTCAATAAACCGGAAGAAACAGCGGCCAGTTTCACTGCAGATGGCTGGTTTAAAACCGGCGATGCGGGGAAGATGGATGCAGAAGGCAACGTGTTTATCACCGAACGACTGAAAGATCTGATGAAAACCTCAGGCGGTAAATATATCGCGCCGCAGCGGATCGAAGGCACGCTGGTGCAGGATCGCTACATTGAACAGGTGGCGGTGATCGCCGATGAGCGTCATTTTGTTTCTGCGCTGATCGTACCGGATTTCGATGTGCTCAACATGTACGCACAGGCGCATCATATCGATTACTTCAACCGCAGCGGTCTGGTCAAAAATGAACAGATTCTGTCGCTGTTTGCCCATCAGTTACGCGAAATTCAGCACGATCTGGCAGACTTTGAGCAGGTGAAAAAATTCGCGCTACTGATCAAACCTTTCACTATGGAATCCGGCGAACTGACGCCGACGCTCAAGCTGCGTCGTAAGATTATTTTCAGCCGCTACAAAAAGGAAATCGACGAACTCTACGGCGAATGACGCCGCGTCTTTGTCTTTCTCTCAACACCGGCGAATACCTGTTCGCCGGTTCCCTGATCATTTTTATGTCAGCATCAGACATAATTTAATCCTGTAATTTTTCCCGCCTTCCTGATATTTCTGACTGGTTGCCGTGCGCAGGCAGTGTTTTGTCCCGGACGGGCGATTGATGGCAGCGCGTCGCAATATACGAAATCTGTCATCCCTATTTTGGCGTTTGCCTGACCCAAATTCTCACGCTAAGGTACTGAGTTGAGTTAGCAACGCCAATAAGAACAGCAGGGTTTTCATCCGCTCTGCGTAAAGGCCTAAAATTCAGCGATTTAACTTTGGATTGCTGCTTGAATAGAACAGCTTGCTGAAATAAAAAGTCATCCTATAGAAGAAATAAAAAGCCTGGAGGCAAAACCATGGAGATGTTGTCAGGAGCCGAGATGGTCGTTCGATCGTTAATCGATCAGGGCGTGAAGCAGTTATTCGGTTATCCCGGCGGAGCGGTGTTGGATATCTATGATGCCCTGCACACGGTCGGCGGGATTGATCATGTGCTGGTGAGACATGAACAGGCCGCTGTTCATATGGCTGACGGTTATGCGCGTGCCACGGGCGAAGTGGGCGTGGTGCTGGTGACGTCCGGTCCCGGTGCAACCAATGCGATCACCGGTATTGCGACAGCTTATATGGATTCCATTCCGCTGGTGGTGCTATCCGGCCAGGTACACAGTTCACTGATCGGTTATGACGCGTTCCAGGAATGCGACATGGTGGGGATCTCCCGTCCGGTGGTGAAACACAGTTTTCTGGTAAAACGCGCGGAAGATATTCCTACCGTGCTGAAAAAAGCTTTCTATCTGGCGTCCACGGGCCGTCCGGGCCCGGTGGTGGTCGATTTGCCAAAAGACGTGGTGAATCCGCAAATCAAATTACCTTACGCTTACCCTGAACAGGTTGCGATGCGGTCGTATAACCCGACGGTGCAGGGGCATCGCGGCCAGATTAAACGCGCGTTGCAGACGTTGCTTGCCGCGAAAAAACCGGTGCTGTACGTCGGTGGTGGGGCGATCAACTCTGAGTGTCACGCAGAAATTCTGGAACTGGCAGAAAAACTGAATCTGCCGGTAACCACCTCCCTGATGGGGCTGGGCGCGTTCCCGGGCACACATCGTCAGAGTCTGGGTATGCTCGGCATGCATGGTACATACGAAGCCAACATGGTGATGCACAACGCCGATCTGATTTTCGGCGTGGGTGTGCGTTTCGACGACCGTACTACCAATAATCTGGCGAAGTACTGCCCGAATGCCACCGTAATGCATATCGATATCGACCCGACGTCGATCTCCAAAACCGTCAGTGCTGATATTCCTATTGTCGGTGATGCGAAACAGACGCTGGTTCAGATGCTTGAATTGCTGGCGCAGAGCGACGACAAACAGGAATTTGATGCGCTGCGCGACTGGTGGACAAGTATTGAAAACTGGCGTGCGCGTCAATGCCTGAGCTACGACAAAAACAGTGGCAAGATCAAACCGCAGGCCGTTATCGAAACGCTGCATCGCCTGACCAAAGGTGACGCCTACGTGACGTCGGACGTCGGTCAGCATCAGATGTTCGCCGCACTTTATTATCAGTTTGATAAGCCACGTCGCTGGATAAACTCCGGTGGCCTCGGCACGATGGGCTTCGGTCTGCCTGCCGCGCTGGGTGTGAAACTCGGTCTGCCGGACGAAACGGTAATTTGTGTCACCGGTGACGGCAGCATCCAGATGAACATTCAGGAGCTGTCGACCGCGCTGCAATACGGTTTACCCGTCATTGTGATCAACCTGAATAACGGTTATCTCGGTATGGTGAAACAGTGGCAGGACATGATTTATTCCGGTCGCCATTCGCAATCCTACATGGAATCGCTGCCTGACTTCGTCAAACTGGCGGAAGCTTATGGTCACGTTGGCATTGCTATCCGCACGCCTGATGAGCTGGAAAGCAAACTGATTCAGGCACTGGAACAGAAAAATCGTCTGGTATTTGTGGATATCAGCATTGATGAAACAGAACACGTTTACCCGATGCACATCCGTGGCGGTGCGATGGACGAAATGTGGTTAAGCAAAACGGAGAGGACCTGATCATGCGCCGGATTTTATCAGTATTACTGGAAAACGAATCGGGCGCGTTGTCCCGCGTAGTCGGCCTGTTCTCTCAGCGTGGCTACAACATCGAAAGCCTCACCGTTGCGCCGACCGATGATCCCACATTGTCGCGTATGACGATCCAGACCGTAGGTGATGCCAAGGTGCTCGAGCAGATCGAAAAGCAGCTGCATAAGCTGGTCGACGTGTTGCGCGTCACTGAACTGGTGCAGGGCGCTCACGTTGAGCGCGAAATCATGCTGGTGAAGGTTCAGGCTTCTGGCTATGGCCGGGAAGAGGTGAAACGTTCAACTGAAATCTTCCGTGGGCAGATTGTGGATGTTACGGCGACGCTTTACACCGTTCAGCTTGCGGGCACCAGCGACAAGCTCGACGCCTTCTTAGCCAGCATTCGTGACGTGGCTGAAATTGTCGAAGTGGCACGCTCCGGCGTGGTCGGTGTTTCGCGCGGCGACAAGATCATGCGCTAAAGCCTAAAAAATCAGCAGGATGTAAAATTTATCTGCACAGTGAAAGCTCAACTTTTTAGTTGGGCTTTCTTTTTTGCGGCCCAGGTGAAGCGATTCGGTAAAACACCTTGCCCGGCAGGGGCTTCTGGGGTTAGATAAAGCATTATCTTTCTTAAGGGGTTATCTCAGTGAAGCTGGATGAGATCGCGAGGTTAGCGGGCGTTTCGCGTACGACGGCCAGTTATGTTATTAACGGCAAAGCGAAGCAATATCGTGTCAGCGATAAGACAGTCGAAAAAGTCATGGCTGTCGTGAAGGAACATAACTATCACCCGAATGCGGTGGCTGCGGGTTTACGCGCCGGCCGGACCCGTTCTATTGGTCTGGTGATCCCCGATCTGGAAAATACCAGTTATACCAAGATTGCCAATTTTCTCGAGCGTCAGGCACGCCAGCGTGGCTATCAACTGCTGATTGCTTGTTCGGAAGATCAACCTGACAACGAAATGCGCTGCATCGAGCATCTGCTGCAACGTCAGGTTGATGCGATCATCATTTCCACGTCTTTACCGCCGGAACATCCTTTTTATCAGCGCTGGGCCAATGATGATTTCCCCATCATTGCGCTGGATCGTGCGCTCGACCCTGAGCATTTCATCAGCGTTGTCGGTGCCGATCAGGAAGATGCTCTGATGCTGGCGCAGGAATTGCGAACGTTCCCTGCTGAATCGGTATTGTATCTCGGTGCATTGCCTGAATTATCGGTCAGCTTCCTGCGTGAGCAGGGCTTTCGCGAGGCCTGGGCTGAAGATTCACGTCAGCCGCAGTATCTTTATGCCAATGCGTATGACCGCGAATCAGCGGCGGTGGTGTTTGCCCAGTGGCTGAAGCACAATCCTATGCCACAGGCACTTTTCACCACCTCGTTTCAGTTGTTACAGGGCGTCATGGACGTCACGCTGAAAACGGAAGGGCGTTTGCCTGTCGATCTGGTGATTGCTACCTTTGGGGATAACGAGCTTCTCGACTTCCTCGAGTGTCCGGTTCTGGCGGTCGCTCAGCGTCATCGTGACGTTGCCGAACGTGTGCTGGAGCTGGTACTGGCGTGCCTGGATGAACCGAAAAAGCCAAAAGCAGGCCTGACCCGTATTCGCCGCAACCTCTTCCGCCGTGGCCGGTTGAGCCGCAAGTAATCCTGACGGGTATTCTATTGAGTGCCCGTGATTCCCTCCCACAAACACACTTATCTATCCTCTCTTGCCCAATAGCTCACAACGCGTTAAAAAATTCCATGCGGGGAAAGTGGTTAATTTAGGAACATTCCCAGAGCGTTGAATTATTAACAAATGTTTTCGCCTTACAGTTACCGATATAAATCTGTTTATTGATATCTAAAATACGTTAATGCTGTCTGCAAAAGTGCTGTAGAATTCCCCGCTTAATTTCTCCGGGTATGCAGTTGTCTCGCGATTCGTGGTTTTTAAACGCCCTGAAAGGCTTGTGCCATGCGGGCTGGCTCACAAAATGATGATGATTTAGCCGTGATAGCCAAAAAAAAATCGGAAATGATTTTTCTTATGGCAAAGAGAACAAGAAACGAGAGTCAGATAACAGAAGAATATAAATAGTTAAATAATATTCAGTTTGGTTTTTTTTTAAACGAAATTATTAACCCTCCGAAATTTCTTCAGCTAATCATGACGTTATTTTCTATTTCACCTCTAAAATACCTCACCGCGTTACGTCGGGCTTTCGGGTCCCCGCGTAAATATTGCCAAACCGCCTCCGCTCTGGCTTGACAAGGTTTTAAAACCATCCGTAAACTCTTTTAAGTGGGAATTTGTGGAGGAAAGTGGTGATTAGGGTCATAGAGGGGTAGATCGGTCATGTTTCGTGGCGCGACGATGGTTAACCTCGACAGCAAAGGGCGACTTGCCGTACCCACCCGTTACCGGGATTTGCTGAGCGAAGAATCGCAAGGTCAAATGGTGTGTACCATAGACCTCCATCACCCATGTCTCCTCCTTTACACCCTCCCCGAGTGGGAAATTATTGAACGTAAATTGTCCCGTCTGTCGAGCATGAACCCCGTTGAGCGCCGTATTCAGCGCCTGTTGCTGGGACATGCAAGTGAATGTCAGATGGATAACGCCGGGCGTCTGCTGATTGCCAACACTCTGCGTCAGCACGCCGGGCTCGCAAAAGAAGTGATGCTGGTTGGGCAGTTCAACAAGTTTGAATTGTGGGATGAACAGACCTGGTATCAACAAGTTAAGGAAGACATAGACGCTGAACAATCGTCTCAGGAACCACTCTCTGACCGATTACAGGACTTGTCATTATAAGCATGGTTGAAAACTACAAACACACTTCCGTCTTGCTGGATGAAGCCGTCAACGGCCTGAACATCCGCCAGGACGGCATTTATATAGACGGAACCTTTGGCCGCGGTGGCCACTCACGTCTGATTTTGTCACAGCTTGGCCCACAAGGTCGCCTGCTGGCGATTGACCGCGATCCGCAGGCAATTAAAGCCGCAGAATCTATTGATGACGCGCGTTTTTCTATCGTTCACGGACCTTTCTCCGATCTCGCTGACTATGTTCGCGAGCGCGGTCTGGAAGGCAAGATCGACGGCGTATTACTGGATTTAGGCGTTTCCTCACCGCAGCTTGATGATGCGGAACGGGGTTTCTCCTTTATGCGTGACGGGCCTCTGGATATGCGCATGGATCCGACGCGTGGTTACTCAGCGGCTGAATGGCTGATGAAAGCGGAAGAAGAAGACATCATCTGGGTATTGAAAACGTTCGGTGAAGAGCGTTTTGCGAAACGCATTGCGCGCGCGATTGTCGAGCGGAACCGCGAATTACCAATGACGCGTACCAAAGAACTGGCTGATTTGATTGCGAATGCCTCACCGTTTCGTGAGAAGCATAAGCATCCGGCGACACGCAGCTTCCAGGCGATTCGTATCTACATCAACAGTGAGCTGGAAGAAATCGAACGTGCGCTGGACGGCGCGCTGGAAATTCTGGCACCGGCAGGGCGTTTATCCGTCATCAGCTTCCACTCACTGGAAGACCGCATCGTGAAACGCTTTATCCGTCAGCACAGCCGTGGCGCGCAAGTGCCTGCCGGGATTCCGATGACGGAAGCGCAAATCGCTGAACTTGGCGGACGCTCATTAAAATCAGTGGGAAAAATGATGCCTTCCGATGCGGAAGTGTCAGAAAACCCGCGGGCACGCAGTTCAGTCCTGCGTTTTGCTGAGAGAACGGCATCGTGATTGGCAATGAACGTCACGGTTTGGTGGGGGTTATTGCCAGCGACATTTTGCGCAATGGCAAGGTCCCGATGATTTTGCTGATTGCCGTTTTGATCAGCGCCATCTTCGTGGTCACCACTGCGCACCGTACGCGTTTACTGACAGCACAGCGCGAACAGTTAGTACTGGAAAGGGATGCGCTGGACATCGAGTGGCGCAACCTGATCCTCGAAGAGAATGCCCTCGGTGATCACAGCCGGGTAGAGCGCATCGCAACGGAGAAATTGCAGATGCAACATGTTGATCCATCTCAAGAAACTATTGTGGTTCAGCCTTAAAATGCGCACGGAGGATACAGGCAGCTAATGAAAGCAACACGCACCGCGAAGTTAAAGCGTCCCGAAGATCAAGCCAGCTTTATCAGCTGGCGTTTTGCGTTGTTGTGCGCCTGTATTTTACTGGCCTTGCTGGGGCTGATGTTGCGGGTGGCTTATCTTCAGGTGATAAACCCCGATAAGCTGGTGAAAGAAGGGGACTTACGTTCCCTGCGCGTTCAAACCATTCCGACATCCCGCGGGATGATCACCGACCGCTCGGGGCGGCCTCTGGCCGTCAGCGTGCCTGTGAATGCAATTTGGGCCGATCCGAAAGAAATTACCGATCGCGGCGGCATCACGCTCGATACCAAGTGGAAAGCGCTCGCCGACGCCCTCAACATGCCACTCGATCAGCTTTCTGCCCGCATCAACGCCAATCCCAAAGGCCGCTTCGTTTATCTCGCCCGTCAGATCAACCCCTCCGTTGGCGAATACATTCGCAAACTTAAACTGCCGGGGATTTCCCTGCGTCAGGAGTCCCGTCGTTACTATCCGGCCGGACAGGTGACATCGCACGTCATTGGCGTCACTAACATCGATGGCGAAGGTATTGAAGGCGTTGAGAAAAGCTTTGACCGCTGGCTGACCGGGAAACCGGGCGAACGCACCATCCGTAAAGACCGCTTCGGGCGCGTCATTGAAGACATTTCCTCCGTTGACAGCCAGGCTGCGCACAATCTGGCGCTAAGCATCGACGAACGTTTGCAGGCACTGGTGTATCGCGAACTGAACAACGCCGTGGCATTTAACAAAGCCGAATCCGGCACTGCGGTACTGGTCGATGTGCAAACCGGTGAAGTGCTGGCGATGGCCAACAGCCCGTCTTATAACCCAAATAATATGCCGAACACCCCGAAAGACGTGATGCGTAACCGCGCCATCACCGACATCTTCGAGCCGGGTTCCACCGTCAAACCGATGGTAGTGATGACGGCGCTGAAAAATGGTGTCGTGCGCGAGAATAGTGTGCTGAACACCGTGCCGTATCGAATCAACGGTCACGAGATTAAAGATGTGGCCCGTTACGCGGAGCTGTCCGTGACGGGTATCTTGCAGAAGTCGAGTAACGTCGGTGTTTCACGACTGGCGTTATCGATGCCGTCCGCAGAGCTGGTAGATACTTACTCGCGATTCGGATTGGGAAAACCGACCAATTTGGGACTGGTTGGAGAAAGCAGTGGCTTATACCCTAAAAAACAACGGTGGTCTGACATAGAGAGGGCCACCTTCTCTTTTGGCTACGGGCTAATGGTGACACCTCTCCAGCTAGCGCGAGTCTACGCAACGATTGGCAGCATGGGCATTTATCGTCCGCTGTCGATAACCAAAGTTGATCCGCCTGTCTCTGGCGAACGTATTTTCCCGGAACCGATTGTCCGCACCGTCGTGCATATGATGGAAAGCGTCGCACTGCCCGGCGGTGGTGGCGTGAAGGCGGCGATCAAGGGTTACCGCATCGCGATTAAAACCGGTACCGCGAAGAAAGTCGGTCCCGATGGTAAGTATGTGAACAAATACATTGCCTACACCGCAGGCGTTGCACCGGCAAGCAATCCAAGATTTGCGCTGGTGGTGGTTATCAACGATCCGCAGGCAGGGAAGTATTACGGTGGGGCCGTTTCCGCACCTGTGTTCGGCGCGATCATGGGCGGCGTATTGCGCACCATGAACATCGAACCGGATGCGCTGACTGCCGACGAAAATGCAGACATAGTGAATAATCAAAAAGAGGCTTCAGGTGGCAGATCGTAATTTGCGCGACCTATTAGCGCCCTGGGTGAGTGATGCCCCGGCGGTAGCGCTAAAAGACATGATTTTAGACAGCCGCGTGGCGGCTGCCGGAGATCTGTTCGTCGCGATTTCAGGCCATACCAGCGATGGGCGTCGTTTTATTCCCCAGGCAATTGCCCAGGGTGTCGCTGCCGTTGTGGCCGAAGCAAAAGGTGAACAAGAGCATGGAACGGTTAGCCAGATGCATGGCGTGCCGGTGATTTACCTCGAAAATCTTAGTGTTTTGCTGTCCGAACTGGCAGGACGTTTTTATCATCAGCCGGCTCAGGCCTTACGTCTGATCGGCGTGACCGGCACCAACGGCAAAACCACGACCACGCAGCTGCTGGCGCAGTGGAGTCAGTTGCTGGGTGAAACCAGCGCCGTGATGGGCACCGTGGGTAATGGTTTACTCGATAAAGTGGTACCGGCGGAAAATACCACCGGTTCTGCGGTACAGGTTCAGCATATTCTGGCGGATTTAGTACAGCAGGGCGCCACCTTCGCCGCGATGGAAGTTTCCTCGCACGGGCTGGTTCAGCACCGCGTCGCTGCGCTGCCGTTTGCCGCTGCGGCTTTCACCAACCTCAGCCGTGATCATCTGGATTATCACGGCGATATGCAAAGCTACGAAGATGCCAAATGGCAACTCTTCTCTTCGCATCAGGTTGGCCAAAAAATTATTAATGTTGACGATGAAGTTGGGTTGCGCTGGCTGGCGAAAACCCCCGACGCTATCGCCGTCACCATGGAAGATAACATCCCGGCAGGCTGGAAAGGCCGCTGGCTGGCGGCGCGCAGCGTGAATTATCACGACAACGGCGCGACCGTGAATATCGATTCAAGCTGGGGCGAAGGGTTGCTGGAAAGCCGTCTGATGGGCGCGTTCAACGTCAGTAATCTGCTGGTGGCGCTGGCGACCTTGCTTTCACAAGATTATCCGCTGGCGCAGTTGCTGGCGGTGAGTTCACAACTGCAACCGGTGTGCGGCCGCATGGAAGTGTTCAATGCGCCGGGCAAACCGACCGCCGTGGTGGATTACGCTCATACGCCTGACGCGCTGGAAAAAGCGCTGGCTGCGGCGCGTCTGCACTGTCGTGGCACGCTGTGGTGTGTGTTTGGCTGCGGCGGCGATCGCGACAAAGGGAAACGTCCTCTGATGGGCGGCATTGCGGAACAGTACGCCGATCGCGTGATCGTGACGGATGACAACCCGCGCAGCGAAGAGCCCCGCGCCATTGTCGCCGATATCCTTGCCGGGCTGCTGGATGCTGGCCGGGCGCAGGAAATTCATGGCCGCGCAGAGGCAGTAACCAGCGCGATTATGCAGGCAACTGAAGATGACGTTGTGCTGATCGCAGGTAAAGGCCACGAGGATTACCAACTGGTAGGCAATCAGCGTCTCGACTATTCCGATCGCGTAACGGTTGCCCGTTTGCTGGGGGTGATCGCATGATCCGCGTTTCTCTGCAAACGTTGGCGGCGGCGCTCAATGCTGAACTTATCGGCAGCGATACCCAAATCGACAGTGTTACGACCGATACCCGTCAGATCACGCCGGGCTGTTTGTTCATCGCCCTGAAAGGCGAAAAATTTGATGCGCACGACTTTGCGGCCGATGCCGTTAAAGCCGGTTCAGGGGCTTTACTGGTAAGTAAGCGCTTACCGGTGGAGATCCCACAAATCCTGGTGGCTGACACCCGTATCGCGCTCGGCCATCTCGGCGGCTGGGTGCGTCAGCAGGTTCCTGCCCGCGTGGTCGGCCTGACCGGCTCCTCCGGTAAAACGTCCGTGAAAGAGATGACCGCAGCGATCTTACGCGAGTGCGGCAATGTGCTTTATACCGCAGGCAACTTCAATAACGACATCGGCGTACCGCTGACATTGTTACGCCTGACCGCAGAACATGATTTTGCCGTCATCGAAATGGGCGCCAACCATCCGGGCGAAATCGCTTATACCACTGCACTGGCCAGGCCTGAAACGGCGCTGGTCAATAATCTGTCTGCCGCTCACCTTGAAGGTTTCGGTTCACTCGCCGGCGTTGCGCAGGCCAAGGGCGAAATTTTTGAAGGCTTGCCCGAAAACGGTACGGCGATTGTTAACGCAGAGAGCAACGACTGGCCGAAATGGCAGCGCAAACTCGACGGCAAAACCGTCTGGCGGTTCTCTTCGACAAAAAATTCTGCGCAGCAGAGTGACGGCAGTGATTTCTTCGCAACAGACGTCAAAATCAGCCCGCTTAATACCGGGTTTATCCTGCATTCTCCTCAAGGCAGCATAGATGTATCGCTGCCTGTGCCGGGGCGTCACAACATTGCTAACGCGATGGCTGCGGCCGCGCTGGCGCTGTCGGTTGGCGCTTCGCTCGAAAATGTTCGCGCTGGTCTGATGACCCTGCAATCGGTTAAAGGCCGCTTGTTCCCGATCGCACTTTGCGAAGGTAAAACGCTGCTCGATGACAGCTACAACGCTAACGTGGGCTCGATGACAGCCGCCGCCCAAGTGCTGGCAGAAATGCCGGGCTACCGCGTGATGGCCGTTGGCGACATGGCGGAACTGGGTGCACAAAGCGAAGCGTGTCATCGCGAGGTGGGCGAAGCGATTCGTGCAGCGGGGATCGACAAAGTTTTCAGTATTGGTCACGACAGCCGCATCATCAGTGATGTCAGCGGGTGTGGTGAGCATTTAGCGGATAAGGCAGCCCTGACGGCCCGCCTGACGAGCTTACTGTCTGAACATGCGGTAATTACCGTTTTAATTAAAGGTTCACGTAGTGCCGCAATGGAGCAGGTAGTACGCGCGTTACAGGAGAATGCAACATGTTAGTTTGGCTGGCCGAACACTTGGTCAAATATTATTCCGGCTTCAACGTCTTTTCCTATCTGACGTTTCGCGCCATCGTCAGCCTGCTGACTGCATTGTTCCTGTCACTGTGGATTGGTCCACGGATGATTGCCCGTCTGCAAAAAATGTCATTCGGTCAGGTTGTGCGTAACGACGGCCCGGAATCACATTTCAGCAAACGTGGTACGCCAACTATGGGGGGCCTGATGATTCTGGCCTCTATCACCATTTCGGTGCTGATGTGGGCGTATCCGTCTAACCCGTACGTCTGGTGTGTCCTGTTCGTGTTGATCGGCTACGGCATCGTCGGTTTCATTGATGATTACCGCAAAGTTGTGCGCAAAGACACCAAGGGCCTCATCGCCCGCTGGAAATACTTCTGGCAGTCCGTGATAGCACTGGCTGCCGCTTTCACTATGTACGCCATCGGTAAAGACACGCCAGCGACAGAGCTGGTGGTGCCGTTCTTTAAAGACATCATGCCGCAGCTTGGCCTGCTGTACATCCTGCTGAGCTACTTCGTGATTGTGGGTACCAGTAACGCCGTCAACCTGACCGATGGTCTGGACGGGCTGGCGATTATGCCCACAGTGTTCGTTGCCGGTGGCTTTGCGCTGGTGGCCTGGGCGACCGGTAACATGAATTTCGCCAGCTACCTGCACATCCCTTATCTGCGTCACGCCGGGGAACTGGTGATCGTGTGTACCGCGATTGTCGGTGCCGGGCTCGGATTCCTGTGGTTCAACACCTATCCGGCACAGGTCTTCATGGGTGACGTCGGCTCTCTGGCCTTGGGCGGCGCGCTGGGTACCATCGCCGTACTACTGCGCCAGGAGTTCTTACTGGTGATTATGGGCGGTGTATTCGTGGTCGAAACACTGTCGGTTATCTTGCAAGTCGGGTCCTTTAAGTTACGTGGGCAGCGCATCTTCCGTATGGCGCCAATCCATCATCACTACGAACTTAAAGGCTGGCCGGAACCGCGCGTCATTGTGCGCTTCTGGATTATTTCGCTGATGCTGGTGCTGATCGGCCTTGCAACGCTGAAGGTACGGTAACTATGGCTGACTATCAGGGTAAAAAAGTCGTCATCATCGGGTTGGGGCTGACCGGCCTCTCTTGTGTTGATTTCTTTGTGGCACGTGGCGTGACGCCGCGTGTTATGGATACCCGCGTCAGCCCGTCAGGACTGGACAAGCTTGCGGATAATATTGAGCGTCATCTCGGTTCACTCAATGAAGAGTGGCTGCTGAATGCGGATCTGATCGTTGCCAGTCCGGGCATCGCACTGGCATCGCCTGCGCTGAGCGCCGCTGCTGAAGCGGGTGTGGAAATTGTCGGCGATATCGAACTGTTCTGCCGTGAAACCCAGACGCCGATTGTGGCAATCACTGGTTCAAACGGTAAAAGCACAGTGACCATGCTGGTCGGTGAAATGGCGAAAGCCGCCGGATGGCGTGTTGGCGTGGGCGGGAATATCGGTCTGCCAGTACTTAATATGTTGGATCACGAATACGATCTGTTCGTGCTCGAACTCTCGAGCTTCCAGCTGGAAACCACGGAAAGTCTGCAAGCCGCTGCGGCCACCATTTTGAACGTGACCGAGGACCACATGGATCGCTATCCGTTTGGCCTTCAACAGTACCGTGCGGCCAAGTTAAAAGTGTATGAGAACGCCGCGCTTTGCGTGGTGAATGCTGATGATGCACTGACCATGCCGGTACGCGGGGCTGATAAGCGTTGTGTGAGCTTTGGGGTGGATGTGGGTGATTATCACCTGACCCGCCAGCAGGATGATATCTGGCTGCGCGTGCGCGGTGAGAAAGTCCTGAATACCAATGAGATGCCGCTGACCGGCCGTCACAACTATACCAATGCGCTGGCGGCTTTGGCGCTGGCGGATGCTGTCGGTGTTCCTCATGCTTCCAGCCTGAAAGCGCTGACCACCTTTACCGGACTGGCGCATCGTTTCCAGATAGCCTGGCAGCACAACGGCGTGCGCTGGATTAACGATTCCAAGGCGACCAACGTCGGCAGCACCGAAGCGGCACTGAACGGTCTGCACGTCGAGGGCACGCTGCATCTGTTATTGGGCGGCGATGGCAAATCGGCCGATTTCTCGCCGCTGACGCGTTATTTGCAGGGCGAGAAACTCCGCGTTTACTGTTTTGGCCGTGACGGGGCTGAACTGGCAGAGCTGCGCCCGGAAGTTTCTTCTCTGTTTGAAACAATGGAGCAGGCGATGCGTGAAATCAGTTCGCATCTGGCTTCCGGCGACATGGTGCTGCTGTCTCCTGCGTGTGCGAGTCTCGATCAGTTCCGCAGTTTTGAACACCGTGGTGATGTCTTCACTGCGCTGGCGAAGGAGCTTGGCTGATGCGGATCCGTATGCCGGGGCTGGGTCTCGTCAGAAAATTTAACGACTGGGTGATGGGTGCCAGGGAAAACGACACCGTCACGCTGGTGTTGTATGACCGTACGCTGCTGTGGCTGACCTTTGGTCTGGCGATTGTTGGTTTTGTGATGGTGACATCGGCCTCGATGCCGATTGGTCAGCGTCTGGCGGATGACCCCTTCCTGTTCGCCAAGCGTGATGCGATTTATCTCGCACTGGCCTTCGGAATGTCGCTGGTGACACTGCGTGTGCCGATGGCGGTGTGGCAGAAATACAGCAACGTATTGCTTTTGCTCTCAGTGGTGATGCTGCTGGTGGTGTTGGTGGTCGGCAGCTCGGTCAACGGGGCATCGCGCTGGATTTCCTTCGGCCCGCTGCGTATTCAGCCCGCCGAGTTTTCCAAATTGTCGCTGTTTTGCTACCTCGCCAGCTATCTGGTGCGCAAAGTGGATGAAGTCCGCAGTAATTTCTGGGGCTTCTGTAAGCCGATGGGCGTGATGGTCGTGCTTGCAGTGTTACTGCTGGCGCAGCCAGACCTCGGTACGGTGGTTGTACTGTTTATCACCACGCTGGCGATGCTGTTTCTGGCGGGGGCTAAAATGTGGCAGTTCTTGGCTATTATCGGCTCCGGTGCCTTTGCGGTTGTACTGCTGATTATCGCCGAACCCTACCGTATGCGCCGCGTAACTTCCTTCTGGAATCCGTGGGCAGATCCGTTCGGCAGCGGTTACCAGTTAACCCAGTCGCTGATGGCTTTTGGTCGCGGTGAATTCTGGGGGCAAGGGTTAGGTAACTCTGTGCAAAAGCTGGAGTATTTACCGGAAGCGCATACCGATTTTATCTTCTCCATTTTAGGCGAGGAACTGGGGTATTTCGGTGTGGTTTTAGCCCTGTTGATGGTATTCTTCGTCGCTTTTCGCGCGATGTCCATTGGACGTCGTGCATTAGAGCTCGATCAGCGATTTTCCGGCTTTTTGGCCTGCTCAATTGGCGTGTGGTTTAGCTTCCAGGCGCTGGTTAACGTTGGGGCCGCAGCAGGGATGTTGCCGACCAAAGGTTTGACCTTGCCGCTCATCAGTTACGGTGGTTCGAGCCTGATCATTATGTCGACGGCAATCGTGTTATTGCTGCGAGTGGATTTTGAAACGCGGCTGGCAAAAGCCCAGGCGTTTGTAAGGAGTGCCCGATGAGTGGCAATACCCGGCGTTTAATGGTGATGGCAGGCGGTACCGGTGGGCACGTTTTCCCCGGGCTGGCCGTGGCACATCATCTGATGGATCAAGGCTGGGAAGTTCGCTGGCTGGGTACCGCAGATCGTATGGAAGCCGACCTGGTTCCTAAAAACGGCATTGAGATTGATTTCATTAAAATCTCAGGATTACGTGGGAAAGGTCTGAAAGCGCAACTCACTGCCCCGATTCACATATATCATGCGTGGCGCCAGGCAAAAGCCATCATGAAGCGTTTCCAGCCTGATGTGGTGTTAGGCATGGGTGGGTACGTTTCTGGCCCCGGCGGCTTAGCAGCATGGTCACTGGGCATTCCGGTGGTGTTGCATGAGCAAAATGGGATTGCCGGGATGACTAACCGGGGTTTGTCGCACATTGCCAAAAAAGTATTGCAAGCGTTTCCAGGCGCATTCCCGAATGCCGACGTGGTGGGTAACCCGGTGCGTACCGATGTGCTGGCGCTCGAATTGCCGGAAACTCGTCTGGCCGGGCGTGAAGGCCCCATCCGCGTTCTGGTCATTGGCGGAAGTCAGGGCGCGCGGGTACTGAACCAAAGCATGCCGGACGTGGCGGCGCTGATGGGCGATAAAATCACGCTGTGGCATCAGGTGGGCAAAGGTGCGCTGGAGTCTGTCAATCAGGCTTATGAAAAAGTCGGTCAGACGCAGCATAAAGTGACCGAATTTATTGATGACATGGCGCAGGCATATGCCTGGGCGGATGTGGTGGTGTGTCGTTCCGGTGCGTTAACGGTCAGTGAAATTGCTGCCGCCGGTTTACCGGCGATATTCGTACCTTTCCAGCATAAAGATCGCCAACAGTACTGGAATGCGTTGCCGCTGGAAAAAGCCGGTGCCGCGAAGATTATTGAGCAGAAAGATTTTAGCGCTGCTGCAGTGGCCGATTTGATGGCCGGATGGGACAGAACCCATCTTATGGAAATGGCGCGTGCTGCACGCGCAGCTGCCATTCCTGATGCGACAGAGCGTGTGGCCGCCGAAGTGGTTGCCGCCAGTAAAAAATGAAATTGAACGGGCCGTGCAATGCAGGGTCCCAGCCGTAAGAAACGGATTAATCAGTAACCTGAAATAGTGAATAAAAACGTGAATACACAACAATTGGCGAAACTGCGTACCTTCGTGCCCGAGATGCATCGTGTCCGGCACATTCACTTTGTTGGCATCGGTGGTGCCGGCATGGGTGGTATCGCCGAAGTGTTGGCAAATGAAGGCTATCAGATCAGTGGTTCTGACCTAGCACCTAATGCTGTGACGCAGCAACTGACGGCGCTGGGCGCGAAGATTTATTTCAATCACCGCCCTGAGAACGTGCTGGATGCCAGCGTAGTGGTGGTTTCAACGGCGATCTCTTCCGATAACCCGGAAATCGTTGCCGCACGCGAAGCGCGGATACCTGTGATACGCCGCGCGGAAATGCTCGCCGAACTGATGCGTTTTCGTCACGGCATCGCCGTGGCAGGTACGCACGGTAAAACCACGACCACAGCTATGGTCACCAGTATTTATGCCGAGGCCGGACTGGATCCGACCTTTGTGAACGGTGGATTGGTGAAAGCTGCAGGCACGCACGCACGTCTGGGCTCAAGCCGCTTCCTGATTGCTGAAGCAGACGAAAGTGACGCGTCCTTCCTGCATCTGCAACCAATGGTGGCTATTGTCACTAATATCGAAGCCGACCACATGGACACGTATCAGGGCGATTTTGAAAACCTGAAACAAACGTTTGTGAATTTCCTGCATAACCTGCCGTTCTACGGACGCGCAGTGATGTGCATCGATGATCCGGTGATCAGGGAACTGCTCCCACGCGTTGGTCGTCACATCACTACCTACGGCTTTAGCGAAGACGCAGACGTGATGATCGAGAGCTACCGGCAGGAAGGCGCGCAAGGGCACTTCACTCTGCGTCGTCACGACCTGCCGCAGATCACAGTGACGCTGAACGCACCGGGCCGTCATAACGCCCTGAATGCAGCCGCTGCGGTTGCGGTCGCGACCGATGAAGGGATCTGCGACGACGCGATTTTGCGGGCGCTGGAAGGCTTCCAGGGCACCGGGCGTCGTTTCGATTTCCTCGGTGAATTCGCACTGCAGAATGTGAACGGCAAATCCGGCAGCGCCATGCTGGTTGATGACTACGGTCACCATCCGACAGAAGTGGACGCCACTGTAAAAGCGGCACGCGCGGGCTGGGCGAATAAACGTCTGGTGATGATTTTCCAGCCGCACCGCTACACGCGCACCCGCGATTTGTACGATGATTTCGCCAACGTGTTGTCACAGGTCGATGTACTGATCATGCTTGATGTTTACCCGGCTGGCGAAGCGCCGATTCCGGGCGCAGACAGTCGCTCGTTGTGCCGCACCATTCGTGCACGTGGCAAGCTGGATCCGATTCTGGTTTCTGATATTGACGCTGTGCCTGAAAGTCTGGCGCAGATCCTCGAAGGGGATGATTTAGTCCTGGTTCAGGGCGCTGGTACCATCGGCAAAGTGGCCCGCAAATTGGCTGATCAAAAGTTGCAGCCAGTGAAGAAAGGTGAAGAACATCATGTCTGAGAAAGTAGCAGTTTTATTTGGTGGTACTTCCGCAGAGCGCGATGTGTCATTACAGTCCGGTGCTGCCGTGCTGGCAGGCTTACGTGAGTCTGGCGTGGATGCTCACGGCATTGATACTAAAACAGTTAACGTTGCGCTGCTTAAAGAGCAGGGCTTTAGTAAAGTCTTTATTGCGTTGCACGGTCGCGGTGGTGAAGACGGCACGATGCAGGGCATGCTCGAGCAAATCGGCCTGCCGTATACTGGCAGCGGCGTGATGGCTTCCGCCCTGACCATGGACAAATTTCGCACCAAACTGGTGTGGCAGGCGCTGGGTTTACCGGTTGCCCCATTCGTGGCGTTGCATCGTTCACAAATTGAAGAAGCAGGGCAGGGTGCTCTGGCAGCAAAAATCGCGGAGTTGGGTTTACCGCTGATCGTCAAGCCAAGTCGCGAAGGCTCCAGCGTTGGCATGAGCAAAGTGACAACCGAACAAGAGTTGTTACCAGCCCTGCAGGAAGGTTTCCGCCATGACGATAACGTCCTGGTGGAAAAATGGCTGAGCGGCCCGGAATACACCGTCGCTATCGTGGGTGAACAGGTGATGCCTTCGATCCGCATCCAGCCTGCCGGGACGTTTTATGACTATCAGGCAAAATATCTGTCTGATGAAACACAGTATTTTTGCCCAAGTGGTTTAAGTCAGGCGCAGGAAGACGCATTGTCCGCTCTGGCATTACAGGCTTATCAGGCGCTCGATTGCAGCGGCTGGGGACGCGTTGATGTCATGCAGGATGGCGACGGCAGCTTTAATCTGCTGGAAGCCAATACGTCGCCGGGTATGACCAGCCACAGTCTGGTGCCGATGGCGGCGAAAAATGCCGGGCTGAGTTTCCCGCAATTGGTTTTCCGTATTCTGGAACTGGCTGACTGATATGTCTCAAGCCGCCCTGAATACCCGAGAGCGAGAGACGGCCGAGAGCAATAACGGCGGCCGTCGCAGTAATGGCGGCCAGCTGGCAGGGATCGTGTTTCTGCTGCTGGTCGCAGGCACCATCTTATGGAGTGCATGGGCCGTTGTTGTCTGGATGCAGGATGCAAACCGGCTGCCGTTATCGCAGCTGGTGGTGACCGGCGAGCGCCATTACACCACTAACGACGATATTCGTCAGGCGATCCTGTCCTTAGGGGCGCCGGGCACGTTCATGACGCAGGATGTGAATATCATCCAGCAACAGATTGAGCGTTTGCCGTGGATTAAACAGGCCAGCGTACGCAAGCAATGGCCGAATGAACTGAAGATACATCTGGTGGAGTATGTGCCGGTTGCACACTGGAATGATTTGCATATGGTCGATGCCGACGGCAAGTCATTCAGCATACCCGCCGAGCGAGTAGTGAATCAGAAAATGCCGTTGCTCTATGGTCCGGAAGGCAGCGAACAGGATGTTTTGCAAGGCTATCAAACGATGAGTCAGGCGCTGGCCGCCGGCAAGTTCACGTTGAAAGCCGTGGCAATGAGTGCTCGTCACTCGTGGCAGTTAACTCTGGATAATGATGTTCGGCTGGAGTTGGGGAGAGATGACCGGATGGGGCGTTTACAACGTTTTATTGAACTTTATCCGCGATTCCAGCAACAGGCCGACGCCGATAAAATACGCATCACTTATGTCGATTTACGTTATGACAGCGGTGCGTCAGTCGGTTGGGCGCCGGAGTTTATTGACCAGCAAAACAGTAATCAGCAACAGAATCAGGCACAGGCTAAACAACAATGATCAAGTCGACGGACAGAAAACTGGTAGTTGGGCTGGAAATCGGTACTGCAAAAGTCGCCGCATTGGTGGGTGAAGTCCTGCCCGATGGCATGGTCAATATTATCGGCGTGGGCAGTTGCCCATCCCGTGGCATGGACAAGGGTGGCGTTAACGATCTGGAATCGGTGGTGAAATGCGTTCAGCGCGCCATCGATCAGGCCGAACTGATGGCTGATTGTCAGATTTCCTCTGTTTACCTCGCTTTATCTGGTAAACATATCAGTTGTCAGAATGAAATAGGGATGGTTCCTATTTCAGAAGAGGAAGTGACGCAGGAAGATGTAGAGAACGTTGTGCATACCGCTAAGTCGGTGCGCGTGCGTGATGAGCATCGGGTGCTTCACGTTATTCCTCAGGAATATGCCATCGATTATCAGGAAGGCATTAAAAATCCAGTGGGGTTATCCGGCGTGCGTATGCAGGCTAAAGTTCACCTGATCACCTGCCATAACGATATGGCGAAGAACATTGTTAAAGCGGTTGAACGATGCGGTCTGAAAGTTGACCAACTGATTTTCGCCGGTCTGGCCGCCAGTTATGCCGTTCTGACCGAAGATGAACGTGAATTAGGTGTCTGTGTCGTCGATATTGGTGGCGGAACCATGGATATCGCTGTTTATACCGGTGGCGCACTGCGTCATACTAAGGTTATCCCTTATGCAGGGAATGTGGTCACCAGCGATATCGCTTATGCGTTTGGTACACCACCGACTGATGCCGAAGCCATTAAGGTTCGCCATGGTTGCGCATTAGGGTCGATTGTCGGCAAAGACGAAAATGTCGAAGTGCCGAGCGTGGGCGGACGTCCGCCACGCAGTCTGCAACGGCAGACACTGGCTGAAGTCATCGAGCCTCGTTATACAGAATTGCTAAATCTTGTGAATGACGAAATTTTGCAATTGCAGGAGCAGTTACGTCAGCAGGGCGTAAAACATCATCTGGCCGCAGGTATCGTATTGACAGGCGGCGCAGCACAAATTGATGGTCTGGCAGCTTGTGCGCAACGGGTATTCCATACTCAGGTGCGTATCGGGCAACCTCTGAACATCACCGGGCTGACAGATTATGCGCAGGAACCTTACTACTCAACTGCTGTAGGGCTGCTGCACTATGGTAAAGAGTCTCACCTGAGCGGTGAGGCCGAAGTGGAAAAACGCGCCTCAGTGGGCAACTGGTTCAAACGAATCAATAGCTGGCTGAGAAAAGAGTTTTAATGTTTTAACAACGGGATCATGCTTTCAAGTATTTCGATCCCGACGCGACAGGCACAAAACGGAGAGAAACTATGTTTGAACCTATGGAACTGACCAACGATGCGGTGATTAAAGTCATCGGCGTCGGCGGTGGCGGCGGTAACGCTGTCGAACACATGGTGCGTGAGCGCATCGAAGGTGTTGAATTCTTTGCCGTTAACACCGACGCTCAGGCGTTGCGTAAAACGGCAGTAGGCCAGACTATTCAGATCGGTAGCGGTATTACCAAAGGTCTGGGTGCTGGTGCGAACCCGGAAGTGGGTCGCAATTCTGCAGAAGAAGATCGTGAAGCCCTGCGTGCTGCGCTCGAAGGTGCTGACATGGTCTTTATCGCAGCGGGCATGGGCGGCGGTACCGGTACCGGTGCAGCGCCAGTGGTTGCTGAAGTCGCTAAAGATTTAGGTATTCTGACCGTCGCTGTCGTGACTAAGCCATTCAACTTTGAAGGCAAAAAACGCATGGCATTCGCGGAGCAGGGTATCGCTGAGCTGTCCAAACACGTGGACTCCCTGATCACTATCCCGAACGACAAACTGTTGAAAGTTCTGGGTCGCGGTATTTCCCTGCTGGACGCCTTCGGTGCGGCCAACGACGTGCTGAAAGGCGCGGTACAGGGTATTGCGGAGCTGATCACCCGTCCGGGTCTGATGAACGTTGACTTCGCCGACGTGCGCACCGTGATGTCCGAAATGGGTTATGCCATGATGGGCTCCGGCGTGGCTTGTGGTGAAGACCGTGCAGAAGAAGCGGCTGAAATGGCGATCTCCAGCCCGCTGCTGGAAGATATCGATCTGTCAGGTGCTCGCGGCGTTCTGGTCAACATTACTGCCGGCTTTGACCTGCGTCTGGATGAATTCGAAACCGTGGGTAACACCATCCGTGCTTTCGCTTCTGACAACGCAACCGTGGTTATCGGTACTTCTCTTGACCCGGAAATGAATGACGAACTGCGCGTAACAGTCGTGGCAACCGGCATTGGCATGGACAAACGTCCTGAGATCACTTTGGTGACCAATAAGCCAGCCAGCCAGCCTGTTATGGATCATCGTTACCAGCAGCACGGGATGTCTCCGTTGCCGCAGGAAACGAAGCCAGCTGCCAAAGTGGTTAACGATCAAAGCGCGCAATCCAATAAAGAGCCCGACTATCTGGACATCCCGGCCTTCCTGCGTAAGCAGGCAGACTAGTCCGAATTGTAGGATCTCCGCTCTTTGTGCTAAACTGTCCCGCCAACCTTAATGTACTATGAAAAGGTTGGTAGGATAGATGGATAACATTGCGAGATAAAAACGATGATCAAACAACGTACATTAAAACGTATCGTTCAGGCGACGGGCGTCGGTTTACATACCGGCAAGAAAGTCACCCTGACTCTGCGTCCTGCACCGGCCAATACCGGGGTCATCTATCGTCGCACTGACTTGAATCCACCGGTCGATTTCCCGGCAGATGCCAAATCCGTGCGTGATACCATGCTCTGTACTTGCCTGGTTAATGAGCATGACGTACGTATTTCTACGGTAGAGCACCTTAATGCGGCCCTCGCAGGCTTAGGCATCGATAACATTGTTATCGAAGTCGATGCGCCTGAAGTGCCAATTATGGATGGTAGTGCTGCACCTTTCGTCTATCTGTTGATGGATGCAGGGATTGAAGAGCTGAACTGCGCGAAGAAATTCCTGCGCATCAAACAGACTGTGCGTGTTGAAGACGGTGACAAGTGGGCCGAGTTTAAACCTTTCAATGGTTTCTCTCTGGACTTCACTATCGACTTTAAGCACCCGGCGATTGATTCCAGCTCACAGCGCTACAAAATGAATTTCTCTGCAGAAGCATTTGTTCGCCAAATCAGCCGCGCACGCACATTTGGTTTTATGCGTGATATCGAGTACCTGCAGTCACGTGGTTTGTGCCTGGGTGGCAGCTTTGATTGTGCGATTGTTGTGGATGATTACCGCGTACTTAACGAAGATGGCCTGCGTTTTGAAGATGAGTTCGTTCGTCACAAAATGTTAGATGCTATCGGCGATCTGTTCATGTGTGGACATAATATCATTGGTGCGTTTACCGCATACAAGTCTGGCCATGCATTGAACAACAAGTTACTGCAAGCGGTATTGGCGCAGCAGGAAGCCTGGGAACTTGTTACCTTCCAGGATGAAGCTGAAGTGCCATTGGCTTTCAAAGCCCCTTCTACAGTATTGGCATAATCAGTACAGATATTACGGTTTTACTTATTACGACTGGTTGTTCTGGCACTCTCTCCGGCCAGGTCAGCCAGTCGTTCTAATGCCTTCCTTAATTTTTCCGGGCTACGGCTCGCCAGTCCTCTCAATTCATCCGCACTCTGTGAACTCAAATGCCTGACTGGCATCGACTCTGCTGCGATCGCTTTATTTTTCTCGGCAATCTGCGAAGCATTTTCCATTTTAGCCATCAACGAAGGATTAATCCTGATGTCGATTGATGACAATGATGGTAGAATTTGCGCTCGAAGTGCGGAGAGTAATGCCGGTTGTTCATAGCGTAATCGCATCATCCAGCTGGCATTAGCGATTTCCAGCACTAAAACTCCCTGTCGATAATTACCGACGCGACACCATGGTTGCATGGGCGACGGTAACAGACCCTTCACTGCGCGGTTGAGTTTTAATAACGCCGCAGCGCGCTGTTGTACATTCCGCAGCGGGCTTTGTTCCGTTGAAGAGGCGTCATCGAACAGGATATCTAATAATTGTGGGCGACTATCGCGCATGATGGGCTCCGGCGGATTGTAAACGTGTGATTGGTATTCTAAATCGTTGGCGACAATTTGGCAGAAAGTATTTTTGGCCGCATCTCCTGTTGGGGATGGTCGCGGCGAGCCTTGGCGTGTCGACGAATCTCTCACAAACGGAACTGGCCGCAGTTCCTAATACGTCTTCAAGTCTAAACCGTCTAAACATTGGCAATACCGGGCTGAGTAATCTCGCCTTACTTCAGGCGCATCGTCGCCCGTCTTTCGGTGTGGATTACTGGCAGCAGCATGCGCTACGCACGGTAATTCGTCACCTTTCTTTTGCTCTGGCACCGCAGGTCGTTTATACCGCCGCGCCGGAAGTGGTCGCTGAAGAAGCCGAGCCGCTGCACGTTCAGCAGATGGCTTTACTGGTGACCCTGAATGCCTTACTGACCCATGAATCCAAACCTCCGGTGATCATTCGTCGGACGCAGCAGCCTTTGCTGACCACCTCCTCTTCGCATCAAACCGGCCTGTGGCTGGCACAGGTGCAAGGCATTCGTGCCGGCCCGGTCACCCTGATTTAACACTCGTATTTAAGTAATTTATCTATAAATCAATAAATTAGGGTCGTCTTTGACGACATCAAAGAGATATTAAGCATCATGTTAATCAAATTATTGACCAAAGTTTTTGGTAGTCGTAACGATCGTACATTGCGCCGTATGCGCAAAGTGGTTGAGCTCATCAACCGTATGGAACCTGAAGTTCAGAAGCTGACAGACGATCAGCTGAGAGCCAAAACTGATGAATTCCGTGCACGCCTGGCGAAAGGCGAAGTGCTGGAAATGTTGATCCCTGAAGCCTTTGCTGTGGTACGTGAATCCAGCAAACGTGTATTCGGTATGCGTCACTTCGACGTGCAACTGCTCGGTGGTATGGTGCTCAATGAGCGTTGTATCGCAGAAATGCGTACTGGTGAAGGTAAAACCCTGACGGCAACACTGCCGGCTTATTTGAACGCGCTGAGCGGCAAAGGTGTTCACGTCGTGACCGTCAATGACTACTTAGCCCAGCGTGACGCCGAAAATAACCGTCCATTGTTTGAATTCCTGGGCCTGAGCATCGGGATTAACTTACCGGGCATGCCTTCCCCTGCCAAGCGCGCAGCTTACGCAGCGGACATCACTTATGGTACGAACAACGAATACGGCTTTGACTACCTGCGTGACAACATGGCGTTTAGCCCTGAAGAACGTGTACAGCGTAAACTTCACTACGCGCTGGTGGATGAGGTCGACTCCATCCTTATCGATGAAGCTCGTACTCCGCTGATCATCTCCGGCCCGGCCGAAGACAGCTCAGAAATGTACACCCGCGTAGACAAACTGATCCCTAAACTGATCCGTCAGGAAAAAGAGGATTCAGATTCCTTCCAGGGCGAAGGCCACTTCTCCGTGGATGAGAAAGCGCGTCAGGTTCACCTGACGGAACGCGGTCTGGTGCTGATTGAAGAAATGCTGGTAGAAGCGGGCATCATGGAAGAGGGCGAATCCCTGTATTCCCCGACTAACATCATGCTGATGCACCACGTAACTGCTGCGCTGCGTGCGCACGTGCTGTTCACCCGCGATGTCGATTACATCGTGAAAGACGGTGAAGTTATTATCGTCGATGAGCACACTGGCCGTACGATGCAGGGCCGCCGCTGGTCTGATGGTTTGCATCAGGCAGTGGAAGCGAAAGAAGGTGTGGATATTCAAAACGAAAACCAGACGCTGGCTTCCATCACTTTCCAGAACTACTTCCGTCTGTACGAAAAACTGGCCGGTATGACCGGTACCGCAGATACCGAAGCATTCGAATTCAGCTCCATTTATAAGCTTGATACCATTGTTGTGCCAACGAACCGCCCTATGGTGCGTAAAGATATGGCAGACCTGGTTTATATGACTGAAATGGAAAAGATTGGCGCAATCATCGAAGACATTCGTAATTGTACTGCCAACGGCCAGCCGGTTCTGGTGGGTACGATCTCGATTGAGAAATCAGAAGTCGTCTCCAACGAACTGACCAAAGCGGGTATCGCGCACAGCGTACTGAACGCCAAATTCCACGCCAAAGAAGCGGAAATCGTTTCTCAGGCAGGTCAGCCAAGTGCGGTGACTATCGCAACCAACATGGCCGGTCGTGGTACCGATATCGTGTTGGGCGGCAGCTGGCAGGTTGAAGTTGAGAATCTGGGCGAAGAAGCCACCGACGAGAAAATCGCAGAAATCAAGGCAGCGTGGCAGATTCGTCATGATGCCGTGCTGGCCTCCGGTGGTTTGCACATCATTGGTACCGAGCGTCATGAATCACGTCGTATCGATAACCAGCTGCGCGGCCGTGCGGGTCGTCAGGGTGATGCCGGTTCTTCACGCTTCTACCTGTCAATGGAAGATGCCCTGATGCGTATCTTCGCGTCCGATCGCGTTTCCGGCATGATGCGTAAACTGGGTATGAAACCGGGCGAAGCGATTGAGCACCCTTGGGTGACCAAGGCAATTGCCAATGCACAGCGTAAAGTTGAAAGCCGTAACTTCGATATCCGTAAGCAGTTGCTGGAATACGATGATGTGGCAAGCGATCAGCGTCGTGCGATCTACAGCCAGCGTAATGAACTGCTGGATGTCTCTGACGTGAGCGAAACCATCGCCAGCATTCGTGAAGACGTGTTCAAAACTACCATCGACAGCTACATTCCGCCTCAGTCATTGGAAGAAATGTGGGATGTTGAAGGTCTGGAACAGCGTCTGAAGGCCGATTTTGAGCTTGAAATGCCGATTGCAGAGTGGCTGGATAAAGAGCCAGAGCTGCATGAAGAAACTCTGCGCGAACGGATTATGGAACTTGCGAAAGAATCTTACGCCCGTAAAGAAGAAGTGGTTGGCGCTGAAATGATGCGTAACTTCGAGAAAGGCGTGATGCTGCAAACCCTCGATTCCCTGTGGAAAGAGCATCTGGCGGCGATGGATTATCTGCGCCAGGGTATCCATTTACGCGGTTACGCGCAGAAAGATCCAAAGCAGGAATACAAACGCGAGTCCTTCGCCATGTTTGCTGCAATGCTTGAATCACTGAAATACGAAGTCGTCAGCGTGCTGAGCAAAGTGCAGGTTCGCATGCCTGAAGAAGTGGAAGCGATGGAGCTTCAGCGTCGTGAAGAGGCCGAGCGTCTGGCGCGTCAGCAACAACTGAGCCATCAGGATCAGCTGGAAGTTGAAGTGGAAGAGGCAGCACGTCTTGCTTCTTCGGGCGAGCGTAAAGTCGGGCGCAACGATCTTTGCCCGTGCGGTTCCGGTAAAAAATACAAACAATGCCATGGCCGCCTGCAAAAGTAAGATATCAGGCTAAGTCATCGTGTTAATCTTAAAGGCGGCTAATCACCGCCTTTATTTTTTGTCTTAAAAGTACGGTTCAGTACAGGAATTTCAGTCAGGGGAAAGGTGAATACTGTGACGCTTAAGCAACTGAATATCTCAGTCGGCATCATCCGTAATGCGCAGAAAGAAATTTTTATTACTCAGCGTGATGCTTCATCACACATGGCAGGTTTTTGGGAGTTTCCCGGCGGCAAGATCGAATCGGGGGAGACGCCTGAACAGGCTTTGATCCGCGAATTACAAGAAGAAGTCGGGATCGAGGCTACATCTCTGGTATTGCTCGATACTCTTGAGCACCGCTTTCCTGACCGTATCATTACGCTGCACTTCTTTATGGTGGAAGGCTGGAAGGGCGAGCCGTATGGTAAAGAAGGCCAGCCGAAACGCTGGATTGCACAGTCGCAGCTAAATGAAGCAGAGTTTCCGCCGGCCAATGAAGCGATCGTCCGGGCACTGAAAAATAATCAGTTCTGATAGACGTTAAATTCCGCGTACGAAAAAGGGGCCGAAGCCCCTTTCTGTTATCTCTTCTCGTGCATGCTTCGCGCGTTAAATCTCTTCTTCGCTCCAGTCATCCAGATCGTTAATATCCCCTTTGCTGGGAATACGTTTCTCTTCATCGGCCCATTCGCCGAGGTCGATCAGCTGACAGCGTTTACAGCAGAAAGGACGGTAAGGACTTTGCTCGCCCCACACCACCGTTTTGCCACAGGTCGGGCAATTTACTTCAATAATTTCGGGATCCATTTGCAACTCCTAGCAGCAGGCAAGATCAAAATTCAGTCGCGCGGGAACCACGCCATGTTCGCTGTCGAGGGGTAAAAAGCGAATGGCATAACGGGTTTTGTGCCCGGACACTTGCGGATAAAGCAAATTTTCCATCGACAGGCGTAATCGTAACAGATCTGCGCCTTCAGCATTGTCCTGGAAAAAACCGTTAAGGCTGATTTGATTGCGGAAAACGCCGGACTGGCGGATCAAATCTAATACCATCGTGAGCGAATTGTTCAGCGGAGCCAGCGTTTCCAGCCAGTTTTGTACTTCGCTATCCCTCTGAGATTGTGCCAGATGCAGCCAGATATGCAGCGTCGGTAGGTCAAAGCTGCAACAGCCGCCCGGAATGCTGAGACGCTGACGTACCAGCGCAATCATGCGATCTTCTTTCAGCGCCTGACCAATACGCGGGGCTTTCATCAGCACGCCTGCACACTGCTTCAGCTCAGTGCGTAACCCTTCAATGCGGGCCAAATCGACGCCGGGAACATCCTGCCACTGGGACAATTTTTGTTGCTGACGCTCAAGCTCTTTCAGCAAATCGGTGCGGACTTCACCGCGTTCTAACACATCCAGTAAGTCGGATGCCGTGCGAAAGAACAGCAGGGCGGAAGAAATACCAGTGACCTGTGCATTGGCATGCAGCTGCTGTAACAGAAATTCAATGCGCAACCAGGTACGCATTTTTTCATTTAACGGATGTTCAAAAAGAACTGTGGCTGCTGCTTCACTCATGCTGGGCAATATCCTGTCTGTTTTCCCCTTGATAATTCGACGAATTATTCATGGAGATACTGATGCCGCCAATTTTAAATAGCGGCTATGTAATTGGGCAACACGCGGTTCAATCGTTTCAGGACCGCCGCTGTTATCAATGATGTCATCCGCGCAGGCCAGCCGTTTTTTACGGCCCACCTGCGAGGCAATAATATTTTCAGCCTGCTCGCGGCTGACGCCGTCGCGCTGTATCGTGCGCGAAAGCTGAGTGAGTGGATCAACGTCGACCACCAGTATGCGATTGGCCTGCGCCTGCAATCCATTTTCAATTAATAACGGTACGACCCAGAGCGCGTACGGCGTTTGCGCCTGCGCGATAAGGCGCTGCATTTGGGCATGGATAAGCGGATGCAGCAATTTATTAACCCATTCTTTTTCAACGGGGTTGCTGAATATACATTCTCTCAAAACGGCGCGGTTAAGCGAGCCGTCAGCGAGAAGAATATTGTGACCAAAATGGCTGCTCAGCGCATCCAGCGCGGGTTCGCCAGGGGCAACGACCTGACGGGCAATAATATCAGCATCGACAATGCTTACGCCGTGGCGTGCAAAGCTCTCAGCAACGGTGCTTTTCCCGCTACCTATGCCTCCGGTCAATGCAACGATATAGGTCATACGGATGCTCTGATAAAATTAGTTTGGTAAATGATAAAGAGATTATGAGTAAGTGCAAGCCGCTCTCGTGTTGGTTTCGGGCTCAAAAAATTATTCAGCGGCACAATCTAAAGTCTGTGACGCTCGTAGTAAAAGCCATCTTGCCGTTGTCATTTTCCTGTGTATGATAAAACCACTGGAAAGGGTGTCTAATTTTCGCTGTACGCCCTAGCGATCCGTCGCCAAACCAGGACAAACCCGTCATGCGCATTGAAGAAGATTTGAAATTAGGTTTTAAAGACGTACTTATCCGCCCTAAACGTTCCACCCTCAAAAGCCGTTCCGAAGTAGAACTGGAGCGCACCTTCACATTCAAACACTCCGCAATCAGCTGGTCAGGCACACCCATTATTGCCGCTAATATGGATACCGTGGGGACATTCCGCATGGCGACGGTGCTGGCATCTTTCGGCATGCTGACGGCAGTGCATAAACATTATACCGTTGAACAATGGCAGGCTTTCATCGCTTCTGCGGATGAATCTGTACTGCGCAATGTGATGGTTTCCACCGGGACGTCTGAAGCAGATTTTGTCAAAACGCTGCAAATTCTCGCCATGTCACCATTGCTGAAATTTGTGTGTCTTGATGTTGCTAACGGCTATTCGGAACACTTTGTCGATTTCCTGCAACGCGTACGCGAAGCCTGCCCTGACAAAGTCATCTGTGCTGGTAATGTAGTCACCGGTGAAATGGTCGAGGAGCTGATCCTCTCCGGTGCAGACATTGTCAAAGTCGGCATTGGACCAGGTTCAGTCTGTACAACCCGCGTTAAAACCGGTGTCGGTTATCCGCAGCTTTCCGCTGTGATCGAATGCGCTGATGCCGCACATGGTTTGGGCGGACAGATTGTCAGCGACGGCGGTTGTGCAGTGCCGGGCGATGTTGCTAAAGCTTTCGGCGGCGGCGCAGACTTCGTGATGCTCGGCGGAATGCTGGCAGCGCATGAAGAGTGTGAAGGTACGGTCGTCGAAGAGAATGGTGAAAAATTCATGCTTTTTTACGGCATGAGTTCCGAATCTGCGATGAAACGTCATGTCGGTGGTGTGGCTGAATATCGTGCAGCGGAAGGTAAAACCGTGAAGTTGCCTTTGCGAGGCCCGGTTGAAAACACTGTTCGCGATATCCTTGGCGGTCTGCGTTCTGCTTGCACTTATGTGGGTGCCGATCGTCTGAAAGAGCTGACAAAACGCACCACCTTTATCCGCGTTGCAGAGCAGGAAAACCGTCTGTTCGGCGGTAAATAACTCCTTAAAGACAAGAATGTCACCCACGCCATAAAGGCATCTCTAACGGCGAAACAGGATTTCGCCGTTTTCATTTCCAATGAAAGTCCCGTTTACAGGACGCTTCATCCCATCACCGAACCCAACTGGAAGATAGGCAGATACATGGCGATCACTAACCCACCAACAATTACGCCCATTACTGCCATCAGAACCGGTTCAATCGTTTGTGACAATGTGTCCGCCAGCGAATTTGCCTTTTCGTTATGCAGATGAGCCAGTTTCAGCAGCAACTCATCCAGTGAACCTGACTCCTCCCCGATTTTTATCAGTTGCTGACACAGCGAAGGAAACAGCGGCGACTGCACAAAGGCCTTATGCAAAGGTGTGCCTTGCATAATTTGCTCACGGATCTGGCTGAGCGCGCTCTGAAAATGCAAATTAGACAGGGAGGACGCCGCGGCCTCCAGCCCGGAAATCAGCGTCATTCCTGCCTGTTGAGTCATCGCCAGCGTCTGAAATATCTGGCTGAGGCAACTGTCGGTAACCAGCCGTGAGGTTATCGGCAACCTTAGCAGCAGCATTTGCTCCCGCTGCTTCCAGCGCTTTTGTGGATGTAGTTTGCGTAAATAGGCAAAGCAACCAAGAGATACAACTCCCGTCAGCCACGGACCGGTACTGATCAGGACATCCGATGTACTGACCAGCATGCGCGTGAACCACGGCAGCTTGGCATCAAAGGAGGCATAGATTTTGGCAAACTCCGGCAGAACCAGGGTCAGCATCAGTAAGGTCACTACCGTGGCTATTACACTGACAATCAGCGGATAGCGCAGGGCTTTTTTCACTTTGTCTCTTAGTTGTGCCTGCTGTTCCTGCTGTGCGGCCAGCTGTAAACAGCAGCGATCCATCTGACCGGTGATTTCACCGATGGCAATAATCTGCCGGTAGATATCCGGGAATACATCAGGATACGCATTCAGCATTGCTGATAAAGGCTTCCCTTCACGAACTCCTTTAGCGATATTTTGCAAAACGCATTGCCACGCCATTTTCGGATGCTCATTTGCTAGCAACATAAGGCTATTGACCAGCGGCAGTCCGGCCTGTAGCAGCGTGGCAAGTTGCCTGACCATCGCAACGCGTTCTGGATTTTTCCAGTAGCCCCGGTTCAGACGTTGCCTCATCTGAATCTTCAGCGGTTGTAAACTGGCTGCAAAGAGCTGCTGATAAAGGCCATCTTTGCTGGTCTCTATGCTGTTGCCTTGCTGAATGTTTCCCTGGATGTCGATGGCCTGCCAGTGATACAGGCACCCTCTTTGGGAAAGCGCAGGCATTTCACTCATGCATCGGTTTCCTCGCCGGTGACGCGATAGAGTTCTTCTAGCGAAGTGATCCCTTGCTCAACCAGCAACATTCCGGCTTCCTGCAGCGTGATTTGCCCCTGTTCGCGGGCAATTTTACTCAGCTCATTCACCGTGGCTTCTGCAACCAGTGCCTGCTGCAAGCGTGGGGTGATGCTCAGCGTTTCATAAATGCCTGTCCGTCCGTAATAGCCGGAAAAGCACTGATGACATCCGGCAGCCAGCCAAAGTGGAGTCTGGGCGCCTCGCCCGTTTTCACCTTTGCCGACAAACCCTATGTACGCCTTGCGGCAGTGCGGACAGAGTTTTCGCACCAGTCGCTGAGCAATAACCAGCCGCAGGCTGGCGGCAATATGAAAGCCTTCAATACCCATCTGCCGCAGCCGGGTCAGCGTTTCACAGGTGGAATTGGTATGTAACGTTGAAAGGACTACACATCTCTTATGATAAACTCCTGTTAAGTCTATCATGGTAACTTACTAGCTCATGCCAAAAGCAATCTCATACATTCGATTTTCCTCAAGAATTCAGGCATCTGGAGACTCAACCAAACGCCAGAACAAGTACATAAATGAATGGCTCAAGAATAATCCAGACTATCAATTAGATGAGTCGCTCAGGTTTCAAGACCTCGGCATAAGTGGTTACTCTGGCGCTAATGCTAAATCAGGTGCATTTGGTGAATTCTTAGCCGCTGTTGAATCAGGGGTTATTGAGGCGGGTTCAGTGTTGTTAGTTGAATCATTGGACAGGGTAAGCCGTCAAGACATTGACACTGCAAGGGAGCGACTGCGAAAGATTTTGTTAGCTGGTGTTGATGTGGTCACATTGGCGGATAACTCATGGTACAAGAAGGAAAGTCTTAATGACCCTCTCAGCCTGATTAAAGCTGTGCTTATCATGCAGCGTGCTAATGAAGAATCTGCTACGAAATCAAAGCGGTTAAGGTCTGCATGGGATGCAAAACGAGAAGAAGCGGCTAAGGGTAGAATAATGTCACGGCGCTGTGTGGCGTGGCTCAGAGTGTCTGATGATATGTCTCACTTTGAGTTAATACCCGATAATGTGAAAGCGGTTCAGCGTGTCTTCCAGCTTCGCTTAGAGGGATTGCCTTTTGTACGAATCGCCAGACAGATGAATGAAGAAGGTTTCTATACTCTGAATCAACACAAACCTGTGAAAGGTGCTTGGTCTCACACTACTGTTAAAGCACTCTTGGATAACCGCTCTGTGATTGGTTTCAAAGTGCCGTCTAATTGTACAGTTACACAAGGGGTAAAGGAGATACCCAACTATTACCCCGCTGTCATTAGCGAACAACAATTCTATGCTGTGCAGCAGTTAAAACAGGGTTCAGGCCGCAGACCAACATCAGACAAACCCTTACTTACTAACCTTTTCAAAGGTGTAATGCGTTGTGCTGAATGTGGCTTTGTGACAATTGTTAACTGTGCAACTGAAAAATGGCATGGGGTCTATAGATGCTCAATGAGATATGAGGGGCGATGTCATGCCAAAAGTATCAACCGCCGATTGGCCGATAAAGCCCTTGTTCAGGGGCTTCTGTATAACACTAACCGTCTTTCCCTCAATCGTGATAACGGCTCTGCTATTGGTGCTCTTCAAAGTGAGTTAGAACAGCTTCAGAAACAGCGTGAGAGGCTCATTAAGCTGGCTATGCTGGCAGATGATACCGAATCTATGGCTGGTGAGCTACGAGGACTGAACAGTCAGATTAAGGACGCTGAAAAGGCTGTCTCAGAGGTTCACCAGCGAGAGCAATCAAGCCAGCTTGAGACAATCAGCCATCTGGATTTGACTGTGAAGAAAGACCGGATAGAGGCTCAAATCATCATTAAGCGGATAGTGAAAGAAATCCGGCTTAACACGGCTGGAAAGAAGTGTGATGTCTTCTTACACAACGGCTTGAAGCTGCTTAACTTTCCACTTGATAGGGTGGTTGATGGTGCTCAGTGGATAGAGATTTTACCGCTGATTGATGGTGATGAATTTGACTTTGAAGGGTTCACGACTAAGCCTCGTCACATAGCCTTAGAAGAGGCTCCAGAGTGGGTGAAAGAGATGGAAGAGCAACCTAATCAGCCGCAGTGAAAACTTTGCTTACATCATTGTGAATGTCTAGTAAGCTAACTTTAAAACTGTCAACAAGGTTAATCAATGAAAACTTCGCCAGTTCATGAGTTGCAGGGTTTGGCTGCTGATGTCAGTAATGACATTGTTGGGGTTTTAATAAAGGCCAAAATGATTGCAGTGAAGTTGAACTTGCCCGAATTGGCAGAATGGTTTGATTGTGAGCTTGATGGCTATCCTGATAGTGTTGCCCTCCCTGATTATCGTATAGGGCAAGGTGTAGTCAGAGGATGGAATCCCTATCACGGATGGATAAATGTCCAATATCGTGATATAAAACCAGAAATTATAACAATGATTCAAGAGTATGGTTTAAGTGACTCCATTTCAGCATTGAGAAATCTTCGTGAAGCAGATGATAATCTGCGACTTGGAATGTCAGCCGAAAAAATAAAAATGCTTTTCCCTTCAAATAGTGCTCCTTCGGAAGTTTGCTGGTTTATCAATGCTTCAAAGTTGGAATGTATAGTAACTACTGTAAGGAATAGGATATTAACATGGGCTTTGGAGTTAGAAAGAAAGGGAGTATTGGGTGAAGGTGTAGTCTTTAGTGAAAAAGAAAAAGAAATTGCACCTACAACTTTTTACAACACTAATAATTTTTATGGTTCAGTTCATAATTCAGGGGCGATAGGGGCAGGTAATCACGGTAGCATTTATCAAAATAATAAAACCACTATTAACGACTTTGAGTCTCTTAATCTGGCGCTTAAAGAATATGGTTTAGCTGATGATAATATTAGTGATTTAGCAAGGGTTATTAGTGAGTCCCCACTTCCTAAAAACAAAAATGAGGTGAGAGAATACTTTGGTGATTGGATTGGAGTTATGACAGCAAAAGCATTAAAGGGTGGTCTTGTTATAGAGGGAGCGAACGTCCCTAGCATTTTAATGAATGATTTGTATAGCTACTTCAATTTACAAAGATAACTATATTGCATCGATTGTTAAGGAGTTTAATTTGATACATTCTCCAGTTATTGAGCTTCAGGCTCTTGCGAGTGACCCAAATTCAGACATCGTTGCTGTTCTAATGAAAGCAAAGATGATTGCGATTAAGTTAGACCTTCAAGACCTTGTTGAATGGATAGAATTAGAGCTTAATGGATACCCTAATATTGCCTCTGCGCCTGACTATAGGTCTGGACAAGGTATATTGAAAGCATTCAATCCTGTTAATGGATGGATTCCCGTAGATTTGGGGACATCTGACCCTAAAATAACAAAGCAGTTCACGACGTTTGCGCTCACTGAATCAGTCTCATCAATGGCTCATTCGAAGGTCAAAGATGCAGGGACTGTCAGTCTCACTGTACCTGCTCCACTTGCTGAGATGCTTTTATCTGGTCAGCGTTCAAGATATGAAATTCGTTGGTTCTTCAGTGCTGGTAAAATTCAGCATATAATTACCACTGTGAGGAATAAAATTCTTGATTGGTCGCTTGAGTTAGAGAAAAAGGGAATACTCGGAGAAGGGCTAATATTTACTAGAGAAGAAAAAGAGGTTGCACCAATGACGGTTAACAATACGAATATTTTTCATGGTTCAGTGAATAACGCTGGAGCAATCGGAGCGGGCAACACTGGTGACATTAATCAGCAAAACTCTATATCAGTTGGTGACATTGCATCTCTTGAGCGTGAGCTAAAGAGTCACGGTCTTGATGATAATGATGTTGCTGAATTGAAACAGCTTGTTGAGCAGTCCCCGAAACCAGCCTCAAAAGAAGAAGTTGAAAAAGGTTTCGGCTCATGGATTGGTAAGATGACAGGTAAGGCTTTTACGGGGGCGTTAAAAATCGCTGGTGCGGCGGCTCCTGCTGTTCTTACTAATGCAATCTGCTGCTACTTCGGGATCCCTGTTTAACCCTTTTAAGGTCGCTATGGTTAGCCAGATTTACTTTTCGATTTCTCAAATTTCCATAGTGACCCCTTCAATAACTTGTTAATGCTGAATGATAGCCGTTTAGATGGCTAAATTAACAGTAAAAAACAGTCGCTCCGAATAGTGTCAAAACCCTTATCAACACCAGCAATTTCAATAGGTTTAGCCTGTTAACTGTTTTGGTTCCAAAAAGAGATGAGAATTAGTATTTATATAACCTGTTTGAATGGTTTAGTTTGTCTCAAAAGGAAGTGGTTTTGATACTCATGAAAAGGGTCTCGAAAGGCGTGATTAGGTTGTCTCAAAAGGTTGATTTAGTTTTTTGATACATGTATTATTTTGAGACTAGGTTTTGAGACAACTTTCAGGGAATCACCATATGTCATCTGTAATCGCTTATGTCCGTGTATCAACTTCTGACCAGACTATTGAGAACCAGAAGAAACAAATCAATGAGGCTGGCTATCAGGTTGGTAAGTGGTTCTCTGATGAGGCTGTATCAGGTGGCATTAAGGCTACAGAGCGTAAAGGGTTCAGTGACCTGCTGAACTATGTCCGTGAAGGTGACACGCTAATTGTTATCGCTATTGACCGCTTAGGCCGTAACACTATTGATGTCCTCTCAACCGTTGAGACTTTACAGGCCAAAGGTGTGAAGGTTATCAGCTTACGTGAAGGGTTCGACCTCTCTACACCAGTGGGTAAGGCTATGCTCACGATGATGGCTGGTTTAGCGTCTTTAGAGAAAGACCTCATCGCAGAGCGTAGAACTGCTGGCATCAAACGTGCTCAATCTGAAGGGGTTCACTGTGGAAGACCGATTAAAGCAACCCCTGAACAGGTTCAGGAACTTCTTTCACAGGGGATGTCACCAAAGCAGGTGCAGGATGAGCTACAGATTAGCAAGGCGACTTTCTATCGACTGAATAAATAACAATTGGATAGTGATTCACAATGCCCCTTTATTGGGGCTTTTTTATGTCTAGCGTTTATCAGGATCCCTGTAACGCATTCTAAGCAGTCTTTATATTATCCTGTGGGTTGGTGTTGCCATCATTAAATAATCGCTTAGAACGCTGTACAGGCTCAGATATGTTCATTTTTTGCCATTGGTACGGAACCTTTGAAAAGGGCGCTACTAAGCAGAGAGATTCAGACGGTTCAAAATCTTCAAACTTGCACTAGATATGCTGAAAGTTTCCGATAAAGCTGAAATAAAAATAGGTCTGGAAATTTTTTAGAAAAATAAAAATCCCGAAAATCTATCCACCAGCTTCAAGCCTCTTTCACGGATCCCGATATGGTTTACTGTCGAGGCTACAAGGTGAGGTTAGAAGGGCTTCTTTAAAGAACTCTTAAAAGATACTCAGAGACAAGAAGATGAAAAACAAAGAACAAAAAGAATCTGTTAAGAGGTTTTTAGGGTAGCATAAAAAACAATCAATTACAATTGGTTGATGTAAATAAATCATGGTGATTCAGGGCGTTAGCCCTCTTAAAATTCCTTTTCAATCAATCTGTACAACCCCCTTCTAACGCGGTTCAACGGTTCCCCCTTTGGGCGGGAGAACCTACCGCAAACACCCTATACCAGCCCTGCACACGCAGCCTCTGAAAAGTAACCTTTTCCAAGCGCCTGAATAGTATCCTTCCAGTTATATATACCGGACTTAAATATTATTGATTTATAAGGGGTTTTTCATTGGCTGAAATCTAAAAGCGCCTGTCACAAATTGTTAATAATGTTGACAGAATGTTAAATTTGGGTTAATATGGTTTATTAGATAACGAATTGAGGTATCCACTATGTAATGTCCAAAGCTAAATTATTCAATGGAGTTAAGACTCCGGCTGGAAAGCCAATAACAGGTAAAGGCTTCTTCTCAGATGACCACGATTTAATAGATACCCCCGAATACCGCGAATCTCTTAAAAACACCCTCATCGAATTAGGTTACACCAGCTTCAATAAACCATTACCCGCAAGTAATAAACCGTACCGCAGAAGAGGAACACCCCGTAAGGCTATGGAGAACGCACTTCAGCAATATTTTATTGATAAAGACTCAGTAAGTAACCTTCCTTCAAAAGTTGAGGATGTATTCACGGGTTGCGTTAATAGCTGCCCAGATAAACTATCCCCATCTTTCTGCTTTAATTTAATGAAGCGATTAAACGTTATCACAGCAGCGGCTGTAGAGGATGAAACAGGTTTTAGTAAAAGCTGGTGTAATGATATTACTCAGGCATTACAGTTAGCAATAACAATGATTGAACATTGCCATGATAAAGGCGAAATTCAGGTAATGTTTAACAGTGACTATGAAAACGATGAATTAGATTCTGACAGGGAATTAGAAGACGTCCTTGATTTACACATTCAAAAGGCAGCATAACAATGAACTATACATTAACACATATCGGTGAACCGGCTTACCAGCAATTAAAAGCTTTGGCTGAACACTTTGAAGTAAGCATTCCACAAGTCATCACTCTGATTATCAAAGGAGTCATTTGAATGAACAAGACAAAAGCAGTGCGGATTAAAAAGACAGATAATCAACTGGTGAAACTGAAAGCGGTTAATGCTGGAGCAACCATCAGAAAGACTCTGGAAAATATGATTCTAATTTCCTATGTGAAACACATTAATGTTATCTGAAAGAGGGTGTTCCGGTATGCTGAGAAGGTATCAAACTCATGACATTACTCGAAACACCACGATAAATATTTTATTTGTTATAATGCTATCCTTCCTTCTTACAGGTACATCTACAGTGCTGAGAGAAGCTTATCTTCTATTACTTCAGCACTTCTGACAATGTAGCGCGACATCTCAAGCAACTCATCATAAAACAAGATATCTATATTTTTTAAATTTCTCCTATAAAGCTCGAGGGTTTTTCTTTTAATTAGTTTTTCTCGCTCATTACCCTCAATTGAAGATAATGAACCTATAATTAAAATGCATTCTGTATCAAATGTATCTTCATGTATAAGTTCACCATCTGTAGTGTAATTTCTAGACTGAGATTCAATCTCCCAATTTGCCTTTTGCGCCAATATCTGACTAACAGCGTCGGTTAATTCACTGGATAAGAACCATGTATCAGAGCGCCCTTGTCGCTTAGTGAAAAGTTTTGTTGTTGGTGTTTTTAATTCCACAATCTTGGTGAATCTTGAGTCAGATATAAGAAAATCAGCAATTACATCATTCCCGCCGTTTAAATCAGTCCTTGATATGTGAGCTTCCCTTTGAAGAATTTTTAGGAATTTATACTTTAAGCCATAACCAAAAATCCATTCATTGGTTTCAAAAAAACGTTGCCAGTCTGCCTCCTTATAACTATCAGGCTCAGTGAGCATTTTTTCGTAGGTCTCGAGAGATTCCTTTCTCCCTAATATTGTATTGATGTCATTATTGGTTAACTTACTGCTTACAAGGTGCTGCAAGGCCATAACTAATGAATTATTATCAGCGTGTTCAAGAATGCTGATTATCTCATTATAATTATCTCTGACCTCAATGAATCTTCCAGTCTTTGAAGAAGTGCTATCACATACCATGCTATAGCTGGATAGATGGCTATAAAGATTTTGAAGATTTTGTATTGTCAGCTTACATGTGAATTTGGGTGTGCCAGTCTTAGCACAGTGTGCAAAGAAATTGGCACATAAGGAATCCACTTCTTTAGCGTTAGCATCAAGACCAGAAATGTTTAGCATAAGCTCACTTGATTCATCTGAGCCTATGAGGAAAGAGTGATTCAGGCTCATTTTTAAACCTTAGCAATTACATTCTTATAGCCGTCGTACTCAGGGTTATATTTATCATTGATTGGGAATTGGGGTTCACCTTCGAGAATTGTGATATTTGATAGAGACTCTATATCAAACATTCTGAACTCAGGGAAATCAGGCTCGCTGTCTGTTACGCCGGATGTCTGGACAATGTGCAATTTAGTGGATTCGGTGCCATCTTTTTTTCTCATTATGAAGATTGCATGAACGTTTCCAATTCTCTCGCCCGGTGTTTTTCCTGGCTTGTTGTAATGAAATGAGATTGGTTTGCGTCTTTGAACTGAATCTCTCAAAACCTGTAAACTCATAATAACAATCCTTATATGGGTGCTACATTGTTTCGGTTTGTCTGTCATTTGAACGTACTTTTTGTACGTGATTGTGATAGCAGTTTTTGACCGGATGTGTCAATTTATTTCTAACGGCATCACACGTAACTTAACGTAGACTTGTTGTTAACTGAATGTCGTTACATGGATAAATCATTACAAATCATTGCGTTAGATTTTATGTGGAGAGGGGCTTTCAACTTTTTGAGCGTAGTTCAACCGGGCTTTAGACGAAACAAAAAAGTAATGAGGGCTGTGATTAACATATCTGTTTGGGTTTTACAGAATGCTATTCCCATGAGATAATTGTTTTATCTGGTTTGCTAAATCTCAAAATCAACTGGTACAGGTCGTTCAAGAGGTATTTGAGTAAGCAATATAAAGGGACTCTTCGGAGTCCTTTTTTATTTGGATTGAGAAAGGTTCAATTTATGAATGAAGACATATTACAAGGTAACAGGAAAAACCTGTCACACTATCCATACTGAATTACGGAAGATTGGCGATTTAATTAACCCTATCCAAAAAAAAAGAGTATCAAGTTAAAAGAATGATAACTAAAGCAAGACGTTTATTGTTGATTGCGTCAATCTGTGGAAGAATTAAGAATAATCGTTGACAATCGGTGATTCCGTGTAACAATGGTTATATGAGTTAGAGATATTCACTATCCATCAAATCGCCGATTATTTCTGACTCAAACAATTTCCTTCTTGTCTGTCTTTTTAAGCATCCATTTCAAGTTCCCTTGAGAAGACAGACAAACCCTAATTAGAAAACATTGAACCTCGTCCCGTAACATTGAGTTGGCTGGATGGGGTTTTGTGCTTTCTGAAATCTAAGCAAAGCAGACTAAGAGTAAATTAATAATGACTATTTTAAATCAAGCTGTAAAAATTGAATCACCAGTTGCAAGCATTAGTCACCTGTTACCGTTCGAACAGAAACAGCATATCGAAAAATTGTACTTCCCACGGATTCAACAGGCAACTGACCGAATGAATAAGGCTGAAGCTGAATATCAGGATGCAGTAGAATCGCGCCAGCAATTGATTAACCGGAAAGCTGCTGAATATCTGGCTAATCCTTCAGAACGTCACGGATTCATTGTGAAGCAGGTTTACCCAACTAACCAACAGCAGGTTATTCAATCAATGGCTGATGCTGGCTACATGGTTCACCGTGTAGGAATGGGTTTAATTTATTTCATCTCAACTAAAAAGAATGCTCTGAAAGATGCAACGGATAAGGCAACCGCTGAAGCTGAATCAACCGTCGATAAGCTGATTGAGAGATTGAAAGTGAAAATAGGTGAAACTGTCCACCAGCGAAAAAAAATTGTGATTGAAGCCCGTAAAGCTCTGGACTCTGTAAAAGACTTTACCGATTACCTGAACGTGATTGTAACTGACTCTGAAGAGGTAAACGAATAATGATTACTCCAATGAAAGGGCTGTCCAGACGTGGCAGCTATAATCATCTGACTGACTCAATGCAATTCAAGTATTTTGACGGGCAAATAGAAATCAGTGAAGCAACTTATAAATCACTCTCTTCAGGCAGTGAGCCTAAACCAACTGTGAAACCATCGAAAGCAATCACCACTTACAAGGTTAAGCCAAAGCCAACAATTGAACAGCAAAGAGATACAGCCCTGAAAGAGGCAATCAGGAAAATGACAGGAGGGCGGTAAATGAATCAACTCTTCAATTCTTATGGTCAGCAAGTACGAGCAAACATAGCTCTGAACCTTCACCCTTTTTATTTGGGGAAACTGGAAAGGCTGGCAAACCGAATCGGTGACGGGATTAAGTCAGAAGAACAGCGTCTAATACTGGCAATTGGTGAGATGCTACGAAACGTGGAGACTGAACAATGAACCTTTACGCATTCAACCCACGGAAACAAAATGATAAGCAAGAGGCGCTTACCCCCGTAGCCTTTAATTTGGTCTTATCGCTACCTGAACAGCTACTGAAAAGGCTGGATAAGGTCGGCTATGAACTGGTTAAGCGATACGGTATTGCAGGGGGTAGTGATAAGCAGCGACATCTCATCGCTATTGTTCATCTGCTTGAAAAGCAAACATTGCGATAAAGGCTTGTATCTTAAAGAATCAGGCACTTTGTACCGTCAGGGTTTAGAAGCAAGACATCACCCCTCACCTCCATAGACGAAATGCAAATTTCACTGAAATCAAAATCTCCCAGCTTTCTCAGATGGTTTTGGACTTTAACTCTTGCCCCCTGTGGGGTATCCGCATGAACCAGAAAATTATAGATAACGCTGCTTTTTGACGTCAACTGAACCCGCGAATCATAAGAGGACATAAGTAATCTCCTGAATGTTACTTGCTTTATCACGATTCACTGTACATAAAACCAGCATAGGAATCAATTGGAACTGTCTGGTAAAGCTCTAAGCCATATCCTTGAAGTCGCTTAACATCTATACAAATCGAAGTTAGTGATTAGAGAGTTGTAATTAGCACCAGATGCCCGGTTTGTGCGGCTTTGACGGCGATTTCTGCCGTTTCCTTATCACGTATCTCGCCGACCATAATCACATCCGGATCCTGGCGCAGCAATGCGCGCAGCACACTGGCAAAGCTGAGATCAGTTTTGCTGTTGATCTGCGTCTGGTTGATGCCGCTGACTGGAATTTCGATCGGATCCTCCACGCTGCAAATATTGCGGGAGATGGCATTCAGATGCCGTAATCCACTGTAAAGCGTAACGGTTTTACCGCTACCGGTCGGGCCGGTGACCAGAATCAGCCCCTGCGGGTGTTTCAGTGCGGCTTTGAAATACTCGAGATCGCGCAGTGTCAGCCCCAGTTGCGACATCGCCAGATCCTGCTGGGTCATATGCAGGATCCGCAGCACGATTTTTTCACCATGCAATGTTGGCAGGGAGGAGACGCGCATTGAGTAGCGCTGGTTTTGTAGCATCACTGACAGCTGTCCGTCCTGTGGTAAGCGGCGTTCTGCAACGTTCAACTGCCCCATGATTTTCAGCCGCGCACAAACACCCGCAGCCAATGAAAACTCAGGGCCGGGAATTTCCTGTAACACGCCGTCAATTCGAACGCGGACACGGAAGCTGTGCTCGTAAGGCTCGAAGTGAACATCCGAAGCCCGACGGGTAATGGCCTGTCTGAGGATCTGGTTGAGAACATTAATTACCGGCGCATCACTCTGGTCGTTAAGCTCATTTTCCTCAGAACTGCCTGAAGCCGGACGTGACTCACTTTTTGCAGGTTCTTCTTGAGGATCAGCGCTGCTTTTTTCCATTACCTGTTCGAGTCTTGCTTGTGGCCAGCGTTCAAGCTGAACTTTCAGCCCGCTGGCAAAGCGTAGGATGTTACTGAGCGTATCGGTATCGGGTTCAGCCTCATGGCAGGCCACGCGCAGCGTCTGATCGTCGCGATGTAAAATCACTGCTTTGTAGCGCTGGCAAAGTGCCTCCAGTGAAGCTTCGCTTTGCTGCTTTTCGTTCTCTACCAGTGAAACCGGTTTTAGTGGCATGTCACTCATTTCGGCGCTCCTGAGGTGTCAAAACGGAAGACGCTTTCGCAAGCTTCAACCATCGAAGTGTTAGCTGAATTGGTGCAGGTGCGGCTCCAGAGAATGCCACCAGCCTGATTGTCGAGGGTAGGGGTCATCACAACGCTCAGACCAGAGAGTGCCTGCTGACCGGTAAGCGTGATGATCCCCGCGTTGACCTGCGTCTTGCTGACGTAACGACTGGTGGCGGATGCTGGGATCCCCTGACTGCCGGCATTGCAGGCGGTCAGGGCACCGGCATCAATTACGCAAAGCTCGACGCCGGTTTTGTAGGGCACCATGGTTTGCAGCATGTCGGTCAGAGCCGCTTTCTGAATATAACTTTGGTAGGCAGGAATGCCGATGGCGCTGAGGATCGCAATAATCGCGATCACCACCATCAGTTCTATGAGGGTAAATCCTTGTTGCCGTTGCATGGCGTTCTCCGTTTCGTGTAACTGCATGGATGTTGCTCAGCCAGCAAACTAAACGGAGAAAAAACCGGATTCCAGCACCATTGTCGGATTCTCCACGACGTCTTCCGGGATAAATATGCAAGCCAACACAGCAGGCAAAAAATTTGCGCGATGTCTCGCAATTATGCTCAGGAGGTCAAAAAGAGAGTTGGCAAGGTTTGATGAGAATGAGAGGGTAATGCGGCAAGTTCGAAAGCGTCCGAGGAAGTCGTATTGCCCCCGGAAAGGATTTCAGAGGGCAATAGCGGAACGGCTAATTAATTGAAACGCATGGAGAGATCCATTGCACGGACATGCTTAGTCAGCGCACCGACAGAAATATAATCCACGCCGGTTTCAGCGAATTCACGCAGTGTTTTTTCAGTGACATTGCCAGAGACTTCCAGCAATGCGCGGCCAGCTGTAAGGGCTACACCTTGGCGCATCATCGGCACAGTGAAGTTATCCAGCATGATGATGTCCGCACCTGCATCCAGTGCCTGCTGAAGTTCGTCGAGTGATTCAACTTCGACTTCAACCGGGACATCCGCGTGGATCCACAATGCACGTTCAACTGCCGCTTTGATCGAGCCACAGGCAATAATGTGGTTTTCTTTGATGAGGAAAGCATCAGCAAGGCCGAGACGGTGATTGCTGCCGCCACCGCACAATACGGCATATTTCAATGCTGTGCGCAGGCCGGGCAGGGTTTTTCGGGTATCCAGCAGCTGGGTTTTGGTGCCTGCGAGGCGTTTCACATAGTGATTCACTTCGGTGGCCACGCCAGACAAGGTCTGGACAAAATTCAGCGCCGTGCGTTCGCCGGTCAGCAGCATGCGCGCAGAGCCTGAAAGTTCACATAATGTCTGGTTTTCAGAAACTGAATCGCCATCTTTGACATGCCATTTAACGGTGATTTTGTCTCCCGCCAGTTGGGTGAAGACTTCATCCAGCCAGCGTTGACCACAGAAAATTCCGGCTTCACGAGTAATCACAGTTGCGCTGGCATCTTTGTCCTGCGGCAACAGTTGGGCGGTTAAGTCATTGTCGGCATTGGCTTCGCCGCCGAGGTCTTCACCCAGCGCCTGAGTCACAAGTAAGGGAATATCGCTCTCGATACGTTCGAGCAACTGTGCGCGGCGACTTTCAGGGCTGTAGCTGCGGGTAGACATACAAATACTCCGAAATGGCGGATAAGAAGGACAAAAAAACATGCTACCCTGTTGCTGCGATAAGTACCACTCAGGCACATCATTGAGGTCATTGATGCACTTAGAACATGGCTGGATTGCCGAGGCCCGGCAGGTTGTTTCTCCCCATTCCGATCTCCGTCCTGACGACGAAATCCCCTCACTGCTGGTGATCCATAACATCAGTTTGCCGCCCGGAAAATTCGGTGGCCCGTATATTGATCAGTTATTTACCGGCACGTTGAACCCGCAGGACGATCCTTATTTTGAAGGAATTCATCAGCTGCGGGTCGCCGCACACTGCCTGATCCGGCGTGACGGTGAAATCGTCCAATACGTGCCTTTCGATAAACGCGCCTGGCATGCAGGTGTTTCCAGCTGGCAGGGGCGTGAGCGCTGTAATGATTTCTCCATTGGTATTGAGATGGAAGGGACTGACTTTGAGCCTTTCACAAAAGCGCAATATCGCAGCCTGGCGGCCGTTACTGAGTTGTTAATTAAGCACTATCCGATTAGTCTTGATGCCATTACCGGACACAGTGACATCGCGCCGGGGCGCAAAACGGATCCCGGCCCTGAGTTTGACTGGGCATTTTATCGCAAGCTGCTAACACCTTCCGCAGGGCACAATGCTTCTGCTGACTCGTGAATGAACGCGGGTTCAGGTTTATGTTTTTAGCGTGTGATGTGTTGAGAGAGAGTGACAATCGATGACGTTATTTACTTTATTGCTGGTGTTGGCTTGGGAGCGCTTGTTCAAACTGGGTGAACACTGGCAGTTGGATCATCGGTTCGAGGTGATTTTCAGCCGCGGACGACAGACTTCTCTGGCGAAAACGCTGGCGATCGCCGTGGTCTGGATGGCGGTGATTTGGGTGATCCTGCGCGCGGTTCAGGGCTTGTTTTTCGGCGTACCTTCGCTGATTTTGTGGGTGATTATCTGTCTGTTCTGCATTGGCGCAGGTGTTAAGCGTAAGCATTATCGCGCCTATCTGAAATCAGCCCGTCAGGGCGATTCCGATGCCACGAAAGAGATGGCAGAAGAGCTGGCGCTGATCCACGGTTTGCCAACAGATTGCCCAGAAGAAGCCCGTCTGCGCGAGCTGCAAAATGCGCTGTTGTGGATTAACTTCCGTTATTACCTCGGGCCTCTTTTCTGGTTCGTGGTGCTTGGCCCTTACGGCCCGGTTGCGCTGGGTGGTTACGCCGCGCTGCGTGGTTATCAGACCTGGCTCGCGCGCCATACGACGCCGCTCAAACGCGCGCAGTCCGGCGTGGACAGTTTGCTGCACATTCTTGACTGGATCCCGGTGCGTCTGGCCGGTGTGGCATATGCGCTGCTCGGGCACGGCGAAAAAGCATTACCGGCATGGTTTGCCTCGCTTGGAGACATTCATTCTTCGCAATATCACGTGCTGACCCGTCTGGCGCAGTTCTCACTGGCGCGAGATCCGCATATGGATCCGGTGCAGACGCCGCGCGCTGCCGTCGGGCTGGCGCGTAAAGTCACCATGATTATTCTGGTCGTGGTGGCGCTGCTGACGATTTATGGTGCGCTGATTTAACGCCACTGTTTCGCTGCCTCAGCGTTATCTCTGAAGTAATAAAAAAAAGTCCGGCGCATTCACATGGCCGGGCTTTTTATTGCTTTCTCTTAACGGCTTTTCTGAAGCGTTATACCTGTTTTTGCAGGGTCAGCGGACGGTTATCGGCGGCGGGTTCGCCGAAGTCCGGCTGCCCGTTGTCGTCCCAGCGAATGTTTTTAATCCGGGTATGACGGTTCGGGTCATACAAAGGATCGCCTTCAATTTCGGTGTAATTTCGCGCGTGATAAACCAGTACATCGTCACCCTGTTCGTTGCGGGTAAAGCTGTTGTGGCCGGGGCCAAATTGTTTATTCTGCGCGTGCGTGGTGAATACCGGATGCGGAGATTTATGCCACGAAGACGCATCCAGCAGATTGCTGTGCGCATCAGCGGTGAGCAACCCGATACAGTAATTCTCATCGGTAGCGCTGGCGGAATAGGTGATGAAAATCTTATCGCCATGAGTTATCACCGCAGGTCCTTCGTTCACCCAAAAGCCGATAATTTCCCAGTCCAGTTCAGGTTTACTGAGCATCACCGGCGGCGATTTTAGCGTCCACGGATTGTCCATTTCGGCAATGTACAGATTGGAGTTGCCGCGGATAGCCGGGTCTTTCTGCGCCCACAGGTAATAGCTTTTTCCCTGATGCTCGAAATGCGTGGCATCAAGTGAAAAACTGTCGATCGGTGTTTGGACTTGCCCCTTTTCGATCCATTTTCCCCTTAGCGGATCGGCATCTTCACACACCAGCGCATACATGCGGTGCTGAAACAGTCCGTCCTTAATCTCCTGCGACGGCGCGGCAGCGTAGTAAATCACCCATTTTCCGTCGATGAAATGCAGCTCCGGTGCCCAGATAAGTGCGCTCATCGGGCCGCTGTCGGGTTTGTGCCAGACGATTTTTGCCGGTGCATCAGCAAGACCGGTCAGCGTTTTTGAGCGGCGGATTTCCAGCCGGTCATATTCCGGCACCGAGGCGATAAAATAATAATGCCCATCGTTGTGCAGCCAGATATGCGGATCAGCACGTTGTTCGATGAGCGGGTTTGGGTAATTACTCATGTTTTAGCTCCTTGCTGTGAAGCGGGAGGGTGCCCGCGTCAGGTGCATTTTTCGTGTCGTGGTATTCATTCAGCTCGCGGTAATTGCGGCGGCGGATTTCCAGATCTGACTGGATGGTGCGCATCATTTCCCGGTCGACTTTCAGTAAGCGTACAACGCCTGCGGTGATGAGATAGCCAATGCCGGGGATAACCGTGAATAACAATACAATCCCGTTGATGGCGTGATCACTCTGGCGCGCCGCGCCGGCGTCGTAGCCATAGCCAGAAAGCAGGAAGCCAACCATTGCCCCTGCCACGGCGAGACCGCATTTCAGGAAGAATAGATTACCGGAGAAGCTGATGCCGGTGATGCGTTTGCCGGTTTTCCATTCGCCGTAGTCATCCACGTCGGCCATTAATGACCAGTGCAGCGGAGAAGGAAGCTGATGCATGATGTTCAGGACGAAGTAGGCGACCAGAATCAGCGTCGTGGCATGCGGATCAAGGAAATAGAAGCCGCAGGAGAAAATGGTCAGGATAATGTTGGCCCAGAAGAACACTTTAAGTTTACAGAATTTATCGGTCAGCGGCTTCGCCAGCGCGCTGCCAATCATCATGCCCACCACGCCGAGGCTGATGAACATGCTGGCGAACGAGGTAGATTTCTCCATCACCCAGGTGACGTAATACATCGTTGCCGCCATACGGATAAAGCCCGGACAGACGTTACAGAAGGTCAGCAGGAGAATGCGCACCCATTGGTCGTTTTTCCAGATGTCTTTCAGGTCAGATTTCAGCGCATGTTTAGACGGCACTGCAGGCTGGATACGTTCTTTCACGAAGCTGAAACAGAACAGGAACATGAACAGCGCAATGATCGCCATCACGCCCATCGACATCTGGTAGCCCTTGGCTTTGTCCGCACCGCCAAACCAGTCGGCCATTGGCAGTAATGTAGAAGACAAGATCAGCGTCGCGATCCCCACCATAAAGAAGCGATAAGACTGGCAGGCGACACGTTCGTGCGGATCCGCTGTGATAACGCCGCCCAGCGAGCAGTAAGGGATGTTAATAGCCGTGTAGGTTAGTGACATCAGGAAGTAGGTGACAAAGGCATAGATAACCTTGCTGTTGTAGGTCCACTCCGGCGTCGTGAACATCAGCACGCTGAACAGGACGTACGGCACCGATATCCATAACAAATAGGGGCGGAACCGACCCCAGCGGGTAGTCGTACGGTCGGCAATTGCGCCCATGATCGGGTCAGTGACGGCGTCGATCACACGCACCGACAGCAGTAATACACCGACCAGCGCCGGGGCAAGGCCGAAAACGTCGGTATAAAAGTAATTAAGAAACAGCATGATGGCGCCGCCAATCATGTTGCATCCCGCGTCCCCCATGCCGTACGCCACTTTCTCTTTGAATGACAGCGCGCCTTCCTTCATGGATGTTCTCTCCGGCTATTGGTTAAAAAGAGTGATGTTACGAAACTGTTTGTTAGTCAAGAGTATTGGCGCGGCAGGGGCAGAGGAGTCAGGAGGTAAGAGTCATGAAGATGGACGTTTTAGTCATGCTGGGCAAAGTGTGACCCAGATAACAAAGCGCCCCGGCCATGAAATCGGACCGGGGCGCTTAAGAGTTTAAGCCTTTAACAACTCTGACTTAATTTCAGGCTTTAACGGACTTTCCGCTTTGCTGATTTTTGACCCAGTAACCGAGGCCCAGAATCACCAGCCAGACAGGGATAAGCCATACGGAAATGGCCATGCCCGGAGTGATCGCCATAATCACCAGAATCGCTGCCATGAACAGCAAGCAAATATAGTTACCCACCGGATACAGCAACGCCTTGAACTTGGTATCGATCCCTTCGCGGCGCATCGCCTGACGGAATTTCATGTGCGCGAGGCTTATCATCGCCCAGTTGATGACCAGTGCAGAAACCACCAGCGCCATCAGCAGACCGAAAGCTTCGCCCGGCATCAGATAGTTAATCAGTACACAGAGCGCCGTAGTGGCCGCAGAGACCATAATAGAGGCGACCGGCACACCACGTTTGTCGACATTCAGCAGTGCTTTTGGTGCATTACCTTGCTGAGCCAGACCAAACAGCATACGGCTGTTGCAGTACACGCAGCTGTTATAGACCGACAGTGCAGCAGTCAGGATCACCACGTTGAGGGCGTTTGCCACCAGCGCATCACCCAGATCATGGAAGATCAGAACGAACGGGCTGGTGTCCGGCCCTACGCGGGTCCACGGCATCAGGGAAAGCAAGACAGCCAGTGAGCCCACATAGAAAATCAGGATACGGTAAATAACCTGATTGGTGGCTTTAGGAATGCTTATCTCCGGGTTATCGGCTTCTGCGGCGGTGATACCCACCAGCTCCAGCCCCCCAAATGAGAACATGATGATAGCCATCATCATTACCAGCCCGGTCATGCCATGGGGCAGGAAGCCACCTTGCTCCCAGAGGTTACGTACTGTCGCCTGCGGACCTGCAGTGTCGCTGAACAGCAACCAGCCCCCGAAGAGGATCATGGCCACTACCGCGACGACCTTGATGATTGCAAACCAGAACTCCATCTCACCAAAGACTTTAACATTGGTCAGGTTGATGGCGTTGATCAGCACGAAGAACACAGCCGCAGAAGCCCAGGTTGGGATCTCCGGATACCAGAATTGAATATATTTACCGACGGCGGTCAGCTCTGCCATTGCCACCAGCACGTACAGCACCCAGTAGTTCCAGCCAGAAGCAAAACCGGCAAAGCCACCCCAGTATTTATAGGCGAAATGGCTGAAAGAACCGGCGACCGGCTCTGCAACGACCATTTCCCCGAGCTGGCGCATAATCAAGAATGCGATAAACCCGGCAATAGCGTAGCCAAGAATAATCCCCGGCCCCGCAGACTGAATAACGGAGGCGCTGCCCAGAAACAGGCCTGTTCCGACTGCCCCACCTAACGCGATTAACTGAATGTGGCGGTTTTTCAGACCGCGCTTCAGCTCATCGCCATGTTGTTTATCAACCATTTACCTGTCCTCTGTCATTGGGGCAAAACCCATAGCATTCTGCGTGTTAGAAAGAATGTAAGGCGATAATTACACTTTTTGTATTTAATTATTTACGGCTGGATTGTGCCTAAAAATCAGCATCATCTACCGTTCGGGCAAGAATAGTGTTATGCGAAAAAGTTTGCACCTGATTTATGCATCATCTGCATAACAAATAACCGAATTAACGGTAAATTTGCTCAGGATCGTAAAAATGTGATCTAAAGCGTGGAAAAAAAGGAGAATGCTAAAAATTTGTTAAATTGTGCGAGGTCGACGCATTTACTGGGTAGCCATATGGACACAAGGTGAATACTTTGTTACTTTACGGCCACGTTTTTTAAATTGGTATTACCAATTGACTCCGGTAACTTACAGAGTCGCTACTCGCAGAGAACAGCACAGATATGGCTTACAGCAAAATCCGCCAGCCTAAGTTATCCGATGTGATCGAGCAGCAACTTGAGTTCCTGATCCTCGAAGGCACTTTGAGACCCGGGGAAAAGCTTCCGCCAGAACGTGAACTGGCCAAACAGTTTGATGTTTCACGACCTTCTCTCAGAGAGGCGATCCAAAGCCTGGAAGGGAAGGGACTGCTCCTGCGTCGTCAGGGTGGTGGCACTTTCGTGCAAAGTAATTTGTGGCAAAGCGTGAGTGATCCGCTGGCCGAGTTACTGGCTGACCATCCTGAATCACAATTCGATCTCCTTGAAACACGCCATGCCCTTGAAGGGATTGCTGCCTATTACGCTGCGCTCAGAGGCACAGAGGAAGATTTAGCGCGCATTCGCGATTGTCACGTGGGCATCCAGACCGCACAAGACAGCGGGGATCTGGATGCAGAAGCCGATGCGGTTATGCAGTATCAGGTCGCTGTAACAGAAGCAGCCCATAATGTGGTGTTGCTGCATCTGGTTCGCTGTATGGGACCGATGCTTGAGAAGAACGTACGACAGAACTTTGAATTGCTCTACTCACGCCGGGAAATGCTGGCAACGGTAAGCAACCACCGCGCCAGTATTTTCGAGGCGATTGTTGCACGTGAACCAGAAATGGCGCGCGCTGCATCTCACCGTCACCTGGCGTTCATTGAAGAAGTTTTGCTGGATCTCAGCAGGGAACACACCCGGCGGGATCGGTCACTACGACGGCTCCAGCAACGGAAAGATGAAAGTTAACCTTCGGGATTAATTTTTAGAGCCTTCACTTGGGGGCTCACGGCAACTACATGACGGGCCTGTCTTCGTGCGTTTTATTGAGAACGAAGAGCTTTGCGAAAGAGCGCAGGAAGACAGGCTCCAGATAAACCAACGTATTAGATACAGATAAGGAAAAGCACCATGTCAGAACGTGTAAATAATGACGTGGATCCGATCGAAACTCGCGACTGGCTACAAGCGATCGAATCGGTCATCCGTGAAGAGGGTGTTGAGCGTGCGCAGTTCCTGATTGATCAGGTTCTGAGTGAAGCACGTAAAGGCGGCGTGAGCGTCGCAGCTGGCGCGGCCAGCCGTAATTATGTCAACACCATCGCTGTTGAAGACGAACCTGAGTATCCGGGTAACCTGGAGCTGGAACGCAACATTCGTACCGCAATCCGCTGGAATGCGATCATGACCGTTCTGCGTGCGTCGAAGAAAGATCTGGATCTGGGCGGCCATATGTCATCCTTCCAGTCTTCCGCAGCGGTTTACGAAGTGTGCTTCAACCACTTCTTCCGTGCTCGCAACGAGAAAGATGGCGGCGATCTGGTGTACTTCCAGGGCCATATCTCTCCGGGCGTGTACGCGCGTGCTTTCCTTGAAGGCCGCCTGACCGAAGACCAGATGAACAATTTCCGTCAGGAAGTTCACGGTAAAGGTCTGTCATCTTATCCGCACCCTAAACTGATGCCTGAATTCTGGCAGTTCCCGACCGTATCGATGGGTCTGGGTCCAATCGGTGCTATCTATCAGGCTAAGTTCCTGAAATACCTTGATCATCGTGGTCTGAAAGACACCAAAGAGCAGCGCGTTTATGCGTTCCTGGGTGACGGTGAAATGGACGAACCAGAATCCAAAGGTGCGATCACTATCGCGACCCGCGAGAAACTGGATAACCTGTGCTTCATCATCAACTGTAACTTACAGCGTCTTGATGGCCCGGTGACCGGCAACGGCAAAATCATCAACGAACTGGAAGGCATCTTTGCAGGCGCCGGCTGGAACGTGATCAAAGTGATTTGGGGCAACCGTTGGGACGAACTGCTGCGTAAAGATACCAGCGGCAAACTGATCCAGCTGATGAACGAAACCGTGGACGGCGACTACCAGACCTTCAAGTCCCGCGACGGTAAATACGTTCGTGAACACTTCTTCGGCCGTTACCCGGAAACCGCTGCGCTGGTCAAAGACATGACCGACGACGAGATCTGGGCGCTGAACCGTGGTGGTCATGATCCGAAGAAAGTCTTCGCAGCACTGAACAAAGCACAGAACACCAAAGGTCAGCCGACCGTTATCCTTGCGCATACCATCAAAGGTTATGGCATGGGCGAAGCGGCCGAAGGAAAGAACATTGCTCACCAGGTGAAGAAAATGAACATGGATGGCGTGCGCTATATCCGTGATCGTTTCAGCGTGCCAGTGACCGATGAAAATCTGGAAAAACTGCCGTACATCACTCTGGAAAAAGACTCTGCAGAATACAAATACCTGCATGAGCGTCGTGCTGCGCTGAAAGGCTACCTGCCGACCCGTCTGCCAAACTTCACGCAGAAGCTGGAAATGCCGAAACTGGAAGACTTCTCACAACTGCTGGAAGAGCAGAAGAAAGAGATCTCTACCACCATCGCCTTTGTCCGTGCCCTGAACGTGATGCTGAAAAACGACTCCATCAAAGACCGTCTGGTTCCAATCATCGCCGATGAAGCGCGTACTTTCGGTATGGAAGGTCTGTTCCGTCAGATTGGTATTTACAGCCCGAACGGCCAGCAGTACACCCCGCAGGACCGTGAGCAGGTTGCTTACTATAAAGAAGACGAGAAAGGTCAGATCCTGCAGGAAGGCATCAACGAACTGGGCGCTGCATCTTCATGGCTTGCCGCAGCGACGTCTTACAGCACCAACGATCTGCCAATGATCCCGTTCTACATCTACTACTCCATGTTCGGTTTCCAGCGTATCGGCGACCTGTGCTGGGCAGCGGGTGACCAACAGGCACGTGGCTTCCTGGTCGGTGGTACTTCAGGTCGTACAACATTAAACGGCGAAGGTTTGCAGCACGAAGATGGTCACAGCCATATTCAGTCTCTGACTATCCCGAACTGTATTTCTTACGATCCGGCGTATGCCTACGAAGTGGCAGTCATCATGCATGACGGTCTGGTGCGTATGTACGGCGAAGCACAAGAAAACATCTATTACTACATCACTACACTGAACGAAAACTACCACATGCCAGCCATGCCAGAAGGCGCGGAAGAAGGCATCCGTAAAGGTATCTACAAGTTAGAAACCGTGGACGGTAGCAAAGGTAAAGTGCAGCTGATGAGCTCCGGTTCTATCCTGCGTCACGTTCGTGAAGCGGCTCAGATCCTGGCGAAAGACTACGGCGTCGGTTCTGACGTGTACAGCGTGACCTCATTCACCGAACTGGCCCGTGACGGTCAGGACTGTGAACGCTGGAACATGCTGCATCCGACTGAAACCCCACGCGTACCTTACGTGGCTCAGGTAATGAACGATGCACCGGTTGTTGCTTCAACCGACTACATGAAGCTGTTCGCCGAGCAGATCCGTAACTTCGTTCCTGCCAGCGATTTCCGCGTACTGGGCACTGACGGCTTCGGTCGTTCTGACAGCCGCGAAAACCTGCGTCACCACTTCGAAATTGATGCGTCTTACGTTGTGGTTGCTGCGCTGGGCGAACTGGCCAAACGTGGCGAGATCGATGTGAAAGTAGTGGCTGAGGCCATTACCAAGTTCGGCATCGATGCTGACAAAGTTAACCCGCGTCTGGCATAAGAGGTAAAGACAGATGGCTATTGAAATTAACGTACCGGACATCGGTGCAGATGCAGTGGAAGTCACCGAAATTATGGTGAAGGTGGGCGATACCGTTTCCGTTGAACAATCGCTGATCACCGTTGAAGGCGATAAAGCTTCTATGGAAGTGCCTTCTCCACAAGCTGGCGTGGTGAAAGAGATCAAAGTTGCGGTCGGCGATACCGTCGAAACCGGCAAACTGATTATGATCTTCGAAGCCGCTGACGGAGCTGCTGATGCAGCTCCTGCGAAACAGGAAGCGAAAGCTGAAGCAGAAGATAAACCTGCTGCTGCACCTGCGTCGAGCGCAAGCAAAGAAGTGAACGTGCCAGATATCGGTGGTGACGAAGTTGAAGTTACCGAGATTATGGTGAAAGTGGGCGACAAAGTTGAAGCTGAGCAATCGCTGATCACCGTAGAAGGCGACAAAGCCTCTATGGAAGTCCCTGCACCGTTCGCGGGTACCGTAAAAGAAATCAAAATCGCTGCGGGCGACAAAGTCAGCACCGGCTCTTTGATCATGGTCTTCGAAGTGGCCGGTTCCGGTTCTGCCGCACCAGCCAAAGAAGAAGCGAAGTCAGAAGCGGCCCCGGCAGCTCCTGCGGCCTCCGGCAGCAAAGAAGTGAACGTACCTGATATCGGCGGCGACGAAGTTGAAGTCACTGAAATCATGGTTAAAGTAGGCGACAAAGTAACGGCTGAACAGTCGATTATCACCGTGGAAGGCGACAAAGCCTCCATGGAAGTCCCTGCGCCGTTCGCCGGTACTGTGAAAGAAATCAAAATCGCTGCGGGCGACAAAGTCAGCACCGGCTCTTTGATCATGGTCTTCGAAGTAGAAGGCGCTGCGCCTGCTGCTCCGGCGGCGAAGAAAGAAGAAGCGGCTGCCCCTGCGAAACAAGAACAGAAAGCCGCCGCACCGGCTGCTCCAGCCGCCAGCAAAGGCGACTTCGCTGAGAATGACGCTTACGTTCACGCCACGCCGGTTATCCGTCGTCTGGCTCGTGAATTCGGCGTTAACCTGGCGAAAGTGAAAGGCACAGGCCGTAAGGGTCGTATCCTGCGCGAAGACGTTCAGGCATACGTGAAAGACGCGGTTAAACGTGCTGAAGCTGCACCGGCTGCTGCCACTGGCGGCGGTATTCCGGGCATGCTGCCTTGGCCGAAAGTCGACTTCAGCAAGTTTGGTGAAATCGAAGAAGTGGAACTGGGTCGTATCCAGAAAATCTCTGGTGCCAACCTGAGCCGTAACTGGGTAATGATCCCGCACGTTACGCACTTCGACAAAACCGATATCACCGAGCTGGAAGCGTTCCGTAAACAGCAGAATGATGAAGCGGCTAAACGCAAGCTGGATGTGAAATTCACGCCAGTGGTGTTCATCATGAAAGCGGTTGCGGCTGCACTTGAGCAGATGCCACGTTTCAACAGTTCTCTGTCAGAAGATGGTCAGAAACTGACGCTGAAAAAATACATCAACGTCGGTGTTGCGGTCGATACGCCTAACGGTCTGGTTGTTCCGGTCTTCAAAGACGTGAACAAGAAAGGCATCGCTGAGCTGTCCCGTGAACTGATGGCAATCTCCAAGAAAGCGCGTGATGGTAAACTGACTGCCGGCGAAATGCAGGGCGGTTGTTTCACGATCTCCAGCCTTGGCGGTATCGGGACGACCCACTTTGCGCCAATCGTTAATGCGCCGGAAGTGGCTATCCTCGGTGTCTCCAAGTCCGCGATGGAGCCTGTCTGGAACGGTAAAGAGTTCGTACCGCGTCTGATGATGCCAATGTCGCTCTCCTTCGACCACCGCGTGATTGACGGTGCCGATGGTGCGCGCTTTATCACCATCATCAACAACGTACTGTCAGACATTCGCCGTCTGGTTATGTAAGCGAAAAGCCGGCCAAACGGCCGGCTTTTTTCTGGTAATCTCATCATGTTGGTTGGGATTATCCTGCGCTAAACACGAATCGTATGCCGTTTGTTGTTTCAAATTTGTTAACAATTTTGTAAACTGCGGGCGGATAGAACGACCCGGTGGATGATGGGCGTTGCGACATAAAAATGACGTCAGACCCGCCGGACATAAATTAAGAGGTCATGATGAGTACTGAAATTAAAACTCAGGTCGTCGTACTTGGGGCGGGCCCTGCAGGTTACTCTGCTGCTTTCCGTTGCGCTGATTTAGGTCTTGAAACTGTTCTGGTTGAGCGTTATGCCACTCTCGGCGGCGTGTGCCTGAACGTTGGCTGTATCCCTTCTAAAGCTCTGCTGCACGTTGCAAAAGTGATTTCCGAAGCGAAAGCTCTGGCAGAACACGGCATCGTTTTCGGTGAGCCGAAAACTGACATCGACAAAGTGCGTGTCTGGAAAGAAAAAGTCATCAACCAGCTGACCGGTGGTCTGGCGGGCATGGCGAAAGGCCGTAAAGTCAAAGTCGTGAACGGCTTGGGCAAATTTACTGGCGCGAATACTCTGGTTGTTGAAGGCGAGAATGGTCCAACGACTATCACTTTCGACAATGCGATCATTGCGGCGGGTTCCCGTCCAATCAAACTGCCATTCATTCCTCATGATGATCCACGCGTGTGGGATTCCACCGACGCACTGGAACTGAAAACTGTCCCTGAGCGTCTGCTCGTCATGGGCGGTGGCATCATCGGTCTGGAAATGGGCACCGTTTACCACGCGCTGGGTTCACAGATCGACGTGGTAGAAATGTTTGATCAGGTGATCCCTGCCGCTGATAAAGACGTGGTGAAAGTCTTCACCAAGAAAATCAGCAAGCAGTTTAACCTGATGCTGGAAACCAAAGTGACAGCGGTAGAAGCCAAAGAAGACGGCATCTATGTCACGATGGAAGGCAAGAAAGCTCCGGCAGAACCACAGCGTTATGACGCAGTGCTGGTCGCGATTGGCCGTGTACCAAACGGTAAACTGCTGGAAGCAGGCGCAGCGGGCATTGAAGTTGACGACCGTGGCTTCATCCACGTCGACAAACAAATGCGCACCAACGTGCCACACATCTTTGCTATCGGCGACATCGTCGGCCAGCCAATGCTGGCACACAAAGGTGTTCACGAAGGCCACGTGGCTGCGGAAGTCATCTCCGGCAAGAAACACTACTTCGATCCGAAAGTCATTCCATCGATCGCCTACACTGAGCCAGAAGTTGCCTGGGTTGGCCTGACCGAGAAAGAAGCGAAAGAAAAAGGCATCAGCTACGAAACAGCCACCTTCCCGTGGGCAGCTTCAGGCCGTGCTATCGCTTCCGATTGTGCAGACGGTATGACCAAACTGATCTTCGACAAAGAAACTCACCGTGTCATCGGTGGTGCGATTGTCGGTACCAACGGCGGCGAGCTGCTGGGCGAAATCGGTCTGGCAATCGAAATGGGTTGTGATGCAGAAGATATCGCGCTGACCATCCATGCTCACCCGACTCTGCATGAGTCCGTGGGTCTGGCAGCAGAAATCTACGAAGGTAGCATTACTGACCTGCCGAACCCGAAAGCCAAGAAGAAATAATTCTGGTTTAAAGGTTTAAGAAGCGGCGCCGAGAGGGGCCGCTTTTTTTTGTGCTTTTTTCACGATGAATCCTCTGTAAAGCCCCTTTAATCCCTTGTTAAGCTAGGCCTATTATGCTGTTGTAATGCGCGGCCAGAAGGAAGGCAGTCGATCCGTCTGTGCTCAACGATTCAGCAAAGATTTAATGTTGCTTTTATGTGAACGAATTAACAAGCAGGCAAAATCCTGCTATGCTGCCCCGGCGCTAAAGGGCACTGTGCTCAGGTTCAGGATGTGTCGTAAACCGACCAAGAAACAATTATACCCGCAGTGTCCCCGATTCATCAGACAGCCTGAATTCCCCTGTCCCTACAGGCAAGACACGATGCTGATGATGGAAGCCAGGCATAATAAATGACAATGAGAGCGAGGAGAAAGTCGTGCTAGAAGAATACCGTAAGCACGTAGCCGAGCGTGCTGCAGAGGGCATCGTCCCTAAGCCACTTGATGCTTCACAGATGGCAGCGTTGGTTGAGTCCCTGAAGAATCCGCCACAAGGCGAAGAAGATACTCTGTTAGACCTGCTGATTAACCGTGTTCCACCCGGCGTCGACGAAGCCGCCTATGTTAAAGCCGGATTCCTGGCTGCCGTCGCCAAAGGCGAAACTACCTCCCCGTTGGTCACCCCTGAAAAAGCTGTCGAACTGCTGGGCACCATGCAGGGCGGCTACAATATTCATCCGCTGATCGATGCGCTGGATAGCGAAACGCTGGCGCCTATCGCCGCCAAAGCGCTGTCTCATACGCTGCTGATGTTCGATAACTTCTATGATGTCGAAGAGAAAGCGCACGCAGGCAACGAACACGCCAAAAAAATCCTTCAGTCGTGGGCGGATGCCGAATGGTATCTGTCACGTCCGAAACTGGCAGAAAAAATCACCGTGACCGTTTTCAAAGTCACCGGTGAAACTAACACTGACGATCTGTCACCTGCACCGGATGCCTGGTCCCGTCCAGATATTCCTTTGCATGCGCTGGCGATGCTGAAAAACGAACGCGAAGGCATCGTGCCTGACGCGCCGGGCACCATCGGCCCTATCAAACAGATCGACGAACTCAACAAGAAAGGCTTCCCGCTGGCTTACGTCGGCGACGTGGTCGGTACCGGCTCTTCGCGTAAATCAGCCACTAACTCCGTGCTCTGGTACATGGGGGATGATATTCCGCACGTGCCAAACAAACGCGGTGGTGGTGTGGTTCTGGGCGGAAAAATCGCGCCAATCTTCTTCAATACGATGGAAGATGCCGGTGCACTGCCGATCGAAGTGGACGTGTCTGACCTGAACATGGGCGATGTGATCGACATCTTCCCGTATCTTGGCGAAGTGCGTAACCACGATACCGGCGCAGTTATTGCGACGTTCGAACTGAAAACTGACGTACTGCTGGACGAAGTTCGCGCCGGTGGCCGTATTCCGCTGATCATTGGCCGTGGTTTAACCACCAAAGCCCGTGAATCACTGAAGCTGCCTCAGAGCGACGTGTTCCGCATTGCCAAACCGGTCGCGGCCAGCAACAAAGGCTTCTCGCTGGCGCAGAAAATGGTAGGCCGCGCCTGTGGCGTTGCCGGTATTCGTCCGAACGAATATTGCGAACCAAAAATGACCTCCGTCGGTTCTCAGGACACCACCGGTCCAATGACTCGTGATGAACTGAAAGACCTTGCTTGTCTGGGGTTCTCTGCGGATCTGGTGATGCAGTCATTCTGTCATACCGCGGCGTATCCAAAGCCGGTTGACGTGACTACCCACCATACGCTGCCAGATTTCATTATGAACCGCGGCGGCGTTTCGCTGCGCCCTGGTGACGGTATCATCCACTCATGGCTGAACCGTATGCTGCTGCCTGATACCGTCGGTACCGGCGGTGACTCCCATACCCGTTTCCCCATCGGGATTTCATTCCCTGCGGGTTCCGGTCTGGTGGCGTTTGCTGCAGCAACCGGCGTGATGCCTCTCGATATGCCGGAATCCGTTCTGGTGCGTTTCAAAGGCAAAATGCAGCCGGGGATCACCCTGCGTGATCTGGTGCATGCGATCCCTTACTACGCGATCAAAGAAGGCCATCTGACCGTTGAGAAGAAGGGTAAGAAAAACCTCTTCTCAGGCCGTATCCTGGAAATCGAAGGTTTACCAGAGCTGAAAGTAGAACAGGCATTTGAACTGGCGGATGCGTCCGCAGAACGTTCAGCGGCCGGTTGTACGATCAAACTGGATCAGGCACCGATCAAAGAATACCTGAGCTCTAACATCGTGCTGCTGAAGTGGATGATCTCTGAAGGTTACGGCGATCGTCGTACCATTGAGCGCCGCATCAAAGGCATGGAAGAGTGGCTGGCGAACCCAACGCTGCTCGAAGCGGATGCCGACGCCGAGTACGCTGCGGTGATCGAAATCGATCTGGCCGAAATCAAAGAGCCGATTCTTTGTGCGCCAAACGATCCGGACGATGCGCGTCTGCTGTCTTCTGTACAGAACAGCAAAATCGACGAAGTCTTTATCGGTTCGTGTATGACTAACATTGGTCATTTCCGCGCGGCAGGTAAACTGCTCGACAGCCATAAAGGCGCGTTGCCAACCCGTCTGTGGGTTGCGCCACCGACCAAAATGGATGCGGCGCAGCTGACGGAAGAGGGCTATTACAGCGTATTCGGTAAGAGCGGTGCTCGCGTTGAGATCCCAGGCTGTTCACTGTGCATGGGTAACCAGGCGCGCGTGGCCGACGGTTCTACCGTGGTATCCACCTCAACCCGTAACTTCCCGAACCGTCTGGGTAATGGCGCTAACGTCTATCTGGCCTCCGCGGAGCTGGCGGCGATTGCTTCCCTGCTCGGTCGTTTGCCAACCCCGGAAGAGTATCTGGGTTACATGGCTGAAGTGGATAAGACAGCGGTGGACACTTACCGTTATCTGAACTTCGACAAGCTGAGTGAATATACCGACAAAGCTGACGGCGTGATCTTCCAAACCGCAGTCTAAATCGTTATATTTGCGCCAGTGTTGAAAGGGAGCCTCGGCTCCCTTTTTTATTTTCATTTTCCAGAGGGCTGAATCATGGACTACGACTTTTTGCGCGACATCACCGGAGAGGTCAAAGTGCGGTTCTCGATGGGCCACGAAGTAATTGGTCACTGGCTGAATGAGGAAGTGAAGGGCGATCTCAGCGTGCTGGATAAGGTCGAAGCGGCGCTGGTTGAGCTTAAAGGCAGCGAGCGTGAAACGCAGATGATCGGCCACGAATATACGCTGCTGTTAGCCGACGATGAAGTCATGGTTCGCACCAATCAGCTGGATTTCGACGGCGATGAGATTGAAGAAGGCATGAGCTATTACGACGAAGAAAGTCTGGCGTTTTGCGGCGTCGAGGACTTTCTGCAAGTCCTCGAAAAGTACCGTTCTTTCATTACTACCTATCGCTAAAACGCTATTTCCCCCGCGAGGCGGTCCAGCACAACAACGAACCGCCGACCACCATCAGCACGCCCGGCCAGAAACTGGCGCCCGGCAGCGTGTGCAGCCATAATCCGGCGATCAAAATCGATGACAGTGGCGTGAAATACGACAGTGCCGCCACCAGCGTGGCATTGCCTTTTTTCATCGCCAGATCCCAGCACTGATAGGAAATCGCCGTCACCGCACCCATCGCCAGCAGTTCGAGGATCGCTGGTAATGTCAGGCTGATCCGGTTGGAGGAATACGTGAAGTAAAGCACCCACAGCACCGCGCCGGTGGCCAGCAGGAATAACGGCAGCGCGCCTTTGCCTTTGCACAAGACCCGCACCAGATTGGAATACAACGCCCACGACACCGCAGCACCCAGTGCCAGACTATAGGCCACCGGATTACCCCGAACGTTGCGTATGAGTTGATGAATATCCAGCCCGTGACCGCCGCTGATCGCCCACAGCACACCGGCAAACGCCAGAATAACCCCCGGCCAGATCCACCCGCGTACGCGTAATTTCAGCAGCGGCACCGCAAACAACAGCGTCAGGCTTGGCCACAGATAGTTGATCAACCCCAGTTCCAGCGTCTGCTGACGGGTATGCGCCAGGCCGATGGCCAGTGAAAACGCCACCATATAGAAGATGAACAACAGTCCGCAGACAATCAGATAGGCAGCCGATTCGCCTCGCAGGGAAGGTTTTCCGCCGACCATCCAGACCATGATCCCGCTGACGGTATAAATAGAGGCGGCCGCGCCGAAGGGGCCGAGCGATTCAGACAGGCTGCGGGTGAGCGCGACGCTCATGCTCCACAGTAAAATGGCGACGACGCCAAAGAGCGTTGCAAAACGATCCATTAAAAGGGTATGCCTCTGAAAAAGGAGGCCTTAAAGATAAGCGATTGTTGCGGTCGAAGAAACCGCAACAATTATCTTGAGAGAGACTTTCAGAAGAGTCATCAGAAATAGAAACCGACTTCCAGACCCAATGTTGAAGTGGTGGTCGCAGGCTGGTAATAGCCAACGTTGCGTCCGTTCAGATCACCCTGTTTCTCATCTGACTTGCCGTATTTCTGGTGCACATAGCTGGCTTTGACGAACACATCTTTGTTGATGTTCCACGTCAGGCTGGTGAACGGCGAGAGCTTTGATTTCGGCTCCAGCCAGACATCACCCTGATTGCTGTGCGTCCAGGTTTTGATCGGGTATAGCACACCGCCTTCGACACTCAGACGTGAATCAGCGGTCATCTGCCAGTTCGCGCCCAGCGCGGTTTTCGCGTAAGGCTGCAACGACACTTCCAGCGCCGTGTAATCCCGCGTGCGGTTCTGCGATGCGATATAAACATCGTCGGAGCGAATGTTACGCAACCACACCTGCCCGCCGAGCGTGCCTTTCATATCGAAAGATACGCTGTCTGACGCGCGATAACGGTAGCCGCGCGTCAAATCGGCGCTATAACCGGTGTAGTAGGTTTTCCCTTTCAGCGTGCCGTTCGGCACATTGGCCTGATCGTCAAGGGTGCTGCCTTTATAATTGACGATCCCAAACATTACGCTCATGTCCCAGGCTTTTAATAAGCCGTCCGGTACATCGAGATAATTATTGGATCCGAAATTTACGCGCAGGCGAGGGCCATGTTCAGCAACATATTTACCGTCCATATTATCGACGGATTCGTCCCACTTATAATATTCAGCACCATAACTGACATAGTGCCGCATCCCTTCAGTATTGCTGCCTAACAAACTTTCCCCGGCCCGGGAAACCCCGGAAACCAATAAAGAACTCGTGACCAGCAGGCTGGATACGGTCTTTAATTTACTCATTGTCATTTTTTATTTCTGCTTGCAGGTGGATGGAGCTGGTTGCTTAGTAAGCAATACGGCGATGCTAAAGGCTGCCGGGGCAGAGATAAAGGGATTTGTCTGTTTTTAAGAAAATAGCGATCTTTTGATCGGTATTAACTCAAATTAATGAATGAATATAAATATAATTTGATTTATAGGCTGCGTGTCATATTGATAATTTGGTTTATTGCATAGATCCTTTGTCGATTAATTTGACTTAAAATAGAATTTAATTACTGTTTATATATTAATTTGTCTTAAGGAGTGTAGCCGGTTTTTATACCAGCGTGGTTATTTTACTTAAGTAATGCTTATCGGGTTTTATAGCCTGATCGCAATTTCTAAGATTATTACGATAAAAAAAGGCCGGGCATCCGCAGATGTCCGGCCTTTCTCATTGTGCGTCTGTCACACCGCAGGCAGATTCCGACCGTAATAGATTTCCTGCATTTCTTTGTACAGCAAATCAGTGATCTCTTTGCGTTCCTGCACGCTCAGCTCTTCCGGTTTGGCATTGAACAGATAGTGCTTTAGATCGAATTCCTTCAGCAACATCTTGGTATGGAAAATATTTTCCTGATACACGTTCACGTCCATCATGTCGTACAGCGCTTTCATATCCTGAGACATGAAGTTTTGGATCGAGTTGATGGAGTGGTCGATGTAGTGCTTCACGCCATTGACGTCACGGGTGAAACCACGGACGCGGTAATCAATGGTGACGATGTCAGATTCAAGCTGATGGATCAGGTAGTTCAACGCTTTCAGCGGAGAAATCACGCCGCAGGTTGAGACCTCAATATCGGCGCGGAAGGTGCACAGGCCGCCTTCGGGATGGCTTTCCGGATAGGTGTGCACGCAGATGTGGCTTTTATCCAGGTGCGCGACCACGGAGTTTGGCAGTGGGCCGGGATGTTCGGTGGTGTCCACGTCGCGTGGATCGACCGGCTCTTCGCTCACTAAAATCGTGACGCTGGCGCCCTGTGGTTCGTAATCCTGACGCGCAACGTTAAGGACATTCGCACCGATGATCGAACAGGTTTCGGTGAGGATCTCGGTTAACCGGTTGGCGTTATATTCTTTGTCAATGTAGGCAATGTAGCCGTCACGATCGTCTGCGGTTTTGGCGTAGCAGATATCGTAGATACAAAAACTCAGGCTTTTGGTCAGGTTGTTGAAGCCATGCAGTTTCAGTTTTTGCAATTTAGTTCACCCCCTTATGGATACCGTATCAGCGCGCAGCTGACAGGGCATTCAGTAAATACTGCGGCAGGGCAAAGCTGCCGTGATGGATAGCCGGATTGTAATAGCGGCAGGTGATGCCTGCGGCGTCGAAACGCGCCTGCAAGGTCTGGCTGTCGATCTGGCGATATTCCGGGCTGTTGGTCGCCCAGGCGAAGGTCATGATGCCGCCGTAATAGGTCGGGATCGCAGCCTGATAGAAACTGACGTCGCTGAAATAGTGGCTCAGCTTAGTATGACTGTTGACCGCTTCATCCTGCTGGAGGAAACAGACGCCGTTCTGCGCCACAAAAATGCCACCCGGCTTCAGACAGCGGGCACAGCCTTCGTAAAAGGCCGAGGTGAACAGGCTTTCTCCCGGACCGATCGGATCGGTACAGTCGGAGATGATCACATCGAACGTGTCACTGGTCTGATTGACGAAGTTCACGCCGTCGTCGATTACCAGATTGAATCGGGCATCGTCATAGGCACCGGCGCTGTGGTTCGGCAGATACTTGCGGCAAAATTCCACTACACCCGCATCGATCTCCACCATGGTGATCGCTTCCACACCCTGGTGACGGCACACTTCGCGCAGCATTCCGCCGTCGCCGCCGCCGATGATCAACACCTTTTTGGCGTTGCCGTGCGAGAGTAACGGCACGTGAGTCAGCATTTCATGATAGATAAATTCATCACGTTCGGTTGTTTGCACCACGCCGTCGAGCGCCATCACGCGACCGAGCGCGGCGTTCTCGAAAATCACCAGATCCTGATGATCGGTTTTATCACGGTATATTTCTTTTTCGACGCTGAAATACTGGCCGAAATTGGCGTGCAGCGTCTCATACCATATTTCTTTGGGTGACGAGTTCTGGGACATTGGGCACTTCTCCTGAGCCTTCGCAGCCATAAAAATGGGCGCACATGATAGCTAACTCTGCCCGGGCTTGCACGGCGGGATTTCAGGCAGGGGAACGTGAGTCCAGTGTAGTCCAGTCAGGGAAAGCAGGGAGGAAAGGGGAGAAATGAACAGGCTCCGGCATCAGAATGACGGAGCGCAAGGCATAAATCAGTTGGTGTAGGCCAGCAGGCTCAGCGAATCCCGCGCCAGCGATTTACATTTGGTCGGCTTCGGTACGGCAATGCCGCTCAGATCGCGATAGCTGTCTTCGCCCATCGCCTGCATATTGAAGCTGCTGTAATTGCTCAGATCCCAGCGGTTTTGCTGAGCAAAAAAGACGATCGCACGTTTGATCTGAGTGTTCGGCAGCTGTTCGTAGCCGCAGTTATTTTTCAGAAAGACAAAAACGGCAGTCAGATCCGCGAGATCTTCTGCTTCTGATTCACTTAACGCCTGACTGGCGGAGGAGAAACCGAGCAGCGACAGTAACAGCAAACACAGTGTGGTTCTTTTCATGGGCGTGTTCTTGTTCTTTTAGATAGAAAGAAAATGAGAAAGACTCGGCTCAAGCGCAATTAAAATGACGTTACCATATTAGCACAAAGGGGCACCAAATTTTTTCTGCTGCGCCAGTCACTTGACCTTCCCCCAGGGGCAGGGTTTAGGCTGGGGCACAATTATGGCAATTTTCCGATCATAAGGACTGAACATGAACCGTCGCGATTTCGTAAAGTGGACGACCCTGGTGGGCGCCGCCAGTACGCTTCCCGGCTGGAGCCGCTTCGCGCTGGCTGACAGCCGCCCGGCACTGCCGATCCCCGCGTTACTGGAACCGGATGCCCGCAGCGCCATCCAGCTGACGTTACAGCGCGGTCAGAGTCAGTTTTTACCGGGTGTCACTACCGAGACATGGGGCGTGAATGGCAATCTTCTCGGCCCGGCGCTGCGCATCCGCCGTGGTGAAGCCGTCAACGTGACGGTCAACAACCGACTGAGCGTACCGAGCACCGTTCACTGGCACGGGCTGGAAATTCCCGGCGACATCGACGGCGGGCCGCAAGGATTGATCGCCCCCGGCCAGAGTCGCAATCTGCGTTTTCAGCTCGATCAGCCGGCCTCGACCTGCTGGTTCCACCCGCATCCGCATCAGACCAGCGGTTATCAGGTGGCGATGGGGCTGGCCGGCATGGTGCTTATCGAAGATGAAGCCAGCGATATGCTTCAGCTTCCCAAACGCTGGGGCGTGGATGACATTCCGGTGATTTTGCAGGATAAGCGCCTCAACGACGTCGGACAGATCGACTACCAGATGGATGTGATGACCGCCGCCGTCGGCTGGTTCGGGCAACATATGCTGACCAACGGCGCGGTTTATCCGCAGCACGGTATCTCACGCGGCTGGCTGCGCCTGCGTCTGCTCAACGGCTGCAACGCGCGCTCCCTGCATCTCGCCACCAGCGATGGCCGCCCGATGTACGTTATCGCCAGCGACGGCGGTTTTCTCGCCGAGCCGGTAAAAGTGACGGAGCTGCCGATGCTGATGGGCGAACGATTTGAAGTGATGATCGAATGCACCGACGGCAAAGCGTTTGATCTGGTTACGCTGCCCGTGAAACAGATGGGGATGACGCTGGCGCCGTTCGACAAGCCTTTGCCGGTGCTGCGCATCCAGCCGACGCTGACGCAAAGTGGCGGCACGTTGCCGGATTCGCTGATGACATTACCGGAGCTGGTGTCCACCGATAACCTGCCGACCCGCTGGCTGCAACTGATGATGGATCCGCAGCTCGATCAACAGGGCATGGCTGCACTGATGGCGAAATATGGTCACAGCGCGATGGCAGGAATGAGTATGGATCACGGCGGCGGCGAGATGGCCGCGATGCCGGGAATGGCAGAGTCCGGTCACGACGCTCACGGCAGTATGGCCGGTATGGACATGAGTAAATCCTCCGGCAAATACGATTTTATGCAGGGCAATAAAATCAACGGCAAAGCCTATGACATGAACGTGCCAGCGTTCGATGTCAAACAAGGACAGTACGAGAAATGGACGATTTCGGGCGAAGGCGACATGATGCTCCACCCGTTCCATATCCACGGCACGCAGTTCCGTATTCTTTCTGAAAACGGTCAGCCGGTTGCGGCACACCGTCAGGGCTGGAAAGACATTGTGCGCGTCGAAGGTGCCCGCAGCGAAGTGCTGGTGCGTTTTAACCATCTGGCGGATAAGGATCACGCGTACATGGCGCACTGTCATTTACTCGAGCACGAAGACACCGGAATGATGCTTGGATTTACGGTTTCTGCATAAAATCCGAATTGCCCCGACCCGCTGCGTTACCCATCGGCGGGTTCTTTGATATAATCCTTTCCGCTTCAAGGTCGCCGTTTTGCTTAAAAACGGCGATAAATATTCTTAAATCAGGTGGTTAGTCTTTATATGAAACATCGCGTAGACGTCATGATTTCCGAGCAGGAAGTCAAAACCCGAATTGCCGAGTTAGGCCGTGAAATCACCGCGCACTACCGCGACAGCGGCAGCGAAATGGTGCTGGTTGGGCTGCTGCGCGGTTCCTTTATGTTTATGGCTGACTTGTGCCGCGCCGTTGATGTGCCGCACGAAGTTGACTTCATGACTGCCTCCAGCTACGGCAACGGCATGTCCACCACCCGTGACGTTAAAATCCTGAAAGACCTCGACGAAGACATTCGCGGCAAAGACGTGCTGATCGTTGAAGACATCATCGATTCCGGCAACACGTTGAGCAAAGTGCGCGAACTCCTGCAACTGCGCGGCCCGAAATCTCTGGCGATCTGTACGCTGCTGGATAAACCCGAGCGTCGCGAAGTAGAAGTGAAAGTGGAATATGTCGGTTTCGCCATCCCTGACGAATTCGTCGTCGGTTACGGCATCGACTACGCCCAGCGCTACCGCCATCTGCCGTACGTCGGTAAAGTGGTGATGCTGGAGGAATAGTTTTCACTTCCAGCGGTGTTATCCAGACTGAAAATTTAAGCCCCGTTTATTCGGGGTTTTTTCTTTTTACCTTATCTAATAAGTTGTACGTTTCTCATTACAGTGATTAGGTTAGGGGGCGGTATATCATCACTCCTATGAGAACTAATTCATTTATTTAATAAATTTTAATTTCATATATTAAATTTCTATGTTTAATTCCCACGGTGACTTCGCATATTAAATATCTATATTAAACGATAAATTTATCATTGAAGGTGTTATATGAAGCGTAACCAATTTAGAGTCACACGGCCAGCCTCCACGTCCCTTAATACCCCTCCGGCTCCACCTGTCGGGCAGACTTTTTTTCCTCCTAAAATTCAAAATGCTATTAATGCTCATCTGACCCCGGAATGTACCGCTGAAGGGGCGAGACTCCATCGTCATTTGCATACGGCACACGACTACATAGCCATGTGCCAGCAACCCGATCTCGAGATTACACAGGGTGACAGAGCCGTCATTCAAATCTTAATAGACAGTGAGAATACCCGGCAGCCGGAACTCCAATTATCTTATTATCCTTCGCTTACCGCGTTCGCATTCTGGCTGGAGTCCAACAAAAATAGGCGTAAACAACATGTTCGTGCGCTTGTTGCTTCCGCAGAAGACCGGCATCACCATTTCTATGTTGACTGTTATTTTACTGAGCCCGGACAATATAGTTCTCTTATTTTCATTGAAAGCGCACGCATTATACATCCGGCACAACAATTCGTTCTGAGTAAGTTTCAAGATATCCTGTATACAAAACAGGTTGAGAACTTCAGAATCGCGGTAATTGATGCACAGGTACAGTGCAGCCCGGCTGACTGCGTAATATTTTGTTTGTCGTTTGCATTAAAAAGCCTCAAGCATAAATACGCGTTTAATAATATGCACCAACAACACTGTACCCATAATTATCTGCATCCACATTTTGATCGTATCTCCTCAATGGATTTTTACGTCTATCCTATTTTTCCAGGATCACTCCTGCCAGCCGATTTTATAAGACATACCCATTCTCGGAGTGCTTACCAAAATATCTTTGAAAAATTGCCACCCATTGAACGCGAGGAGGCTACGAGTCGGTTAAATTCGCTGTATCAGGACCGTATTACCGCACATGGGAAGACACAATATCTAGTTTCTATCGAGCACAAACGGCTCCAGCTTTTGCGGCGGGCGTTGATTCAAATGGGCGCGATCAGTCTTCCCTAAAAACAGGCATTAAAAAAGGCACATTTTTGTGCCTTTTCTTTTTTGAATTTCTGTAGAGTGGTGCGGCTTGTTACTGCGGATTACCGTTGAGCAAGGCGGAGACACCCTGACGGTAACGCTGTTCCAGGGTTTCGCGGCTGGTAGCGTCAACTTCGAGGTTGCGCAGTCGTCCGTCCTGAATGCCGTATACCCAGCCGTGCAGCGTAACCTTCTGGCCGCGTTTCCAGGCTGATTGCATCACGGTGGAGTGACCAAGGTTATACACCTGCTCAACCACGTTCAGTTCGCACAGTTTATCGAGGCGCTGGTTCGGGGAGAGTTCGCCCAGCAGGGAGCTGTGTTTGTACCAGATGTCACGGATATGCAACAGCCAGTTATTAATCAGCCCCAGTTCCGGGTTTTCAACCGCCGCCTGAACACCGCCACAACCGTAGTGACCGCAAATAATCACGTGTTCCACTTCCAGCACGTCGATAGCATATTGCACCACAGACAGGCAGTTCAGGTCGGTGTGGATGACCAGGTTGGCGACGTTACGGTGAACGAAGAGTTCGCCGGGCTCAAGACCTGTCAGCTGTTCTGCCGGAACGCGACTGTCGGAGCAGCCGATCCACAGGTAGCGCGGTTTTTGAGATTGGGAGAGTCGTTCGAAGAAACCAGGATCTTCGTCGATCATGGTCTTGGACCAGTTGGCGTTATTACTGATGAGCTTTTCTATATCATTCATTGAGGTTAATAGCCTGTAACGTGCCAACAGCGATGGGGTAATATAGGGCAATGCTCCGTAATTTAAAACTGATTCGACATCTCATTTTGACTCACTCCTACTACAAGATTTTTACAAAAAGGTATGCCCCTTTATGAATTATGCATTGGAACTGGAAAAGTTAACCAAAACTTACGCCGGTGGTGTGCAGGCTTTGCGTGGTATCGATCTGCGCGTCGAAGCCGGTGATTTCTATGCACTGCTCGGGCCAAACGGCGCGGGGAAATCCACGACCATTGGCATCATCAGCTCGCTGGTCAACAAAACGGCGGGTAAGGTGCGGGTGTTCGGGTATGACATCGATAAAGACATCGTCAACGCCAAACGCCAGCTCGGTCTGGTGCCGCAGGAATTTAACTTCAACCCGTTTGAAACGGTGATGCAGGTCGTCGTTAATCAGGCGGGATATTACGGTGTGCCGCGTCCGCTGGCGCTGCAACGCGCGGAGAAATACCTGACGCAGCTTGATCTGTGGGGCAAACGCAACGAGCGTTCGCGTATGCTCTCCGGCGGGATGAAGCGTCGTCTGATGATCGCCCGTGCGCTGATGCATGAGCCAAAACTGCTGATCCTCGACGAACCGACAGCCGGTGTGGATATCGAACTGCGCCGCTCCATGTGGGGCTTCCTCAAAGAACTGAACGCGCAGGGCACAACCATCATTCTGACCACGCACTATCTGGAAGAAGCCGAGATGCTTTGCCGCAACATCGGCATCATTCAGGGCGGCCAGTTGGTGGAAAACACCAGCATGAAAGCGCTGCTGTCGAAGCTGAAATCCGAAACGTTCATTCTGGACCTGGGGGCAAAAAGTCCGCTGCCGGTACTTGAAGGTTATCGCAGTCAGCTGACAGACACCTCAACGCTGGAAGTGGAGGTGATGCGCGAGCAGGGGCTTAACTCCCTGTTCAGCCAGCTGAGCAAGCAGGGTGTGCAGGTATTGAGTATGCGTAACAAAGCGAACCGTCTGGAAGAGCTGTTTGTCACGCTGGTGAACGGCAGCGAGGAAAAGAAATAATGTCGCAACTGTATTGGGTGGCTCTGAAAAGTATCTGGCTGAAAGAGATTAACCGGTTTGGACGTATCTGGATCCAGACGCTGGTTCCGCCGGTGATCACCATGACGCTGTATTTTATCATCTTTGGGAATCTCATCGGCTCGCAGATCGGCAGTATGCATGGCTTTACCTACATGCAATTTATCGTACCGGGTCTGATCATGATGGCGGTGATCACCAACTCCTACGCCAACGTGGCATCGTCGTTTTTCAGCGCCAAATTCCAGCGCAACATTGAAGAGCTGCTGGTGGCACCGGTGCCAACGCACGTGGTGATCGCCGGTTATGTCGGCGGTGGCGTGGCGCGTGGGATCTGCGTGGGGATTTTGGTCACCGCGATTTCACTGTTCTTCGTGCCACTGGTGATCCACTCCTGGTGGATCATTGCGCTGACGCTGCTTTTGACCGCGATCCTGTTCTCCCTGGGTGGCCTGCTGAATGCGGTATTCGCGACCACGTTCGATGACATCAGCCTGATCCCGACCTTCGTGCTGACTCCGCTGACCTATCTGGGCGGCGTGTTCTACTCGCTGTCGCTGCTGCCGCCGATCTGGCAGGCCGTCTCCAAGCTGAACCCGATCGTGTATATGATCAGCGGCTTCCGCTACGGTTTTTTAGGGATTTCGGATGTGCCGCTGGTGTTTACCATGAGTGTGCTGGTGGCGTTTATCGCGGTGTTTTATCTGCTGGCGTGGTATTTGATCGAGCGCGGGCGCGGTTTACGAAGTTAATTTTTAATGGTGTGAAGCAATAAAAAACGGGGCAATCCATGCCCCGTTTTTTATTGCTTTTTGAAAAGCGAAAAGCTTACGCCACCTGAACCGGCACGGCTTTCGCGGTGCGCTTCAGCTGGTTTTGACCTTCAAAATAGGCCACTTTCGGCTGGTGCTGACGAGCGTCTGCATCGGACATCTGTACGTAAGAGCAGATGATCAGCAAGTCGCCGACGCAGGCACAGCGCGCTGCCGCACCGTTGACCGAAATAATACGCGAACCGCGTTCTGCTGCGATGGCGTAAGTAGAGAAACGCTGACCGTTATCAACGTTATAAATATCAATCGCTTCGTATTCCAGAATGCCTGACGCGTCGAGAAAATCCTGATCGATGGCGCAGGAACCTTCATAGTGCAAATCTGCCTGAGTCACGTGAACCCGGTGCAGTTTGCCTTGCAGCATAGTGCGAATCATTGCTTCTACCCTTACTGACGTAAAAAGTCTGAGAACCTGCCGGGCCGGATAATAAAAATCTGAATTCCGGCCGGCCAACATCTTTGCCCATTTGACCCGCGCTGTCTACTGCGTCAGATCAACCAGTTGGTTATCAATCAGGCGTGCTTTGCCGAGCCATGCAGCCATCAGGATCACCGCCGACGTACTGTCTACCGACAAGTTCTGCAAGGTTTTGGCGTCACGGACAAACAGCTCGTCCGGCGTAAATCCCGCCTCGCGCAACTGTTGCGCGGTTTCCTGCAACATCTCGTCGATGTGGCGCTCGCCCTGGCAGAGACGTTCTGCCAGCGCGTTCATTATTTTATAAAGCTGCGGCGCGGTTTTGCGCTCGTCGCTGGTCAGGTAACCGTTGCGTGAGCTCAGCGCCAGACCGTCTTTTGCGCGCACAGTCGGCACGCCGACAATCTCGATATCGTAACCCATGTCTTCCACCATGGTGCGCAGCAGCGCCAGTTGCTGGAAGTCTTTCTGGCCAAAACAGGCCACGTGCGGCTGTACCAGATTAAACAGCTTGCTGACGATGGTCGAGACGCCGCGAAAATGCCCAGGACGGCTCGCACCTTCCAGAATGGTGGAAATCACCGGCACATCGACCTGCGTCTGCGTGCTCAGGCCCTTCGGATACACTTCCGCCGGTGACGGTGCGAAGACCAGATCCACACCGCGTTTGTTTAGCTTCTCGCAGTCTTCCTGCAAAGTGCGCGGATAACGCTCAAGATCGTCCGGGCGTTCAAACTGCATCGGATTGACGAAAATACTGACAACCACGACGTCGCCACGCGCTTTGGCTTCATCCACCAGCGTCATATGGCCTTCGTGCAGGTTGCCCATGGTCGGTACCAGCGCGATACGTTTATTGTTCTGGCGAAAATCACGAATTTCGCGACGCAGCAGCGCCACGCTGTCGATTATCAACACGGATATTGTCCCCGATTATTTGAAAGAGTGTTCTTCGCCCGGATACACGCCCTGCGCGACCTGATCGACGTAAAGACGCACCGCGCCGCGAATATCACCGGCTTCGCTGAGGAAGTCTTTGGCGAATTTCGGCGTATGGCCACCGGTAATACCGAACGCGTCGTGCATCACCAGAATCTGGCCGTCAGTGACGTTACCGGCACCGATGCCGATCACCGGGATGCTCAGCTCTTCGGTCACGCGGCGCGCCAGTTCAACCGGCACACACTCCAGTACCAGCAGCTGCGCACCGGCTTCTTCCAGCATCAGCGCATCTTTGATCAGCTGATTGGCCGCCACTTCGTCGCGCCCCTGAACTTTGTATCCGCCGAAAATGTTCACTGACTGCGGCGTCAGCCCCAGATGGCCGCACACCGGCACGGCGCGCTCGGTCAGCATTCTGACCGTATCACATAACCAGCTGCCGCCTTCCAGTTTGACCATGTTACCGCCGGCGCGCATCAGCACAGCGGCGCTCTCGAAGGCCTGCTCCGGCGTGGCGTAACTCATAAATGGCAGGTCAGCCAGCAACAGCGCATGAGGTGCACCACGGCGCACGCAGCGGGTATGGTAAGCGATCTCTTCCACCGTCACCGGCAGCGTGGAATCCTGACCCTGAACGACCATGCCCAGAGAATCACCAATCAGCATGACGTTAATACCCTGTTCGGCAAACAGCTGCGCGAAACTGGCGTCATAAGCGGTAATGGTCGCAAATTTATGTTTTTCCTGCTTCCATTGGCGAAGCTGGCTCAGCGTGGTTGGTTTCATGAACACTTTCCTTTGAATAATTCATCGGATGAATATGATGTCAGTATTCTACTGTAAGCGCTCACAGGCAGACAGCAAAGATCTGCGATCGCCGTCTTAAGAAGTCGCTAAGATGCTTGACCTATAATGGATAAAAACGGAGGGAACCATGCGAATTCTGTTAGTTGAAGACGACCAAATGATTGGCGACGGCATTAAGGCCGGGCTGACAAAACTGGGCTTTACGATTGACTGGTTTACCGACGGATTGACCGGTAAAGCGGCGCTCGATAGCGCGCCGTATGACGCGGTGATCCTCGATTTAAGCCTGCCCGGCATGGACGGCATGCAGCTGCTGCGAGAATGGCGACAGGCCGGGCGCGATACGCCGGTGCTGATTCTGACCGCGCGGGATGCGCTGGAGCAGCGCGTCGGCGGGTTGCAGGCCGGTGCCGATGACTATCTGTGCAAGCCGTTTGCGCTGGTTGAAGTGGCGGCGCGTTTGCAGGCGCTTAATCGCCGCCGTCACGGCGTGATCACACCCAAAGTCACCCACGGCGGGATCGAATTTGATCCCGCCGCGCGCAGCGTGATGCTTAACGGCGAATCCGTCACGCTGACGCCGCGCGAAGTCGCGGTACTCGAACTTTTTCTCAACAACAAAGGTCGCGTACTGGCCCGCACGCTGATTCAGGAAAAACTCTACAACTGGGATGAAGACGTCAGCAGCAACGCCGTCGAAGTGCACATCCATCATCTGCGCAGCAAACTTGGCAAAGGCTTTATCCGCACCGTTCACGGCGTCGGTTATACGCTGGGCGACGCGCAGTCAGGAGAACCCGCGTGAAGGAGCTGAAAAACCTCAGTCTGCGGGTGCGGCTGATCCTGATTTTTTCCCTGCTGGCGCTGCTGACCTGGCTGATTGCCAGCGGCGTGGCGTGGCATCAGACCCGTAAACACATCAACGAGGTGTTCGACACGCAGCAGATGCTGTTCGCTAAAAGGCTTGCTGCCACCGGTCTGGGCGAGCGTCTGAATGAACAGAAAAATACTGAACTGCCGGATACCAAAAAGTGGGTGCATAAAGGTTCGCGTGGTCATACCGATGACGATGCACTGACGTTCGCCATCTTTAACCGGCAGGGCGATATGTTGCTCAATGACGGCGAGAAGGGCAGGCATATCCGCTTCGATCACGATACGCAGGGCTTTAAAGATGTGGAGCTGAAAGGCGATGACGATCTCTGGCGCATGGTCTGGCTGACGTCGCCGGACGAACAATATCGTGTGGCAGTGGGTCAGGAATACGATTACCGCAATGACATGGCGTGGGGGCTGGTCAGCGGTCAGCTGACGCCGTGGCTGGCTTCTTTGCCGGTGCTGTTGCTGGCGCTGATTGTGATGGTGACGCTCGAACTGCGCCCGCTGCGCCGCGTGGCCGAAGGCTTGCGGCAACGTTCGCCGGAAGACGCCACGCCGATTGATACCCACAAACTGCCGGGCGAAGTGCTGCCGCTGGCGGATGCGCTGAATTCTTTGTTTACGCGAACCGGCGAAATGTTGGTACGCGAGCGCCGTTTTACCTCCGATGCGGCGCATGAGTTGCGCAGCCCGCTCGCGGCGCTGCGGGTGCAGACTGAAGTGGTACAGCTTTCCGGTGACGACGCCCAAATGCGCGAACATGCGCTGGAAAACCTGACTACCAGTATCGATCGTGCCACGCGTCTGGTGGATCAGCTGCTGACGCTGTCACGGCTGGAAAGTTTTGCCGAACCGGAAACGCTTGAAATCATCGACTGGCCGACGCTGGTGGCGCAAAGCCTGGCGGAACAGGATTATCGCGCGCACAGCAAAGGCATCGAACTGCGTTTTGAACATCAGGGGACGCCGCCGGATCTGCGCGGGCAGTCGCTGTTGTTATCGCTGATGGTGCGCAATTTACTCGATAACGCCATCCGTTATTCTGCTAGCGGAACGCATATTACGGTGACGCTGGACCAGCAGGGATTAACCGTCGCCGATCAGGGGCCGGGTATCACGGATGAACATCTGACGAGGCTGGGCGAACGCTTTTACCGGCCACCGGGGCAGGAGCAAACGGGTAGCGGGCTGGGGATTTCGATCGTGCAAAGGATCGCGCAGTTACATCAGCTCAACGTCATTTACAGGAACAGGGCAGAGGGCGGGCTGGATGTGCGGGTAAGTCGCTAAGCGACTTACCATTTAGTCAGGCCATTCAGGGGAACGCGGGCGAGCAGGCTTTGCAATGTTTCGCCATCCGGGAACACCAGATCCGGGGCCAGATCGGCCAGCGGATAAAGCATAAATTCCCGGTTTTTCATGTCGTAATGCGGGACGATCAGACGCTCAGTGTTGATCACCTGATCGCCATAAATCAGCATATCGAGATCTAACGTCCTTGGCCCCCAGCGCTCAGCTTTACGCACGCGCCCCTGATTCTGTTCAATCGCCTGGGTGGCGTCGAGCAATTGTTCAGGGGGAAGCAGGGTATCTAATGCCACGACGGCGTTCAGATAATCCGGCTGATCCTGTGGCCCCAGCGGTTTACTGCGGTAAAACGGGGAAGCGGCCACAAAACGGGTGCGCGGCACATGGGCCAGCGCCTCCAGTGCGAGATTTACCTGCTCAAGCGGACGGGCAAGATTGCTGCCCAGAGCGAGGTAAACGCGGATCATTGACCGCTTTCCTTACGCGGAGCCCGTTTGCGCGGACGACGGGTGCGGGCACGGCGCGCAGGCACCGCATCTTCACCCAAGGTGCCGAGCATGGTCTTTTGGGAAGCCGGTGTCGCTTCCTGGAATTCGCTCCACCATTCGGTCAGGCTTTGCAGTTCGCGATGCTGTTCGACTTCGGCACGCAGTGCCAGCAAATCAAAGGCGGCGCGGAACTTAGGATGTTCCATCAGCTTGTGCGCGCGTTTACCCTGGCGGCGTGACAGACGCAGCTGCAAGGCCCAGATATCACGCACCAGCGTGGTAATACGTTTAGGAATGGCCAGCGTACGGCACTGCTCGTCGAGCACGTCGTTCATCGCCAGAGAGAAGGCGTCGTAATACGTCAGCCCCCCTTCCTGCGCCAGTTTCTGCGCATGCTCAATCACCGGATACCACAGCATTGCCGCGAACAGGAACGCCGGATTGACGCGCTGATCGTTTTGCAAACGGTGATCGGTGTTTTTCAGCACCTGCAACAGGATGTGTTCCATCGGGCTGTCGCCGGCTTCAGTAAACTGGCGGGCAATCAGCGGGAACAACGGCTGGAACAGCTGGTATTCACACAGTTTCTTATATGTCGCGTAACCGTAACCGGCCTGCAACAGTTTCAGAGATTCTTCAAACAGACGCGCCGGCGGGATTTCCTGCAACAGCGTGGCCAGACGTGGGATCGGCTCGGCGGTTTCCGGGCTGATTTTCATGTCCAGTTTGGCAGCGAAACGCACGGCGCGCAGCATACGCACCGGATCTTCGCGGTAGCGGGTTTCCGGGTCACCGATCAGGCGGATAATGCCGTTTTGCAGGTCACGCAGACCGCCGGTGTAATCGCGCACGGTAAAGTCAGCAACGCCGTAGTACAGGCTGTTGATGGTGAAATCGCGGCGCTGGGCGTCGTCTTCAATGCTGCCGAAAATGTTATCGCGCAGCAGCATGCCGTTCTGAGCCTGCTGGGACACGTTTTTATCTTCGGTTTCTTCGTACTGTTCGTGATGTCCGCGGAAGGTGGCGACTTCGATGATTTCCGGGCCAAACATGACGTGCGCCAGACGGAAGCGGCGGCCGACCAGACGGCAGTTGCGGAACAGTTTACGTACCTGATCCGGCGTGGCGTTGGTGGTGATATCGAAATCTTTCGGTTTTTTGTCCAGCAGTAAATCGCGCACACCGCCGCCGACCAGGAAGGCTTCGAAGCCTGACTTGTTCAGGCGATATAAAACTTTCAGCGCATTTTCGCTGATATCACGACGGGAAATGTTGTGCTCGTCACGCGGAACAATGGTGATCGCACGGGTTTCTCCGGCATAGTCAAATGACGGGCGGGGTTTCTGTACGTGTTCGACAGAGGCGCGTTGTTCACTGCGCTCACCGCGCTGATCGTTGCGTTCGCCGCGAGGCTGATAAGGCGTGGAGCGGCGATTGTTATTGTTACGGCGCTCGCCCCGGTTCGCGTTGTCTTCCCGACGGCCGCGGTTTTCACGGCGTTGCTCGTTGTCACGACGTTCAGGATTTTTTGCCTTCACATTGCCTTCAGCCACGGGTGAAGGATCACGACGTGGAGTCTCTTCGCGATTTACTTCTCCATGAAGGGCGGCGTCGTCATGAACAGCCTTTTCTTCACGAATGACTTTATCTTCACGAACTAGCACCTTACGGCAAAAATTGGCTACTCGGGTAAAAATGGTACACCTCGATAGTGACTGAAAAATGGCGTGACGCAAAAACAGCGGCTAATCATAGCTCACGACAAGCTCTTTGAGAATGCCGATGTGCTTTTAAGCGTTCTCACGCGGGATATCTGCTGGCGTCCAATGCGTTACTGCCCAGCGTAATAATAAAGGCAAAGTGTAATCCTGCCAGTTTTCCGGCAGCGTTTGCCCTAAAAAATTCAGTGCGTTAATGATTACCGGACGGGGATCGCCTTCCGGCAGCGCGGGCGCGTGATTCTGCTTAGAAAGCTTATCGCCGTTTTCATTTACCGCCAGCGGCAAATGCAGATAACCGGGCTGCGGATAGTTCAGATGCTGATATAGCGAAATCTGCCGCACCGTCGGCGCGATCAAATCCGCACCGCGCACGATGTGATTTACGCCCTGAAAATGGTCATCGACCACTACCGCCAGATTGTAGGCAAACAGCCCGTCGCGGCGGCGGATAATAAAATCTTCTTCGGCGAGTGCGGGATTAGCCTGCAAATGCCCCTGAAAATCATCGTCAAAACTGTACACCGGTAAGGTCTGGTGCAGACGAATGGCGGCATTTACAGCGCCAAGACCGAGCGTGCGGCAATGGCCGTCATAGACGCCGCCGGTTTGGGCGATACGCTGACGGGTGCAGGTGCAGTAATAACTTTTATGCTGCTGATACAAATCGTCCAGCGCGGCACGATACGCGTCGTGGCGCTGAGATTGCCAGAGTACGTCGCCGTCCCACTCCAGCCCGTAGCGTTCCAGCGTCGCCAGTATCCGGTTAGCAGAGCCGGGGATTTCGCGCGGCGGATCGATATCGTCGATACGCACCAGCCATTGGCCGTTTTGCGCGCGGGCATGCAGATAACTGCCGAGTGCGGCAATCAGCGAACCAAAATGGAGGTCACCGGAAGGTGATGGGGCGAAGCGGCCAATGTAGGGTATCTGGGACATAAGAATGGGGAACAGCTTTATAAAGGGAACGCGGTGCATGACGCACCGCGTGGAACCCGGGACTTAGCCAGCCATCTGCTTTTCGCGGATTTCTGCCAGGGTTTTACAGTCAATACACAAATCAGCGGTCGGACGTGCTTCAAGACGGCGGATGCCGATCTCAACGCCACAGGAATCGCAGTAACCGAAATCCTCGTCTTCCACTTTTTTCAGTGTTTTTTCAATCTTTTTGATGAGCTTACGTTCGCGATCGCGGTTGCGCAGTTCAAGGCTGAACTCTTCTTCCTGAGCGGCACGGTCAACCGGATCAGGGAAGTTCGCAGCTTCATCCTGCATGTGCGATACGGTACGGTCTACTTCATCCCTGAGCTGATTGCGCCATGCTTCAAGTATCTTTTTGAAGTGAGCCAGCTGAGCGTCGTTCATGTACTCTTCGCCCGGCTTCTCTTGATACGGCTGCACCCCAGCGATAGCGAGAATGCTCAAGGACGACGTCTTACGGGTTTGGCCTTCTTGCATGATGCTTCTCCTACATAACACGCACTATGTTCATCCACCTGTCAGATTGCAGATTTGCTGCAAACAAAGGGCTTCGAACATTTCGATCCCCAAAGGGGGAAAAAATCAGGCCGCTATAAATAACAGAAGGCAACGAGGTTAGCAATTATTCCTGACAGGTGCTTGACAAGGCTGTGAGGAAAAGCGTATTCGCGACCTGTTTTTTATGCTGCCGACGGCTGATAACAGGGTTTATCCGTTTGTTATTTCGTGACCAGCGGTAATCGTTCTGTGAGGCGGATACCCTCAGCAGAAAGTGCAGCACCGTAGCACATCACTTCTACACCATTACTCTCAACGTGTTTCAGTAATTCTGAGTAACGCGGATCAATATGGTGTGCAGCGGACACGCTTTCAATGCCTGAATGTAAAACAGCGAAGAAAAGTACCGCTCGCTGCCCCTGTTCTGCCATCGACTGTAACTCGCGCAGATGCTTTTGACCGCGCAGTGTGACTGCATCCGGAAAAAATCCCTGACCCTCGTGCAGCAACGTGACAGATTTCACTTCAATATAGCAGTCAGGTTGGTTTTCTGCCTGTAACATCAAGTCTATACGGCTATTTTCCGCGCCGTATTTTACTTCTGAAGTCAGTTTACTGTAACCGGATAATTCTGGGATCCGCCCCTGCGTGATGGCTTCGCGCACCAGCTGGTTGGCGCGCAGCGTGTTGACGCAGATCCAATGATGCTGCTGTGTTTCGGTCAGTTCCCAGCTGTGAGCGTATTTGCGTTTCAGGTTATCGGAGGTGGAATACCAGACGGTATCCCCCGGCGTGGCGCAGCCGGTCATCGCACCGGTATTAGCGCAGTGCAGTGTGAGTTCGCGACCATCGGGCGTGATGACGTCAGCGAGAAATCGTTTGTAACGTTTTATCAGCGTGGCAGGTTGAAGCGCAGGCTCGAAGTGCATGACAGTTTCCGGTGAAAGTGAATTAAAGGGCAGAGGCATCAACCAATGGCCAGGTGCGCAGGCAGCGATAGCGCGTATGCCCTCGTTCATAGGTGGATTCATACAGGCTAAATTCATCGGCCTCCAACAGCCAGTCCGGCGTGGCAGGCGGAATAGCGACCGGGCGAGTAGCGTTACGGTACAGCGAGACGTGCGGATGAAACGGTAATGCGCTTTGATAGCAACCGTTGCGCGCCGCGTGGGAGCGCAGCACCGACGCCAGCTGTAACAGCGCATTGGGCGCACGTTTTGTGCCGAGCCACACCACGCCGGAACCCGGCCAGTGGCCGATATCATCGAGGTGCAGGCTGAATTTTTGCGCCTGAATACGCCCGGCGACGCGAATCAGCGCGTCGGCCTTCAGCTCGCTGATTTCGCCTAAAAATGCCAGTGTGATATGCAGATTTGCCGCCGCGACAGGGCGGCCGGTATCCTCCGGAAAACACTCTGCACGCCACTTTATTACCTGCTTTTGCAGCGTTGCGGGCAGTGATAAAGCGAAAAATAAGCGGCGTTCGGCAGACATAGGCATTCCTGTGGCGTTCATTCCTGATCATCCCTGGCAGCATGCCGGATGTGGGGCTAAATGCTACAATGCCCGCCGTTTAAAGTTAACTCTCATGGAGAATTCATTGTCTTCTTTGCCGGTCAGCGCCGTACTCGAACCGCTTTTAGCCGCTCTGCAACAGGCCCCGCAGGTGCTTTTACTTGCGCCCACCGGTGCGGGAAAATCCACCTGGTTGCCGTTGCAGTTACTGAAACAGGCGAATTTGCCGGGCAAGATTCTTTTGCTGGAACCGCGTCGTCTGGCGGCGAAAAACGTCGCTTACCGCCTGGCGCAGCAGTTGGGCGAAGTGCCGGGGCAAACCGTCGGCTATCGTATGCGCGCCGAAAGCAAAACCAGCGCGGCGACGCGTCTTGAGGTCGTGACCGAAGGCATTCTCACCCGCATGGTGCAGGCTGACCCTGAACTGACCGGCGTGTCGCTGGTGATCCTTGATGAATTTCATGAGCGCAGTTTACAGGCCGATCTGGCGCTGGCGCTGCTGCTCGATGTGCAGAACGCGCTGCGTGATGATTTAAAACTGCTGATCATGTCCGCGACGCTCGATAATTTGCGGCTCTCGCCGTTGCTGCCGGATGCGCCGGTGATCACCTCAGAAGGTCGCAGTTTTCCGGTAGATCGCCAGTATCTTTCCCTCGCCACGCATGAACGTCTCGACGACGGCGTGGCGCGTGCGGTCAGCCGCCTGATGAGTGAACATCACGGCTCGATGCTGCTGTTTTTGCCGGGCGTGGCCGAAATTACCCGCGTACAAAATTTACTGACCGGCAGGCTGGCGGATGACGTCGATCTCTGCCCGCTGTACGGCGCACTGTCGCTCGATCAGCAGCAGAAAGCCATTCAGCCATCACCAGCCGGACGCCGTAAAATCGTGCTGGCCACCAACATCGCCGAAACCAGTCTGACCATCGAAGGCATCCGGCTGGTGGTGGACAGCGGACTGGAACGCAGCGCGCAGTTTGATCCGCGCAGCGGCCTGACGCGGCTGGTGACGCAGCGCATCAGTCAGGCGTCGATGACCCAGCGTGCCGGACGCGCAGGGCGTCTCGAGCCGGGGCTTTGCTGGCATCTGTTCAGCAAAGAGCAGGCGGAGCGCGCCAGCGCACAGGCCGAAGCCGAAATTCTGCAAAGCGATCTCAGCGGCTTCTGGCTGGAGCTTTTGCAGTGGGGATGTCAGGACGTCATACAGCTCCAGTGGCTGGACACGCCGCCCGTGGCCGCACTGTCCGCCGCCAGACATCTGTTACATCAGCTTGGCGCAACGGATGCACAGGGCAGGCTGACGTCCGCAGGCCAGCGCATGGCGCAGCTCGGGTGCGATCCGCGTCTGGCGGCCATGCTGATTTCTGCCACAGCGCAAGGCCCGGACGCACTCGCCACTGCCGCTTTGCTGGCCGCGATGCTCGAAGAGCCGCCACGCGGCGGACTGCCAGATATTGATTACTGGTTCAGCCGCCCGCAGGGCAACTGGCTGCGGCGGGCAAAACAGCTGGCGCAGCGTACCGGCGGAAAAACCGGCAATGCGGACGCCTCGCTGGCACCCTGGCTGCTGGCGCGGGCGTTCAGCGACCGCATCGCCCAGCGGCGCGGTGAAGATGGACGTTATCTGCTGGCGAACGGTCTGGGTGCGTCTTTGCCGCAGGACGACGGGCTGACCCGCGCTCCGTGGCTGGTCGCGCCGCAATTATTACAGGGCAACCACAGCCCTGATGCCCGCATTCTGCTGGCGATCTCGCTGGATATCACCCAACTGCCCGCACGCCTGCCTGACGTGGTCAAAGAACAGACTGCCGTCGAGTGGGACGAAGAAAAGGGCACGCTGCGCGCATGGCGGCGCTGGCAGATCGGACGGCTGGTGCTGAAGGCCAATCCGCTGGCGAAGCCCGATGACGAAGAGCTGCAACAGGCGCTGATCGACTGGATCCGCACCCAGGGATTATCGGCGCTTAACTGGTCGGTGGCGGCGGAGCAGCTGCGATTGCGGCTGATCTGCGCCGCGAAATGGATGCCGGAAGTCCGGTGGCCTGCAATGGACGATCAGTCCCTGCTCGACGGGCTGGAAAACTGGTTGCTGCCTTCGCTGAAAGGCGTGCGCTCGTTAAAATCTCTGCAACAGGTCGATCTGCACGAAGCCTTGTTACGCCTGCCAGACTGGCAGCAGCGGCAGCATCTGGACAGCGCATTACCGACTCATTACACCGTCCCGACTGGCAGTCGTCTGCCGATCCGCTATCATGCTGACCAGCCACCTGCGCTTTCAGTGCGTATGCAGGAGATGTTCGGCGAACAGCGCAGCCCGACGATTGCTGAAGGACGGGTGAATGTAGTGCTGGAACTTCTGTCACCGGCGCAGCGCCCGTTGCAGATCACCGCCGATCTGGCGGCGTTCTGGCAGGGGTCGTACCGCGAAGTGCAGAAAGAGATGAAAGGCCGCTATCCGAAACATCCGTGGCCGGACAATCCGGCAGAGGCGTTGCCCACGCGACGCACCAAAAAGTATTCAGCACCCTGATGAAATGTGTAGAAAAAAAACAATTTTTCAGACATTTCTTCTGGGCGAAACTCAGGGCGGGGCACATTGTAAGCGCCTTGCGGCCACGATTTCAGGCCATTTTCCGTATCTGTTTGAAATCCTTTTAAATTGTTATACAAAAAATAGTTATACAAATATGAAAATGACTCAGCAAAGCAGAATCATTATGACGAACACAGCAGCACGTTGGGAGATTCACTGATGTCTGGCGATGATCGCGAGCCAATTGGCCGTAAAGGTAAACCAGCCGGGCGCAAGCCTTCGCAGGGGCGCCCTGTCCGCCGTAACCGTCGGGATGACGATTACGATGATTATGAAGAAGAAATGGATGATGACGTTGAGGATGACGATGATTACGAAGAAGAGCGGGAGTCGCGCATGAGCCGCAAAGCCGCGCCGCGCAAGGCGAAAAAAGGCGGTAAGGGCGGTAAGAAAAGCTTCAAGCGTCGTCTGTTCTGGCTGCTGGTCAAACTGTTTGTCGTCTTCCTGATCCTGCTGGGGATTTACGCGGTCTATCTCAACCGTGAAATTCACAGCCGCATTGACGGTGGGAAAGTCTGGCAACTGCCGGCAGCGGTGTATGGCCGTCAGGTGAACCTCGAGCCGGATATGGCGATCAGCAAAGCCGAAATGGTCGGCCTGCTGGAAGGTACACAGTATCGCGAAGTAACGCGCATCACCCGTCCGGGCGAATTTACGGTTCATGCTAATTACATCGATATGCTGCGCCGTCCGTTTGATTTCCCGGAAGGCAAAGAAGGGCAGGTGAACGCCCGTCTGACATTTGACGGCAACAGCCTGGCAGAAATCAAAAATCTGGATAATCAGCATGATTTCGGGCTGTTCCGCCTCGATCCGCGTCTGATCACCATGTTGCAGGCATCCAACGCCAACGGCGAACAACGTCTGTTCGTGCCGCGCGCCGGATTCCCTGACTTGCTGGTTGATACGCTGCTGGCGACCGAAGACCGTCATTTCTATGAACACGATGGGATCAACTTCTACTCGATTGGCCGTGCGGTACTGGCGAACCTGACTGCCGGTCATGCGGTGCAGGGCGGTTCGACGCTCACGCAGCAGCTGGTGAAAAACCTGTTCCTGACCAATGAACGTTCACTGAGCCGTAAAGCGCGCGAAGCCGTGATGGCCGTGCTGCTGGATGCCGATTACAGCAAGGATCGCATTCTCGAGCTGTATCTGAACGAAGTGTATCTCGGGCAGAGTGGCTCCGATCAGATCCGTGGTTTCCCGCTGGCGAGCCTGTATTACTTTGGCCGTCCGGTAAACGAACTGAGTCTGGATCAGCAGGCATTGCTGGTCGGCATGGTGAAAGGCGCGTCGCTGTATAACCCGTGGCGCAACCCGAACATGGCATTGCAGCGCCGTAATCTGGTGCTGCGTTTACTGGTCGATCAGAAAGTTATCGATCAGGAACTGTATGACATGCTCAGCGCGCGTCCGCTCGGCGTCCAGCCGAAAGGCGGCGTGATTTCACCTCAGCCAGCGTTTATGCAGATGGTGCGTCAGGAGCTGCAGGCCAAGCTCGGCGACAAAGTGCAGGACATGTCCGGGGTGAAAATCTTCACCACGCTGGATCCGATTTCACAGGATGCGGCGGAAAAAGCGGTGGAAGAGGGCATTCCGTTACTGCGTAAGAAAAGCGGCCTGAATGACATCGAAACTGCGATGGTGATCGTTGACCGTTATACCGGCGAAGTGCGCGGTATGGTCGGCGGGGCGGAAACGCAGTTTGCTGGTTTCAACCGTGCGATGCAGGCACGTCGGCAGGTCGGTTCTCTGGCTAAACCGGCAACCTATCTGACCGCGCTGTCTCAGCCAGACAAATACCGCCTGAATACCATTCTTGCCGATCAGCCGCTGAACCTGAAGCTGGCGAATGGCCAGATTTGGTCACCGAAAAACGATGATCATCAGTTCCGTGGTCAGGTTCTGCTGGTGGATGCGCTGGCGCGTTCCATGAACGTACCGACGGTAAACCTCGGGATGGCGGTAGGCCTTGATAACATCACTAAAACGCTGATTAATTTGGGGATCCCGAAAGAATCCCTCAACCAGACGCCGTCGATGCTGCTCGGTGCGATTGCGCTGACGCCGATGGAAGTGACGCAGGAATACCAAACCATTGCCAGCGGCGGTAACAAAGCGCCACTGTCGGCGGTGCGTTCGGTGATTGCTGAAGACGGAACCGTGCTGTATCAGAGCTTCCCGCAGGCGATCCGCGTGATCCCGGCGCAGGCGGCCTATCTGACGCTGTATGCGATGCAACAGGTTGTGCAGGAAGGGACTTCGCGCGCGCTGGCGAACAAGTTCCCGAAACTGCATCTGGCGGCGAAAACCGGGACCTCGAACGAACTGCGTGACAGCTGGTTCGCCGGTATCGACGGCAATCAGGTGGCGATCACCTGGGTTGGCCGCGATAACAATGGCCCGTCTAAACTCTGGGGCTCGACCGGTGCGCTGGTGCTGTATGGACGCTATCTGGAAAACGGCACCCCACAGCCGCTGAATCTGCAAATGCCGGAAGGCATCAGCACCATGAATATCGACGGCAGCGGCAACTTTGTCTGCGGCGGCGGCGGTTCAGGGATGCTGAGCGGGGGCGGCGCGGCGCGCTCGATTCCGGTCTGGACCGATTCACCGGATGCGATGTGTCAGGCTTCCGTCAGCGCGGTTCAGCAGCAGCAACAACAGATGCAGCAGCAACAGCAACAACAGCAGCAATCTCAGGGACAGCAGCAACAACCGCAGTCTCAGGATGAGAAAAAAGACAGCAACGGTGTGGCTGGCTGGATCAAGGACATGTTCGGTTCGAATTAACAACCTTCTGATTCAATAAGCTAAAAAGGGCGCGATGAAAATCGTGCCCTTTTCTTTTGTTATCCTTAACCTAAATTTACCCATGCTGTTTTACATTCTCTTCAGACTTGCTACATCCATTCCCGTTTAATTTATAGGCACTTTTACCCATATTTAACATGGGGATACTTTTTATTCATTCAGCCAATCTATGAGTTAAATACGCTTGCAGATGCGCAAGCATTGCGCATATTATGCGATGTTCATAATAATAATTATCGTTTACATTCCCATTAATAAACACTCCAGAGATAACGCAATGGCTTTCCAGCGCTCCCTTTCTTCACCCAAAGACGTCTTTACGCGTCGCACACTGGCTTTAACGATTACGGCGGCATTGAGCTCAACGTCTCTTTATGCAGGCGCGGCAACCGCTCCGGCAAAAGAAGACACTATTAATGTCACCAGTTCAGCCGCTGCCGAAGCAGCACCGGAATCTGCGTGGGGCCCTGCGGCGACTATCGCCGCGAAACACAGCGCGACCGGGACGAAAACCGATACGCCACTGGTGAAAACTCCGCAGTCAATTTCCGTCGTGACCCGTGAAGAAATGGACATGAAACAGCCTGCTTCAGTAAAAGAAGCGCTGGGATACACGCCGGGCGTTTTCGCCAGCCGTGGCAGCTCCTCTACCTATGATGCGATCGCTATCCGCGGTTTCACCTCCGTAAATACCAACCAGTATCTCGATGGCATCAAACTTCAGGGCGATAACTACTCAGAAGTCTCGATGGATCCCTATTTCCTTGAGCGCGTTGAAGTGCTGCGCGGGCCGTCTTCTGTCTTGTACGGCAAGAGCAACCCGGGCGGCGTAGTCAGCATGGTCAGCAAGCGTCCGACCACCGAACCACTGAAAGAAGTGCAGTTCAAAATGGGGACAGACAACCTGTTCCAGACCGGTTTTGATTTCAGCGATGCCATCGACGACGCGGGTGTGTATTCCTACCGTCTGACCGGCGTGGCGCGCAGCCAGGATACTCAGCAGGAGATGGCGAAAGAGAAACGCTACGGCATCGCGCCGTCTTTCACCTGGCGTCCTGATGACAAAACCAACTTCACTTTCCTGAGCAACTTCCAGAACGATCCGGATGCCGGTTTCTACGGCTGGTTACCGCGTCAGGGCACCGTGGTGCCGTATTACGACGCCAACGGAAAAGCGCATAAGTTGCCGACCGACTTCAACGAAGGCGAAGAAAGCAACAAGATGTCCCGCAACCAGAAAATGGTCGGTTACAGCTTCGAACACGGCTTTAATGACACCTGGACCGTGCGTCAGAACCTGCGTTACACCAAACTCGATACCCAGTACAAAGGCGTTTACGGCACCGGGTATGTGGGCAATGGCGTGATGAGCCGCGCGTACGTGCAGTCAAAAGAGAAACTGGCAAACTTCGATGTGGATACCCAGGCGCAGGCTAAATTTGCTACCGCTGATGTCGATCACACCCTGCTGATGGGCGTGGATTACATGCGTATGCGTAACGACATTGATGCCGATTATGGTTCCGCCAGCAATCTGAGCATGAGCAATCCGCAGTACGGCAACAGCAATGTGCCCCTGTACTTCCCGTATGAAGTTCTCAACCGTCAGGAGCAAACCGGTCTGTACGCGCAGGACCAGGCGGAATGGAACAAATGGATCCTGACCGTGGGCGGTCGTTATGATTTCGCGAAAAGCTCGACGTATACGCGCTCAAGCAACAGCGCTACACAAATTAACGACCAACAGTTCACCTGGCGCGGCGGTCTGAACTACCTGTTTGATAACGGCATCTCCCCGTACTTCAGCTACAGCGAATCCTTTGAACCGACAGCCGGTTCTAACAAGGATGGAAAGCCGTTTGATCCATCAATCGGTAAACAGTACGAAGCGGGTGTGAAATACATTCCGAACGATCGTCCGATCAGTCTGACGGCGGCCGTGTATCAGCTGACGAAAACCAAGAACCTGACCAACGATCCTACGGATCAGACGAATACCTTCAGCGTTCAGTCAGGTGAAATTCGTTCCCGTGGTCTGGAACTGGAAGCGAAAGCCGCCCTCAACGCCAACATCAACATGACGGCGTCTTACACCTATACCGATGCGAAGTACACGCACGATCTTGCTTATGAAGGCAAACGTCCTGCTGAAGTACCGGCGAATATGGCCACACTGTGGGCGGATTACACCTTCCACGAAACCGCACTGAGCGGCCTGACCGTCGGTTCCGGCGTGCGTTACTTCGGTTCGACTTCCAGCTTCTACACGACGGGCGACAAGACTAACGAAGCCTTTAATGTTGCCGGTTACACGCTGGTGGATGCGACGATCAAATACGATCTCGCACGCTTTGGTCTGCCGGGCTCTTCCGTGGGCGTGAACGTCAATAACCTGCTGGATCGCGAATACGTGGCAAGCTGCTACCGCGATTACGCCTGTTATTGGGGCGCGGAGCGTCAGGTGGTCGCCACCGCAACCTTCCGTTTCTGATAGTCGGTAATTAATGATGTACTCCGGGCACGCTGGTCGTGCCCGTTTCCTATTCAACTCATCTCAAAATCCGGATGTAATCGAAGAAAATCTTATGGCTGATAACAACGTACACCCGTCCACATCGCTGCCAGAAAGTGTATTCCGCCTGCAAGACGTCAGTTTTTCAGTGCCCGGACGCACGCTGCTGGCACCGCTGTCGCTGACGTTCCCGCAGGGAAAGGTCTGTGGCCTGATTGGTCACAACGGCTCCGGTAAGTCGACGTTGTTAAAAATGCTCGGGCGGCATCAGTCCGCCACGGGCGGCACGATTTTCCTCAACGACACACCGCTTTCGCAGTGGGACAGCAAAGCCTTTGCGCGTCAGGTGGCGTATCTGCCCCAGCAACTGCCCGCCGCTGAAGGCATGACGGTGCAGGAGCTGGTGGCGATTGGCCGCTATCCGTGGCACGGCGCGCTCGGACGTTTTAAACATCAGGATAAAGAAAAAGTCGAAGAAGCGATTTCGCTGGTCGGCCTGAAACCCTTTGCCCATCGTCTGGTGGACAGCCTCTCCGGCGGCGAGCGTCAGCGCGCATGGCTGGCAATGATGGTGGCGCAGGACAGCCGCTGCCTGCTGCTTGATGAGCCGACGTCTGCGCTGGATATCGCGCATCAGAAAGACGTGCTGGCGCTGATCCAGCGCCTGAGCCGCGAGAAAGGTTTAACGGTGATCGCTGTATTGCATGATCTGAACATGGCGGCGCGCTATTGCGATCAGCTGATGGCATTGCGTGGCGGCGAGATGATCGCTCAGGGCGCACCGGAAGAAATGATGCGCGGCGACGTTCTCGAACAAATTTATGGTATTCCGATGGGCATCCTTCCGCATCCGGCGGGCGGTGCTCCGGTGAGCTTTGTATACTAATATGTCTGATTTTCCTCATTTTTCAGGGATCACGCGTCGCCGTCTGTTACAGGCGATGGCGTTATCCCCGCTTCTGGCTTCCATGCCAACGTTTGCCGCCTCGAAACCGGATCTCAGCCGTATTATCGCCCTTGAATGGCTGCCCGCCGAGCTGCTGATTGCGCTCGGCGTGATGCCGATGGCGATCGCCGATATTCCCAATTATCAACTTTGGGTGGAAGAGCCAAAACTCGGCCCGGCGGTGATTGACGTCGGTCAGCGAACCGAACCGAATATGGAACTTATCCAGCAGCTGAAACCTTCTCTGCTGCTGGTGACGCAGGGCTATGGCCCGAAAACGGCGCAGCTGGAATCGATCGCACCGGTCATCGACGTGAAAGCCAACGACGGCAGCGCGAAGCCGTTGCAACTGGCGATCAAATCCCTGCACAAACTGGCGGATTACCTTGGTTTACAGGGTAACGCTGAACAGCATTTGCAGCTTTATCACCAGCAACTGGCGAAAACCCGCGAGCTGATGAAACCCGTCGCGCAACAACCCGTTCTGTTGATCACCTTTATCGACACCCGCCACGTGCTGGTGTTTGGTGAGGGCAGCCTGTTTCAGGAAGTCATGGGCGACGTCGGTCTGACCAATGCGTGGCAGGGCGAAGGCAGTTTTTGGGGCAGCGTGTCGGTCGGGATCGAGCGGCTGGCGGGCATCAAAAACGCCCGCGTGCTGTGTTTCGATCACGGCAGCGACGACATCATGGACGCCGTGGCACCGACGCCGTTGTGGAAATCGATGCCATTCGTTCGCAATAATCAGTTCACCGTGGTGCCTGCGGTCTGGTTCTACGGCGCAACCTACAGCGCGATGCATTTCTGCCGCATTCTTAACAGCACCCTGGGGAAACCGGTATGAACCGCCGCGCACTCAGCGTTTCGCTGATTTTACTGATCCTGATGACGCTGGCGGCCGGTGCGCTCAGCGTTTATAACCTGCATCAGCAGCTGCCTTATGACCTGTGGCGCAGCGCGCTGTGGCAGCCCAATATCGACGATGTTCAGCAGATGCTGTTTCACTACAGCTCGCTGCCGCGTATCGCCGTGGCGCTGCTGGCCGGTGCCGGTCTCGGACTGGTGGGCTTACTGTTTCAGCAGGTGCTGCGCAATCCGCTGGCGGAGCCGGCGACGCTCGGCGTTTCTGCCGGTGCGCAGCTCGGCCTGACCATTGCCACGCTCTGGGCGCTGCCGGGCGGACTGGTCACCCAACAGTTCGCCGCCATGCTTGGCGCGGTGGTGATCGGCGTGTTGGTTTTCGGCATCGCCTGGGGGAAACGACTTTCGCCGGTGACGTTAATCCTCGCCGGTCTGGTGCTCGGCCTGTACTGCGGCGCGGTCAATGGCCTGCTCGGGTTGTTCAACTATCAGCGCCTGCAAAGTTTATACATGTGGAGCAGTGGGGCGCTGAATCAGCAGGACTGGAATATTGCCTCGTTCCTGCTGCCGCGCGTGATTATCGTCTGGCTGCTGGCGTTTCTGTTACAGCGCCCGATGACGCTGCTCGGGCTGGACGACGGCGTGGCGAAAAATCTCGGTCTGGGATTATCGGCTGCGCGTCTTGCGGTGCTGGCGCTGGCAATCCTGATGAGTGCACAGCTGGTTAACGCGGTGGGCATGATCGGCTTTATCGGTCTGTTCGCCCCGTTGCTCGCGAAAATGCTCGGCGCACGCCGCCTGTTTGCGCGGCTGGTGATGGCTCCGCTTATCGGCGCACTGCTGCTGTGGTTCACCGATCAGGTGATGCAGTTCCTGACCCAATACTGGATGGAAATCCCCACCGGTGCCGCGACCGCGCTGGTCGGTGCGCCGCTGCTGCTGTGGCTGCTGCCGCGCCTGCGTAACAGCATGACGCCGCCGCCGATGGATCAGGGTGACAAGGTGCCGGATGAGCGTCAGCATCTGGTGCGCTGGGTGTCTTTGGCGTTACTGGTGCTGCTGGCGGGGCTGGCCGTTGCGCTGATGGCCGGTCGCAACGCCACCGGCTGGAACTGGTCGACGGGGGCTGATTTGCAGGCGCTGCTGCCGTGGCGAATGCCGCGCGTGATGGCGGCGCTGGCCGCGGGCATTATGCTGGCGTCATCGGGCGTGCTGATTCAGAAACTGACCGGCAACGCCATGGCGAGCCCGGAAGTGCTGGGCATCAGCTCCGGTGCGGCGTTTGGCGTGGTTCTGATGATGTTTATCGTACCGGGCGATGCGTTTGTCTGGCTGCTACCGGCAGGCAGCGCCGGTGCGGCGATCACCTTGCTGGTGATCATGCTGGCCTCGGGAATACGCAGCTTCTCCGCCGAGCGGATGTTGCTGACCGGTATCGCACTCAGTACCGCGTTCAGCACCTTACTGACGTTGCTGCTGGCCAGCGGAGATCCGCGCATGGGCGGCCTGCTGACCTGGATTTCGGGTTCGACCTATTCCGTCACCGCTGATGCCGCATGGCGCACACTGGGGCTGGCCGCGATCCTGATGCTGCTGGTGCCGTTCCTGCGCCGCTGGATTAACATCCTGCCGCTCGGCAGCGTGACCGCAAAATCCGTCGGTATGGCGCTGACACCAAGCCGCATGGCGATTCTGATGCTGGCCGCGATCATGACCGCCGCCGCGACGCTGACGGTCGGACCGCTGAGCTTTATTGGCCTGATGGCGCCGCACATGGCGCGCATGATGGGCTTTCGCCGCGCGATGCCGCAGTGGATGGTTGCCAGCATTCTCGGTGGCCTGCTGATGGTGTTTGCCGACTGGTGCGGCCGGATGTTCCTGTTCCCGAATCAGATCCCCGCCGGTCTGCTCGCGACCTTTATCGGCGCGCCGTACTTTATCTATCTGCTGAGAAAACAGGCGAAATAAAGCCGGGATTGGTGCAACAGAAAGGGGCCAAAAGGCCCCTTTTTGCTTTGACTCCTTCCCCTCGTGAGAGGGCCAGGAGCAGTTCGAAAAGTTATTACAGCTTTGCGAAACAGCGACGCGCAGCGTCAATGGTGCGCTGGATATCTTCTTCGCTGTGCGCCAGAGACATAAATCCGGCTTCGAACGCTGAAGGTGCCAGATAGACGCCTTCTTCCAGCATCAGGTGGAAGAACTTTTTGAATCGCTCAACGTTGCACTTCATCACGTCCTGATAGCAGGTCACGGTGTCTGAATCGGTGAAGAACAGGCCGAACATGCCGCCGACGTGGTTGACCACGAACGGGATGTTCTCCGCTTTCGCCGCGTGCAGCAAACCTTCTGCCAGCTGAGTGGTACGGTCGGTCAGGGTTTGATGGACGCCCGGCTGTGCCACCTGGGTCAGGCAGGCGATACCCGCTGCCATCGCAATCGGGTTACCGGAAAGTGTGCCCGCCTGATAAACCGGACCGGTCGGCGCCAGTGCGTCCATCACTTCACGACGACCACCGAATGCGCCCACCGGCATACCGCCACCGATGATTTTGCCCAGACAGGTCAGATCCGGTACGACGTCGTAATACTCCTGAGCACCGCCCAGCGCGACGCGAAAACCGGTCATCACTTCGTCGATGATCAGCAGCGCGCCGAACTCGTCACAAATCGCGCGCAGACCCGGCAGGAATTCCGGCAGCGGCGGCACGCAGTTCATATTGCCCGCCACCGGCTCAACGATAATACAGGCAATATCGTCAGGGAATTGTTCGAACGCGGCGCGCACGGAATCCAGGTCGTTATAGGTGCAGGTCAGGGTATGTTTGGCGAAATCCGCCGGAACGCCCGGAGAGTTTGGCTGGCCGAGGGTCAGCGCGCCGGAACCGGCTTTCACCAGCAGGCAGTCGGCATGGCCGTGGTAGCAGCCTTCGAATTTGACGATTTTATCGCGATGGGTAAAGCCGCGCGCCAGTCGGATGGCGCTCATGGTCGCTTCGGTGCCGGAGTTCACCATGCGCACCATGTCCATGCTTGGCACCAGTCCGGTGACCAGTTCGGCCATTTTCACTTCCATTTCGGTCGGTGCGCCAAAGCTTAAACCGCGCTGTGCCGCTTCGATCACTGCGTTGCGGATTTCCGCATTATTGTGGCCGAGCACCATCGGTCCCCAGGAACCGACGTAGTCGATATAAGCTTTGCCATCGGCATCAAACAAAAAGGCACCGTCAGCACGTTCGATGAATAACGGGACGCCGCCGACGCCGGAGAAGGCACGTACCGGCGAATTCACACCGCCCGGGATTAGCGCTTGCGCCTGCGTGAACAGACTTTCTGACTTACTCATTATTCGGCTCCTGGTTTTTGATGCTTTTAAGACATAAGGGATAATAATGCGCCCATTCTAGTGAACTGAGCGACGTTATCAAATCGTAAACCGTGCGGCATTTTGTCCTGAGTCCTGTCGGGACGCCATTATGTGTGATTAAATCCATCCATCTTCCATTACCTTTTCTGTATTTTTCCATCGCTGATGAATGAATCAAATATCCAAACGCCTGAGGCGGCGCTCGCCCACGGCCCGCGTAAACGCAGTGAAGTGCTGCGCATGTTCCTGCGTCGCGACAAAACGCCGGTCGCTATTCTGATTGTCGCCGCCGTGGTGGGGATCGTCGCTGGTTTGCTCGGCATCGCGTTTGAGAAAGCGGTGAACTGGGTGATGGCGGCGCGGATCTCGGGGCTGGGGCTGTTCAACGATTACTGGATTTTTCTCTGGCCGCTGACCTTTGTGTTCTCTGCGGTGCTGGCGATGGGCGGCTATTATCTCGTCCGGCGTTTCGCGCCGGAGGCAGGCGGTTCGGGCATTCCTGAAATCGAAGGTGCGCTGGAAGAGCTGCGGCCGGTGCGCTGGTGGCGGGTGATCCCGGTGAAATTCTTTGGTGGCATGGGCACGCTCGGTGCAGGCATGGTGCTGGGGCGCGAAGGGCCGACGGTACAGATGGGCGCCAACGTCGGCAAAATGATGGTGGATATCTTCCGGCTGCGCAGCGCCGAGGCGCGACATTCACTGCTGGCGACCGGCGCGGCGGCGGGGCTTTCAGCCGCTTTCAACGCGCCGCTGGCCGGGATCCTGTTTATCCTTGAAGAGATGCGGCTGCAATTTCGCTACAGCCTGATTTCAATAAAAGCGGTGTTTATCGGCGTGATTATGTCGAGCATCGTTTTCCGTATTTTCAACGGCGATGTGGCGGTGATTGAAGTCGGTAAACTGGCCAATGCGCCACTCAACACGCTGTGGCTGTATCTGGTGTTGGGGATGGTGTTTGGCGTGGTTGGCGTCAGTTTCAATGCGCTGATCTTCCGCACGCAGGATATGTTTGCCCGGCTGCACGGTGGTAATCTGCGCAAGATTTTGATTATAGGCGGTGTGCTGGGTGGATTCTGCGGCCTGCTCGGGCTCATCCAGCCGGAAGCGGCGGGCGGCGGTTTTGCACTGATCCCGCTGGCGGCGGCGGGGAAATACAGCCTGCTGATGTTGCTGTTCATCTTTATCGTGCGCGTCGCCACCACGTTGCTGTGTTTTGCCTCCGGTGCGCCGGGCGGGATTTTCGCGCCTATGTTGGCACTGGGCACATTGCTGGGCACCGCCTTTGGCACCGCCGCGCTGGCGTGGTTCCCGCAATACGGTATTGAACCCGCGACCTTCGCGATTGCCGGAATGGGCGCGCTGTTTGCTGCCAGCGTCCGTGCGCCGCTCACCGGTATTGTGCTGGTGCTGGAGATGACCGACAACTATCAGCTGATTTTGCCGATGATCATCACCTGCCTTGGCGCGACCCTGCTGGCGCAGTTTTTGGGCGGTAAGCCCTTGTATTCAGCCATCCTGACCCGCACGTTACAGAGACAAGAACGCGAGAATGCCGAAAAAGCGCAGGCAGAAACTGCCGCCGAGAGCACCAATAAGCAGGACAGCGCCGTGAAAAATGCCCATACTTGAAGCATTAACTCAGGTATAAGATAATGAGTTCATTATTCAGACAGTCAATCTGGCGGCCTGAACAGATGCGGATTGGGAGTGAGAAATTATGAGTGAAGCGTTAATGAATGAAACAACCGCGTTGCCGTTACAGTTTACTGAGGCCGCGGCGCGTAAGGTGCAGAACCTTATTTCTGATGAAGAAAATCCGAACCTGAAACTGCGTGTTTATATCACCGGCGGCGGTTGCAGTGGGTTCCAGTACGGTTTTACCTTCGATGATAAAATCAATGACGGCGACATGACCATCGAGAAAGCCGGTGTGGCGCTGGTGGTTGATCCGATGAGCCTGCAATATCTGGTCGGCGGCTCGGTGGATTATACCGAAGGTCTGGAAGGTTCACGTTTTATCGTGACGAATCCGAACGCGAAAACAACCTGTGGTTGCGGATCATCGTTTAGCATTTGATTGTTTTGAACGCACAAAATAAAAAGCCCGTTTGCTGCTGCAGACGGGCTTTTTTAATGGGTTTTTCCGAGCGGGAAGGGCGCTCCGGTAAGTAAGTACTTACCAGAAGATCACCATTCAACGGTGACCAGCTTTGAACCAACGCTGATGCCGGGGACGGCGGTGAGCAGGGTTTCGCTGATGTGCGGCGGGCTCATCGTGCGGCTGGCGCAGGTCACGGAGGTGCCGGTGTGTGCGGCGTTCACCTGACAGGTCGGTAAGATAGTCAGGCTGATGTTGATATCGCCGCTGGTCATGCCCGCGACCGCAGCCAGCGGGCTCAGGGCGAGCAACACGCTGAGTAATAACGCTTTCATTTCAATTTTCCTGCTGGTGTCGATCAATGTAAATAGAGCAATGTTTTGTAGATCAATAATTCAGCGTGGCTGAAAAAGATTATCGGTCTAATTTTGGCGGTCTTTAATCCGTTAAGGATTTTAGCCACAGTTTTGTCGTATCAGAAGCCGGTTATTTTATTATTTTTTTTGTTATACAAAGAGATAATGATAAAGCAGAGGCGGTCAGCATACGAAGGATTTTACGCCGGACATGTTAACAGATGCCAGCGTCGATTTATTGATTTTGATTAATAAAGCAGCAATTCAGAAAAATACCACAGAGTGCTTAAGGTGCTCACACAAAAAAAGTTAGTGAGTATTCACCCCTGAGACAAGCCTGTAAGCTGCGGGCACAGCTGTCGGGCGGCCAGTAAAATACGCGGCCCCGCGCGGCTGAACCAGTCAGATTCCAGCGTAATTACCGGCACACTGAGCAGCGACCGCCAGTAATCCTCAATCACCTGTTTTTGCGATTTTCCGCCTGCAATCACGATAATCTGCGGATGACGGCTTAAAACCTGCTCCCGGCTGACCTGAGGCCAAGGGACTCGGCTATCAGCGAAAATATTTTTTGCACCACACAGTTCCAGCACTTCACTTTGCATTGTCGCCGAAGAGGCAGTAAACAGCGGCTGTGTACCGAACTGAATAAAGGCGGGAACCGGATTATCGCGGTGATATTTCAGCTTCAGCGCCTGCCATTGCTGGCGGAAATCTGCTGCGGCACGCTGAGCAGTGGCGGGTTCCGCGCTGTATTGCGCCAGTTCCTCCAGCGCCTGAGCGATTTGCCCGGCATTTTGCGGATCGAGATACACCACGTGGATGCCGAGCGACGTCAGCTGATCGAGCGGACGCTGCGGATTACCGCCGCGCCAGGCGAGCACCAGATCGGGTTTCAGCGTCACGATACGTTCGGTGTTAATCCCCTGCCAGTTCGCCACCTGCTCAATCTTAGTCGCCTGTGGCGGATAATCGGAGTAAGCACTCACCCCGACCAGCTTATCGCCCAGCCCGGCGGCAAACGCCAGTTCTGTCAGATTGGGTGCCAGACTGATCACCCTCTGCGCCGGTGCCGTCATCGCCGTAATGGGCAGCAACAGCACACTCAGCATGAGACAGAACCGGCGCATCATCACTCTTGTGAATCAGCCAGTGCTTTGAGCATTGCGTCCACCATCAGGGTGGATTGCTGTGCTGCGACAGCCAGAAACTCTTCGAAGCTCAGGTGAGATTCGCCGTCGGCCACGTCAGAAATCGCGCGTACAACGACAAACGGCGTCTCGAACAGGTGGCAAACGTGGCCGATAGCCGCCGCTTCCATTTCGACTGCCGCGACGTTCGGGAAAGTGGCACGGATACGTGCCAGTGGCGCTGCGCCGTTGATGAAGGCGTCACCGCTGCACACCAGACCGCGCACGGCGTTCAGATCCAGCTGACGGATACAGGTTTCAGCCAGTTCGATAAGCATCGGATCAGCGGTAAACGCCGCCGGACAACCTGCCATCTGGCCAGGCTCATAACCGAACGCGGTCACGTCGGCGTCGTGATAACGCACTTCATCAGACACCACGATATCGCCGACCTTCAGCGTTTTCGCCAGACCGCCCGCCGAACCGGTGTTGATCACCACGTCAGGCTGGCAGTGTTCCAGCAGTAGCGTGGTGCCCATCGCTGCCGAGACTTTACCGATGCCGGATTTCAGCAACGCCACGTCAACGCCGTGCAGCTGACCGGTGTAGATTTCGCAGCCCGCGCGTTCAATGGTCTGACGGTTGATGATCTTGTCGCGCAGCAGAGTCACTTCCTGCTCCATAGCGCCGATGATGCCTACTTTCATATGAATACTCGCAGATGTGGGTGAAATTGGCCGCAGCAGAGGCGGAATTGACGCTTTAATATCGGCATTAATACCGAAAACAATGCGCGATAGTCTATCATGGCTAATGGTAAGAGATAATGCGTTTGGGATGCAGAGTTCGCCTCTGCCGGGCGTGTGAGTGGCTGAAAAGGTGGGAATTCATGTCCGGGATCGATTTTAAAGCGAAATTCAATTTTCAGCGTCCTTTCAGTTCGCCCATTGAGGCGCGTGATGAGTACGATGTGGTGCGACAGTTTGAAAGCGATCGCGGCCGTATCATCAACTCCGCCGCCATCCGCCGCCTGCAACAAAAAACGCAGGTTTTCCCGCTGGAAAAAAACGCCGCCGTCCGCAGCCGACTGACACACTCTCTGGAAGTACAGCAGGTAGGGCGTCATATCGCCAAAGAGGTGCTGCATCGCCTGCGCCGTCAGGGCAAGCTCGATACCTACGGCCTGACCGATGTCACCGATCCCTTTGAAAGCGTGGTGGAAATGGCCTGCCTGATGCATGACATCGGCAATCCTCCCTTCGGACATTTTGGGGAGTCGGCGATCAACAACTGGTTTGGAAAACGTATGGATACCGCCAGCTGTGGGCGGGAATATAAGGTGACGGATGTCTGTACCATCGCCTGTCTGCGGCTGGAGAAAAGCGCCGAACCGCTCAACGAGCTGCGCAGTAAAATCCGTTATGATCTGTCAAATTTTGAAGGCAATGCACAGGCGATCCGTCTGGTGTTTACGCTGCTTAAACTCAATCTGACTTACAGCCAGACCGCCTGTATTCTGAAATACACGCGTCCTGCGTATTCCCTCGAAAAATTGCCCTCGCATGATTACCTGATGAAAAAGCCCGGTTTTTATCTGGCCGAGGAGCCGTTTATTCAGCGTTTGCGCAGTGAACTCGGGCTGGGCGAGTTCAACCGTTTCCCGCTCACCTACATTATGGAAGCGGCGGACGACATTTCTTACTGTATCGCCGATTTAGAAGACGCCGTGGAAAAGAGCATTTTCAGCGTTGATCAGCTGTACAGCTATCTCTGGCGCGAATGGGGCGAGATCGAAAAAGGCGATTTCTTCGATAAAGTCGTTCGTACCGCCTATGAAAAGATGGATAAAGCCAAAACCTTCCGCAATCCGGTGGATTATTTCTTTATGGAATTACGGGTGCAAACGGTCAAGCAACTGGTACCGCACGCAGCGCGCAGATTCATTGATAATGTGCAGGAAATTTATGACGGCACCTTTAATCATGCTTTGCTGGAAGATGACAGCCAGGCTAACCGTCTGTTAGAGATATATAAGCGCGTGGCCTTCAAACAGGTATTCAATCATCCCGAAGTCGAAGAGCTGGAATTGCAGGGCTACCGGGTGATCAGCGGTTTGCTGGATATTTACAGCCCGCTGCTTGATATGTCTTTGAAAGATTTTACCCAGCTTGATCAGGAAGATACGCATCGTGCCTATCCGATTGAAACCCGACTTTTACATAAGATTTCAGCGAAACATCGTTTAGCCTACACCAATGCGGTAGTGGGTCTGGAAGGTATACCTGAGAAAGCTTTTGCGGTGCAGGAGTTTTATTATCGGGCGAGAATGTTGCAAGATTATATCAGCGGTATGACTGATTTATACGCTTATGATGAATATCGACGCTTAATGGCGGCTGAATAGTTATCGTTTTCATGACAAATTTAGATGTCTTTTATTTTCTTTACGAATCTGTTTGAAAAAGCGTCTTTTGTAAATATTCACAATAATTTTTTACTATTAACCGATCGACCCTGATGAACTTCACGCTATTAATTACATCTCAGTATCACAACTACCAAGCAATGCGACTATTTTGGTTGCTACAATAATTTTAAGAGATCCTGAAAAATGAAAAAAACGACATTATTCCTGAGCGCTTTAGCGTTGAGTATCGGTATGGCCATGGCGCCGGTGTCTTCTGCGCTGGCTGCTGAATCAGCCTCTTCCAGCACTGCACAGCTTCCAAGTCTGGCGCCAATGCTGGAAAAAGTTATGCCATCCGTGGTGAGTGTGAACGTTGAAGGCAGCGCCCCGGCTAAAACGCCGCGCATGGGCCAGCAGTTCCAGCAGTTCTTTGGCCAGAATTCCCCGCTGTGCCAGGACGGTTCGCCGTTCCAGGGCTCACCGGTGTGTCAGGGCGGCGGTCAGGATGGCCAGCAGCAAGCACCTGAGCAGAAAGAAGATTTCCGCGCACTGGGCTCCGGCGTCATCATTGATGCTGCGAAAGGCTATGTGGTTACTAACAACCACGTGGTGGATAACGCCACCAAAATCAGCGTGCAGCTCAACGATGGCCGTAAATTTGACGCCAAAGTGATCGGTAAAGATCCGCGTTCTGATATCGCGGTTATCCAGTTGCAGGACGCGAAAAATCTGACGGCGATTAAGATGGCCGATTCCGGTCAATTGCGCGTCGGTGACTACACGGTCGCTATCGGTAACCCGTACGGTCTGGGTGAAACGGTGACCTCAGGTATCGTGTCTGCGCTGGGTCGTTCCGGCCTGAACATCGAAAACTACGAGAACTTCATCCAGACGGATGCGGCGATCAACCGCGGTAACTCAGGCGGCGCGCTGGTTAACCTGAACGGTGAACTGATCGGCCTGAACACTGCGATTCTGGCACCGGACGGCGGCAACATTGGTATCGGTTTTGCGATCCCAAGCAACATGGTGCAGAACCTGTCTAAACAGATGATCGAATACGGTCAGGTCAAACGTGGCGAACTCGGCATCATGGGTACCGAGCTGAACTCTGAGCTGGCGAAAGCAATGAAAGTTGACGCACAGCGCGGCGCATTCATCAGCCAGGTCATGCCGAAATCTGCCGCAGAGAAAGCGGGCATCAAGGCCGGTGACGTGATCCTGAGCATGAACGGTAAACCGATCAGCAGCTTTGCGTCGTTCCGTGCGGATATTGGCACTATGCCAATTGGCACTAAAGTAACCCTCGGCCTGCTGCGCGATGGCAAACCGATGAACGTGGATGTAACAATCGAGCAGAGTACTCAGAGTGGAAAAGTCGAGTCCGGCAATATTTACACCGGTATCGAAGGCGCTGAACTGAGCAACAATGCCGCTGCCGATAAGAAAGGCGTGAAAGTCGATGAAGTGAAACCGGGCTCCACCGCAGCGCGTATCGGCCTGAAAAAAGGCGATGTGATCCTTGGCGTGAACCAGCAGAAAGTCGCCAACCTGGGCGAACTGCGTAAAATCCTCGACACCAAACCATCGGTGCTGGCGCTGGATATTCTGCGTGGTGACACTTCGATCTATCTGCTGGCACAGTAATTCGTCAGCATTTCCCTAAGGCACGCTCCGGCGTGCCTTTTCTTTTGCCTGTAATTCACGCCTCCCTTTGCACGCGTCTGTGCATTTGCTTAAAACTGTGACTTTCCCCGCAACTTCAAAGGGTTCTCCTGCTCTTTGGGCATTTGCATAATGTCTGGCTGCCGGCGACTGAGTATGCTGGTCTGACTAAGAAAAACAGCCAAGGCAGGGAACCCATGTCGGCGTACCATCTCGATGCAAAGCTGGCGCAGCAAATCGTTGCCCGCACCATGCAAATTATTGATAGTAATGTAAATGTCATGGATGGCCGTGGGAAAATCATCGGCAGCGGCGACGATCAGCGCCTTGGCGAATTACACGAAGGCGCATTACTGGCAATTTCACAGGAACGCATCGTCGACATCGACGAAGGCGTCGCACGGCATTTGCACGGGGTGCGTCCGGGTATCAACTTACCGTTGCGCATTGACGGCCAGATCGTCGGCGTAATCGGCCTGACCGGAAATCCGTTACAGCTGCGCCAGTACGGCGAGCTGGTGTGCATGACTGCTGAAATGATGCTTGAACAGGCGCGGCTGCTGCATATGCTGGCGCAGGACAGTCGTCTGCGTGAAGAGCTGGTACTCAATCTGATACGCGTGGATGAACTTTCTCCGGCGCTAAAAGAGTGGGCGCAGCGGCTGGGTATTGATTTGAATCGTCCACGTGTGGCGGCAGTGGTGGAAGTGGACAGCGGCCAGTTGGGCGTGGATTCCGCAATGGCCGAGCTGCAACAGTTGCAAACGCTGCTCACTACACCGGAGCGTGACAACCTGATCGCCATTGTTTCCCTCACCGAAATGGTGGTGCTGAAACCGGCGCTGAACAGCTACGATCGTTGGGATCCGGACGGCCACCGTCAGCGCATCGATCACCTGCTTTCGCGCATGACCGAAACCGGGCGCCTGCGCGTGCGTATTTCTCTCGGCAACTTCTTCACCGGGCCCGGCAGTATCGCCCGCTCTTACCGAACCGCGCGCACCACCATGACCGTCGGTAAACAGCGGATGCCCGATCAGCGCTGTTATTTCTACCAGGATCTGATCCTTCCCGTGCTGCTTGACAGCCTGCGCGGTGGCTGGCAGGCAGACGAACTGGTGCGGCCGCTGGCGCGTTTAAAAGCCACCGACAGCAACGGATTACTGCGACGCACCTTAGCCTCGTGGTTTCATAATAACGTCCAGCCGACAGCGACCTCGAAAGCCTTATATATTCATCGCAATACGCTGGAATATCGGCTTAACAGAATTTCTGAATTAACCGGATTAGATCTGGGTAATTTCGACGACCGTCTGCTGCTGTATGTGGCGCTGCAATTAGATAATGATCATGGTTAAACCTCACCATGATCCATAAGGGTAGGTTTTTCCTTTGATGAAATCTTTAATGTCCTGATCGTATCCATAGGAGAAATCACTTTTGGTAATCCCTCTGCAAACAGTTAACTCTTCCCCTGAAACTGTTTTCAGGTCTGTAACCGGTACAGGATAATTAGGGTGATTACCGACATCTTGCAACCAGACCCTGACTTTTCCCTCAGGTGCCAGACCAAATAGCATTGTTTTGTACCAGACAGTATTTCCTGAACGAGCCTTATAACTGGCGGGAGTTTTCATTTTCTGCCAGACCTCCGGCGGGAAAAAGAGACTGGTTTCGTAAGTCTTCATATCAATAATCGAGTCCCAGCAGAAAATCATATACTGCGGGGGATGACTGACTTTATTGAAATACACCGAACCACTTCGACTTTTATCGCTCCAGGTTCCGACAATATTGGGATCACTGTGTGTACCATCCAAGGTATTAAAGCTGTTCAGGTATCCTGCGGTATCGACAATACGTACATGGGTTACCGTGGCTGGCAATGCTTCAGGTGTAAGGAAAGCAAACTCCCATTTCCCGTATGGAAGCGTCCAGTCCCCCTCAACAGCCGGGGCTGAGCGGCCATGTTGCGGAGGTGTTTTATGACAAGCGGTAAGACTTAATAATAAAATCAGCGCGGCAGTTCGTATTAATGCCATAGTTTTTTCGTCCATTTTTTTATTCCGGCTTGCAAATCACCATGACCCGTATGGATAGGTTTTTCCTTTGATGAAATCAGGTGTTTCACCGTAATACACATAGCCATCAGGGTGTTTCGTAATCCCTCTGCAAACAGTTAGCTCTTCCCCTGACACGGTTTTAAGATCTGTTACTGGCACAGGGTAATTGGAACCACCTGCGCTGTTCTGTAACCAGACTCTGACTTTGCCTTCGGGGGCTAGACCAAACAACATCGTGTCATACCATGCCGTATTGCCGAACATATCCTTGCCAGTCGGGACACGCATTTTCTGCCAGACCTCTTGCGGGAAAAAGAGGCTAGTTTCGTAAGTTTTCATGTCAATAATCGAATCCCAGCAGAAAATCATATATTGCGGAGGGTGACTGACTTTATTGAAATACACCGAACCGCTTCGGCTTTTATTGCTCCAGGTTCCGACAATATTGGGATCGCTGTGTGTACCATCCAAGGTATTAAAGCTGTTCAGATATCCGGCAGTATCGACAATACGTACATGGGTTACCGTAGCTGGCAATGCTTCAGGTGTAAGGAAAGCAAATCCCCATTTCCCGTATGGAAGCGTCCAATCCCCCTCAACAGCCGGGGCTGAGCGGCCATGTTGCGGAGGTGTCTTATGACAAGCGGTAAGACTTAATAATAAAATCAGTGCGGCAGTGCGTATTAAGGCCATAGTTTTTTCGTCCATGTTCTATTATTCCTGCTTGCAAATCACCATGATCCGTATGGATAGGTTTTTCCTTTGATGAACTCTTGTGTCGTTTTCGTATATCCGTAGCCTTTAGTGTGTCGTGTAATCCCTCTGCAAACAGTTAACTCTTCCCCTGAAACTGTTTTCAGGTCTGTAACCGGTACAGGATAGTTGGGGTGATTACCGACATCCTGCAGCCAGACTCTGACTTTCCCTTCAGGTGCCAGACCAAATAGCATTGTTTTGTACCAGACAGTATTTCCTGAGCGAGCCTTATAACTGGCGGGAGTTTTCATTTTCTGCCAGACTTCCGGCGGGAAAAAGAGACTGGTTTCGTAAGTCTTCATGTCAATAATGGAGTCCCAGCAGAAAATCATATACTGCGAGGTAAGTCTGACTTTATTAAAATGAGCTAGTTGTGAACTTCTAAATAAATTACTCCAATGGCCTTGGCTTTCAGGGTCATATTCGGTGATATCTACGCTGTTGTATGTGAGGATATTTCCAGCAGAATCCACTACCCGTACGTAATTCACCAAGGTTGGAAGCGCATTGGGATTGAAAAATTCAAAATTCCAATCGCCAAAAGGCATAGTCCATTTAATATCTACTTCTGGCGAAGAAGTAATATTTGGTTGCTCTTTTGCCTGACAAGCGATGAGGCTAAATAATAAAGTCAGCCCGAGAGTTCGTTTTACTACCATAGCTTTTTTCCATCCATGTTGTATTCAGAACGTCGCCAGTTTTCATCCGGGCGTCCGGTGAAAAAGATTTCTGCGGCAGATGTTCCTCCCTGAATGCCCCCGCTGGCATCTGTGACTACTGCGTCCCAGTTCGACGAACAATGAATATAGTCTTTGGCTATCTGGTCAATTTCATCGATGGTGAAACCTTGGGTTGTTGGCCCGGAACGGGTTGCTTTACCAAAGGCGATGGCCTGAGTGCAAAATGAGGTAAGTTCGATTGGAATCGCTAAGTTGTCATCATCATCCTGAATATCATTAAATAATACTCCTGCTTCCAGCGCCGCATCCAACATCACACGCAATACGACCTTCGACCAGTCATTTTTCACGACTCTGTCACGCATCACCAGTGCTGCAAAACTGCGTTTCTGGAAGTTACCGTAACGATCTTGTGGCATCCGGTCGTCGTACCATGTTTCGACTGAAAATTTATTCGTTCGCATCAAGGATGCAATCGTCGGTGCCAGATTCAGCACTCCCTGTTCATGTACTGTTTGTTGGTATACCCGTGTTTGCTCGCCGGGCCTTGTGAAGGGAACAGTTTCAACCAGCGGGCGACTGATAAAAAGATTCTCACGCTCCAGTGGAAGATAGCCGCCACCGATGTCGGAGTGCACACCAGGCAGTGCCAGTTCGGGCCATGCAGGTTTAACGCTGTTAAGTGCGAAGTTAAAGCGGCATTCATTCTGCGCAGTGATATGGAAAACTTTTTCTGCCACGCCGGGGCGCAAGACAATATTAACGTCTCCGGTATCCGCCGTATGCGGGTTAAGGCCGTTTGAGGGGGTTCCGATGGCGGCGACAGTATCAAAAATACCTAAAAATCGCGTTTTACCCTCCGGTGCACCGTGGTATTCCATATCGCCAAATCCCTGACGTATGGCCTCTATTACTGCGCTATCCTTCGAGAATATCCGGTTGGCAAAGTGCCGTGCCGCCGCTGCCCCACGGCTAAAACCAAAAACGTCAAAATAGAGATTTTTAATGACAACTTTTCCAGAAAAATCATCTTTTATATTCCCAATGATTTTAACAAGTTTGACTAATGCATTATCGGTTTTAGCGATAACTCCTGTGTCAGAAATGCCCAATCCCAGACCTACAGGACTATCCGGTTTACCAGCCTCAGTGCCAATACCTTCGATATAAATAGCCCGCTGGATTTTTTGACTTTCAGCGGGAAAGTTAATTTTATACAACGTATGCAGCCAATGCACATTGGTGTAATACCCGGTATAGCTGCCTGCGCCAAAGCCCGATACCCCCATCTTGTTGTGGCCGCACTGAGTCAGAATCGTTTTGGCATCTTTGTCGCTTAGGTTGAAATGCTCGCTGCTACAGGCTTTGAGCATATTCTCGGTATTGATTGCGTTGTTCCCGGTGCCGTCGAAAAATACCCCAAGGGTCAGTGTAATTTCACGTTTAGGTTCATCGGGTTCTTCGTCAGATTGGGGCGAAATACTCTTATCAGTAACGAGAGGTGTGCCGGTTGATGATTGTTTATGTCGCCTCGTTGACTGAGCGTGTTGTTCAGGCTCTCCATCCTCATTTGGATGCCCCAAAGGCTGACCCGTTATATCCATAGTGTCTGGGTTGATAACGGCTTTCTTTTCATAACCATTTTCAATCGTGTGAATAAAGGTCGACTGGCAAGGGCAGGAGCTGACGCTGTGCAGCGTACCGGCCAGCAACAAACCCTCGTTACGACGTTTGGGTAAACCTCCAACAATTTCAAACTTGCCGGGGAATCTTCCGCAGCTTACTTTATCCCCGGCCCTTGCGCCGGCTATGCCGTGAAAACGCAATGTTGCGCTGCCGCTGAGTATCTCGCCACCACAGGTGGTCTTATCACCAATTCGAAGAAAATATCCCTTTGCCATTTACCGATATCCTTTCACTTTATTTTGAAAAATAAAATTTCGGATACCACTCTACGCCGGGTGATTTGATAAAAATAATATGAAGTTTGAGGCATTTTGAGGTGAGTTATTTACCCTCTGAATGTTTTTTATTTTCAGAAATGACTTAAAATTTTTCTTTTGTTTTTACCCGCGTGACGCCCATCACAGCAGTTCCACTTTTCGTGAACTGACTCGCATGACGCTGGGCATTCGCCTCAAGATAAATGCAAAGCTGCCCTGATGCTTGGCGCTTTGCCTAATGAGTTGCTCAAGAGTTGTTCTTATACTGGCTTCATTCCCTCCTCTGCGAACCCTACAGTTCTCTACGCGGACGGAATGACTTGCACCTTCGGGTTCAGGCATTGTCATTAATTCCGGAGAACACCATGGAAACAATCGTTTCATCAGCCAGTGCCGTAAAAAAAAGAACTAACGCGCGCTACTGGATAGTGGTGATGTTATTTATCGTCACCTCCTTTAATTACGGCGATCGTGCGACATTATCTATTGCCGGTTCGGCAATGGCGAAAGATATCGGTCTGGATTCGGTCGGGATGGGTTATATTTTCTCGGCATTTTCGTGGGCCTATGTGATCGGACAAATACCCGGTGGCTGGTTGCTGGATAAATTCGGATCTAAAAAAGTTTATTTCTACAGTATTTTCATCTGGTCTTTATTTACCTTGCTGCAAGGCTTTGTCGATGTATTCAGCGGCTTTGGCATTGTGGTCTCGCTGTTCGCGTTACGCTTTCTGGTCGGTCTGGCGGAAGCACCGTCTTTTCCGGGCAACAGCCGCATCGTTGCTGCGTGGTTCCCGGCGCAGGAGCGCGGCACTGCCGTTTCGATTTTTAACTCAGCACAGTACTTCGCCACGGTGATCTTTGCGCCGATCATGGGCTGGCTTACTCACGAAGTCGGCTGGTCACACGTCTTCTTCTTCATGGGCGGTCTGGGGATCATCCTGAGTTTTATCTGGCTGAAAGTGATCCACGATCCGAAAGATCATCCGGGTGTGAATCAGGCCGAACTGGATTACATGGAAGCGGGCGGTGCGCTGATCAATATGGATCAGAAGACGACCAAAAAAGCCGCCGTCAAAGGTGAAAAACTCTTCCAGATTAAACAATTAATGAAATCCCGCATGATGATTGGTATCTACATTGGCCAGTATTGCATCAATGCGCTGACCTACTTTTTCATCACCTGGTTTCCGGTTTATCTGGTGCAGGCGCGGGGGATGTCGATCCTCAAAGCGGGGATGGTGGCGTCGGTGCCGGCGATTTGCGGGTTCCTCGGCGGCGTACTGGGCGGGATCATTTCCGACTGGCTGATGCGTAAAACCAATAACCTCACGCTGTCACGCAAAGCGCCGATCGTTATCGGGATGCTGATGTCGATGTCGATGATTGCCTGTAACTATGTCGATACCGAGTGGATGGTGGTCGGCATTATGGCGTTCGCCTTCTTTGGTAAAGGCCTTGGCGCGCTGGGCTGGGCGGTGATGGCCGATACCGCGCCGAAAGAAATCAGCGGGCTGAGCGGCGGGCTGTTCAACATGTTCGGCAACGTCTCCGGTATCGTCACGCCGATCGCTATTGGCTACATCATCGGCACCACCGGTTCCTTTAACGGCGCACTGATTTACGTCGGGATCCACGCGCTGCTGGCGGTCGTCAGCTATGTATTTATCGTTGGCAAAATCGAACGTATCCAGTTACGCCCGTTCTGACCTACAGAAAAGGAGAAACATGATGAATACGCAATCTTCCCCGATCATCACTGATATGCAGGTCATTCCTGTGGCAGGGCACGACAGTATGCTGATGAACATCGGCGGCGCGCACGGGGCATACTTCACCCGTAATATCGTGATTTTGACCGACAGCGCGGGCAATACCGGCGTGGGCGAAGCGCCGGGTGGCGAAGTGATTTACACCACGTTGGTGGATGCCATTACACAGGTTAAAGGCCAGGAAGTGGCGCGGATGAACCGGTTGGTGCATCAGATTCACACCGGTAATCAGTCATCGGATTTTGATTCATTCGGCAAAGGCGCGTGGACGTTTGAACTGCGCGTTAACGCCGTTGCCGCACTGGAAGCCGCACTGCTCGATCTGATGGGGAAATTCCTCGGCGTGCCGGTCTGTGAACTTCTCGGGCCGGGTAAGCAGCGCGATGAAGTGACGGTGCTCGGCTATCTGTTTTACATCGGTGACCGGCAGAAAACCGATCTTCCCTATCTGGATGGCGGACAGGGAGTAGGGAAACAGGGCAGGCACGAGTGGTATCAGCTGCGCCATCAGGAGGCAATGAACAGCGACGCCGTCGTGCAGCTGGCGGAAGCGGCGCAGGATCGCTACGGCTTTAAAGACTTCAAACTCAAAGGCGGCGTGCTGCCGGGCGAGCAGGAGATCGACGCGGTGAAAGCGCTGGCAAAACGTTTTCCGGATGCGCGGATCACCGTCGACCCTAACGGTGCGTGGCTGCTGGATGAAGCGATTGGTCTGTGCAAAAACATGCAGGGGATCCTCAGCTATGCCGAAGATCCGTGTGGCGCAGAGCAAGGCTTCTCAGGTCGTGAAGTGATGGCTGAATTTCGGCGGGCGACCGGTCTGCCGGTGGCCACTAACATGATCGCCACCAACTGGCGCGAGATGCAGCACGCGGTCATGTTGCAGTCGGTGGATATTCCGCTGGCGGATCCGCATTTCTGGACCATGCAGGGCGCGGTGCGCGTCGCCCAGCTGTGCGATGACTGGGGGCTGACGTGGGGTTGCCACTCCAACAATCACTTCGATATTTCTCTGGCGATGTTCACCCACGTGGGCGCCGCTGCACCGGGCAAACCGACCGCCATCGATACGCACTGGATCTGGCAGGAAGGCAATCAGCGCCTGACCAAAGAGCCGCTGCACATCGTGAACGGCAAAATCAAAGTCCCTGAAAAACCGGGGCTCGGCGTGGAGATCGACATGGATCAAATCCATCGCGCCCATGAACTGCACAAGAAGCTGCCGACCGGTGCGCGTAATGATGCCGCCGCGATGCAGTATCTGATCCCCGGCTGGACCTTCGATCGTAAGCGTCCGGCAATGGGCCGTGGTTAAGAATTTTGATTAATAAGGAGCACATATGACCTCTTACTCTGCGCCAAAAATTGTTTCCATGCAGGTGATCCCGGTAGCCGGACACGACAGTATGCTGCTGAATCTCAGCGGCGCACACGCACCGTTTTTCACCCGTAACATCCTGATCCTCAAGGACAGCAGCGGTAATACCGGCGTCGGCGAAGTGCCCGGCGGCGAGAAAATCCGCCAGACTCTGGAGGATTCTTCACTGCTGGTTGTCGGCAAAACGCTCGGTGAATACAAAAACGTCATGACCGCCGTGCGTGAGAAATTCGCCGATCGCGATGCGTCCGGCCGCGGGCTGCAAACCTTTGATCTGCGCACCACCATTCACGTCGTCACCGCGATCGAAGCAGCGATGCTGGATCTGCTCGGCCAGCATCTCGGCGTCACGGTGGCCTCGTTACTCGGTGACGGTCAGCAGCGCGATGAAGTCGAAATGCTCGGCTATTTGTTTTACATCGGCGATCGCAATAAAACCTCGCTTGGTTATCAGAGTCAGCCGGACGACGCCTGCGACTGGTATCGTCTGCGTCATGAAGAAGCACTGACTCCGGCGGCAGTTGTGCGTCTGGCGGAAGCTGCGTATGAAAAATATGGCTTCAACGATTTCAAACTCAAAGGCGGCGTACTGGCGGGCAGCGAAGAAGCAGAAGCCGTTACTGCGCTGGCACAGCGATTCCCGCAGGCGCGGATCACGCTCGATCCGAACGGTGCCTGGTCGCTGGCCGAAGCGATCGCACTCGGCAAACAGCTGCGCGGCGTGCTGGCGTATGCCGAAGATCCGTGTGGCGCAGAGCAGGGCTTCTCCGGGCGCGAAGTCATGGCGGAATTCCGCCGGGCCACCGGTCTGCCGACCGCGACCAATATGATCGCCACCGACTGGCGTCAGATGGGGCATACCCTCCAGCTAAAATCGGTGGATATCCCGCTGGCGGATCCGCATTTCTGGACCATGCAGGGTTCAGTGCGCGTGGCGCAGATGTGCCACGAATGGGGCCTGACGTGGGGCTCACATTCCAACAACCACTTTGATATCTCACTGGCGATGTTCACTCAGGTAGCCGCTGCCGCACCGGGTAAAATCACCGCCATCGACACCCACTGGATCTGGCAGGAAGGCAATCAGCGCCTGACCAAAGAGCCGTTGCAGATAAAAGGCGGCAAAGTTCGCGTCCCGGAACAACCGGGTCTGGGCGTTGAGCTGGATATGGATCAGGTGATGAAAGCCCACGAGCTGTACAAAGGCATGGGTCTCGGCGCGCGCGACGATGCGCAGGGGATGCAGTTCCTGGTGCCGGACTGGAAGTTTGATCCGAAAAGGCCGTGTCTGGTGCGGTAAGCGCTTATGCACATAAAAAAGCCTCTCAGTTGAGAGGCTTTTTACATTATGGCAGGAAACTTAGCCCCGCGCGTGCGCCGCGGCTTGCTCAATCAGCTCATCAGACGGACGTTTACCGGTATAGAGAACAAACTGCTCGACGGCCTGCAATGCGGCGACTTCTTCGCCGGTGATGACTTTCTTACCCTGTTCGTGGCCATAGCGGATAAGTGGCGTCCCGCCCGGCGCGACCACCACGTCAAACACGGTGCTGGCGCGGTCAATCACCTGCGGTTCAAACGACAAAGCGTCAGCTTCCTGAGCACCAGGCATACCGATTGGCGTGACGTTCACCACCATATCCACCGGCAAATCGCCCACTTCGGCTCTCCATTCATAACCATATTCTTCAGCCAGCGCGCGGCCGTTGGCTTCGTTGCGGGCAATGATGTACCCCTTTTTGAATCCGGCGTCACGAATGGCGGCAACCACCGCTTTACCCATACCGCCGCTGCCGCGCAGCGCGAAGACCGCATCACGCGGGACTTTATGGCTGTCGAGCAGTTTGGCGACGGCGATGTAGTCAGTGTTGTAGGCGCGCAGGAAACCGTCGTCGTTGACGATGGTGTTGACCGACTGAATGGCAGTGGCGGACGGATCCAGTTCATCGAGGAACGGAATACAGGCTTCTTTGAACGGCATGGACACCGCGCAGCCGCGGATCCCCAGCGCACGCACGCCTTTGACTGCGGATTCGATATCTTTGGTGCTGAAGGCTTTGTAGACGAAGTTCAGGTCTAACGCCTGATACAGGTAATTATGAAAACGGGTACCGAAATTTCCCGGACGACCGGAAAGGGACATACATAACTGCGTGTCTTTGTTGATTTCCCGACTCATGATGTTCTCCTAATAGGGTAATTTTGATCTCTTTGAACCTTAGCTGAAACGTTACAACCCTACAATAATCATGTTGCCGGGCTGGCGGTGAAATTCTTGTTTACCTCTCCTGTTCAGGATTTATTCGGATCTTTAAAACATCGTGTTAATTTCTGAGTAGGGTGCTGCTTTTTCCAACATCGACGTCATTTCATCCTGTTGCAGGAATCCGCTGACCAGCTGTGCATTATGCGCCCATAACGTTTGCGGCAACCAGGAACCGGCGCTCAGGCGGCGTACGCCAAGGCCTGCGAGTTCAGTGACCGGGGGCAGACCCGGCCAGACCGCCACGTTGAGCAGCAGATGAGTGCCGTCAGCAATGGCGCGTATTTCGTTACTCTCCGCGAGGCCCAGTACAAAAATGCCGTTGGCACCGGCCTCGCTGTAAGCCCGCGCCCGCGTCAGGACTTCAGCCACTTTTTCAGCCGCAGGAACTAAATTACGTGCATAAACGTCGGTGCGCACGTTGATATAAAGATCGACTCCGTGTCGGATGCTGGCCGCTCTTATGGCCTCGATTTTGCGGCACAACAATTGCGGATCGCCTGCACCATCCTCAATATTGATACCGACAACCCCTGTATCCATAAACCGGGATACAGTTAATGCCACTGTCGCCGGATCCTCGCTGTAACCGCCCTCGATATCCACGGAAAGCGGCACTGAAATCACCCGAAAAATGGACGCAGCACGGGCGACATATTCCTCTGCTGGCAGGTGATTGCCGTCGCGGTAGCCAAGAGACCACGCGACGCCCGCGCTGGTGGTGGCGATCGCTGCTGCTCCCAGACTCTCTATATGGCGTGCGCTGCCTGCGTCCCAGGCATTGGGTAGTTTTAGCGGAATATCCTGCTGATGAAGGGTGTGGAACAGGCTGGCAGAGGGCGTTTTCATGGAAGGCTCCTTAAAAAAGAATCATTCTAATCATGCTAAATTTTCTTGATAATAGCCGGAAATAACATTCATTCTTTCTCTGAGAGCATTAATGAACGCGCCTTCCCTGCATCTGGTACAAACTTTTGTCGCGGTGGTTGAACATCACAGTTTTGCCCGGGCGGCCAGCGCGCTGGGCATTACGCCATCTTCCGTCAGTCGTTTTATTAAAACACTGGAACAGGAGCTCGGCACAACGCTGCTGAACCGGACCACCCGGGCCATGTCGCTGACAGAAACCGGCAAGCGATATTACGGCGAATGCCATCAGGCGCTGTTGCAGCTCAATAACGCTGCCGGAAGGGTGCGTGATGAACAGACACTTCCCTATGGCGTACTGGTCGTGAGTGCGCCGGTTGCTTTCGGTCATACGCACATCGTGCCTTATCTGAGTGAGTTTCTGGCGAGCTGTCCGCAGGTGCAGTTAGATCTGCGTCTGAGCGATGACTATGCCGATCTGGTTTCGGAGGGCATCATGCTGGCCTTTCGAATCGGGCGCATGAAGGATTCTTCCCTGATCGCCCATAAGATGCTGGATAACCGGCGGATCCTGGTGGCGGCGCCTGCCTATCTGGAAAAACGCGGCAGTCCTGCGACCTTAGAAGATCTCAATCAGCATGAGTGCATTGTCTCCTCCGCCAGTCAGGACGGCGTGCTATGGCGCGTATTTTCGAACGCAGAAGAACGCACACTGGCACCAAAAGGCTCGGTCAAAGTTGATAATGCCGATGCCGCGCGACGGTTATGTATTGATGGTCAGGGTATCGCTTTTCATTCCGCCGTCACCATGGCGGCGGCGATTGCCGCAGGGGATCTGGTGCAGATATTGCCGCAATGGACAGGGCGGGAAACCGGTGTTTATTGTGTGCGCCCCAGCCGGCGTACCGGTCCGGCGGCGAAAGCGCTTCTCGATTTTTTGGCCGCACGCTGGCAGCGAAAATGACGATCGGGTGATATCCGTTATACTTACCGGATACGCATAAGCGGAGGCGGCTATGAATTTAGATCTTTTTGATCACCCCGATTTTCATTCCAACTGGCGTGAGGATCTTTGCCCCGGCGCGGTGGTTTTGCGCGGTGCGGCGCTGGAGGATGACGTAAGGCTGCTGGCGGAAATTGACCGGATCGCCGGGCTGGTGCCGTTTCAGTATCGTGCAACGCCGGGCGGTTATGCGATGTCGGTGGCGATGACCAACTGCGGGGATTTTGGCTGGGTGACCGACAAAGCCGGTTACCGTTATCAGGCCACCTCGCCGGAAAATCAGCAGCAGTGGCCTGCAATGCCCGCATTGTTTCGCGCCATCGCCGTGAAGGCGGCACAAGAGGCGGGCTTCCCCGGTTTTGATCCCGATGCGTGTCTCATCAACCGGTATCAGCCGGGGGCGAAAATGAGTCTGCATCAGGATAAAGATGAGCATGATTTCGGGCAGCCGATAGTCTCCGTCTCGCTCGGATTACCGGCGGTTTTTCAGTTCGGCGGGATGGAGCGCAGCGACAAAACACAGCGTGTTCAGCTTACGCACAGCGATATCGTGGTGTGGGGCGGCCCATCGCGGCTGCGCTATCACGGCGTTTTGCCACTGAAAGCGGGAGAGCATCCGCTTACCGGATCGTATCGGTTTAACCTGACGTTCCGAAAAGCCAGTTAACGCAGTGAAAAGGCTGTAAAGCGCAGGACTTTGTCCTCATTCTGCTTTACACTGCCGCCCTGCAAAATAGACATCTTGAACGAATAATTAGGCGGTAAGCGATGAACGGCGTAATCACAACCTGGTTTGAAGATAAAGGTTTCGGTTTTATCAAAGATGAAAACGGCGATAACCGTTATTTCCACGTTATTAAAGTCGCAAACCCGGATCTGATTAAGAAAGACGCGGTAGTTACCTTTGAGCCGACCACCAATAATAAGGGCCTGTCTGCCTTTGCGGTGAAAGTCGAGCCAGAGAGCAAATACATCTTTATTGCCGGTGAGCGCATTAAAATCACCAGCATCAAATCCTTCCTTGCGTTCAGCGAAGAAGTGCCGGCAGATTCTCAGATCGACAAAGAGAACGCCGTGCTGTCCGTGGGCCTGCTGATGAACCGCATCCGCCCGCAGGAAGAAGAGAAAAAAGCGGCCACGCGCACGCTGAAAAAACTGGCGATCACCACCTTCCAGAACACCACCCACGTGTTCTCTGAAGATGAAATTGACGTCGATGCCACCATGAAAATCCTTAAAGGCCTGTAAGCCTTTCGGCCGGTGCGTTCCCCGCGCACCGGTTCTGTTCCCCCTTCTTTAATACGTCACCGTCACCCGTACCGTATCGCTGTAATTTCCGGCGGGCACGTTCGCCTGCGTGGCATTTACCGTCGCGGTATACGGAATGCTTTGTGATAAACCGGTCCCCGTCGCTCCGGTATCGTTCGCATTCGTCCACACCGTCGCATCGGATTTGAGTAACTGGTATTGCAGATAGCTGGTCACCGAGTTGACCGTCGATGACATCTGCCGGTACGAGCCGTTGCTGGTGTTGCTGCTCTTAAGGTTAACGCTGTACGTCGCGCCGAGCGTGCAGCGGACGCTCAGTGCGTTAGAGGTGACAGAGGCGAAGCCTGCCGGGAACGCTGCCGGGCCGAAATTGACGTTGGGGGCGCTGTCGATATAGCAATAGTTGGTGACTACCAGCGAAACGGCGATGGCAGTATTGGCGGTGCCATCGGTGTATACGCACAACCCGAGCGCGCCGACAAAACAGATATGGTATGCCCAGCTGATGTTGATGGTATCGCTGTAAGTCCCGGCCTGCAGGTTGGAGCCGGTGGAGGTTTTCAGATACAGCGGCAGGCTGCCGTCGCTGGCGTTGAATAACCCCAGCAGGCCAAGCAGCGTGGTGCTGCTCCAGGTGGTCGAGGCGCCGACGTTAACCGGCGTCGCGCAGGCGCTGTCCTGACAAATAATGTAGGGCAGATACTGTTTACTGGTGCCGTTATACAGCCTTGCTGTTGTGCCAGAAGCATTAGCCGTCGAGGCTATGGTCGCCGTTACCGTATTGGTGCTGAGCAACGAAAGCACGCTGCCGGTGCACACAAAACCGCTGGTGGCCGTCACCAGTTCGGCGGTGGTGCCGACGGTGAACGAGTTGTTGGAGGCAAAAGTGCCTGCGCCAGAAGAGCTGGTACAGGCGGCCTGAGCGGCCTGAATGCTGAAAAGCAGCATGCCGGACATCAGCACTCTGACCGTCCATCTACGGATTTTGTTCATTGTTCTCTCCTGATACCGGGCCGTTGCGGCAAACCAGCGGGCCGACCTGCTCGATGCTGTGACTGTTCACGTTGAGGTCAAAGCCAATCCGGCAAACTGAGCCATCTTCCTGACGGATGCTCAACATGTTTTTCGCTGCCAGATTGCTGAAATACGCCAGCCCGCCGTAACCGACGACGGTGGTTTGCTGGCTGTTTTGTTCGGTAACCAGCGTGCCGACTTTCAGCGGCTGGCCCTCGCCGTTATGCAGCGTGATATTGGCCGACAGGACTTTTTTCACTCTGAATTCGACGACCACGCCGCTGCTCTGGCGCACGGAAACGTTGTCGGTGACGCGGGTCGCCACCACGTCAGCCGGTAAAGGCAGAGTGTCGATATCCACTTTTGCCGGATAATACGAACTGACCGTCGGGATCAGCAGGTGGCCGTTTTTATCGGTATTACCCTGTTTTTGATTCTCATACATCACCGGCACGCCCGCGTAATTGCCGGTATCGACGACAATAAAGGCATCGTTGATTTTGTCCGACAGGAAGAAGTCATTAGCCACGAACACCACCGATCCGCTGAGATCTGCCCAGTTAGTGTATTTACCGGTTTCGCCATACAGCCCGCCTTCCAGCGTGGCGTAACGGGTTTTCCACGTCGCATCGGCCTGCTGATACGGATCCCGACCGCCGGTATAAGCCAGATTCCAGCCCAGCCCGCCGTCGGTAGGCGCGGTTTTACTGGCGCTGAGCTGCTCCTGATAATTGCCCGCGCTGTCGCGCTGCATCCCGGCGGTGACGCTGGCACCCGAATCGAGCGGCACGATGAACTGCAACTGCGCGCTGTAACCGCTGTCGCTCAGCGTTTTGTTCACCGACAGGAACATGCTGCTTTGCCCCCACAGCGAGCGGCTGTAGGAAAGATTGAGCAATCGCGTATGGCTGCGGTCGTAGGCTTCGACGTCGTAATACCCGATGCCTACCGTGCCGTTGGACGGGCCAAACGGCGAGGTGCTGAAGGTGACCTGATCGGCCTGACGGCTGAGGCGGGTGGCGCTGGTGTAAGACGTCAAATCCTGAAAGCCGGGGCTGCGGGTGGAGCGCAGCGCCGAAAGGCTGAAGCGGGTGGAATAGTAGGAATACCCGACCGTGTACTGATTGCCACTTTTTTGGTCAGTGTCACCGTCGGCATTGGGCGACGCGCTGATCATCCCGTTATTGTTCGGCACCCCGCTGAGGTTGAGGTGGGTGCTGTTGTTGTCGGTATCGAGTTCGCCGCTGTCCGTCGGCGCACGACTGGCGCGGCTCTGGCTGCCGGAAACGCTGATTGTTCCCCAATGCCCGACCGCCATATCGGCACCAATGCCGCCGAGCGCCAGCCCCTGCGTCGCTTCGCCGTGCGAGGAGAGCGTCAGATAATTATTGATGCCGTATCGGTATATGCCACTGAACGCGGCGTCGGAATAATCCCCGCTGGTGATACCGTAATTTTGCCGCACTGCCCCCAGTGACATGTCGAAATCACTCAGCCCCTTGCGCAGCAGGGTGTTCGACACATAAAACGGAACACTGGTGGAAACCTGACGGCCCAGGGCGTCGGTGGTCACGACGGTCGCTTCCCCGGCACCGTTGATGTACGGCACGTTGGTCAGCGTAAAGGGGCCTGAATTGAGGTTGTTGCTGCTGGCTTTGTAGCCGTTCAGGAACAGATCCACCGTGGTCGGTACCGCCGCCGTGCCGCTGTATTGCAGCAGCGGATAGGTCACCAGATCCGGCCGCACGCTGAAGTTACGGCTGATACGTAAACCGGCCATGCGCGCCGAATTGCTCCAGGTCAGCGAGTTACTGACGAAATCCCCTACCTGATAACTGATCAGCCGTTGTTCATCGTTATACCGCCAGTAGGTGTCGTAGCGCAGATAACCGTCCTGCGCGCCGCCGCCGTCATTCCCGCTGTTATCCATGTTGTCACGCCAGGTACCGGTATTGGTCAGAATGCCGACGCTGCTGAATAACCGTTGTTCCAGATAGGTGGCGACCGAGCGCGGCCCGTCGTGCGGATCGGTGTAATAGGCGTCGTAGTTGAACAGTAAACCGGTGCTGCTTTGCGCGGGCGTGTAGCCGATCAGGTTATCGCCGCTGACGTCCTGCTTCGGCAACCAGTCATCCGGTACCTGAATGATCATCTGCTGAAGGGCTGCGTTGTAGGTGGCTTTCACGCCGGGCAGCGCGGAGACGTTCACCAGCCCCTGCTGCTGACCGTCGGTGTGCACATGGTTTTTCACCAGTACGCCCGATTCCACAAAGTAGGCGCCGCTGCGCCAGATGACAGGCACCACCTGATTATCGGTCTGGCCGTTTACCACCAGCGTCAGATAATAGGTGGCGTCCATCACCACCGGCGCCGCGCGTGGCGCATCCGGCAGTGCGCCGTACTCCTCAGCCTGAACCAGCAACGGAAATACTGACATGCCGGTGCTGCCTGCGTAAATCAGGCACAGGTTGAAGGAGAGTCTGCATGACAGCTTCAGGCGTCGTGATGACATCGCTTACGCCCCGGCCTTATTCGCCGCGCGGGATCACGATGGGTTGGGTGTTATCCGCAATTTGCGCGTTGAGCTGTCCGCCGGGGATCACCCCCGCCGGTACCGGCCAGCGCATTTCCTGCCCCGGCAGCACGTATCCCATAAACCCGCTGACCATGGTTTTGACGCCCTGTTTATTATTGCCATTCGCCGACCAGAATACGTTGCTCAGGCGTGCGTGAACGGTGCCGGTATTTCTGATTTTCAGCAGCATTTTGCCGCCTTCTGTATCCACGCTCCATTTGAGCACCGGCCTGGTCGCCGAAGCCGGATCGCGTTTCACATCGGTACGGTCGTTGGTCCATATGCCTTCGCCATCGAGAAATAACGGCAGCAGATAACGCATCTGCAATTGCAGACCGACCACGGCTTTGGACTGGCCTTCCGGGGAGGCATTCAGTGACGATGGGATTTCATCAATAATGATGCGAAACGACTTTTCAGTTTTGGGCGGGACCGGGGTGTTGCGAATCAGGCGGATCAGCTGGCGCTGGCCGGGGGCCACGGTAGCAAACGGCGGGCTGGCGACGACCTGGGTTTGATCGGCATAGCGTTCATTAAAATTCTCCTGCTTCCACGCCATCACGCGTATTTGCAAAGACACCGGTTCCGCTCCGCGATTTTCCAGCCACAGGGCGGAGCCGTTCTGGTCGGCCTCGATTATCTGATATACCGGCCAGACCAGCACCGAACTGGCGGCAAAAACCTGTCCGCTCGCGCACAGCGCGCACACCATAATCAGACGGGTAATAACGCGTAAAAAAGTGACAGTCATAGTTCACATCCTGATGATTCAATAAGTTAATGTCACGGTCACCGTGTCGGTGTAAGTGCCCGCTGTGGGTGACGTCGTGAAGGAAAACAACCGGGCATAGACCGGGTAAGTTTGTGTTGTGGCCGGAAAGCTGCTGACGGTCATCGCCAGCGCAGCGGTTCCCCACACCTTGGTATGCGCTGAATCCTGATAAAGCTGATAAGCCAGCGTGGCGGTAGCACCGCTGTTGGCCATGTAACGTTGTGTCGCCGAACCACCGTGGGTGCCGTAGTCCATGGCAATCGCCACCGTCGCGCCGGGCGTGCAGGTCACGACGACGGAACCCGCGCCTGAGGTACTGACCACATCGACATTGGTGGGAATGGAAGCGAAAGATCCAAAGTTGATGGTGCCGAGGCTGGTGACCGGGCTGCTGAGGGATGTACCAAAGGCGCAACCGTTGGTGATGGTAGCGTTGACGGTAAAGCTGCTCGTGGCGGTGGCTGCCAGCAAGACAGGGGAAAAGAGGAATGACAACGAAGCCAGCAGGAAGAGGGCGCATTCAGACATTTTGCGGCTCCCGCTACCAGCTGACGGTAACATTGACCGTGTCCGTATACACACCGGCGGCGGGTGTCGTTTGCATCGGCACCCGGCCATACACCGGATACCACTGATCCGCGCCGGAACCCGTGCCGCTAACGCCGGTGATGTTGTCCCAAATCGTGGTGCGCGGCGCACTGGTATAGAGGTTATAGCCCACCGTTAATGCGCTGTTGGTCGTGTTAGCCATCTTACGGGCGGTCACGCTGCCCGCAGTACCGCCGTCCATCAGGATTTTGTAGCTCAGCCCGTTGACGCAGTTCACACGAATCGACCCCGCCAGCTGGGCGCTGGTGACGTTGATAGCATTGGACAGGGTGGCGTAGTTACCAAAATTGAGCGTACCGAACGTGGTGTTGCTGCCCACCGTTGTGCCCGCCGTACAGGCAGGCAGCAGCGTCGCGGTTATCCCCAGCGTCGCACAATACGCAGACGGGATAGCCGCCTGACATAGCAGCACAATCAGGGCTGGCAACAACGGTACTTTGATGTCCATGACCATTCCTTCCTTGACTGACCCTCTTTCCAACCGTCAGGACTTTTCAGTCCTGACGTGTCAGCGAATTACCAGGCAAGGGTGGCGACGACCGTATCGTTGTAAGTTCCCGCAGCCGGTGTAGTGCTGGTCTGGTCAGCAGGCAGTACGCGACCATAAATCGGAATGTTTTGCGCAGTGGTGCCCGTCCCGAGGGTGATCGGCGTATTGATCGCGATTTCGGTGGTACGTGCGGTGTCTGAATAGAGACGATAAGGGATGCTGTTGCCGCTGGAGGTCATGGTACGCAAACCGCCGGCTGCGGCGAGGCCGCCGTTAAGTGAGAGGGTCGGGCTCAGACCGGTACTACACGTGACGGTCACCGCGCTGGTGCCGTTGGCGCCAAGCACTGTCCCGTTGATTACGCTGGTTAAATCCGCGTAATTACCAAAGTTCAAAGTACCCCACTGGTTAGTCCCGCCGGTGGCGGTGCCGTTACCGACGGTACAACCGGTGCTGATGGTCAACTGAACGCCCACTTGCCCTGTTAATGTCCCGGCTGCCTGTGCGCCTGCGGTCAGTGTTAACGTTGCCGCGGCCAGAACAGCCAGTAATAAAGAATTTTTTTCGCCCATGATGACTCCCAATACCTGCTTACACTGGTGTGCATTCATGCCATCGCTTCACAACGGCATGTGGAAATCCTCTGGTGGTCATAAAGCAATCAAAGCAGCTAAAAAAACAATTATTGGCGACAAAACAGGCGGGATTCGTATTTCTCACAAACCTGGAAAAGATCCCTGACCCAAACAACATGATGAAATCGGCCGTTAAGGTTAAATATAAGTTAATAAATTTACCTTAAGGAGATCTTTACGTGATTTTGTCTAATAAGGATAAAAACACCATAAAAACAAAATTAGTGAATTTTTATCCCGATAAAATGACATTTTTTATATTTAATGATTAGCGTTCCTCATGTGACAGGTGAGGTTTTTTAACCATTTTTTGAGTAGTGTTATAGGTTTATGATAATCATCTTTATCAGACGGAGGCTGTGATGTTTTCTGACGCTGTGATTGACGATATGAACCGGCTGGCGCGATTTCTCTCTCTGGACCAGACCTCGGGAAAGGGCCCGTCGGGCCAGCCAACGCTGCTGATCCTGCTCGGAAACGCCATTTTACCCACCGCCGAAGCCGCATTTCAGGCGCTGATGCAGGGCAGGGTTTCACGTTTGCTGATCGCCGGAGGTATCGGCCATTCGACTGAACTGTTGTATCACGCCGTGCAACAGCACCCGCGTTATCAGCACATTGCGACGGCTGGCCGCAGCGAAGCCGACGTGTTAGGAGATATCGGCGTGCAGTGTTTCGACCTGTTGCCTGAGCAAATGCTGCTGGAAACCGTCTCCACCAACTGCGGCGACAATGCCGTGCAGGCGCGGCGTGTGCTCGGGCTGGCGGGCGATGTATCTGCGCACATCTTGCTGACGCAGGATCCGCTGATGCAACTGCGTACCGACGCCAGTTTCCGTCACGTTTGGCGCGACCGGCCGGATATCACCTTCACCAGCTGGCCGGTGCTTATTCCGCAGCTTGAGCGGGACGGTGACGGGCTGCGGTTTGCCGGTTGCGATAATCAAAGCCTGTGGTCGCTGCCGCGTTTTGCCTCCCTGCTGCTGGGCGAAATTCCGCGTCTGCGCAATTCACCCGGCGGGTATGGCCCGCGCGGGGCGGGCTTTATTGCGAATGTGGAAATACCGGCGGAGATTGAAGAAACCTATGCCCGGCTGCTTCCGGTACTGGAAGCCGGTTACGGTGACAGATCGTTCTGACCGGCGGGCGCGGCCTCGCTTTCCTGTTGATTGCCTTTCAGCGCCAGCAACACCACCAGCGCCGAAAACAGCGTGATCGCCATCAGGCAGAGCAGTAGCGGATGCAGCGCTGCGGTATATAACTGCTGAAGCTGCGCCGTGCTGGCCTGCGGGATCAGCTGCTGCGCCACCATCAGATTCCCGGTTGCCAGCCGCTGCGCTGCCTGACTGAGGTCGCCGGAGGTAAAATGCGCCGCCAGCGCGCTGTGGCTCAGTGAGGCAAGGATCGCGCCGACAATCGCCAGCGAAATTCCTTCACCGGCCACGCGGGTGGTGCTGAAAATCCCGGTCGCCATCCCCGCGCGTTCTTTCGGAACCACACTCACCGATAAGCCATCCATCAGCCCCCAAGGCAGGCCGGTGCCGAGGCCAATCAACAGCATTGGCGCGATCATCGCCGTCACGTTTTCTGCCAGAACCGCCTGACTCAGCCAGCCCAGCCCGGCGGCGGCAATCACCAGCCCCGAGGTACAGAGCACGCCTGCGGAGATCCAGCGCGTCAGCCACGCCGCCAGCAGCGGAACCACCAGCATCGGCACGGAAAGCGCCATCATCATCAGCCCGGCGCGTTCCTCGCTCAGCCCTTTCACGCCGATAAACAGCATCGGCAGAATCACCAGCAGTACGACAAAGCAGAATCCGGTCGCCAGCGGCAGCGCCTGTACGCCGATAAAGCGCACGTAGCGGAACAGTGATAAATCCAGCATCGGCTGCCTCACGCGCAGCTCGACCCACACAAACATGCCCAGCAGCAGGGCGGCGCCAGCCAGCAGCGCCAGTACCTGCGGGCTTCGAAGACCGTACTGCGGAATGGCCATCAGCGCCCAGGTCAGCAGCGCCAGCATGGCGGTAAAAGACACCGTACCCGGCCAGTCGATACCGGACGCCTGCGGATTACGCGTCTCGCGCATTTTTGACGCGCCGGTGATAAGCGCCAGCACGGCAATTACCGTCGCGGAAAAGAACACCGCGCGCCAGCCGAAATGGGCGATCAGCGCGCCGGAGAGAAACGGCCCGAACGCCAGCCCGACGCCAAAACTGCTGCCCATCAGGCTGAACGCGCGGGTGCGGGCTGCGCCGTCAAATTCCTGCGCCAGTGCGGCGGCACCTCCGGCCAGCGCGGCAGCGGCGGCGACACCCTGTGCGGCGCGCAGCAGATCAATCCACAGCAGACTGCTGCTAAACGCCTGCAACAGGGAAAGCAGTGCAAACAGTGAAACCCCGCCGATAAAGACTTTTTTACGGCCAATTTCATCGGCCAGCGCACCGGCGACCATCAGGAAACAGCCGAACGTCAGCATGAAGGAATTCGTGACCCAGCTCAGCGCCTGCGCGCTGCCGCCGAGTTCGCGGGCGATGGCAGGCGTCGCCACCGCGCCGCTGACAAAATTCAGCGGCAGGATCACCGCCGCGATGCAAACCGTCACCAGAACCCTGAGACTGCCCGCCGGATGCATTGAGGATGTATTCATAAATGTGTCCCGTAGTGGTATATAACAGTGATGATAAATTGTCGGTAATCTGGCGGAAACAGGCTTAAAGTCCGATGATTCAGGACTAAAACGCTCGAATGAGGGAGTGAGGAAAAATGGATAATCTCAACGGATTACTGGCATTTGTACGTGCGGCGCAAAACGAAAGTTTCGCCGGGGCAGCGGAGCGGATGGGGATTTCGGCGTCGGCGGTGGGGAAAAGCGTGGCGCGGCTGGAGGAAAAGCTCAGCGTGCGGCTGTTCAACCGCAGCACGCGGCGCATCAGCCTGACCGATGAAGGCCAGCTGTTTTTCGAGCGCTGCCAGAACATTGTGGCGCAGCTGGAAGAGGCCGAGCAGGAGCTGGTGCGCATCTCCGCCGTGCCGCGCGGCAAATTGCGCATCACGGCACCGGCCATCGGTTACCGGATCCTGCTGCCACATCTGCCGGAATTCCGCCTGCGTTATCCGCAGGTGGAGCTGGATCTGGATTTCAGCGACCGGATGGTAGACGTGATCGATGAAGGGTTTGATATCGCTATCCGCAGCGGTGAGCTGATCAGTTCACAGATGATGTCCCGCCGTCTGGGGCCTTTTCGCTTTGCGATTGTCGGCAGCCCGCAGTACTTCGCGCAACATGCCGCACCGCAGATACCGGAACACCTGCAACATCACGCCTGCCTGCGTTACCGTTTTCCGGGCACCGGTCAGTGGCAGGAATGGGCGACCAACAGCCCGATCCCGCCGGAGCTGCCGCTGGCGCTGAGCAGCAATAATCTGGAATCCATTTTGCAGGCAGCGTTGCAGGGGCTGGGGCTGGCGTATGTGCCGGAGTTTATCGTGCGTCACTATGTGGCCTCCGGCGAACTGATCTCTGTGCTGGAGCCGCACCTGAAAGAGGGCGGCAAGTTCTCGGTGGTCTGGCCAAGCAGCCGCCATATGTTGCCAAAGGTGCGGGTATTTATCGATTTTCTGACGGAAAAACAGGTGCTGTGCTGATCACTGTTTATCCAGCCATTTGCCCATTTCCACCAGCGCCTGATCCAGATTGGCGCGGCCAAAACCGATGCGCAGGAAATCTTCTGAGACCGGGTTCAGCTCTGAGGCGTAGGTGACGGACGGAATGACCATCACCCCCGCTTCCTCCACCAGTCTTGTGGCGAAGACTTCTGCACCTTCCGGCCCGGTATAGCGCGGGAACGCCAGTACACCGGCCTTTGGCACGGCGAGACGGAACCTGTCCGGATAGCGCGCCAGAAAAGCGGTGAGTGCCGCGAGCTGGCTGCGTGAGCGCTCCATCACCCGTTCGAGGATCGGCGCGCGGGCGTTGAGCGCAATCGTGGTCAGGAACTCGCCGGGCATGGAATTGCAGATCGACAGATACTGCTTCATGCGTTCAAGCTTTTGCATCCACGCGTCGTCCTGACAGGCCACCCAGCCGATGCGCAGACCGGGCAGTCCGTAAGCTTTCGAGGTGACATTGAGCGAAATGCCGCGCTCGTAAACGTCCGCCAGCTGCGGCAGGCGATCCGCCGGGTCAAACTCGGTCAGGCGATACACTTCGTCGGAGAAAATCCAGATCCCGCGTTCGCGGCACATCGCAATCAGTTCGTTCAGCTGCACCCGCGAAATCAGTGCACCGGTCGGGTTATGCGGAAAGTTAATCACCAGCACTTTGGTATTCGCCTGCAGCGCCGCACGGACTTTTGCCGTATCCAGCGCCCAGTCGTTATTCTCATCCAGCGCCACGCCGGTCACGTCGCAGCGCGACATCGGCACACTTTCCAGCGACTGATAATTTGGCGTGATCACCACCGCGTGATCGCCCGGTTCGAGCAGCATCTGGAAACTGGCGTAAATGGCTTCGTCGGCACCGGCAAAGCTGATGACCTGCTGTGGCGTTACCTGCCGGTAAGTGGCGGCGATGGCTTCGAGCAATTCCGGCGTACCACGCAGCGGCGGATAATCCAGCATCGTTTGCATAAACGGCGCGCGATGCTCTTTTCCCGCCAGTTCAAACAGCGTATCGATGCTCATCGATTCAGGGTAGGAAGAGGAAAGCGGAAAACGGACGGCGTGTTCCAGCCGTGAGAGATAGCTGATTAAACGAAAATCTTCAGGAAAAGACATGGCGTATCCGTAATAAAAGTGGCGAAATTAGCGGCGATGGCCCTGCGCAAAACGGCGTTCAAGGCGGCTTTGCAACAGCTCTAAGACAATCGACATAATCCAGTAAATCGCGGCGGCGGTGGCCAGCATTTCCATGTAGCGGTAGGTGCTGCGGCCATACGATTGCGCCAGGAAGTTGAGCTCCCACAGCCCCATCAGCGAGACCAGCGAGGAATCTTTCAGCATTGAGATAAACATAGAACCGGCGGGCGGAATGATGATGCGCAGCGCCTGCGGGGCAGTGACGTGGACGGCCACCGTCCAGCGCGAGACGCCGAGGGCCAGCGCGGCTTCCTGCTGACCGCGCGGCACCGAGAGTACGCCGCTGCGGATGGTTTCAGCCAGATACGCACCGTAGTTCATCGACAGCGCGATAATGCCTGAGCTGAGCGCGCCAAGCACAATCCCGAACTGCGGCAGCGCCAGATAGATAATAAGCACCTGCACCAGCAGCGGCGTGCCGCGAAACAGCGAGGCGTAAAACGTCGCGCAGCCGAACGCCAGCGCGTTATTGGACATCCGCCCGAGTGCGGTAATCAGGCCGATCAGCAGGCAGAAAAACATCGAGCAGGCGGTGATCATGATGGTCAGCGCCGCGCCCTGAATAAAGCCGTCCGGCGACAGGCGCAGGCCGAGCAGGAACGGCAATTTTTGGCTGATGAGGCTCCAGTCCAGCCCCATCTTGCTGAAGGTGCCGATCAGCAGGCTGAGCAAAATTACCCACGTCAGCCCGGTTTTGAAAGTAAACGCGTGCGCGCGATGCCAGGGTTCGGGCATTTCAACCTTCGGCTGGCTGTCCGGCATTTGTGGCATTACGGCACCTCGTGGGTAATGTCTTCGCCCAGCCAGTGCTGGGAAATTTTGGCCAGCGTCCCATCGTCGCGCAGAGATTTAATGGTGTCAGCGATTTTCTTATCCCACTCGGCGTCGCCCTTATCGGTTGCGACCCAGTTCGGTTCGGCATACAGCTCGGTGACAATTTTAAATACCGGCGCACGCTTGATACGCGCATTGGCAGTGGCTAAATCGGAGACTACGCCGTCAAGACGCACGCCCGGCCCGAGCGCCAGATTCTGGAACGCCACTTCTTCATCGCTTGGAATGACCTGCACGTTATCAAACGGGAAGACGATCGGTTTGCTGCCGGGGATCACCAGCGTTTTTTGCAGATACGTTTCGTAAGTCGAACCGATACCGACGCCAATCTTTTTGTTGCTCAGGTCAGCGGCGGATTTGATACGGTCATCTTTCTTATTCACCACCAGCACTGCCGGGGAATTGTAATACGGCGTCGGGAAATCCAGCACTTTGGCGCGTTCGGTGTTTGGCGTCATCGAGCAAATACAGCTATCCCAGCGGCCCTGCCATTTGCCACCGACGATGGTTTCCCAGCCCGGTGCGATCAGTTCGAGCTTCACGCCCATGCGCTGTGCAACGGCTTTTGCCACGTCGACGTCAAAACCGGCCAGCTGGTTATTGTCATCGATAAAACCAAATGGCGGATAATCGTTGACGATGGCATTGCGCAGGACGCCGGTTTTGGTGACGCGATCCAGCGTGGTGCCTGCAAAGGGGGCGGCAGAAAACAGCGTAGTGGCAAGGAGTGTCAGGGCAACAAACGAAGTGCGCATAAGCAAATCTTTCCTTAAACGTAACCAAAATGGGGAAATATTGTAAAAACCTACACTAAGTTTTAGACGTATAGAAGTCTAAAATCGCTGTTTTATGGCTTATAGTATTCTGTGCGGAAAATTCCACGGATAACAGTGAATTGCTTTGCGCGCTTAGTTTAACAATCCCGCCCCCACGTTAATCGACAACCCCAAAATCGCCAGATTAAAGACGAACGAAATCACCGACTGCAACAGCGCGATCTGGCGCATATCGGTGGTGCCGGTTTCCACGTCGGCGGTCTGCGACGCCACGGCGATGGTGAAGGAAAAATACAGGAAATCCCAGTAGCCAGGTTGCTCTGGCTTTTCAGGGAAAATCATCGGCGTCACGTCTTTGCTGAGGCGCAGATAATAGTGATGGGCGTAATGCATGGCGAAAGACGTCGGCAGTAACGCCCATGAGGCGATAAGCGTCGTGGCGGTCAGCAGAATATGCAGCGCGCGCGGTGTACCGGTCAGATCTTTGAGCGAACCGAGCTCCATCAGGATTGCCAGAATGCTCACCAGACAGGTGATCGTCACCATGCTCAGCACCAGCGTGGCGCTTTCATCCTGCGTTTTGGCGATGTGCGGAATATTTTTTGCCTCGGTGCGCAGCATGCGAAACCACAGGAAAAACAGATACAGCCACGCCAGCACGTTCCAGCCGATCAGCAGGCGCTGTAACAGCCCGAGATGGGCGGGCAGAAGAAAAAAACAGCCCACCCCGGCCAGAACAGATATCAGCAACCGGGAGCGCACCTGCAGATAATGTTTGAGAGAAAAGCTCATGGTGTTAAGCGCTTAGCAAAGAGGAAACGGATGACTCAACTGTAGTCGTTGATCGCAGGCTTGGCACTTCTTAGCTGCTGCGCAATTTCTTCCAATACCCGGTGTGGCGGGAGTGATGTAGTGAGTTTACCTCTCTACCCGCACTCAGGATTTGAAATCATGTTTACTACGTCATTCTGGCCGTCTGCGACGGCATACCAGGTTTCGATGATGGATCTGGATGTCCCGGAAAATATCAATCCTAAAGCGGTGCAAACCCTTCACTATTGCCTGCGTCTGACCGAGGCCATCAATCAGCTGGAGGCCGCCTGCGAAAGCCGTTTGCTCGATGCGCTGCGCGAGGAAATGGCGATCCAGTGTTTCCGCTTAGCGCCGCTGTTTGACGATCCTGATACCCGTCGCGGCCTGTTCCTGCGCGCCGAAATGCTGGCGGATGATTCGTGCAGTAAAACCGTGCTGCCGCAAATTGCCGGTCTTGATGAGCAGCAGCTTGTGCTGGGCATCGGCAAGACTTCGACGTGGGTGGGAAAATCAAAACAAAGCTATTACTCGTCGTGGTTCGGCGAACCCGCGCCGATGTTGCAGGAAATCTCAGACGTGATGGACAGCCTGTTTCCGCAAAGCCTGTTGTTTCTGCAAAAAGAAATCGCTGCCGATCTGCTGGCGCTGCCGGGCTGTGCGTACAAGATAATCAACCTCTTCGGCATTGCCGGAGAAGCCAACACTTACCCGAAACACTTTGCCTATTTCTTCCCGGAGGACGAGGGGCTGAAGTATTCGCCGGTCAAACGCACCGTGGTATTTGCCAATACCTACCTGCAACTCTTCGAGATGTTTTCTCGTACCGAAGCCGCGAATCTCGGCTGGGCGGAAGACGATTTACCGGAAAGCCGCGTTTGCCAGCGTTATCTGATCGCCTGGTTCCGCGGGCACGATCTCGGGCATTCGCTGGTGCGTAACGAAAATGTATTTCCGAAGCTCAGCAAGATTGATCGCTGGGGATCGATGATGGTGCAGGAAGCGCTGGCCGATCAGTTCGGATTGCTGATGTGCCTGACGCCGCAGGTCGCCGATGGATTACAGCTCGACCGTAACGTGCTGGCGCGGATCTACTTCCTCGAGATCCTGCGCTATCTGCGCCGGGGGCCGTCGAGTTACCCCGACGCCGGAGCGGCCTGGATCCAGTTCAATTATTTGCGTGAACACGGCTGCATTGAGCTGTCGGCAGAGACCATCGGTTTTCACCCTGAGCTGTTCTTTACCCAGATGGCCAGCCTGACGCGGCTGATGAGCGAAGAACTGCTGGGTGGAGATACTGAGCGTGCGAAAGCCTTTATGCAGCAGCATTGCCCGCACACCAACCCTGAAGACGTTGAGATCCTGATGGCGCGCCTGGGCACCACTAACGACATGATCGAGTACAACCAGCTGATCAAGCGAGTCCCGCTATGATGCCGTTTTCCAATGGATTTTTGCTCAGCCTGTCGTTGTGTCTGGACATCGGCATCGCCAATATTGCGATGATCACGCTGGCGATGCAGCGCGGCTATTTTCACGGTTTCTGGCTGGGGATCGGCACCTGTATCGGTGACCTGATTTACGCGGTGCTGGCGCTGGCAGGGATGACGATTTTGCTGCAATACCAGAGTGTACGCTGGGTGTTGTGGGTCGGCGGTTCCCTGATGCTGATGTGGTTTACCTACAAAATGATCCGGGCAGCGCTGGCACCGGCAGAGAATATGTCCGCCAGCGATAACGGCCAGCCGCGCTCAGTGATGCGTAATTTCGGGCGCGGCGTGGTGCTGGCGATGTCGTCACCGACGGCGATCTTGTGGTTTGCGGCGGTCGGCGGCGCGCTGATTTCCCGCATGGGGCAGGGCGGTACGGCGAATGCTTCATGGTTCCTGACCGGCTTTTTTATTGCTGGCGTATTCTGGACGGTGGTGTTGTGCTGCGTCGGCAGCTGGGGCGGGAAAATGCTGGGCACTAAAATGCTGAAATATTCCTACGTCGCCTCGGCGGCGATCTTCTCGTATTTCGCCATTTACGTGGTTATCTCCGGTTACCGCGAATTTATTTTGGTATAGGCGTCAATGGATCGCTTAACTGCGTACACCGCAGGCATGCAGCGACTGCGAATACAGATGGGGAGTGATCCCCATCATTTTGCGGAAGGTATTAATGAAGTGACTTTGATCGTAAAAACCGAGACTGATAGCCACGTCCAGCGCATTGTTGTTTTTACGCAGCTGATTGCGGGCTTCCAGCAACCGTAACTGCATGTGGTACTGCAAGGGCGGCATACCGATGTGCTGGCGGAACAGCCGCACAAAATGGAATTTACTCAGCCCGCTGACCTGCGCCAGCGTGTCGAGGTGGATCTTGCGGGTCAGGTGATCGCGCATGAAATCCAGCGCCAGCGTGACAGGCCGCAGCGACTGCTCCTGCTCTTTCGCCGGTTCTTCCAGCAACGCGCCCAGCAGCCACAATAAGTTTTGTTCCTGATCGTCGTCGTTCAGGGTGCGTTTGTAATGGCGCAGCGCGGAAAACAGCGCCGGATTACTGAGCACGCCTTCGGTCAGCACCGGCGCGCAGTGATCGGAACGCAGATTGTGATCAACCGAGACCTGTCGCAGCAACGACTGGGGAATATGTACGCTGAGGAATTCGACTTTCTCATCGCCAAACAGTGAGGATTGCACGGTCGAAGGATTATAAATTGTGATTTCCCCGGCGCGAACCAGTTCGGTTTTGCCGTGCAGCCAGATCTCTTCCGTACCGGTCAGATTGGCGCTAATCACATATTCGTCGTGGGTGTGACGCGGGAATGAGGAGTTACTCGCGGTCAGATGCGAGCACTCAATATCGTTAGCCATCGTCCATTCAGAAATTGAAAGAGACACGTAACACCCCAGAATTCATTGCGGCGAAAAAGCAGGCATTTCTTATTTTCGATTTTTTCGATCAAATCCTTTTCATTCTTGCTACATGTCCGGTTTTTGTAAACTCTGAACACGTAAAAGAGCGCACCAACCGGAATTTTAGGATTTTGCCCATACCTCTCCGGTGATGCGCTGGCCGGGTTTTGTGAGGCGTAAATGTTAATCAACAGGCTTAATCGTTATTTTTTAATAGCCATTGTCGCCGCTTTATAAAACGAATAACCCGCCAGCGCCTTTTGTTTTACATCCCAAAAACAATTTATAAACCCGCAGAAAAAGCAATGTGGCAATACGTGCCAGATTTCGCTGCGTATTTTGTTTATTGCCTGCGTTTGGCCTTCAACGGCTTGTCATTTCGGCTATTAATAAGGCAAAATATGCGCCCCGCAAAACGGGGATAACCCGTTTTGACGTCATTTAAGAACACATTCTTCTTACAAGAAAACATTCAAAAACCAGAGGCCGGGCTTCGTACCGGATAGATATTTACTTTCAAATACCGACAGTCATGTCGCAAGGAAACATAAATGGTGCATCACTCTCTTTATGTGGCGTTCTCCGTCATGGGAATTAAAAATCATGTCAGATAACGTCATCTCAGGTAGCACTTCCCGCGTGGAGCTGCGTAAAACACTTACGCTGGTTCCGGTTGTGATGATAGGCCTGGCCTATATGCAACCTATGACCCTGTTCGATACGTTCGGTATTGTCTCTGGTTTGACCGACGGCCATGTGCCGACGGCTTACGCCTTCGCCCTGATTGCGGTCCTGTTTACTGCGCTGAGCTACGGCAAGCTGGTGCGCCGCTATCCTTCGGCGGGATCGGCCTACACCTACGCACAAAAATCTATTCATCCGGTGGTCGGATTTATGGTCGGCTGGTCGTCTTTGCTCGATTACTTATTCGCGCCGATGATCAATATTCTGCTGGCAAAAATCTATTTTGAAGCGCTGGTGCCTTCGGTGCCGTCGTGGATATTTGTCGTGGTGCTGGTCGGCTTTATGACCCTGTCGAATCTGCGCAGTATTAAAACCGTTGCCAACATTAATACGCTGGTCGTGGTGTTGCAGATTATCCTGATAACGGTGATCACCGGCATGGTGATTTACGGCGTTGATCACGGCACCGGTTATGGCACGCTGACCAGCACTAAACCGTTCTGGGGTGAGAATACGCATACTGTACCGCTGATTACCGGCGCGACGATTTTGTGTTTCTCATTCACCGGTTTTGACGGTATCAGCAATCTTTCGGAAGAAACCAAAGATGCCGGGCGCGTTATTCCACGGGCGATTTTCCTGACGGCGCTCATTGGCGGCGCGATTTTCATCACTGCAACCTATTTCCTGCAACTCTATTTCCCGGACATCTCCAGCTTCAAAAACCCGGATGCGTCGCAGCCGGAAATTATGTTGCAGGTCGCGGGCAGGGCGTTCCAGTTCGGCGCGCTGATTTTCTCCAGCATCACCGTTCTGGCCTCCGGCATGGCGGCACACGCTGGCGTTTCCCGTCTGATGTACGTCATGGGCCGCGACGGCGTCTTCCCGAAACGCTTCTTTGGCTATATTCATCCGAAATGGCGCACGCCGTCCTTTAACGTGATTCTGGTCGGCGCGGTTGCGCTGATGGCGATTAACTTCGATCTGGTCACGGCAACGGCGCTGATTAACTTCGGTGCGCTGGTGGCCTTTACCTTCGTTAACCTTTCAGTGATTTCGCAGTTCTGGATCCGTGAGAAGCGCAACAAGACCTTTATGGATCACTTCCAGTATCTGTTCCTGCCGATGTGCGGCGCGCTGACGGTGGGCGCACTGTGGGTGAATCTGGAAGAAAGCTCGATGATCCTGGGGCTTATCTGGGGCGCGGTCGGTTTCGTCTATCTGGCCTGCGTAACCAAAAGCTTCCGCAATCCGGTGCCGCAGTATGAGGATGTGGCGTAAGGCTTTCGGCAGATACAGTGGCTAAAAATAAAGAGCGACTCATTTCACAATGCGTCGCTCTTTTTGTTTTTCCTCTGTCACGCTATTCCTGCCAGCCGAAGGAAAGCCGTTACCACTGCCGCCGCGATAATAATCACGATCAGCGGCGCCTTTCGCCATGCTAAAAACAGCGCCACGCCGACGCCGGTCACGCGGGCGAATCCGGCAAACTGCGCGCCTTCAAACAGCGCAGTTGTGGCGGCAACCGCCAGCAATAGCGTCGTTGCTGAGTCTGATAGCATCGTCTGCGTTGCAGGGGATAAATTCAGGCGCGAGCCCAGACGGTAACCGGCTACGCGCATCAGGAAGGTTCCGGCGGCCAGCACGGCAATACCGGCAACCCAGAGCGTTTGCTGCGTCATTTTCTATTTCTCCAGGTCAGTAATCCCAGCAGCGAAAACAGCACCGGCATACCGGCGGGAACGAACGGCACCGCCGCTACCGAAATCAGCGCACCGGTCGACGCGGGGATGAGTGTCCGGCGATTTTTCAGTGCCGGGAATATCAGCGCCAGCAGAATGGCGGGGAAAACCGCATCCAGCCCGATAGCCTTAATATCAGGAATAAATTGCCCGATAAATGCGCCCGCGATAACACTGACCGGCCAGAACAGCGCGATACCTGCGCCGCACAGCCAGTACGCCGTTTTGCGCTTTTCATGCGTCGGCTGGGAAATCCCGAACACCACGCTTTCGTCATTCATGATATGGCAGCCGAGCCAGCTAAGGTGCTTATGGCCGACCAGATCTTTGACCGCAATACCAAACGGCAAATGTCGCGCATTCACCAGCAATCCGGCCGCCGCGGCGGCGAACGGGCTGCCGCCTCCACCGACAATGGCGATAAACAAAAACTCCGAGGCACCGGCGAGTACCAGCAAAGAGAGTGTGAGAGGCACCCATAGCGGGAAGCCGCCGGCAACCGCCAGAGAACCATAAGAAATACCGACCAGACCGTCGGCCAGACAGACCAGAAAGATGGCTTTCACCACATCATTTCCGAGCGGAGAAAAGAGTCGCTGACGCATAATTTAATCCCATAACGAACGAATAATCATTATAATGAACGTATCTGGGTCGTTCTTCAAGTCGAACGATCGTTCGTTATAGATAAAAAGGGACTGCAATGTCACAACCTATCAGCGTTATTTCAAAAGGTCTGGTGCGCGAACGTCAGCGGACCGGACTGTCACTGGCGGAAGTTGCCCGTCGGGCAGGGATAGCGAAATCCACGCTGTCGCAGCTGGAGGCGGGTAACGGCAACCCGAGTTTAGAAACGCTATGGGCCCTGTGCGTCGCGCTGGATATTCCTTTCGCACGCCTGATGGAGCCTGAGCAAAATAAAATGCAGGTGATCCGCCGTGGCGAGGGCCCAACGGTGGTCGCAGAGCTGGCGGATTACAAAGCGGTGCTGCTCGCCACCTGCCCGCCGGGCGCACGTCGGGACATTTATCTGCTGACTACCCAGCCGGGCGCTGACCGCGTCTCCAGCCCTCATCCCCAGGGTTCGGTCGAGCACATCATTATCACGCAGGGCCGCGCGCTGGTCGGTCTGGTGGAATCGCCGGTTGAGCTAAACGCCGGTGACTATATTTCCTATCCGGCAGACGTGGAACATATCTTCCGCGCGCTGGAACCGGACACCATGGCGGTACTGGTGTCGGAGCAGAGCTGATCAAAACGTAATCAGTCTTCTGGTCACTTTGTTTTTTAGCAGCAGCGTGGAAGATGCCACAGAAAGCAAAAACGTTAGCAGGATGACAAAGAGTTTGGCGGTCAGGGAATGGATCGGGATCCACTCGATCAGCAGGTTGAAAAAGCTGTAGTGGAGGATATAAACGCCGGTCATGGTTTTACCTAGCGCGCCAACCATTTCGCCAACCGGCCTTTTTATGGCGTCCGCTTTCACACCGTTGGCCGCGATAATGATCAGCACCACCAGCAGGTATACCTGCGAACCGGTCAGAATGAAGCTGTTTTGCTCGACCTTGAAGAGTGAAAAGAAAAAATGCTTTTCGTACATCCAGGTAAAAATATACACAAAGGGAATGGCAATCGCGGCAGCAACCGCCACTCGCGGGCGGCCATACAGCCGTGAAATCTTGTGGTCGAAGAGCAACTGGCCGGTGAGATAGTAAAGGATCCACGTCCAGATGCGGAACTGCGCAGGGATGGAGAAGACCTGATTTTGCGGATGATAGAGCGCCAGCAGGTCGTAGGCGAAGGAGAAAATCAGTAACGCGCCAGTCACGCAGGCCAGTATGCAGGTGCGCTTTGCCAGCCATTCCACCACCGGATGAAAGGTATAGATAACAACCAGCGAGAAGATAAACCACGGCTGGATCAGATACCCTTTCTGATAGGGTTCCCACAGGTAATAGACGGTGAACCAGAAAATAAAGAGGGTTAAAATTGCGCGAATTTTTCTCATCTGCCACTCCGAGGTGTTTTCCTCTGAGCAGGAACCCGCGTCCATATAACCGTTGACGACGAAAAACAGCGGCGTCGCAATGGTCGAGATGAAGGTCAGAAAAGCCAGAATCGTGTCGTAGTTATAGTTGTAATCGTCATACGTGTTGTACACGGTGAAAAAAGTCACGGCAGTCAGGCAGCCGAGGGTTTTAATAATATTGAGTCCCGTGGTGTTCATTATTTGCTGCGTTTTCCTTCACGATGAAAACAGTTGTAAATCACAGGCAGAACCAGAAGCGTCAGCACTGTGGCAAAGCCCAGTCCGAACATGATAACAACGGCCATACTTTGGAAAAATACATCAAGTAACAACGGCGCGAGACCCAGCACGGTAGTAAAGGCGGTCAGCAGGATAGGGCGCAGACGCGATGTCGCCGCATACACGATGGCTTCTGCCTGACTTTTTACCTTTTTCTGCTGATTGATTTCTTCGACCAGCACGATCCCATTGCGGATCAGCATCCCGCTCAGGCTGAGCAGGCCAATCAGCGCCATAAATCCAAACGGAATACCGGTCAGCAGGAAACCCAGGGTGACGCCGATCAGTGCCAGAGGAACGGTCAGCCAGATGGCGATGGCATTTTTTACCGAGCTGAACATCAGCACGGTGATGATGAACATCATCAGGAAGCCGATCGGCAGCGTGGTGAATAATCCCTGTTGCGCCTCGGCGGAATTCTCCGCGTCACCTCCCCACTCAATGCTGTAGCCGTGCGGCAGTTGCAGTGCTTCCACTTTCGGTTTGATGCGCGCCAGCATATCGCCGGAGGTTTCACCGGTGGCCGCGTCCGGGTCGGTCTGTACGGTGAGCATACGCATACGGTCACGGCGCATGATGAGCGGATCTTCCCATTCGACGCGGAACTCGCTCACCACGTTGCTCAGCGGAATAAATTGCTGACGCGTCTGGCTCCAGACCATAATGTTCGCCATATGATCCACGTCCAGCCGTTCGTCAGCCGGCGGTCGTAAGACTACGGGCATCAGCGTCGAGCCGTCACGGTAAATCCCCACTGTGCTGCCGCTGAAATTCATCTGCAACGCACTGTCGACTTCTCTCCTGTCGACGCCCAGCTCGCGGCCAAGGTAGGGCGAGAAGGTCGGACGGACCATTTTGCTGCGCTCCTGCCAGTCGTTGCGCACGCCGTCGGCAGTGCCGTCATCGAGGATAATCTGATCCACCTGACTGGCGATATGGCGCAAAGTATCCGGATCCGGCCCTTTGATCCGCACCTCGATCGCGCTGTCGCCTGAGGGACCAAACATAATGCGTTTGAGCCGCGCATTCACTTCGGGGAAGTTTTGGTGGATATTCTGCTCGGTGCGTTGGACAAGCCCGGCGATTTTGCGCTGATCGTCCATCCGCACCATGATTTGGGCATAGTTGGAATACTGGCGCTGGCCGTTGTAGGTCAGAATAAACCGCATCCCGCCCTGACCGATGGTGGTCACGGTATTTTCGACGCCTTCCTGTTCGTTGATATTTTTTTCGATTTCTCTGGCGACTTTTGCGGTGTAATTAATGTCGGTGCCGTAAGGCAGCCAGAGATCGACGAAGAAAATCGGCGTATTCGAAGAAGGGAAGAAGTTTTGCCGCACGAAGCTGAACCCCCAGACCGAGGCGACCAGCAGCGTTGCCAGCACGGTAAGGGTGAGCGTCTGACGGGTCAACAGCGCATTGAGCATGCGGCGGTAGACGCGAAATATCCAGCCGCCGTAAGGGTCAGCCTGCTCATCCGGTTTCCTCTCCGCCAGCGGCATATTGGCAAACGCCCATTTCACCAGCACCGGCGTCAGTGTCAGCGCCGTCACCCAGCTAAGCATCAGTGAAATCAACAGCACCTGGAACAGTGATTTACAGTATTCGCCGGTCGAATCCTGTGAGAGACCGATGGGCGCAAACGCCAGAATGGCGATGACCGTCGCGCCAAGCAGCGGCAGGGCAGAGCGTTTGATGATATGCGAAATGGCGTTCATCAACGGATTGCCTTGCTGACGGGAAATCAGCACGCCTTCCACCACCACAATCGCATTATCCACCAGCATACTGAGCGCGATAATCAGTGCGCCCAGCGAAATACGCTGAAGCTCAATGCCGGACAAATACATGATAAGCAATGTACCGAGCACGTTCAGCGCGAGAGAAACCGCAATAATAATACCGCTGCGCAGCCCCATGAAGATAAGCAGAGTACCGACCACAATCGCCAGCGCCATCAGGAAATTAATGATAAATCCGTCGACGGATTTTTTAACTTCGGCGGCCTGATCGTAGAATACTTTAAGCTCGATTCCGGCGGGTTTCTCAGCCTGCAGATCCTGCATTTTGGCTTTGATGGCGTGACCGATATTCATCACATTGACGCCGGGAATATAAGAAACGCCGAGGGTCAGCGCGTTACGTCCATTGGCGTGATAAATATTACCCGGATGATCGGTGACACCCTGAGAAATGACGGCAATATCCCGCAGATAAATACTGTGCGTCGAGCCCGCCGGGCTTATCAGCACATCATTAAGCTCATCAATGTTTTGAAATCCGCCGGTGGGATGCAGGCGGATCGACTCACTGCCGACGGTCATGCTGCCTGCATCAGAGACGACATTTTGCCGGTTGAGCACATCCGCCAGCCGCGCCAGCGTGACGCTGTACGCCGCCATTTGTGCGCGGGAAATTTCGATCGTCACCTGCTCAGGAATGATGCCGCCAATCGCGACTTTGCCGACGCCGGGTACCAGCACCAGTTCCCTGCGCAGTTGTTCAGCGTATTTACGCAACTCAGGATTAGTAAAACTGTCGCCATAAATCGAGAAAAAATAGCCGTACACGTCGCCGAAATCATCGTTAACAAACGGCGGGCTGACGCCGGGCGGAAACTGCAACGTGGCGTCGTTGACCCGGCGACGCAGCTCATCCCAGATCTGCGGCAGCTCAGAAGAGTGATAGCGGGAATCGATATTGACGGTGATTTGCGATAAGCCGACGGCGGAAATCGAGGTGATATTATCGACGTAAGGCAACCGTTGCAGGGCGTTCTCCAGCGGTAGTGTGACTTCTTCTTCCACCTGCTGCGACGACGCGCCGGGATATTGCACCGAAACGACGGCGGTTTTGATAGTAAACGCCGGATCTTCCAGCCGCCCGATGTTGAATAACGCGATCAGCCCGCCCACGCCGAGCAGAAGGATCACCAGCCACACCCGCGTCGGGTTATTGATAAAACTGTCGTTGATCCCCATTACAGACCCCGTTCCCGCGTCCAGATGCGCACCGGCTGTTGTGCGTGTAACTCACCCACGCCGGCCGCCACCACCCGTTCTCCTTTCTCCAGTCCGGTGGTGATTTCAATCCCCCGCGACGTCAGTTCCCCCACTGTCACCTTTCTGTCCTCAACGTGCAGTTTGTCGCCATCTCCGGCGATCACCCAGACATGTGCTTCGTTGCGCTGCTGGCTGTCCGGGTTGAAGACCGCTTCCACCGGGATCACCAGCATATTATCAGACGTTGCGGTCGCGAGGTTAGCCGGATTGATCGTCACCGTGCCGCTGAGCCCCGCCACTGCCGGGAAATTTTCAGGACGCGGCATGGTCAGCGTAACCTGCCACGTTAAGGTATTGGCTTCGCTGCTGGCGGTATGTTCTTTATAGCTGGCGGTAAATTCACGTCCGGGCAGGGTATTGATACGAACCAGAGGGCGATACTGCGCGTTACGGATATCCAGACTGGTGAACAGGTTTTCCGGCACGCTGAAGATAACGTCCAGCACATCTGAACGGCTGAGCATGGCAACCGGCTGTCCGGCGGCGATGACCTGATGATTACGCACGTTCAGTCTGGCGACAACGCCGCTGAACGGCGCGATAAGATTCAAATCATTGAGTTCTTCCTGAGCAATTTTTAAGGCGGCGACGGCAGAATCGCGGCTGGCTTTATGCACTTCCAGCTCAGCCTGTGAGACCACGTGTCGCCGGGCAAGGGTTTGGTAACGCTCGAACTGGCGCTGCGCCAGCTTTGAAGCACTGCGGCGATCGTTAAGCCGCTGACGGGCGTCATTGTTGGAAAGGCGGGCGAGGACTTGCCCCTGTTTGACCGCCTGCCCTTCGCGCACGTCTAAGGCATCGAGCTGACCTGCGCGTTTGAAGGCAATTTCCGTATTATCACCCGCCAGGATCCGCGCCGGAAAAACCCGCGTACTGGCAAGGCTTACCGCGTCTGCCGTGGCAACTTTAACCTGACGCGGTAATACCGGCGCTTCAGGGGTTTTCTGGTCGCAGGCGCTTATCAGCAACGCAATGACCAGCGAGAGAGAAAAACGAATTTTCAATATACTTCCCCTCATTGAACAACCCGTGAAAATAATAAATACAAACAGAATGTGCAGGGTTTTTTCTGTCACCCGGCTGCTTATTTCATTCTGTCTGTGTTTCATTAAGGTGTGAGTGAGTTATTGTTTTTGTTTGCTTATTTGATTTTCCGTTCCGCTTATTAACACTATTTAACACGGTATATTATAGTTTATACAGCTTTACGCATCTTGCCAGAAACCTGCACGATAATTCGTTCGTTATTCTCTTTATTCGTGAACCATTTCAGGGGTCAAAGAATTATGGATAATACAACGCCACGCTCTGTGGAACCGACATCATCGGATAAACTTTGGTATCAGCTAAGCGTAGAAGAAAGCCTCGCAGGGCTGCAGTCCGGTCTCTCCGGGCTCACCGCAGAGGAAGCCCGGAATAAACTCAGGCAACATGGCCCGAATGTTTTACCGCAAAAAGAAGGTAAGTCTTTATTTATTAAGTTTATCTCTCACTTTAAAGATATTCTCATTTATATATTACTGGCTGCCGCCGTTGTCACCGGGATTATGGGGCACTGGGTGGATACGCTGGTCATATTAGCCGTGGCGGTTATTAATGCACTGATAGGGTTTATTCAGGAAAATAATGCTGAGAAATCATTGAAGAGCATTCAGAATATGCTGTCCAGTGAGGCACTGGTATTACGTAACGGACAACACGTTACCGTAGGGACGGATGAAATCGTACCGGGGGATATTATTCTGTTGCGGCCAGGGGACAAAATCCCCGCCGATTTACGCCTGATCGACGTGCATAATCTTCGTGTTGAAGAAGCCATTCTGACCGGTGAATCCACCGTTGTCTCGAAAAAAACTGACCCGCTGGAAGGTGAGAAATCCATTGGCGATCGTAAGAACCTCGCCTACTCAGGCACTACCGTAAGTTCCGGGACGGCCAGCGGCGTGGTGTTCGCCACCGGCGGCCATACGGAACTCGGGCATATTAACGAGATGCTCTCATCGATTGAAGACAACAAAACGCCGCTGCTGGTGCAGATCGACAAACTGGGGAAATCTATCTTCGTCATTATTTTGTTCATGATGGCGGCGCTGCTGATCTTCGGTTATTTGCTGCGGGATATTCCATTCGGCGAGCTTCTGCTTTCGGTCATCAGCCTGGCGGTGGCGGCGGTGCCGGAAGGGTTACCGGCGATTATTTCGATCATTCTGTCGCTGGGTGTTCAGGCGATGGCGCGATCTAAAGCCATCATCCGTAAGCTTCCGACCGTCGAAACGCTGGGCGCGATGTCGGTCATTTGCTCAGATAAAACCGGCACGCTGACCATGAACGAGATGACCGTCAAAGCGGTCATTCTGGCGGATAATGTCTGGACGGTGGAGGGCAGCAGCTACGAACCGACGGGGAGTTTCACCGTCGCGGGGCAGGTGAGCCCGCAACCGGCGGATTCTTCGCCGCTACTGACGCAGTTCCTGCGCACGGTGGATATCTGTAATGACAGCACGCTGTCGCAGGATGCGCAGGGGCACTGGAAAATCACCGGCGGACCGACTGAAGGCGCGCTCAAAGTGCTGGCCGCCAAGGCGCGTCTGCCTGAAGTTTCGCATCAGGTGAGCAGCAAAATCCCGTTTGATTCGCTCTATAAATACATGGCGATTGCCTGCGAGAAAAACGGTCAGTCGCAGGTCTTGCTGACCGGTGCGCCGGACGTGTTGCTTAAACTGTGTCAGTTCCAGCAAACGCCGGAAGGGGCGCAACCGCTGGATCTGGCTTACTGGGAATCGGCGATCACACAGTACGCCAGCGAAGGGCTGCGCATGGTTGCGGCGGCGTGGAAACCGGTCGATCAGCCGGTGGCCTTACTTGATCACCCGGAGTTGCATCAGGGCATGGTGCTGATAGGCATTGCGGGCATGATGGATCCGCCGCGGCCTGAAGCGATTGTCGCGATTGGTGAATGCCAGCAGGCGGGGATCCGCGTCAAAATGATCACCGGCGATCATCAGGAAACCGCGATGGCGATTGGTAAGATGTTGGGGATCGGCAACAGCGAAAACTCCATCACCGGCTACGAGCTCGAGCATATGGATGATGCACAGCTCAGAACGGCCGCCGTGCAGTTCGACATCTTTGCCCGCACCAGCCCTGAACATAAACTCCGGCTGGTTAAAGCGTTGCAGGAGACCGGTGAAATTGTCGGCATGACCGGTGACGGCGTGAACGATGCGCCTGCGCTGAAACAGGCTAACGTCGGGATCGCAATGGGGATCAAAGGCACGGAGGTGACGAAAGAATCTGCTGATATGATCCTGGTGGATGATAACTTCGCGACCATCGCCAATGCGGTCAGGGAAGGGCGCCGGGTTTACGATAACCTGAAGAAAACCATCCTGTTTATTATGCCGACTAACCTTGCTCAGGGGCTGCTGATAATTATCGCTATCCTGATGGGTAACCTTCTGCCGCTCACGCCGGTGCAAATCTTATGGATGAACATGGCAACCTCCGCAACGCTCTCCTTCGGGCTGGCGTTTGAGAAAGCCGAAAGCCGCGTAATGCGTCGTCCGCCACGTAATGTCAGTGCGCATGTGATGGATAAATACGCCATCTGGCGCGTAGCGTTCGTTGGCTTACTGATTTCTGTCAGCGCCTTTATGCTGGAAGCCTGGCTGCAACCGCGTGGCTATGAACCGGAATTTATCCGCACCGTGCTGTTACAGACGCTGGTGACCGCGCAATGGGTTTACATGATCAACTGTCGCGATTCGGATAAATTTTCTCTCAGCCGGGGGCTGCTGCAAAACAAAGGCATCTGGATTGTCACCGTCGTGCTGTTCACCCTGCAGGCCATCATCATTTACGTCCCGCTGATGAATACGCTGTTCGGCACGCGTCCGCTGCCGTTCATTTATTGGATAATCGGATTGCTGATAGGCGTGGCGCTGTTCGTGATTGTCGAGATAGAGAAGGTGCTGACCCGAGGATGGCGCAAAGCGGGATGATGTAATTGTGGCGAATCAGTACCCACAGATAGCAAAAAACCAGCCGTTAGGCTGGTTTCTTTAAATATGGTGCCCGGACTCGGACTAACGCCGCAGGCGTTTGAACAACGGCTTTGCCGTTGGCCCGCAGGGCGAGCCTGCTAAGGCGAGTCATCGAACGGAGTTCGATGGAGAGTCCGTACCACAGAAAGCAAAAAACCAGCCGTTAGGCTGGTTTCTTTAAATATGGTGCCCGGACTCGGAATCGAACCAAGGACACAGGGATTTTCAATCCCTTGCTCTACCGACTGAGCTATCCGGGCAACGCGGCGCATTAAACCGTATTGGGCATGTATCGTCAACGGGTTTTTATGACAAACGGCGGGTTGGTCACTCGAGTGATGTTTTTTACAACGATTTGCCGGTTTTCCCTTCAACGTATTTACAGAGCCACGAAAGCCTCTGCGGCCTGAGAAAATTCGCGCTCCGGCGGTGTCGCATTCTGTAAGAATTTGGCGCTATGTTCAGGGTTGAACAGGGGGTGAAAAGATGACATTATTGCGCCGATTTATTAAACAACTCCCGTTCCCGTTTTCACGCGACAGCTCAAGAGGGTTGCGGCATGGCTGGTTTATCACATCGCGCTTTACGGTTTTCCTCTAAGCGCAGAAAACATCTGATGATGATCTCCGGGTGCTGTAAACGCCACGATTTCAGTTTTCCTCCTTTTGCAGATCCTTTCATGCGGTAAGGCTACCGTTTGCCCGCTGTAGGCATTATTAAAAACAGAGAATTCACCGACTGCTCTGATTTTACTGTTGTCTATCAGACGTGGCTGAGCCTGAAACGCCAACTGTCACCACCTTGCCGCACCGGCATCGTCACGTCACATTCGACGTCTCACTCAGGCCAACGTCAATTGCCGGGCTGGACTCTGCGCATTGTTTTCTTGTGACGTAAGTACCAGCTCATTGCCGTGCCCTGTGGCACACCCTCTTACTTAACCGTTTGAGAGTCTGAATGAAACTTTTAAAACTTGCAGCAAGCACCTCCGTTTCCCCTTATCTCCAGACCGCGCGTCTGGTGGCTGACCTGCGTCGCGCCGATTTTGCCGACGTCGCCGCCATCATTATCTCCGTCGGGGATTTAAACCACGGCAGGCTGGCAGAAATTGAAAAGCTGGGGTTTGGTATTCCCGCGTTTGTGGCTGTGCAGGGAACCGAGCAGGTTTCGCCTGAGTTTTTACCAGCGCTGAAAGGCGTGATCACCTTATCGGACGCCAATCAGGCATTTTATGCCGCGCAGATTGAATCGGCGGCGCAGGCCTATGAAGAAGCTTTGTTTCCGCCGTTTTTCGACACGCTGAAAAAGTATGTCGAAATGGAGAACTCCACCTTCGCCTGCCCGGGGCATCAGGGCGGTGAGTTTTTCCGTCGCCATCCGGCAGGGCGTCAGTTCTATGATTTCTACGGCCCAAACATTTTCCGCTCTGACATGTGCAATGCCGACGTCAAGCTGGGCGATTTGCTGATCCACGAGGGCTCGGCGAAAGATGCGCAAAAGTATGCCGCCAAAGTCTTTAACGCGGATAAAACCTATTTCGTGCTCAACGGCACGTCGGCGGCGAATAAAGTGGTGACCAATGCGCTGCTGACCCGCGACGATCTGGTGCTGTTCGACCGTAACAACCATAAATCTAACCACCACGGCGCGCTGCTCCAGGCGGGCGCGACGCCGGTATATCTTGAGACGGCGCGCAACCCGTTCGGCTTTATCGGCGGTATCGATGCGGCCTGTTTTGACGAAGACTATTTGCGCCATCAAATCAAACAGGTTGCGCCGGGTCGCGCCGGTGAGAAGCGTCCGTTCCGCCTGGCGATCATACAGCTCGGCACCTATGACGGCACCGTATACAACGCGCGTCAGGTGGTCGATAAAATCGGGCATCTGTGCGATTACATCCTGTTTGACTCCGCATGGGTCGGTTACGAGCAGTTCATCCCGATGATGAAAGAGTGCTCGCCGCTGCTGCTGGAGCTGAACGAGAACGATCCGGGCATCATTGTCACGCAATCAGTCCACAAGCAGCAGGCCGGGTTCTCACAGACTTCGCAGATCCACAAAAAAGATAACCATATCAAGGGGCAGAAGCGCCATTGCAGCCATAAAAAGCTCAATAATGCGTTCATGATGCATGCTTCCACCAGCCCGTTTTATCCGCTGTTTGCCGCGCTGGATGTCAATGCGCGCATACACGCCGGTGGCAGCGGTAAACATATGTGGATGGAGTGCGTGAAGCTCGGCATCGAAACCCGCAAAATGTTGCTCGAACAGTGCTCGATGATTTTGCCGTTCGTGCCGCCGGTTGTTGACGGTATCGCCTGGCAGAATCATGAAACGGAGCAAATGGCCAACGACGTGCGCTTCTTTGATTTCGTGCCGGGTGAGCGCTGGCATGCCTTCTCGGGCTATGCCGAGAAGCAATATTTTGTCGACCCGTGCAAACTGCTGCTGACCACGCCGGGCATTGATGCAACGACCGGAAAGTACACTGAGTTCGGCATTCCGGCGACCATCCTGGCGAACTATTTGCGTGAAAACGGCATCGTGCCGGAGAAATGCGACCTGAACTCGATCCTGTTCCTGCTGACCCCGGCGGAAACCCCGGCCAAAATGCAGTTGCTGGTCGAGGAAATCGCGCGCTTTGAGCAATACATCGAAGAAGATGCCCCGCTCAGCGAAGTGCTGCCGACGGTGTATCGTAAAAACGAAGACCGTTACCGCAATTACACCATCCGCCAGCTGTGCCAGGAGATGCATAATCTGTACGTGAGTTTTGACGTCAAGGAACTGCAAAAAGAGATGTTCCGTCAGAAGAGTTTCCCGCAGGTGGTGATGAACGCACAGGACGCGCATAACGAGTTTATCCGCGACAACATTGAGTTGGTGCCGATTGGGGAAGCTGAAGGCCGTATCGCCGCAGAAGGCGCGCTGCCTTATCCTCCAGGCGTACTTTGCGTGGTGCCGGGCGAACAGTGGGGCGGCGCGGTGCAGCGTTACTTCATGGCGCTGGAAGAGGGCATCAATCTGCTACCGGGCTTCTCCCCTGAGTTGCAGGGGGTTTATATCGAGAAGAAACCGGTGGGCTGGAAACGCGTGATGGGGTACGTGATAGCCGGGTAATGTGTTAATTTTATTGTGAATAAGGGGCGAAAGCCCTTTATTTACTTCATTAATAAAGGTGATTTATTCTGAGCTAGTTGCTGGATATATATATTAGCCTTTAAATTATTATTTTTAATGGTTCGTTGATTATCATATAAATAATGTATTGAACATTCCTTATCAATTAGTTGACTTATTATTTATTCTTGGTATTTTACACACTATCATTTAGCCCGCTGACTATTGTCGATATATTTATTTATTGTCTGTTTTATACTCAATTGATTTTAAATCTATAAACGATTTTTTATTATTCGTTTTTTTGTTTTTGTTGTCGCTATTTAATTCAAGGAAAAGAATAAATGGGAGTATGTAAAGGGCTGCCTTTAATTATTATGATAACACTCCCCCTATTAAGTGCATGTACGGTTGTTCCCGGGAGTCACTTGCCACTTTTAGGGAAAGCGGTCAAACACTCAGAGAGTGCTACTGTTAATATTAATGACCTCGTCGATGTTTACCCGATCACTCCAGATCTCGTTGCGCATATGCAAAGTAAGCCTGTCATCGCACAAACGAATCCTGTCTTAGAAAATGAGTTAAAAGCTTACGAATACCATATTGGTATTGGTGACGTTATTATGGTGACTGTCTGGGATCACCCGGAACTGACAACGCCAGCGGGGCAGTATCGCAGTGCCGGTGATACAGGAAACTGGGTGCATGCCGACGGTAGCATCTTTTATCCTTACATCGGAAAGGTTGACGTTGTGGGTAAAACAGTAACAGACGTTCGGGAAGATATTACTGAAAAACTTCGTAATTTTATCGAGTCACCTCAGGTCGATGTGAGCATTGCGACTTTCCGGTCTCAGAAAGCGTTTGTTTCAGGTGAAGTGGTTAGAAGCGGGCCACAGGCAATTACCAATATTCCTTTGACCGTCATTGAGGCAATCAATCAGGCGGGAGGGATTACGGAGTTTGCTGACTGGAATAACGTTACGCTGACAAGAAATGGAGAAGAAAAACATATATCATTATTGGCGCTTTTGCAAAATGGTGATTTGACTCAGAATTATCTCTTATATAATGGTGATATTCTCTATATACCGCGTAATGACGCGCTCAAAATTTTTGTTATGGGTGAAGTCAATAAACAAGCGACGTTAAGGATTGATCGAAATGGAATGTCGATCACCGAGGCTTTGGGTAATGCGGGAGGAATTGATCAACTAAGTAGTGATGCCAGTGGCGTTTTTGTCATTCGATCAAATAAGAATAAATCGTCAGCAAACAAAAAAATAGCCACGATTTATCAGTTGAATATCCAGGATGCATCATCACTCGTTCTCGGTACTGAGTTCTTACTTGAACCCTACGATATTGTCTATGTCACAACAGCGCCTGTTGTGCGCTGGAATCGCGTTGTGAGTCAGTTAGTGCCCACGATCACGGGTATTAACAGTGTAGTTGAGGCGGCGAGGTGGACACACAGTTGGGGAACATAATTTGTAAAAATATTCTGGTTGTCTGTGTGGGAAATATTTGTCGCTCACCCGTCGGTGCGGAAATTTTGCGCCGACGACTGCCCCGACAAAACATTTATTCAGCCGGACTCTGTGCGCTGGTTGGGCATTCTGTTCATCCCTTTGCCTTACAGGTTGCATCGCAACATGGAATAGTTATAGAACACCATTACGCACAGCAGGTTACCCGGGCATTATGCCATCAGGCTGATCTGATCCTTGTTATGGAGACATCGCACATTCCTTTACTCGTCAATATCGCGATTGAGGCCAGAGGAAAGATAATGCTTTTCGGCGGCTGGCACAAAAATAAAAATATCCCCGATCCTATAGGTTGTGATGAAACCATGTTTAACACCATGTTTCGTCATCTTCTTGAAGCCGCCGATGGATGGGTAAGATTTTTCGATAAATAAAGTTTCAGTTTTTATAAGGAAGTAATATGTCAAAGAATATACATACCCTTACTCCTGAATCCAAACAAGAGGAAATAGATATCTCTCACATTCTGGGTGTGTTAGTGGATGGTCGTTATTTTATAATCGTAATCATGCTGATCGCTATTATTATTACAGTCGCCATTCCTCAATTATCTACGCCAGTTTATCGAGCTGATGCATTAATTCAACTCGAGAAAGATAAGAATAATAGTTTTTTCCCGGAATTAATGACGGATTTACCGGGGGCAGCACCGGTATCATTATCTGAAAGCACACTGATTAAATCCCGATCCGTACTGTCGCAAACAGTCGATGAATTTGATCTGGATTTAGAAATTTCTGAAGAAAAAAAGAGTATCTGGAATAAATTCTCCTCCTTTTTTTTAAGCGTGACAAAACCGACGCTTAAAATCCGGCAGTTTGATATTCCAGATTATCTGCAGGATAAACCGTTTGAGTTGACTGTTCTTGCAGGAGAAAAATATGTATTGCAGAGTGATAATTATCAGGCAACAGGGAGTATCGGAAAAATACTCAATGATAACGAACTGAGTGTTTTCATTGAATCAACGGATGCAGTGCCGGGGACGCATTTCACCATAAATAAGATCGATCAGGTTGAAGCGGTGGAACAACTCCTGAAACGGCTTTCAGTAACGGATATCGGTACGAATAGCGGCATGCTGAAGCTTTCATTAACAGGAACAAATAAAAAAAAGATTTCCGTTGTATTAGATTCTATTTGCAATAATTACATACGCCAAAACATAGCAAGAAACTCCGAGGTCGCCAGAAAAAGTCTCAATTTTTTACAAACGCAAATTCCGAAGATCAAAAAACAGCTGGAAGAATCTGAGAGTGCACTCAACTCATACCGGGAGATGAATGACAGCGTGGATATCTCTTTGGAGACGAAGGTACTGTTAGACAAAAGTATTGCTAACGCTACTCAGATTAATGAACTGGCGCTGGAAGAAGCCTCTGTCTCTGAGAAATACACGAAGGGACATCCCTTGTACAAAGCATTAAATGAAAAACAGATGATGCTCAATAACAAGAAAAAAGAGATCGATGCAAAAATCAATGCGATGCCTAAAACTCAGCAAAACATCATGCGCCTTACACGTGATGTGCAGACCGGAAATGAGATTTATATGCTCCTGCTGAGTAAGCAGCAAGAATTGAGTATTACTCAGGCAAGTGAGATTGGGAATGCGCGTATTATTGATGGGGCTGCGGTAAATTATCACCCGGTGAAAACTGCCAAATCTCTGTTATTGGTCATTGGTGCTATGTTGGGTTTTGTTATTTCTGCCGCAATCCTTTTTATTCGTGTTTTCCTTCAGCGCCTCGTGACGACACCCGAACAACTGACACAGCTGGGGTTGACGGTATACAGCGAAGTGCCTTATGTCCGCAGGAATAAGGCAAATGCATCAGGACTCATAGTCCTGAAAGAACCCTATCATTTAACAGTTGAGGCCATCCGAAGTTTGAGAACCAGCCTTTATTTTACGATGAAATCCTCCAAAAATAAGATCATCATGATCTCAGGCCCTGACAGCGGTGTCGGGAAGAGTTTCATCAGTGGTAATCTTGCGGCAGTATTTTCTCAGTCAGGATTGCGTGTGTTATTGATTGATGCTGATATGCGGCTTGGGCATATGCATACACAACTGGAAGTTTCAGTAGGTTATGGCGTATCTGATATTTTATCGGGTAAAAAAAGCATTCAAGAGTGCATTGTTCATACACCGCTCGAGAAGCTGGATTTTATTTCCAGAGGTTCTATTCCGAACAATCCTTCCGAGTTATTGCTAGGTTCATCGCTCGCCAGTTTATTGAATTATGCAAATGATAATTATGATTTAGTACTTGTAGACTCGCCCCCTCTTTTGCGGGTAGCCGATGCCATTATTATTGCAAAACTCACGGGGACAAATCTGATCATCTCCCGTTTCGAACTCACTAAGTTGCATGAGATCAGCGCGACTATTTCTCGTTTTGAGCAGGCAGGATGTCGTATCAATGGCGTGGTATTAAATGCGATTAAAAGACGCTCATCGCGATCCCTTCAGGGCAAGTATTACGGGTATTATGGTGAGGAGAAACGTCAGCCTTAGATAAAAAAACGGAGACCCTCTCGGATCTCCGCTTCCATTTCTCATGCCACAAACCTCAATCCACGCGGCGGTAACTGCGCTGCGTGTTGTTCACTTTGTACAGATAACGGCGTGATTCGGCAGAGGGGTGTTTCGTCGTCAGCGTGGCATAGACGTCACCGGCGGACATGCTGTTGATGATGTTGAATGCCTGCGTTTTATCGCGAGAGAACACGCGTAATACGCTGCCCGCACCGCCGTTGTAAGCGGTGATCACCGCATAGCGTCGCGCAGTCGGATCGTTGATGTTGCCTAGATAGGTTTTCTGCAAAATCGCAAGATACGCCGTACCGGTGTTGATATTATTCTGCGGATCAAACAGATAGCTGCGGCTCGGCTTGCCCCATTTCCCTTCGGATTTAAATACATCAACGCCTGCGGTGTGTTGCACGACCTGCATCAGCCCCAGCGCATCGGCGTTACTCACTGCATACGGGTTAAACGCGGATTCGGTTTGCATAATCGCCAGGATCAGTGACTGATCGACACCGTATTTGGCAGACGCTTCGCGGATCATTGGCAGATATTTGTGCGCACGCTGATTCAGGTGGTTAGGCACCATCTGGATAGTTACGGAATAGATAACGTGCAGACCGGACTGGCGGCGCATCAGCTTGTTCTGTATCAGATAATCAGCAAAGCTGGCGGCGCGGCCTTCCCAGCGAATCGGCTTACCGGTGTTATCGAGCACCTGCCCGTACAGCATCGGTTCGCGGCTGATCTGGATGTCGTTGGCGTCAGAATAGAGGTCGACGTTGCCCGGATCTTCACCCACCAGCAAGGTGCTGATGATTGCCTGACGCAGGCTGGCGGCTGGATCGGTGCCTGAAATGGTTTCGAGGGTGATGGTACCCGCATCAAAGTTGATGTGGCTGCGGGTGTAATATTGATCGCTGTATTTTACGTAGTCTTTCGGACCGGCGATCAGGACTTCATTCATCCCCCAGATGTTTTCGATATTATGGGCAAACTGACCCATCAAAATATCAAACCCATTGGTGTCTTTGACATAAGCTTCGTTGAACTGGTCTTTCTTACTGCCTGAGCAGGAGATCAGCATCGGGGCGATAACCAGCAAAGCTAAAATTTTCTTCATCTTAAAACCATTTCTGGTGAAAGAAGCAGACACCCGAAAGCGGCTGCTTTGTTGTTATTGATGATTATTTTTCAACGATCAGTTTGAAGGCGGGGTATAGCCTTCAATATGCACATCCTGACCTTCGAACAGAAAATTCACCATTTCCTGTTCCAGCAGTTTGCGGTCTTCGGGGTTCATCATGCTGAGTTTCTTTTCGTTGATCAGCATCGTTTGCTTGCTCATCCAGCGCGACCAGGCTTCTTTCGAAATCTCGTTATAAATGCGTTTGCCAATCTCGCCAGGGTACAGCTGGAAATCCTGCCCTTCGGCATCCTGCTTCAGGAAAGTGCAAAAAATTGTTCTGCTCATACTGATTCCTTATCGATCGTTTTTGGGGACGGTTCTTTTGCCAGTTGCGTCAGTAAACGCTCCACCGGCGCGGCCAGCCCGACGAATTGTGGTTGCGCTAAGTTATACCAGAGACCCGCACCTTCATCCATGCAACCCGCAGATGTTCGCAGATTTAACCACATCGGGACGATATCCAGATGGAAATGGCTGAACGTGTGGCGAAAAGCGGTCTGCTGTTGAAGCTGATTTGGCGTCGCGCCGTATTTATGCAACCCCAGCGCCAGCTCTTCTTCGGTAGCGTATTGCGGGAAGCAGAACAAGCCGCCCCACAGGCCGACCGGCGGACGCTGCTCCAGCCACACTTTGTCATCTTGCTGAATCATCAGCATAAACGCGGTGCGTTCCGGCAGGGTTTTCTTGGGTTTCTTGCCGGGGTATTTTGCCCAGCTGTTGTGCGCGTAAGCTTCGCAGCCGGTTTTCACCGGGCAGAGCTCGCATTTCGGCTTGCTGCGCGTGCAGACCATCGCACCGAGATCCATCATCGCCTGATTAAACTGCGCGACGCCTTTTGCTGGCGTTACGTCTTCGCTTATTGCCCACAACCGGTTCTCAGTTTTCTTCTCGCCTGGCCACCCGTCCACGGCGTAACACCGCGCCAGCACGCGCTTCACATTCCCGTCTAAAATGGGATAGTGCTGATTAAGCGCCAGCGAAAGGACGGCGCCCGCCGTCGAGCGTCCAATACCGGGCAGGGCGAGGATTTCGTCGAATGTCGTCGGGAATACGCCGCCGTGCTGGCTGGCGATAGTCTGCGCCGCTTTATGCAGATTGCGTGCACGGGCGTAATAGCCAAGGCCGGTCCACAGGTGCAGCACTTCGTCGAGCGGTGCGGCTGCGAGATCGGACACCGTCGGGAAACGTTGCATAAAGCGTTCAAAATAGGGGATCACTGTCGCAACCTGAGTCTGCTGCAACATCACTTCTGAAAGCCAGACTTTGTAAGGTGTTTTTTCGATTTGCCACGGCAGCGTTTTGCGGCCATAACGCTGATACCAGTCGAGCACCAGCATTGAGAAATTTTTTGCTTCCATGAAACCAGGGGTTTCCATCATGGGTGAATTACAGTCCGGCAGGGTTAAAAGACGGGGGTGATCACATCACAGTTGTTATCGGGCTGTAAACCGGAACTTTCCGGACTGTATTGACGGATTTCGTGCCCGCAATCCTTGCTTATCGGGAGTAAGTTTGGATAATGCGCCATTCTTCATAGTTAATGACCAAAACACCGCAGTGACCGAATACCGCGTCTTGCCAAACGGAGTGGAAACACCATGAAAAACGACGTCATTTCACCGGAGTTCGACGAGAACGGTCGCGCTATGCGCCGTATCCGCAGTTTTGTCCGCCGTCAGGGCCGTCTGACTAAAGGTCAGCAACACGCGCTGGACAACTTCTGGCCGGTGATGGGCGTGGAATATCAGGCAGAACCGCTGGCAATTGATGCACTGTTTGGTCGCGAAGCGCCGGTGGTGCTGGAAATCGGTTTTGGCATGGGCACATCCCTGGTGACCATGGCGCAGAACAATCCGCACCAAAACTTCATCGGTATTGAAGTGCATTCGCCGGGCGTCGGTGCGTGTCTCGCGACCGCCCACGAAGAGGGTGTCAGCAACCTGCGCGTGATGTGTCACGATGCGGTAGAAGTGCTGGAAAAAATGATCCCCGATGGCTCGCTCGACATGGTGCAGCTATTCTTTCCTGACCCGTGGCACAAAGCGCGTCATAATAAGCGCCGTATTGTTCAGCCAGCGTTCGTTGAACTGCTGCGCAGTAAACTGAAAGTGGGCGGCGTATTCCATATGGCAACCGACTGGGAGCCGTATGCCGAACACATGCTTGAGGTGATGACCAGCTTAGAAAACTGGAAAAACCTCTCGCAGGAAAACAACTATGTCCCGCGCCCGGAATCGCGCCCGGTGACCAAGTTCGAAATGCGTGGCCAGCGTTTAGGCCACGGCGTATGGGATCTGATGTTTGAGAGGAAGCAATAATGGCTAAGAATCGCAGTCGTCGTTTACGTAAGAAGTTACACATTGCCGAGTTCCAGGAACTGGGCTTCTCTGTAAAATGGCGTTTCCCGGAAGGTACTCCGGTTGAAACCATCGACGAATCACTGGATCTGTTTATTGAAGGTGTGATCGAGCCAAACAAACTGGCCTTTGATGGCAGTGGCTATTTGCAGTGGGAAGGCCTGGTTTGCCGTCAGGAAATCGGTCATTGCACCGATGAGCACCGTGAGCAAATCAAAAAATGGTTGGAAGACCATAAAATGGAAGCGGTTGAAGTATCAGAGCTCTTCGATATCTGGTGGGATTGATCTGCGCAGATTGATTAAGAACGCTGAAATTAAAGGTGCCTTTCCGGCACCTTTGTTACATCTGGAGGCAGGACGTTGGGTACCGAACTCGATAACAGTTTGCTGGAAGAGATCCTCCAGCAGGTCAGGCCGCTGATAGGCCGTGGCAAAGTCGCCGACTATATCCCTGCGCTGGCTGAAGTCAGCCCCGATCATTTAGGGATCGCCGTGTGTACCACGAAAGGAGAAATCTTTCGTGCCGGTGATGCCGATACCCGGTTCTCTATCCAGTCAATCTCCAAAGTGCTGAGTCTGACGCTGGCACTGACCCGTTATCAGGAAAGTGAAATCTGGCAGCGCGTCGGCAAAGAACCCTCCGGCCAGCCGTTTAATTCGCTGGTGCAGCTGGAGCTGGAGCAGGGAAAACCGCGTAATCCATTTATCAATCCTGGCGCGCTGGTAGTGTGCGATATGTTGCAAACCCGCCTGACCGCGCCGAAGCAAAGAATGCTGGAAGTGGTACGTCAGCTGGCTGGATCGCCAGATCTCAACTACGATCGGCACGTTGCGCGTTCAGAGTTCGATCACTCCGATCGCAACGCGGCCATTGCGTACCTGATGAAATCTTTCGGGAATTTCGAGAATGACGTCATCACCGTTTTGCATACCTATTTCCACTACTGCGCTCTGCGTATGAGCTGCGAAGAACTGGCGCGTACTTTTGTCTATCTGGCCAATAAAGGCCATCCGTTAGGCAGTGAACAGCCGCTGATCGATGCCCGTCAGGCACGGCAGATTAACGCCATGATGGTGACCAGCGGCATGTACGACGGTGCAGGTGAATTCGCCTACCGCGTAGGGATGCCGGGGAAATCGGGCGTCGGCGGTGGCATTCTGGCCGTGGTACCGGGGGAGATGTGCATTGCAGTATGGTCACCGGAACTTGATGCGGCAGGGAACTCTTTGGCTGGTATTGCTGCCTTAGAACTGCTGGCTCAGCGTATTGGCCGTTCAATTTTTTAGTTTGCTGTCTTAGGGAGAGTACATGTTAGTGAAAACCGGTGTTGTGAAAAGTAGGGTTTTAAAGACATCAGTGGCCGCGATGCTGGCGCTGACGGCATGGAGTGCGCAGGCAGATTACCAGTGCGCCGTGCAGCCAAAAGAAGACGTCGTCATCAAGCCGCAAACCGTGCAGGTTGTGGGCACCAGCAGCGACTTGCTGATCACGCCAAACGGTAACGTGACGCTCAACGGTAAAGAAATCACCCTGAGCGCGAAACAGCGTCAGGAAGCCATCGACTATCAGGCCTCCCTGCGCCGTGATTTGCCGTGGATAGATCAGGGCGCCACTGCGCATCTTGAAAAAGGCCGAGTGGCCGTTGACCGCGTCATTGTCGAAAAACTGGGTAGCGACAGCAATGTGCGCAACCGTCTGGTTACGCTCGACAAGCAGCTCAAGCAGCAAATGAACCTCATCATCGAGCATCGTACCGATGGTCTGACGTTCCACCATAAAGCGGTCGATCAGGTTAAGCAGAATGGTCAGAAGCTGATGGAACAGACCATGGGCGGCGTGATGCAAGACAGCATCAATGAAATGGGCCTGAAACAGGCGGCCAGCGGCGGTAATCCGCTACAGGCGATGATGGGCAATCTTGGCGGTCTGCAACAGGCGGTCCAGGATGAGTGGAACAAGCAGGAAAAAGAGTTCAAAGCCTTTGGTGATGATGTCTGTAAGCGCGTGACTGCACTCGATACGCAGCATAAAACCCTGCTGGCAGATTTGAAACAGTAAGATCGCAATATATAACAGGGGGAGTGATCCCCCTGATATGAGTTCCTGATTCAAATAAGAAAGTGGCCGTATTTTCACCAAACATATTGGACTCTGAACATCCAGGTCGAAATATCAGGCGATCCTGATTCCTCCTGTGTTGTATCGGTATAGGCAACGGCCCCGCCAAATTGTGGTGATAACATAAATCCCAATGACGCGCCCAATAATACATTCTGTTGCTTATTATTTTGCAGGCGACCATCAATACGCGTCTCACCGCCTTTACTGAACGTGCTATCTAACGAAATCCACATCGCCTGATTCACCGTCAGGCTGAAATGTCCTTCAGCAGTATAGAGAGGGCGCTGTGCGAGATGATGACTGCCGAGATATTCGTCATTATCCTGATAGAAAGAAACCATTGGATTGATCTCAATCCAGAATGGCCCGATCGGATAACCAAAAGCCAGTTCAGGTTTCATTACCCAACGGTTTGCCCCAATATTAAGCAGCTTGTGTTTATCGTAATCTCCGGTAGGTGCGGTTATCCATAACGCCGTGGTTAAAAACATTTCGGGTGTCCAGAGTCTGAACTCCTGACTGTTTAACGCGGGCGCACCAAAAATATTATAAACGAGCGCGAGTTGGAAATCGCCTATTCCATTATTAGTATGCGTATCTCCATTAAATGTTGATCCATCCAGAGACGCCCGAATATTGGCAACGGGTTGCATTAACTGGATACCCGCGGTATGCCCCTGCAGGTTGAATGAACGGGCATAACGGAGAATATACAAATCAGCATCCACAGAAGCATTATCTACCGGAAGAGAAGAGTCGATAGAAGTATTGCTATTAATATTACTGTAATAACCAAATAGTATATCAATATCATCGGGCACATTCTGCCAGTCGCGAGCGTTATCAGCATGACCCGCACATGGCAATATTAAATAAAAAAACGCAACCGGTCGTATTTTATTTAACATCCATTTATAAATCATTCTATTTCATCCTGGTGATGAGATTATTGTTAATAGATGGATTTTCGATAAGTTATGGTGTCACAATCTTGAACATACCAGGGAATATATCGAGCATCCCTTGTAGTTCTTTTACTTTATCCTGGTTGCCTTCAATTATGGTCTCGGAGCTTTTCAGTACATTATCTAATGGCTCACCTTGCATGAACAGGCGAGAGAACGTGGTTTTATCGGTTTTTAGCAAAACATCTGCCTGAGGGAACGGCCTGTTAAGATTATATAGGATGACGGAGTTTTTTAATTCGATGCCATAAACGGTGCCATCCGGCATCTGCCAGTTGATAACAATGTTTTTATTTAATGCTTTTTCCGCATTAAGACGCACTCCCATATAGTCCAGAATAAGCTCAGGATCCATCGCGCGAACCATATCGATGCTGGCGGTATTGATTGGAGCATTATCAGGAACGCCATTACGCAATTCATACGCGCCCATCAGATACTCATTTCGCCATGTTGCATTCTCCGACTGATAACCCAATTGCTCGAAGGCATCAGCCTGCAAATTTCTCGCTATCTGATTTGTCGGGTCAGAAAAGACCACATGTTTTAAGACTTCAGCAGCCCAACGATACTCTCCGGCGGCGATAGATTTTCGCGCTTTTTCTAAGACCTGATTTTCACCGCCCATAAATTCAACATATTTTTTGGCCGCTTCACTGGGTGGTAAAGGATTAAGATCGGCAGGATTACTGTTGTACCAGCCTATATATCGTTGATATACCGCCTTGGCGTTGTGACTGACTGAACCATAATATCCACGGTTATACCATTCATTTGCAAGGCCTGGTGGAAGAGTCAACGTTTCGGCTATTTCGCTCATGGTCAAACCTTTATTTACCAGATTCAATGTTTGATCATGAATGAATTTAAACATATCTCTCTGATTAGATAAGTAACTTATTATTTTTTGATTTCCCCATGTCGGCCATTGATGCTGGGCAATCACAATCTCAACGTTGTTAAGGTGTTCATTGATGGCAAGATTCAGCACCTTCCACCAGGAGCTCGCGTCGCGAACCTGCGCCCCGCGCAGAGTATAAATATTGTGCAGGGTATGCGTGGCATCTTCGGCAGTATCCAGCATTTTGAACTGTGGGAACCAGATGAGCATCTCTGCTGGCGCCTCAGTATCCAGCGCCATCTGGAATTGCATTTCGACTCCTGCAATAACCCGTTTTTCACCGGTTTTCCTGACAGTATCGGTTGGCGGTATCAGGGTAAATGTCCCGATTGACGTCGTTTTCCCTAAACCCGCATCAACCTGACCGCGAGCACTGCGGGGCAACATTGCGCCGTACTGATAGAGCGTTCTTCTGCTCATGGCTGTCCCTGCAAGCACATTTTCGCTGACCGCTTCTTTCATGAAACCGTCCGGGGCAATAATGGTGACTTTGCCTGAAGCAATATCTTTTTCATCCACGACGCCACGTACGCCGCCATAGTGATCGGCATGGCTGTGTGTATAAATCACCGCGACAACAGGTTTAAAAGGACGATGTTGGTAATAGAGTTTTAACCCTGCGCTGGCTACTTCGGTGGTGACCAGCGGGTCAATAATAATAATACCTTTATCACCCTCTATAATGGTCATGTCGGAAAGATCAAATCCTCTAATCTGATAGACTGAATCTGTTACTTTAAATAAACCATTCAGCATGTTTAGCTTTGCAATTCTCCACAAACTAGGATTGACGGTGTCAGGTGCATCACCCTTAATGAAACCATAACTTTCCATATCCCAGGAGATATTTCCTGCCGAATCTTTAATCATCATTGGAGTCAGCGTTGCGATAAAACCTTTAGCGGCATCCTGAAAATCGTCCTGATTATGGAAGTTTGACTCTTTATAAACGGCGTTATTCATCGCCCGTGTATAGGCACTGGCATCTTTTGGTTGTTCGGCTGAAAAAACGACGTGACTACAGGTTGTCAGTGTCAGAAATAAAGCAATCTTGGAAAGTTTCATTTGATCCCTCAATTAAATTAATTACTGCTCTTATGGCGGCATTCAAACTAACCGAACAGTATTTATATGTTAAGGATCAAAAACAGCTAACAAAGGTAGCGTGTTACTAGTTTTAATTATAATAGTAACCATTGAAATTAGTAACAAGCACATTTGTTTCATGAATTAATAATCATGCGGTAATTTTTATTAATTATTAATGTGGCTTTGTTAACTTTTAAAATGTGAACTGTATTATTTAGGAAGACGGCCAGATCCGCCGTATAGGCTTGTTTTAAGCCAACAGTTTTTTTACTTTGTGAAAGGAGGGAAATGCATTAAGAAAAGAGAGTATTTCTATATGTTTCTTAGTGTTTTGATTTATTAATGATAAGCTCTGTTCATTTGTTAATTTATAACTTTATTTGTAGCCTTAATGATTAAGCATGATAAAAAAAGTCGGCTACAGATAGCCGACTCACCTTCATTAATAAATAAAAATCATGTATTTACTCCGCTAAAAAAATCTCCAGCAGTGAATTCAGGAACAATTTCCCTTTACGGGTAATCTGCCAGTGCGTCGGGTTTTCAATCAGATATTCTTTCCCGATAGCTTCGTCCAGCTCTGCACGGATCGCGGATTCTTCCAGTCCGGTATACAGGCTGAACTCTTCGCGCGGAGCCGCTTCCAGCAGGCGAAAACGGTTCATGAAGAACTCAAACGCCAGATCTTCGGTTTCGACCGCATGCTGTTTGTCCATGTAACGCCCCTGCATGTAGCCGCGCGGGTGTTTGGTCTTCACGGTCCGCAGGATCCGCCCGTCAGGCTGTGTCAGCTTACCGTGCGCGCCACAGCCGATGCCGAGATAATCCCCGAATCGCCAGTAGTTGAGATTGTGCTGGCACTGATAACCCGGCTTGGCATACGCGGACGTTTCATATTGCTGATAACCAGCTGCCGTCAGCAGTTGATCGCCTTTCTCGAAAATATCCCATAGCGCATCGTCATCCGGCAGCGTTGGCGGGCGCGAGGCATACATCGTATTGGGCTCGATGGTCAGCTGATACCACGACAGGTGCGGCGGATTCAGCGCGATGGCCTGACGCAAATCATCCAGCGCTTCTTCCAGCGTCTGATCCGGCAAGCCGTGCATCAGATCCAGATTGAAGCTGCGCAGGTTAAGGCCTGTGGCCAGATGCGCGGCGCGTTTAGCTTCTTCAGGACCGTGAATGCGCCCCAGACGCTCCAGTTTTTGCGCATCGAAACTTTGTACACCAATCGAAATACGGTTCACACCGGCGCGCTGATAAGCGCTGAAACGGTCAGCTTCGACGGTGCCGGGGTTGGCTTCCATCGTGATTTCAGCACCGGCCTCCAGTGGCAAACGTGCCCGCACGCCGTCGAGCAGGTCCTGCATCGCTTTGCTGCTCAGCAGGCTTGGCGTTCCGCCGCCGATGAAAATCGTCCCTACGCTGCGATCGCCCACCAGATGCAGATCGGCATCCAGATCCGCCAGCAGATGTGCGACATAATCGTCATGCGGTACTTCGCCTTTTAACGCGTGCGAGTTGAAATCGCAGTAAGGGCATTTTTGCACGCACCACGGAATATGAATGTAGAGACTCAGCGGCGGCAACTTACGCATTCTTTTGTACTGCCTCTTTCATCGCAGCCAGCAACAGTTTCAGCGCCTGACCACGGTGCGACACCGCGCTCTTTTCTTCACGCGTCAGCTCTGCGGCCGTTTTGCCAGACTCAGGCACGAAGAAAATCGGGTCATAGCCAAAACCGCCTGCCCCGGCTTCGGCGAATGCAATCTCACCCGGCCAGCTGCCGTGGCAAACCAGCGGCGTCGGATCTTCCGCATGGCGCATATATACCAGCACGCAATGGAACTGCGCAGCGCGCTGCCCCTGCGGCACGTCTTTCATTGCAACCAGCAGCTTGTCGAGATTTTGCTGATCGCTGGCATCGACACCTGCGTATCGGGCGGAATAAATCCCCGGTGCGCCTCCAAGGAAATCGACCGCCAGACCGGAGTCATCGGCAATTGCAGGCAAACCGGTTTCGGCTGCGGCGTGGCGCGCTTTCAGGATGGCGTTTTCAATGAACGTCAGACCGGTTTCTTCGGCAGACTCAACGCCGAGTTCGGTCTGTGCGACCACGTCCAGTCCGAAATCTGCCAGCAGATGGGCGAGTTCACGGACTTTACCGGCGTTGCCGGTAGCTAATACGACTTTCTGCATGGGAAGATCCTGATTTAACGAATTATTCAGCGAGCAGTACCGCGACCTCGGCCGGGATATTTTGCGGATGGGTAATGCGGACTTGTTTATGGCGGCCCAGCTCGCCCTTTTCAATGCTGACCTGACTTTTGGCGACTTTAAACTGTTTAGCGAGAAATTTCACCAGATGCGTGTTCGCCTGACCGTCAACCGGTGGGGCGGTGATGGCGACTTTCAGTTCATCGCCATGCAAACCCACCAGGCTGTCACGGCTGGCTTTGGGCTGGATAACCAGCCGCAAAACCAGTTCGTCAGACTGCCAGTAAACCGGACTTAGAGCTGGAACCACAAGGCACCCAGCAGATCCATACCCAGATAATTCAGCATGTAGAGGATCAGAATCACTACCATCGCCGAGAAATCAATGCCGCCCATTGCCGGAAGAATACGCCGAATGGGTGACATCAGCGGTTCGGTCAGCTGTAAAAGCAGGAAATCCATCGGGCCGCGACCCTGGCTCACCCAGCTCATCAGTGAACGGATGATCACCAGCCAGAACACCAGATAACCGGCGGCTTTCACCAGACCGATCAGGCCGATCAGCAAATTGCTCAGCCCGATATAAATGCCGCCGCTTTGGATCAGCAACAACAGCGGGAATTTCAGTGTGCAAAGCAGGAAAGCCAGCAGCAGACTTGCGCTGTCGATCGGCCCCAGCGGCGGAATAATACGGCGCAGCGGCCCGATAACGGGCTGTGTAATCTTCACCACAAACTGTGAGAACGGGTTATAAAAGTCCGTGCGTGCCCACTGCATCCAGATGCGCAGTAGTAAAACCATGACGTAGAGGTCGATAAGTGTTTTGACCAGAAAAGTCAGCGTAAGCATAAAAAACCTTATGTGGTGTCGAAATTATTATGAGTCCTGAATCAGAACAGTTTTTCCATTTCCTGCGCGCGGGTAATGGCGGCCTGCATGGCCTCGGAGACAATCTCCGGTAATTTACGGTCGGTGAAGACTTTCAGTGCTTCAAAGGTTGTACCGCCTTTGGACGTCACATTCTCACGAAGTTGTGACAATGGCGTGTCCGGGCTGGCGGCCACTAGCGCGGTGGCACCGCTGGCGGCTTGTTCAACCAGCATCCGCGCTGCCTCGGCGCTGAACCCCAGACGCTGCGCTTCGGCCTGCATTGCTTCCATAAACAGGAAGAAATACGCCGGTGCGCTGCCTGCGGCGGCAATAATGTGGTTGATGCCTTCTTCGGTATCCACCCAGCAAATTTTGCCGACCGCAGTCATCAGTTCGCCGCTGTAATCGCGATCCGCCTGCGATACCTGTTTCGGCGCATACAGCCCGCTCATGCCTTTTCCCACCAGGGATGGCGTATTCGGCATGATGCGCACGATGTTCAGATTATCACCCAGCAGCTCGCAGAAACGCGCGACGCTGACGCCTGCGGCAATCGACAGTACCAGTTTGCCGCTAAAATCCACGTCTTTTTGCAGTGCTTTACACACATCCGCCATCATTTGCGGTTTGACGGAGAGCACCACCACGTCCGCTTCTTTAGCACAGCCGTTATTATCGCTGCTGCTTATCACGCCGTATTTTTCAGCCAGCGCATCGCGATGGGTGGTGGAAGGTGCACAAACGCTGATAAGCGCCGCCGGGTAGCCACTTTCGACCAGACCCGAAACGATCGCGCCTGCCATGTTACCTGCGCCGATAAAACATAATTTGCGATGTTGCATTCATGCTCCTTGCTTTTTATAGGGACTGAATTGAGCCAATCAATAGTAAAGCAGTAAACCGCCTAAGGCCGGTTACTGTTTTGCGCTGTAATCACGGGCACCAAAAATGGCGGTGCCGATACGTACCATGGTGCTGCCAGCGGCAATCGCAGCGGGCATATCGTCGGTCATGCCCATCGACAGCGTATCCGCCTGCGGGCAAATCGTCTGCAAGTCTTTCAGTGCCTCACGCATCTGGCCGAAGACCTCAAGCTGGCGCGCATAATCGGTTTCTGCGGCCGGGATCGTCATCAGGCCGCGCAGTTGCAGATTCGGCATCGCCATAATCTGCGTCGCCAGCGCTGCGACATCACCGACGGCAATGCCGGATTTACTGGCTTCATCGCTGATATTCACCTGAATCAACACGTGTAACGGCGGTAAACCGGCAGGGCGCTGTTCGTTGAGGCGCTGGGCGATTTTCAGCCGGTCGATGGTGTGGCACCAGTCAAAATTCTCTGCCACTAAACGGCTTTTGTTCGACTGTAAAGGCCCGATAAAGTGCCAGGTGAGTGCGGGCTGATGTCCGGCAAAGTGGGCTATCTTATCCACCCCTTCCTGCACATAGTTTTCACCGAACGCCAGCTGACCGGCGGCAATTGCTTCTTCGACAGCGCTCGCAGGTTTTGTTTTGCTGACTGCAAGCAACGTAATTTCTTCTGAAGACCTGCCGCAAAGCTGTGCAGCGGCTGCGATTTTCTCGCGGACATTCTGTAAGTTCTGCTCAATAGCGTTTTGCTGACTAAGGCTCATAGGGACTCAGGAGGATTTCAACATGGATATTGATGGATTAGTGGTGCGTAGTGTAAAGCAAAATGCCTCCGATCTGCACCTTTGTACCGGCTATCCGCCGATGTTGCGCATAGATGGCCAATTATGCCGTTGTGAGGATCTGCCGGTACTCAACGCGCCACAGATGCAGGCGCTCTGCAGCCAGTGGCTGGATGACGCGCAGCAGACGGTTTTGCAGCAGGCAGGGCAGGTGGATAAAGCACTGATGCTTGGCGAAGGCGTGCGGATGCGACTCAATGTCTTCAGGCAATGGCACGGATTGTCTGCGGCGCTGCGGCCAATCCCCGCACGCTGCCCCGAGCTGGCAAGTTTGCTGGCACCGGAGATTTTGCAGCACGTCATCATGCAGGAGGATGGCCTGATTCTGGTCACCGGTGCGACCGGCAGCGGAAAATCTACCACGCTGGCGGCGCTGATTGACCATCTCAACCGTCATTCGGCGCGGCATATTATTACGCTGGAGGACCCGATCGAGCTGATTCACGTCAGCGAGCGATGTCTTATCCAGCAACGCGAGCTGGGTTTGCATACGCGATCGTTTGGTGAAGCGGTACGCGGCGCGCTGCGGGAGGATCCTGATGTATTGCTGCTTGGCGAGCTGCGCGATACTGAAAGCATCCGGCTGGCGCTGACGGCAGCGGAAACCGGGCATCTGGTGCTGGCGACGCTGCATACGCGCAATGCGACGCAGGCCATCGACCGGCTGGTCGACGTCTTTCCGGCAGAAGAAAAGGCTTTCGTACGGGCACAGCTGGCGGGGAGTTTACGCGCGGTGGTGGCGCAAAAACTGGCGGTGACGCAAGCGGCAGAAGGCAAAAAGGCGGGCAGGGTGGCGCTGTTCGAAGTGCTGACATCGACGCCCGCCGTGTGCAATCTCATCCGCGAAGGCAAAACGCATCAACTGGCGGACATTCTGCAAACCGGCGCGCAGGCCGGAATGCAGACGTTTGCGCAAAGCCGGCAGCAACGGCAGAGCGACGGATTACTGGCTATGACGCAGGCTGACTCCATTGCTTCTCAAACCAGCTTTCCAGGATGATCACCGCCGAGGCGGCATCCACACTGCCTTTGTCGAGCGCGCGGAAACCGCCACGGTCGAACAAATCAGCGCGGGCTTCGACGGTACTCAGACGCTCATCATGCAGCTCCACCTGAACGCCAAAACGTCCGTGCAGACGATTGGCGAATTTACGGGCGCGGGCGGTCAGCGGCTGTTCGGTGCCGTCCATGTTCAGCGGCAGGCCAACCACCACGACGTCCGGCAGCCACTCTTTGAGCAGCTTCTCGATCTTTTGCCAGTCCGGCGTGCCGTCCTGCGCTTTAAACGAGGTCAGCGGGCGTGCAGTACCGGTGACTTCCTGACCGATGGCCAGGCCGATGCTTTTGGTGCCGAAGTCGAAAGCAAACACCGTGCGGTTCGCCATTATGCGTGCCCCGCGTGGGTGGCGAGCTGGCTGACATCAATGCCGATCATTTTCGCGGCTTCGCGCCAGCGGTCAGCAATCGGCGTGCGGAACAGGATGTCGCTGCTGGCTTCAATCGTCAGCCACGCGTTATCCAGCAATTCTTTTTCCAGCTGGCCCTGTTCCCAGGCGGCGTAACCGAGCGCCACCAGCACATCTTTCGGCTGGTCGGGCGTCCCAAGAGTTTCCAGCACGTCTTTAGAGGTGGTGATCATGGTGCTGTCGGAAATAAGAATGCTGGAGCCAAAACCTTCGCGCGGGGTATGCAGGATAAAACCGCGATCGTCGGCCAGCGGACCGCCGGAGAAGACCGGGCGATCAAGGCGAATACTTGGGTCGCGTGGTTCAGGGTTGATATCCAGCTTGTCGAGGACATTTTCAATGGTGAAATCGTCGACCAGCTTATTAATCACCAGACCCATTGCGCCATCTTCATTGTGCTCACAGATATACACAACAGAACGTTTGAACTGGGGTTCATCCAGCCCGGGCATCGCAATGAGAAAGTGATGTTGTAGATTCATGGTATGCAGGATGTTTAACCTCAGAAAGTAATGATGGCGCAGTCAACTGCGCCATTGTGCAGCAGTTTTGTTTAGCGCGCAGCGAGGCGCTTTTCGATAGCGTCCATCAGCATGCCGGTGACGGAAATCGGGAAGGCTGCTTCAATTTCACGTGCACAGGTCGGGCTGGTGACGTTAATTTCAGTCAGGCGGTCACCAATGATATCCAGACCGACAAAGATCAGGCCCTTCTGCTTGAGGATTGGCGCCACGGTGCGGGCAATCTGCCAGTCACTTTCGCTTAACGGACGCGCTTCGCCACGGCCACCTGCGGCCAGATTACCGCGGGTTTCGCCCTGAGCAGGGATGCGTGCCAGACAGTAAGGCACCGGTTCGCCATCGACCACCAGAACGCGCTTGTCACCGTCTTTGATAGCAGGCAGATAGTTTTGCGCCATGCAGAAACGGGTGCCGTGCTCAGTCAGGGTTTCGATAACCACCGAGACGTTAGCGTCTTCCGGCTTCAGACGGAAGATAGATGCGCCGCCCATGCCGTCCAGCGGCTTGAGGATCACATCGGTGTGCTCTTTATGGAAGGCTTTCAACTGCGCGGAATTGCGTGTCACCAGTGTATCTGGCGTCAGTTCCGGGAACCATGCGGTGAACAGCTTTTCGTTACAGTCGCGCAGGCTCTGCGGTTTGTTAACGATAAGCGTGCCTTTCTCTTCTGCACGTTCGAGGATGTAAGTGGCATAAATGAATTCGGTATCGAACGGCGGATCTTTACGCATCAGGATCACGTCGAGTTCCTGCAGGGCGATATCCTGCTCGGTGCCGAATTCATACCAGCCGTCGTAATCTTGTTTTACGCTGAGTTTTTTGGTCGTCGCACGGCCTTCACCGCCGCGCAGATATAGGGAATTCATTTCCATGTAGTGCAGTTCGTAACCACGACTCTGCGCTTCCAGCAACATAGCGAAACTGGTGTCTTTTTTGATGTTGATGGATGAAATCGGGTCCATCACGATGCCAAGCTTGATCATGTCGTTTCCTCTTATCCCAGATCGCCGAAACGGACCTGTAAGGCCGTTATCGCGGTGAGTGCTGTGGTTTCTGTACGCAGAACACGGGGTCCCAGCAGGATATCAGTAAATCCGTAACCGGAAGTCATTGCAATTTCATCGGCGGACAAACCGCCTTCCGGGCCGATCAGCAGACGGACATGCTTCACCGGCAGCGGCAGGGTATTGATGCTGTGGCTGGCGCGCGGATGCAGGTTCAGCTTCAGGCTGTCATCCTGCTCTGCACACCAGGCTTCCAGTTGCATCGCCGGACGAATTTCCGGGATACGGTTGCGGCCACACTGTTCGCAGGCGGCAATGGCGATTTTCTGCCACTGCTGTAATTTTTTCTCCAGACGCTCGCCGTCCAGTTTGACGCCGCAGCGCTCGGAGAACAGCGGAGTAATGGTGTTTGCACCCAGCTCGATGGATTTCTGAATGGTGAATTCCATCTTATCGCCGCGCGAAATCACCTGGCCGAGATGCAGATTTAGCGGAGACTCGTTGTCAGACAGCACGCCTTCGCCGAGGCTGACGCGCACACTTTTCTTATCCACCTGCGTAATGCTGGCCTCGAAGACCTGATTGCTGCCATCAAATAGCTGGATTGCCTGACCAGGCTGCATACGCAGAACGCGTCCGACGTGGTTAGCGGCATCTTCGCACAGTGCAATTTCGCTGTGGGCGGTCAGTGTTTCAGGGTGATAAATGCGGGGTATGCGCATGTGTGGCTGCTGTCCTTAAAGTGTTTAAGCGGGCTATTTTGGCGTGATTAGCCCGCAATGTCGCGAGCTAATGTGCTCTGATGGCGTGTTTAATACTAAGTTAGCTTTTTCTCTGAGCGCAAGCTTGCTGCACGTAAGGATTATGATTCCCCTGTACGTCAGCGATGCGATTATCGCGTTCGCATTCCCACGCGGTGACCGGATACTGGCGATCCCAGGCGCTAAATAGCTGTGTTTGCTGGCGGGAAAGATTGAGTTTGTACTGGTCGCGCATATAGAAATAGGTGCGGGCGATAGCGCCGCGTGCGCGGACAGGCGGCTCGGCGGATTTGGCTTTAAAGTCGACTTTCATCTCGCAGCGCCCGTACTGGCCTTGGCCGCCATTCCACTGGCTGTACATAAAGTTGTTGCGGTCACCGTTCACTTCGCCAATTGCCGGCTGAAGATTATGCAGATCGGTTTCTACCTGACGATAATCGGCATTTTTCGCACAGTTTTTGCGCCCGCCGTCCTGCCAGCACTGCATCTGGTGGCCGAACTGCCACGCAGGCACCACGTGTTCCCATTCAATCCGGCTGGCGCGCTGTTCACTTTTACGTACCGCATAACCGCAGGATTTCAGATCCGGCGTACCTTTTTTGCCCTGCCAGCTGATGTCACATCCGCAATAGAAAGAGGGTGCACCCTGATTGATTTTGACGGCCGCGGCTTTAGCCTGGCTGAAATTGTTGATGTTCTTGCCGGACTGGCTGAATGCGCTGAGCGGTGCGAGTGCCAGGATAAACAGAAAGGCTGAAAGTGTTTTACGAAACATGTTTCCAAATGACCTGATGTGAAAAGGTCGGAAGGGTAACGGATGCGGCGCGGTGTGACAATGGGACATTGCTGCTATTTAGTGATTGAAAAATCAGCAGTTAGTCGTGCCATTAGCGTTAAACCGTAACAGTTCACCGCAATGACGGCAGCGGTATTCCGACTCTTTACGCATCACTTTATTGTGACGACGTACGGTCAGCTGGTGATCGCGGCAGGCGCACAGATAAGGATACGTTTTACTCTGCACCGAGGCGACTTCGAACTTGTGAGTACGGCTGGCAGAAACGCCGAGGACGTGCTCCATCATCCAGCGCCACTCTTTACCGTGGGGCGCAGGTGCGCGGCCAAATCGGCGGAAGACCAGCAAATGCGCCAGTTCGTGCGGAACCACTTCATCAATAAACGGTTGCTGATTTTCCTGTAAGAGCACCTGATTCAGCCGGATTTGCCAGTGTTGCAGATATGCACTGCCCGCGCTGGTGCCGCGTTGCTGATAGGTGATTTCCGGCTCCGGATAGTCGGTGCCAAAAAACTGATTTGCCATCTGGAGTTTTTCCCGCAGGCAGCGCATAACGGCTTGTTGCAGGGCGATGGGGAGGCGTGAGGTTTTCATCAGGCGAAGGATAAAGGCGGTGGAGAGGAGATGCAATATAGAATTCCCCCCCTTTGCAGGGGAGGAATGTGACGCTTACTTACCGATGTCGCGCAGTGCTTCGCCTTTCATCAGATTGCGTTCAATGTGTTCCAGAGAGACGTTTTTGGTCTCAGGGATTAGCGCAATGGTGATGAAGATGAAGACCACGTTCAGCGCGGCGTACACCCAGAAGGTGTTGGCGTTGCCGAGCGTTTCCAGCATGGTCAGGAAGGTGGCACCGACTATCATGTTAGCAATCCAGTTGGTTGCCGTGGAAACGGTGATACCAAAATCGCGACCTTTCAGCGGCTGAATTTCGGAACACAGCACCCAGATTAGCGGGCCGGCACTCATCGCAAAACCTACGATGAACATCAGCAACATGGCGATAGAGAAGTATTTCGCAAAGTCAGATTCCACACCGATGTGCAGCATCGTACCGAGAATACCCATACCGACTGCCATCACCAGGAAGCCCAGTTTGAGCGTAGGTTTACGACCCCAGCGGTCAACCAGACCGATAGCAATGAAGGTCGCCAACACGTTGACCAGACCGACAATCACCGTGCCCCACATTTGCTGAGAAGTACTGGCGAAACCGGCGATGCCGAAGATTTTAGGTGCGTAATACATGATGACGTTCATACCGGTGAACTGCTGCATCACCTGCAACAAAATCCCAAGATAAACCGCACGACGGAAGTTTTTGTTGTTGATGAATAACCCCCAGCCGCTCTGTTTCACTTTCAGGCTTTCACGGATTTCATCCAGTTCGCTTTTCGCCTGCGCGGTGGAATCGCGCAGTTTTTCCAGCACGCGGCGGGCTTTGTCGTCATTGCCACGTGCGGCAAGCCAGCGCGGGCTGTCCGGCAGGAAGAACACGCCGATCAGCAGCAGCAGGGCTGGAATGGTGATCACGCCCAGCATCCAGCGCCATGCGCCGCTGTAGCTGAAAGCGGTATCCGACAGATACGCCACCAGAATACCGATGGTGATCATCAGCTGGTACATAGAAATCATGCTGCCACGGATTTTCTCCGGTGCGATTTCTGACAGATAAATCGGCGCGGTGTAAGACGCGACACCCACCGCCAGGCCCAGCAGAACTCGGGCGACGATCAGCACTTCGGTGTTTGGCGCGAAGGCGGAACACAGCGAACCGACCACGAACAGAACCGCGCCGATCATCAGGCTGTATTTACGGCCAAGACGGAAGTTCAGCCAGCCACTGCCGACGGCACCAACAGCGGCACCGAACATCATTGAGCTGACCACCCACTCCTGCTGATGGTTGGTTATCTGAAAATCATGGCTAATAAACGGCAGTGCGCCAGCGATGACACCGATGTCCAGACCGAACAGAAGTCCGGCCAGTGCAGCGAGAAAACAGACAAAGAAAGTGACGCTTTTATTCGAGCGTTTTCCTTTGGTCGACGTTGAGTTGTTCATCCGGTCTCCAAAATAGTGCAATCGTATAGTGTTTGTAATAATGCTTAGGCTGTTATGTTATTAACCCTGCCTCCAGCTTAACGTGAACCCGGTCACAGTGTTGTAATCGCTTACACTAATGGCTGTGGTTGGAATCATTGTTCTGGAAGGGATTCAAAGAGATGCAAAGCAGGAAGGGGGAAAGCCGTTAAAGTAATAGTGCATAAATTGATTTATATCAATCAAATTTCTGTTTCAAACTTTTACCTATGGAAATAATGCATTATTTAATAACAAGTTATTAGCTGTAACCGTTTTCATTCTGGGCGGTGTTTATGTCGTTTTAGGAATTTTCCTCAAATTTCAGATAAAAAAAACCCTGCCACAAGGACAGGGTTGATGTGCAGAACTGTCTGAAAAATGACTTACAGGTCAGCAGCGTCGCGCAGTTGTGCGGCACGGTCGGTTTTTTCCCAAGGGAAATGTTCGCGACCAAAGTGACCGTACGCAGCGGTTTCTTTGTAGATTGGGTGCAGCAGATCCATCATCTGGATCAGACCGTATGGACGCAGGTCGAAGAACTCGCGCACCAGCAGGGTCAGTTGCTCGTTAGAAATTTTACCGGTACCGAAGGTTTCCACCATGATGGACGTCGGTTCTGCCACGCCGATAGCGTAAGACACCTGAATTTCACAACGGTCAGCCAGACCGGCAGCCACGATGTTTTTCGCCACGTAACGGGCAGCATATGCCGCTGAACGGTCAACCTTAGACGGATCTTTACCGGAGAATGCACCGCCGCCGTGACGGGCCATGCCGCCGTAGGTATCGACGATGATTTTACGCCCGGTCAGACCGCAGTCACCCATTGGTCCGCCGATAACGAAGCGACCAGTCGGGTTGATGTGGTATTTGGTGCCGGCGTTCAGCCATTCTGCTGGCAATACAGGTTTGATGATTTCTTCCATCACCGCTTCCTGCAAATCTTTCAGGCCAATCTCTTCAGAATGCTGGGTGGAAAGGACGACCGCATCGATACCGACAATTTTGCCTTCGTCATACTGGAAAGTGACCTGGCTTTTCGCATCAGGGCGCAACCACGGGAGGGTGCCCGCTTTGCGAACTTCAGCCTGACGCTGCACCAGACGGTGTGCGTAAGTGATTGGGGCTGGCATCAGCACGTCGGTTTCGTTGGTCGCGTAACCAAACATCAGACCCTGGTCGCCGGCGCCTTGCTCCAGCGGATCCTGGCGGTCAACGCCCTGGTTGATGTCCGGAGACTGCTTACCAATGGCGCTCAGTACGGCACAGGAATTGGCATCGAAGCCCATCTGGGAATTGACATAGCCAATCTCACGGATGGTCTGACGGGTGATTTCTTCTACGTCGACCCAGGCGGTAGTGGTGATTTCACCGCCCACGAGGACCATGCCGGTTTTGACATAAGTTTCACATGCAACACGTGCTTTCGGGTCTTGTTCTAAAATCGCGTCCAGTACGGCATCGGAAATCTGGTCAGCGATTTTATCTGGATGTCCTTCAGAAACTGATTCGGACGTGAAGAGGTGTTTAGCCATTATGTTCTTTACCTTCATACGACGGGTTAGATATCACTGCATAGCACTGGGGAGACTGGCAGATGAGGAGCGGTGCTCGCCATTGTCGCAATGCGTCCTGCATGTCCCCATAAGGCAAAGCCTTGAAGCAGTTTGAGCATTAATCCGCAAGTTTGCTACGGACGGATTAACATCTGGACGGCTATTTTAGGATAGCAGGTGTTACGAAAGCCAGTCATTTTTGTGATGAACATGGCGTTTTCGTGCGTCTTTGCAGTGATATTCACGCATTGAAACCATCAAGGCTGCATTTTCATTTTGCATTTACAGCGTGTTGCCGGTATAAACGCCGCGCGCCCGGCACTTTCTCGACGCCCGCGTATCCCAGTAATTACTGTTTTCTCAGCTCGAATGCCCGCGGGTGATGCGTGGCACGTGTGGAGGTGGTTAGGTTAATGACCCACTTTTTACCGCTTGTTACATTTCAACAGCATCCCCGGCAGACATTGTTTATCGCTGCCGCACGCCTTTCTGAAAAATTTCTGTCATCAATCCGATGTTATAAACAGCCTGTCCGTCGGATGGACGCGTTTATGCAGCCTGACTATAGACAGTTCAGTCTGCGACATCTGAGCGCTACTCAGCCACATCGGGCCGGTTAACAGCCGCTTCCCCCGTTAAAACTGACGTAGCCTGCAACCTTAGGGGCGTTATTCCTATGGTTTCTTCTGACCCGTTCCACGGAGTCTAATGATGAATTCTATAATCACATGAGTGAAAAACAGTTTGCCAACCCTGGCGCACAGGTTTTTATCCTGTCTGAAAGCCATTCGTTCGGGTTGTTCTCACCTGTTGTTACTGCGATAGTGGCTGGCCATGTTGTCAGTGTAGAAAGAGGATTTACCTATGTCTGATGACATCCAGTCCCACCGTCCGTCACATGCGGGCGATACCGTTTCTTTGCGCTCCATGCAGGAGGTTGCCGTGAACGATCGTGATGCCAGTAAAATGCTGCGCACTTACAACGTTGCCTATTGGGGTAACAATTATTATGACGTCAATGAACTGGGCCACATCAGTGTTTGCCCGGATCCCGATGTCCCTTCAGCACGCGTGGATCTGGCGCAACTGGTGAAAGACATGCGTGAGCAGGACGGTCAGCGTCTGCCGGCGCTGTTCTGCTTCCCACAAATTTTGCAGCACCGTCTGCGTTCGATTAACGCCGCGTTCAAACGTGCGCGCGAATCGTTCGGCTACGAGGGTGACTACTTCCTGGTGTACCCGATTAAGGTGAACCAGCATCGCCGCGTGATCGAATCGCTGGTCGAATCCGGCGAACCGCTGGGTCTGGAAGCCGGTTCGAAAGCCGAACTGATGGCGGTTCTGGCCCATGCGGGCATGACCCGTTCGGTGATTGTCTGTAACGGCTATAAAGACCGTGAATACATTCGTCTGGCGCTGATCGGCGAGAAGCTCGGTCACAAGGTGTATCTGGTTATCGAGAAGATGACTGAGATTAAGCTGGTGCTGGAAGAAGCTGAACGTCTGAACGTGATCCCGCGTCTGGGTGTACGTGCGCGCCTGTCTTCGCAGGGCTCCGGCAAATGGCAGTCCAGTGGCGGCGAGAAATCCAAGTTTGGTCTGGCAGCATCACAGGTTCTGCAACTGGTCGAAATGCTGCGTGAAGCAGGGCGTCTGGAAAGTCTGCAATTGCTGCACTTCCACCTCGGCTCCCAGCTTTCCAATATTCGTGATATCTCCACCGGCGTTCGTGAATCCGCGCGTTTCTACGTTGAGCTGCACAAGCTGGGCGTCAACATTCAGTGCTTCGACGTCGGCGGCGGTCTGGGTGTGGATTACGAAGGGACCCGCTCGCAGTCTGACTGCTCGGTGAACTACGGTCTGAATGAATACGCTAACAACGTGATCTGGGGGATTGGCGATGCCTGTAACGAACATGGCCTGCCGCACCCGACGGTGATCACCGAGTCTGGCCGTGCCGTGACCGCGCACCATACCGTGCTGGTGTCTAACATCATCGGCGTTGAGCGTAATGAGTTCCGCGATCCGATTCAGCCAGCCGATGACGCGCCGCGTGCGCTCGGCAGCATGTGGGACACCTGGAACGAAATGCACGATCCGGAAAACCGCCGCTCGCTGCGTGAATGGTTGCATGACAGCCAGATGGATCTGCACGACGTTCATTCGCAATATGCACACGGTATTTTGGATCTGACGCAGCGCGCCTGGGCGGAAGACATCTACCTGAACATCTGCAACATGATTCAGGGTCAGCTCGATCCGAGCAACCGCGCACACCGTCCAATCATCGACGAATTGCAGGAACGCATGGCGGACAAACTGTACGTCAACTTCTCGCTGTTCCAGTCAATGCCCGACGCGTGGGGTATCGATCAGCTGTTCCCGGTTCTGCCGCTGGAAGGCCTGGATAAACCGCCGGTAGGTCGTGCGGTACTGCTGGACATCACCTGCGACTCTGACGGCACTATCGATCACTATATCGATGGTGACGGCGTGGCGACGACCATGCCGATGCCCCCGTATGATCCGGAAAATCCGCCAGTGCTGGGCTTCTTTATGGTCGGCGCGTATCAGGAAATTCTCGGCAACATGCACAACCTGTTCGGTGATACCGCAGCAGTGGACGTGTTCGTCTTCCCTGACGGCAGCATTGAAGTGCAGCAGTCGGATGAAGGCGATACCGTCGCTGATATGCTGGAATACGTGCAGCTGGATCCGAACGTTCTGCTGGCCCGTTTCCGCGATCAGGTGAAAGAAACCGATCTGGATGCCGACCTTCAGGCGCAGTTCGTCGAAGAGTTTGAATCCGGTTTGTACGGTTATACTTATCTGGAAGAAGACGAGTAAAAGCGCACAATAATCCGGCTTGAAGCTGAGCCGGATTAAGGTAAAATTCGCGCCAACAGCAGTACAATATGAATTTGTAGAAATCCCTTTCAGGTCGGGCAAACGACGTGGTGGGGATTTTTTTTCATCTATACTTCACCACTCTGTGTCAGCAGCAGGCTGCACGGCGATGCAAAAAGAGGACATTTTTATGAGTAAATTAGTGAGCACTTTAGGTAATGAGCCTGATAACTCCCTGGTTTCCAACGCATTTGGTTTTCTGCGTTTCCCGCTGAACTTCCAGCCGTACACTGCGGAAGCTGACTGGGTCATCACCGGTATTCCTTTCGACATGGCGACCTCCGGCCGTTCAGGCGCACGTCTCGGTCCTGCCGCTATCCGTCAGGTGTCTGTGAATCTGGCGTGGGAAGGTCAGCGCTGGCCGTGGGATTTCGATCTGCGCGATCGTCTGAACGTCATCGACTGTGGCGATCTGGTGTTTAACTTCGGTGATGCACAGGATCTGACGGATAAACTGCAACAGCACGCTGATAAAGTGCTGTCGTCCGGCAAGCGTATGCTGTCTTTCGGCGGTGACCACTTTGTAACCCTGCCACTGCTGCGCGCACACGCTAAACATTTCGGTAAAATGGCGCTGGTGCATTTCGATGCGCACACCGACACTTATTCCAACGGCAGCAAATTCGACCACGGCACCATGTTCTTCCATGCGCCGAACGAAGGCCTGATCGACCCGAATCACTCTGTGCAGATCGGTATCCGCACCGAGTTCGACAAAAATCTCGGTTTCACCGTTCTGGATGCCGCGCAAGTTAACGACCGCACCGTGGATGATATTCTGGCGCAGGTGAAGCAAATCGTCGGTGATCTGCCGGTTTACCTGAGCTTTGACATCGACTGTCTGGATCCGGCACATGCACCAGGCACCGGCACACCGGTCATCGGTGGCCTGACGTCAGACCGCGCGCTTAAACTGGTTCGCGGCCTGAAAGACTTGGATCTGGATATCGTGGGTATGGATATCGTGGAAGTGGCTCCGGCTTACGACCAGTCTGAAATCACTGCGCTGGCCGCTGCGACCCTGGCGCTGGAAATGCTGCACGTGCAGGCGTCCAAAAAAGGCTGATAATCAGTCCATTTCGTCATTCTCTTAAGGCACCCATCGGGTGCCTTAATTATTTGTATCGTGAATGTATTTTTATTGATTATATAAAATTAAAATTAGTTTTTAACTCAACTCTAAGCGTAAAAATCATTTTCCCGCATATAACCGTCATCCGCACAGTTTCATAATTAAATTACCCCGCTCATCCTTTATTCTGCACGCCGTTTAAATTCGCACCGGCTTACGATGTATTTGTTGAGTGAATAATAAAATTGAAATCAATTCATAATTTTTATAAAAATAAAATAATCCCTCCGTTTATTTTTCTGCCTCTCTTTATTTCACTCAGCGGCTGCGCGTGGGTGCATGATGAAAAACCGGCAATCGCTGAAACCGATATTGCGCAACTGCGCACGCCGCAAATTCCAAAGGCCGCGATGCAAAAATGGCCGGGTTCTGACTGGTGGACGGACTATCACAATCCGCAACTTAACGCGCTGGTGGCGCAGGCGCTGAAGGACTCCCCGTCGATTGCCGTGGTGCAACAGCGCGTGGAAGTGGCGAAGGCGCACATCAAAATGAGCGAAGCGAGCGACGGGCCGCAGGTCGATTTCGGCGCTGACCTCGAGCGGCAGAAAATGTCGGCAGAAGGCGTGATGGGGCCGTTTGCGCTTGACGATCCGGCGGCAGGCACTACCGGCCCGTGGTACACCAACGGGACATTTGGCCTGCAGGGCAGGTATGAGCTGGATCTGTGGGGGAAAAATCGCGCACATATCCAGTCAGCGCTTGGTGTTTATCAGGCAAAGCAGGCTGAACTGGCCGAGGCACGTCTGCTGGTCTCTTCTGCGGTGGTGGAGCTTTACTGGGATATCCAGACTTACATGGCGCTCAAGCAAACGCTGATGGATCTGCGGGAACAGGAAACGCTGATCGCCAAAACTGATCGTCAGCTTTACGAACAGGGCGTCACGTCGTCGATTGATGATACCAGCACGTCTATCAGGCTGGCGAAAATCGACGAACAGATCGATGTGTCGAAAGGGCGGCTGCGCCTGTTGCAAACCTCATTGCAGGCGATGCTGGGTATGAATGCGCCGGCGGTGCATTTAACGCCGGTCACTTTGCCTGAGATGAAAGACAGCCTGCCGTCGGTATTGGGCTATGAACTGCTGGCGCGCCGCCCGGATTTGCAGGCCGCACACTGGTATATCGAGGCGTCACTGAGTGCAGTTGATGCGGCCCATGCGGCGTTTTATCCGAGTATTAATCTCATGGGCTTTCTTCAATACGATGCACTGCACATGAGTGATCTGTTCCGCAGTTCGGCGCAGCAGATGGGCGCGATTGCCGGACTGACGTTGCCGGTGTTTGACAGCGGCAGGCTGAATGCCAATCTGGGCATTGTGCGCGCCAACAGCAATCTCAGTATTGCGTCGTATAACAAAGCGGTGGTGGAGGCAGTGAGTGATGTGGCGAAAAACGCCAGCCAGGTACAGACGTTATCGGATGAAAATGCGCATCAGCAAACCGTACTGGACGGCAGCCAGCATATTTACTCGCTCGCGCAACAGCATTTCAGCGTGGGAATAATCAGCGGCGCGCAGGTGGCAAAAGCTAAATTACCGCTTCTGCAGGAGCAGGCTAAAAAGATTCAGTTGCAAGGGGAATGGATCAGCGCCGATATTCGTCTGATCCGTGCAGTTGGCGGTGGTTATCGCGCTCAGAATACGGAAACCGTCCATCATGGCTGAACAGTTTGGAAATGAAAAGCGCAGCGTTCTCTGCGAACACTGCGCTTTATCTGGTGGGGCGGGGCGTTATTTATCTTGCGCCATCCGTTCTTTCATATGATCGGCGCGTTCCTGCGATGGCGGGTGTGAACTGAACAAACTCTTCTCGCTGCCACCGCTCAGTTTTGCCAGTTTCTCAAACGCCGTCACCAGACCTTTGGTAGGCAGTTTGCGTTTTTTCAGTAAATCGTAAGAATAATCATCGGCGTCAGATTCCTGCTTCTGTGAGAACTGCGCGTTGATCAGATCTTCGCCCAGATCTGCCAGCTGAGTGCTGGAAAGCTGGCCGACGACGCCACCCGCCGCGCCGGCTGCGGTATGTGCTGCGGCCGCACTATAAGCCACCTGCATGGCTTTTTTGGTATGGCCCAGCGCCACATGCCCCATTTCGTGGCCCAGTACGCCTTCGATTTCATCGTCGTTCATCATGTCCATCAGACCGCTGTAAACGCGGATACAGCCGTTGGCCATTGCCCAGGCATTGACGTCGCTGGTCAGGTAAACTTTATAGTTAGCCGGGGTACCGTTAATGTTATTACCGAGGTTTTTGGCAATCTTATTCAGGCGTTTGGTATATTTACTTTTTGCTGATGCAATGCTGGAACCGGCATCCATTTCTTTGCAGGCGCCGTCAGTCATGTTTTTCACATCCTGATCGGTCAGCGTGGCAGCTTTATAAGCCTGGGAGCCTGAATCCAGTAATGCATTGGTATTCAGACCGTTTTGACAACCGCTTAATAATACCGTTATGCCAACCGCAATGGCTGTTACGCGAAAATCCATAATCCATCTTCCTTTGATAGTGAATGCAGAAAGTTAACTAAAAATATCGCAGGAAGAATAACTAATCATTCTGAGTTAGCGAGAAAAAGAAGGCGGGTGATGTTATTTCAGATTTTGTGCGAATTAATTTCCATTAAACAGAAGTTAAAGAATTAATAGAAAGTGGTAAGTCGTTATAATAAGAGATGCGCCCTGAGACGCATCTCTTTATTTATTATTTCCCTGCGGCGATGCGCTCGCGAATATGTTTGGCACGCGCTTCTGACGACGGGTGATCGTCAAACCAGCCGATGCTGCTACCCTGATCCAGTTTCGCTAATTTATCGAAGCTGGTCGCCAGACCGGTCGGATCGATGCCGCGTTTTTTCAGCAGATCAAAAGAGTAATCGTCGGCTTCGGATTCCTGCTTTTGGGAGAACTGGGCGTTAACATATTTCTCGCCCAGATCCGCCAGCTGCGACTGTGACAGCGTGGCGCTGACGCCGCCGAGTGAGGAAATCGCTGAGCGTGCTGCCGTTGCGCTGTACGCCACCTGCATGGCTTTGCGGGTGTGGCCGAGGGCGACGTGGCCCATTTCGTGGCCAAGTACGCCTTCGACTTCATTATCGTTCATCATATCCATGAGACCGCTGTAGACGCGGATACAGCCGTTAGCCATCGCCCAGGCATTGACGTCTTTGGTCACGTAGACCTTGTAGTTGGCTGGTGTGCCGTTGATGTTGTCGCCCAGCGCGGCGGAGATTTTTTTCAGACGCTGTGCATACTCGCTGCTGTCTGGTGCGATTTGCGCTTTTTTATCCATCTCTTCGCACGACTGAACGCTGAGGGTTTTCACATCAGCGTCGCTCAGGGTATACGCCTGATAAGCCTGCGCGCCGGATTGCATTAAAGTATCGGTATTCACTGTTGCACAACCGCTCACCAGAGTGGTGGCCAGCAGGCTCAACATTACAGGATGAAATTTCATCAATTCAGGTTCCCAGAAAAAGTGAAAAAATCAGTCAATGAAGCCTGAAAAAGGCTCTCATTGTAAGAATAGCGTTAAGGTAGGATTTTCGCAGTGCCCGATCTATAGTGTAAGTCCGAAAAAACGCACTGATTTAAAAGCGTATTCTGTGAACTTCATCACGTGAGTGATTAGAGATTGCCGATTTAATGCCGAGTCTGAGAAAATGACTTCCTTGACTGCTTTATTAATCCGACCTGGAGTAGAACATGTCCTCTCGTAAAGAGCTTGCGAACGCAATCCGCGCACTTAGTATGGATGCCGTGCAGAAAGCGAATTCCGGCCACCCTGGCGCCCCTATGGGCATGGCTGACATTGCCGAAGTCCTGTGGCGTGACTACCTGAACCATAACCCGACTAACCCAAACTGGGCTGACCGCGACCGCTTCGTGCTGTCCAATGGTCATGGTTCCATGCTGATTTACAGCCTGCTGCACCTCACAGGCTATGATCTGCCGATCAGCGAACTGGCAAACTTCCGCCAGCTGCACTCCAAAACCCCAGGCCACCCGGAATACGGTTATACCGCTGGCGTTGAAACCACTACCGGCCCGCTGGGTCAGGGCATCGCCAACGCCGTCGGTTTTGCTATTGCAGAACGCACGCTGGCTGCGCAGTTCAACAAACCAGGCCACGACATCGTTAACCACCAGACCTACGCATTCCTGGGTGATGGTTGCATGATGGAAGGCATTTCTCATGAAGTGTGTTCACTGGCCGGTACGATGAAACTCGGCAAACTGACCGCATTTTATGATGACAACGGTATTTCCATCGATGGCCACGTTGAAGGCTGGTTCACCGATGACACCGCTAAACGTTTCGAAGCGTACGGCTGGCATGTCGTCCGTGGCGTTGACGGTCACAACCCAGACTCGATCAAAGCCGCTATCGAAGAAGCACACAGCGTCACCGACAAACCTTCCCTGCTGATGTGCAAAACCGTGATCGGTTTCGGTTCGCCGAACAAAGCCGGTACGCACGATGTACACGGTGCCGCACTGGGCGCAGCTGAAGTTGCCGCGACCCGTGAAGCGCTCGGCTGGAAATATGCTGCGTTTGAAATTCCACAAGATATCTACGCACAGTGGGATGCGAAAGAAGTCGGGAAAGCCAAAGAAGCTGCATGGGACGAGAAATTCGCCGCCTATGCCAAAGCACATCCTGAACTGGCAAAAGAGTTCAAACGTCGTGTGAACGGCGAGCTGCCAGCTAACTGGGAAGCGGACGCACAGAAATTTATCGAAGAGCTGCAGGCAAATCCTGCCAACATCGCCAGCCGTAAAGCATCTCAGAATGCGCTGGAAGCTTTCGGTAAAGTCTTACCAGAATTCCTGGGCGGGTCTGCTGACCTGGCACCAAGCAACCTGACTATGTGGTCTGGTTCCAAGTCTATCGGTGACGATCAGGCGGGTAACTACATCCATTACGGCGTGCGTGAATTCGGTATGACTGCGATCACCAACGGTATCGCGCTGCACGGCGGTTTCCTGCCGTACTCTGCGACCTTCCTGATGTTCGTCGAATATGCGCGTAATGCCGTGCGTATGGCAGCTCTGATGAAGATCCGCAATGTGTTCGTCTACACCCATGACTCCATCGGTCTGGGCGAAGACGGCCCGACGCACCAGCCGGTTGAGCAAATCGCCAGCCTGCGCGTCACGCCAAACATGAGCACATGGCGTCCGGCTGACCAGGTTGAATCTGCGGTTGCGTGGAAATACGCCATCGAACGCAATGACGGCCCGGTTACCCTGATCTTCTCCCGTCAGAACCTGACCCAGCAACCACGTACCGCTGAGCAGCTGGCAAACGTGGCGCGCGGTGGTTACATCCTGAAAGATTGCGACGGCACGCCTGAGGTTATCCTGATCGCGACCGGTTCAGAAGTCGGTATCACCGTAGAAGCCGCAGACAAACTGGCCGCGGCGGGCACCAAAGTGCGCGTTGTATCCATGCCGTCTACCGATGCCTTCGACAAACAGGACGCGGCTTACCGTGAATACGTCTTGCCGAAAGCGGTTTCCGCGCGCGTTGCGGTGGAAGCGGGTATCGCTGACTACTGGTTCAAATACGTTGGCCTGAACGGCGCTATCGTCGGCATGCACAGCTTCGGCGAGTCAGCTCCGGCAGACCTGCTGTTCAAAGAGTTCGGTTTCACTGTTGATAACGTAGTTGCGCAAGCACAGTCGTTGTTGAAGTAATTCCATTCTTTAGTGAATCTCAAAAGCACCTTCGGGTGCTTTTTTTACATCCTGATACCCTGAGCAGGCTTGCAGTTTCCTTGCTAAATGACACAGGTCAAACCGTTCACAGGTGAACCTCGTTACACTCGCTTAATTCTGAAACTGTTTTAATCTTTCGGTTTTTGAGAGGAATCACTGTCTGAAACGTGATGAAAAAGTAAAATCACTGTGAATGCGCGGATTTGTATGGTGTTTTTTTAAGCGATCGAAGCGATTCGCACGGTGAAATTCCTGGAATTATTCCTTTTAGACATAGTTTCGTTTATTCTCAGCTGAACCGTTTCAGTCAGGCTATTTGAGCTTATCGTCGTCACCACGTAGTTAACGTGGAGGAAAAGGACATTTTTCTGAGGCACGTATTGTGCGAACCGATGATGATGGTTATTCACCGTAAACGCACGCTGCATTACTATAGGTGTTACTGATATTGAGTAACAACCGTGTAACAGGGAGAAGTATGCCAATACGTATTGCAATTAATGGCTTTGGTCGCATTGGCCGTAGCGTATTGCGCGCGTTATACGAATCCGGGCGTCGGGCGGAAATCTCCGTTATCGCTATCAATGAAATTGCCAGCCCTGAAGGCATGGCCCATCTGCTTAAATACGACTCCAGCCACGGGCGCTTCGCCTGGGATGTCCGCCAGGAAGGTGAAAACCTTTACGTCGGCGATGACTCTATCCGATTATTCCATCAACCTGATGCCAGCCAGCTGCCGTGGGGCGAGCTAAGTATAGACGTCGTGCTCGATTGCACCGGCGTTTACGGTAGCCGTGCAGACGGCGAAACTCAGCTTGAGGCCGGAGCCAAAAAAATTCTGTTCGCGCATCCGGGCGGTCACGACCTCGACGCCACCGTGGTGTACGGTGTAAACCACCAGTTGCTCGAACGCCAGCATCGCATTGTGTCCAATGCGTCCTGCACTACCAATTGTATTATCCCTGTGATCAAGCTGCTCGACGATGCCTACGGCATTGAGTCCGGCACCGTAACGACCATCCACTCTTCGATGAATGACCAGCCGGTTATCGACGCCTACCACGCCGATTTACGCCGTACGCGCGCCGCCAGCCAGTCCATTATCCCGGTCGATACCAAGCTTGCCGCGGGGATCACGCGCATCATGCCGAAGTTCTGCGATCGCTTTGAAGCGATCTCCGTGCGTGTGCCGACCATCAATGTCACAGCCATTGATTTGAGCGTATTTGTCGAGGGTTCAGTGACGGTTGACGAGGTGAACCAGCTGCTGCAAAAAGCCGCAATGGGCGCTTTTCGTGGTATAGTTGACTATACCGAACTACCATTAGTCTCGACAGATTTTAACCACGATCCCCACAGCGCCATTGTTGATGGAACGCAGACGCGGGTAAGTGGAAAGCACCTGATAAAAACACTGGTCTGGTGCGATAACGAGTGGGGCTTTGCCAACCGAATGTTGGATACAACATTGGCAATGTCCGCTAGCGGTTTCTAGTACGGTTGTTGCGGCCCTTCCTGGCCGAAACTGCCTTCAAGCAACTTTAAAGAGAATCAACGAGAGGATTCACCATGTCTGTTATTAAGATGAGCGATCTGGATTTAGCAGGTAAGCGCGTATTGATCCGTGCGGATCTCAACGTGCCGGTTAAAGATGGCAAAGTAACGTCAGATGCACGTATCCGCGCTTCTTTACCTACCATCGAAATTGCCCTGAAACAAGGTGCACGCGTGATGGTTACCTCACATCTGGGTCGTCCGACTGAAGGCGAATATAACGAAGAGTTTTCTCTGCTGCCGGTTGTTAACTACCTGAAAGAACATCTGAAATCTCCAGTTCGCCTGGCGAAAGACTACCTTGATGGCGTTGAAGTTGCAGAAGGCGAGCTGGTTGTTCTGGAAAACGTTCGCTTTAACAAAGGCGAAAAGAAAGACGACGAAGCGCTGTCCAAAAAATATGCTGCCCTGTGTGACATCTATGTGATGGACGCCTTCGGTACAGCGCATCGCGCACAAGCTTCTACCCACGGCGTCGGCAAATTTGCCCCAATCGCGTGTGCGGGTCCTCTGCTGTCAGCTGAGCTGGAAGCACTGGGCAAAGCTCTGGGTAATCCGGCGCGCCCAATGGTGGCGATCGTTGGTGGTTCTAAAGTGTCTACCAAACTGACCGTTCTGGATTCCCTGTCCAAAATCGCTGACCAGCTGATCGTTGGCGGTGGTATTGCGAATACCTTTGTTGCTGCACAAGGTAACAACGTTGGTAAATCCCTGTACGAAGCGGATCTGGTTGATACAGCAAGCAAACTGCTGGAAACCTGCGATATTCCTGTCCCTACAGACGTTCGTGTGGCCACTGAGTTCTCTGAAACAGCCGTCGCTACCGTGAAGTCTGTTAAAGACATCAAAGATGACGAACAAATTCTCGACATGGGCGATGAGTCTGCTTACCGTCTGGCTGAGATCATCAAAAACGCCAAAACCATTCTGTGGAATGGCCCGGTAGGCGTGTTCGAGTTCCCTAACTTCCGCAGAGGAACCGAAATTGTGGCGCAGGCCATTGCTGACAGCGAAGGTTTCTCTATCGCAGGCGGCGGCGACACTTTAGCGGCTATCGATCTGTTCGGTATCGCTGACAAAATTTCCTATATCTCCACTGGCGGTGGCGCATTCCTCGAGTTCGTTGAAGGGAAAGCACTGCCAGCGGTTGTGATGCTGGAAGAGCGTGCTAAGAAGTAATGAACCCTGAACAGGAAACATAGGGTTTCCTGTTCTTCTTTGCCGCGCGAGGGGCTGCACAGTGGAACTCGCGCGACATAGCAAACCGATTCAATCCATCTACGGCCGACGAATACAGGACAAAGAACTATGTCTAAAATTTTTGATTTCGTAAAACCAGGCGTTATCACTGGTGATGATGTACAGAAAGTTTTCGCTGTTGCTAAAGAAAACAAATTTGCTCTGCCAGCGGTTAACTGCGTAGGCACCGACTCTATCAACGCCGTTCTCGAAGCTGCTGCGAAAGTTCGTTCCCCGGTTATCGTTCAGTTCTCTAACGGCGGCGCTGCGTTCATCGCAGGCAAAGGCCTGAAAACTGACGTGCCGCAAGGCGCTGCAATCCTGGGTGCAATCTCTGGCGCACACCACGTGCATCAGATGGCAGAACATTACGGCGTGCCGGTTATTCTGCACACCGACCACTGTGCTAAGAAACTGCTGCCATGGATCGACGGTCTGCTGGACGCGGGTGAAGCTCACTTCGCCAAAACCGGTAAGCCACTGTTCTCTTCACACATGATCGACCTGTCTGAAGAATCTCTGGAAGAAAACATCGAAATTTGCAGCAAGTACTTAGCTCGCATGGCAAAACTCGATATGACTCTGGAAATCGAACTGGGTTGTACTGGTGGTGAAGAAGATGGCGTAGACAACAGCCATATGGATGCTTCTGCACTGTACACTCAGCCGCAAGACGTTGATTACGCTTACGAAAAACTGAACGCTATCAGCCCGCGTTTCACTATCGCTGCGTCATTCGGTAACGTACACGGCGTGTACAAACCAGGTAACGTTAAACTGACTCCAACGATTCTGCGCGATTCTCAGGAATACGTTTGCAAGAAACACAACCTGCCACACAACAGCCTGAACTTCGTGTTCCACGGCGGTTCTGGTTCTACTGCAGCAGAAATCAAAGAATCTGTAGGCTACGGTGTTATCAAAATGAACATCGATACCGACACCCAATGGGCAAACTGGGACGGTATCCTGCAGTTCTACAAGAAAAACGAAGCTTACCTGCAAGGTCAGTTGGGTAACCCGGAAGGCGCGGACAAACCTAACAAGAAATTCTATGACCCACGCGTATGGCTGCGTTCTGCACAGTCTTCCATGGTGACTCGCCTGGAACTGGCATTCAAAGAACTGAACGCGATCGACGTACTGTAATTCTTATCCTTCTGGTGCTTGACCACCGGAATGTGAGGATCATAACCAAAGGGGCTTCGGCCCCTTTTTTAATGTCTGCTTTCCGGCCACAATAGCCCGTCCTGCGCGTTCCCGCATGAATCCCCCGAAGAGAGAGCCATGAAGCCAAAATCTGTCACCCTCGATGATGTTGCGCGCCACGCCGGTGTTTCTTATCAGACCGTTTCCCGCGTGCTTAATCAGGCGGCGCACGTCTCGACCAAGACGCGAGACAAAGTCGAGAAGGCGATGGCTGAGCTGAACTACGTGCCGAACCGCGTGGCGCAGCAGCTGGCGGGTAAACAAAGCTACACGCTGGGGCTGGCGACCACCGAACTGGCGCTTCACGCACCGTCGCAAATTGCCTCGGCGGTGAAAACCCGCGCCAATCAGTTAGGCTTTAACGTGGTGATTTCTATGACGGACAACCTGAGCCTGTCTGCCTGCCGCACGGCGGTGAGCGAGCTGATGTCACAACGCGTCGATGGCGTGCTGATCAACGTGCCGCTGTCCAACGACAGTGCGGATGCAATAGCGCAGATGTGCGGCAACTTACCGGCGCTGTTTCTGGATGTCGATCCGCAGGCTGACGTGTTCAAAATTTTGTTCGATCCGCACTGCGGGGCAGAACAGGGCGTGGAACATCTGCTGACACTCGGGCATCAGCAAATTGCGTTACTGACCGGTCCGCTTGAATCCATTTCTGCACGTCTGCGCTATGAAGGCTGGCTGGAGACACTGGCAAAGCACGATGTGACGCCCTGTGCGGTGCAGCACGGCGACTGGAGCGCGGCATCCGGCTACCAGCAGGCATTGTTATTATTGAACCAACCTGCGCGACCTGGCGCGATTCTGGTAGCCAACGATCAGATGGCGCTCGGCGTGTTGCGTGCGGTACATGAGTATGGCCTGCGCGTGCCGGAGCAAATCTCGGTCATCGGGTATGATGATACGGAAGACAGCGCATTTTTCTTCCCGCCGCTGACCACCATCAAACAAGATTTCCGCCTGCTCGGGCATGAAAGTGTTAATCGTTTGGTTGATCACCTGCACACCCACGGCGATCGTCGCCGCTCATCGCTGTTACTGCCGACCTCTCTGGTAGAGCGCCACACCACGGCGGCGCCCGGTGAAAAGCCTGTTTCACAGGAGGCATTGTCCCAGGAACTGATCCGCATCGCACGACAGCTCAGCGCGCTGTAATTCTCAAAATCAGAACGTACTGACGCGGAATTTGTGATCCGCGTCCCTTTCCTGCTTCCCTTCGCTTTACTTACTGCCTCGCGTTACGCATCTTTATTCATATTGTGAGCGCATAACAATTTTGCAGAGGATTAACGATGAGTACATCAGGGGACGAAAAACTGTCATCGCTGGCCGTGGTTTTGGCCCGTCGTGACTGGGAAAAACCAGCATCGACGCAGCTCAACCGCCTCGCGGCGCATCCACCTTTTAACAGCTGGCGTAATAGTGCCGAAGCCAGAGAGAATGACGCATCTTCCAGTCTTCGCTCCCTGAACGGTGAGTGGGGGTTTAGCTATTTCCCCCGTCCCGAAGCCGTACCGGAACAGTGGCTGCTACAGGATTTGCCTGATACTGACCGTGTTCAGGTGCCGTCAAACTGGCAACTGGCAGGATACGATGCGCCGATTTATACCAACGTTCAGTATCCGATCCCAGTCAATCCGCCATTTGTGCCAGAAGAAAATCCCACAGGTTGTTACTCGCTCACAGTTGATGTTGATAACACCTGGCTGAGCAGCGGCCAGACGCGCATCGTTTTCCACGGTGTCAATTCAGCGTTCTATTTATGGTGCAACGGCCAGTGGATCGGTTATTCGCAGGATAGCCGTTTGCCAGCGGAGTTCGACCTCAGCGGTGTGCTGCGCGGCGGCGAAAACCGTCTGGCGGTGATGGTGCTGCGCTGGAGCGACGGCAGCTATCTGGAAGATCAGGATATGTGGCGCATGAGCGGGATTTTCCGTGACGTCGTTCTGATGCACAAACCGGCGGAGCAGATCACTGATTATCAGGTGCGCACGCATCTGTTCCACAATTTCACGCAGGCCGAACTGGAAGTGCAGGTCAGCGCCGCCGTACCGCAGGAAATGGCGGCGGATTATCACGTCCGCGTCCAGCTGTGGCGCGGCGATGACGCCATCGCAGAACATACGCAGCCGCTCGGCAGTGAAATCATCGACGAACGCGGCAATGCATTTGATAAAACGACCGTGCGCCTGCCGGTCAGCCAGCCAGCGTTATGGAGTGCGGAGCAGCCAGCGCTGTACCGCGCGGTGATTTCCCTGATGTCGCCGACCGGTGAATTGATCGAAGCTGAGGCCTGCGACGTCGGATTCCGTCAGGTGGAAATCAGCAACGGCCTGCTGAAAGTGAACGGCCAGCCGGTGCTGATCCGCGGAACCAACCGCCATGAACATCATCCTGAAAATGGTCAGGTGATGGATGAAGAGACCATGCGCCGTGACATCGTGCTGATGAAACAACACAACTTCAATGCGG
>NZ_CBCPJJ010000002.1:0-454956 GCF_965118895.1 Rahnella inusitata
CGACTTTGCGATGAGTACGGCCTGTACGTGGTTGATGAAGCCAACATCGAAACCCACGGCATGCAGCCTATGAACCGTCTGTCAGACGATCCCGTCTGGTTCAACGCATTCAGCGAGCGCGTCACCCGTATGGTTCAGCGCGACCGCAACCATCCGTGCATCATCATCTGGTCACTGGGTAACGAATCCGGCCACGGCGCGAACCATGACGCCATGTACCGCTGGATCAAATCCGTCGATCCGACGCGTCCGGTGCAGTATGAAGGCGGCGGCGCAAACAGCGCGGCAACCGACATTATCTGCCCGATGTATTCCCGTGTGGAGCAGGACCAGCCATTCCCGGCGGTGCCGAAATGGTCGATCAAAAAGTGGATCAGTATGCCTGACGAAACGCGTCCGCTGATCCTCTGCGAGTACGCCCACGCGATGGGCAACAGCTTTGGTGGTTTCGATAAATACTGGAAAGCCTTCCGCCAGTTCCCGCGTCTGCAGGGCGGATTTGTCTGGGACTGGGTTGATCAGAGTTTGCTGCGTACCGGCGAAGACGGTGAGCGTCATATGGCTTACGGCGGTGATTTTGGTGATACACCGAACGACCGTCAGTTTTGCATGAACGGTCTGGTATTCGCCGACCGCACGCCGCATCCGTCGCTGTTTGAAGCGCAGCGCGCGCAGCAATTCTTCCAGTTCTCACTGGTCAGTACCGCGCCCCTGACGCTGCAAATTCAAAGCGAATACCTGTTCCGCCGCAGCGATAACGAGCAGCTGGTCTGGCGTATTGAGCGCGATGGCGAAGTGATTTCACAGGGTGAGGCCGCGCTGAATATTGCACCTAACGGTACTCAGATCCTGGATCTTGGGCAGATCCCGCAGGCGAAAGGCGATTTATGGCTAAATGTTGCCGTGCATCAGCCGCAGGCGACGGCGTGGTCAGAAGCCGGACATCGCAGCGCGTGGGATCAGTGGCAACTGCCACAGGCGCTGAGCCTGCCGGTTTCGGAAAATATCACCGCGGCTGCGCCGGTTCTCGATGTGCAGGGTGATCAGATTTTTGTTGTGCACGGCACTCAGCGCTGGCAGTTCAGCCGGCAGACCGGTTTGCTGGAGCAGTGGTTCGATGGTAAAACGCCGCGCCTGCTATCTGCGCTGCGCGATCAGTTTGTGCGTGCGCCGGTGGATAACGACATCGGCGTCAGCGAAGTGACCCGCATCGATCCGAATGCGTGGGTGGAACGCTGGAAAGCCGCCGGAATGTATCAGCTGGAATCGCGCACGCTGAGCGTGCTCGCCGATCAGTTAGAAGATCGCGTGGTTATTGTTGCCAGACATGCTTTCCTTGCAGGTGACGAAATCCGTGTGCTGAGCAACAAGGTTTACCGCGTTGATAATCAGGGGGAATTGCATATCGACGTGGATGTGCGCGTCGCCTCTAACGTGCCGTCACCGGGGCGCATCGGTATGACTTGCCAGCTGGCGGACACCGCAGAGAGTGCGAGCTGGCTGGGGCTAGGACCGCATGAGAACTACCCTGACCGTCGTCTGGCCGCGCAACACGGCCGCTGGACGTTACCGCTGACAGAGCTCTACACGCCTTACGTCTTCCCGACGGAAAACGGCCTGCGCGGCGACACCCGTGAACTGGATTACGCCGGATGGCAGTTGCGTGGCAATTTCCACTTTGGCCTGAGCCGCTTCAGCCTGCAACAGCTGATGGACACCAGCCATCGTCACCTGTTGCGCGCAGAGCAGGGCACCTGGCTGAATGTCGACGGCTTCCATATGGGCGTCGGCGGCGATGACTCGTGGAGCCCGAGCGTCAGCCCGGACTTCCTGCTGACTGCCGGTCATTACCATTACGCCTTCACCTGGAAACGTTCCTGATATCCCGCGCCGTGGCATTAATCTGCTGCGGCGCAGCATTCCGTCGCAAGGAAACTGCAAATGAATTACATGAAAAATACCAATTTCTGGATGTTCGGGCTGTTCTTCTTTTTCTACTTTTTCATCATGGGGGCCTATTTCCCGTTCTTCCCGATCTGGCTGCACGACATTAATCAGATCAGCAAAAGCGATACCGGAATTATCTTCGCCAGCATTTCGCTGTTCTCATTACTTTTCCAGCCGGTATTTGGTTTGCTCTCGGATAAGCTGGGGCTTAAAAAGCACCTGCTGTGGATCATTACCGGGATGCTGGTGCTGTTTGCGCCGTTCTTTATCTACGTGTTCGGCCCGTTGCTCAAAGTGAACATCTATCTGGGATCGGTGGTCGGCGGGATTTATCTCGGGCTGATTTATAACGCCGGTGCGCCAGCAATTGAAGCCTATATCGAAAAGGTCAGCCGCCGCAGCAGCTTTGAATTTGGCCGTGCGCGGATGTTCGGCTGTGTCGGCTGGGCGCTGTGCGCGTCGGTGGTCGGCATCATGTTTACGATTAACAACGAGTTTGTGTTCTGGCTCGGTTCTGGCTGTGCGGTGATCCTCGCCATTCTGTTGCTGATAGCCAAACCGGAAGTGACCTCCAGTGCGCGGGTGGCGAACGATCTGGGCGCAAATACCAAACCCTTTAGCCTGAAAATTGCCCTTGAGTTGCTGAAAGACCGCAAACTGTGGTTCCTGGCGCTGTACGTGATCGGCGTCTCCTGCACCTATGACGTTTTCGATCAGCAGTTCGCCAACTTCTTCACCTCGTTCTTTGCTTCCTCATCGGAAGGGACACGCGTCTTCGGTTACGTCACCACCATGGGCGAATTGCTAAACGCCTGCATCATGTTTTTCGCACCGCTTATCGTGAACCGTATCGGTGGCAAAAATGCACTGCTGCTGGCAGGGATGATCATGTCCGTGCGCATCATCGGATCTTCGTTTGCCTCTTCGCCTCTCGAAGTGGTGGTGCTGAAAACGCTGCACATGTTTGAAGTTCCGTTTTTGATCGTCGGCTGCTTTAAGTACATCACGTCAGTGTTTGAGGTGCGCTTCTCGGCGACGATTTATCTGGTGACCTTCTGCTTCTTTAAGCAGGTAGCGATCATGTTTATGTCGGTGTTTGCCGGGAATATGTATGACCGTATCGGGTTCCACGGTACTTATCTGATCCTCGGTCTTATCGCGCTGACCTTCACCGTGATTTCAGCCTTTACGCTGAGCGGACGCGGCCCGTTGCAGGCTTTCAAAACGCCAGAGCCGTTGAAGAATCACCCCGCAAATTCCTAATTTCACTGGATCTTACCCTGAAATTGGCACTTCATTGCATTGTTAGTTAACCTTAACCCAAAGTTGCTGCCCGTATGTCGGGCAGCTTTGGTTTCTTATCACCCGTCAGGGTAATTTTTTGGGGTAATTAAATGGATGATTTGAACGTTGTGGGCAGCATTAACAATGCGGGCAACTGGTTAGTGAGAAATCAGGCTTTACTGATCCATTACGCCGTCAATATCGTCGCGGCAATCTTTATTCTTATCATCGGTCTGATCGTCGCCCGCGTGTTATCTGGCGCTGTCAGCCGCGTGATGAAACTGCGCGGTATCGATCTGACCGTCTCTGACTTCCTCGCCGCTCTCGTGCGTTACGCCGTTATCGCCGTCACGCTGATTGCCGTTCTGGGGCGCGTGGGTGTGCAGACCGCATCGGTCATCGCCGTTCTCGGTGCCGCAGGTTTGGCCGTAGCATTGGCCTTGCAGGGATCGCTGGCAAACTTTGCCGCAGGCGTGCTACTGGTCATCTTCCGTCCGTTCCGTGCTGGTGAATATGTCGATCTCGGCGGCGTGGCTGGTACCGTGACGCAGGTGCAGATTTTCTCCACTACGTTAGTTACCCCGGATGACAAAATGATCGTGGTACCGAACGGTAAAATCATCGCCGGTAATATTATCAATACGTCACGTGAGCCAAACCGTCGTACCGAAATCGTGGTGGGCGTGGGTTATGAATCTGATATTGATCAGGTGAAAAAAGTTTTGGGCGATATCATCGCGGCGGACAAACGTATCCAGCATGAAAAAGGCGTTACCGTGCGTCTGAATGAAATGGGCGCTTCAACGCTGAACTTTGTGGTACGTGTCTGGAGTTCCAACGGCGACGCTCAGGAAGTTTACTGGGATCTGCTGGAAGCCTTCAAACGTGCGCTTGACGAGAACAAAATCAACATCGCTTACCCGCAGATGGACGTGCATTTGCATCGTGTTGCAGATGCCGCTGCCAGCCAGCAGGAAGAACAGCGTTCAATCGAAAGCAAGGGCATCGCGGAATAACGCGCGATTTGCCGGTAAAACTCAGGCGCCTGCGGGCGCCTTTTTCATATCCCCAATCGATGAATCCCCCTGATAAGCTGACCTAATGGGGGATTAGAATTATCTATTTCCTCTAATGCCATCAATGCCCTTACACTGCGCGCATTCTCTCTGACTGACTGTTTAAAGGATGACGACGTGCTGTCTATTTTCCTGCAAGGACTGGCGATGAGCGCCGCAATGATTTTACCGATTGGCCCGCAGAATGCGTTTGTGATGAACCAGGGCATTCGCCGCCAGTATCACTTGATGATTGCCGGATTATGCGCGCTGAGCGACATCGCGCTCATCTGTGGCGGCATCTTTGGCGGTAGCGCGCTGTTGAGCAAATCACCGCTTTTACTGCTGCTGGTGAGCTGGGGCGGCGTGGCGTTTTTACTGTGGTACGGCTGGGGCGCGTACCGTACGGCGTTCAGCAAAAATCCTGAACTGGCGCAGGCCGAAGTGGCAAAGCAAAGCCGCTGGAAAATTGTGGTCAGCATGCTGGCCGTGACCTGGCTGAATCCGCACGTATACCTCGATACCTTCGTGGTTCTCGGCAGTCTCGGCGGCAGCCTGAATGCCGATGAACGCTCATGGTTCGCGCTCGGCGCGGTCAGTGCGTCGGTCATCTGGTTCTTCGGGCTGGCTCTCCTCGCCGCCATGCTGGCGCCGTGGCTGAACACCGGCAAAGTGCAGCGGGTGATCAACTTTATCGTCGGCACCATTATGTGGGGCATTGCCATTCAGCTGGCGCGGCAGACCGGTGTACTTTAAGTTCGCCGGATAAACAGGTTTTTGTCACTAATCTTAGTTTCTGTTGTAACGGATTATGCTACGGTTTCGCAGTTAATACGTTTATTGCCATATCTTTGATGATTAATGGAGGCACTGTGAAACTGAAAGCATTGACTGTAGCAGCGATGTTGGGATTAGGGACATTACCACTGACGTTGCAGGCGGCAGAATTACCTGCCGGACCGCACGTTGTGACCTCAGGAACGGCGAGCGTTGACGCCACGCCAGATATTGCCACGCTGGCGATCGAAGTGAACGTCTCTGCGAAAGATGCCGCAAGCGCCAAGCAACAGGCCGATGCGCGTGTAGCGGAATACTTTGCTTTCCTGCAGAAAAATGGCATTGAGAAGAAAGACATCAATGCAGCGAATTTACGCACTCAGCCGGAATACGACTACCTGAAAGATGGAAAGTCACAGCTTAAAGGCTACCGTGCGGTGCGTCAGGTGCAGGTGACATTGCGTCAGCTGGATAAACTGAACGAACTGCTGGATGGTGCGCTGAAATCGGGTCTGAATGAAGTCCGTGCTGTCGAACTGGGCGTTGCGAATCCGGATCGTTTCCGTGACGAAGCGCGGCAGAAAGCGATTGATAACGCCACGCAGCAGGCGAAATCATTGGCAGAAGGTTTCCATACCAAACTGGGGCCGGTTTACAGCATTCGCTATCACGTCGCTAACTACCAGCCGATGCCGGTCGCGCGGATGTACAAAACCGCCGAAGCCGCAGGCCAGAGCGACGTGGCACAGACTTACGAACAGCAAAGCATTCACTTTGACGATCAGGTTGATGTGGTGTTTGAATTGCAGCCGCAAGCTCCTGCTCCTGCTCCTGCTCCTGCTCAGTAAACATGAAGCTGTAAAAATGAAAAAACCCGCTCCGGCGGGTTTTTTGTTTCTGGCTGGATCGTCAGTCAGTCCTGACGCAACACCTGATGGCCGTGCGCCAGCAGGGCGTCGGTGACTTTGCGCATCATGCGGCTTTCCGGGGCGAAACGATGCCAGTACAGCATCCTGCGTTGGAACAGGCCCGGCGTCAGGTCGATCAGCTCGCCACTTTCCAGCTCTTTCTCGATTTGCAGATGCGGGATCATGCAGCAGGTGGTGCCCTGACGCGCCAGTTGCACGAAGGCTTCCGACGAGTTCACGATATGACAAGGCACGCTGCCCGGCGACAAATCAAAGTTCTGCTGTAAAAAAGCCTGATGCATATCGTCAAGATGGTCAAACGCCACCGCCGGCGCTTTCAGCAGCGCGGAGCGGGTGACGCCATTGGGGAAGTAGCGGTCGGCGAACGGTTTCGAACCTACGAACAGGTAATCGAGCGCGCCCAGCTGATCAACCAGACAGCTCGGCAACGGTTGCGGCTGGATACTCACCGCACCGACCACTTCACCACGGCGCAGACGCTCCTGCGTCCGGGTTTCATCTTCAACCTGTAAATTCAGGCGAATAGGGGAATCGACCAGCACCGATTTCAGCGCCGGTAACAGCCAGGTAGCGAGACTGTCGGCATTGACCGCCAGCGAGAGCAGCAGCGGCGTATCATTGCTGTCGCTATTACTGTCACTGCCCAGCCACTCTTCTTCCAGCAGCTCGACCTGATGCAACAACGCCAGCAATTTCTGCCCCTGTTCGGTCGGGCGCGGTGGCACGGTGCGCACCAGCAAAGGCTGGCCGAACAGATTTTCCAGTTGTTTAATGCGCTGTGAGACCGCCGATTGAGTGATGCAAAGCTTCTGTGCCGCGCGCTCAAAACCGCGCTCACGGATCACCGCGTCCAGTGCCTGCAACGTTCTATAATCTGGGCGTTTCATCGGAGTTCTGTCCCTTGGATTTTATTTTATCCAAACACTATGCCACAGATTGTCAGGTTTTGTGGTGAGGAAAATCTTTGCGTTTGCAGCGCGATTGCACTTAATAAGTGTGATCTCGCTACGGCGTTGTTTATCCCAATCACCCTGACTTGCTTTATAATCACCGGCACTTTCGGGTTATCAGACAGAGAAGCCATTATGACGCAGGAAGAATTGAAGAAAGCAGTCGGCTGGGCCGCACTGGATTACGTTACGCCGGGCACCATCGTCGGTGTAGGTACCGGATCCACCGCCGCCCATTTCATTGATGCACTCGGCTCAATCAAAGGGCAAATTGAAGGCGCAGTTTCCAGTTCCGACGCGTCTACCGAGAAACTGAAAAGCTTAGGTATTCACGTTTTCGACTGCAACGAAGTGGATTCGCTGGATATCTACGTTGACGGTGCCGACGAAATCAACGGCTTCATGCAGATGATTAAAGGCGGCGGCGCTGCGCTGACCCGAGAAAAAATCATTGCTGCGATTGCGAAAAAATTCATCTGTATCGTCGATGCGTCCAAGCAGGTCGATGTGCTGGGTAAATTCCCGCTGCCGGTAGAAGTCATACCGATGGCGCGCTCTTACGTGGCGCGTGAGCTGGTAAAACTTGGCGGCCTGCCGGAATATCGTCAGAACGTGCTGACCGACAACGGCAACGTGATCCTCGACGTGCACAATCTGAACATTCTTGATGCCGTCGCGATGGAAAATAAGATCAACAATATTGCCGGAGTCGTGACCGTCGGTCTGTTTGCTAACCGTGGCGCGGATGTTGCGCTGGTCGGCACTTCGGAAGGCGTTAAAACTGTTACGCTGAAATAACCCAGCGATAAGCAGAAGATCTGGCTGCTGTGTTAAAGGCAGCCAGACACACGTCTGTCATAACGCAATGTTATGAAGATGATAATTTTCTGACTGAATCATCTTTTCTTCAAAAGCCTGAATTCGGTGACTTATGTCACATTTCCGATAATCTCCTCCTGAACGTTTGGCGCAGTAAAATCTAACCAGCATGAAATGCTAAAAACCCTCTGTCACGGTGAGCCTTCTGCTACCGGCCAGGCAATCGTTTGTATTGATGATGGCGGATTTTTTGTTATGTTGGCTGTGAGTAATCACCTCGCAGTTCGAATTCAGCCAGAAAATTATAGGGTCGGGAAATGGCAAAAGTATCACTTGAGAAAGACAAGATTAAATTTTTGTTAGTGGAAGGCGTCCACCAAAGTGCGGTTGATACCCTCCGTGCAGCGGGCTACACCAATATTGAATTTCACAAAGGTGCTTTGGATACGGAATCGCTGAAAGAGTCGATCCGTGATGCGCACTTTGTTGGGCTCCGATCGCGTACTCAGCTGACCGAAGAAGTTTTCCAGGCAGCAGAAAAACTGGTGGCTGTGGGGTGTTTCTGTATCGGCACCAATCAGGTTGATCTGAAAGCAGCAACGCGTCGCGGTATTCCGGTCTTTAACGCACCGTTCTCTAACACCCGTTCGGTTGCCGAAATGGTGCTGGGCGAAATGTTGCTGATGATGCGCGGCATTCCTGAAGCGAACGCCAAGGCCCACCGCGGCATCTGGAACAAACTGGCTGTCGGTTCGTTCGAAGCGCGCGGGAAACGTCTGGGGATCATCGGTTATGGCCATATCGGCACACAGCTGGGTATTCTGGCGGAAAGCCTGGGGATGCGTGTCTTCTATTACGACATCGAAAGCAAATTGCCGTTAGGGAATGCGCAGCCGATTGCTTCTCTGGAAGAACTGCTCAACACCAGCGACGTTGTGACGCTGCACGTGCCCGAAACACGCAACACCAAAGACATGATTTCTGAAGTGCAACTGGCGCAGATGAAGCCGGGCGCACTGCTGATCAATGCCTCACGCGGCACCGTGATCGACATTCCTGCGTTATGCAACGCACTGCGCAGCAAACATCTGTCTGGTGCGGCGATCGATGTCTTCCCGGAAGAACCGGCGACCAACAGCGATCCGTTCAATTCACCGCTGTGTGAGTTCGACAACGTGCTGCTGACACCGCATATCGGTGGCTCCACCATGGAAGCGCAGGAAGGTATCGGTCTGGAAGTGGCAGGTAAACTGTCGAAATACTCTGATAATGGTTCTACATTGTCAGCGGTTAACTTCCCGGAAGCGTCTTTGCCGGCACACACCGAGAAAGCCAGCCGTTTGCTGCATATCCACGAAAACCGTCCGGGCGTGCTGACCAGCATCAACCAGATTTTCGCCGAGCAGGGGATCAACATCGCAGCACAGTACCTGCAAACCAGCCCTGAAATTGGGTATGTGGTGATTGATGCAGAAACGGATATCGCGACGCTGACTACCGCGCTGCAACTGATGAAGGCCATTCCGGGAACGATTCGTGCCCGTCTGCTTTACTGATCGCATCAGCTGAAACAACCAGGCCGCCGAAAGGCGGTTTTTTTTGTCTGGTATCAGGGAGTTTTGGGTTTCGTGGGCCCTCTAACGACAATTCAAAATCTCATCAGAAGAAGCAGGGCGATCAGGCCGCAGAGGATCAGAGAGGAAAAGGTGATTTCGAACTGGTAGCGTCGCAGCATCTTGCGGTACCTCAGGGCAGAAAATGGATAAAAAAACACCCGGCGGACCGGGTGTCAGATTATCAGTCTGGATACCGGGTCAGTGAAGGCACTCACCCGGAAATCGTAGGCAGACTTATGCAGCTGGTGTTGCTTTTGCAGCAGGAGCCGCTTTCTTAGCGTGTTTCACGTGTTTTTTAGCAGCCTGGGCTTTCTGAGCAACAGGAGCCGCTTTCTTAGCGTGTTTCACGTGTTTTTTAGCAGCCTGAGCTTTCTGAGCAACCGGCGCTGCTTTCTTAACGTGTTTTACGTGTTTTTTAGCAGCCTGGGCTTTCTGAGCAACCGGCGCTGCTTTCTTAACGTGTTTTACGTGTTTTTTAGCAGCCTGGGCTTTCTGAGCAACCGGCGCTGCTTTCTTAACGTGTTTTACAGGTTTTTTAGCAGCCTGGGCTTTCTGAGCAACCGGTGCGGCTTTCTTAGCGTGTTTTACGTGTTTCTTAGCCGCTTGCGCTTTCTGAGCAACTTTCTTGTGAGTCTTGTGTTTAGTTACGTGCTTGGCGGCAGGTGCGGCCGTTGTTGCGGTGGCAGCAGGCGCCGGAGTTGCTGTTGTTTCAGCAGCGAAAGCGACAGAAGACAGGCCCATTGCAGCGGCTACAACCAGAGCTAATACTTTTTTCATCGTTAATTCCTCAAGGATTTTTAGTTTATGTGTCTACCCCACTGCGGGGCCGATGAAAGGATAATAGGCGCGTCGAACTCGATTGTCCGTGAGTGATTGGTTTCGGCGTGTAACGGTATGTATAAACTCTAAAAACATTACTTTTCAGTTATTTGAAATGGATCTCGAACGCAATTAGGTTCTTTATGTAATGTTAGTTACAACATACTTTGGTTTTTAGGGAGATTAACAGAGGGATGTGAGCATTACCACGTCCAGACGTTGCCCGGCGTAATCACTTCCGGCAATGGCACATCCCAGTGCTCAACCGGCAACTCCTCTACTTTCTGGCAATCATGGGCTAAACCAATCGGATAAGGCCCGCCGTTCTGCCAGTGCTCCAGCGTACGGTCATAAAAACCGCCGCCCATGCCCAGGCGCTGGCCGTGGTTATCGAACGCCACCAGCGGTGTCAGGATAATATCCAGCTGTGCGAGGGGAAGAACCTGTGTAACGTCCAGCCGTGGTTCGAGAATTTTAAGACGATTACGTACAAGCGGTGTTTGCGGCGTGTAGTGCAGAAACAGCAGATGATGAGATGAAAACGGATGCAACACCGGCAGGCACAGCTGTTTGCCCTCTTGCCATAAACGCTGAATCAGCGGTGCGGTGTCCAGTTCTCCGTCAAAAGATAGAAATACGGAAACAGTCGTCGCAGAGCGGATTTTAGGATGTGACGCAACGCGTTCTGCGACCTGAAGGGCAAAATGAGTTTGCTGTTCAGGAGTCAGATTTTTTCTGCGTTGGCGTATTTCGGTGCGAAGTTGTTGTCTGGCTGAAGCGAACTGAGGTGTGTGCAACATAGATACATGAACCAGAAAGGAATGTACCGAAAAGAAAGGGGAATCTCCGAGATGCCGTCGCAGGCTGTAACCCTTGAACCCATGGTTCAAGGTGAACGTGCTGTCGCAATCTTTAGGCTTCTCGGACGGACCGAGCATGCGCACCGATTGCGGATCATCACATTCTGTTGGTACTAATTATCGGCTCAGGGGACGGGCCCGCTGGCGAACATCTCAGAGAAATTTTTTACCGTTTCTGACTGCCTGTGACCAGCAAATCAGCAACGTGTGTTATTCGAAAGGCGCCCCTTCACGTTCAGAGATCCGGCCTTGTTCGAGCAGTGCCTGCTCGATGGTTTGTTGCAGCATCCGGATACGTTGTTCCATATTGGATGCGTAATCGCGAGTTTTCAACCTTTCCTGAGCAAGTTCGTGACATACGTTCAATGCCGCGATGAAAACCAGTTGCTCTGTATTGGTGACTCTAGTGCGAACTTTCAGATCTTGCAACCGCTGATTAAGATCTTCAGCTGCCAGATTCAGTGCTTCCTGTTGTTCTGGCGGACAATTCACCCGTAAAGAGCGACCAAAAATTTGAATATCTACTGGTTGTGCAGACATGCCACCTTCCTGCTAATTTATTCGTCCGCCCCAACGTGACCACTACGACCTGGCGCAGGATGTTGGAAGCGGGCGCCACTATAACTATCTCAATACCAGGTTACAACCCCGTGGCTGACTGACTGCTGCCCGATTGTTCAGAGCGAGTTATTCAACCCTCAGTGTGCCTGAGACAGGCTGCTAATCTGGTACTACGACAGACCTTGGTGGTAGCATAACACGAACTTATCCAGCCAACGATGGCGAATGCGCATGTCTATTGAGAATACTTACCCAACTTACGATTCGTTGGATCAAAACCTGAAACAACAATCGGTTGCTTTGACCGCAGCAGAAATGCACGGGTTGATCAGTGGTTTACTGTGCGGTGGCAACCGCGACGGTAGCTGGTTAACGCTGGTGCATGATCTGACTAATGAAGGCATGGCCTTCCCGCACACGCTGGCCGATTTGCTACAGCAACTGCGTAAAGTGACATCAGATACTCTGGAAGATGACAGTTTCGAATTCAAAATCATGATGCCTGATGATGATAAAAGCATTTTCGAGCGCGCCGACGCGCTGGCGGGCTGGGTCAACCATTTCCTGCTGGGTCTCGGCATGATGCAGCCCAAACTCGCTAAAGTGAAAGGCGAAGTCGGCGAAGCCATCGACGATTTGCGTAGCATCGCGCAATTAGGCTACGACGAAGATGAAGATCAGGAACAATTGGCGCAGTCTTTAGAAGAAGTGGTGGAGTACGTCCGCGTGGCAGCCATCCTGTGCTTTGGTGAATTTGGCCATAGCCTGCCAACCGCCCCGGAAAATCCGCGTACATTGCATTAAGTTTTTCATGAATTGTTCTTAGCAAGTATTGTTCTTAACACAATAAATTAAAACGATTTCAGGAGAGCAGGTGAGATGACTCAGCAAGAATTTGAGAATCGTCGTCAGGCACTTTTAGCCAAGATGGCACCAGGCAGCGCCGCCGTGATTTTTGCAGCACCCGAAGCGCCGCGCAGCGCTGACAGTGAATACCCGTATCGTCAGAATAGCGATTTCTGGTATTTCACCGGTTTCAACGAACCGGAAGCCGTGCTGATTCTGGTGAAAAGTGACGAGAACCACAACCACAGCGTGCTGTTCAACCGCGTGCGCGATCTCACTGCTGAAATCTGGTTTGGCCGTCGTCTCGGCCAGGATGCGGCACCGGCGAAGCTCGGCGTTACCAAAGCGCTGCCGTTCAGCGACATCAACCAGCAACTGCATCTGCTGCTTAACGGCCTGGACGTGGTGTACCACGCTCAGGGCGAATACGCCTACGCCGATGAAATCGTTAATCGTGCGATGGACAAACTGCGCAAAGGTTTTCGCCAGAACTTCTCCGCTCCGGCCACGGTGACTGACTGGCGTCCGTGGGTTCACGATCTGCGCCTGTTCAAGTCCGCCGAAGAAATCAGCATTATGCGTCGCGCCGGACAAATCACCGCGCTGGCCCACACCCGTGCGATGGAAAAATGCCGTCCTGGGATGTTCGAATATCACCTTGAAGGTGAAATTCATCACGAATTTACCCGTCACGGTGCACGTTATCCTTCCTACAACACTATTGTCGGCGGTGGTGAAAATGCCTGTATTTTGCATTACACCGAAAACGAGTGTGAGCTGCGCGACGGTGATTTGGTGTTGATCGACGCCGGTTGTGAATACAAAGGCTACGCCGGTGACATTACCCGTACCTTCCCGGTGAACGGCAAATTCAGTAAAGCACAGCGCGAAATCTATGACATCGTGCTGGCGTCAGAATACAAAGCACTGGAAGTGCTTAAACCGGGCAGCAGCATTCAGGCCGCCACCGAAGCGGCTGTCCGCGTGATGATCGAAGGTCTGGTTAAATTGGGCGTGATGAAAGGCGACGTTGAGACACTCTATGCCGAGCAGGCGCACCGCCAGTTCTTCATGCACGGCCTGTCCCACTGGCTGGGGCTGGATGTGCATGACGTCGGCCATTATGGTTCGGTTGACCGTAGCCGTACGCTGGAACCTGGGATGGTACTGACCGTCGAACCCGGTTTGTACATTGCACCGGATGCTGATGTACCCGAGGCCTATCGCGGCATCGGTATTCGTATCGAAGACGACATCCTGATCACCGCCACCGGTATTGAAATTCTGACCGGCGACGTAGTGAAAGAAGCTGACGATATTGAAGCCTTGATGGCGGCGGCACGTAAATAATATGAGCAACGTTTGTCTATGAGCATAGTGATTGTTGGCGGCGGAATGACCGGTGCCACACTGGCGCTGGCGATTTCCGCGCTGACGCAAGGGCGTCTGGCAGTGCATCTGGTGGAAGCCACTGCGCCGGAAAATCACGGGCATCCGGGGTTTGATGCCCGTTCGATAGCGCTGGCGCAGGGGACTTGTCAGCAGCTTGCTCGCGTAGGCATCTGGCCGGCACTGGCAAAAATCGCCACGCCGATCCGTGATATCCACGTCAGCGATCGTGGCCATGCGGCCTTTGTGCATCTCAATGCCGCGCATTACGGCGTTGAAGCATTAGGGCAGGTGGTTGAGCTGCATGAAGTCGGCAAACGTCTGTTTGCACTCCTGAAGGCGGCTCCGGGTGTCACGTTGCATTGCCCGGCTAAAGTCGTTGATATCGCAAGGACTGCAGATTCTGCCAGCGTCACGCTGGATAGCGGTGAATCACTGACCGCACAGCTGCTGGTCGCCGCCGACGGTTCCCACTCTTCGCTGGCGAAGGCCTGTAATATTGGCTGGCAGCGTGAAGACTACGGTCAGATTGCGGTCATCACCAATGTCGCAACGTCTGAACCGCATCGTGGCCGCGCATTCGAACGCTTTACACAACACGGTCCGCTGGCCTTATTACCGATGTCCGACGGGCGCAGCTCGCTGGTGTGGTGCCATCCACGTGAGGCCAAAGCTGAAATCGATGGCTGGAGCGAAGCGCAATTTCTCAGTGAACTGCAAAAAGCCTTTGGCTGGCGTCTGGGCACGATGAAACAGGCTGGCAAGCGCTTTAGCTATCCGCTGCAATTACAGAAAGCCAACAGTCATATCAGCCACCGTCTGGCGCTGGTTGGCAATGCCGCCCAGACGCTGCATCCGATCGCCGGACAGGGCTTTAATCTTGGTTTGCGTGACGTGATGACGCTGGCGGAAACGCTGGCAAATGCTTGCGCGCACGGAACCGACGTCGGCAGTTATTGCGTGCTGAGTGAATACCAGCAGCGCCGTCAGCCCGATCAGCAGGCTACCGTCGGCGTGACCGATGGTCTGATCCACTTATTCGCTAATCGCTGGCTGCCATTAATGGTCGGACGCAATCTGGGTTTAATGGCGATGGAAGGTATTACGCCGCTGCGCGATGCTTTTACACGCAGGACTTTAGGCTGGGTTGACCGTTGAGCCTTTGATCCTTACAGGAAAAATTATGCAATCTTTTGATGTGGTTATCGCCGGGGGCGGGATGGTTGGTCTGGCGCTGGCGTGCGGATTACAGGGCAGCGGATTGCGCGTTGCGGTGCTTGAAAGCCAACAGCCGGATCTCGATTCTCCTTTGCCGGAACAACCGGGACTGCGTGTTTCAGCCATCAATGCCGCCAGTGAGCGTTTACTGAAATATATCGGTGTCTGGGACAATATCACCGCGCAGCGCGCCAATGCCTATCAGGGGATGGAAGTTTGGGATCGCGATAGCTTCGGCAAAATCGCATTCCGTGGTGAAGAATACGGATTCAGCCATCTCGGTCACATCATCGAGAATCAGGTGATCCACCGCGCGTTATGGCAACAGGCGGAGAAATCCTCTGATATCACCCTGCTGGCACCCGCTACGCTGAAAAACGTCGCGTGGGGCGAAAACGACGCCTTTATCACGCTTAGTGACGAACGCCAGATGAGCGCGCGCTTAGTCGTTGGCGCAGACGGCGCACAGTCGTGGCTTCGTCAGCACGCCGATATCCCGCTGACATTCTGGGATTACCGCCATCATGCACTGGTGGCGACCATTCGCACCGAAGAGCCGCACCAGTCTGTTGCACGCCAGGTCTTTCACGGCGATGGCATTCTGGCCTTTCTGCCGCTGGCCGATGCGCATTTATCTTCGATCGTCTGGTCCGTTTCGCCGGATGAAGCACAGCGACTGCGCGGACTGGCACCGGAAGAATTCAACAAAATTCTCGCCAGCACTTTCGATCTGCGTCTGGGCATCTGTAGCGTGGAAAGCGAACGTCAGACCTTCCCGCTGACTGGTCGTTATGCCCGCAGCTTTGCCGGACAGCGTCTGGCGCTGGTGGGGGATGCGGCGCACACCGTGCATCCGCTGGCCGGGCAGGGCGTCAACTTAGGCTTTATGGATGCGGCCGAGCTGGCATCTGAGATCAGACGGCTGCAAAAAGAAGGCAAAGACTTCGGACAGCACATGTATCTGCGCCGCTACGAGCGCCGACGCAAGCATAGTGCAGCACTGATGCTGGCCGGAATGCAGGGATTTCGCGAACTGTTTGCCGGTGACAATCCGGCGAAGAAACTCCTTCGCGACATCGGCCTGACGCTGGCTGATTCTCTGCCGGGCGTAAAACCTAAATTAGTGCGTCAGGCTATGGGGCTGAACGATTTACCCGAATGGTTGCATGACGATCCGCTTCGATTGAAATAATCTAATTTCAGCTCAGTTTTTCCATTACATTTTCTAATCCGGGGCCGGATTTCTCATTCTGCAAATGGTGAGAAATCCGGCCTTGTCGTTATATAACGTCGATATTTTTGCTGTTTATTTGTAGATTTTGCGCCACAAACCCCATTTTCCCAGTCAAAAACTCTGCACAATGCCCCTGCTAATTAACTGACATTCCCTTTGCTCTGCATATTTTATCTTATGGTTAGCAGGGGGATTCGGTGGTAAGTTCAGGTAAAGGGTATCGTTTGCGCTCCCTGCGAATTTCGACTTTTTCAGGCAGCCTTTTCGTCATGAGGAATAAGATGGTTAAGCAGACTCAGCTTTTTGAACAACACGTCGCGTGCGGTGCGCGTATGGTCGATTTCCACGGCTGGATGATGCCTTTGCATTATGGCTCCCAGCTGGATGAACACCACGTTGTGCGCCAGGATGCCGGCATGTTCGACGTCTCCCACATGACCATTGTTGATCTCCGCGGTGCCCGTACCCGTGAATTCCTCCGTTACCTGCTGGCGAACGATGTCGCCAAACTCACCGTTCCTGGCAAAGCGCTGTACACCGGCATGCTTAACGCGTCGGGTGGCGTGATTGATGACCTGATTGTTTATTTCCTTACCGAAGATTATTTCCGCCTGGTGGTGAACTCCGCGACCCGCGAGAAAGATCTGGCATGGATTTCGCAGCATGCAGAACCGTACGGCGTCGAACTGACCGTGCGTGATGATTTAGCGCTGGTGGCCGTTCAGGGGCCGCAGGCGAAAGAAAAAGCCGAAACCTTATTCACCGCTGAACAAAAACAAGCTGTCGCGGGCATGAAGCCGTTCTTCGGCGTACAGGCGGGCGATCTGTTTATCGCGACCACCGGCTATACCGGTGAAGCGGGCTATGAAATCGCACTGCCGCAGGAACAGGTCGCAGATTTCTGGCAGAAATTGTTGGCGGCGGGCGTGCAGCCTGCGGGGCTTGGCGCGCGTGACACGCTGCGTCTGGAAGCGGGTATGAACCTTTACGGCCAGGAAATGGATGAAGGCGTTTCACCGCTGGCGGCCAACATGGGCTGGACCATCGCCTGGGCACCGGAAGACCGCAATTTTATTGGCCGTGAAGCGCTGGAAAGGCAGCGCGAGCAGGGCACCGAACAGCTGGTCGGTCTGGTAATGACCGAAAAGGGCGTATTGCGTAACGAACTGCCGGTGCATTTCACCGACGCCGCAGGCAACACCCAACAAGGCGTGATCACCAGCGGTTCATTCTCCCCGACGCTGGGCTATAGCATCGCGCTGGCGCGCGTTCCGGCAGGCATCGGCGAGCAGGCGATTGTGCAAATTCGTAACCGTGAGATGCCGGTAAAAGTCACCAAACCGGGCTTTGTCCGCAACGGTAAACCGCTGGCGCAATAACCCATCCGATTGAGTTGAACACAAAAATTTAAAAACATTTTCAGGAGATTATTGATGAGCAATGTTCCCGCAGAGTTGAAATATGCCTCTTCCCACGAATGGGTGCGTTCAGAAGGCAACGGCGTTTACACCGTGGGCATCACCGAACACGCACAGGAATTACTGGGCGACATGGTGTTTGTTGATCTGCCAGAAGTCGGCCGTGAAGTGGCCGCTGGCGAAGACTGCGCCGTGGCAGAATCCGTGAAAGCGGCTTCCGATATTTACTCCCCGATCAGTGGCGAAATCATCGCGGTGAACGGCGAGCTGGAAGGCTCCCCTGAGCTGGTGAACAGCGAGCCATACGGTGCCGGTTTCCTGTTCCAGATTAAAGCGTCAGACGAAGCCGAACTGGCTAACCTGCTTGATGCAGCAGCCTATGGTTCCTCGATCGACGAATAAGTAAGACTGCACGATCGCCTCGCAACCCGTTTGCGGGGCGCATTCAACACCCGTAGCTTTTGTCAGTATCCCAAGACACCTCCAGCAGATTTCAGGAATGCGTAGCAAATGACTCAGACTCTCAGCCAACTCGAACACAGCGAAGCGTTTATCGGCCGCCACATTGGTCCGTCTTCTCAGCAGCAGCAAGACATGCTGGAGACGGTCGGTGCCGGTTCGTTAAATGCCCTGATCCAGCAGATCGTTCCGGTCGATATTCAGTTGCCGGGGCCACCGGCCGTCGGCGATGCCGTAACCGAACATCAGGCGCTGGCTGAGCTTAAAGCCATTGCCAGCCAGAATCAGCGCTACAAATCCTACATCGGTATGGGTTACAGCGCGGTGCTGACGCCGCCGGTTATCCTGCGCAATATGCTGGAAAATCCGGGCTGGTACACCGCGTACACACCGTATCAACCCGAGGTGTCGCAGGGGCGTCTGGAATCACTGTTGAACTTCCAGCAGTTGACGCTGGATCTGACCGGTCTTGATCTGGCCTCGGCTTCATTGCTTGATGAAGCGACCGCCGCGGCTGAAGCGATGGCGCTGGCAAAACGCGCCAGCAAACTGAAAAACGCCAACCGTTTCTTTGTGGCTGACGATGTGCATCCGCAAACCCTGGACGTGGTTCGCACCCGTGCTGAAACCTTTGGCTTCGACATCATTGTCGATAAGGCTGAGAAGGTACTGGATCTTGAAGGCGTGTTCGGCGTGCTGTTACAGCAGGTCGGCACCACAGGTGAAGTTCATGATTACAGCGCGCTGCTGGCTGAACTGAAATCCCGTAAAATTATCACCAGCGTTGCCGCTGACATTATGGCACTGGTGACGCTGACCGCGCCGGGCAAGCAGGGCGCGGATGTAGTCTTTGGTTCGGCACAGCGTTTTGGAGTGCCAATGGGTTACGGCGGCCCGCACGCGGCCTTCTTTGCCTGTATTGATGATTTCAAACGCTCGATGCCGGGCCGCATTATCGGCGTTTCCCGCGATGCTGCAGGTAAAACCGCACTGCGCATGGCGATGCAGACCCGCGAGCAACATATCCGCCGCGAAAAAGCCAACTCCAACATCTGTACCTCGCAGGTTTTACTGGCCAACATCGCCAGCCTGTATGCGGTATTCCACGGCCCTGAAGGCCTGAAACGCATTGCCTCACGCACTCACCGCTTGACCGACATTCTGGCCACTGGCCTGAAACAGGGCGGTCTGACCCTGCGTCACAATACCTGGTTCGATACCCTGACCGTGGAAGTGAAAGACAAGGCCGCCGTGCTGGAACGCGCGCTGAGTTTCGGTCTGAACCTGCGTACCGATATTCACGGTGCGGTCGGCGTGACGCTTGATGAAGCCACATCGCGCGAAGACGTGCAGATCCTGTTTGCTGCCCTGCTGGGTGACGACAACGGTCTGGATATCGATAAACTCGATAAAGCCGTCTCAACCGACAGTAACTCAATTCCTGCCGCGATGCTGCGCGTGGATCCGATCCTGACACATCCGGTATTCAATCAGTACCACAGCGAAACCGAGATGATGCGTTATATGCACCGTCTGGAGAAAAAGGATCTGGCGCTGAATCAGGCGATGATCCCGCTGGGCTCCTGTACCATGAAGCTGAATGCCGCCGCCGAGATGATCCCAATCACCTGGCCGGAATTCGCTGAACTGCACCCGTTCTGCCCGACTGAACAGGCCGCCGGTTATCAGCAAATGATTGGTCAACTGTCACAGTGGCTGGTGCAACTGACCGGTTACGATGCTGTCTGTATGCAGCCGAACTCTGGTGCGCAGGGCGAATACGCCGGTCTGCTGGCAATCCGCCGTTACCACGAAAGCCGTAACGAAAGCAGCCGTCACATTTGCCTGATCCCAAGTTCCGCGCACGGTACCAACCCGGCGTCAGCACAGATGGCGAGCATGACGGTGGTGGTGGTTGCCTGCGACAAACAGGGCAATATCGATCTGAGCGATCTGCGTGAGAAAGCGGCGCAGGCGGGCGATGCGCTGTCTTGTATCATGGTGACGTACCCGTCTACGCACGGCGTTTACGAAGAAACCATCCGCGAAGTTTGCCAGATTGTTCATCAGTACGGCGGTCAGGTTTATCTCGACGGCGCTAACATGAACGCACAGGTCGGCATCACCACGCCAGGTTATATCGGCGCGGACGTTTCGCACCTCAACTTGCATAAAACCTTCTGTATCCCACACGGCGGCGGTGGTCCGGGCATGGGCCCTATCGGCGTGAAAGCGCATCTGGCGCCGTTTGTACCGGGTCACAGCGTAGTACAGATTGACGGCGTCCTGACGCAAAACGGCGCGGTTTCCGCCGCACCGTTCGGCAGCGCCTCCATCCTGCCAATCAGCTGGATGTACATCCGCATGATGGGCGCGGAAGGCCTGAAACAGGCCAGCCAGGTTGCGATCCTGAACGCTAACTACATTGCCACCCGTCTGAAAGATGCTTATCCGGTGCTCTACACCGGCCGCGATGGTCGCGTGGCGCACGAATGTATTCTGGACATCCGACCGCTGAAAGAAGCCACCGGCATCAGTGAAATGGACATCGCCAAGCGTCTGATCGACTACGGCTTCCACGCCCCGACCATGTCCTTCCCGGTTGCCGGTACGCTGATGGTTGAGCCAACCGAATCAGAAAGCAAAGTCGAGCTGGATCGCTTTATCGACGCGCTGCTGGCCATCCGTGGTGAAATCGACAGCGTCGCCAAAGGCGAATGGCCGCTGGCTGATAACCCGCTGGTGAATGCTCCGCACGTGCAGGACGAGCTGGTCAGTGAGTGGACTCATCCGTATACACGCGAACTGGCAGTCTTCCCGGCAGGCAGCGAGAATAAATACTGGCCAGCGGTGAAGCGTCTGGATGACGTGTACGGAGACAGAAACTTGTTCTGCTCATGTGTGCCGATGAGTGATTACGAGTAATTAAACCCTTTGGGTTGCGACCCAAACCGGCCTTAAGGTCAGTTTGGGCTCGCCACCCGAACCGGGTTTAAGGTCAAGACCTAGGGTTGCCACCCAAACCGGCCTTAAGAGGCGCCTGTCGCCGCGCCTCTTAAGAATCTCCGGCTCTTTAAAACACGCGCTATCGCCAGGCCGATGGACGTGTTCTTGTACTTCCGCGTGTGGCGCAAAACCCTGCCGCTGTGCGGTGCCTTCTCTCGGTCTTCGAGCCTATGGTCTCGAAGCCGCTCCGTTCAGCAGGATTTTTTGATTGCGCCATCTCGCCATTTTTAAAAGAAATCTGGATTGAGCAATTATCTTTTTTTTTGAAATGATCAGAGTGGGTGAAGTTGTAACCCGACCGTAGGGAACCGCGTAGCGGCGGGATTTTGCAGCAATAGCGAAAGCCGCTGAAACATAGCCGGTTTGCATGGCACATGTTTTAAAGAGCCTGGGATTCTTAAGGGGGGGCGGTGATAAGCCCCCCTTAAGGCCAGTTTGAGCGGCGAGCCCAAGGTATTGACCTTGAAATTAAAGCCAAAGCCAAAGCCAAAGTTGTCATTGAAACCATCCCCTCTATGATTTGCTTACCTTCCCCTATGGAGTTGCCCATGAAAAGCGTAGCGTTAGTTACCGGTGCCAGCCGCGGCATCGGCCGTGCCACGGCGATATTACTCGCCGAACAAGGTTACGCCGTCGGCGTCAATTACCTCAATAATGAAGCTGCCGCGCAGGATGTCGTCAACCAGATCACCGCCAACGGCGGAAGGGCAATCGCTCTGCAAGCCGATATCGCTGAGGAGACGCAGGTTGTGGCCATGTTCCAGCGGTTAACCAATGAACTCGGCCCGGTTACCGCACTGGTCAATAACGCCGGGATTCTGTTCCAGCAATCGACCATCGAAAATCTCACCGCTGAGCGGATCAACCATGTGCTGTCTACCAACGTGACCGGCTATTTCCTGTGCTGTCGCGAGGCCGTGAAAATTATGTCGCATCGCCATGGTGGAAAGGGCGGGGCGATTGTGAATGTTTCCTCAGCGGCCTCCCGGCTGGGCGCACCGGGTGAATATGTGGATTACGCGGCATCGAAAGGCGCGGTTGATACCCTGACCACCGGTCTGGCACTGGAAGTGGCGGCCTGCGGTATACGTGTTAATTGCGTGCGCCCCGGTTTGATCTACACCGACATTCACGCCAGCGGCGGTGAGCCGGGGCGGGTGGATCGCGTGAAAACCAGTTTGCCGATGCAGCGCGGAGGTCAGCCGGAAGAAGTCGCGCAGGCGATTTGCTGGTTGTTGTCGGATTCAGCCTCCTACGTGACCGGCAGTTTTCTGGAGCTGGCAGGCGGAAAATAATCCCCCCTGAGAAACGTCAAAAGCACCTGCGGGTGCTTTTTTTATTCCCAAACGGTCAAAACAACATAAACGGTCACATGCGGTCACTGGGGCGCACGAGGAATTGTGACCGTTTGCAAAACTGTTGCTGTCTTGTTGCAGCCTGAATGACGATTTAATGCCGTTCCCGCCACAGATCCAAACTTTAACATTTCATCTCTTCTCATCTTTTCGTGACAACTATCACATGACGACAGCGGCGAAAAATGCACGCGGTCGCTTTTGAGGCACTGCGCATTCCGTAAGCATCCGGCTGCGTATCCTAATTGACATCGGGAAAGAGGAATCACCACATGCTGCCTGTAGAACGCCATCGTTTTATCACTGAAATCCTCAGCCAGCGCGGACGCATTCTGGTACAGGAAGTGGCGCAGTTATGCCGCATCTCTCTGGAGACTGCGCGGCGCGATCTGGCACTGCTGGAAAGGCGCGGGATTTTGCAACGCAGTCATGGCGGCGCGGTATTTGCCCAACATGCGGCGTCCGGGACAGCCTCGGTGCCGTCGCAGATTGAGCAGGGAGAATCGTTTCGCGATCGCAGTAACCAGTCCCCCGACAGCAAAACCCGCATCGCCAAGCGCGCGTTGCAGCTGATTAATCCCGGCGATTGTTTGCTGCTCGACAGCAGCTCAAGCAGCTGGTTTCTGGCCCGGCAGTTGCCGGACATCCAGCTGGTGGTGTTGACCAACTCGGTGCACATCATCCAGACGCTGGCGGTGAAAGCCAATGTGCGGGTTATCGGGCTGGGCGGCGAGTATTCGGCGAAGTATGAGGATTTTGTCGGCGTACTCGCCGAACAAATGCTGAAAGAGTTCGTGATCAACAAACTGTTTTTCTCCTGTCACGGCATCAGCCACGAAGGCGGTATTCGTGAAAGTAACGAGCATCACGCACGGCTGAAACAGCAAATGCTGCTTTCCTCCGAGCACAAAATTTTGCTGGCCGATGCCAGCAAATTCGGCCGGCGCTCTTTTGCGCGGATCTGCCACTACCGGGAAATAGACACACTGATAACAGACCATCTCGAGGATGAAGAATTCCGACAGGAACTGGCCTGGAGCAACGTCAACGTAATTGAGGTTTCTCCTTCACCCCTACAGAAAAAAACTAAAAACAGCCGCAACGGCCCTCTCGCTGCGGCAAATAACTGAACCTCTTTGGAGAGAAAACATGATCAAGAAATCCGTTCTTGCCTGCCTGTTTGCCACAGCCATGTTGTCCCTGTCAGCCCACGCCGCCGACAAAATCCGCATGGGCGTGGTGGTGAAAGTCGGCGGTAACGCCTGGTTCAACGCGATGGAGGCCGGGATCAAAAGTGAAGCGGCCAAACGCGGGATCGACGCCTGGCAGGTCGGGCCGACCAGCGCCGATCCGGCATTGCAGGTGCGCGCCATTGAAGATCTGATTGCGCAAAAAGTGGATGTGATTGGCGTGGTGCCTAACGATGCCCGCGTGCTCGAACCGGTGCTGAAACGCGCCCACGACGCAGGGATCAAAGTCATCGTCCATGAATCCCCGGATCAGAAATACGCCGACTGGGATTTTGAAATGGTCGATGCCACCCAGCACGGCATTACGCACATGGTCGCCCTCGCGCAGTGCATGAAAGAGAAGGGCGATTACGCGGTGTACGTCGGCAGCTTAACGGTGCCGCTGCATCAGAAATGGGCCGATGCCGCCATCAATTATCAGAAAGAGCACTACCCGAATATGCACCTGGTCGGTGACAAGTTTGGCGTCGGTGAATCCCTCGACGACAGCATCCGTACCACCAATGATCTGATGTCCAAAGACGCCAACCTGAAAGGCATTCTGGCGATCGGTTCACAAGGCCCGATCGGTGCAGGGCGTGCGGTGCTTAACCGCGGCAAAACGGACGATATCTGCGTATTCGGACCGTTCAGTCCGGGACAGGGCGCCAGTCTGGTCAAAGCCGGTGCCATCAAAGGCGGCTTTATCTGGAATCCGATGGTCGCCGGTGAAGTCTTCGTACGCATCGCCGAAAAGCTGGAAAAAGGCGAAAAAATCACTGACGGCATGACCATTGAAGGCATGGGCAAAGTCAAAGTAGATGACGCCACGCACACCATTCTGGGTAACGAAACCGAAAGTCTGGACAAAGCCAATCTGCCGAAACTGGTCAAAATGGGGCTGTAATCATGGCAATCTCCGAGATCATTCAAACAGACAACGAACCGCTGATTGATGTACAGAATCTGTCGGTGACCTTTGGCGGACAGCGTGCGCTCAACGATATCTCCCTGCGGCTGATGCCGGGCGAAGTTCACTGCCTGGCGGGCACCAACGGCTGCGGAAAAAGTACGTTGATCAAAGTGATCTCGGGGGTTTATCAGCCGGATAACGGTTGCCAGATCACGCTCAGTTCGCCTTCGCAGGGCAGCCAGCGTTTTAGCAAGCTGTCTCCGGATCAGGCGCGGCAGTTTGGCGTTCAGGTGATTTATCAGGATCTTTCGTTGTTCCCTAACCTGAGCGTCGCCGAAAACATCGCATTCGACCACAACCTGCACGGGCTGATGGGGTGGTATCGCCCGTCACGCTTGCGGGAGACTGCACGGCGCATTCTCACCGAACTGAATTACAGCTTAAATCTCGACAGTAAAGTCTCGACGCTGCCGATTGCCCAGCGGCAACAGGTGGCGATTTGCCGCGCGCTGGTTGCCGATGCGCGGCTGGTTATTATGGATGAACCCACCGCCTCGCTGACCCGAACCGAAGTCAACCAGCTGCTGCGCACCGTGCATTATCTGAAAAACAAAGGTATCAGCGTGGTCTTCGTCAGCCATCGCCTTGACGAAGTGCTGGAGATTTCCGACAGCGTGACGGTTATCCGCGACGGCAAAAAAGTCGGCACTTTCCCGGCTTCTGAGGTGAGCAGCGAACGTCTGACCGAGCTGATGACCGGCCTCAAACTCGATTACCGCCTGAAAGCCGCCAACATGAATGATGAACGCATCATGCTGGAAGCCGACAAACTCACCCGCGAAGGCCAGTACCACGATGTCAGTTTCAAACTGCACGCCGGTGAAGTGCTCGGCCTGTGCGGCCTGCTCGGATCCGGGCGTACCGAACTGGCGCTCAGCCTGTTTGGGATGACCAAACCGGACAGCGGCAAACTGTATCTCGACAGCAAACCGGTACGTTTTCGCGGCCATGAAGACGCCATTAAATCCGGCATCGGCTACGTCTCGGAAGACCGGCTGACGCTCGGCCTGATCCAGCAACAGTCGGTCGGTGACAACACGGTGCTGGCGATCATGGATCAGCTACGCAGCCGTTTTCATCTGATCGACGAATACCGCAAAAACAAGATCATTCAGCAGTGGATCGAAAAACTCGGCGTCAAAGTCGCCAATCCGGATCAGGCGATCTCTACGCTGTCCGGCGGTAATCAGCAAAAAATCGTGCTGGCGAAATGGGTGCTGACTCAGCCGAAAATTCTGATCCTCGATTCGCCGACCGTCGGCGTGGATGTCGGTGCCAAAGCCAGCATCTATCAGCTGATCCACCAGCTGGCGGAAGAGGGGATTTCGATCCTGCTGATTTCCGACGAAGTCCCGGAAGTCTATTTCAACTGTGACCGCGTGCTGCATTTCAGCGAAGGGACGGTGGTAGGTGAATACCTGCCGCGCGGCATTACTCAGCAACAGCTTGCGGAGGCAGTCAATGCTTAAGCTCAGCCGGTTACGCCCGTCCAGCAACGAAGGCTATCTGGCCTGGGTATTGCTGGTGGTTATCGTCACTTTTTCCCTGCTCACCAACCAGTTTCTGACCTTACAGAACCTGCTGGATCTCACTGAAAGCTACGCCGTCAGCGGCATTTTCGCGCTCGGTCTGTTTGTGGTGCTGGTCACCGGCGGTATCGACATTTCCTTTGCAGCGGTGGCGTCGGTGGTGCAGTACATCATCGCTACGCTGGCGATCCACTTCGGCCTGAGCAGCCCGGCGGGCAGCATTTTACTGGCTGTCGCCATCGGCACCGTGCTTGGGATGATCAACGCGATTCTGATCTACTGCCTGCGCATAGTGTCGATCATCGTCACCATCAGTATGCAGTCACTGCTGTTCGGGATGCTGATGTGGCTGACCAACGGCACCAGCCTGTACGACCTGCCTGACTGGCTGACTACGCCAATCCGGGTACTGCCGTTCAGCGTCGGCGAGCAGCATTATCAGATTGGCCTGCCGGTGGTGGTAATGCTGGGCGTCGCCGGGCTGAGCTGGATCCTGCTGAACAAAACGCACCTCGGGCGGCAGCTGTTTGCGGTCGGTGGCGATCAGGAATCAGCGCGCCGCATCGGGATCCGCGTCGGTCTGCTGCATCTTTTCGCTTACGGATATCTTGGCGCAATGGCGGCTATCGGCGGGCTGGTGCAGGTGTATCGCGTCGGTGAAGTGGTGCCGAATGCGCTGGTCGGTGGTGAACTGGACGTCCTCGCCGCCGCGGTACTCGGCGGCGCCAGCCTCAATGGCGGCAAAGGCAGCGTGGTCGGCACACTGATGGGTGTGTTCCTGATTGGCGTGCTGAAGAACGGTCTCAACCTGATAGGTGTTTCCAGCTACTTCATGAACATCGTCATCGGTGTGGTGATCGTCGCGGCCATCACCGTCACTCATTATAAAAAACGCAAAGAAACCGAAGTCGGCTTCGCCTGAGGAAAATCGCTATGTTAGCAAAAAGCAGAAATGTGAGTCTTAAGGCGAAGCCTGATGCGCGGCCTCGCCTGAAAATCGCTTCCCTGAAAATAGATAGCACGACACTCGGATTATCGCTGTTGCTGCTGGTGGTGATCATCGGCTTCAGTCTGGCCATGCCGGGGCGATTCTTCAGTGACGCCACCTTCATGAGCGTCGCCTTCCAGCTGCCGGAGCTCGGTTTGCTGACGCTGGCGATGTTTATCCCGATCCTCAGCGGCGGCCTGAACCTGTGCATTATCGCCACCGCTAACCTGACCAGCTTACTGATGGCCTGGGTGTTTCTGACCTGGCTACCGCCGGATGCCAGCATGGCGATGCAGGCGGTGTGGCTGACGCTGGCGCTGGTCGGCGCAATGATTCTGGCGCTGGTGATTGGCATGCTGACCGGTGCGCTGGTGGCTTACGTCGGTGCGCATCCGATTCTGGTGACGCTGGCGACTATGACGATGGTGAACGGCGTCGGTATCTACCTTTCACGCGGCGCGGCGATCAGCGGCATGCCGGACATCGTGCGCTTCATCGGCGCAGAGACGCTGCTCGGCATCCCTGTGCCGCTGATTATTTTCCTGCTGACGGCGGTACTGGTGGCGGTGTTCTTAGAGCGCACACGCCTTGGAAAATACATCTACATGAGCGGCAGCAACATCAACGCCACCCATTTCAGCGGCGTGAACACCCACCGCGTGCTGATCGCCATCTACGTGATTTCCAGCATGTTATGCGTGATTGCCGGGCTGATCATGATGGCGCGTTTCAATTCGGCGCGCATGGGCTATGGCGATTCTTACCTGCTGCTGACGGTTCTCGCCATCATTCTCGGCGGCACCGACCCCAACGGCGGATTCGGCAAAGTGGCGGGCGTGGTGCTCTCGCTGATTGTTTTGCAGGTGATTTCCACCGGCCTGAATCTGATGAACGTCAGCCCGCATTTCAGCCTGGCGATGTGGGGCGCGGTGCTGATTGTGGTACTGGCGCTGAAATTCTTCCGCGCGCGCTTCTTGCAGAAACGGGCGGGGCACATGAGCGCAGCCAAAGCGCGCGCGGCGCAACCTTAATGTTTTCATTAATTTATTGCTTCTGACCCAAGGACAACATCATGGAATACAAAATTTCTCCGTCGCTGATGTGCATGAGCCTGATCGACATCAAACAGCAGCTGGCCGTGCTGAACCGCCGTGCCGATATGCTGCACATCGACATCATGGACGGTCATTACGTCAAAAATATCACCCTGTCGCCGTTCTTTATCGAGCAGATCCGCCCGCACACGCCGCTGATCCTCGACGTGCATATGATGGTGGAAAACCCGTCGGACTTTATCGAGCCGATTGCCCTCGCCGGTGCCGATTTTATCTGTCCGCACGCCGAAACCATCAACCGCGACGCGTTCCGCATCATTAACCAGATCCGCTCACTGGGGAAAAAAGTCGGCGTGGTGCTGAACCCGGCAACGCCGGTGGAGTACATCCAGCATTACATTCATCTGGTGGATAAAATCACCGTAATGACCGTCGATCCGGGCTACGCCGGGCAGCCGTTTATCCCGGAGATGCTGGGAAAAATAGCCCAGCTGCGCGATCTCAAACAGCAAAAAGGCTATCGCTATTTGATCGAGATCGACGGTTCCTGCAACCTGCGCACCTATCAGGATCTGCTGGCGGCGGGTGCGGAAGTGCTGATCGTTGGCAGCTCCGGCCTGTTCACGCTGGACGATGATCTGGATATCGCCTGGGACAAAATGCTCGATCAGATGCGTCAGGCGCGTCACGCAGCCTGAGGGCAGGAGAGCCGTATGCCGCACTTTCTCGGAGTCGACGTCGGGGGCACCAACACCCGTTTAATGCTGATGGACAGCCAGCAACAGTTTCGCGGCTACCGCAAATGGCCGACCCAAAGCTGGGCAGGGCAGAGCTGCCCGTTAAGCGGTCTGGAAGGACTGATCGCGGAATATCTGCTTACGCAGGATCCGCACTCTCAGGTGTCACAGGTGATGCTCGGCCTGCCGGGCGTTCTCTCCCGCGACCGCAATACCGTGCTGTCGCTGCCGTTCATTTCCGCGCTGGATAACCAGCCAGTGGCGGCGCTGTTGTCGGAGCGTCTGCATCTGCCGGTAACAATGGATAAAGACGTTAACCATCTGATGTGGTGGGATTTACAGCAGCACGGCGCGCTGCCGGACGTTGCGGTCGGGCTGTATCTCGGCACCGGCCTTGGCAACAGTTTGTGGATCAATGGGGATTTTTATCACGGCGCGCACGGTGGTGCCGGTGAGCTTGGTCATATCCCACTGGCAGGCAATCTGTTGCTCTGTCCGTGCGGTAAAACCGGCTGCGTCGAGACCCTGACTTCCGGCAACTGGCTGACCGGCTGGGCGCGACAACATGCGCCGCAAACGCCTTTCGCCGAGCTGTTTACGCGGCACGCCGGGCATGGCGATTTAATCGAATTTGTTGCCCGTCTGGCACGTACCGTCGCCAGCGAAATGAACATTCTGGATCCAGAGTTTCTGGTGCTGGGCGGCGGCGTGCTGGCGATGGAGAACTTCCCGCTCGCTTTGCTCGAACAGCAGTTACGCAGTCATCTGCGCAGCCCGTATCCGGCGAACGGACTGAGTATTCACTTTAGCGCGATTACCGACGAGACCGGCTGCCGGGGTGCATGTCTGGCCGCACAGCGCGTTTTTCAGTCGCAGCCTGCCGTTGCAGCGCGACCGTTTTCCTTCAGGAGAGAGGCATGAACAAAGGCAAGGTATGCGTATTCGGTTCTTTCAACCTCGACATCGTCGCAGGCATGGCGCGCTTTCCGCAACCGGGGGAATCACTGATTGCCCGCAACAGTATGATGGGCGCGGGCGGTAAAGGCGCAAATCAGGCCGTCGCCGCGCTGCGCGCCGGAGCGCGGGTGCATTACATCGGCAAAGTGGGGCGCGATGACTTCGGCATGTTCGCCCGTCGCCATCTCGACAGCGCCGGTTTCGACGCCGTCACGCTGTTTTCCACCGGCGAATGCCCGACCGGCAACGCGCTGATTTATGTTGCCGGTGCCGATGCGGAAAATATGATCGCAGTCGATCCGGGTGCCAACCTGACGGTCACCGACGAAGAGGTCGAACAGTGCCGTCCTGCTATCGCGGCGGCGGATATCCTCCTGACGCAGCTGGAAAATAATTTACCGGCGATCGAAAAGCTGATAGGCATAGCCAGAGAAAACGGCACCTACATTATCCTCAATCCTGCACCGTTCCAGCCGGTCTCCGACCATCTGCTGGCGCAGGTGGATCTGCTCACGCCGAACGCCACGGAATGTACGCTGCTGACCGGCATTGAGGTACGCGATATTCCGTCGGCACAACGCGCCGCCCTCGCGCTGCACGCCAAAGGAATAAAGGCGCTGATCATCACGCTCGGTACACAGGGCGCGCTGCTGTCGGTCAATGGTGAAATCCAGCTGATCGCCGCGTGCCCGGCAACGCCGGTTGATACCACCGGCGCGGGTGACGCCTTTAACGGCGCGCTGGCCGCACAGCTTGCCGCCGGAGCGACGCTGCAAGACGCCGCTTTGTTTGCTTCCGCCTACGCTTCGGTTTGTGTGGAAAGGGCCGGTGCGGCGGCGTCGATGCCGACGTTTGAGGAGGCGCGGCAACGACAAAACGACATTATCAATGTTGAGTAGATTGAAATTAAAATAAGTCCTGAATAAAATTCAGGACTTATTCAAGATGCTTCAGGTCGCCTATTATTGACTAATAACAGACAGCGTCATTACTGCTGATTGTCCGTTAATTGTATAAACATTATTTAAATAAGAAGAGGCAACTGGCTGAGAAAATGAGCATTTAGTTCCTTCTGTCGGTTTGTTTTTCACTCCGTTATATTGACCGGCACATAGTCCAGGGATATCGCTGTTGATTTTTATTGCCAAAGCTTTTGTCCACCGATGTGCTGCCATCCAGTAATCACTTGCAGGAGTATAAATAACCTCATTTTTTGTACCATCTTCGAAGGTTACCGATAGTTTAACTGATTGTCCGGTTTGTAATGCCTGTCCGGAAATTGTGCCAGTCTGACGGTACTTATCAATAATATTGATAGTATAGTTTGCCGACTCACCTTCGGTGGTATAAATATCATTAAGATAACTTGAACCGATAGCCCCCATAAACTTACAGGTGTTATCTGTGACAACATTATTTGTGAGTATGCCAGCACAGGCTCCCTTTATCTTTGCATTGAACTCTTTGGTTAATCCTGGTGCCCACCGATAGGCTGGATAGGAATAACTATCTTGCGGGTCATAAACGACGAATTGATTCTTATAACCTTTGACATCAATATCAAGCCTGGCCAGCTTGTTTTCTGCCAAGTCAGGGCCATTAATCTGTCCTATTTTTGTCCAAAGAGGAATAGGTTTTAGCGAAAGTAAGGCTGACTTCTCTTCAGGTAACCGTGCTTTAGCTTCATTGATATCAATATGTTGGAAGTTAGCGGTTAGCACTGAAGTGAAATCAGGATATAAATTATTTGATTCTAAAAACTCCCCATGAGTATTTCGCCAGGTAGAAGATATTCGTACCAACTTTTTGTCCTGTGTATTGAATACGTTATCGAAAACCACAAAGTTTTTGGCACTAATATAAACGGTGTCAGTATCAGTCGTATCCTGCCAGAAGCTTACCATCGCCTCTTTAAGGAAGTTATTAAATATGAAGGTATTATCCATGCTCGCCGTGTCAGATGTAGAATATGGTCTTGCGTCGAACTCTACATTGTCCAGATAGTTACCTGAAAAATATAGATTTGTTGCATTTCTGAACTTTACTGAACCTGATGCATCGGTGGGCCATCCATTGTAATAATTATTGGTCACATCAACATTATTATATTGTTTAATATAGGTAACATGATCCCTGCCTATGGTGCAATCACCGGTCGCCTGGTCAATCTTCAGGCAACTTTTCGTGTTTCCAGAAATCACATTTTTGTTAAAAGTTGAATTATTCAGGCCGTCGGTTGCGTACCATCCTGACTGGAAATTGCCCTGATCATCTTTTAAGACCAATCGTCCGGCTGTAGCGGCTTGTTTTATTTTGTTTACGATATTGAATGTGTCAGTATCATAATAATTTAACGTAGAAATACGTTTGGCATCAGAAATGTCACCGATGATATTATGTTCAATCAGTGTTTTCGTGTTTCTGTACGTGCTTAATCCTACCCCCGGATGGTCTTCATCCCTTAATAATATATTTCCACGGATAACAAAGGGATTATGAGAAACACTCAGTTGTACGTCTTTATTGATGGTGTTGATGAATGCATTGTTAATTATATTAATATTTGATTTATTGCCATAGAAATGAACAATCAGGTTGTTGAATATCAATCCTTTTATCGTTAAGTTTTTAACGACTGGACTGTAATCAGGATTCCCTATCTCCGCAGAGCTATCTGAAGATGTGTCGGTGAACAGGGTAATTCCAGTTTCAGAGCCGACCAGACTGTTGTCGGTTCTCAGGATGATATTGTGGTTGACTATATAGTCGCCTGCAGGGAAGAAAATCCCTCCATTTGATGGCATAGATGCGTTAATTTGTCCTGAAAGATCTATGCCGGTATTGGGAAATATACCCAGAGTTGTGGCACAGGTTAAGGTGACACCAGTAATCTCAGGTAGTTTTTCACCGGCACACAGGGTAACTGCTGAATGAACGTCAACGATAAATAATGATAGTGCAGCCGAAATACAAAAATGGAGTATATTTCTTGATTTTTTCATACTCACCTCAAGAGAGTTAATGCAATGAATTAAAAATAGAAGTGTTAAGTTACCCCTGTCTTTAAATAATATAGGTAATACAATCTGACTATGTTTTAGGTTGTGTCATCTGTAGGGCGATTTTAAATATCAATACAATCTCAAACAATTAATTTCGTATAAGAATATTTTTTCACATCATTTAGGCCAAAAAAATAACATTACTGCCACATAACTGATTTGAGGAGTGATTAGAGTACTTTTCTGTAGTATCGGGTCAGCCTGAAAGTGAGCGGGGTCTGGAGCGGCCGTAGCGCAAGTACAGAAAGCGCTGACACCAATATGAAGCCTTATGTAGATTCTATGGCGCTGAGCATGGTGTAGTAAGTTTTTAAAGAAAACAAAAAAGCCCCTGGCTAATTGCTAAGGGGCTTTTCACGCACAGTGAATCCAAATTACTTCAGCCAGCCCTGCTGGTGGGCGTTATCCAGATGGCCGCGAAGGTGCTGCCACAGTTCCGGGTGGATATCAGCGATGAAAGCATTGCGCGCCAGAACCTGTTCCAGACGGATATTGTTTTCCACCCAGCTCTGCCCCTGATTGTTCAGGTTCATGATCATCGGCATGATGCGGTCGATCACCAGCGCGAATTTTGCTTCCGGGCTTTCACCTGTTTCGTATTCATTCCACAAATCGAGGAACTGGCCGGCGAGCGGCGCGGGCAAAAGGCCGAACAGGCGATTCGCTGCAATGATTTCCTGATCGTGTACCGCCGCGCGGGCAGCCAGATCGTAAACCAGCACATCACCGGCATCGATTTCGACGATATCGTGAATCAGCGCCATACGGATGACTTTATTGATATCAACCCCATCTGGCGCGAAAGGGGCCAGAGACATGGCCGCTACGGCGAAATGCCAGCTGTGTTCTGCTGAATTCTCCTGACGATCGGTGCCTAACACTTTGGTGCGGCGTTGCACGCTTTTCAGTTTGTCGATTTCCATCAGGAATTGAAAAACTTCGGTCATTGCGCCGAAATTCAGCGGGGGAGTTGCTACTGACATAATCAAACCTTAGTCAAATTGACGACATGATGAACAGCGTTATCAGAGATTTCCGCTATACGATAATCGCTTGGTGACAAAAAATCATGTTTTTGGGTGCGGAAACTCCCCGCGTCGTAAAAATGTCACATGGATAAATTATAAACAAAGTGAATGAATTGAACGGCTTTGCAATCTGATGCGTAGAAAATGATGATCCGGCTAAGAGACTGTTACAGGAGGAAATACTCAATTTAAGCGTACAGGTGTACACTGGAATCGTTCTCAGCTACTCTGCTGATCAGGGTAATTTATAACCTGTCATTTTATTGTTCTGAGGATCCTCATCGTATGGGTAAGTCGTCTCCATCACCACAGGGATATCCGTGGGCTGAAGAAATTGCCAATAGCCTGAGTCACGGCGTTGGTCTGGTATTTGGGATTGTCGGGCTGGTGTTATTACTGGTTCAGGCGTTGGGCGAAAACGCCAGCGTGATGGCCATCACTAGTTACAGCATTTACGGTGGCAGCATGATTTTGCTGTTTCTGGCGTCGACGCTTTATCACGCCATTCCGCATGAGAAAGCGAAATACTGGTTGAAGAAGCTTGATCACTGCGCCATTTACATATTGATCGCGGGCACTTACACGCCGTTCCTGCTGGTCGGGCTGAATTCCCCGTTGGCAAAAGGCCTGATGGCGGTGATCTGGGGACTGGCGCTGTTCGGTGTGATTTTTAAACTGGCATTTGCGCACCGTTTCGAAGTGCTCTCCCTCATCACTTATCTGACGATGGGCTGGCTGTCACTGGTGGTGATTTATCAGCTGGCGATGAAACTGCTGCCCGGCGGCGTATGGCTGCTGGCGATCGGCGGTGTGGTGTACACGCTCGGGGTCATATTCTACGCCTCGAAGCGTTTTCGCTTTGGTCACGCCATCTGGCACGGATTTGTGCTCGGTGGCAGCGCCTGTCACTTTCTGGCGATTTATTTCTACGTCTAACCTTTCTTATGAAATGTAAAAGCGGAGCCTGCGCTCCGCTTTTTTGTGCCTGTTATTTCCCCGCCCACCACTGCACCAGCGAAGGTACCGGGCTCAGATCGTAATGCGATTCCCCCAGCAGATGATTGAGGATTTTCGCCGAGCGCCACGCCGTCAGGGTCAGTTGCCCTTCGGCGCTGCCGTGACTGTGGATCCCGGCATTCACCGCATAAATCCGGTTCTGATCAGGGCCATCCCAGCGCAGATTGAAATTCGGCTGCAACGGTAAATGCTGCTCACGGTCATAGGGGATCCGCTCAAGCATGGGCGCGAGATACTCCGGGAGGCCGGGGCGATAACCGGTCGCCAGAATCACGATATCGGCGCTGAAATGTTCTTCGCAGTTCTCAAGCCCGTGTCGGGCTTGCAGGCTGAAATCTCCGGCGGCGTTGCGCGAGATATGATCGAGTGCGCGGTGCGGTAATAAACGCACGTTGCGCGGCTGATGCAGCACGTCGAAACGGTGATACAGCTGCTTATAGATATCTTCCAGCGTGTGATAACTGATGCCGTCAGATGGTAATTTTTGTGTGGCGATCTCCCGCTCACGCACGTCTTCCGGCAGGGTATAGAAGTAATTTACATATTCCGGCGTGAAATATTCGTTGGTGAAAATCGATTCATCCAGCGGCTGGAAGTTCGGTCGCCGTGAGAGCCAGCTCAGTTCAGCGAATTCTCCCCAGTGGCCGCTTAGCGCATTGAGAATAATGTCTGCGCCGCTCTGGCCGCCGCCGACCACGGCAACGCGTTTGCCGGTGAAATCCGGCTCGCGCAGTTCAATTTCGGCGGCATGAAAACAGTTCTCCCCCAGCGCTGCCCTTGCCGGTTTCGGTATCCACGGTGCGTGGCCGGTGCCGAGACAAATATTTCGGGCGCGGTGCTCCCCTTTTTCGCTCTGCACCACGAATTCCTGACGCTTATCATCGAAATCAATACTCTCCACCGGCGCGGAAAAATGTAAATCCGGGATGCGGTCGCAGGCCCAGCGCAGATAATCGGAGAACTCATCACGGCTGATGATCAACTGCTCGGTGGCCAGAAAGCGGTAAATTTTCTTCTGTTCAACCAGATAGTTGATGAAGGAGAATTCACTGCGTGGCGCAACGGTCGTTACCAAATCCTGCAGGACATAAGTCTGCATGGTGGCGGTCGGCAACAACATGCCGGGGTGCCAGCTGAATTCCGGGTTTGCATCGAAAAAGGCGGCGTCGAGTTTTCCCGTATCCTTTGCCATCGCGGCCAGGCTTAAGTTGAAGGGGCCTATGCCAATACCTATCAAATCCTTCGCGGGCATCTTTCTGTTCCTTGTGTTTTCATTGAAATGATATGGAAAGTGCCTTAAGCATAGGTCAGCCATTGGCGCCTGACATTTTTCTCGATAACTTATCGAATTATTCTTAAACTCAGTCACTTCGCCCTTTCTTTCTCACTGATTAAAAAGGATTTGCTATGACCCGCCTGCGTCGTTTTAAACAAGTTGATGTGTTTACTGCTGTGCCACTGAAAGGCAATGCGCTGGCTGTGATCCTTGATGCCGAAGGGCTGACGGATGACGAAATGTACGCCATGGCGCGCTGGACTAATCTGGCGGAAACTGCGTTTGTACTTAAACCGGTGTCGCCGGAGGCCGATTACCGCGTGCGTATTTTCACCACCGATAAAGAGCTGCCTTTCGCCGGTCATCCGACGCTGGGTACAGCGTACGCGCTGTTAGAAAACGGTCTGACGCCAAAAAATCCGGGCTATCTGGTGCAGGAATGCGGCGTTGGGCTGGTTCAGGTGAACCAGCTGGCAGAAGGCGGGCAGGCATTTTCCGCGCCTCCTGCGGTGCTGAAACCACTGGCGGTCGAGTATCATGATTTGCTGGCCAGCGCGTTGCGCGGCGGGAAAATACAGGCCGACGTCACGCCAGTTCAGGCAGACATGGGCATTATCTGGCTGGTGGTGCGGATGGAGAGCGCGCAGGACTGCCTGAACATAAAAGCCGATGCGGCAGCCATCAGCCAGCTACAAACGCAGCTCGGTATCAACGGCGTGGCGGTCTATGGTTTGCATGATGAAAATGGCCCGGCGAATTACGAAGTGCGGGCGTTGATTGATGAAGACGGCGTACTGAAAGAGGACCCGGTTACCGGCAGCGCCAACGCCTGTCTGGCGCGGGTGCTGAAAGAAGCCGGTTTTCCGGACGGCAAAAATACCGACCAAAAATACCTCGTGCGTCAGGGCACCAAACTCCAGCGCGATGGCCGCGTGACGGTGACGTTTATTGACGGTGAACCCTGGGTCGGCGGCGATTCTTGCACCCTGATCGACGGCACGTTAGACCTGTAAACTCAGCGGTTATCGGGTTTCAGCCGCTATTTGTCGCTCATTACCAGCAAATAGCGGCAAGGGTGTTCGCCGGGGTTGCTGAACGTAATCGGCAGATCGACGCCAAACGTCAGCGCATCTCCGGCGGACAACCCATAGTTCTGTGCGCCGTAATCAATATTCAGTGAGCCCTCCACCATCCATAAACGTTGCCGGTAAGCCTGATGGCTCCAGCCGGGATAGCTTACGCGTGCGCCAGCGGGGAGGGTGATTTCCACCAGATCCGGGCCGCCGTGTTCTTCATGCGCTGTCACCTGTCGACGTAAATATCCAATGTCCGGATCTTGCCAGACTTCCTGCTGTGCAAGCGGCCGTAACGGCGCAGACTGGGCATTATCCTCCGCAAGTAGCTGCGCCAGTGATACGCCCAGACTGGCCGCCAGACGTCCCAAGAGGCTGGCACTTGGGCTGCTGTCTTGTCGCTCAATTTTCGAAATCATGGCTTTACTGACGTCCGAACGGCTGGCGAGCTGTTCAAGGCTCAGCCCTTGCGCTTTACGTAATGATTGCAACCGGGTAGCAATCAACTGGTCGATTGACATAGGGTAAGTTCCGTTGTTTACTTTTGTGGAAATAATTCTACTATAGTGGAATTAAGCGCATAACGGAAGCCAACGGGGAACGACTTATGAAACTGATTGCCTGCACTGAGCGCCAGCATGCTGTCGCGATTCTGGATATTTTTAACGACGCGATCCTCACCTCCACCGCGTTATATGATTATAAACCACGCCACATCGACACTATGACCTCATGGTTTGCCTCTAAACTGACCAATAATTTCCCGGTGATCGGGCTGGAAGACGAACAGGGCGTACTGCTCGGATTCGCGAGTTATGGCACGTTTCGCGCCTGGCCAGCGTATAAATACTCAGTCGAGCATTCGATTTATATTCATAAAGACCATCGCGGAAAAGGGCTGGGAAAAGTGCTGCTGATGGCATTGATTGATGCCGCCCGTGAGCGGGATGTGCATACGCTGATTGGTGCCATCGACGCCACTAACGGCGGCAGCATTGCGCTACATAAGAAAAACGGCTTTAGTCATACCGGTACGATAAAACAAGCCGCGTATAAATTTGACCGCTGGCTGGATTTGGCCTTTTATCAGCTGATCCTTAGTACGCCATCTGAGCCGGTGGGGGGCTGATAATGGCTGACTGAATAAGAAAGCAAGAGCCGGAGGGCGCGCCGAAGGCCAGCAGCTTAAGCTGAGATTCAATCAGTCGGGAAACGTGAGGCGCACTATGTCAGGCAAAACGAAAACTCTTCATCAGGCAACCATGAACATACATAAAACTGCACAAGATCCGCGCTGGCTTGCGCTAATTAACTGCGATGCCAGTGCCGACAGCCGGTTTGTTTACGCCGTAAAAACCACCGGTATTTACTGTGCGCCTTCCTGCCCGTCGCGTCAGCCGAACCCGGAAAATGTTATGTTTTTCGAAAGCGCCGAAGCTGCTGAGCAGGCCGGTTTCCGGCCGTGTAAGCGTTGCCGTCAGGGGCTGATCTCACTGGCACAATTTCATGCCCAGCGGGTGGAAAAAGCCTGCCGGTTGCTGGAAGAGTCTGCTGAAGTAGTGACGCTGAACCAACTGGCGGAGGCGGTTGGCATCAGCGCCTATCATTTTCATCGCCTTTTCAAAGCGCAAACCGGTGTCACGCCAAAAGACTATCAGCAGGCGCAGCGCGCCCGGCGCGTTCGCGAAAAATTGGCCGACAGCACCACGGTGACTGAGGCGATCTACGCCGCGGGCTATCCTTCCGATGGCCGGTTTTATGAAACTTCTGCTGCAACGTTGGGTATGACGCCGCAGGGTTTCCGCTCCGGCGGACGCGATGTGCGCGTCTGGTTTGCAATAGCCGACTCTGCGCTGGGCGCGATTTTGGTTGCTGAAAGTCAGCGGGGAATTTGCGCGATATTACTCGGTGATGATCCGCAGGCGCTGATCATCGAGTTGCAAAATAGTTTCCCGCAGGCTGAGCTGCTCGGGGGCGATCCGGACTTCGAACAGCGTATTGCGTCGATTGTCGGCTTCGTCGAAGCGCCGAATATGGGTCTCGACTTACCCCTGGATATTCGCGGTACGGCTTTCCAGCAGCGTGTCTGGCAGGCGCTGCGCGCTATTCCTGTGGGCACCACCGCCAGTTATGCAGAAATCGCCCGTCAAATCGGCTCACCAAAGTCTGTTCGCGCGGTGGCTGGAGCCTGCGCCGCAAATGTGCTGGCGGTCGCGATCCCCTGTCATCGCGTAGTAAAAACCGACGGTAATATTTCCGGCTACCGCTGGGGCGTCGAGCGCAAACGCAGTTTGCTGGCGCGTGAAGAAAAAAACTGATTATACTGGCCTGACTGACTTTATTTCGATAATTATCAACATTGACGAGGGATCCTGTGCCTAAATTATCACTGCGTTTTGCTAAGCCTGCGGATATTGATGCACTGGCTGCCTTACACGTCGCTATCTGGCGAGATACCTATCGCGATATCGCGCCCGCAGAGGCTTTTTCCGCTCTGGACGTTCCGCGCCGGAAAATCTTCTGGCAGGAAAAATTTGAAAATCCGGCCGCCGGGCAGTGCATTTTACTGGCCGAGGTTGACGGGCAACTGGCGGGTTTCACTCTGGCATCGTCTTCGACAAACCCGGAATATGGGGAAATGGCTGAAATCAAATTCCTGTACGTGTCTGGCGATTTTAAACGTCAGGGGATCGGCAAGCGTTTAATCACCGAGGCTGCACGACATCTTGCCGAGGCGGGTTATTGCAGTGCCGGGCTGGGCGTGGTTGAAGGCAACGAACCGGCCATCCGTTTTTATCGCGCGCTGGGCGGTAAGGAAGCCGGACGTTATACCGATGCCGGGCCGCTGTGGCGCTCTCGTAATATTATTTATGCCTGGCCAGACATTACGCTGCTGACAGCATTGTAATAGCGTGGCATTTTTTACAGTTCCCGCGCCAATGAATTGCGGGAACTGTTCATCTTTTCCCTTCGTTATCAGCTCTTTCTGAGATCTTCCAGCCGTTGTTTCTGTTGACCTTCAGCCGTGAAATTCTCCGGACTTAACCAGCGATCGAAGGTACTTTTTGACGCTGGCCATTCGTGATCGAGCAATGAGAACCAGAGCGTATCGCGATTACGGCCTTTATTAACAATAGCCTGGCGGAACGTCCCTTCGTATTGAAAGCCGAAACGCTCAGCCGCCAGTTTTGACGGTTCGTTCAGGCTGTGGCATTTCCATTCGCAGCGGCGATATTTCAGGGTATCGAACAGATAGCGTTGCAGCAGATAAATGGCTTCAGTGCCAAAGCGCGTGCGCTTCATCAGCGGCGACCAGTTCACCCAGCCAATTTCCGCAACGCCGTTGACTGCATCGATGCGCATCAGAGACACACTACCCACGGCTCGCTGGGTCGCCAAATCCACCACGGCGAAAAACACCGGGTCTTCACTTTTTTCCTGCTGACCGATAAACGCATCACACTCAGTCTGCGTTGCAGGACGATCGACCGAGAGATACGTCCAGTCACGATTGTCATCAATACTGTGCCAGGCGTTGAATAAATCCTGACTGTGGCGCTTGCGGTTTAGTGGCTCGAGACGGCACCAGATACCGTCCAGCTGAACGTGCGTCGGACGTTCGCGTGGTTGCCAGTCGGGCAGGGCATCACCGACGGGTTGACCAAAGTGGTTAAGGGTTGTCATAGCAGTTTCCATTCACTGTCGAAGAGCATCCATAAAATCAGAACAGTTGGATGGCTGCAACCGGACCGGCGATAAAAGCCAGTTAAGCGGGGAAAATCCCCGCCTGATTTCATTGATATTCAGCAGTAAGTAAAATGCTATAACCGCCCGGCGCTGCCACAAATTCTGATCTTCTCCTCGACTATCTTTTGCATGGCGATTTTGCCTGGCACGATGTATTTTCGCGGATCGTTCGCTTGCGGATGTTCGGAGAAATACTGTTTTATACCCTCCGCAAAGGCGATCTTCAGTTCAGTAGCAACGTTAACTTTGCAGATCCCCAATTCGATCGCCTGATGAATCATCTTCTCCGGGATCCCCGATGCGCCATGCAGAACCAGTGGGATATCGACCAGTTGTCGGATCTGTCCTAGTCGGGTGAAATCTAGTTTAGGTTCGCCGTGATACAAGCCATGAGCGGAACCGATCGCCACGGCCAGTGAGTCGATGTTGGTGGCATCGACGAAATGTCTCGCCACGACCGGATCGGTAAAGAAGCTGTCGCCTTCGTCCACTACCAGATCGTCCTCCTGCCCGCCAAGGCGACCGAGTTCAGCTTCAACACTGGCGTCGAATGCGTGGCACAAACGTACTGCTTGCCTGACTTTTTCGATATTCTTTGGCAGGGGAAAATGCGAGGCGTCGATCATTACTGAACGAATACCGGCGCGAACTTTTGTTTCGATATCGCTTTGTTCTTCATGATGATCCAGATGCAGCGCCAGCGGAAGGCGGTATTTCCGTGCCGCTTCCTGACAGATTGAAATCAGGTAATCCGTTCCCGCATAGCTAAATGTGCCCGGCGTACCGGCCAGAATCACGGGTGAACTCATGGCGGCTGCCGTTTCGGCTACGACCTGAACGGTTTCCAGATTGTGGACATTAAATGCCGGCACGGCATATCCTTCGCGCTGCGCCGCCAACAGCATTTCCCTGTTTGAAATCAGATACATTTTTCAGCTCCCTGTCATATCCAGCAAAATTTTGCCGGTCATTGGCTTACCCCCAAGCGAAATCACATCTGTGACGAACTCCTCCGGCGTGCTGAGGCTTGCAATAAGCGGCTCCAGGTTCATCTTATTTTCGGCAAATAGTTGCGTCGCCAGCTGCCACTCGCTGCCCGGCCACGGCGCGGAGTAATTCATCCAACTGCCTAATATCGTCAGTTCTTTGCGCAGGATTTGGCTGAAGGTGGCCACGTTTAGCGTCAGATCTTTGTGTAAGGTTCCGACCAGTGCCACCTGCGCTTTCGGACCTGCGATATCCAGAGCCAGCGCCACGGTTTGCGGCGTGCCCGCAGTTTCGAGGATTAACTGATTAAAGCGGCGTTCATGAGTGTGCTGACGGATTTCCTCCGTACTCATGATTGCACTGTCACAGGCATGGGTGGCGCCGGTGCTTAACGCCAGATCCAGTCGCTGGGGGTTGAGATCGATGGCGGTGACGGATTTTGCACCCAATGCGCCAGCGGCCTGAATGATGAGCTGGCCGATAGTGCCTGCGCCAATCACGATCACTTCTTTGCCCTTGCATCCCCCCGCCAGTTTCAAGGCATGTAAGCCAACAGTTATGGGTTCAAAAAACGCCCCCTGCATCAGCGAAGAGCCTTCCGGCAGCCTGAACAGGTTTTTACGTGAAACCACGACAAACTCGGCGTGCCCGCCATCGCAGCGGGAGCCAATAAACTGATAGTGTTTACACTGTGAGTACGCTGCTTTTGAGCATTCTTCGCATTGAAAACAAGGTAATAACGGTACGCAAACCACGGCATCACCTTCCTTAAAATCACCGCAATCTTTGCCAGTGCTGACCACGTGGCCGCTGAATTCGTGGCCGAGCGTGATCGGATAAAAATGTGCACCTTTGGAAAAAATACGCGGAATGTCAGAGCCGCACAGGCCGGAATACGCAACACGCACCAATACGTCATCAGGAGCGTTAAGTTCAGGCATCGGGCTTTCTACAACGGTCATCTCCCCGCCGGTATGTACAACGACAGATTTCATAGTCAGTTTCCTTTTAGCGGGGGTATTCCCCCGCCGGAATGAAGATTTAAGCGTTGGCCAGTTCAGCGGCCAGCTTTTCGGTTTTGATGAAGTTGCGGGCGCGACGCCATGTGAGGAAGACACCGATGGCGTAAATCACGCCAATGATGCTTAACCCCGCGATATTTTTAAGCGTACAAAGTTGAATCAACAGATAAGTGATCGGTGAACCTCCCTGATCCATTGAGGCAACCCTGCCACCTGCGCTCAAAGCACCGGCATTTGCTGCCAGCTGGGTATGCAAATCGATGGTTTGCGTGGCAATCCACAGGGTGATACCCATGATGATGCATCCGGAGATTAACGTGCGGAACAGGTTGCCCTGATGCACTGCAACCGCGATGGCAACAAAGAAACCGATGGTGGCGAGATCGCCGAACGGCAATACCTGATTTCCCGGAACCAGCACCGCTATCAGAATCGTCAGCGGAATAAAAATCAGGCTGGCGGAGACAACGGCGGTATGACCGAGTAACAGCGCCGGATCCAGGCCAATCAGGAATTCCTGCCCTCCGAAGCGGGCTTGCAAACGGGTGCGGGCATGGCGTGCAATTGGCGTTAAGCCATCCATAATTGGTTTGATCACTCGCGGCATCAGCAGCATTACCGCAGCGGTTTTGACCGCCAGTTGCAATACGCCTTTGATGTCATAACCCGCGAGATAGCCGATGATCAGCCCCATCACAAAGCCGACGGTGACCGGTTCACCAAACGGGCCGAAACGTTTTTGTACGTCATCAGCACTGAAGTGAATTTTGTTCAGGCCGGGGATTCTTTCAATAATGGTATCGACCAGCACGGCAATAGGCCCGAGGTAAGCCGATGAACCGTGAGGAATAGCAATACCTTCGAGATTGAAGAAGTCCCGCGTGTCTTTGGCAAACCAGTCACCCAGCTTGTAAATAAACGCCGCATGCACCACCACGCCCATGATTCCCAGCCAGTAGGAACCTGTCGCAAGATGCAACATGGCGCCGGTAAATGTCATGTGCCAGATGTTCCAGATATCCACATTAACGACGCGCGTCATGCGGGTCAGTAACATGATGATGTTCACACCGATAGCAATGGGAATAGCCACCAGTGCAATTTGCGATGCCCAGGTCATCGGCGATGAACCCGGCCAGCCGATATCGACAACCTGCAGATTGATTTCAAAATGTTCAGCCATCGCTTTCGCGGCGGGTCCGATGGAATCCAGCATCAGACCAATGACCAGCCCGATACCTACAAAACCAATCCCAATGTGAATCGCAGATTTAAAAGAATCACCCAGTTTCATCCCTAATATCAGGGAGAAAATGATGATCACTCCGGGCAGCATGACTGTTGGCCCGAGATCGAGGATGTAGCGCATAATTTCGGTAAACATGGCTTACTCCTGTAACAGGGTCAGTATTTGTTGGCGCAAAATATCCATGCCGACGCCGGAGATAAATGGCATCCCGTGTACGACGGGAATGCTGTCGAACGTGCGGTCGACTTTACAGGTGGTGCAGATCAAGTGCGCACCGCTCATGAAGGTTTCGATTTCATTGATACGGCACTGAACAAGCTCCATTTCTATGCCGTGTGCTTCACACAACTCCTTGATTTCTTCTGCTGCCAGCGTTGATGTGGCAACGGCTCCGCCACAGGCGACAATGATTTTTCGTTTCACGGTAAGACTCCTTGATGATCTGTTTTTGGTGTTATTTTTTGTAGGACTTTGGGTACAAATTGGTCATGGCAATTTCAGGTAATTGCAGTGACCGCGTTCTCGGGGGAAGAGACAAAAACGTGTTGTTTAAACAGGGCTGCCAGCTGATCTTCGGGCACCCTAAGCAGACTTTCGAAAAACGCTGGCTCCTGTAACTGGCTGAATAATTTGCGCAATAACATCAGCTGCTCAGACGGATGGGTGACGATGAGCGCAACAATCAGTGAAACGGCAACGGTACCCTCATCGTCGGCCTGAAAAAATTCGACAGGCGCATCAGGTCGTATCAGATAAATGGCCGGAGTGCGGGCATGTGTTGCGTCACAATGCGGTATGGCAACCGCATGTTGTTCAAGCTGAATGCCGGTGGGGAATTCAGCCTCCCGGCTCAATAACGCCTGCGGATAAGTAGTTTCAACTATGCCTGCCTGCACCATAGATTCACCGATATGCACCAGCGCCTCGTGGTAGTCCTCAAAGGCGATGCCGGTTTTAACGAACACTTCGCAGTTATGCATGGCTGCACTCTCCGCAAGTTGCGGGTTGTGCAGTACAGCCGAAGTGATAGGCGCGTAATACGTCCTGAATTTTGTCGATGATCAATTCATGAGGATCGCTGGCAAGTTCACCCGCCATCACACGCTCGAACTGTGCTGGCAGATACTGGCTGAGCAAGCCAAGCGGAATATCAATCGACTGCAAATTGGCGATCAGCACATCCATCGCTTTATTGATGCGGGCATGAGGCCAGTAGTAGCGAATGCGATCAGAAAGACTGAAGTGGAGGTCAATCAGGGACTGGCTGAAGGTCGGGTTGTAATATTTTTTCCAGTAACCCGGTTCATCAAGCATGACGCCGTCGATTACCATCAGAAGCTGGCTGCGGGATTCTGGCGCAATGAGCACTTGTTCGATATTTGCCAGTGCGAAAACGGCTTCGCGCAGCGCAAAGGTCAGCGCCGGGCCGACTTTGAGGATCGCGTAATGATCTTTTACCAGATTGCGGTAGGCATCGCGGGTTTGATAATCGGTGGAATGCGCCTCATACACCAGCGGAGTGGTATTTATATAGGCTGATAAATCCCTCGCGAGATCGGGCTGATAGTGGATCACCCGACTGTGATCGAACTCTACGCCTGGCTGAACGACGACAGCAATAATCCTATCGATGGCAGCCTCAAGTCCGGTCGCCAGAAATGCCTTATGGTGCATATCCAGCGTTGCCTTGGCATCTTTCGCGTGGGTGACATGCACATGCTCGATAGCGCATGCTTCGCCGCCGGGCACCGGAACTTCCGTCCCAATGACATAAGTCAGGGACAGCTTTTGCTCTGGCGTTGCGATCTTTTCCGCGACCTGACACAAGCGGGCAGCACGCTGAGCCACGACGTAAGGATCTAATGGAACAGGATCGTCTGCGCAGGACATCGAGGCATCCAGATGAATTTTGCTGAACCCGGCTTCAACGTAGCGCGCAATCAAGACTTCGGCTTTGCTCATCGCGCTGGCAGCATTTTCGCTCTGCCAGCAATTTGGCCCCAGATGATCTCCCCCTAAAATCAGACGATTAACTGGAAATCCTATTTTCTCCGCTATCGCAAGGACGAAGTCGCGGAAATCAATCGGCAGCATGCCGGTGTAACCCCCGAACTGGTTAACCTGATTCGATGTGGCTTCGATCAGCACTTTACGACAGGTGTGCAGATCTTCCCGAAGTGCTGCCTCGATCACTAAAGGGTGAGCTGAACAGACTGAGCAAATACCGATGCTTTCGCCTTTCTTATGTTGTGCAATTATTGTTTTCATTTATCCTCCGTTTGTTTTCGAAGAGATTCGTATCTTTCCGAAAATCATACAATAGCGTTTTTTGCGTTTCGTGATGATGATCGTAATATTTCGTAAGTTATTTCATTCGTTTTCTTTCATTTCTGACGGGTGTCGAGCGATTTCAATCAACGAGCAAATGGATAATGTCTTGAATCGAGAGTGCGTTGTCTCACATTCAGATTAATTGCTGCTCCTCATTGCGAATTCTTTTGTTTACACTAGGGGGAATATGACGTTTTGGACTAAACAGAATGAATACTTACGATCGTCGCAATAAAATTACCGAGTTAGTCAATGAACAAGACAGTGTTGAGGTCACTTATCTTTCGAATCGTTTCGGTGTTTCCGAAGTGACCATTCGTTCCGATCTGAGTTTTTTAGAGCAAAAAGGTGAACTGGAACGTTTTCATGGCGGAGCTGCGAAACGAAAAGAAATACGCAATGACGGGCTTAACAAGCAGCAGGACGAAATGGTGCTGGAAGAACGTTATCTGCAGGCAACCGACCCCAAAAAACGTATCGCTCTCGCTGCGGCAGAGATGGTCAAGCCTGGCGATACAGTCATTCTTGACAGCGGGAGTACGACGATGCTGCTGGCTGAAGAGCTGGTGAAATCGGGCGGTATCACGGTAATTACGAATAATTTGCCCGCTGCTTTTGTGTTGTCTGAAAATCCCGATATCACACTGGTGGTTTGCGGTGGAACGGTAAGACATAAAACGCGATCGTTGCATGGCAACATTACGGAATACGCATTGCAGGGCATCGTCGCCAATCTGATGTTTGTCGGCGCCGACGGTCTTGATGCTGCCAACGGGATCACGACCTTTAACGAGGGTTACAGCATCAGCGGTATTATGGCCGATGCCGCTCAGCGGGTTGTAGTCGTCACTGACTCCACTAAGTTTGGTCGTCGCGGATATAACCTGGTGCTGCCGATGGAAAAAATCGACGCCATCATCACCGATACGGACATCAGCGAAGAAGCACAGCAGGCACTAAAACAGACATCGACCGATCTCATTCTTGTGTAACTCCTTATTGAAGCTGGTATTTTCAACGCATGCTGACTGTAAGCTGTCAGGAAAATAAGGGAAACAGGCAGTTTGAAGGGGTGAGTGGCATCACGAAAACAATGTGAAAGCGTTGCAGTAGCAGACAGAGTATTTTGGGAGATGAATTCAAAGCAGAGGCCGCTTGGGATGATCCCGGTGGCCCTGAAGAGGTGCCATTTTATGGATTTCTGCCTGTGCATTGTTGATTAATGTCAGCTACCACTGAATGTCTGTACGCAGGTCAACCGCTGTGCCTTCCAGCTTTTTTAGAAGAGCGTCAGTTTGCGCGAGCATCACTTCGATGCGGTCTGCGCAAAATATTTGTTGCGGCCAAAGTAGCGATGATCAAAAAGCTTATATTCTTCAAAAGTGCCCTCCTGCTAGTACCCATTACAAAAGCCCCTGGCGTGATACTGACAGAATAAAATTATTGAAATCTTGAATACCAAAATTGGGTCGGTAAGGGGCTCAGCAAGGACTAGTTAAAGAATTCGATGACCTGATTGAAGAATTGAATGTCGAGAAACAGTCGGCGATGTTGCATTGTGCTAATGCTGGGGGAGCGTTAATTAGCGCCCACCGCAGCGCACTGAATGCCTTTGCTGATACATAGTGGCGCATGGCCATCAACAATCTCAGTCCGGCGCTTGTGCGTGCTGTAAAACTTAAACTTCTGGCGTTATCCACCGTAAGTTATCAGGAAACACAATCCGGTCATTATGTAGAGCCCGGCAAAATTATCAGCGCTAAAATTGGCAACGCGTTAGTCGGTGCGGCTCACATCGGTCAGTTCAACATGGATGCAGACCTATGTTGGAGAAAATCGGGATGCATCCTCCTGCGCTGCCTGGTGTCGATATGGGGCTGCTGCAAAGTCCGATAAAAAGACAATTACTGGCTCAAAAACTCTCCCAGCGTATCGATTCAAACAAGGAGTAACAGCAAATGATGCGCTGCCCGCTTTGCAGCTCGGTTTCTCACATTCGCACAAGCCGTTATATCACCGAACAGACTAAGGAGTCTTATTATCAGTGCACCAGGCTGGAATGTTCATGCGCATTTAAAAAAATGAAAGTATTAGTAAAATCGTTAAAAGAGAAAACCCGAAGCGGAAAATATAAATTTAAGTTAGTTTCAATTGCTTCGAAAATAATTTGAAATGCCGCTTAGGAATAAAGCGGCATTTTTCATTAACGCGGTGCAAAACCGTCCCTCCTGACAGTCTTTTCTCTGGCTAGCCTGCCCTTGCGAGCGCTGCATGCATAGGGTGCATGGTTTTGCATGTAATCCGGCGTGCTCAAAAGGGCTCAAAGCCCTTGCTACACGGGCTTTCAGCGGCTTTTCTTCATGCATTAAAACCAGTGAGCTAAGTCAGCAGCGGGCAGGCGGGGAGAATTGCGCGCGCGGCAGTTTAAAAGGGCATGCTTATAATTACTCTAGTAAACATCCTCTAAGTCTCATTCTGATCACATCCTACAAAAATCTGATAGAAAGATGTTTTGAACGAGTTTTAAGTTGTTTAAGGCAACATCAAAAAACATATATAACTAAATGCTATATGCATCCTTGGCAATAAACTAAAACAATATCTATAACTATCTGATATATATGAATATATAGATACCTATCACTTTTAATGGTTAATGTGTAAAAAGATATAGGAAAATAGATTCTCTTGATCAATAATCAATAAAAATGACGAAACCTTAAATCATCCTAAATTAAATAATAAAGTTTATATAGTTATCTTAGGTGACATTTCATGATGGAAAATAGAGATATTAGTAGTTTCATAGATCGTTTTGTTAAAGAACTTGAAGAAGAAAATGCTGCGGTATTCTTAGGTGCCGGTTTTTCTGTCTCAGCAGGGTTTGTTAATTGGAAGGAGCTATTGAGGCCTCTAGCTCAAGAGTTGGGGGTTAATGTTGATGAGGAGCATGACCTAGTCTCGTTGGCTCAGTATTATTTTAATGGGTTTGGTAGGCATCGAATTAATCAACAATTGATAACTTCATTTCCAGTAGATCAAAAGCCAACAGAAAGTCATTTAATTTTATCACGATTACCAATTGATACATTTTGGACGACTAACTATGATAGATTAATTGAATCGGCTTTAGTTGAGAATGGGAAAATAGCGGATGTTAAATATACTGTAAAACAATTAGCAACTACTAAGCCAAGAAGAGATGCTGTTGTCTATAAAATGCATGGAGACATAGAGAATCCTGATTCAGCAGTTTTGATAAAAGATGATTATGAGAGATATGCTTTAAACTATACTCCTTTCATTAATGCGTTATCTGGTGATTTAGTATCTAAAACATTTCTTTTTCTTGGATTTAGTTTTACTGATCCAAATTTAGACTTAATATTGTCAAGAATAAGGATATTTTTCGATAAGGATCAGCGAGGCCATTATTGCATTTTCAAAAAGTGTCATCGTGAAGAATTCGAAAATGATAATGATTTTAAAATAGCATCTCTAAAACAAGGATTTGTTATAACAGATTTGAAAAGATTTAATATTCAAGTGCTGTTAGTAGAACAATATAGTGACATCAAGGAAATATTGACAGTAATTGAAAAGAGACTTGCTAGAAAGGCAGTTTTTATCTCTGGAAGTGCTGATTGTTTTGGTGAGTGGGATAGTAAAGACACAGAGTTAGCATTGAGTATTTTAAGTAGTACTCTAATTAAAAAAGGATATAAAATAATTACTGGGGTTGGTATAGGCATTGGAAATATGATTATTTCTGGTGCAATATCACAAGTTTACAGAGAGAGAAATAAATCTATTGAAGATCATATACTGATGCGTCCTTTTCCTCAGTATGTTGAATCAGAAAGCGAGAAAGAAAAGGTTTGGGATTTATATAGGCGTGATTTGATAAAACGTTCAGGAATTGCCTTATTCATACTGGGCAATACTAATGATGGAGAAAAAATAAACCTAGCTGATGGAGTAAGAAAAGAGTTCACAATCGCAAAAGAACTTGGGATAGCACTCGTTCCAATTGGTTCAAGCGGTTTTATGGCTAAGGAACTTTGGAATGAAGTAAGAATTTCTTTTGAATCATTTTATCCTGATTCAAGCGGTAAACTCAAAGAGTGTTTTGAAGATCTGGGGAAGATTACGAAAAATCCAAACGAAATAATATCTTCAGTTGTAAACTTTCTAGATCAACTTTCACTAGAATATAATTGATATATTGCAAGGAAAATAACATGGGTAGAAAAATTTTTGTCTCATATAAATATTCTGATATTTTTGTCGAGGAACTTGCTGGCTATCCAGTTACTAGGGCTAGGGATTATGTAACGGAACTCCAAAATCTATTAGATCAAAATGACCACATTAATAAAGGTGAGAATGATGGAGAAGATTTGAGTCATTTTAAGGATAGTACTATAGAAGACGGGCTTAAAAGTAAAATTTTCGATAGTACTTTAACAATTGTTATGATATCGAAAGGAATGAAAGATATAACAAAGATCGAGGCTGACCAGTGGATACCTTGGGAAATCTCTTATTCACTTCGTGAAATAACACGAGGAGAAAGGAGAAGTAGTACTAATGCTATTTTAGCTGTTGTGCTACCTGATATAGAAGGTAGCTATGATTATTTCATAGAAGAGCACAACTGCGCTTCATGCGATAGTAGAATCATTAAAACCAATATTCTCTTTGATATTCTTAAAAATAATATGTTTAATATAAAATCACCTACATATGTTAATTGTGATTCTCATGCTGATGGGGGACTACCTTACAGTGGTTTTCCATCATATATTCACTCAGTGAAATGGTGTGATTTTATTCTCTCTCCCAATACATACTTAGATATAGCTTATTCAATTAATGCTAGGCTTGACGATTACAACTTAACTAAATTACTGTGATATTTTCAGATGATAGGCATTTATGATTGCCTATCATTTTATATTTACTATCTTTCTGGGTTATTTCTTAAAATAAACTTCTGTATCCCACCATTCCATTAGTTCTTTGCGTTGCTTGATGTAGGTTGAACGGTTATATGCCTTTCTGACTTCATTTTTATCGCTATGTGCAAGTGCAGCCTCTATGGCATCCGCATTAAAACCCGCTTCATTCAGGGCTGTACTGGCTATAGAACGTAAACCATGAGCAACAAGCTTCCCACCATATCCAATACGCTTCAAAGCGGCATTTGCTGTTTGACTATTCATCGGCTTTCTAGGGTCATTGCGACTAGGGAAAACGTACTGACGATTACCACTAATGGGACGCATGATTTCTAAGAGTTCTAATGCTTGCTCTGACAGCGGAACAATATGATCTCGCTTTGCCTTCATGCGTTCAGCTGGAATACACCACCGCTTATTCTCGATATCGATCTCTGACCAGGCTGTTGCTGAAGCTTCTGCAGGGCGTATAAGAGTCAGTAGTTGCCATTCAAGCAGGCAGCGGGTTGGTATTGATAAATTGCTCATCGAAATCGTGCGCATTAGTTTAGGCAGTTCTTCGGGGCGTATTGTGGGCATATGTTGCTTCTTCGGGCGCTCGAAAGCATTACCAATACCTGAAGCTGGGTTTGCCTCAATCAGTCCAACATTCACCGCATAAATCATTATCTCATTGATGCGCTGAACTAACCGCCTTACCGTCTCTAATGCTCCCCGCGCTTTGATTGGTTCTAACACTTGGATCAGGGTGCGAGCCTTCAACTCCTGAACAGGAACATTTTCAATACTGGGCAGGAAGTCTTTCTCAATAGAACGCCAGATATCTTTAGCGTGGTCAGCGCTAACGTGACTTTGTTTCAACTCGAACCATTTACGTGCCACATTTACGAAAATGCTTTCCTGAGCGATTTGGACCTTCTCAGCTTCTTCGCCAGCTCTTGCTTGTGGGTCGATCCCTTTGACTAACATCGTCAGCTTCTCAGCGCGCACTTCTCTGGCATCAGCCAGTGAAAGTGCAGGATAAACGCCTAGGCTGATCATGGTGCGTTTTGATGTGTTAGGAACCTGGTAGCGAAAGCGCCAAATTTTCTTGCGGTGGTTTTGACCAGGAGAAAGAGTCCGTCACCATCATGCAATGTGAGGTCTTTGTCTGTGGCTTTGGCTTTTTGTACTTCAGTGTGGGTGAGGGGGCGTGTAGTCCGCGCCATGCAAGGATCTTCCCTAATTGGTATACGTTTATTGGTATATATCTTAGCGTATACCAATTCGTATACTAATAGACGCCGGTTTCAGGCGGATCTTCTCGGACTTCTACAGACACAAAAAAGCCCGCAAACCTAGAAGGGATGCGGGCTTTCAGGACTTCTCCGGACTTATCTGGTAATAACCGGATCATTATTTGGTGGAGCTGGGGGGATTTGAACCCCCGTCCAGAATTACTACACCGTCGGCACTACATGCTTAGTCCAATCTTTACATTCGCCGGTTAGCTGCGGATGGACACGCCACTAACAAACTATCCTGATTGGGTTTAACGCTTTCACCCCAGGCAAGGTGTCCACGCGATCTCTTTTGGGTTTGACCTCTCTTGATCCCCGTCCTAAGAGCGGAGGCTAGGGAGAGAGGGCTCTAAGCAGGGTATTAAGCTGCTAGGGCGTAGTTTTCGTCGTTTGCGACTATTTTTTTGCGGCTTTTTACGAGGCCAACCGCCCCTCGGCATGCTCCTTGGGCTTCGCAAATCCTGTCGAATCCAGAATCAGCCCCAAGTACTATTTCGCAGTATACCAGCAAAACACCAAGCTAAGCCAGAGACTTAGCGATTTGCGTGCTTCATGATACGTGCTTTGTCTACTTTCCACTCACGATCTTTAATGTCATCGCGCTTGTCGTGCTCTTTCTTACCTTTAGCCAGACCGATCTTCACTTTTGACCATGCATTTTTCCAGTACATGGAAAGCGCGACGACGGTGTAACCATCGCGACTGACTTTGCCAAACAGCGTTTCTAACTCACGCTTGTTCAGCAGTAATTTTCTTGTACGGGTCGGGTCACAAACAATATGACTGGACGCCATGTTGAGAGGTTGAATGGTTGCGCCAAACAAAAAGGCTTCACCGTCGCGGAATGTGACGTAACTGTCAGTGATGTTTGCTTTACCAGCACGCATCGATTTGACTTCCCATCCCTGCAAAGCAAGCCCCGCCTCGAATTCATCTTCAATGATATATTCGTGGCGAGCGCGTTTGTTCATCGCGATAGTCGCGGAACCGGGTTTATGTGCTTTTTTCTTTGTCATAGTGATACTTATTATACTGTAAGCGTTGCCGAATGAAATCCCCACGCGTCTGACTCTGTTGTTTTTCCTTTTTTGGCCCCCTGTGCTTCGTAGTTTTTATTACCGGGCGGATAAATGGTATTATCTGTACGTTTTATGACACCTGGAAAATGATATGCCACAGATAAGTCGTTCTGCGCTGGTGCCCTTCAGCGTGGAACAGATGTACACCTTAGTGAATGATGTCGATGCTTACCCGCAGTTTCTGCCTGGTTGTACCGGCAGCCGTATTTTGGATAACAGTGATACGTCAATGACGGCAGCTGTTGATGTTTCGAAAGCGGGTATCAGCAAAACCTTTACCACGAAGAACACATTAATCAGTAATAAGCGTATTGATATGCAACTGGTTGATGGTCCGTTTCGTAAGCTGACCGGGGGCTGGGACTTCATCGAACTCAGTCCAGATGCCTGCAAAGTGCAACTCAGCCTTGATTTTGAATTTACGAATAAATTGATCGAATTAGCTTTCGGGAAAATCTTTAAAGAGCTCGCGGGCAGTATGGTTCAGGCGTTCACCCTGCGTGCGAAAGAGGTCTACAGTGTCTGAAATCCGCGTTGAAGTGGTGTATGCATTGCCGGAACGTCAGTATCTTCGAACCGTTAAGCTGGAGGAGGGAAGTAACGTCGAACAGGCGCTGCTGGCTTCCGGGTTATTGGAGTTGCGTAAAGATATCGATTTGAAAAAGAATAAGTTTGGGATTTATAGCCGCCCGGTCAAACTGGCTGATACCGTCAATGACGGTGACAGGATCGAGATTTACCGTCCGCTGATTGCGGATCCAAAAGAGTTACGGCGCATTCGCGCTGAACGTTCCAAAAAATAAGGCGCCTGAGGCGCCTTATTTTTTTACCCTGAAAGATGATTTTTGGGTTGTTACCAGCGACCATCACACCGGGGCGGTTTATTTCTGATCGGTCAACGTCGGCTTGTTATCAATGTTAGTCAGCGTATCTGAGCCGTTGAAGGTCAGTGTCAGTGTTTGCTGAGTGACGCCCTGATGGCCTGGTTCCTGACGGAACACGTAATACCAGACATCGCTGCCAAATGGATCGTGCAGCATCGGCGTGCCAAGAACATAAGCAACCTGTTGCTTAGTCATGCCGGTATGAATTTTTTGTACGTCAGCAGGGGATAAGTAGTTCCCCTGATTAATGTCAGGCCGATAAACCACCTTTTCCAGAGTGGAACAGCCCGCAGTAAGCATTACAAGAGCTACAGCGGCGGCAGTTAGCGTTTTACAGCGCATAGTCATTACATTCCTTTAGGGCATAAGATGCCGATGATAATAGACCTTTCATCAGTTTGAAACCTTTGCGGGGCACCTGTATGACCGCTGAACTGTAAAAAAGTTGAGCTTTTTACGCGGCGAGCAACTCTTTTGCATTGGCCAGGGTGTTTCGGGTGACTTCACTTCCGCCCAGCAAGCGCGCCAGTTCTTGCAAACGCGCCTTTTTATCGAGGCGATTCATTTGCGTTTCTGTCACTTCACCGTCAGTTTCTTTGCTAACAAAATAATGCTGATGGCCGCAACCTGCAACCTGCGGTAAGTGCGTGACGCACATAACCTGGGTTGATTCACCCAACTGACGCAACAGACGTCCGACAATCGCCGCAGTCGGGCCGCTGATGCCAACATCCACTTCATCGAAGATCAGTGCGGGTGTTTCCATCTTTTGCGCTGTAATAACCTGAATCGCCAGCGCGATACGGGAAAGCTCGCCTCCTGATGCAACCTTAGCTAAAGCCTGCAACGGTTGTCCCGGGTTAGTGGTGACCTGGAACTCCAGGCGGTCAGCACCTTCTGCTCCCAAATGTTCCGGTTCGAAATGCACCTGAATTTGGAACTTACCGTGAGGCATGGAAAGAGCTTGCATGCTTTGAGTTATCAGCAGTGTCAGCTCATCAGCGAAGAACTGACGCTTATCGTGCAGCTCGGCGGCAATGGCGACAGCTTGCTGGTAATGCGCCTGTACTGCTTCACTCAGTTCGGCCTGATTGGTTTCCTGATCATCGAGCGCCTGCTGTTCTTCCAGCAACTGACGATGATGCTCGGGCAATTCTTCCGGTCTCACATGATGCTTACGTGCCAGATTCATCTGACGGGATAAACGCTGCTCCAGTTCGAACAACCGGTTGGGATCCATATCCAGACGTTCACTGTAATGGCGAAGTTCATCACTGGCCTCGATGATTTGAATCGAGGCGTCGTCCAGCATGACGATCAGGTCATTCATTTTGCTGTCGAGCTCAGCCAGTTCAGTGAGCTGGTTGCGCGCACTGTACAGCAAACTAACAATATTTTGTTCTTCGCCATCGGCCAGCAGATGCAATGCACTCTGGCTCAGTGAGAGAAGCTGTCCGCTGTTCGCCAGGCGTTTGTATTCTTCATCGATTTGTTCATATTCGCCGGCCTGCGCAGAGAACTCATTGAGCTCTTTCAGCTGATATTGCAATAACTGACGGCGTGATTCACGTTCGTTCATCTGTTGCTGATACAGCGCCAGCTGACGGCAGCTTTGGTGCCAGTTCTGATACGCTTTACGCATTTCAGCCAGCAGGAGGGGCTGATCGGAGTAAGCATCAAGCAGATGTTTTTGGTGTTCAGGTTTGAGTAAAAGCTGGTGGGCATGCTGCCCGTGGATTTGGATCAGATGCTGGCCCAATTCGCGCAGCTGCGATAATGGCACCGGTGTCCCGTTGATAAAGCCCCGTGAGCGCCCGTCACTGCTGATGGTACGACGCAGCAGGCAGTCATGCCCTTCATCGAGTTGATTTTCAGCCAGCCAGAGTTTCGCGGAAGGGGTATCGGCTAAGGTGAAGCGCGCACAGATATCTGCGCGGCTTGCACCGAGACGCACCATGCTGCCATCGGCGCGGTTACCCAGGCAAAGCCCGAGCGCGTCAATAGCAATGGACTTACCAGCACCGGTTTCCCCGGTGATTGCCGTCATCCCTGCATGAAAATCGATTTCTAACTCACGGACAATAGCAAAGTTACTGATAGTTAATTGCGCCAGCATGATCACCTTCCTGTACATAACAACAGACCTGTAATTACATACAGTATAAACTGGTTTTATATACAGTAAAGAGGCTGGCGAATTATTTTTTCAATTCAGAACAGTTTTTTTGACCATCCGAGTTTGGTGCTTAACGTATTGAAATAGCTGTAATCCTTTGGGTGGATCAGATTAAGGTGGAACTCGCTGCGACGAATCACGACCTCTTCGCCGGGTTGGATAGGTAACGCAATCTGGCTGTCACAGCTGATTTCTAGATCAGTACTCATATGTGAGAATCGCAGGCAAATGGTGCTGTTACTGTTAATGACAAGAGGACGTGCCGAGAGCGTGTGCGGGAACATCGGCACCAGCGCAATCGCTTCTAATGTCGGCGTCAGGATCGGGCCACCGCCGGACAGTGAATACGCCGTTGAACCCGTAGGTGTCGATATAATCAGGCCGTCGGAGCGTTGAGAAAACGCGAACTTGTCGTCGATATAGACTTCAAATTCAATCATGTGTGCGACTTTCCCCGGGTGGAGCACCACTTCGTTGATAGCCGTGCTAACGCGACATTGCTGATCTTTACAGCGCACCATCGCTTCCAGCAGAAAACGTTGCTCGCTGATATATTCGCCTTGTAAAACGTCATCCAGCTGCTGTAACGCGTTGTCCGGATCCAGATCGGTCAGAAAGCCCAGATTACCTCGATTAATGCCGATAACTTTGATGTCATAGCGCGCCAGTACCCGCGCCGCGCCGAGCATATTGCCGTCACCGCCGACCACGACAGCCAAATCTGCCAATTTGCCAATTTCCGCCAGACTGCCGGTTTGCGCGCCTTCCAGGGCTAAATCTTGCGCCACCTGCCGCTCAACAATCACCTGATAACCCTTTGAGATTAACCAGTAATAAAGCATTTCATGGGTGGCAAGTGCGGAAGGATGGCGAGGGTGTCCGACTATCCCAATGCACTCAAATTTTTTATTCATCGCTGTGGTTATCCTCAGCAGGGTGTGATGACTCCTGCATTATGACCGGTTTCATTAAAAACCAAACCTTGAATCCCCGGTTTTGATCCCCATAATAAGCCAACTAGCAAGATTAATGCTAAAACGCGGAGATATTCATGAGTAGTAAAGAACATAAGACACCTGACGAGCAAGTCTCTGAAGAACTGAATCAGGAACAAGAGCTGCATGCGGAAGCGGAAACTCAGGCGGCAGATGTCGTTGACCCGCGCGATGAACGCATTGCTGAACTAGAAGCACAGCTGAAAGAAGTCCAGCAGCGTGAGCGTGACAGCCTGCTGCGTGCGAAAGCGGAAGTGGAAAACGTCCGTCGTCGTACTGAACTGGACATCGAAAAAGCACACAAATTCGCCCTGGAAAAATTCTCCGGCGAGTTGCTGCCAGTGATTGATAACCTGGAACGTGCGATCGATTTGGCTGATAAATCCAATCCTGAACTGACCGGTCTGATTGAAGGTGTTGAACTGACCCTGAAATCCATGCTGGATGCGGTTCGCAAGTTCGGTATGGAAGTGGTGGGCGATATTCACGTGCCATTTAATCCTGAACTGCATCAGGCGATGACCATGATGGAATCCGAAGAGCTGGAGCCTAATCACGTGATTATGGTTATGCAGAAGGGTTACACGCTGAATGGTCGTCTGTTACGTCCGGCGATGGTCGCGGTTTCTAAAGCGAAAGCCTGATTCTGTTTTGAACAGAGTAAGATGATGAAAGAGGCACCTTTGCTGGTGCCTCTTTTTTTTACGTCATTGCGCAGGTAATACCGGCACCCAATCAATGGGAGTCAGACCCTGTTTTTCCAACAAGGTATTCGCCTGAGAGAAATGTTTGCAACCCAGAAACCCGCGATGTGCCGAAAGCGGGGAAGGGTGCGGCGCTTTCAGGACATGATGGCGTTGCGTATCGATAATGTTACCCTTTTTCTGTGCGTGCGAACCCCACAGTAAGAAGACAATCCCTTCGCGATTTTCATTCAGTGCCGCAATCACCCGGTCGGTGAACGTTTCCCAGCCCAGCTTGGCGTGAGAGTGAGCCTGTCCACCTTCAACGGTCAGAACCGTGTTAAGCAGTAACACGCCCTGATCGGCCCAGCTTTGCAGATAGCCGTGATTCGGACGCTCAAACCCCGGGATATCCGTGATCAGCTCTTTATACATATTCACCAGCGACGGGGGCGCAGGAATGCCGGGGCGGACGGAGAAGGATAAGCCATGAGCCTGATTTGGGCCGTGGTAAGGATCCTGCCCGAGGATGACCACTTTCACATCCGCCAGCTCTGCCGAGCGAAAAGCGTTAAACACATCCTGCTGTGGCGGATAAATGGTTTTTCCAGCAGCACGTTCAGCAGCAACAAACTTCAGAGTATCAACGAAGTAGGGCTGTTCTTTTTCCTGACCAATCACGTCATGCCAGGTGAGAGTTTTGGACATTGACGCTCTCCTTTTGAAGGTAATTTTATTGCGCGTAGCTTACCTGCTCGTCCCTTCGAGCGAAACCCGCACATCCTTTTGCTGATGTTTATCTAGGGCTTAACGTTTCTGCATGCAATTTTTATTGATAATTTACAAAAATAATTTAAGCGCAGGGGTTGGAAAAATTGATATAAAACATAAATATGCCGGGAGTGGAAAATAACCACACTGAAATGATTGATATTAGTCAAGGTTTGCGGGGTGTAGTGCTGTTATATCTGAGAGCAGAAATAACAGGTTGCCGTATGAACCTGACACTCAACCAATTAACAGTATCGTAGCCAATTATGGAGGCAACATATGATCACCGGGATCCAAATTACCAAAACTAACAACGAAGCCCTGAAAAATTCTTTCTGGCTGCTGGATGATGAAAAAGCAGAAGCGCGCTGCGTGTGTGCAAAAGCGGGTTATGCGGAAGACCAGATCGTTGCTGTCAGCGAACTGGGCCAGTTCGAATACCGTGAAGTGCCGATGGAAGTTCAGCCGACTGTACGCGTAGAGGGTGGCCAACACCTGAACGTTAACGTACTGCGTCGCGAAACGCTGGAAGATGCGGTTAAGCATCCTGAAAAATACCCGCAGCTGACCATTCGTGTGTCTGGTTATGCGGTACGTTTCAACTCACTGACTGCTGAACAGCAGCGTGACGTGATCACCCGTACCTTCACCGAAAGCCTGTAATAACAGCGCTGTTTCGCTGACTGAAGCCAATAAAAAACCGCCTGAGAAGGCGGTTTTTTTTCATTTGTATCAGGTGATTAACTGATACTTATTTTGACGCGTCTTTCGCCGCATCAGGTTTTACGCGGCGTTTGCCCACGTTTTTACTGTCGCGATGGCGAACTTTCACTTTCACCTTCGATTTTTCCTGCGCGGTTTTCTGCTTCTCTTTACGCTTCGCCAGTACTTTCTTGGATGGCTTACCGGTGGTCTTCTCGCTTGGTGCTTTCGTTTTCGGACGTAGTTCGTCGATCACGCGAGGTTTCAGCGGCTCATTCAGATAACGGCCAATTTTGCCCAGCAGCAGATGGTCATGCGCTTCCACGAAAGAAATCGCCGTACCTTTACGGCCAGCACGGCCGGTACGCCCGATACGGTGCAGGTAGATATCAGCGGTCAGCGGCAGGTCAAAGTTGAAGACGTGGCTGATGTCGTTGATATCCAGACCGCGCGCGGCGATATCGGTGGCAACCAGCACATTCACTCGGTCTTCGACCATACGCTTCACGGCTTCGGTACGCTTAACCTGAACCATTTCGCCTTCGAGATAGCAGGAGTTAATTCCCGCTTCGCGCAACCATGCAACCAGTTCGTGCACACGCTCACGCTTGCGCACGAAGATCACGGATTTGGTGACATCTTCCTGTTTCAGCAGGTGGATCAGCATCTGCGTTTTGTGTGGCACATCATCAACGCGGTAATACCACTGCAGGATCTTTTTACGTTCGCGGCGTGACGGATCGGCTTCAATTTCAACCGGTTCAGTCAGAATGCGTTCAGCGAATTCACGGATGGCTTCCCCTTCCAGCGTTGCGGAGAACAGCAACGTCTGTTTACGCCAGCGTGCTTCGGCAGAAATGGTTTCGATATCCTGCGCAAAACCCATGTCCAGCATGCGGTCAGCTTCATCGAGGATAAGCGTTTCGATGGCGCGGCAATCAAAGTTTTCTTCTTTAATGTATTGCAGCAAACGGCCAGTCGTCGCGACGACAATGTCCTGGTTTTCGCTGAATACTTCGGCGTGGTTCATGTACGCCACACCGCCGGTGATCGTCGCGATATCCAGATCGGTATGCCTGGCCAGTTCGCGTGCCTGATCGGCAACCTGCATAGCCAGTTCACGCGTTGGCGTGAGGATCAGAATTCGTGGCGGACCAGATTTCTTACGCGGGAAATCCAGCAAATGTTGCAATGCAGGCAACAGGAATGCCGCTGTTTTGCCGGTGCCGGTAGGAGCCGAACCCAACACATCGCGTCCGTCCATTGCAGGCGGAATTGCCTCTGCCTGAATGACAGTCGGCCGGGTATAGCCTTTTTCGCCTAAGGCGTCTAGCAGGCGTTCATCGAGTTCGAGTTCGGAAAAATTCGTTACAGTCATGGTCTACCTCTACTTGGGGCGCCGATTATAGACGTGTTAGACGCGATCTTCACCTATTTAAGCGGTTTGCGTACCTTTTCCTCTGCATCTCTTTGCCCTATGCTACGTCAGTTTTCGTTCACAGGCCTGATGGCTGGCGCAATTACGGTGAAATTAGTGACAAAAGAAGTCAGTTCCTCTCAGCCTTTACGGCGTAATGGATTTACCTTTAAACAGTTTTTTGTGGCGCACGATCGGTGCGCGATGAAAGTCGGCACCGATGGCGTTCTGCTTGGCGCAACGGCATCAGTGAGCCATGCCCGTCGCGTTCTGGATATCGGCTGTGGCAGCGGACTTATCGCTATGATGCTGGCGCAGCGCAGCGGTCCTCAGACGCAGATTGATGCCGTAGAACTTGAGCCTGCCGCGGCATCGCAGGCGGCTGAGAATTTTGCCGAGTCCGTATGGGCACACAGAATGGCCGTGTATGCGCAGGATATCAATGATTACGCCGATCAACATCAGGCAGCCTATGACCTGATCGTCAGTAATCCCCCTTACTTCGAATCTGCAGTGGCCTGCCGCGATGAAGCGCGTAATGCTGCGCGGTACACTGAAACGTTGACCCACGACGCGTTGCTCGATTGCGCCGCTAAGCTCATCACGCCTGAGGGAATGTTAAGCGTAGTACTGCCGTATGATATTGGGATGACGTTTGAAGCAATGGCGCGTCAGAAAGGCTGGTTTAGCGCCTGGCGGATGGTGGTTCGCGATCGCCCCGGGAAACCCCTGAACCGTATGCTGTTAACTTTATCCCGACAACCGGCAGAGATTGTCGAACAGGAGCTGGCACTGCGGAAATCCGAAGGGATTTACAGTGAGGCGTTTTGCGCATTGATTACGGATTTTTATCTGAATTATTAAGATGGGCGAAAATTGAAAAGTGCGTTCCTTCGCACTTTGACGCCATTAAGGCTGGAGGATCGTGGGCTGCGGATTTTCCTGTAAATCAGGGTAATCCAGCGTGTAGTGCAGTCCGCGACTTTCTTTGCGTTCCATGGCGCTGCGGACGATCAGCTCTGCGACTAACACCAGATTTCGCAACTCCAGCAAGTTATTGGAAATGCGGAAATTGGCGTAGTATTCATCAATCTCCTGTTGCAGTGTCATGATACGACGCAGCGCGCGCTCCAGTCGTTTCGTCGTACGTACAATCCCGACGTAGTCCCACATGAACAACCTCAATTCATGCCAGTTATGTTGGATAACTACTTGCTCATCTGAATTGTCCACCCGGCTTTCGTCCCACTGCGGCACATGTTTCGCCAGTTTGACGTGAGGCAGTCGCTTAATAATATCTTCCGCCGCTGACCAGCCATATACCACGCATTCAAGTAAAGAGTTCGATGCCAGCCGGTTCGCACCATGCAGTCCGGTATAGCTGACTTCACCGATAGCATATAAGCCGTCGAGATCCGTACGCCCGTGCTGATCGACCATCACGCCACCGCAGGTATAATGCGCAGCAGGAACAATCGGAATGGCTTCTTTCGTGAGATCAATACCCAGAGAACTGAGCTTTTCATCAATCATCGGGAAGTGATGTTTGATGAATTCCGGCGGGCGGTGGCTGATATCAAGATACATGCAATCCGCGCCGAGACGCTTCATCTCATGGTCAATGGCTCTGGCAACGACATCGCGGGGAGCCAGTTCGCCACGCGAATCAAAGTCCGGCATAAAGCGCGAACCGTCCGGACGTTTGAGTACGGCGCCTTCGCCGCGCAGGGCTTCCGTCAGCAGGAAATTACGTGCCTGCGGGTGATAAAGGCAGGTCGGGTGAAACTGATTGAATTCGAGATTGGCCACGCGGCAGCCTGCTCGCCAGGCCATTGCTACACCGTCGCCTGATGAAATATCCGGGTTGGTGGTGTACTGATACACTTTCGCCGCACCGCCCGTCGCCAGCACAACGGCTTTGGCTCGCAGTGTTTCGACATGTTCTTTGTCGCGGTTCCAGACATACGCGCCCACCACGCGCTGAGTCCCTGGTAAACCGATTTTGCTGGAGGTAATTAAATCAACTGCGTTATAGCGTTCCTTAACGCAAATATTGGCATGTGCTCTTGCTTTACCTACCAGCGTAGTTTCTACTTCTTTACCTGTCGCATCAGCAGCATGCAGGATCCTGCGGTGGCTGTGGCCACCTTCACGGGTCAGGTGATAACGTTCTTCTGAACTCGCGTTGGTTTCGGTATCAAACAGTACACCCTGATCGATTAACCACTGGACGCAATGACGTGCATTGCTGGCGATAAATTCAACGGCTTCTTTGTCGCATAAGCCTGCACCGGCGATTAAGGTGTCTTCGACGTGTGAGGCAATACTGTCTGCTTCATCGAAAACGGCGGCGATACCACCCTGTGCGTAGAACGTGGAACCTTCGTTGAGAGGGCCTTTGCTGAGAATAGTTACGTGACAGTGGTCTGCAAGTCGCAAAGCCAGAGAAAGGCCCGCAGCGCCACTTCCGATAATCAATACATCACTGACAAATTCAGATGAAGGTTGCATAACGTATGATGTTTGCAGAAGAAGAGGGAAATTCATGTTAGCCTAAACCTCCGTGCAAAAGCCACGGGCATGAGACTTCAATAGAAAAAACAATGGCGATGTGGAACTTAATGTTCCATGTGAACTCCAAGCTGTACTTGCTCAGGAATATAATGATGAAAGCTGGCAGTACTACTTTATGCGCGGAGATAGTTTTGGGGAGATTTTACCTCGGATGAGCGAGCAGTTAGCCGATCAGGTTCTGGTTGAGCGGGTCCAGAAGGGTGATCAAAAATCGTTCAATTTACTGGTTATCCGATACCAGCATAAGGTAGCGAGCCTTGTATCCCGCTATGTGCCACAGGGCGATGTGCCTGATGTGGTTCAGGAATCTTTCATTAAAGCCTATCGCGCACTGGATTCATTCCGTGGCGACAGCGCTTTTTATACCTGGTTGTATCGTATTGCAGTCAATACGGCGAAAAATTATTTAGTTGCACAGGGCAGGCGTCCACCCTCCATTGATGTGGATGCAAACGAAGCCGAGAATTTTGAAAGTGGCGGCGCTCTGAAAGAAATATCGAACCCTGAGAACTTGATGTTGTCAGAAGAGTTACGGCAAATAGTTTTCCGTACTATTGAAGCACTCCCGGAAGATCTTCGCATGGCGATCACTCTGAGGGAGCTGGATGGATTAAGCTACGAAGAGATAGCGACCATCATGGACTGTCCGGTGGGTACGGTGAGATCCCGAATTTTCCGTGCCCGGGAAGCAATTGATAATAAAGTTCAACCGCTCATCCAGCGTTAGAGATGACGGACACAGGAAGGGTACTTAGGCATGCAGAAAGAAAAGCTTTCCGCTCTGATGGATGGTGAAGCCATTGATAACGAACTGTTAAGTTCCTTATCAACAGATCCTGCGCTTCAGCAAAACTGGCAGAGTTATCATTTGATCCGCGATACCTTGCGTGGTGATATTGGGAATGTGGTGCATCTGGATATCGCAGATCGTGTGGCCGCTGCGCTGGCAAACGAGCCGGTTAAACTGGTTCCTGGGTCTGCTACCGAATCGCAACCTCAGCCTCATACCTGGCAAAAAATGCCGTTCTGGCAGAAGGTTCGCCCTTGGGCAAGCCAGCTGACTCAGGTCGGTGTTGCAGCCTGTGTATCGCTGGCGGTGATTGTCGGTGTTCAGCACTACAATCAGCCTGATGCCTCTGGTGATTCACCAGAAACACCGGCGTTCAATACTCTGCCAATGATGGGTAAAGCTTCTCCGGTTAGCTTCGGCGTACCGAGCGAGGGTAATACCGCCAACGGGCAGCAGAACGTGCAGGAACAACGTAAGCGTATCAATGCGATGTTGCAGGATTACGAATTGCAGCGCCGCTTGCACTCCGAGCAGCTTCAACTTGAACCTGTTACGCCACAACAAGCCGCTGTTCAGGTCCCTGGTACTCAGTCTTTAGGAACGCAAACGCAGTAATGAAGCAAATTTGGTTTGCCGTTTGTTTAGCGACAGGCAACCTGCTTTATTCAGGTATCGCCTCGGCAGAGATATCTACCGAGGCGTTATTACAGGATATGGGCAAAGCCAGTCAGTCGCTGAATTATGAAATGGGTTTTATCAACATCACGAAGCAAGGGATTGATTCCTATCGCTATCGTCATGCTATCTCTAACCGAACCTCGCTGGCACAGCTGGTTCTGATGGACGGTCCGCGCCGTGAAATTGTCCAGCGTGGAAAAGACATCAGTTACTTTGAAACCGGCCTGCAACCCTTCACGCTGGATGGCGATCACATCGTTGATTCGTTGCCCTCAATTGTCTTCAGTGATTTCTCCCTGCTCTCAAAGTATTACGACTTTATTGCCGTTGGTCGAGCGCGTGCAGCTGACCGTTTGAGCCAGGTGATTCGTGTGGTTTCACGCGATGGCACGCGTTTCAGCTATGTGATTTGGGTGGATGAAGAGACCAAATTGCCAATGCGCGTTGATTTGTTGGATCGCGATGGTGAGACGCTGGAGCAATTCCGGGTGATTGGTTTTAATGACGTTGATAAAGAAGTCATCAGCTCACTGGCCGACCTCGAAAAGGCCAATCTTCCTCCTGTACTTTCCTTACCGGCTTCCGAGCAGGTGAAGTTCACCTGGCAGGTGAAATGGCTTCCGGCAGGTATCACTGAAGTGGCCAGCAGTCGCAGAACGTTGCCAAATATGCCCGTTACGATAGAATCACGGTTATATACCGACGGATTGTTCAGTTTCTCAGTCAACGTCACTGCAACAACTAACGGCCCATCTGAGCAGTTGATCAGGCAGGGGCGCAGAACGGTGCAAACAGAAATACGTAATGGCAATGAAATTACTGTCGTCGGCGAATTGCCGCCTTCCACGGCCAAGCGTATCGCTGACAGCATCGTGTTCTCTGCAAAATAAATTTGAGGGCAATCACATGATGAAGGAATGGGCCACCGTGGTCTCGTGGCAAGATGGTGTCGCATCACTGCGTTGTGAAACGCAGGCGGGATGCAGCAGCTGCCATTCACGTTCAGGATGTGGTGCCCGCGTACTCAATAAACTGGGGACGCAAACCGAGCATAATCTGCAGGTAAACATTTCTGAGCGTCTTGAGCCGGGACAAAAAGTCGAATTGGGGATTTCTGAAGGAAGCCTGCTACGTTCGGCATTTTTGGTTTATATGACGCCGCTGTTTGGCGTGATCCTTGGCGGTGGTCTGCTACAGGCGCTGTTGAAAGCAGATGTTTATGCGGTAGTCGGTGCGGTGCTGGGGGGCGGGCTGGGCTTTTTTATCGCCAAAGCGCTGGCGACGAAAGTTGATGGTCAGTCTGGTTATCAGCCTGTCGTCTTGCAGGTGGGCTTACCACCAAATGCATTCCGGTATTCTGTTGAGTCAGAACCGAACCTTCCTTCCTGATATTAAGCCGCTATCTCTGAGAGATATCGGCTTTTAATTACGTCCTTGTCATCCTGCCCATTCTAATGTCTGACCGGTATTCGGTTCTGAATCATATGCTCAATCAGCGCAATAAAAAGATCGGCGCTGGAAAGCGATGTATACGGAACGGAGAATAAAATTCTGCCATGTTTATCAAGCAATCTGACCAGCGGGCTGTTGCTGCCTCCGCTGATAAACTGAATATCCTCTACCGGCACGATTTTACCTTGGTCGGGCGTGAGCGCCAGCGCGCTCAGTCTTATCTTTTTCTCATTCATCATGAGCTTACTATTGAAGAAATGTTTCAGGCCACAGCGAGCATGCGTCGTGCTGGTGAAGTGAATGTCACCGCCCTGGGCCAGGGTATTGAGTGCCCACGGGCCACGAAACATCAGTTGCTCAGTTTTTATGATCTCAATTAATCGTTCAGAGTTAGCGATGTTTGGCGTGATATGGTGCCAGGTTCGGCTATTCTCTTCACGAAATAACATGGTATTTAAAATCCGCCGTGAATATTTCCCTGTCCTGAAACGATATATATCCATGATCCTTTCAAACGGAATGAATCTGCTTTTTTTGTCTTCCTGGCTTATCACTAAAATGCCATTTTCATGTAACTGATAGATCTGATGAGGCCGGATCAGGCGTCTCAAAAACATCAGGACAACACCCAAAGCAATGCTCAAGAGTGCCGTAAAAAACACGCTATAGAGGCTGTTTGCCGGGTGATCAACGGTCAGCAGAAAGGCGAGTTGTATTGCCCCTGCGACCAGTAAGAGAATTGACAGGACCAGTGTGATCCACGAGTTGGCTTTGGCAAAGCCATGCTGACTGAGCAGCCGCCCTTCATTGATCATGTTGATAACCTTGTGACCGGATTGAGTTAAAATATAAAAAAGCTTAAGGAAGAATGGAGATTGAAATTGTTATTTTTGGAATCAGATTTTCTTTTTATAACAATATATTAAGAACAGATCGTGGTTTTTGTATATGGGGATTTTCCTAAAGCAGTAAAGGCCGATGAATGTCGATAATCTTAGGCCCGGAACATGTCAAAGTATCTGCTGGCAGAAGGTGGCGTGGATAACTGACGTAAATGTCCGTTCTGGCTTTCAGGAAAGCACGCATAATGTGGAGTAAAGGGATGTCGAGACTAGGTTTTCACGGTGCTGACATGTAGAATGCTGCCACTTAGGCGAAAGACAGCCAACCTACAAACCGTCGCTGCATGTTCATGGCGAATGATCCAGAAATACCAAGGCAGAAAAACTTTTATAATGAAGCATATACGAAATTTCTCCATTATTGCCCACATTGACCACGGTAAGTCGACGCTGTCCGACCGTATTATTCAAATTTGCGGTGGATTGTCCGACCGTGAAATGGAATCACAGGTCCTCGACTCGATGGATCTTGAGCGCGAACGCGGCATTACCATCAAAGCTCAGAGCGTAACTCTCGATTACAAAGCGAAGGATGGGCAAGTTTATCATCTGAACTTTATCGATACTCCCGGGCACGTTGACTTCTCCTATGAAGTTTCCCGTTCACTGGCTGCTTGCGAAGGCGCATTGCTGGTCGTGGATGCGGGGCAGGGCGTAGAGGCTCAGACTCTGGCTAACTGCTACACTGCGATGGAAATGAATCTGGAAGTCGTACCGGTTCTCAATAAAATCGACTTACCCGCCGCTGATCCCGATCGCGCAGCGCAGGAAATCGAAGACATCGTCGGTATCGACGCGACAGATGCGGTGCGTTGCTCTGCGAAAACCGGCGTCGGTGTTCCGGAAGTTCTGGAACGTCTGGTGCGCGATGTTCCGCCACCCGAAGGCGATCCGGATGCCCCTCTGCAGGCGCTTATCATCGACTCATGGTTCGATAACTACCTGGGCGTTGTGTCTCTGGTCCGTATCAAAAACGGTACCATGAAGAAGGGCGACAAGATTAAAGTGATGAGTACCGGACAGGTTTATAACGCCGATCGTCTGGGTATCTTTACGCCGAAACGCGTTGATAAAGATATTCTGAACTGCGGTGAAGTAGGCTGGCTGGTCTGTGCGATAAAAGACATTCTGGGCGCACCGGTGGGTGACACCCTGACGCTGCAACGTAATCCTGCGGATAAAGTTCTGCCTGGTTTCAAGAAAGTGAAACCACAAGTTTACGCCGGTCTGTTCCCTGTCAGCTCCGACGATTACGAAAACTTCCGCGATGCGCTGGGTAAACTCAGCCTGAACGATGCGTCGTTGTTCTACGAACCAGAAAGTTCAACCGCACTGGGCTTCGGTTTCCGCATTGGCTTCCTCGGCCTGCTGCATATGGAAATCATTCAGGAACGTCTGGAGCGCGAATACGATCTTGACCTGATTACCACTGCACCAACAGTTGTTTATGAAGTGGTGACTACCGGTAACGAAATCATCTACGTTGATAGCCCGTCTAAGCTGCCAGCGCTGAATAATATTCTGGAATTACGCGAACCTATCGCTGAGTGTCATATGCTGATGCCTCAGGAATATCTGGGTAGCGTTATTACACTCTGTATTGAGAAACGTGGCGTACAGACGAATATGGTTTACCACGGTAACCAGGTTGCACTGACCTACGAAATCCCCATGGCAGAAGTGGTTCTCGATTTCTTTGACCGTCTGAAATCAACTTCCCGTGGTTATGCTTCACTTGATTACAATTTCAAACGTTTCCAGGCTTCTGACATGGTACGCGTTGATGTTCTAATCAACGGCGAACGCGTGGATGCCCTGGCGCTGATCACTCACCGTGGCAACTCGCAAGGTCGTGGGCGTCAACTGGTTGAGAAGATGCAGGAGTTGATCCCGCGTCAGCAGTTCGACATTGCTATTCAGGCGGCGATTGGTGCACATATCATTGCCCGTTCCACTGTGAAACAGTTACGTAAAAACGTTTTAGCTAAGTGCTACGGCGGTGACGTCAGTCGTAAGAAGAAACTGTTGCAGAAGCAGAAAGATGGTAAGAAACGCATGAAGCAAGTGGGTAACGTTGAGTTGCCTCAGGAAGCGTTCCTGGCCATTCTCCATGTGGGTAAAGACGGCAATAAATAAATCCTTAATTGAGTTGTAGGGAGTATGCATGGCTAACATGTTTGCCCTGGTTCTGGCGATTGCAACGCTGGTTTCAGGGATTATCTGGTGCCTTGATCGTTTCAAGCTTGCACCCGCTCGCCGGGCTAAAATTGCCAAAATCAAGGCCGAAACGGGTGGTGCCGTAGACGATACCACGCTGAACAAAGTGGCGAAGCAGCCGGGTTGGGTAGAAACCTGTGCTTCGGTATTCCCGGTCTTGTTAGTCGTGTTTGTGGTGCGTTCATTCATTTATGAACCTTTCCAGATCCCGTCAGGCTCCATGATGCCAACGCTGTTAATCGGCGATTTCATCGTGGTAGAAAAATATGCCTACGGTCTGAAAGATCCCATTACTCAGACTAAACTTATCGAAACGGGCGAGCCGAAACGCGGTGATGTCGTGGTGTTCAAATATCCGCTGAATCCAAAAGTGGATTATATTAAACGCCTTGTGGGCTTACCGGGCGACCGGGTGACTTACGATCCTTTCAGTAAGCGAGTCACCATTCAGCCCGCCTGCAAAAGCGGCAGTAATTGTAATACCGCGCTGGCCGTGACTTATGACGCCGGCGCTGCCAGTGATTTCGTTCAGACCTTCGCTCAGGCCTCCGGTGGGGAAGCAAGCAGCGGATTTTTTGAAACCCCGCCAACGGAGAATGTCCCTCAGGATGGCGTCCGTTTGGTTCAGTTCAATGAAACGCTGGGCAATGTAACGCACCACATTCTGACCGTGCCCGGCGCGCGTGACCAGCTAGGGGCTTATTATCAGCAACCGGGCCAGCCGATGGGCACCTGGGTTGTTCCGGCCGGCCATTACTTCATGATGGGCGATAACCGTGACAACAGTGCAGATAGCCGCTATTGGGGCTTTGTGCCAGAAAAGAACTTAGTGGGTAAAGCTTCTGCCATCTGGATGAGCTTTAAAAAACAAGAAGGTGAATGGCCTACCGGTGTTCGATTAAGCCGTATCGGTGGAATACATTAATTCTTGCTATTGCTGCCCGGAATAATTCGAGTTGCAGGAGGTGAAAGCCCCTGCAACTTCAATAATGACGGGCATATTAGCGCAGCATTAAATATCCACACGTTGTAGAATAACCCTTCGGGCGATAAAAGTTGGCTCTTCGGATTTTTATTTCATATTGAAAATGCACTGAGAGAGCCACTGCAAACGAAACAGCTTTGGATTGGCTTAGGGCGAAGCAGGCCTGTTCCGTATGCTGAAGTTTTTGACGCATTCTTGATCTATTGGTAACTCATGAATCCCATCGTAATAAACAGGCTTCAGCGGAAGCTGGGCTACACTTTTCAACAGCAGGAGCTTTTATTGCAGGCACTGACTCACCGCAGCGCAAGCAGTAAACACAATGAGCGTTTAGAGTTCCTGGGTGATTCCATTCTTAGTTATGTGATTGCTAACGCACTGTACCAACGTTTTCCTCGGGTAGACGAGGGCGATATGAGTCGCATGCGTGCCACGCTGGTGCGCGGAAATACGTTAGCTGAAATGGCACGTGAATTCGATCTTGGTGAATGCTTGCGTTTAGGGCCGGGCGAATTAAAAAGTGGTGGTTTCCGCCGTGAGTCAATTCTTGCGGATACGGTGGAGGCACTCATTGGCGGCGTATTCCTGGACAGTGATATCCAGAACGTCGAAAAGCTGATTCTCGATTGGTACCGTAGTCGTTTAGACGAAATCAGTCCCGGTGATAAGCAGAAAGACCCAAAAACCCGTTTACAGGAGTTTTTGCAAGGTCGTCATCTGCCGTTGCCTTCTTATCTGGTTGTGCAGGTTCGCGGTGAAGCACACGACCAAGAGTTTACCATCCACTGCCAGGTCAGTGGCTTGAATCAGCCGGTTGTAGGAACCGGGTCAAGCCGCAGAAAAGCCGAGCAGGCGGCAGCGGAACAAGCGCTGATACAGCTGGAGCTTGAATGAGCGAAGAAAAGAATTACTGTGGTTTTGTAGCAATCGTTGGCCGTCCTAACGTCGGTAAATCAACCTTGCTGAACGAATTATTGGGGCAGAAGATCTCCATTACTTCGCGTAAACCGCAAACAACACGTCACCGTATTATGGGTATCCATACAGAAGGCCCTTATCAGGCGATTTACGTGGACACCCCAGGGCTGCACATGGAAGAAAAGCGGGCGATCAACCGCCTGATGAACCGTGCAGCAAGCAGTTCGATCGGTGATGTGGAACTGGTTATTTTCGTGGTTGAAGGCACCCACTGGACGCCGGACGACGAAATGGTCGTGAATAAATTGCGCGACATTAAGGCGCCTGTTCTGCTGGCTATCAACAAAATCGATAATGTCACTGACAAATCGAAGTTGTTGCCACACTTGCAGTTCCTCAGCGAACAGATGAACTTTATCGATATCGTGCCAATGTCTGCCGAAAAACGTATTAACGTAGATACCATCGCCAGCATCGTGCGTAAGCGTCTGCCGGAAGCGATTCATCATTTCCCTGAAGACTACATTACTGACCGCTCACAGCGTTTTATGGCCTCTGAAATCATCCGTGAAAAACTGATGCGTTTCCTGGGCGAAGAACTGCCTTACTCCGTGACCGTAGAAATCGAGCGATTTGTGAGTAATGAACGTGGCGGTTACGATATCAATGGCCTGATTCTGGTAGAACGTGAAGGCCAGAAGAAAATGGTTATCGGTAACAAAGGCTCAAAAATCAAGACGATCGGTATCGAATCTCGTCAGGACATGGAAAACATGTTTGAAGCGAAGGTTCATCTTGAATTGTGGGTTAAGGTCAAATCCGGTTGGGCAGACGATGAACGTGCGCTGCGCAGTCTGGGTTATACAGACGACTTATAAGGTCCGCGCCTATGGAAGGCTGGCAACGCGCATTTGTATTGCATGGGCGACCTTACAGTGAAACCAGTCTCATGCTGGATCTTTTCACTGAAGGACAAGGGCGGGTGCGCATACTGGCTAAAGGTGCGCGTGGCCGCCGGTCCAATCTGAAAGGCTGCTTGCAGCCTTTTACGCCTTTACTGGTTCGCTGGAGCGGGCGGGGAGAAGTGAAAACCCTGCGTAACGCTGAGCCGGTTTCTCTGGCTCTTCCTCTCTCCGGTTTGATGCTTTACAGCGGCCTGTACGTTAACGAACTGGTTTCCCGCGTGCTTGAACAGGAAGCCAACTACTCCTCGTTATTCTTCGATTATCTCAATTGTCTGCAAAACCTCGCGGGGGCGACCGGCTCTCCGGAATATGCGCTGCGTCAGTTTGAACTCGCACTGCTGCATCATCTGGGCTACGGCGTGGATTTTTTGCATTGTGCGGGCAGTGGCGAAGAAGTCAGTGACACCATGACCTATCGTTATCGCGAAGAGAAAGGGTTTATCGCCAGTCTGGTGATCGACAACTCAAGCTTTACCGGTAAAGATTTGAAAGCGTTGGCCAGCCGTGATTTCCCCGACGTAGCCACTCTGCGCGCCGCCAAACGTTTTACCCGTATTGCGCTCAAGCCCTATCTCGGCGGTAAACCGCTGAAAAGCCGTGAGCTGTTCCGCCAGTTTCAGGTCAAAAAGCCTGTCGCACCTTCTGACAATTCTGACAGCTAATTTTTTCCCCAGACTACACGCCACCGTACCCTAGGGTGTAAACTGCGGAAATTGGCTTTTTTGATCCACTCTTAAATCAATCCATTCTTAAATCTGGAGCTGTTATGGCTGAGTTGCTGTTAGGCGTTAACATTGATCATGTCGCGACACTGCGTAATGCACGCGGTACGGCTTACCCTGATCCTGTTCAGGCGGCGTTTATCGCTGAACAGGCGGGAGCTGACGGGATCACCGTTCACCTGCGCGAAGACCGTCGCCATATCACCGATCGTGATGTCCGTCTTCTGCGTCAGACCATCCAGACCCGCATGAATCTCGAAATGGCGGTGACCGATGAAATGGTCGGCATTGCCTGTGAAGTTCTGCCGCATTTCTGCTGCCTGGTGCCGGAAAAGCGTGAAGAAGTCACCACCGAAGGCGGACTCGACGTTGCCGGGCAGATCGACAAAATGACCGTTGCCGTCTCCCGTCTTAGTGAAGCGGGTATTCTGGTTTCCCTGTTTATCGATGCAGATCTGCGCCAGATAGACGCTGCCGTTGCCGTGGGTGCGCCTTATATCGAAATTCATACCGGTGCGTATGCCGAAGCGAAAACTGACCTTGAGCGCCAGGCCGAGCTTCAGCGTATTAAACAAGGTGCCGCTTATGCCGCGGGCAAAGGGTTGAAAGTGAATGCCGGTCACGGGCTGACTTACCACAACGTACAGCCGATCGCAGCGATGCCGGAGATGCACGAGCTAAACATTGGCCACGCAATCATTGGTCAGGCCGTGATCGATGGCTTATCGGGTGCCGTACGTGAAATGAAAAACCTGATGCGGGAAGCACGCCGTTAATGAGTATTTTAGGTTTAGGTACGGATATCGTTGAGATAACCCGTATCGAAGCAGTGATTGAACGCAGCGGCGACCGGCTGGCAAAACGTATCTTGTGCGCCAATGAATGGGCTGTCTACCAGCAGCATCAGCAGCCGGTTCGCTTTCTGGCAAAGCGTTTTGCGGTGAAAGAAGCCGCGGCGAAAGCGCTGGGCACGGGAATCCGCAACGGGCTGGCGTTTGAACAGTTTGAAGTGGTGAACGACGTGCTGGGAAAACCGGGGCTGATATTTCACGCCCGTGCCGCAGAAATGGCGGCGGAGCTGGGCGTGAAACACGTCCATGTGACGCTGGCCGATGAGCGACGTTACGCGTGCGCCACGGTGATTATCGAAAATTGAATTACACGGTGTGATGCAGTACGACGAATTTGTCCCAGAGCTGCTCGTTGGATTCGGTGTGTTGCGGATTAATGATGATCGTGTTGTCGATCGGGCAGACGCTCTGGCAGGTCGGCTTGTCGTAATGGCCGACACATTCCGTACAGCGATCGCTGTCAATTTCGTAAATCTCATTGCCCATCGAGATCGCCTGATTCGGGCACTCCGGTTCGCACATATCGCAGTTAATGCATTTGTGTGTGATCAGCAGGGCCATAACATCTCTCGTATCTTCAATAATCAGGGCGCGCAGTATACCAGAATTGCGCTGGCATAGTTTCCGCGCCAGCGCCTTTCCACGCCTGAACTGATCCTGATCAAATCAGCTTTTTTACTAATTCTTCGCTGTGGCGGATCCGCTCCGGCGCATGTTCTGTATCCTGCTGAACCAGTGCAACAAACAGGAGATCGGTCAGTGAATATTGCGCGGTGGTTGCCGAGAGCGCTGCACCACGCGTGGCCGGTAATTCCGCGACGGTATAGAGACAGTGGTCAGCCTGCTGTTGCAGCGTATTGGGTGTAAAACCGGTGATCGCCAGTACTTTCGCACCGCTCTCTCGTGCGACCCGCGCTGCCAGATTGATTTCACTGCGTTCACCGCTCGATGAAATCGCCAGCAGCAAATCCTTTTTAGACAGCGCCTGCATGGTGGCGATAAGCACGTGAGTGTCGGATTCGGCGATGGCAGTCACGCCGATTTTTAGCAACTTATATGCCAGATCCCTCGCCACCAGACCGGATGCCCCGATGCCCGTCAACACAATTTTTCTGGCATCGGTCAGCATGGATAAGCCAATTTTTAACCGGGGTTCACCGTTGATATCCAGCGTAGCGCGCAATGCCGCCTGTTTTTCTGCCAGCAATTTCTCCCCGACCACATGCAAACTGTCCGTGCTGAGGATCTGATTGTGCACCGTCACAGGCGCATTATTTTTCGGGGAGGCCAGCGATTCGCTCATCGCCAGTTTCAGTGCAGGAAAACCTTTATATCCTAATTTCTGTGCGAACTTTACGACGCCCGACTGGCTGACGCCTGCCATTTCCGCCAGTTTTTGCGAGCTAAGATGGCGTGCTTTATCCGGCTGATCCAGTAAGAAATCGGCCAGCTTGCGGTCATTTTGTGCCAGCCTTGGGTAGAGCTGGCGGATCCGAATCATACAACTCATGCTGGGTTTTCCCCGTTCCTCAAAATACCGACATCACGTTTTACTGATTATGTTCTTTAAAGTAGCAAATATTCCTCGCATTGATGAATAAAATATTCAAGTATTGTGCAATTATTTTGAATTAAAAATTCAGGAGTGTGTAATGAACCTTACGATGAACTTAGGTGCTCTGGTTTCAGAAAGCCGCAACCCGGATACGATGAATCTGGATGAAATGTCCACGCTGGATCTGGTGACCTGCTTTAACCATGAAGACCGCAAGGTGCCGGAGGCTATCAATAAGGTGCTGCCGGAAATCGCCCTGGCTGTCGACAAAGCGGCTGCCTCATTTAAAGCCGGAGGTCGCCTGATTTATCTCGGCGCAGGAACCAGTGGCCGTCTGGGCGTGCTGGATGCATCAGAATGTCCTCCAACGTTTGGCGTCCCACACACTATGGTCATCGGCCTGATTGCCGGTGGGCCGGGTGCGATGCTTAAAGCGGTAGAAGGCGCGGAAGACAACGAATCGCTGGGCATTGAAGATTTAAAAAATCTCAGTCTGACTGACAAAGATACGGTAGTAGGTCTTGCTGCCAGCGGGCGGACACCTTATGTCATTGGTGCGCTGCGTTACGCTACGCAGCTCGGTTGTGCCACCGTTGCGATTTCCTGTAACCCGGATTCGCCGATTGCCCGTGAAGCCAGTGTCGCGATTTCACCGGTCGTCGGTCCGGAAGCGCTGACCGGTTCCACTCGTCTGAAATCCGGCACGGCGCAGAAGCTGGTGCTGAATATGATTTCAACCGGCGCGATGGTCAAAACCGGCAAGGTTTATCAGAACCTGATGGTGGATGTGAAAGCGACCAACGTTAAGCTGGTCGATCGCGCCTGTCGCATTGTAGTGGAAGCCACTGGAGCTGCGCGGGAAGCCGCTGAACAAGCTTTGTCAGAAACCGAATTCGAAGTGAAACCGGCGATTCTGATGTTACTGGCGGGAATCGATGCGCAGCAGGCCATTGCGCGCCTGACAAAACACAATGGATTCCTGCGCGCAGCTCTGGCGTATTAAAGCAAAGGGGATAAGCATGGCGACGGCGATGAACAAAACTCACCTGCTGGCTTCGAAGATCTTGCAGGGTGTGGGTGGTGAAGCAAATATCAGTAAGCTGGAAAACTGCATGACCCGCGTACGCGTGGAAGTGTACGACGATGGGCTTCTGGATCTGGCCAGCCTGAACACGCTGGAAGGTATCAAGGGCTATCTTAAGCAGGGCGAGCAGCATCAGTTTATTGTCGGTCCGGGTGCGGCGGCAAAAGTTGTGGATGCCATGCGGTTACAGCTCAGCCCGGTGCGCACGGGCTCCGGTGAAAGCGACATCGCACGCAACAAAGCCGATGCGAAAGCCAAATATTCCGCCCCAATGAGCGGGGCGCTGCGCAAACTCGCAGATATCTTTATCCCGCTTATTCCGGCATTTATCGCCTCAGGCCTGATCATGGGCATCATCAATCTGCTTAAACGGCCTGATATTGCCGGTTCGATTGCGACAGATTATCCGAATATTCTCGGGCTGCTGGCGGTATTCGGCGGTGCGGTGTTTGCCATCATGAATATTCTGGTCGGTGTGAATGCTGCGCGGGTTTTCGGTGGTTCTCAGGCGATGGGTGGCGTGATGGCAGGGATCCTATCGAGCCCGGCGCTGGCGCAAATCACCTTATTCGGGGAAACACTTCAACCCGGCCGTGGCGGCGTGATTGCCGTGTTGCTGGTGGTTGCGCTGATGTGCTGGCTGGAAAAACGCCTGCGGCAGTGGTTGCCGGAATCCGTTGAGCTTATCCTCAATCCGCTGATCACCACGCTGATTACCGCAACGCTGGCGATCATTATCCTGCAACCGCTTGGCGGAATTATATCTGACGGTATCGCGCACGGCGTGAATATCGCCATCGACAAAGGTGGTTTGCTGGTCGGCGCTATTTTAGCTGGGGCGTTTCTGCCGCTGGTGCTCTCAGGTTTACATCAGGGGCTGGTGCCGATCCACGTCGAGCTGATTCAGGCGCACGGTTCCAATCCATTATTGCCGATCCTGGCGATGGCCGGCGTAGGGCAGGTGGGCGCGGCGATTGCGGTCTATATGAAAACCCGCAATGCCCGGTTGAAAAAAGTGATTAAAGGCGCCTTGCCGGTCGGCATTTTGGGCATCGGTGAGCCGCTGATATTTGGCGTGACATTGCCACTTGGGCGACCTTTTATCGGCGCATGTCTGGGCGGAGCCGTCGGCGGTGCGCTAATCTGTTACTGGAAAGTCGCGACGGTGATCACTTTTGGTATTTCAGGATTGCCGCTGGCGCTGACCATTGTTTCCGGCAAAGTGATGTTGTATCTGGCAGGTTTAGTCATTACGGTATTAGCTGGTTTTATATTTACCTGGATGATGGGGTTCAACGATCCCGAGGAGTAACGGATTGACTACGAAGCCTGACCGACGGGTAGTATTTTTTGATCTTGACGGCACGCTGCATCAGCAGGACATGTTTGGATCCTTCTTACGCTTCCTGCTTTGGCGTATGCCGCAAAATCTGATTCTGGTGGTGCCTTTGCTGCCACTGATTGGGCTGGGATTATTCTTTCAGGGGCGTGCGACCCGCTGGCCGATGAGCCTTTTGCTTTGGGCGATCACCTTCGGGCACAGCGAGGCGCGACTCAAGGCGCTGGAGTTGCAGTTTGTGAATGCGTTCCGCCAGAAAGTGGTGGAATTCCCGGTGGTGCAGCGCCGTTTGCGGGAGTATCTCGACAGCGATGATACCGAAGTCTGGCTGATTACCGGATCGCCGGAAAATCTGGTGAAGCAGGTCTATCACGAATCGCTGTTTTTACCGCAGGTGAAACTGGTAGGCAGCCGGATTAAACGGGCTAAAGGTGGCTGGGTTTTACCACTGCGTTGTCTGGGCGAAGAGAAAGTGGTGCAACTGGAAAGCCGCATCGGTTCGCCGCTGAAACTGTACAGCGGTTACAGCGACAGCAAACAGGACAACCCATTACTGTATTTTTGCGAGCATCGTTTTCGCGTCAGCAAACAAGGTGAGCTACAGCAACTGGAATGACGTTTCCGGTTCTGCGCCTCATAAACAGATAAGGCCGGATTTCCGGCCTTATCTGTTTTTCTATTGCCTGACGCCCCGTCAGGGTTAAGAAATTTTCCTGAGAGGGGTTACATTGCCGCTTTGAAAATCTCAACAATGTCCTGATGTGTGCCCTGAATCGGGTTAGTCAGCGCACAGGCATCGTTAAGTGCGTTGGTCGCCAGCGTACTGAAATCTTCCTCTTTCACGTTCAAATCACGCAGTCCGGCCGGAATGCCGACGTCGCGTGCCAGCTGGCGGATCGCATCGATACAGGCTTTGGCACCTTGCTCGTCCGTCATGCCAGCGACATCAATGTGCATCGCGGCAGCGACGTCTTTCAGGCGCGGGCTGGCCACGCGGGCATTATATTCCTGCACGAAAGGCAGCAGCACCGCATTACAGACGCCGTGCGGCAGATTATAGAAACCGCCCAGCTGGTGCGCCATCGCGTGAACATACCCGAGGGAGGCGTTATTAAACGCCATCCCCGCCAGGAACTGCGCGTAGGCCATGTTTTCGCGCGCCTGCATGTTGGCGCCTTCGTTGACGGCGGTGCGCAGCGAATCGGCAATCATGGTGACCGCTTTCAGCGCACAGGCATCGGTGATCGGATTCGCGGCGCTGGAAACATAGGCTTCAATCGCGTGCGTCAGTGCGTCCATACCGGTTGCCGCTGTCAGCCCTTTTGGCATACCTGCCATCAGATGTGGATCGTTGACGGACATCAGCGGTGTCACATTCTTATCGACGATGGCCATTTTGATATGGCGTGCTTCATCCGTGATGATGCAAAAGCGGGTCATTTCGGATGCCGTACCGGCGGTGGTGTTAATGGAGATCAGCGGCAACTGTGGTTTAGCAGAACGGTCAACGCCTTCGTAATCTTTGATGTCGCCACCGTTAGTGGCGAGCAATGCTATCCCTTTTGCGCAGTCGTGCGGTGAACCACCGCCGAGGGAAATCACGCAGTCACAGGCATCACGTTGCAGAATTTCCAAACCTTCACGCACATTGCGGGTGGTCGGGTTGGGATGTGTTCCGTGGTAGACGCTGCTTTGCACATCGCTTTGCGCCAGTAATTCCTGAACCTGTTTTACGACGCCGATATCGAACAGCACTTTATCGGTAACGATCAGGGCGTGGTGGAAACCGTGCTGCGCGATGGCAGACGCTGCATCGTTGAGTGCGCCTGAACCAATCACGTTGACAGATGGGATGAAGAACGTTGCGGTAGTCATAATGTATATCCTTATAGTTAATTCTTAGTAGGTACAAATAAAGCTTATGATTGTTACCGGTAACATCATTTGATCTACCACAATAATTTTTGAATTTAAAAACAATAAATAAATTACCATTATGAATTGAAAGGTTATTGCGATTGGCTTTGATTTAAGGGAGATGAATTCATTGATAAATACCGATGAGGTAAACTGTTCAATTAATAATATGAATAGTTTTCTTGAGTACGTTCTCCTGTCGTGGGCGCGTATCCGGAAGAAAGGTATAATGACGGCCGGTTAAAAATGATTGAGGTTGAAGTGGCAGACGTTGAGTTGGCAGAAGTAAAAGATGATGAGTTCTGGATGCACCATGCCATGAATCTGGCCCTTAAAGCACAGGATGAAGGTGAAGTGCCTGTGGGTGCCGTGCTGGTTTTAGATAATCAGGTCATTGGCGAAGGCTGGAACCGTTCCATCGGCCATCATGATCCCACTGCACATGCCGAAATTATGGCGCTGCGGCAGGGAGGCAACGTCGTGCAAAACTATCGCCTGATCGACGCTACGCTGTATGTCACGCTGGAGCCTTGTGTGATGTGCGCGGGCGCGATGATCCATAGCCGGATCCGCCGCGTAGTGTATGGCGCGGCAGACGCCAAAACCGGGGCTGCCGGTTCCCTGCTCGATGTGCTGCGCCATCCGGGCATGAATCATCAGGTAGAAATTACGTCCGGCATACTGGCCGATGCCTGTTCGGAACAGCTGAGCGCTTTCTTCCGTTATCGACGCAGTCAGAAAAAAGCGCTGCGGCTGGCGCAGCGTGTTGCTGAAAGTGGCGCATCGCCGGAAGAATAATCTGCACGTTTACTCCGCCAGCGCTTCCTTCGCATCCACCACCGGATAGCCCTGGCCTAACTGAGCTTGCAACGCCGCCTGCTGTGCCTGTTGTTTATCTCTTTCCACCAGATACCCCACCAGACTGAGCTGATAGCGGCGGATGTTTTCCACGTAGTTATACGCCTGTGTTCCGCGCGCATAGCCGTAGGTAGTACGGCCGATATAGCGTTTTTGATTCAGCATCGGCAACCGCTGTTTTACATCAGCCCAGCTGTCGGGATTGGCTTTCTGCTGCGCCGTCAGCTTACGGGCATCCAGCATGTGGCCGTAACCCATGTTATAGGCGGCAAGGGCAAACCAGATTTTCTCATCCTGCGGAATGCTTTCCGGCATCTTTTCCATCAGCCTTGAAAGATAGAGCGCACCGCCGCGAATACTTTGCTCTGCATCGGTCCTGTCATCCACGTCCAGCCCTGAAGCTGTTGCACGGGTTAGCATCATCACGCCGCGCACGCCGGTGGGTGATTTAGCCTGCGGATCCCAGTGTGATTCCTGATAAGCAATCGCAGCCAGCAACCGCCAGTCGATGTCCTGCGCGTACTTCTCAAACAGCGGCTGCAGATCCGGCAGCGTTTTGTCGATGGCATTGAGGAAGGTGCGGGTATCGACGTAATCGAAGTCGCCTACGTGGCCGAGATATTTTTCCTCGAGTTTCTCCAGCGTACCGTCGTCGGCAATCTGGCTAAAAAAATCCAGCATGGCGGCGGAGAGGCTGTCATCGTCCGGCTGCTTGCGGTAATACCAGGTGACGGGTTCATCTTCGGTAACGTCGAAAGCAACGGCCAGACGCGGATATACGCGCTGCATCAGTGCAATAGTCACGGAATCGCCCAGAGTGTAATCCAGCTTGCCGTTTTCTACCTGTTGCAGCAGGTCGCGCGGCGACATCTTGTCGGTGGTGCTCCACGTCAGGTTAGGGAATTTTTTGCCAGCGGCTTCGAGCGTCGGGATGTGCGCGGTGCCGGCGGAAACCATCAGCGTGCCTTTAATGTCGGCGAAGCTTTTCGGGCGCGCGGCACCCTGCCGGTAAACCAGCTGCTGCGAGATGGAATAGTATTCAGGCCCGGCCCGGTAGTTTTTCAGCCGTTCATTGTTGTACACCAGACCCGAAGCCAGCATGTCGGCTTTATCGTGGTCCAGTTCACTGAACATGGCGTCTACGGTAGTGTGCTGAGAGACGACCAGCGTCACGCCCAGATAATCTGCAAAGCGTTTCGCCAGCTCGTAATCGAAGCCGAGATTACCTTCCGGGGAGTCCATAAAAGTCAGTGGAGAATTGAGCGTGCTGACGCGCAATTCTCCACGGGATTTTATTTGATCCAACTGGTCGCCTTCACCCCTGTGCCATGGCACGGCAGGCCATAAGGCCAGCGCCAGCAACAGGGCGGCAATCCCCATCAGGACATAGTTAATTTTTAGTCGCGTCAAATAGTTATCTCGCTGCGGCGCTCTTGTTTTTTTACGATATGCTGTGCAGTTAGTATGGTTATATCCCCAGTGCTGACGCATTTTGCTCAACAAAACGGCAGTCTGCAACTTTATTCATAATATCCGCACAAATTGTAAGTCTATAAATGAATATCAATATTCCCTGCGCAAACGGTTTCGTCGGGCGATGGCTTTCTTTATAATAGGCCGCGTTTTCCCCCTGTTGCGCCCAATGAAGCACTGTGGTCAGTGTCTTCGAAGACGAGAGATCTGTGATTATGGAAATACTGCGTGGTTCGCCCGCTTTGTCGGCTTTTCGCATTAACAAATTGTTGTCCCGCTGTCAGGATGCCCACCTTCCGGTCAGCGATGTCTACGCCGAATATGTACACTTTGCCGATGTCAGCGCACCGCTGAGTTCGGACGAACAAACCAAGTTACAACGCCTCCTGAAATACGGTCCTTCTCTCGCTGAACACGCTCCAACTGGCCGCTTACTGCTGGTCACTCCACGTCCCGGCACCATTTCTCCGTGGTCTTCCAAAGCCACTGACATCGCGCACAACTGCGGTTTATCTCAGGTGCTGCGTCTTGAACGCGGTCTGGCATTTTACGTACAGGCACCGCAGCTGACCGAAGCGCAGTGGACGCATCTGGGCGCATTGCTGCATGACCGGATGATGGAAACTCTCTTCGGTAAGCTCGAAGACGCCAGCGCCTTGTTCGCGCAGCATCAGCCCGCGCCAGTGCAGCATGTCGATATTCTTGGCGAAGGCCGCAGCGCGCTGGAAAGCGCCAACACCAAACTGGGTCTGGCGCTGGCGCAGGATGAAATTGACTATCTGATGGAAGCCTTTACGTCGTTGGGGCGCAACCCGACTGACATCGAACTCTATATGTTCGCGCAGGCTAACTCTGAACACTGCCGCCACAAAATCTTCAACGCAGACTGGGTGATCGACGGTGAAACGCAGCCGAAATCCCTGTTTAAGATGATCAAGAATACCTTCGAACAGACGCCGGACTACGTGCTTTCTGCGTATAAAGATAACGCTGCCGTGATGGAAGGTTCGCAGGTCGGTCGTTTTTACGCCGATGCGAAAGACGGTCTGTACGATTTCCATCAGGAGCAGGCGCATATCCTGATGAAGGTCGAAACCCATAATCACCCGACGGCGATTTCTCCGTGGCCGGGCGCGGCAACGGGCTCCGGCGGTGAAATCCGTGACGAAGGTGCAACCGGTCGCGGTGCAAAACCTAAAGCCGGTCTGGTCGGTTTCTCGGTTTCCAACCTGCGTATTCCGGGCTTTGAACAGCCGTGGGAAGAAGATTTCGGCAAGCCGGATCGCATTGTTACCGCGCTCGATATCATGACCGACGGTCCGTTGGGCGGCGCAGCGTTCAACAACGAATTTGGTCGCCCGGCGCTGTTAGGCTACTTCCGCACTTACGAAGAAAACGTCAACAGCCACAATGGTCCTGAGCTGCGTGGTTACCACAAACCGATCATGCTGGCGGGCGGTATCGGTAACATCCGGGCCGATCACGTACAGAAAGGCGAAATCACCGTTGGCGCGAAGCTGATTGTCCTCGGCGGTCCGGCGATGAATATCGGTCTGGGCGGCGGTGCGGCTTCTTCTATGGCCTCTGGCCAGTCTGATGCGGATCTGGATTTTGCTTCCGTACAGCGCGATAACCCGGAAATGGAACGCCGCTGCCAGGAAGTCATCGATCGCTGCTGGCAGCTCGGTGAAGCCAACCCTATTCTGTTTATCCATGACGTTGGCGCCGGCGGCTTATCCAATGCCATGCCGGAACTGGTAAGCGACGGCAACCGCGGCGGCCGCTTCCAGTTGCGCGATATCCTCAACGACGAGCCGGGCATGAGCCCGCTGGAAGTCTGGTGTAACGAATCCCAGGAACGTTACGTGATGGCGGTTGCACCTGCTCAGCTCGAACAGTTCGATGCCATCTGTAAACGCGAGCGCGCGCCTTACGCCGTGATCGGCGAAGCGACAGAAGAAATGCATTTGTCTCTGGAAGACAGCCATTTCGACAACCAGCCGATCGATATGCCGCTGGACGTTCTGCTTGGCAAAACGCCGAAAATGACCCGTGACGTCACGACGCTGAAAGCGAGCGGCGATGACCTTAACGCGGAAAATATTCAGATTGCTGAGGCCGTAAACCGCGTTATGCATCTGCCTGCGGTGGCAGAGAAAACCTTCCTGATCACGATCGGCGACCGTACGGTTACCGGCATGGTTGCGCGTGATCAGATGGTCGGCCCGTGGCAGATCCCTGTCGCTGACTGCGCCGTCACCACCGCCAGCCTCGACAGCTATTATGGCGAAGCGATGTCTCTGGGTGAACGTGCCCCGATTGCGCTGCTGGACTTTGCTGCTTCCGGGCGCATGGCCGTCGGCGAAGCGCTGACCAACATTGCGGCGGTGGAAATCGGCAGCCTCAAGCGCGTGAAGCTTTCTGCGAACTGGATGTCAGCGGCCGGTCATCCGGGCGAAGATGCCGGTCTGTACGCGGCGGTGAAAGCCGTAGGCGAGGAGCTTTGTCCGGCGCTGGGTATCACCATTCCTGTGGGCAAAGACTCTATGTCGATGAAAACCCGCTGGCAGGAAGGCAACGAACAACGCGAGATGACGTCACCGCTGTCTCTGGTAATCACCGCGTTTGCCCGTGTCGAAGACGTGCGTCATACCGTGACACCACAACTGCGCACCGATAAAGGCGACACCGCGCTGCTGCTGGTGGATCTGGGGGCCGGTCATAATGCCCTGGGTGCAACGGCGCTGGCACAGGTTTATCGTCAATTGGGTAACACTCCTGCTGACGTACGCAGTGCAGAACAGCTCGGGGGCTTCTTCAACGCGATGCAGGCGCTGGTCGCTGAGCAGAAACTGCTGGCTTATCATGACCGTTCCGACGGCGGTTTGCTGGTCACGCTGGCAGAAATGGCCTTTGCTGGTCATTGCGGCCTGACGGCTGATATCGCTGCACTCGGCAATGACGCTCTGGCTGCACTGTTCAATGAAGAACTGGGTGCGGTGATTCAGGTTCGCGCACAGGACCGTGATGCCGTTGAGCAGACGCTGGCGAAGTTTGGTCTGGCGGATTGCACACATTATCTCGGCACAGTGGAAACCGGCGACCGTTTCATCATCACTCATGGCGACAAGCCGGTGTACAGCGAAAGTCGCACCACCTTGCGTACCTGGTGGGCGGAAACCACCTGGCAGATGCAGCGTCTGCGTGATAACCCCGAATGTGCCGATCAGGAACATCAGGCGAAAACCAATGATCTCGATCCGGGTCTGAACGTCAAACTGACGTTCGCACCTGATGAAGACGTTGCCGCGCCTTACATCGCGAAAGGTGCACGGCCAAAAGTCGCTGTGCTGCGTGAGCAGGGCGTGAACTCTCACGTGGAAATGGCAGCCGCCTTCCACCGTGTAGGTTTCGACGCGGTAGACGTCCACATGAGTGATCTGCTGGCCGGTCGCCGTGATTTGCAGGATTTCCACACGCTGGTGGCGTGCGGCGGGTTCTCTTACGGTGACGTGCTGGGCGCAGGAGAAGGCTGGGCGAAGTCTGTCCTGTTCAATGAGCGCGTGCGTGAAGAGTTCGCGGAGTTCTTCCATCGCCCGCAAACGCTGGCGCTGGGTGTGTGTAACGGCTGTCAGATGATGTCTAACCTGAAAGAGCTGATTCCGGGCGCAGAACACTGGCCGCGCTTCGTGCGCAACCTGTCTGACCGCTTTGAAGCGCGCTTCAGTCTGGTCGAAGTGACCGCCAGCCCGTCGATGTTCATGCAGGGTATGGCAGGTTCACGTATGCCAATTGCGGTTTCACACGGTGAAGGCCATGTGGAAGTGCGGGACGCTGCGCATCTGGCACAGATCGAGCACAGCAATCTGGTGGCGCTACGCTTTGTGGATAACCACGGTCAGGTAACGGAAAACTATCCGGCGAACCCGAACGGTTCACCGAACGGCATTACTGCGGTCACTAACCTTTCAGGTCGGGTCACCGTAATGATGCCGCACCCTGAGCGTGTCTTCCGCACCGTCAGCAACTCGTGGCACCCGGAAGAGTGGGGCGAAGACAGCCCGTGGATGCGCATGTTCCGTAATGCGCGTAAACAGCTGGGCTGAGTTATAAAATAGCGACAGTAATAAAAATCCGCAGCGCGAAAGCCTGCGGATTTTTTTACGTTATATGATGCCCCGGTCAATTCAACAGGGCGCTCATGCCAATGAAAAATATAAATTTCGTGCATATTCACGCGGTACTCTCATTTTCTGTTTTTGCTCTTTCCCTAATTGGTGCTAACACAGCGCAAGCTGAAGATAGTGTTATTGTTCCTCAAGCTAAAACAGTTTCAGAACAAGGGAATAACGAAAGTTTATGGCCTGCATATAAACATAATATTGCGGAAACCTGGAATGCGCCACAGCATCAGGATCTCTTTCTGCCCGTATTAACACGCCACAATCGCCATACCCACAGTAAAAAACAAATCGATGGATATAATGAACATCCCTGGGGTGGTGGTTACGGCGTTTCTCGCTATGACGAAAAAGGAAACTGGCATGCGCTTTATGCTATGGCATTTAAAGACTCCTTTAATAAATGGGAACCTGTTGCCGGTTATGGTTATGAAAAAATATGGCAACCGCTGAATGATAAAGAATTCCGATTAGGTGCAGGGTATATTACTGCCGTATCGGCGCGTGATAATTATGATTACGTTCCTTTCCCGATGGTCTTGCCTCTGGTTTCAGCAGGCTATTCCCGGTTGACGTTCCAGGCAACCTACGTTCCAGGCACCAACAGCAAAGGTAACGTTCTCTTTGGTTGGTTCCGTTTTCAGTTTTGATAATTAATTTAATTACTTTAGTTAAATAATAAGATAATTCCCGCAGCATCTTTGCGAATGTTCTGAGTGTTATGGAAGGTTCGGGTGGGAGTTGTATAAACAAAAACTAAATCATTTAAGGATAATTCTGATAATACAGAATTTAAATGCTGTAAATTCATTAAATTAACTGTGGCGAGGTTTTTTCGTTATACCTACGTTTACTTTATTGAGCCAAGCTTTGTTTATGATACTACCTCAATGCAGGGAGTTATTGTGAAAATGCTAATCAATAAAGTATTAGGTTGTTGGGTAGTGGTATTAACGTTATGTTTGAGTTCGCCTGTCTGGGCAACCACCAGCGGACTGGATCCGATGAGCACCCCCAATAAAGATGGCACGGAGTCCATTTTTCCGGGGATATGGGATTCTTTCAAAGAGAACGTGTCCGATACCTGGAACGATTCTGATTCGCAGGATATCTATCTGCCGGTCATAACCTGGCACAACCGCCTGACTTATGATAAAGAAAAAACTGACAGATATAACGAGCGTCCGTGGGGCGGAGGTTATGGTGTTTCCCGATATGATGAGAAGGGAAACTGGAACGGCATCTATTTTATGGCGTTTAAAGACTCACATAATAAGTGGCAACCGATCGGGGGGTATGGCTGGGAAAAAATATGGCAGCCAATCAATGATAAAGATTTTCGTTTAGGTTTAGGGTATACGGCGGCGGTCACCGCGCGCGATGACTATAAATATATTCCTATTCCGATCGTATTACCGCTGGCTTCGGTCGGCTATAACAAACTCACTTTTCAGGCGACCTATATTCCCGGTACCCATAATAATGGCAACGTGTTCTTTGCCTGGCTGCGTTATCAGTTCTGAGTCAGTTTCTTTGTGACTGAACAAAGTCCCGGGCGCAGGTTGTGAACCTGATCCCCCACTTTTGGTGAATATTCCACTATGCTAGAAATTCATCGCAGGAATCAATCTGTTGGATCCTGCGGTGATTTTTTATTTCAGGGAATCTACAAAACTATTCATCAAGAGGATCACTCGTGAAAAAAGCATCCCGTTTTCTTGCATTGTCTGCACTTGCCTGCGTTTTGCCGCTCTCCGTGCCTGTCGCTCAGGCTGCTCAGTCCGATAATTTAGAACTGCAACAGGTGCTGGTGCTCAGCCGTCACGGTATCCGTGCGCCGCTGGTCAATTATGGAGATGTGCTGGCCGAATCCACCACGCATACCTGGCCTGTCTGGAAAACCGAAGGCGGCTTACTGACGCCAAAAGGCGGTCAGGTTTCCGAACATATGGGTCATTATTTCCGCGCGTGGCTGGCGAAAGACAAACTGCTGCCCGCCGCCGGATGCCCTGCAAACGCGCAAGTTTTCACTTACGCCAACAGTTTGCCGCGCACCATTGATACTGCGAAACACTTTACTGCCGGCGCTTTCCCCGGCTGTGATGTACCGGTCATCAACCGCGTAGAAGTCGGTAAAATGGATCCGGTATTCAACCCCATTATTACTGCCGAAGTGAACGATACCTTCAAAACCAGCGCGCTGAATTCTGTTAATCAGCATGCCGGTGAGGGTGGTCTGGCGGGGCTGAATCAGCGTCTGAAACCGAATTACCAACTGCTGGAAAGTATTCTCGATTACAAAAACAGCAAAATGTGTAAAGAGAAACAGCAGTGCGATCTGGCGTCGCAACCGTCGGATGTCGTGCTCACGCAGGGCAAAGAGCCGGGCATCACCGGGCCTCTGCGCATGGCGACCGGTGCCACCGACGCGTTCATGTTGCAGTATTACGAAGGTTTCCCGATGAAAGACATCGCATGGGGAAAAATCAGTACGCCTGAGCAATGGACGAAGCTGGAAACTATCAAAAATCTGTATCACGAGACCCTGTTCGGTTCGCCAACGATTGCGGCAAACGCGGCTAAACCGTTGCTCACCTTTATTGCCGGCTCACTGGATCCAAAACTGGCGAATACCGCTGATGAGAAAGCGGCACAGCAGTCAAAACTGGCCGTGCTGGTCGGGCACGATTCGAATATCGCCTCGCTGCTCGCCGCGTTGAAAACGCAGGACTACACCTTACCGGGTCAGTACGAACGTACGCCAATCAGCGGCACCGTTGTTTTCCAGCGCTGGCATGACAAGAAAGCCAATAAAGATCTGATGAAGATTGAATACATTTATCCGACCGCGAAGCAAATCCGTAACAATGTTGCGCTGAGTATCAAAAATCCTCCTGAGCGTGTGACGCTGCAAATCGAAGGCTGTGCCGTCGATAAACAGGGTTTCTGCCCGATGGACGAATTTACTCAGGCCGTGCAGAAAGATCTGCAAGGATAAGCTGAGTCATAAGACGTCTCCAGCCCGCTCCGGCGGGCTTTTTTACGCCTGAACTTTGCCGAAGGCTTTAGCGCTGAACTGGCAATAGAATGCATTTTAAGTCAGTTCGCCGAAGTGCCGGGATGCGGGATAATTTGCCGAAGCCTTTATCATCAGCAGCGCGGAAAATTATGGCGTCGACCCCGTATTACCTCAGCGCCCGACAGCGGGCAGACATCGTGGCCCGTTCCCGTCGCCTCCTGTGGCGGCTGGAATTACCGACGTGGGCGCTTATCGTTGCCGTCTACAGCGGCTGGTTTACGGTCGTCATATTCTGGACGTCGCTCGGCGTGTGGATCGGCACGCCACTGCTGATTTGGTTCACCACATGGTATATGTCGCTGCAACATGAACTCATTCACGGCCACCCGACCCGCAAACCGTGGTTTAACCAGCTGATGGGCACGCTGCCGCTGGCGGTCTGGTATCCGTACGGTTTGTATCGTGATACCCATTTGCAGCATCACGTTAACGAACATCTCACGCTGCCCGGTGATGATCCTGAAGGTTATTACTTCAGCCGTGCCCGCTGGGAAACGCTTTCACCCACAATGAAAGCGCTGGTTCGGTTACGCAATACCCTGCCGGGCAGAATGCTCCTCGGCCCGCTGCTGGATATTTGCAGCACGCTGACTGGCGCATTCATGGCGGTGTTTCGCGGTGACGGGCGGGCCGTCACGATGTGGCTGACGCACGGCGTTTTGCTGGCGGGATTGCTGTACTGGATGGCCCAGCACGGTTTATCGCCTGCCTTTTATATTCTGGTAGTGAGCTATCCGGCGCTCAGCCTGACTAAAGTCCGCTCTTTCTTCGAACACCGCGCCGAACATGCGCCTGAGGCACGTTCTACCCTGAATGAAGCCGGTCTGGTGTGGCGGATTTTGTTCCTCAATCTGAATTACCATCTGGTGCATCACGATCTGCCAGGCGTCCCGTGGTTTGCATTGCGTCAGGTGTATGTCGCCGATCGTGAGGGGTACATTACGCGAAGCCAGGGTTTTTTGGTGAAAGGCTACCGGCAGTGGTTTCGCGATCACTCCAGGTCTGCGGTCGTCGTCGAGAGTCATCCTTTTGCGCCGGAGGGAATGCCAGCGCAACCGTCCTGCAGCGACTATGATTATCAGCAGGACACCCTCTGAAGGAGTCGCCAAATCATGCTGATGTCTTTACCGATGTACGCCATCTCCCCGCCCGACGTTGAGGCCTTCGCCAGCGTGTTGCGTGAAAAGCTCCGCCGGCTCGGCCTGCCCGATACGCCCGACTCTTTGAGCTGGCCGCAGGCGTTGCTGGCGCACTGGCAACTGCCGGATTTACTGCTCAGTCAGACCTGTGGATTCCCCCTGATGGAAAGCCTGCCGCAGGTGCAGTTGGTGGGATTATTCAGCTATCGTGCCCCCGGCTGCGACGGGTTCCGTTACCGCAGCTTTTTAGTTGTGCGTGAGGAGGATAAAGGGCGATATCTGGCCGATTTCCGCCACCGGCGTCTGGCTTTCAATAGCACCGATTCACAGTCCGGTTATAACAGCCTGCGTGCACTGGTGGCACCGCTGGCGGACGCAGGGCGGTTTTTTTCAGAGGCCTCAGCGACGGGCAGCCACCGCGAATCCCTTCATTTTATTCAGCAGAATAAAGCCGATATTGCGGCGGTAGATTGCGTGACGATGGAATTGCTCAAACGCGCGGAACCTGAAATCCTCACCGGGCTGGTTATTATCGGCCAAACCGCCGCCGTGCCTGGTTTACCGCTGATTACGTCAGCGCAAACCTCACCCGAACAGCTGGCGATTTTACGACAGGCATTGCATGAAATCGCGCATGAACCCGTCAGCGAGCCGTTACTGATCGAAGAGTTCACTGAAGTGCCGCGACTGGCCTACGGTGTGATCACGCTGATGAAGGAGATCGCGCAGTCGTTCGGCGTGAGCGAACTGACGCTGCAAAAAACGGCATAAAAAAACCGGGCTTCTCAGCCCGGTGATTTTGATCCCTCACACTCTACTTTCAGTGCGTTTCAATAGGGAAATCTTCGTTCACGTCCCCCCATTCTGCCCACGAACCGTCGTACAGCGCGACATCTTTCACGCCCAGTGCGTCCAGTCCGAAAGCTAGTGCTGCGGCAGTGACGCCCGAGCCACAGCTGGTGATCACCGGTTTATTCAGATCCACGCCCAGCTTTTCGAACGTTGCCTTCAGGGCTTGTGGCGCTTTCAGATGGCCGTCCTGCGTCAGCTCGGTAAAAGGCACGCTAAGGCTGCCCGGAATATGGCCGCCGTGTAAACCCGGACGCGGCTCCGGCGCTTCGGCTTTAAAGCGCGCCAGCGAGCGGGCATCAATGATTTGCACTTTGCCCAGTGATTCTTTGACCTGCTGTGCCGAGACGACCACCGGACGCACCAGCTTCGCATTGAACGTTGAGGGCACGCGGGTGTGTTCACCGCTTTGAGTCGGCTTACCTTCGGCAACCCAGGCGTTCAGGCCACCGTCCAGCACGCGGACGCTTTTCGCGCCGAAACTGGTCAGCATCCACCATACGCGCGGTGCAGAGAATAAATCGCCTTCATCGTAAAGCACGATAGTTTGGGTATCGGCCACGCCGAGACGGCTCATTGAGGCGGCAAATTCTTCCGCGGTCGGCATCATATGCGGCAGGCCGGTGGAGCAGTCGGAAATACTGTCGACTTCCACATAGATCGCGTTGGGGATATGCGCTTCCAGATATTTGGCATGAAAATCAATCGGCGGGGTGATGCCCGGTTTGGATTTTCGACAATCGATAATGACCACGTCCGGTGAATTCAGATTCTTCGCCAGCCAGTCGGTAGATACGGTATGGGTAGAAAAAGTCATGTTCTGTGCCTTATCTTTTTTGTGAAGCCAGCTCAGAGATCGCCCGGGATCAGGGAGTAGACCCAGGCGTCGCGCGGCTGACCGTGATAATAAAGACGATTGCGATGCAGGCCCTCGGAAATTGCACCTGCTTTTTCTGCGACGCGGCGGCTGCGGGCGTTGCTTTCCATCGCCACAATTTCCAGCCGCGTGAGTTCAAGATCGGTAAAAGCAAAACGGGCCGCCGCTCTGACCGCCAGCGTCGCCAGATTCCGGCCGGTATACCCGGTGCGGATCCAATATCCGAGATTGGCGAACTTATATTCCTGCACGATGCGGTTGATGCCTACGCTGCCAATCAGATCACCGCTGGCGCGATCGAACAGACAGAAATTGAATTCTGCGCCGCGATGGCGTTTTTGCTCGCTGTCGGTCAGATACTTGCGGCTGTCCTCCAGCGCGTATTTTTCGGTGCACCATGTTTCCCATGCGCCAATTTCTTTTACTGAGGCCTGAACGGCTGCAAAGTGCAGCACGGCCTCCAGTTCGGTTGCAGTACGGATTTCGATTTCTTCGTCCTGATAAATCTGGCGTGTCATCATGATTATCATCCGTCAGTGTAGAAATGATTGGGGAAAGCAATCAAATCAGCCTCACACATACAGCATCAATATGTCAATTGGCGACAGGGCCAATTAAGTGTGAAAAAACAGCGCTGTCTGGCCCGCAGTCTTACTCCTGTGGCACCAGCATCACCAGTTTGCAATCGGCATATCCTGCCGGGAAAAAAGTCTGCTGACGGTAACTTTTTTCACCTTCCGCCGGATGATTAAAGCGCCGTTCGCCCCCCTCCCGCGACAAAACTTCCTGCTGCGTCCACCACTGATTGAAGTCTGCGCTGCGCTCGCGCAGGCTGATAACGGTCTCCCGCACCGCATCGGAATGCGCATAGTGACTGGTTTCGGCGCGAAATTCTGCGACTACGCGCTTGGCGCGTTCAGCCCAGTTAGTCACCAGTTTACGCGCCAGCGTATGCAGAAACATGAAGTCGAGCAGGTTGGGTTGCGGATCAACTCCCAGCCAGCCGCTGAACAGCGCTTCGGCCTGAGCATTCCACGCCAGTACGTTCCAGCAGCTGTCGAGCAGATAAGCCGGGCAGGTGAACTGATTCACGCAGTTTTTCAGGCTGACGTCCGGTGCGCCGGAAATGTGCACGGCCTGCGGATCTTTCACCGCCGCTAAGCTGAACAGATATTCGCGCGCGGCCGGTTCCATCCGCAATGCGTTAGCGAGATTATCGAGCGTAGCAGCGGAAATAGACACATCACGCCCCTGTTCAATCCATGTGTACCAGGTGGCGCTGATGCCACTGATTTGCGCCAGCTCCTCCCGCCGCAGCCCGCTGGTTCTGCGGCGCGATGATCCTGGCAGCCCGACCATTTCCGGCGTAACCCGCTCACGGTGTGTGCGTAAAAACAGCCCCAGTGCCTTCGGGCCGGTGAGCGACTCTGCGTTATCTATCATTCTTATCTCTGAGACTGGGAGTAACTGATACCAGTATAAGCGCTCATATTGTACCCGTATAGAACAATGCCTATAGTGATTTTGAGGTCGTTTGAAACCCGAAATTATCCCCATAAAAACAAGACAGGCAGGAGCAATGATGAACATGAAGAATACTCACAGTCAGGCGGTTGATAAGCAGTTTGGTTCGCAGGCGCAGGATTATCTGACCAGCGCCGTTCATGCGCAGGGCGCAGATTTACAGCGTCTGGCGGCGTTGCTGTCACCACACAAAGAGGCGCATGTTATTGATCTGGGCTGTGGTGCAGGCCACGCCAGCTTCGTGGCGGCGGGGGTGGTGAAAAGCGTGATTGCCTATGATTTGTCCGCGCAAATGCTGGAGGTCGTGGCGCAGGCGGCGAAGGATAAACAACTGGAGAACATCCGCGTACAACAAGGGGTAGCGGAATCATTGCCGTTTGCCGACAGCAGCGCCGATATCATCATCAGCCGCTATTCTGCGCATCACTGGCACGATGTCGGGCAGGCACTGCGCGAAGTGGCACGCGTGCTGAAGCCGGGCGGGAAATTTATCATGATGGACGTCGTGTCACCGGGGCATCCGCTGCTGGATATCTATCTGCAAACCATCGAAGTGCTGCGTGATACGTCGCATGTCCGTAACTATTCGCCTGGCGAATGGCTGGGCATGTCGTCGGAAGCCGGACTGATTACCCGCGAAGTCACCACTGACCGCCTGCCGCTGGAGTTCACCAGCTGGATCGCACGTATGCGTACACCGGAACACTTCTCCGTGGCGATCCGCGAGTTGCAAAAAGTGATGTCAGACGACGTTGTTCAGCATTTCGAGATCCAGCCCGACGGTTCTTTCACCAGCGACATAATGATGCTGGTGGCGTCGAAGAACTGAGCGTCGTGAAGGTATGGAGTGCGCCCTCCGGTAAACCGGGGGCGCTGTTGTTTTACTTCTTCCCGAACATCTTTTGCCCAAGCAGAACGACGCCCAGAACAGCGGCGCCGACGATCAGGCCTACGCCCAAATCGGTCGCTCCGGTGATCAGCGTATTCACCCAGCCCTGATGGCCGTGGGTGAATTTTTCCAGCAGGCTGTGCATGAACGGCAAGCCGTGGCTGATAATACTGCCACCGACCAGGAACATGGCGATGGTGCCAACGACCGACAACGTTTTCATCAGCCAGGGCGCGAGATTGACAATGCCGCGGCCAAAGGCCCGCACGCTGTTCATGACGCCGCTCTCACCGGAGAGTTTGCTCAGGTACAAACCCGCATCGTCGATTTTTACAATCGCGCCCACCAGACCGTAGACGCCGATGGTCATGGCGACAGCAATCAGTACCATGACGGTGACCTGATTGAGGAACGGCGCAGCGGAAACGATACCCAGAGAAATCACGATGATTTCAGCCGACAGAATGAAGTCGGTGCGCACTGCGCCTTTCACTTTTTCTTTTTCGAGCTTTTTCGCGTCAGCTTCGCTTTTTACCTGCTCCGCTGCCGGTTTTTCTTCTTCCTGATGTTTGCCGGGCATCAGCTTGTGCGCGACTTTCTCAAACCCTTCATAACATAAGTACGCGCCGCCAATCATCAGCAGCGGCGTGATAGCCCATGGAATGAAGGCGCTTATCAGCAGCGCCAGCGGCACCAGTATGGCTTTGTTTAGCATGGAACCTTTCGCCACGGCCCAGACGATCGGTAATTCCCTGTCAGCTTTTACGCCCGTGACCTGTTGTGCGTTCAGCGCTAAATCGTCACCGAGCACGCTGGCGGTTTTTTTCGCCGCGACTTTACTCATTGCGGCCACGTCATCGAGAATCGATGCGATATCATCGATTAAGGCCAGAAGGCTACCACCCGCCATAATGTATGCTCCCCATAAAAACGTCCTTAGTTTCTTGTTTAAATGAGCCACCGCCCGCGCGGAGGCCCGAATCTGCGACCCTGATTGTGCAGGTGATCAAGGAAGCAGAAAATTCATAAAAAATAATCATATCAGTGATTGCACTACGGCGTCGATTTGTGCGAATGTTGTGCGGGCTATAAATAACTTTGAAAACTCTCCATCATTTCTCCATCAAATATCGTTAATTCTCTTGCAGTTATCATTGACGAAATACTTACTTTCATTGTCTCCTTATTTTTACCACAATGGTTAAACTTCTTTACGTTGCATTACGCCCCCTTTCATTGTTTCAACGATAATTATTTCAACGGATTGCTTCCGCTCCATTAATTAACGAAACTAACGAAAGAAAGGTGCGTAATATGAAACTCTTACCTGCAATTACAGCTGTTGCTATTACTGTTGCTTCATTCTCAGCGCTGGCGGCATCGCCAATTACTGCGCAAGAAGCACAAAGCGGGACTTATCAGTCACTGGGAATGGTGTCTGTGAGTGCGCCAAGCACCGTTCCGGGCAGCATGAAAGATGCGCTGAACCAGATTGCCAGCGATAAAGGCGCAACACACTATCGCGTTGTTGGTGCCGGTACACCGGGTGATTCAAGCCTGAACCGTGCAAATGTTGAGCTGTATAAATAAAATCTGACTGATTTCAGATTGAGTATGAGAAGGCCAATGTCATCTGACATTGGCCTTTTTTTATTTATCCATGACCACGGCATAATGCTTTTTTTGGGAGTTATCCCATGTGATTTGTTTTTAATTAGCCTCTGTGACATTTATTCCCCTTATTAATCATTTCTTAAGAATTTTTCTGTTATATAAGGGTCTATGTCTTCAGGAGGTCGTTAATATGTTGAATGCCGCAAGAATGACGATTAAGAACACCGGTCTTTCGATCCAGAATCAGTTTTTTTATTTGCAGAATTTTATCAGCTCACCACGGACAATGGGGACGCTGATGCCGTCGTCACCCTGGCTGTGTCACGCGATGCTCAGCCAGATCGACTGGACAAAGTCTCTGGATATCGCCGAGTTAGGCGCGGCTGATGGTGTGCTGACGCGGCGGATCCTTAACCGCATGCGTGCAGATGCACGGCTGGATGCTTTTGAGATTGAGCCTGCGTTTATCCGCAAGCTGAATCTGTTCGACGACCGGCGGTTGCAGGTCATGGCGCATTCGGCCGAGCACCTGACGGGGGATTATGATGCGGTATTTTCTTGTCTGCCGCTGCTGTCGATGCCGACGCGTATCAGCATGAAGATTTTGCAGAAAACGCAGCAGCAACTGAAGGCGAAAGACGGTGTGCTGGTGCTCTTCCAGTACAGTCATCTTTCCGAGAAAATGCTCTCCCGCTACTTCACCTGGAAAAAAATCCGCGTTGTGAAAAATTTCCCCCCGGCACTGGTCTATATTTGTAAACCACGCTGATACAGCACTTTAGCGGTCGAACCCGCTGAGAACATTGCGCTGTAAGGATTTATCAGTATGATGCCACGGGTGGCGTAAATAAAACGCTACAGAAGCTTCACCGGCAGGTGACAAAAATCTGCCAGTGAGGCTTTTTTGTTGTACTATCTTGCGAGTACGTTTTGGCGTCAGATCAGCAACTATTTTGACATTCATGCTTCAGGTAAATGATGGATTTTCATCAGATGAGCAACGAGGCTCCCGGGGAATTAAGGACAGCGTTAATGACACAACCCATTTTCATGGTAGGCGCGCGTGGCGCGGGTAAAACGACAGTTGGAAGTGCTCTGGCCAAAGTGCTGGGCTATAAATTTGTCGATACCGATCTCTATCTGCTGCGCACCTCCGGGCTCAGCGTGGCCGATATCGTTGACCGTGAAGGCTGGGCGGGTTTCCGCCGTCGTGAAACTGAAACGCTGAAGGCGATAAGCTCGCCGCTGACCGTAATCGCCACCGGTGGTGGAGTGGTGTTGTCGGCGGAAAATCGTGATTTTATGCGCCAGACCGGCCCGGTGATTTATCTGCGTTCACCAGCCTCCACGCTGGCAAACCGTCTGGAAGATGCCCCGATGGAAGATCAGCGTCCGACGCTGACCGGTAAGCCGATCACCGAAGAAATGATGCAGGTGCTGAACGAGCGCGAAGCGTTGTATCAGCAGGCCGCGCATCACGTTGTCGACGGTACGCAGGATCCGGCGCAGGTCGTCAATGCCATCATGGATGCACTGGCATTGCCGATGGCACGCTGACAGGCGTGATGATGTAAAACGACGAGTCCGGGTGGCTCGTTTTTTTATGTCTGCGGTGAGGGAAATATCCGAAAGCGTAAACAAAACGGGCCATATTAAGTGATCGGTGTCACATAGGGTGACTTATTGTCCTTACGAATAAATGGGAGTAATGTAATAACTCAGGTGATTACTTTAACCTCCATTATGGACCCCACGATGAAACCCCTGATGTCGTTCTTTCACCAGCACAGCAAAGCGATGCCGGCTGTCTGGTCGATCACTATCATCCTCGTAGAAGCCTCTATTGCGTTGTATATTTTGCGCAATCTTTAATCGCTATAATCTGCTGGGTTTGACGCGCTTCACCTCATAAATACTCGGCAATTCATTTCCCTTTCTCTTAAATAAATGGCTTTAGGATTATCTTTAAGCATATTTATTAAGTGGAATTTTATTCCGTCCAAAATAAACGCCTTGACGCTGACACGTATCAGCACTATTTTTCAATTAACTTTACAGGAACCTTGTTCCGCATAATGGAACTCTTCTCTTTATGAGCACTTTAGAGAATGCGACGGCAGTACTGAAGTTATTTTCAAGGCAGGGCGTCAGCCAGGGGCATCCGGGGCTGTCATTTAGCGATGTGGTGAGCAATTTAGCCTTGCCAAAAAGTACCGTTTCCCGATTGTTAATGACCATGGAAAGTGAAGGCTTATTAGAGCGCGATCCGGACAGTCGTTTATATCGAATCGGAAAATTATTACTGGCGATATCCAGCCACTATTTATCGACGCCGCTGGTCGATGCGACAACGCCGTATATGACGCAGCTGAGTCAGCTGACGCAGTGCACTGGCTATGTGTCGATGCTCGAAGGCTGCGAGATAATGATCATGCGGATGTTCCCCGGCAGAACCTATCTGCAGGTGGTGACACCGGCGGGTAGTTTATTACCGGCGCATGAAACGGCCATTGGCCGGGCGATTCTGGCGCGCTACAGCGACGACGAAGTTCGCGAACGGTATCGCGGCGCGTATCAGGTCAAATCGGCCAATTCGCCGAAAAGTATCGATTTATTATTAGTGCGGCTGGCTGAAATCCGGCAAACCGGTTTGTCTTTTGCCAATAACGAAACGTTGCAGGGGATCAGTTCTTTAGCGACCAGCATTTTTAATAAGCACAGAAATGAGATTGTGGGGTTGGGCCTGTCTTTCTCTTCGCCCGCCGAAGGAAAGGGCATACCGGATGGAATAAAGGACGGCCTCACCGCCGTGACCCGAAAAATTGCTGAAAAGCTCGGTGATGATGACTGGATTAACGATCAGCATCTTCCCGGCTTGCAGTAAACGCATCAGGCAACTGATGCAGAAAGTGAAGTGAGTACCAGACCGACACCAGGGCTTATTGTTAGCCAGCACTAAACAATGACTGTTCCACGATGAACAGCGTTCGTAACCGTTTTTAGCTCATGCGCTTTTGCGCCGGTTACGTGGTTTAAGAGGACTTTGTGATGAGTGTACAAAACACATTTACGATATCTGCGTTTTATCCTTCCTTGCGTCATTCAGGGGTGACCGACCTGAATGGCCGGACATCCCGCTTATGATGACTTCTTTTGCTACCCTCACCATTGGACAGGCGCCGCGCAGCGATATAACACCGCTGCTGATGGCGCATCTGCCGGACGAACCCGTCACGCACGTCGGGTTACTGGACGGTCTTAGCCGGGAGCAAATTGAGCAGCGTTATGCGCCGCAAGAGGGCGAAGCTGTGCTGGTGGCACTGTTGCTGGATGGTTCGCAGGTTTTACTTGCTGCGGCCGGCGCCGAGCGAGGATTGCAGGAAAAAATCTACCAGCTGGAAGCGCAGGGATGTGCCACCATTCTGCTGCTGTGCGGTGGGGAATTCAGCGGCTTACACGCCGACAGTGCATTGCTTATCGAACCGGAGCGGATGATCCCGCCACTGATTGGCGCGATGGTCGGAACGCATCGGGCAGGCATTGTGGTGCCGGTGGAATCCCAGATTGGCTGGCAAACGAATAAATGGCGCAAGCTGGAACAGGCACCGTGTTTTGCAGTGGCGAGCCCGTATTTACCTGATGACCAGGCACTGACTGACGCGGCGATGCGCTTTGCTGAGCAGGGCGCGGAAGTGGTGGTGCTTGATTGCTTCGGCTACAACCATCATCACGTTGAAGTGTTAGAACAGCATCTCGATATTCCTGTATTACTGGCGAATGTGCTGATGGTGCAACTGGCGGCTGAACTGGTGGCATAACCGGGGTTGTGTGCGGGCGTGACTCCCCACAATGGCACTGTGCAGACGTAAAATCAAATCAGTCATTGCGGTTTGCGGGCGGTGTCGCCGGGTGGGGAGAAAGCTATAATAATCAGTGACAGCGGCGGGTTTTTGCCCCTAATATGAAACCTCTGAAAATTATCGCTAAGGGCCAATCTATGTTGAAAAATAATGAGTATTTTGACGGGAAAGTAAAATCGATTGGTTTTGACAGCGAAAGTACGGGTGCCGCCAGCGTTGGCGTGATGGCCGTTGGCGAATACACGTTTAGCACGGCAAAACCGGAAGAAATGACGGTCATCAGTGGTTCACTGAAAGTGCTGATCCCAGGTTCTCCGGACTGGCAGGTCTTTAAGCCCGGCGAAACGTTCTACATTCCGGGTAAAAGCGAATTCAACCTGCAGGTCGGCGAAACCACTTCGTACCTGTGTAAGTATCTGAGTAAATAAACCGTTCAGACACAGTACCAATAGAAAAGGCGCCAATGAGCGCCTTTTTTACATCCGGAGTTTGCCCGTTATTTTTGGGCTTCGCCGCCCAGCGCTTCGATCAGGTTTTGAATCAGCGCTGCCAGTTCACCGGTCATCAGGATGAAATCCGCATCGAAGCGACCAGCGAAATCTTCGCGGTCGATATCTTCGTTTTGATCGCGGATCACATCGCTGAATTTCAGACGCTTGATGCTGCCGTCATCGGCCAGCACCACGGCGATACGTTCCTGCCAGTCCACCGCCAGTTTGGTTACCAGTTTGCCATTTTCAATGTGCGTGGCGATTTCGTCACTGACCAGCGCCTGTTTTTTACAGCGGATCACGCCGCCTTCTTCCAGAATCGCTTTCAGCTCAGCTTCATCCTGCAACGTGAAACCGGCTGGGGTAACGCCTGAACGCACCCATTCGGTCAGCGTCAGTTCGATCGGGCTTTCCATGGTCAGCGGCACCACCGGCAGCGAGCCGAGGCTTTTGCGCAGCAGTGCCAGCATATCTTCTGCTTTCTTGGCGCTGGTAGCATCGACCATAATCAGGCCGTTAACGGTGTCGATCCACATGAAGGTCTGGCTGTAGCGGCTGAAGGCGCGTGGCATCAGGCTGTGCAGCACTTCATCTTTCAGGGAATCTTTTTCGGTTTTCTTCAGCTTGCGATGCTGTTCACCTTCGAGCTGGTCGATCTTGGCCTGTAACTCCTGCTTGATCACCGGAGAAGGCAGAATTTTTTCTTCTTTACGGGCGCAGATGAGGATCTGGCCGCCGTTGACGTGAGTCAGCGCGTCGCCACCGTGGGAACCCATCGGTGAAACCCAGCCGGTTTTCGCCATGTCCTGGCTGCCGCACGGGGTAAAGGTGAAAGCGCTGAGCTGTTTTTCCATTTCGTCAGCAGATAACGAAACTTCACGGCTCAAACGGTATACCAACAAATTCTTAAACCATAACATGGCGTTATCCCTGTCCCGGCGCACTCGTGGTACGCTGATTAAATGAATACAGGGCGGCATGATACCCAATTGGGCGTCAGCCGTCGTTAAGAAATCGCCCCTGTGCGAAACATTGCATAACACCTTATTCTGGTGGTTGCCGCTTCAGGCTTCTAAACTGGATTAAAGATAAAAAACTGACCCTACCCGATGTGACAGGAGAAGAAAACGTGCGAATTGGCATTGATTTAGGTGGCACAAAAATAGAAGTCATCGCGTTATCCGACGAAGGCCGCGAGCTGTTTCGTAAACGCGTGGACACGCCAAGGAATGATTACGAACGCACGCTGAAAGCGATTGAAGGACTGGTGCTGGATGCAGAGAAGGCCACCGGCCAGCGTGGCAGCGTCGGTCTGGGTATTCCCGGCACGCTTTCTCCGTTCACCGGTAAAGTGAAAAATTCAAATTCGGTATGGCTCAACGGCCAGCAGCTGGATGAAGATCTGGCGCTGCTGCTCAACCGCGAAGTGCACATTGCCAACGACGCCAACTGCCTGGCGGTGTCTGAAGCCACCGACGGCGCTGGCGCAGGCCGTAATACGGTGTTTGCAGTGATCATCGGCACCGGCTGCGGTTCCGGTGTGGCGCTGCACGGTGCTGCGCACGCGGGTGGTAACGGCAATGCCGGTGAATGGGGGCACAATCCGTTGCCGTGGCAGGATGAAGAGGAAAGACAGTTTGCCAGCGACGTGCCGTGTTATTGCGGAAAATCAGGCTGCGTCGAGACGTTCGTTTCGGGCACGGGTTTTGCGGAAGATTATTTCCGTCTGTCCGGCCAGCGGCTGAAGGGGCCAGAGATTATTACGCTGGTGGAACAGGGCGATGAAACAGCGGAGCTGGCGCTGGGGCGTTATGAACGTCGTCTGGCGAAAGCACTGGCAAACGTGGTGAATATTCTCGATCCCGACGCGATTGTGCTCGGCGGTGGCATGAGCAATGTCGATCGCCTGTATGACACCGTTCCGCTGCTGGTGAAGCAATGGGTGTTTGGCGGCGAATGCGAAACGCCGATCCTCAAAGCCGTTCACGGCGATTCCAGCGGCGTACGCGGTGCGGCATGGCTGTGGCCGCAGTCGAGGTTTGCGCTTTAATCGTTTTTAATTCTCTGAGAAAGTCTCGGGCGCGGAATTTGCAAAAATACCGCGCCCGTTCTTTCAGTCAGAGCGCCATCTCCCGCTTAAACACTTCCAGCGTATGCGCCTTCACGCGGATAAATTCCGGGTGGCTCATTATTTCTGAACCGCGCGGGCGGGGCAGATCGAAGGGGACGATTTCCGCCACCTGCGTCGGGCGTCGCGTGAGCAGTAAGATTTCATCCGCCAGAAATACCGCATCCTCCAGATCGTGAGAGACAATCAGCATAGTGACGCCGGTCGCCAGCTGCACTTCCTGCAATTTATCGCGAATAAATAGCGTCATTTCGAAATCCAGCGCCGAGAAAGGCTCGTCGAGGAACATGACTTCCGGCCGCGTCGCCAGTGCGCGCATGATGCACACGGTTTGCTGCTGCCCGCCGGAAAGCTCGTACGGATAACGTTTAAGATCGAAGCGGATATCAAACATCTGCGTCAGTTCATCGACGCGGGCGTTCACGTCGGCCTTACTCATGCCCTTGCGCACCAGCGGATAGGCGATGTTGGCACGTGCACTCATCCACGGAAACAGCGCATCGCGGTAGTTTTGAAACACATAGCCGATAGTCGTCTGCGCCAGCGTTTTGCCGTCGAAAAGAATGTCGCCTTTGTCTACCGGGATAAGTCCGGCGATCATATTCATTAAAGTAGATTTCCCGCAGCCGTTCGGCCCGAAGATCGACACAATTTTGCCGCGCGGCAGATCCAGATTCAGATCCGTATACAACGGCTGCCCGGCAAAGGCTTTGGTCAGCCCGCGAATAGTGACATGGGTATCCGGGCGCGTGGCGTACTGCGGCAGCTGAGGGCCCTTGTAATCCGGTTTCAGCGAGAGAGGTTGCGTCATGCTTTGCTACTCCAGTGGACGGTTTTTTTCTCGATCAGTAAAAAAGCCAGATTCAGTAAATAACCCAGTGCGCCGGTGATAAGGATCGAGGCGTACATGTCTTTGATATTGAAGACCTGCTGCGCGTCAATAATCCGATGCCCGAGGCCGGTTTCCGAACCAATAAACATTTCGGCGACGATAACGATCACCAGCGCGATCGACACACCGGTGCGCAGGCCGACGAACGTCTGCGCCAGACTTTCCATCAGCAGGATGTCTTTGAAAATATGCCAGCGGGAAATGCCCATCACTTTGGCCGCCATCAGGCGGGTTTTCTTGGCATTCATTACGCCGTAGGCGCTGTTGAACAGGATGACCAGTACAGCGGCAAAGGCGGCGATGGCGATTTTGTTAGCGTCAGTGATCCCGAAAATCAGCATGAACAGCGGGATCAGCGCCGATGACGGCGTCGAACGGAAGAAGTCGATCAGAAACTCCAGGCTGCGATACACCTTTTCGTTGCTGCCTAAAATCACGCCGAGCGGGACGCCAATCACCGCCGCGAAGCCAAAGGCCACCAGTGTGCGATACAGCGTCGCGCCGATGTCAGTGCGCATTGAGACATCCGAAAACGACTGGAACATGAAGCCCAGCGTTTCGACGGGCGAAGGCAGCAGCACCGGATTCAGCCATTTGGCGCTTACCGCCAGTTGCCAGAACAGAAACAGCAGCACCGGCCCAATCAGCGGCAATAATCTCGAAGACCAACGTGACGTCATATTAACTCCCCTTATCCCTGATATATCAGCGAAGCGACATCCACCGGTTTGCTGAAGATTTTTCTTTCCGTAAAGACGTCATAAAATTTCTGGAACCATTGCAGGTTGTCGCCCTTTAGGTCGGGATACATCACGAAGCCGGGCAGTGGCACTTCTTTCACCAGCGCCGGTTCGATACTGGTATAACCCGCCACGTTTTCCCGCGCTTTGTCAGGATTGGCCGCAATAAATTCCACGGCTTTCTGATAGGCGGCGATAAACTTTTTCGCGGCGTCAGGATTATTTTGGATGAAAGTGGCGTTAAGCGCCGCTGCACCGCCGAACCACGGGGCATCGGCGTTACCGAGTACGTATTTGGAAATGACGCCGGTTTCCAGCGTGCGCGACAGGTGTTTCATACGCCCGACGGTGCCGGTCGGCTCCAGGGTATAAACGCCGTCAATTTGCCCGGCGGCAAGGGCTGGGGCGTGCTGACCGACGGGGAGTTCGATTACTGACGGATTAGTGAACCCGTTTTTCTCCAGAATGATTTTCGCCATGGTGACGTTCTGGATGCCTGGTCCGCAGGCGATTTTCTTGCCTTTCAGATCGGCAATGGTTTTCGCTGTGCTGTTCAGCGGTACCAGAAATTCATCTAAGACCAGCGTGTGATTGGAAGGATTCGAGCAGATGATTTTGAACAGGCCTGGCGACGTGATCGCGCCTAAACCCAATGCGCCTGTGGCCGTGCCGTTGGCACAGCCGTGGATCCTGCCGGTGATCATCCCTTCGACAATTTGCTGTGCACTGGCAAATTTGACGCCTTTGACGTTCAGCCCGGCCTCTTTGAAAAAGCCCTGTTCGAGCGCGACATACAACGGCAATCCGCCGACGATTGGCCAGTAGCCGATGCGAATTTCATCGTCGTCTGCGGCGAAAACGGTAGTGGGGATCATTCCGCCCAGCGTCATCACACCGCCGGTGATCGCCAGCCATTTCATCATCTGACGGCGTTGTTTATTGAACGGAAGGATTTCAGGTTTGTCGTTTTTCATCGGCGTTCCCCTTGGCTGTTATGCAGGCTGTGCAGCTTGTACTGCAACTTGTATACATAACGTTAAGCACAGGGCGTGCCAGATCGGCGGTTTAACGAAATAACCGAATATTCATCAGGTTGTCAGGAGCGCGCGCACTGCAACGGTGCGATTTTTGTGCGGGTGCTCACAGAAAGGATCCACCACAGGGCAAGGCGATAGCATGATTGCTAGCGGCTTGCCCTGCGACTTTGCGGTCAGACTTTAAATTCACTGCTCAGGCGGCTGATGCCCAGCCCGTTCACTTTAGTGACTTTGATTTGCACCGGAATGCGGTCTTTCATAGCCTCGACGTGGCTTATGACGCCGATGGTTTTACCGGAGGCGTTCAGGCTGTCGAGGGCGTCGAGGGCGGTGTCCAGCGTGTCGGCGTCGAGCGTGCCGAAACCTTCATCGAGGAACAGCGAATCGATGCGGGTTTTGTCGCTGACCAGATCGGACAACGCCAGCGCCAGTGCCAGACTCACGAGGAAACTCTCACCGCCGGAGAGCGTACGGGTATCGCGAACCGCATCGGCCTGCCAGGTATCGACTACCTGCAACTCCAGCGCGTCGCTGGTTTTACGCTGTAACAGATAGCGGCCGTGCAGTTTTTCCAGCTGACGGTTCGCCAGATACACCAGATGATCCAGCGTCAGCCCCTGTGCGAATTTGCGGAATTTCGCTCCGTCGCTGGAGCCGATCATCTGGTTGAGATAGCCCCAGTCGTCGCAGGTCTGCTGTGTCTGTGCAATCTGACCGATCAACGCCTGTTGTCCGCTGTGCCGTTCTTTATCGAATTTCAACTGATTGCTGACTTCACCGAGCTGCTGCTGTAACGCTTTCAGCTGTTGCGCCAGCGTCGCCTGTTCTGCGGTGAGCTGGGTGAGGTCGATTTCGCTCTCGCGCAGATGCGCAGGGCGCGCCAGACGGTGAGCTTCCAGCGTCGCACCGGCATCACTCAGCAGCGCCTGGGCCTGCGCCAGCTGTTGTTGCAGACGTTCTTTTTGCAGCTGGAGTTGCTGACGCAGCCCGTCATCGAGCAGGGCGAGTTTCACCGCCTCTTCGTCAGAGAATTCGCTGGCGGCCAGCGCCAGTTGCCACTCATTTTCAGCCTGTTGCAGACGTTCCGTCGCCTGCTGATGTTGCTGCTGCGTGCTGGCCAGCTGACCGGCCAGTTTATCGCGCTGTTCCTGCGCTTTGTTCAGTGCTTCGGCTGCGTCGCTGACGGCTTTCTCTGCGGCCAGTTGCTGCTGATGTAAGTGCTCGCGAACCTGCGCAATCTGGCTATCGCCGAACAGACTGCGACGCTGCGCATCCAGCTCTGCCAGCGTTTTCTCACCCTCGGTAAACTGCTTTTGCAAGTGCTCGATCTGTTCCTGAAGTTTGACCTGACTTTGCCCGATAAGCGTAAAGCGTTCGGTCAGCAGGGCGGTCTGCTGCTGCACTTTTTGCTGCTCATTCACGGCATCATTCAGTGCATCTTTCGCCTGTTGCAACGCCCGCGCCAGCTGTTCGTGCTCACCCAGCAGATCCTGGGACTGTTGCTCTTCGCGATCGCGTTCCGCCAGCCATTGCTGAACGGCATCCGTATCCTGCAATACGAAGGTCAGATTCAGCGGCGCGCTCAGTTGCTGCCAGCTCTCGAGTTGCGCATTCAGCTGTTGCTGATCCTGCTCCAGCTGGGTTTGCAGGCGCGTCTGCTGCTCTTTCAGGTTTTTAATCTTCGCCGCCAGCTCAATGCCGCTGGTTTTTGCCGTATCGAATTCGGCCTGCATTTTCTCGACGCGCTGCGCGGTTTCTGACGGTTTCACGTCCTGATAGCTTTCCACCGACGGATGCGACGTCGACCCGCACAACGGGCACGGCTTACCACTTTGCAGATTCGCGCGCTCGGCGGTGAGGCTGACGATCAGCTCTTCACTTTTCAGGCGGGCTTTGACGTCATTGAGATGTTCCAGTTGCTTCTGACATTGCAGACGGATCGCGCCCAGTCGCTGTTCTTCCTGCAAGACCTGCGTCTGGATCTGTGTGAAATCGGCATTTTGCTGCACCACCCGGCGGTTCAGCGGAGGATAAAGTTGCGCGAGCGAATACAGCTGCTGGCGCACCGGCCGCAGGTGTGTCAGTTCAGCCTGCCGTTTCTGCAACGCCGCCAGCGGATGCTGATTTTCCAGCGCTGCCTGACGCTGTTGCTGCACGGTCAGTGCCTCGGTCAGGGCTGTGTGCCGCGTCTGGTGCTGGCGGCTTTGCTCTTCAAGCTTCTGACGTTCGGCGGTCAGCTGTTCAAGTGCAAGATTTTGCTCGCTGACCTGTTTCTGTACGTCATTCAATGACTGTTGCGTATCGGTTTGCGCTTTCCGCCACTGGGCGATGCTGTTATCCAGCGGCAGGATTTGCTCTTCAATGAGTGTCTGCTGCTGTCGCTGTTCTTCCACCTGTTTCTGGCGCGCATTTTGCGCCTGTTCTGCGGCCTGCTTCAGCGGCGTCATCTGCGCCAGCTGGTGTTCCTGCCGCTGGATCAGCTGCGCGGTCTGCTGTTGCAGATTCAGTGTTTCCTGCTGGCAGCGCTGGCGATCGTTAAGACGTGAACGGAGTTTTTCCGCCGGTTCGCTGAGTGCCAGCTGCTGCAACTGCGGCGCAGCCTGCGCCATTTCCTGCTCCGTCGCTGCCAGCTGTTGCACTGATTGCTGATGTTTTTGCTGCACCTGCTGCCAGTGTTGCAGCCAGTTAAGATCCTGCTGACGCTGCTGCGCCCGCTGGCTAAGGCTGATTTCCTGCGCGTTGAGTTCTTTAAGCTGAGTTTCCAGCGCCTGACGCTGTTCTTCGCTGAGCAGTTCGATACCGGCCATGCGCTGATGCAAACCGTCGAGCGCTACGCGCGCTTCTTTATGCTGTTCGAACACGCGTTCAGACAGGAGACCGTAGATTTCCGTGCCGGTCAGTTCTTCCAGCAATTCGGCGCGGTCATTGGCATCGGCATTGAGAAAGGCGGCGAATTGTCCCTGTGACAGCATCATCGATTTAGTGAAACGGCCAAAATCCAGCCCGGTCAGTTCGGCAATCGCGTCAAGTTTATCGCGTACTTTATCCGCCAGAATTTTGCCGTCCGCCAGCAATGCCAGCTCGACTTTCGGCGCCTGTAAATTGCCGTCCGGTGAGTTTTTCGCCCGGCGCTGGCTCCAGAAGGCACGGTAGCCAATGCCTTTCACTTCAAATTCCACTTCGGCCAGTGATTCGGCGGTGTGGCGGGTCATCAGTTCGTTCTGGCTGGGGGTGACGTTCAGACGCGGCGTCTGGTGATACAGCGCCAGACAAATGGCATCGAGCAGGGTAGTTTTTCCCGCGCCGGTCGGGCCGGTGATAGCAAATAATCCGTTGCTGGCAAAAGGCTCAGCGGTGAAGTCGATTTTCCATTCGCCTTCCAGCGAGTTGAGATTTTTTAAACGCAGGCTGAGAATTTTCATTGTGCGGCGTCCTCTGCGTGATGACCGCTGGTGACCTCATCGACCACCTGCGCAAACAGCGTGCGCATCCGTGCCTGACGCTGTTCGTCAGTGTCCGCTTCCAGCGACAGCCGCCGCTCGAAGACATCGCTCACGCTCAGCTCGCTGAGGGTTTCTTTTTCCTGTTGTTCAATGCTGTTAATGCGCTGTTCTTTACTGCGGCGCAGCAGTACGACTTCCACCGGCAGTTCAGCGGTCAGCGCCTGGATCCGCCGCTGAATGTCGCTGAGGTAATCCTGCGTCGCGACTTCAATATCCAGCCAGACCGGTTTGGTGGTATCGCCATCGCTGAACTGCATCAGTTGTTTTTCTATTTCGGCCAGCGGGCCTTTGATCATCTGCATCGGCTGAAATACCGGAATTTCCAGCGTTTCGATGCTGTTCAGCGTTGCACCCGTAAAATCGAGCAGAAATACGCTTTTGGCTTTGCCGAGTTCGTCAAAACTCAGCGCAATCGGCGAGCCGCTGTAACGGATGTGGTTGGTTTTCGCCACGCACTGGGCGCGGTGAATATGCCCGAGTGCGACGTAATCGACCGGCGGAAATGCCTGTGCCGGAAAGGCATCGAGAGTACCTATATAAATGTCGCGAACGGAATCCGAGGTGCTGACGCCGACGGTGGTCAGATGGCCGGTGGCGATGATGGGCAGCGGGACGCCGAGCTGGTCGCGCTTCGCCTGTGCCGCCTGATATAAAGCGTCATAATGGGCAGCGATGGCTTCCTGCAACGCCAGCTGCTTGTCGCTGCCGGACTGACCGGCCTGGCTGGCTATCAAATCGCGCGGGCGTAAGAACGGGATCGCACAAAGCACTGCGCCGGGCGAGCCATCACGATGATTTAATGCCAAAACCTGCTCAGACAAGTCTTCACCGACGGTAGCGATCACGCGGGTGTTGAGGCAGGAAAGTAGTTCTTTCGATTCATTGAGCGTGGCGACCGAATCGTGGTTACCGGCCAGCACTACCAGCTGGCAGCCGGTGTGTTGTAATTCCACCACGAAGCAGTTATACAATTCCCGCGCATAGCTTGGTGGCGAGCCGGTATCGAAAATATCGCCCGCCACAATCACGGCATCGACCTGATGAGTTTCCACCTGTTCCGCCAGCCAGCGCAGAAAGGCCTGATGCTCGGCGGCGCGGCTTTTGGTAAAGAAGTACTGGCCAAGGTGCCAGTCTGAAGTGTGGATCAGGCGCATGAAACTCCCGGTGATTCGCTAGACGGTAACAATGGCGCAAAGTATAAACGCCGTCGGGGGACGATGTCCCCAGAAAAATCAGGCGAATTTCAGCAAGATGGCTGTCAAAGTGCGGTGTAATAGACCATCCTTTCTATTCATAAATCTGTCACAAAACTGACGCATAATGGCGCCCGCAATCAAATAAAAGATCGCTAACCTATTGGCAGGACCTACGATGGCTAGACGTATATTGGTGGTTGAAGACGAAGCTCCAATCCGTGAAATGGTGTGTTTTGTACTGGAACAAAATGGCTATCAGGCAGTAGAAGCTGAAGATTTTGATTCCGCGATTGGCCAACTGGTCGAGCCTTATCCTGAGCTTATCCTGCTCGACTGGATGTTACCGGGAGGGTCCGGGATCCAGTTTATCAAGCATCTTAAACGTGAAGCCCTGACCCGCGAAATTCCGGTGATGATGCTGACTGCACGCGGTGAAGAAGAAGACCGGGTGCGTGGCCTCGAAGTGGGTGCCGATGATTACATTACTAAACCGTTTTCTCCTAAAGAACTGGTTGCCCGTATTAAAGCTGTGATGCGCCGTATTTCACCGATGGCGGTGGAAGAGGTGATCGACATGCAGGGTCTGACGCTCGATCCTTCCTCTCACCGCGTGATGGCCAATGAGCAGGCGCTCGACATGGGGCCGACCGAGTTCAAATTATTACATTTCTTTATGACCCACTCCGAACGTGTTTACAGCCGCGAACAGTTGCTCAATAACGTCTGGGGCACTAACGTTTATGTGGAAGATCGCACGGTAGACGTGCATATTCGTCGTTTACGCAAAGCGCTGGAAACCAGTGGACATGACAGAATGATCCAGACTGTTCGTGGCACGGGATACCGTTTTTCAACGCGTTATTAGTCCCCACAGCGGAGAATCTGTGTGTTAGAACGTTTGTCATGGAAACGGCTGGCCGGCGAATTTTTTCTGTTTTGCCTGCCAGCGATCATTCTCGGTATTTTTGTCGGCCATTTTGGCTGGCTTCTCTTTGCGTCTCTGCTGGCGGCGCTGGGCTGGAACTATTATAACCAGCTTAAACTTTCACACTGGCTGTGGCTTGACCGCAGCATCACCCCGCCAAATGGCCGCTGGAGCTGGGAGCCGTTGTTCTACGGGCTGAACCAGATGCAGATGCGCAACCGCCGTCGCCGCCGTGAATTAGGGCAACTCATTAAACGTTTTCGCAGCGGTGCAGAATCGTTGCCGGATGCAGTGGTGCTGACCACTGAAGAGGGCAATATTTTCTGGTGTAACGGTCTGGCGCAGGAGCTTCTCGGCTTCCGCTGGCCGGAAGATAACGGGCAACACATCTTCAACCTGCTGCGCTATCCGGAATTTCGCGCCTGGATCCAGGCGCGTGATTTCAGCCGCGCACTCAATCTTCAGCTCAATAATGAACATTACGTCGAATTTCGCGTAATGCCTTATTCCGAAGGGCAGTTACTGATGGTGGCGCGTGATGTCACGCAAATGCGCCAGCTGGAAGGCGCGCGGCGTAACTTCTTCGCCAACGTCAGCCATGAACTTCGCACCCCGCTGACGGTTTTGCAGGGCTACCTGGAAATGATGGAAGATGCCAAGCTGGAAGAGCCGTTTCGCACTAAAGCGCTCGATACTATGCAAGAGCAAACGCGACGCATGGACGGGCTGGTCAAGCAGCTCCTGACGCTGTCAAAAATCGAAGCCTCCGCCAATATGGATTTGCACGAAAAAGTCGATATTCCGGTGATGCTCGGGATGCTGGAGCGCGAAGTACAGACACTGAGTGGCGGTCAGCACGAAGTTGTGTTCCGCGTAAACGAGAAGCTGAAGGTCTTCGGCAACGAGGATCAGCTACGCAGTGCGGTGTCGAATCTGGTGTATAACGCGGTCAATCATACGCTGCCGGGCACCCGAATTGAGGTCAGCTGGCAGCAAACGCCGCACGGCGCACAGTTCCAGATAAGCGACAACGGGCCGGGCATTGCACCTCAGCATCTCCCGCGTCTGACTGAACGTTTCTATCGTGTCGACAAAGCCCGTTCCCGCCAGACCGGTGGCAGCGGACTGGGGCTGGCGATCGTCAAACATGCGCTCAGCCACCACAACGCCAGGCTCGAAGTGATGAGTGAAGTCGGCGTCGGCACGCGCTTTATTTTTACGCTGGCACCCAAGCTGATAGTTCCTTCCGATAACACCACTAAATTTTCAGTGAAACCGTAAATTGCTGTTTTCTATCCAGCCCGGCATTTCTCCATGTCGGGCTTTTTTTGTTTGCTGCTTCATTAACTCACCGCATTTGATCGTGAATTTATTTCATCTCCCATGAAAATTCCTCTGTTGTCGGTGAGTAACCGGCATGACAGTATGGCCTTAAAGCCATTTAGACATCCAGAAGTCTATATGTAACGCGGCGCAATTATTTACCTTGTAAATCATTTGCATTTCGTCTGCGACGGGATGCCATTAAGGAGTTTTTCATGCAACGTATTATCCCTCCGTTCCGTGCTGATGTGGTCGGCAGTTTCCTGCGCCCGGCGGCTATCAAAGAAGCGCGTAAGCTGTTTCAGGCTGGCGAGATCGATGCCGCGCAGCTGCGTGCCGTAGAAGATACTGAAATCCGCCGCGTGGTGGATTTACAGCGCGAAGCCGGTTTGCAGGTGGTCACTGACGGTGAGTTCCGCCGTGCATGGTGGCACTTCGATTTCTTCGAAGGGCTTGACGGGGTGGAAGGTTACGACGCAGTACAGGGGATTCAGTTCAACGGCGTACAGACCAAAGCACGCAGCATTAAAGTCACAGGTAAACTCGGCTTTGGTGCGCATCCGATGCTGGACGATTTTCGTTTTCTGAAAAGCATCAGCGGCAGCGCAGTCCCGAAAATGACTATCCCAAGCCCGAGCGTGATGCACTTCCGCGGTGGCCGTAATGCCATCAGCAAAGAGGTGTATCCGGATCTGAAAGACTATTTCAACGATCTGGCACAGGTTTATCGCGACGCCATTAAAGCATTTTACGACGCCGGTTGCCGCTATCTGCAACTTGACGATACTGTCTGGGCGTATCTGTGCTCGGAAGATCAGAAGCAGCAAATCCGCGAACGTGGCGATTCTCCAGAAGAGTTAGCGCATACTTACGCGGACGTGCTGAACAAAGCGATTGCCGGTAAACCGGACGATCTGGTGATTGGTTTGCACGTGTGTCGCGGTAACTTCCGCTCCACCTGGATTTCCGAAGGTGGCTACGAGCCGGTGGCTGAGATCCTGTTTGGCGGTGTAAATATCGATGCCTTCTTCCTTGAGTATGACAATGAGCGTTCCGGCGGCTTCGAGCCTCTGCGCTTTATTAAAAAGGGCCATCAGCAGGCAGTTCTGGGGTTAATCACCACCAAGTCCGGCGAGCTGGAGCTGGCCAAAACCGTAGAAGCGCGTCTGGCGGAAGCGGCGGAATATTTGGATATCAATCAGATTTGCCTCAGCCCGCAGTGCGGTTTTGCCTCGACGGAAGAGGGCAACAGCCTCACCGAAGCGCAGCAGTGGGAAAAACTGAAACTGGTGGTGGATATTGCTGCCCGCGTCTGGTAATGCCTGGTAGTGGTTAATGTTTGACCTTGTAAAAATGTTGTAAACTGTGCGTGAAATAACCTGAGAGTGGTGATTTCACGCATTTTTCGTCCTTCCGGAGCATATCTTGTGCTTCATTAGTTTAAAAATCATACATATCATATGGCGTGTTTTTCGATGTATTCAGCGAATATTACTGCTTTGCGATGTTAATCTGGTTAAACACTCTGCTTTTTGGATCGCGGCTTGCCTTTATACGCTATAAACGTTTACCTTAACGCCCGCTGTCGCTCGATACTCCCTGCATAACAACGTAATCATCTGCATATCATCAGGCGTTTTTAGCTCACTTCGATCCCCACACGGTGCTCTCTGGCAGTTTTATGCCATTCATCCTTGTACGAGGTGGCAAGACGACAGCAACGGTCACTTTATTCATTTGAACAGGCAACACGACACCAATCATGAGTACTCGTTTAACAAATAAAGATATTCTGGCGCTGGGTTTCATGACCTTCGCTTTATTCGTCGGGGCGGGGAACATTATTTTCCCGCCGATGGTTGGCCTGCAGGCCGGTCCTGAAGTCTGGTGGGCAGCTGCCGGGTTTATGATAACCGCGGTAGGTCTCCCGGTGATGACAGTGATTGCGCTGGCGCGCGTCGGTGGCGGTGTTGACGCCCTGAGTACGCCAATTGGCCGTGGTGCCGGTGTTCTGCTGGCGACCGTCTGCTATCTGGCTGTAGGCCCGCTGTTCGCCACGCCGCGCACTGCAACCGTCTCTTTTGAAGTGGGTATCGCACCGATGACCGGTGACGGCCCGCTTCCTTTACTGATTTATAGCGTGATTTACTTCGCGCTGGTGATCGGCATTTCCCTCTATCCGGGCCGCCTGCTCGATACCGTCGGGCATTTCCTCGCACCGCTGAAAATGGTCGCGCTGGCTGCACTGGGTGTTGCCGCGCTGTTGTGGCCTGCCGGGCAGACCATGCCTGCGGTGGATGCTTACCAGACCGTGCCGTTCTCCAGCGGTTTCGTTAACGGCTATCTGACGATGGATACGCTGGGCGCGCTGGTCTTCGGTATTGTTATCGTGAATGCCGCCCGTTCTCGCGGTGTGACCGATGCCAAACTGCTGACCCGTTACACGATTCTGGCCGGCCTGATCGCCGGTTTAGGTTTGGTGCTGGTCTATCTGAGCCTGTTCAAACTCGGCGAAAACAGCGCTTCACTGGTGCCGGGCGCAACCAATGGTGCGGTGATCCTGCATGCGTATGTGGCGCATACCTTCGGTGGCGTCGGCAGCTTCTTCCTCGGTGCGCTGATCTTCATCGCCTGTATGGTGACGGCGGTTGGCCTGACCTGCGCCTGTGCGGAGTTCTTTGCTCAGTACCTGCCGCTGTCGTATAAGTCACTGGTGTTTATTCTGGGCCTGTTCTCCATGCTGGTGTCTAACCTTGGCCTCAGCCATCTGATCCAGATTTCCATTCCGGTGCTGACAGCCATTTATCCGCCATGTATCGCACTGGTGGTGTTGAGCTTCACCCTGCGCTGGTGGAATAATACGACACGCATCGTGGCGCCGGTGATGCTCGTCAGCCTGGTGTTCGGTATTGTCGATGGCATCAAAACCTCAGCTTTTGCTGATATCATGCCTGCCTGGACCGCAAATCTGCCGCTGGCAGCCCAGGGTCTTGCCTGGTTACCGCCTTCAGTATTAATGCTGGTGCTGGTCGGTATTTATGACAAAATCAGTGGTCCGCGCAACGTCACTGCGCACCAATAATTATCGGCAGAATGTTTGAACGTAGTTGAGTGAATGTTTCGCCAATCAGGCCACGGAAACCTTTCCGTGGCTTTTTCATTGGCAGGGTGCAGTGTTTTTTAGAATTCGCATGTTTGATTTTCAAAATACAGAAACGGGTTAGGGTCAATGCAACAATCAGCTGAACAACCAACCGCGCAGCCAGAAGCGCCGGGCACGAAGCTAAAGCGCGGTCTGACAACGCGTCATATTCGCTTTATGGCACTGGGATCGGCCATCGGAACCGGGCTGTTTTATGGATCGGCGGATGCGATCAAACTGGCGGGGCCAAGCGTGCTGCTGGCCTATCTGGTCGGCGGCATTATCGCCTTTATCATCATGCGTGCCCTTGGCGAGATGTCCGTTAACAATCCTCAGAGTGGCTCTTTCTCGCGCTATGCTCAGGATTATCTCGGACCGATGGCGGGTTACATCACCGGCTGGACATATTGTTTTGAAATCCTGATCGTCGCCATCGCGGATGTCACAGCGTTCGGCATTTATATGGGCGTCTGGTTCCCGGATGTGCCGCAGTGGACGTGGGTGCTGAGCGTGGTGCTGATTATCGGTGCCATCAATCTGGTCAGCGTGAAGGTTTTCGGCGAGCTGGAATTCTGGTTCTCCTTCTTCAAAGTGCTGACGATCATCATCATGATTGTGGCGGGCTTCGGCATTATTATCTGGGGCATCGGTAACGGCGGGCAGGCGACGGGCATCCATAATCTGTGGAGCCACGGCGGCTTCTTCAGTCAGGGCATTATGGGCACCATTTTGTCTTTACAGCTGGTTATGTTTGCCTATGGCGGCATTGAGATCATCGGTATTACAGCCGGTGAAGCTGAAGATCCGAAGAAGTCCATTCCGAAAGCCATTAACTCTGTGCCGCTGCGTATTCTGGTGTTTTATGTGGGCACACTGTTTGTAATTATGTCGATTTTCCCATGGAATCAGATAGGTACGCAGGGCAGCCCGTTCGTGCTGACGTTCCAGCATATGGGGATCACCGCAGCGGCAGGCATTCTGAACTTCGTGGTGATCACCGCGTCACTGTCGGCGATTAACAGCGATGTGTTTGGCGTGGGCCGTATGCTGCACGGAATGGCAGAGCAGGGGCAGGCACCGAAAATATTCAGCAAGGTATCGCGTCTGGGCACACCCTGGGTCACGGTGCTGGTGATGATGGGCGCGCTGCTGATTGCGGTTTACCTCAACTTCATCATGCCTTCCAGCGTATTCCTGGTGATTGCATCTCTGGCGACTTTCGCGACCGTTTGGGTGTGGATTATGATCCTGTTCTCCCAGATAGGTTTTCGCCGTAAGTTGAATAAACAACAGGTTAAAGAGCTGGAGTTCCCACTGCGTGGTGGTGTATACACGTCAGTATTCGGCATCATTTTCCTGGTGTTTATCATCGGCCTGATCGGTTACTTCCCTGATACCCGCGTGTCACTTTACGTTGGCATGGTTTGGGTTGTGGCGCTGCTGATAGGTTATGCGTTCAAGTTGCGTAACGACCGTAAGAAGCAGGCGTTGTCACTCAGCAAGTAACGCGTAAGCAAGTGCTTACCTTCGGATAAAGAAAACCCCCGATATCTTCGCGACATCGGGGGTTTTATATTTTCTACCGCTGAAGGTTAATACCCTATTGCAGCACCTGCCGGGCGACGCACGTCATTCGCGCCATACAAAAAGCCCTCACGGACTTTCCCCGACAACGCCGAGTCATTGCCGGAGTTCATCGGCGTGACGCCTGCTGCGCCCGGTAAGCCCACCAGAATCAGCTCTGCTGCGCCCCACGGTGTTTGCTCCACCATTTTGTAGCCCATTTTCGCCAGAATGTTCAGGCTGTCCTGAGAGACGCCACGCTGCTCGTAATAAACTTCATCCGGCAACCACTGGTGGTGAATACGCGGCGCATTGACGGCTTCCTGCGGAGGCATGCCGTAATCAATCACGTTAAGCGCTGTTTGCAGCGTGATAGTGATGATGCGCGAACCGCCCGGCGACCCCAGTACCATGAAGATTTTACCGTCTTTGGTCACCAGACTCGGGCTCATGGATGATAGTGGGCGCTTACCGGGGGCGATAGCATTACGCGTCCCCTGCACCAGCCCGTAAAGGTTTTTCTCGCCGACTTTGGTGGTGAAATCATCCATTTCATCGTTAAGGAAGAAACCGGTGCCCGGCGCAATCACCACGGATCCAAACAAGCCGTTGATGGTATACGTCGTAGAAACGGCATTGCCCATTTTATCGACGATAGAATAATGCGTGGTTTCCGGCTTCTCATGCGGTTCCATGCCCGGCTGAACCTGCGTGGATGGCGTCGCTTTATCCGCTTCTATCTTCTTACGAATCTCTTCGGCATAACTTTTGCTGATCAGGCGGTCGACCGGATTTTTCACAAAAGCCGGATCGCCGAGATAAGTGTTGCGGTCCATGTAGGCGTGACGCATGGCTTCGGTGAGCGTGTGAATGGACGCAGCTGAGTTGAAGCCCATGCTTTTCAGGTCATAGCCTTCAACAATGTTGAGGATTTCGCACATCGTTACGCCGCCAGAGCTCGGGGGTGGCGCTGAGACAAATTTATAGCCGCGATAGCTACAGGTGATCGGCGTGTCTTCTGTGACTTTGTAGTTAGCGAAATCCGCTGCGGTCAGAATACCGCCGCCTTTTTTCGAGGCCGCTTCTACTGCGGCCGGGATTTTGCCCTTATAGAACGCGTCCGGGCCGTGTCTGGAAACCGACTCGAGCGTGTTGGCTAAATCGGTTTGCACCAGTTTGTCGCCGGGCTGCAACGGGCTGCCGTCTTTGCGCAAAAAGATGCGCGCGGCTTCGGGATCTTCTTTGAAGCGGGCGACTTTAGTATCGAGAATATCCGTATCCGCGCGGGTCAGCACGAAGCCCTGACGGGCGAGTTTTATCGCCGGTGCCATGACCTGCTGACGCGTGAGCGTGCCGTACTCTTTCTGGACCGTATCCATTCCCAGCACGGTACCCGGAACGCCTGCGGCCAGATAGCCGTAAAGGCTGGCCCCTTTTTTCACATTACCGTCGGCGTCCAGATACATATTGGCGCTGGCGGCGGCGGGTGCGGTTTCACGAAAGTTGATAAAAGTGTCTTTACCGTCCGCCAGATGCACCGTCATGAAGCCACCGCCGCCGATGTTGCCACAGCATGGGTTGACGACCGCCTGTGCGTAACCGACCGCGACCGCGGCATCAATCGCGTTGCCGCCGATCTTGAGGATGTCGACGCCGACCTGTGACGCTAAATGTTGCGAGGTGACGACCATACCGTTTTTCGCTTCAACGGCCGGGTTTGACGCGGCAAAAAGCGGAAAACTGGTAAACATAGCCAGCGCGATGAGCGATTTTTTCCATGGACTCCGTAACATGTAAGCTCCTGTCTTTTGAAATCAGAACCTTCAGGCTCTTGTGTGATAACGCTTTTTTGGGTGTTAACGATGTTGTTTAACGCAATACCTCTATGCAAGGCGCACGCCACTCTTTAAAAAAGGGCGCACCACTGCTGAAGCAGGGAATACGTTTTCAGCGTAGACCTAAAAGACCGGGAGTGAGCAGAAGGAAGGGGAGAACTGTGATCGGGGCAAATGGCAGGCAAAAAAAAACGGCCAGCGAGGCTGACCGTTATTGACCTTGATATCCGAAGAGGATTACAGGTTAGAAGCGTTTTCAGACAGGTATTTAGCTACGCCATCCGGAGATGCGCCCATGCCTTTTTTGCCTTTTTCCCACTGAGCCGGGCACACTTCGCCGTGCTCTTCGTGGAATTGCAGCGCGTCAACCATACGCAGCATTTCGTCGATGTTACGACCCAGTGGCAGATCGTTCACTACCTGGTGACGTACAACGCCTTCTTTGTCGATCAGGAAGGAGCCGCGCAGTGCAACGCCAGCGTCCGGATGTTCGATACCGTAAGCTTTCTGAATTTCGCGTTTGATGTCAGCAACCATTGCGTATTTGACAGGGCCGATGCCGCCTTTCTCAACAGGGGTGTTACGCCATGCGTTGTGAACGAACTCGGAGTCAAAAGAAACGCCTACCACTTCTACGCCACGATTCTGGAATTCTTCGTAACGGTGATCGAAAGCGATCAGCTCAGAAGGACAAACGAAGGTGAAGTCCATTGGCCAGAAGAAGATAACAGTTGGTTTGCCTGCAGTGTGTTTTTTGAAGTTGAAGTTTTCAACTACTTCGCCGCTACCGAGTACTGCGGCTGCGGTGAAATCAGGGGCTGGGCGAGTTACCAGAACCATAAATTGCTCCTTTTAAGACCCATGAGGGCATCGTAGGTGGAAAGGGTGAACAAAACGACTGCCAGTATAGGGGCAAGGCCGCAGTGAATAAACCCCATCGCGCCAATCAATCAGATAGCATCGGGCTATCAGTTTTTGATCCAGCTCTCAGGCTTCATTAAGAGCAATCTCGCAGATTGCAGCCATTTGTGCTCTGAATCACAGGTTGCAGAGGATTTGTCAGATTTGACGGTCTCTCGCTTGCTGCATCATGACCGGATAAAATTGCCAAAATAGCTGTTCAAGCGCGTCGTAGTTCAGTTCGATATCGTGAAACGATCCGGTCAGCGCGCTGAGTTTTGGCCGTCTGGAGGCCATGCCGCGCAGGACGTCGCCGATAAAGGGCAGTGCGGCGTAGCGTTCCATCCAGCGTTCCGGCCACAAATACGCATTAAGATTCTGAAAACGCTCCGGCATATCCGGTAACTGCGGCGTAATTTCCTGCTGACAGACGGCAAGAAAATCTTCCAGCGGCTGCTGTGGATGAATTGTCGCCCAGTGACGCGACAGGAAATGATCCCATACCACGTCAAGCGTGATCGGCGAGACGCGGCGGAAATCATCTCGGAAATAGCTGCGTGCGATCCGCACTTCGGGCAGGGAGTCGGTCAGGGTGTCAACGCGGCGATGCATACGGATCCCGCTGACGATTTCAGCAGAATATTGCCCGTCAGGGTTGCCGCGAACGAAGTCCGCCAGCAAGTTGCCCAGCAGGGAACTGTCGGCCAGCGAGGCCAGATGGAGGTGCGCTAAAAAATTCATCGGCGGAGTATAACGCAGGAAACGTGATCTACGACAGGTCAGGGGATGCCTTTATTCGCGCATAAGCTTGCAGGGGATGCCCCGTCCCACTAGACTAAGCCGCCTGTTTTTGTCGTTAAAGTGAAGTGAAAAACCATGCGTGTTGCCGATTTTTCTTTTGAACTCCCGGAATCCCTGATTGCCCGCTATCCGCAGACCCAGCGCAGCGGCTGTCGTTTGTTGTCTCTGGACGGGCCGAGCGGCGAGTTAGCGCACGGCGTGTTCACCGATATTCTCGATAAAATCCTGCCCGGCGATCTGCTGGTCTTCAACAATACCCGCGTGATCCCGGCCCGCGTGTTTGGCCGTAAGGTCAGCGGAGGCAAGATTGAAGTGCTGGTTGAACGCGTGTTGGATTCACACCGCGTTCTGGCGCACGTTCGCGCCTCAAAATCTCCGAAGCCCGGCGCAGAGTTGCTGCTCGGTGATAAAGAAGACATTAAAGCGACGATGGTGGCGCGTCACGATACGCTGTTTGAGCTGGAATTTAATGAAGACCGCGATGTCTTTACCTTGCTCAACGAAATCGGTCATATGCCGCTGCCGCCGTACATTGACCGTCCTGACGAAGATGCCGACCGAGAACTTTATCAGACGGTCTACAGCGAACGTTTAGGTGCTGTCGCTGCACCGACTGCCGGTCTGCACTTTGATCAGCCGCTGATGGATGCGCTGAAAGAAAAGGGCGTGGAATTTGCGTTCGTCACGCTGCACGTCGGCGCGGGGACATTCCAGCCAGTGCGCGTGGATACCATCGAAGACCACATCATGCACGCTGAGTATGCCGAAGTACCTCAGGACGTGGTGGATGCGGTGCTGGCGTGTAAAGCGCGCGGTAACAAAGTGGTGGCCGTGGGCACCACATCTGTCCGTTCGCTGGAAAGTGCCGCCAAAGCCAGTGAAGATGCGCTGATTGCGCCTTTCTTCGGTGATACGAAGATCTTCATCTATCCGGGCTATCATTATCAGGTAATTGATTCCCTTATCACCAATTTCCACCTGCCTGAATCGACGCTGATTATGCTGGTGTCGGCGTTTGCCGGATATAAAAATACCATGAATGCTTACCACCAGGCGGTGGCCGAGCAGTACCGTTTCTTCAGTTACGGCGATGCGATGTTCATCAACCGTAACCCGCTGGCCCCGCAGGAAGTCGTGGGCGAGTAAGTTTGATTTAAAACTACCGGTCCGGACGCACTCGGTGCATCCGGGCTTTCTTTTCCGGGCGTCATGCCACGGACTTAACCTCATCAGACTGTTTCTCTGATGCTGGAGGCAATGTGAAGTACGAATTAAGCACTACCGATGGCCGCGCACGTCGCGGGCGTCTGGTCTTTGAACGTGGCGTGGTCGAAACCCCGGCATTTATGCCTGTGGGCACCTACGGCACCGTTAAAGGCATGACTCCGGAAGAAGTGAAAGAAACCGGCGCGCAGATCCTGCTCGGTAACACCTTCCACCTGTGGCTGCGCCCGGGTCAGGAAATCATGAAACTGCATGGCGATTTGCATGATTTCATGAACTGGCACGGCCCGATCCTCACTGATTCCGGCGGTTTCCAGGTGTTCAGCCTGGGTGCGATGCGCAAAATCAAAGAAGAGGGTGTGCATTTCCGTAACCCGATCAACGGGGATCCGGTATTCCTGAGCCCGGAAAAATCCATGGAGATCCAAAACGATCTCGGCTCTGACATCGTGATGATCTTCGACGAATGTACCCCCTATCCCGCTGACTGGGATTACGCTAAACGTTCGATGGAGATGTCTTTACGCTGGGCACAACGCAGCCGCGATCGTCACAACGAATTGAATAATAAGAATGCTTTGTTCGGGATTATCCAGGGAAGCGTTTACGAAGATTTACGAGATGTATCATTAAAAGGGCTGGTAGATATTGGCTTTGATGGTTACGCTGTGGGCGGTTTGGCGGTAGGCGAGCCGAAAGAAGACATGCACCGTATCCTCGAGCACGTTTGCCCGCAAATTCCGCAAGATAAGCCTCGTTATCTGATGGGCGTCGGCAAACCGGAAGATTTGGTGGAAGGCGTGCGTCGCGGTATCGATATGTTTGACTGTGTAATGCCAACGCGTAACGCACGTAACGGCCACCTGTTCGTCACTGACGGCATCGTGAAAATCCGTAATGCCAAGCATAAAGATGACACCTCGACGCTGGATGAACACTGTGATTGCTACACGTGTCGCAATTATAGCCGCGCCTACTTGCATCATCTCGACCGTTGCAACGAAATTCTGGGTGCGCGTTTGAATACCATTCATAATTTGCGCTATTACCAGCGTCTGATGGCCGGTTTACGCCAGGCTATCGAAGAGGGTAAATTAGAGCTCTTTGTGACAGACTTCTACGAGAGTAAAGGCAAACCGGTTCCGCCTTTAAACTTCTGATTTCTTAGTCGTGTCGGCATCACCTTTTGGCGGTGCCGATTTTATCATTTGTTGAGCCGTCATAATGGGGTATTGTGCGAGACGTTTATCGCCAGACTCCATTTTGGAAATACGGTATTTTTTACAACAACTCTTTTGCTTCACAACAACAATGAGGGAATTTAAATGAGTCTTTTCATTTCCGATGCTGTCGCAGCGTCTGGCGCACCGTCACAGGGAAGTCCTTACTCTCTGGTTATTATGCTGGTCGTTTTTGGTCTGATTTTCTATTTCATGATCTTGCGCCCGCAGCAGAAACGCTCTAAAGAACACAAAAAACTGATGGACTCCATCGGTAAAGGTGACGAAGTGATGACCACCGGTGGCCTGATCGGTCGCGTAACAAAAGTGGCTGAAACCGGCTATGTTGTTATCGCACTGAACGACACTAACGAAGTGATGATCAAGCGTGACTTCGTGGCAGCAGTTCTGCCAAAAGGCACGATGAAGTCTATCTAATTTTCGATTTTCCCGAAGGGAACTGCCGTGTTAAACCGTTATCCTGCGTGGAAGTATCTGATGCTGATCGTTGTGGTCATCGTCGGGCTGCTTTATGCACTTCCCAACCTTTATGGTGAGGATCCGGCTGTTCAAATCACTGGTGCTCGGGGTTCCGACGCCAGTGAAGCAACGCTGGACCAAGTCCGTAACGTATTAGATCAAAGCAAAATCCAGATCAAATCAGTTGCTCTGGAGAATGGCGCTATTCTTGCCCGTTTCAAAGACACGGATGTACAGCTTCGTGCACGTGAAGCGCTGACTGAAGCGCTGGGCGATAAGTTTGTCATTGCACTGAACCTCGCGCCGGCAACGCCGCGCTGGTTGAGTATGCTGGGCGCCGAGCCGATGAAGCTGGGCCTCGACTTACGTGGTGGTGTGCACTTCCTGATGGAAGTGGATATGGATACCGCGCTGAGTAAGCTGCAAGAGCAGACGATGGACAACATGCGCAGCGACCTGCGCGACAAGAATATTCCTTATGCCACGGTGCGTAAGCTCGACAACTATGGCGTTGAAGTGCGTTTCCGTGATGCTGCAACGCGTGATTCTGCGGTCAGCTACCTGAGCCCACGCCATCGCGATTTAGTGATCACCAACAGCGGCGATAACGCTGTTAAAGTGGTGATGACTGATGCTCGTATGAGTGAAGCTCGCGAGTATGCCGTTCAGCAAAACATCACCATCCTGCGTAACCGTGTTAACCAACTGGGTGTAGCCGAGCCGCTGGTACAGCGTCAGGGTGCTGACCGTATCGTGGTTGAACTGCCGGGTATTCAGGACACTGCACGCGCGAAAGAAATTCTGGGCGCGACCGCGACGCTGGAATTCCGTCTGGTAAACACCAATGTGGATGCCACTGCTGCAACCTCTGGCCGTGTGCCGGGTGACAGCGAAGTGAAAAATACCCGTGAAGGTCGCCCGGTTGTCTTGTACAAACGCGTGATTCTGACCGGTGACCATATCACTGACTCCACCTCCAGCATGGATGAGTATAACCAGCCGCAGGTAAACATCTCTCTCGACAGCGCTGGCGGTAACGCCATGTCTAACTTCACTAAGGATAACATCGGCAAGCCGATGGCGACCCTGTTCGTGGAATACAAAGACAGCGGTAAGAAAGATGCCAACGGCCGTTCAATTCTGGCGAAACAGGAAGAAGTCATCAACGTGGCGACCATTCAGTCACGTCTGGGCAACAGCTTCCGTATTACCGGCGTTAACGATCCGAACGAAGCCCGTCAGCTGTCTCTGCTGCTGCGTGCCGGTGCGTTGATCGCGCCAATTCAGATCGTTGAAGAACGTACCATCGGCCCGACCTTAGGGATGCAAAACATCACTCAGGGTCTGGAAGCGTGCCTGTGGGGCCTCGTGGCTTCCATTCTGTTCATGGTAGTTTGGTACCGTAAATTCGGCATCATCGCGACCACGGCGCTGGTGGCTAACCTGATTCTGATTGTCGGGATCATGTCGTTGCTGCCGGGTGCTACGCTGACCATGCCGGGTATTGCCGGTATCGTGCTGACACTGGCGGTGGCCGTTGACGCCAACGTACTGATAAACGAACGTATCAAGGAAGAGCTGAAGAACGGACGTTCCGTTCAGCAGGCTATCCATGAAGGCTATAAAGGCGCGTTCTCCAGTATCGTCGATGCCAACATTACTACCCTGATCACGGCAATTATTCTTTATGCAGTGGGTACCGGTTCGATCAAAGGCTTTGCTATCACCACCGCAATCGGTGTGGCAACGTCGATGTTTACGTCGATCGTGGGAACCCGTGCAATCGTGAACCTGGTTTACGGCGGCAAACGCATTAAAAAGCTGTCTATCTGAGGAGAGCGTTGTGGCACAGAAAGAATATACCGTTGAGCAACTCAACTATGGCCGTAAAGTCATCGACTTTATGCGCTGGGACAACGTGGCGTTCTGTATTTCAGGCCTGTTGTTCATCGCGTCCGTCGCGATTATGGGTGTTCGCGGGTTCAACTGGGGTCTGGACTTCACTGGCGGTACCGTCATTGAAATCAGCCTCAGCCAGCCTGCTAACCTCGACGACATGCGCGCCGATCTGGAAAAAGCCGGGTTCAAGGATCCGGTTGTCCAGAATTTCGGCAGTAGCCGTGATGTGATGGTTCGCCTGCCGCCGGTGTCAGGTAATGCCGGTCAGGAACTGGGGAATAAAGTCCTCAGCCTGGTGAATGCGGATATCGATAAAGACGCCACCGTAAAACGTGTCGAATTTGTCGGGCCGAGCGTGGGGAATGATTTAGCCCAGGCTGGCGGCATGGCGCTGTTGATGGCGCTCATTTCAATCCTGATTTACGTCGGTTTCCGTTTTGAATGGCGACTGGCGTTGGGTGCGGTTATCGCACTGGCGCATGACGTCATCATCACCATGGGCGTATTGTCACTGTTCAGGATCGAAATTGACCTGACCATCATCGCGTCCCTGATGTCGGTTATCGGCTACTCGCTGAATGACTCCATCGTGGTATCGGACCGTATTCGTGAGAACTTCCGCAAAATCCGTCGCGGTAACTCTTACGAAATCATGAACGTGTCCCTGACCCAGACGTTAAGCCGTACCATTATGACCTCGGCGACCACGCTGATGGTGGTACTGATGCTCTATATCTTCGGTGGTGCGTTGCTCGAAGGCTTCTCACTGACCATGTTGATTGGTGTGTCGATTGGTACTGTTTCGTCTATCTACGTGGCGTCTGCGCTGGCTCTGAAACTGGGCATGAAGCGTGAACACATGTTGCAGCAAAAAGTGGAAAAAGAAGGTGCAGATCAGCCTTCGATTCTGCCTTAATCGGCTGGTCGTTCAGTGATGAAAAACCCCGCGCTGCGGGGTTTTTTTTGTCTGAAATTCAGGGGGTTACGGCTGAATCTGCGCGGGTTGAGGCGTGGCCACAATATTATGCAGATGAACGAAGCCCAGCGTATCCATCGTAACCTGGCTAAACCTCACTTCAACAGTTTTCACCGGCCCCGGTAACAGATCCGGTTCGACGGTAATGTTCTGGGTTTGCATATCCACTGTCAGTGGTTTACCGGTTACCGGATCCAGCTGACCCCAGCTGATTGACGCGGTAAACGCTGGCAGCGGCTGGCCGGCATTATTCTTCACTTCCAGCACGGCCTGTAATCCGCTGGCGTCAGGTGCCACGCGCAGCAACGTGACGGTCAGTTCGCCCAGATCGCTTTTTAGCAGCGCCGGACTCTTCGCCGCAGGTAGCAAATACACGCCGTTGGTGGACTGACGGTTAAGCGTGGTTTGCTGTTCCAGCGCGACAGCCAAGTCGGTCAGCCGTTGCAGTTTCTGATTCAGCTGGCCCACTTCGGTTTTCAGTTCCGGTAATTGTGGATTTTGCTTCGCGCAGCCGGTCAGGCTAAGCAATGCGGCGCAGGCCAGCCAAAGGCGAGGGTGTTTCGTCATATCAGAGATTTCCTTTCTTCTGCCCGATGCAACATCCGTCCGGGCACTAATAGAGATGCGTAAGTTTAACCCGATGTCTATGAAAGTAGCGACAGCCTTTGTTGTCGGCACACTTCGGGTTAAACTGATGTCCAATTGAGTTCGCGATCAGGAAGTGCTATGCATTGCCCATTTTGTGCCGCTGTTGATACTAAAGTCATTGATTCCCGCCTGGTGGGCGATGGATCGCAGGTTCGCCGTCGCCGTCAGTGCCTGGTGTGCCATGAACGTTTCACCACGTTTGAAGTGGCTGAACTGGTGATGCCGCGCGTCATAAAAAGCAATGAGGTCCGCGAACCCTTTAACGAAGACAAATTACGCAGCGGGTTTCTGAAAGCGCTGGAAAAGCGGCCGGTCAGTTCAGATGACGTTGAAACTGCCATCAGCCACATTAAATCCCAGTTGCGCGCTACAGGCGAACGTGAAATTCCGGCCAAAATGATTGGCGGTCTGGTGATGGATGCGCTGAAAGGGCTGGATAAAGTGGCCTACATCCGCTTCGCATCCGTGTATCGCAGCTTTGAAGATATTCGTGAGTTTGGTGAAGAGATTGCCCGTCTTCAGGATTAAGGAACGTGAATGCTGTCCGAAATAGCTTCTGACGAACGTTTTATGGCGCGGGCTTTCGAGCTGGCGCGCCGCGGACGTTTCACTACCACGCCTAACCCGAACGTCGGTTGTGTCATTGTGCTCGATGGCGAAATCATCGGTGAAGGCTATCATGTGCGTGCCGGTGAACCTCATGCCGAAGTCCATGCTTTACGCATGGCCGGTGAGAAAGCCAAGGGTGCAACGGCGTATGTGACACTCGAGCCTTGCAGCCATCACGGGCGCACGCCGCCTTGTGCCGATGCGCTGCTGGCGGCAGGTGTCACCCGTGTGGTCGCGGCGATGCAGGATCCGAACCCTGAAGTTGCCGGGCGCGGTCTATATCGCCTCAAACAAAACGGCGTGGATGTCAGCCATGGTCTTATGCATTCGCAGGCGGAAGCCGTCAATCTCGGTTTCCTCAAGCGGATGCGTACCGGTTTCCCATACGTGCAGCTGAAAATGGGCGCTTCATTAGATGGCAGAACGGCTATGGCCTCGGGCGAAAGTCAGTGGATCACTTCTGCTGCAGCGCGCGCTGACGTTCAGCGTTTTCGCGCAGAAAGCTCAGCCATTCTGAGTACCAGTGCTACCGTGCTGGCCGACAATCCATCACTGAACGTGCGCTGGAGTGAACTGGGCAGCGACGTGCAGGCGATTTATCCCGAAGAAAATCTGCGCCAGCCCCTGCGGATCATTCTCGACAGCCAGAACCGTGTCACGCCTGAGCATCAGTTGATGAAACTTCCCGGCGATGTGCTGCTGGCGCGTCTGGAGAAGGACAATCAAATCTGGCCTGAATCCGTAGAGCAATGGTGCGTTCCAGGCCGCGACAATCGAATCGATCTGGTTCTGCTGATGATGCAGCTGGCGAAACGCCAGATAAACTCTATCTGGGTCGAAGCAGGCGCACAACTCGCCGGCGCCTTATTACAAGCCGGTCTGGTTGATGAATTAATCGTTTATATGGCACCTAAGTTATTGGGTGATAATGGCCGGGCGCTGTGTGAACTGCCTGGATTGCAGCATCTGAGCGATGCGCCGGAATTCGCCTTCAGCGATGTCCGGCAGATTGGGCCGGATCTGCGCCTGCGCATGAAACCGCAGTACTGAATTGCGTGCTGAAAACATCGTACTGAGAATTTTACGCCTCCTTGTCCGCATGGGTTTAAAAGCACATGTCCAGACAGGGTAATTTTATGATAGAATCCGCCCCCCTGCGGCTGGGGTTGAGAAACTCCTGAACCCACTTTAAGGAAAACTATGAACGTTATTGAAGGTGTTGTAGCCACGCCTAACGCGCGCGTAGCGATCGCGATTGCTCGTTTTAACAATTTCATCAACGACAGCCTGCTTTCCGGTGCTATTGATGCGTTGAAACGTATTGGTCAGGTCAGCGATGACAACATCACCGTAGTCTGGGTCCCGGGCGCATACGAATTGCCTCTGGCAACCCGTGCTCTGGCTGAAAGCGGTAAGTACGACGCCGTGGTTGCTCTCGGTACCGTCATCCGCGGGGGCACAGCCCACTTTGAATTCGTCGCGGGCGAATGCAGCTCTGGCTTGTCCAGCGTCGCAATGAACAGCGAAATCCCGGTTGCCTTTGGTGTGCTGACAACAGAAAGCATTGAACAAGCCATCGAACGCGCAGGGACAAAAGCCGGTAACAAAGGTGCAGAAGCTGCACTGACCGCGCTTGAAATGATTAATGTTATCAAGGCTATTAAGGCCTGAATCTAGTTAAGGGGAAATCCGTGAAACCTGCTGCTCGTCGCCGCGCCCGTGAATGTGCCGTACAGGCGCTTTACTCCTGGCAGTTGTCGAAAAATGACATCGCCGATGTTGAATTAGAATTCCTGACCGAGCAGGATGTCAAAGACGTAGACATTGCCTATTTCCGCGAACTGTTGTCGGGTGTAGCAAACAGTGCAGAGAAACTCGATGCATTGATGGCGCCATACCTGTCACGTCAGCTGGATGAATTAGGCCAGGTGGAAAGAGCGATCTTGCGTCTGGCTCTGTTTGAGCTGAGCAAGCGCCAGGATGTCCCTTACAAAGTGGCCATCAATGAAGCGATCGAACTGGCGAAAACCTTCGGCGCTGAAGACAGCCACAAGTTTGTCAACGGTGTGCTGGACAAAGCGGGCCCGCATATTCGCAAGAAATAATGTCAGCCAGGGTCAGCGTTTCTGATAAATGATCACACTCATTTTCAGCCGAATGCGCGCTCTGTTGATAGTCTGGTGATGTCACCTCGCTTATCCTCTGTGTGACACCCCTCTTAAGGCCGGTTTTCCGGCCTTAAGTCATTCTAACGATTTGGAATTGTACTATGGCATCCGGCGAATTTGACGTTATCAATCGCTACTTTAACCGGTTCAGAACTGCCCGGCAGGATGTTCAGTTAGGCATTGGTGATGATTGTGCCTTACTGACGGTTGGCGAAAAGCAGCTACTGGCAGTCAGTACTGATACGCTGGTCGAAGGCATTCATTTCCTTAAAACCATTTCTCCGGCCGATTTGGGTTACAAAGCGCTGGCAGTGAACCTCAGTGATCTGGCCGCAATGGGCGCGGATCCTGCCTGGGTTTCTCTCGCACTGACGCTGCCTGAGGTGAAAGCCGACTGGTTAGAAGCGTTCAGCGACAGCCTGTTCGAACAACTCAATTATTACGGCATGCAACTGATCGGCGGCGATACGACGCGCGGTCCGCTGAGCATGACGCTGACCATTCAGGGGCTGGTTCCCGTTGGGCGTGCGTTGACGCGCTCCGGTGCGGGTGTCGGCGACTGGATATTTGTGACCGGCACGCTGGGTGACAGCGCGGCGGGTCTGGCGGTTCTGTTGGAACAGCTGAATATCGGTGATGATCAAACGCGCGAGTTCTTGCTTAAACGTCATCTGCGGCCATCGCCGCGCGTTTTGCAGGGGCAGGCGCTGCGTGATTTAGCCACGTCGGCCATCGATCTGTCTGACGGACTGATCTCTGATCTTAAACACATTCTGAAAGCCAGCGACTGCGGCGCGCGTTTGGATCTCGACGCTATCCCGTTCTCTGACGCGATGAAGAGTCTTGTCGAACCGGAGCAGGCGCTGAAATGGGCGCTGACCGGCGGTGAAGACTACGAACTTTGCTTTACCGTACCGGAAATCAACCGGGGAGCGGTAGATGCTGCGCTGAGCCATCTGGGGGTGGATTTTACCTGTGTCGGTCAGATCGCGCCGCTATCGGAAGGCATCAAGTTCTTACGCGGCGGCAAACAGGTAGAGCTGGAATGGCAGGGGTTTGATCACTTTGCCTGACAGGCTGTTTCGACGGTTTGCTTCAAGCTGAAAAAGGCGCGACAGGTTTATTCTGTCGCGCCTTTTTGTTTTCAACTCAACGATGTTTCGCTGATCTTATTCAAAACCGACGGCCTTGTGCGGCACGTAAGCCATTTCCAGTTCGGCGATTTCTTCGATGGTCAGCCTGATGTTCAGCGCTGCAATCGCGTCGTCGAGATGAGCCGGGCGAGAAGCACCGATGATAGGTGCCGTGATCACGTGTTTGCTGAGGATCCACGCCAGCGCGATCTGCGCACGCGGCACGCCATGGTCTTCGGCGATTTTACCTACGCGTTCAGCGATTTTAGCGTCAGCTGCATCGGTGGCGTCATACAGTGTATTGGCAAAGCTGTCAGACACAGAACGCGCAGTGGTTTCGCCCCACGGACGCGTTAACTTACCGCGTGCCAGCGGGCTCCACGGCAGCACCGCAATATTCTCTTCCAGACAAAGCGGATACATTTCCTTCTCTTCTTCCCGCTGAATGAGGTTGTATTGATCCTGCATCGAGACAAAACGTGCCCAGCCATTTTGCTCAGAAATATCCAACGCCTGTTTGAACTGATGGGCGTGCATGGAAGACGCCCCGGTAAAGCGCGCCTTACCGGCTTTCACTACGTCGTTGAGCGCTTCCAGCGTTTCTTCAATCGGCGTGTTGTAATCCCAGCGGTGGATTTGCAGCAGATCGACGTATTCCATGCCGAGGCGGCGCAGGCTGTCGTCGATGGATTGCATGATGGAGGCGCGGGACAATCCGCCTTCCAGGCCGGTGACCGGATAAAAAACTTTGGTGGCGACAACGATGTCATCGCGTTTTGCGAAATCCATCAGCGCACGTCCGACGATCTCTTCGCTGCTGCCGTCAGAATAGCTGTTGGCGGTGTCAAAGAAGTTAATGCCCGCATCCAGCGCCTGTTTGATGATCGGGCGGCTGCTCTCTTCCGGCAGTGTCCAGGCATGTCTGCCGCGATCCGGTTCGCCATAGGTCATACAACCCAGACACAGTTGCGACACTTTCAGACCGGTTTTTCCCAACGTGGTGTATTGCATTGCATCTCTCCGTAAAAGCCTGCGCCGTGACCGGCAGGCGTTAAAAAATGATTAGCATGCTTAACTGTAGCTCACAGAACGGCGGGATCGTGGAAGAGATGAGGATGCGGGGGGAGAAACCCCTCTTTCAGGCGAAAGAGGGGAAATAATCAGGCCAGCCAGTCGGTGATTTGACGGTCGATCCCTTCGGCATCCAGCCCGACGTCATGACGGATTTCGTCCTGTGTGCCTTGGGGCACAAAGCTGTCTGCCAGACCAATATTCAGCACCGGCACCAGCATACGTTTCGCCATCAGCAGTTCATTCACACCGCTGCCTGCGCCGCCCATAATGGCGTTCTCTTCAACCGTGACCAGCACTTCGTGGCTGGCGGCCAGTTCCAGAATCAGGGCTTCGTCCAGCGGTTTCACAAAGCGCATGTCCACCACGGTGGCATTACGTTTTTCAGCGGCTTCCAGCGCATCCGGCAACAAAGTCCCGAAGTTGAGGATCGCCACTTTCTCGCCTTCGCGGCGTACTACGCCTTTACCCATTGGCAGTGACACCAGCGGCTCGCAGGTTGCGCCAGTGCCCGTACCACGCGGATAACGCACCGCTACCGGGCCGCCGTTATGGTGATAACCGGTGTGCAGCATCTGGCGACATTCGTTTTCATCACTTGGCGTCATGATGATCATGTTCGGAATGCAGCGCAGGAACGAAAGATCGAACGCGCCCTGATGCGTCTGGCCGTCGGCGCCGACAATACCGCCACGGTCGATGGCAAAGAGCACCGGCAGATTCTGGATCGCCACGTCGTGGATCACCTGATCGTACGCACGTTGCAGGAAGGTGGAATAAATCGCCACGATCGGTTTGTAACCGCCAATCGCCAGACCGGCAGCAAAGGTCACGGCGTGTTGTTCTGCGATAGCGACGTCGAAGTACTGCTGCGGATATTCGCGGGAGAAGCGCACCATGCCGGAGCCTTCACGCATCGCAGGCGTCACCGCCATCAGCTTGCTGTCTTTAGCCGCCGTTTCGCACAGCCAGTCGCCGAAGACTTTCGAATAGGTCGGTAAACCCTCTTTGCCTTTTGGCAAAATACCGGAAGCCGGATCGAATTTTGGCACCGCGTGCCAGCCTATCGGATCTTTTTCGGCAGGCGCATAGCCTTTACCTTTTTTGGTCATGATGTGCAGCAATTGCGGGCCTTTGAGGTCACGCATGTTTTTCAGCGTTTGCACCAGTGCCACCACGTCATGTCCGTCAACCGGGCCGATGTAGTTAAAGCCCAGCTCTTCAAACAGCGTGCCCGGCACCATCATGCCTTTCAGATGTTCTTCAGTCCGTCGCACCAGTTCTTTGATAGGCGGTATGCCGGAAAGTACCTTTTTGCCGCCTTCACGCAGATGCGAATACAATTTACCGGATAACAGCTGCGCCAGATGATTGTTCAGCGCACCGACGTTTTCGGAAATCGACATTTCGTTGTCGTTGAGGATAACCAGCATGTCGGGTTTGATATCACCGGCGTGGTTCATGGCTTCGAAGGCCATACCGGCGGTGATCGCGCCATCACCAATTACGCAGACCGTACGGCGGTTCTTGCCTTCGCGCTCGGCGGCAACGGCCATACCCAATCCGGCGCTGATTGACGTCGACGAGTGGCCGACAGACAGCGTGTCGTATTCGCTTTCACCGCGCCACGGGAATGGGTGCAGGCCGCCTTTCTGGCGGATGGTGGAAATCCGGTCACGGCGTCCGGTCAAAATTTTATGCGGATAGGCCTGATGGCCGACATCCCAGACCACGTGGTCGAACGGCGTTTTGTAGACATAGTGCATGGCTACGGTCAGTTCAACCGTTCCCAGCCCGGACGCAAAGTGTCCGCTGGACTGGCTGACGCTGGCCAGCAAATACTGGCGCAGTTCGTCGCACAGCTTAGGCAGGCTCTCTTTAGGAAGTGAACGGAGATCTTCAGGATTCTCCGCCAGCGCCAGTGTCGGGTATTTGGCTAGTTCAAGACTCATCAGTTGCTCATAGTAAGTATTAATTATCGCGCTCAATAATGAAGCTGGCTAACGCGAGAAGTGGCGCTGTGTTGTAAGAAAGCGCGGCGAGCTGGTTCAGTGCGGAAACGGCTTCCTGATGCAGGTCCATGGCCTTGGCCTTTGCGCCGTCTAGCCCCAGCAGGGCAGGGTAAGTACTTTTACCCAGTTGTTGATCCGCACCCTGACGTTTGCCCAATGTGGCGGTATCGCCAATCACGTCCAGAATGTCATCCTGAACCTGAAACGCCAGGCCAATCGCCTGTGCATAGGTATCCAGTATAGGCAAAACGGCTCGTCCGGTATTGCCCGCGGCCAGCGCGCCCATGCGCACTGCGGCACGGATCAACGCACCGGTTTTATGACGGTGAATTTTCTCCAGTGCGTCGAGGCTGACCTGCTGGCCTTCGGCGGCCAGATCCAGCGCTTGTCCGCCGCACATGCCGCTGGCGCCGCTGGCAGTGGCCAGTTCGGACACCATCGACAGACGATCTTTAACCAGTACGTCCGGCATGTCGCCGTCGGCTAAAATAGTGAACGCCAGCGTTTGCAGCGCGTCACCGGCGAGGATCGCGTTCGCTTCACCAAATTTGATGTGACAGGTCGGCTGTCCGCGACGCAGATCGTCGTCATCCATCGCCGGCAGATCGTCATGGATCAGCGAATAAGCATGAATGCATTCAACAGCGGCGGCAGGCGCATCGAGATTTTTCACATCCAGACCGAACAGCTCCCCGGTGGCGTACACCAGATAAGGGCGCATACGTTTACCGCCCAGAAGCGCACCGTAGCGCATCGCTTCAACCAGCGGTAAATCAGCCAGTGGCTGAGCGTCAATGTAGGCGGTCAGAACGGCGTCTACACGCTGCTGCATGGCGCGCAGCTCACGGGAGAATTCGCCAGCCGGAGAAAGAGACGTCGCTTCAGACATATTCCGTTACTCTGCTTGCGGTGTGAAAGGTGCCAGCGGTGCATCTTCATCGCTGTCGAGCAGGAGCTGCACACGCTGTTCGGCCTGTTGCAGTTTTTGCTGCCCCTGACGGGCAAGCTGGACGCCTTGCTCAAATTCATTCAGCGCGTCTTCTAAAGGTAATTCGCCTGATTCAAGGCGGGCAACGATCTGTTCCAGGTCGGCCAGCGTAGTTTCAAAATTGGCGGGTGGTGCAGATTTTTTCGGCATAATTCTCTTTCAATATCGTTGACAAGACTCGGTGACCAGAGCGCTGAGACGGCAGGGTCGGTTCTCAGCCCAGGGAGACATCCCGTTAAGCATGGCACTGCTGTTTGGTTTTGCGCGCAGAATATCCATGAAAAGTGATATACTCTACGCCGCTGAGTTTATTGCTAAGCCCAATGTGGCACAAAACTGATGATTCATAAACAAACATAAGGCTTAGCAATAATAGGATCCTAGATCCTTATTCAGTGACTTACTACCCCGTTCTTTAACCTGCTAACAAAAGACTGCCATGAAGTTTATCATTAAATTGTTCCCTGAAATCACCATCAAGAGCCAATCTGTGCGTTTGCGCTTCATTAAGATCCTCTCAAGCAGCATTCGCAACATTGTGCGGCCGCATGATGAGACGCTGGCAGTCGTACGCCATTGGGATCATATCGAAGTTCGCAGCAAAGACGAAAGCAAACACGATCTCATCCAGGAAATGCTGTGCCGTATTCCGGGCATCCGCTACGTAGAAGAAGTAGAAGATCGTCCTTATACCGATATGCACAACATTTTCGAACAGGCGCTCGAAGCCTATCGCTCTGAAGTCGAAGGCAAAACTTTCTGCGTGCGTGTAAAACGTCGCGGTAAGCATGAATTCAGCTCCGGCGACGTAGAGCGCTACGTGGGCGGCGGTCTGAATCAGCACATTGAGTCTGCCCGGGTGAATCTGACTTCGCCAGAAGTGACGGTGAAGCTGGAAATCAACGACGACAAACTGGTGCTGGTGAAAAGCCGTCTGGAAGGTCAGGGCGGTTATCCGATCGGCACGCAGGAAGACGTGATGTCGCTCATCTCCGGCGGTTTCGATTCCGGTGTTTCCAGTTATATGCTGATGCGTCGCGGCTGTCGTGTGCATTACTGCTTCTTTAATCTCGGCGGCGCGGCCCATGAAATCGGTGTAAAACAGGTGGCGCATTACCTGTGGAACCGTTTTGGCAGTTCGCACCGCGTGCGTTTTATTGCCATTGATTTTGAACCGGTGGTCGGTGAGATCCTGGAAAAAGTCGAAGACGGTCAGATGGGCGTCGTTCTCAAACGTATGATGGTGCGCGCAGCGTCATCTATCGCAGAGCGTTACGGCGTGCAGGCGCTGGTGACCGGCGAAGCGCTGGGCCAGGTATCGAGCCAGACGCTGACCAACTTACGCCTGATCGACAACGTTTCTGACACGCTGATCCTACGACCGCTGATTTCTCACGATAAAGAGCACATCATCAAGATTGCCCGTGAAATCGGCACCGAAGACTTCGCCAAAACCATGCCGGAATACTGCGGTGTGATTTCGAAAAGCCCGACCGTGAAAGCGGTGAAAGCCAAAATTGAAGCCGAAGAAGCGATGTTCGATTTCGCAGTGCTGGATAAAGTGGTGAGCGAAGCGCGAAACGTAGATATCCGAGAAATTGCTGAGCAGGCCGCTCAGGAAGTACCTGAAGTCGAAACCGTGGCGGAGTTTGTTTCTACCGATATCGTGCTCGACGTGCGTGCGCCTGATGAAGCAGAAGCAGACCCGCTGGCACTGGAGAATGTCGAAGTGAAAACGCTGGCATTCTATAAGCTGGCGACGCAGTTCGGCGATTTGGATCAGAGCAAAACTTATTTGCTGTACTGCGATCGCGGCGTCATGAGCCGTTTGCAGGCGCTGTATCTGAAAGAGCAGGGCTTTAACAACGTGAAAGTTTATCGCCCCTAATTTTATTTTCAGGCGATAAAAATAAAGGGGTTCAGCATCGCTGAGCCCCTTTTGCTTTCAGGCTTTCCGGTCAGGATTCTCGGGCGCCTTCGTCGGTGTAGTTGTAAATCCCCGGCGCGAGCACCAGCTGCGCGGCGATTTCTGCGGCTTTGGTTTTACCGAGCAGGAGATCGATAATCTTCAGCGCAAACTCCATTGACGTGCCCGGCCCTTGGCTGGTCAGCAGATTGACGCGCGGATCGAAAATTACCCGGCGGTCTGACCATTTGTTCGGATCGATTTTATCGCGCAGCCCCGGGAAACCGGTCATATTGCCAACCGGGAATAAGTCGTGATATTCCAGCACCAGCGCGGGCGCAGCGCAGATGGCGGCGACAATTTTCCCGCTGATGTGCATCTGACGGACTTTCTCTACCAGCAGCGGACTTTCACTGAAACAGGTGGCCCCACCGAGGCCACCCGGCAAAACGATCACATCAAAGTCGTCATCTGCGACCTCTACCAGCGTGACGTCCGCCAAAATACGCACGCCTCGCGAACAGCGGATTTCCAGATTACCGTCCCCCGCCACGCTGGCGGTGGTGACGTGAATGCCTGCGCGAACCAGCAAATCTATTGCGGTGACGGCTTCAATCTCTTCGCTACCAGGTGCCAGGCAGACCAGAACTGATGCGCTCATAGTCGTTTTCCTTTTTCTTAATTTGTTCAAATATTCGGGTGTTTACCGGCAGGCTCAGCCCGTGTTTGCGACCGCGACGCAGTACATAGCCGGTAATATAATCAATTTCGGTGTGACGCTGATGACGGATATCCTGCAACATTGAAGAATGATTGGCTGCCGTGGTGTCGATCACCTGATAGACAAAACTCAGCAGCGATTCGCTGTGGATCTCATATCCCTCTATCGCCATGACCTGTGCAACTTCCAGACAGATCTGCTCTATCTGGTCGGCGCAGGCGATAAGATCGCCATTAGTACATTCATGAAGCGCGGTGAGGGGATTGATCACGCAGTTAACCGCCAGCTTATTCCACAGTGACGGCCTGATGTTGTCGTGCCACGCAACGTCCGGCAGCGCATGATGTAATGTATCCGCCAGCGCACTGTGCGCCGCGCCACGCTGCGTGACTGGGCCGATGTGAGTCATACCCGATGCAACGTGCAATATCGCGTTACCCTCGTGCCGGGCGGCGTGGGTGGTGGCGCCTTGTAAGATAGCCAGCCGGTTAGCCGGTAACTCATCCACGGTCCCCATGCCGTTATGCAGCAACAGGATCGTACAATTATCATTGAGCATCGGCATCAGCGCGCTGACCGCGCCTGACACCTGCCACGCTTTCAGCGTTACCAGAAGCAGCTCGCTTTGCGCCAGATGCTCCGGATCATTGGTCGGCATATTACGGTTAAACGCCACGCCTTGCGGGGAAATCACGTTGACGGCACAGAAAGGCTGCGCAATGCGGATCCACCCCTGCACGTCGTGGCCTTGCTGATAAAGGGCTGATAGCCAAAGTTGTCCCAGCGCACCGCAACCTAATACTGTAATTTTCATTGTGCCTCCCGGGATTGGTGGCGAAATACGCCGTAGGAATCGGGTGTAGAAAGAATATTCTGCTGTCCGGTTATCGTATTAGTATAGACATTTGTGCTGCACATCACATTTTCACCTGCACTTTTTGACCCCCGTGCCCATTTGTGACTGGAACTTTGCTGTCGTTTGGCATCGGCGGTTGAAGGCGGTATTATGCACGCCATATAACGTGCAATACAAAACTACAGGGAGAAGCGATTATGCCGTCTTTTGACATTGTTTCCGAAATCGACATGCAGGAAGTTCGTAACGCCGTGGAAAACGCCAGCCGTGATCTGCAAACCCGCTGGGATTTCCGCAATGTACCAGCCAGCTTCGATCTCAACGAAAAAAACGAGAGCATCAAAGTGGCCAGCGAATCTGATTTTCAGGTCAATCAGCTGGTGGATATTCTGCGTGAGAAGTTAGCCAAACGTGGGATTGAAGGCGGCGCGCTGGAAATTCCGGAGCAGATGGATCACAGCGGTAAAACTTACAGCGTGGAAGCCAAACTGCATTCTGGTATTGAATCGACGCTGGCGAAGAAAATCGTCAAGCTGATCAAAGACAGTAAGATCAAAGTGCAGGCGCAGGTTCAGGGCGATGAAGTTCGTGTGACCGGCAAAGCGCGTGACGATCTGCAGGCGGTGATGGCGCTGGTGCGTAACGGGGATTTGGGACAGCCATTCCAGTTTAAGAATTTTAGAGATTAAAACATTCTTCGTTGAAAACATCAGGGACGCTTAGGGCGTCCCTTTTTCATGCGCGCTATTTCTTCTGTTGCAGGCGTCTCACCAGCTCGAAGTCTTTAAAATAAATCGGTTTGTCGTGCTGCATGGAGAGATTACCGGCGATGCCGGTCAGGATCGACATTGCGCCTGCACGGTGATCTGCCGCGCGCTTTAACGGATCCTCTTTGCGTTCGCCAAACAGATCCTCAAGCATGGCGTTATCTCCGCCGCCGTGACCGCCTTCGCCCAGCGAGAATTCGGCTTCCCACGCTTTGGCAAACAGCGGATACACTACTATTTTTGCCTCTTCCAGACTGCCTTCGCTTTCACGTTTACCACCTGCATTCACGTAGGACATCTCGACGATTTTCATTTCGATACGGCCTTTGGTGCCGTTAAATACCACGTTCAGCCCTTCCCATGGCAGATAGGCGTTGAGTGAATAGGTCATCTGCACTTTGTTCTGGTATTTCACCAGCACCGACAGCGTGTCTTCGATATTGATGCCGTCGCTGAACACGCTCTGATCGCGAAAATAGCTGTCCTCGTGCTCGGCATCGAGATACAGGGCTTTTAGCTGGGCGTTATCAGCCATATGCAGGGCGAAAGGATCGCTCTCTGCCTGCGGATAGCCGTGCGCACGCGGGTAAAACTCCGTCACGCCGCGCTTCTCGGCATTCTCTTTACCATAAAATCGCAAATCGCCCTGTGCGTAAACTTTTTCCGGCGTGCTGTTAAGCCAGAAATTCATCAGATCAAAATGGTGGGTGGATTTGTGCACCAGCAGGCCGCCTGAGTTGCGCTTTTCGCGGTGCCAGCGGCGGAAATAGTCTGCGCCGTGTTCGGTATTGAGCAGCCATTCAAAATGCACAGAAAGGACTTCGCCGATGGTGTCCTGCATCAGGAGTTCGCGGATTTTGCTGTGGTGCGGTGCGTAACGATAGTTGAATGCCACGCGAACCTGATAGCCGGTGGTATCGACCGCATCGAGAATACGTAGCGCGCGGTTTTCATCAATGGTCATCGGCTTTTCGGTGATCACATCGCAACCGGCGTGGAGGGCGCGGACAATGTAATCGTCATGCGTGCGATCCATGCTGGTGACAATTACGATGTCGGGTTTGGTCGCGCTGAGCATGTCGCCGTAGTCGGCGGCTTTCCAGGTGGGAACCGGTGCGATGTCACGCTGCGCCAGCTGCTGATTCGCATAATCCATGCGTGTCTGATTGGTGTCACAGAAAGCCACAAACTTTGCGTTATGGCGGTATTTACCGGTGATCGCGTCAATGTACAAACCTGAACGTCCGCCGGTGCCCACTAAAGCATACGTTTTCATGAGATCCCCAAAGGCTGAAAAGCCGTCATGGCTGACAGAATTTTTGTTAAGGAATTCCTGAGGATAATGATTATGGGAGATTTTTAAGTGAGGTGTATCACAGCGGGGGACATCAAAATGAAATGGCGTGCCATTTTCGAAGGCACGCCCATATTTACTGCAAGCGGTATGTTGAAATCAGGCAGCGCTGACCAGCTGTTCCAGCGCTTTACGGTTAGTCTGTTTGGTGTCGACTTTCACATAAGCACTGAATTCCTCCGGCACCACCACGGCTTCTGCCACGCCCGGCTGCGCCATAATGCGCGCCTGCAGGGCAGAATCTTTCACCGCCAGTTCAGAGAGCGTGATGCGCAGGCTGCTGACATACGGGGGTTCGGTCATGGTCGAACTGACCACCAGCCAGACTACGGCAATCGCCGCGCACACCAGGAAGACCGCGCCTGCACCGGCGTTACCATAGACATAACCGCCTAAGCTGCCGCCAATCGCTACGCCGATAAACTGGCTGGTGGAATAAAGCCCCATTGCGGTGCCTTTGTATCCGGCCGGAGATTCTTTACTGATAAGCGATGGCAGAATTGCTTCCATCACGTTAAATGCGAGGAAGAACAGCTGGATACCGGCGATGACTGCCCACAAATGCAGACCGGCTGACCACAGGACGATTTCTGCCAGCAACAGCACCGCCACGCAGCCCATGAAGACCTGCTTCATGTGACGTTTTTTCTCGGCATAAATAATCACCGGGATCACCGCGACGAATGACGTCAGCATAGTGACCAGATAGACACGCCAGTGCTCGCTTGGCGGGAAGCCTGCGTGTTCCATCACTTGCGGTAACACCACGAAGCTCGACATCAGCAGGATATGCAGGCACAAAATGCCGAAATTCAGCTTCAGCAGTTTCGGGTTGCTCAGCACTTTGCCGAAGCTGCCTTTCACCATGCTCGATTCGCGATTGAGAATATGTGTGGCAGGGGAGGGGACAACGGCGACGGTAATGATGATGCCGACGATAGTCAGCCCGGCAATCGCCCAGAACAGTGCGTGCAAACCCCAGGCGTGCGTGATGATTGGGCCGAGCACCATCGCAATCGCAAAGGTCACGCCGAAGCTGATGCCGATAAAGGCCATCGCTTTGGTGCGGTTCTGCTCGCGGGTGAGATCAGACAGTAGCGCCATGACCGCGGCGGCAATTGCCCCGGAGCCTTGCAGAGCACGACCAATGATCACGCCCCAGATAGATTCGGTGGAGGCGGCAACGATGCTGCCGATACAGAAAATGATTAAACCAAAAACGATCAGCGGTTTACGACCAACGCGGTCAGACATCAGTCCAAACGGGATTTGAAACACAGCCTGCGCAAGGCCATAAATACCAATTGCGATGCCGATCAGCGTTTCGCTGGCCCCGGATAACGCCATACCGTAGGTGGTCAGGACGGGAAGAACCATGAACATGCCGAGCATGCGTAAAGAAAATACTGTCCCTAGTCCCCATGTTGCCCGACTTTCCTGCGGGGTCATCTGGTTATCGTTCACATTACTACCTCAAAATAACAATCGTGCATTGTAGTGCTTTTGGCGAGTTCGGGTAAAACGATGGATCTTTAGCAGATATTACGGGTTTTGCTTTCCGGCAGAACAAAAGAAAAGGCCAGTATCGCTACTGGCCTTTCAGTGTGCTGATTATCGGAATGAACGACAGCGCGTCAGGCTAACAGCTTGGGTCACCAAACGTAGGTTAACAGCGATGTCGGCGCGGAATTAAAGTCCACTGACATCATAAAGCTCAGCGACATAATGGTCACGATGGAGAAGCCAAACAGCTTCCTCGCCCAGACCACGTCGTTCTCAGCCTTGTAACCTTTCAGTGCCATGCCCAGCCACCAGACACTCACCGCACCGGCGACAATCAGGTATTTATAACCTGCATAACCGCTCAGAGTGAGCATCAGCGTGGCAATCATAAACGCCAGAATGTAGACGGTAATATGATGCTTGGCGACGGAAATGCCTTTCACTACCGGCAGAACCGGGATGCCTGCTGCCTGATAATCTTTAAAGCGGAAGATGGCAATCGCGTACGAGTGCGGCATCTGCCACAGGCTGAATATCAGAAGCAGGATCAGCGCACCGGTATCAAACTGGCCGGAAACGGCACAGTAACCAATCACCGGTGGCGCCGCGCCCGACAAACTGCCGATCAGCGTGCCGTATACCGAGTTGCGCTTCATGTAGAGGCTGTAAACGCCGACATAAATCACAAAGCCCATCACCGCCAGCCACATGGCTAGCGGATTGGCGCCGATATACAACAACGCAAAGCCCACAATACCCAGAATAGTGGCGTAAACCAGGGTTGTTTTCGGCGGAATAAGTCCTTTTACCAGGGCCCTGTTCTTCGTTCTTTCCATGATCCGGTCGATGTCGCGGTCGATGAAGTTGTTAAACACACAACCCGATGCCACGACCAGCGAAACGCCCACCAAAGTGGCGAGAAAGAGTGGGAAGTCGATGTTGCCTTTGGCAGCAAGGAGGAATCCCCCGATGACAGAAATTAAGTTGCCGAAAATAATTCCTGGTTTCGTTACTTGCAGGTATTGCTTAATCATCACGTGCAGCTCGGCTCTTTAACTGACCATCATATTGAGGTTGAGGTTATACATAATCCACAATGAGCCCACAACGACGATAAAGATAATCACAGCGGTGAACAGAAATGCCACCAGATTCCAGCGAGCTTCCGACGCAGTACTTAAGTGCAGGAAGAACACCAGATGGACAACGATCTGGATGACCGCGGATGCAACCACGGTACCAATGATCAGTGAATGCGAAGCAGTATCGCTCATGACCATGGCGAACGGGATAACCGTCAGGATCACTGACAGGATGAAGCCAATCAGGTATGACTTCACGCTGCCGTGGCTTGCGCCGCCGTGGGAAGTGGCAGAATGACTCATGCTAATACCCCCATCAGGTAAACAACGGTGAATACACAGATCCAGACAACGTCCAGGAAGTGCCAGAACAGGCTCAGACACATCAGACGGGTTTGGTTAACGGCGTTCAGACCACGACGGCTTACCTGAATCATCATGATGACGATCCAGATCAGACCGCAGGTTACGTGGATCCCGTGAGTCGCTACCAGCGCAAAGAATGCTGACAGGAAACCACTGCGATCCGGACCGAAACCTTCTTTGATCAGGTGATGGAATTCATACACTTCCATGCAGATGAAGCCCAGACCGAACAGGAAGGTCAGGAACAACCAGCCGTTGACCGCTTTCACGCTGCCTTTGCTCATACCGAGCATCGCCATGCCGTACGTAATACTACTGAACAGCAGGAAGAAGGTTTCTACCAGCACGAACGGCAGTTCAAAAATGTCTTTACCAGTCGGGCCACCCGCGGTCCCGTGCACCAGCACCGCGTAAGTTGCGAATAAACTCGCAAACAATACGCAGTCACTCATCAGGTAGATCCAGAAGCCGAAGACTTTGGTCTCACCCGCGTCGTGGTGCCCATGCTCTGCATGGGCTGCGTCGTGGTTAGTCAGGGTATCAGTTGCCATGTTTCACACCTGCTTTACGGATTTGTTCATGATGAAGATTTTCAATACGTTCGACTTCTTCAGCTGATACGTAGTAATCAACATCTTCGTCGAAGCTTTTCACAATCCAGGTCACTACCAGTGCGAGGAAGCTTACTGCTGCCAGCCACCAGATATCCCAGATTAATGCGAAACCACAAACCAGACTCAACATAGCGATGATGAAGCCTGCGCCGCTGTTACGTGGCATATGAATTTTTTCATATTTTGCAGGTTGCTTGTAAGCGGTGCCTTTCTCTTTCATGTCCCAGAACTCATCGCGGTCGTGAATTTGCGGCACGATAGCGAAGTTGTAGAACGGAGGAGGAGAAGAAGTTGACCACTCCAGAGTACGTGCATCCCACGGGTCACCGGTCAGATCGCGGTTCTGGTCGCGGTCGCGGACAGAAACGAAGATCATGATCAGCTGACAAAGGATACCGATAGCAATCAGCGCTGCACCGCACGCGGCGATAACCAGCAGCGGATGGAACTCAGGATCGATATTCTGGCTGACACGACGGGTCATACCCATGAAGCCCAATACGTACAGTGGCATGAATGCAACGAAGAAGCCGATGATCCAGAACCAGAATGAACGTACACCCCATTTCTCATTCAGCGTAAAGCCGAAGGATTTAGGGAACCAGTAAGTCAGACCTGCGAAGCAACCGAAGACCACACCACCGATGATAACGTTGTGGAAGTGAGCAATCAGGAACAGGCTGTTGTGCAACACGAAGTCAGCACCCGGAACCGCCAGCAGAACGCCGGTCATACCACCTACAGAGAAGGTGACAATGAAGCCAACGGTCCACAGCATCGCTGCGTTCAGCGTGATACGGCCCTGGTACATGGTGAACAGCCAGTTGAAGATTTTTACCCCGGTCGGGATAGAAATGATCATCGTCATGATGCCGAAGAAGGCATTGACGTTAGCGCCTGAACCCATGGTGAAGAAGTGGTGCAGCCAAACGACGAACGACAACACGGTGATGGCGATGGTTGCCCATACCAGCGAGGTGTAACCGAACAGACGTTTCTTAGAGAAGGTTGCTGTAACTTCAGAGAACACACCAAAGACTGGCAGAACCAAAATGTACACTTCCGGATGGCCCCAGGCCCAAATCAGGTTGATGTACATCATCATGTTGCCGCCCATATCATTCGTGAAGAAATGGGTGCCCAGATAACGGTCTAAAGTCAGCAGTGCAACAGTCACGGTCAGAATCGGGAAGGACACGATAATCAACACGTTGGTGCACAGTGCGGCCCAGGTAAATACCGGCATTTTCATCAGCGGCATGCCTGGTGCGCGCATCTTCAGGATGGTCGCAAAGAAGTTAACACCGGTCAGCAAGGTACCAATACCGGATATCTGTAGACTCCATATCCAATAATCGACCCCCACACCCGGACTGTATTCCTTACCTGACAACGGCGGATAGGCCAACCAACCGGTCTGTGCGAACTCACCGACACCCAGAGAGATGTTGATCAGAATCACAGCGGCAGCGGTGAACCAGAAGCTGACGTTGTTCAGGAACGGGAACGCAACGTCGCGTGCACCGATCTGTAAAGGAACCACCACGTTCATCAAACCGATAACGAAAGGCATCGCCATGAAGAAGATCATGATCACGCCGTGCGCGGTAAAGATTTGGTCGTAGTGATGAGGCGGCAGGAAGCCAGGTTCACCCGCAGAGGCGAGCACCTGCTGGCTACGCATCATGATGGCATCGGCAAAGCCACGCAACAGCATGACGAAAGCCAGAATGATGTACATGATACCTAATTTTTTGTGGTCGACGGAGGTCAGCCACTCGGTCCACAGATACTTCCACTTGCCGAAATAGGTGATACCGGCAACGACTGCCAGACCGCCCAGGATTATTGCGGCAACGGTGACCATGATAATCGGTTCATGATAAGGAACCGAATCAAGCGTTAATTTTCCGAACATCGTTTATTCCTCGGCTCCGGCTGCGTGAGACTGTCCACCCATATCCATGCCTTTCATGTCAGTGCCGGCAGGCATTGGCATGGTATGACCTTCTGGCGCTGCCTTCATGTCATGCATGGAGTATTTGCCAATGATTTCTTTGAACAGGCCTGGTTTCGCAACAGAGAAGTATTCGACCGGGTTGTCGATGCTCTGTGCTGCCAGCTTGTTGAAGTCATCAGTGGTTGCCAGTTGGTTCGGTGCGCTTTTCACTTTCGCTACCCATGTGTCGAAATCGCCACGGGTTGGGGTCGCAATTGTGTTGAACTTCATGCCAGAGAAACCACGGCCACTGAAGTTTGACGAGATGCCTTTGTAGGTGCCGGCTTCATTTGCAATTAAATGCAACTGAGTCTGCATACCCGCCATCGCGTAAATCTGTCCGCCTAACTGAGGAATAAAGAACGAGTTCATCACAGAGTCTGAAGTGACTTTGAACTGAACAGGCACGTCTTTAGGGATAACCAGTTCGTTAACAGTTGCGATGCCCTGTTCCGGATAAATGAACAACCATTTCCAGTCCAGAGAAACGACTTCTACCGTCATCGGTTTTTGGTCAGATACGATTGGCTTGAACGGATCAAGCGCATGGGTGGTCTTCCAGGTAATCGTTGCCAGAATGGCAATGATAATAATTGGAACAGTCCAGACGACGGCTTCAATTTTGTTGGAGTGGGACCAGTTAGGACTGTAGGTTGCTTTTGTGTTGGAAGCACGATACTTCCACGCAAAGGCAAACGCCATGATAATAACTGGAATAACAACGATCAGCATTAAACCGATCGCCGTTAAAATCAGCGTTCTCTGTTCAAGTCCAATTGCTCCCTTGGGATCCATCAATGCCGTATTGCAACCGCTTAACATTAACGCGGAAGCAAATAAGGACAACATCCCAATACTTTTATTGTATTTCTTAAGTCTCATCTAACGACCTCAATAACTAGGGCTCTATTGTCGCTTCAGGTGTGCGGGCATTTTACGGGAAGGTTGCAGGACTGTAAACACGCTTAAACAAGTGTCAAAGCGCTGTTGACACTTTATGTTAACGCAGTCACACATGTCACGGATCGTGACAATTCACAGTGGGCAACAATATGTTGCGTATAGATTTTTTTCTATAGTGATGAAAAACAAGGGGTGTCGGAATTTGTAAATATTATTCTCACCGATTATCAGGCCGGAAGGTTTAATTAATGTTAAATTAATGTAGATTTCAGGTGAAATAAAAAGCATCAAATCATCGCCGGAAAAATAAAAACAGAAAATATTATTTTTTCCGACGGCAAATTGTTGAGCAATATTTATAGATGAATTGTTAAATCGACTCCGCCATTCATTTTGAAAACGAATGGCGGAAAATCAGGCGCGTGCGCTGCGGCGCAGTGACAGGAAATCCAGCAGGCTGCCGAGAAAAATTCCCGCCAGACAGATGAAGGCTCCGGCTTCGAGCAGCGTCACTGCCAGCGATTGCCACGACGCCCAGCCCAGACTGTTTACAATCAGCGCAATCAGCCAAAAACCGAGTAATACGCTACCGGCTACCATGCAACGCAACGCCCAGCGATACAGTGTGGCGAAGTGGATCCGTGGCAGAAAACTGTCGGTTTTTTGCGTGTACTCCAGTGTTTCGCGACAGACCGCCAGCAACAACAGACCGGGAACGGCGGCCACGATAGAGAACAAATAAAACCACGGCCAGCCGTAGGCTTCAACGAACCAGCCCGCAATCGGCCCGACATACACGCGGCCCACGGCGGAAAGGGCGGACAGCAGCGCGAACTGCGTGGCGGAGAATGATCGGTTGCAGAGCGTCATCAGCAGGGCAACAAACGCCGCTGTGCCCATGCCGCCACACAGGTTTTCAAAAAATATTGCCGCGCCCATGGAATACAGATGTTTGTCAGTCACCGCGAGGATCCAGTAACCGGCGTTGGAAACGGCCTGCAAAATGCCAAACAGCATCAGCGCGCGAAACAGGCTCAGACGTTGCATTAGCATGCCGCCGAGCAGCGCACCGACAATCGTCGCCAGCAGTCCCAGTGATTTATTCACCAACCCGACTTCTCCGGCATCAAACCCAACGCCACGAATTAAAAATGTGGTGCTCAGGCTGCCTGCAAAGGCATCACCCATTTTGTACATCACTATCAGCAGTAAAATCAGCCAGGCATTGTTGCGGCCAAAGAAGTCTTTCAGCGGTGCGACCACCGCCATTTCGATAGTGCGGGGCGCGGGCTGCGAATTTTCCGGCTCCGGTGCCATCAGCGTTGCCAGCACGCCACACAGCATCAGGGCGGCCATCAGCCAGTACATGTGTTGCCAGCCGAGATAGCGGTCTGCCAGCCAGAGTGCCAGCCCGCCGGAAACCAGCATCGCCAGCCGGTAACCCAGCACTGAAACCGCTGCGCCGTTGCCGCGCTCTTCAGCAGGCAGTAAATCCGTTTTATAGGCGTCGAAGACTATATCTTGCGACGCCGAGGCAAAGGCAATCAGTACCGCCAGCGCCGCCAGCCAGAACAGGTCTTTCGACGGATCCATAAAGCCCATACCGAAAATCGCCACGACCAGCAGTAGCTGTGTCAGCACCAGCCAGCCGCGCCTGCGGCCGAGAAAAGAGGGCGTGTAGCGGTCCATCATCGGCGACCACAGGAACTTAAAGACGTAAGCCTGACCGACCAGCGAGAAAATACCGATGGTTTTCAGATCGACATTTTCGACTGTCATCCATGCCTGTAACGTGCCGGAGGTCAGCGCTAGCGGTAAACCGGATGCAAAACCCAGCAGCAGTAAAATGACCGTATTACGCTGTGTGAAAATCTTAAAGTACTGACTGATCATGAAAAGTATGTTCCTGCGGACCGGTGAAAGAGTGGCGCATGGGCATAATAAAGGAAAGGATGCTTCACGGGGAATAAATTCACGGTGTTTAATTAGCATTCTGCCCGGACAGGCCGGGCAGAAAATTTCAGGCAGACAACAACGGAGTCTTAACGCGCGTTAGCTTTGATGAAGTCACTGATGCTGGTGTCTGACGCCATGTCGCTGATGACATCGCCCAGCGTGGTGTTCACCGCGGTGGTGATTTTAGCGTTTGTCGCAGACAGCGCGCCCTGAACGTTATAGGTCGAGCGGTAATTTTTCACCTGCTTGCTGCCATTTTTGGCGGTAGCAATGATGGAGATGTCTGCTTTGGTGGTGATGTTGTAACGCAGATTACCTTCCTGTACGTCTGCATACAAATTGTTCACGACGATTTGCAGATCGACTGCACCGTCAGCACCGACCATGTAACCGCGGGCGGTCATTTGTTTTTCCAGAGATTCCTGCAACAGGAAACGCAGGTCGCGGGATGGGGTCAGAGAAATCAGTTGGCCATCGCGGTTAACTTTCGCCAGTGCCTGGTCCTTACGCTGGTCAGCACCGTTGATGCTGATAGTAATGCCCTGAAGCGTTGGGTCTTGTGAAGGCAGAACGATTTTTGGCGATACGTCCAGCGTATTGGTGCTGGTGGCGCAACCGGCCAGCATCAACATCGCCAGAACAGGGAAAATGATTTTCTTTAACATGTGTGTTTTCTCAATATTTATAAGGGAATAGTGCTCAAAATTATGCCGACATCATAACATTGCCATTTGCGGGTGGAAGTCCCAACAATCTGGAAAAGTGATTTTTTAGCGTTTTATTTCATCAGGTCTGCTGATTACGGTCTTCATACATGGCTAAGCCGCAGTTTCTTTGACAGACTAAGCGCCGAATTTATCAATCAAACCTATAAATTTTTTGATGTGATTAACGTGGATGTCGGAAAACAGCCTATTCTTAAAGGGTAGAACGTGAAGATAAAGGAATGTAAGACAAAGGGAACCCGACGTGCGCAGTTCTCTGCTGATACGGTGTAAGGAGATAGCGATGATTCGTGAGCAAATAGAAGCAAAGTTAGTCGAGGCGTTTGAACCCGCGTTTCTGGAAGTGACTGACGAAAGCTATCGTCATAATGTACCGGCAGGCTCAGAAAGCCATTTCAAAGTGGTCATGGTATCCGATAAGTTCCTGGGTGAACGTTTTCTGGCGCGCCATCGTGCTATATACGGGCATCTGGCAGAAGAACTTGCAGGCAGTGTTCATGCGCTGGCATTGCACACCTACACCCAAAAAGAGTGGGAAGGGTTACAGGATACTGTTCCTGCATCACCCCCATGTCGCGGTGCGGGAACAATGGCCTGATCGTCGAGATCTGATTCACAAAAGGCATAAATATCGCCGTTTGACGCAGTATCACTGGAACTTTGCTTGTCAGATGCGGTATTAGTAGGTGCGAATTCATGAAACGGCCCGCGGGCCGTTTTTGTTTTTCCTAAGACAGGCAGACGACAAGGGCACTTTTGCCTCTGCATCGACCGCATTTTTCGAAGGATCGAATCCCCGTGTGAGTTTCCCTCCCGCGCTTGTAGATACCGTCCTCGACTCAATGCGTCTGCGTCGCTATAATGTCGCGTCTAATTTTTCCGGAATGGTTTCGGACGCTCTCGAATACAGGGCTACGTTCTGATACAGAACTGTCCCGGTTCTTAGAAATCGTTTTCAAGGTAAGTTTGCGCTTTTGGTGCTTCTCATCTTGAGAACGACTTCTGGAGTTGACCGAGCACTGTGATTTTTTTTTGAGGTAACAAGATGCAAGTTTCTGTTGAAACCACTCAAGGCCTTGGGCGCCGCTTAACGATTACTGTTCCTGCTGAAAGCATTGAAAAAGCAGTGAAAAGTGAACTGGTCAACGTCTCTAAAAAAGTACGTATTGACGGCTTCCGTAAAGGCAAAGTACCAAGCCACATCATCGAACAGCGTTACGGCGCGTCAGTACGTCAGGACGTACTGGGTGATCTGATGCAACGCAACTTTGTTGATGCGATCATCAAAGAAAAAATCAATCCAGCTGGCGCACCTAATTATATCCCGGGTGAGTACAAGCAGGGTGAAGACTTCACTTTCACCGTTGAATTTGAAGTGTACCCAGAAGTTGAGCTGAAAGATCTGGAAAACATCGAAGTTGAAAAACCGGTTGTTGAAGTTAACGACGCTGATGTTGATACCATGCTGGAAACTCTGCGCAAGCAACAAGCTGACTGGAAAGAAACGGATGCCGCTGTCACCGCAGAAGACCGCGTGACTGTTGATTTCTCCGGTTCTATCGACGGTGAAGATTTCGAAGGCGGTAAAGCCTCTGATTTCGTACTGGCTATGGGCCAGGGCCGCATGATCCCAGGCTTCGAAGAAGGTCTGGTCGGTCACAAAGCCGGTGAAGAATTCACTATCGACGTAAACTTCCCAGAAGATTACCACGCTGAAAATCTGAAAGGTAAAGCGGCTAAGTTCGTTATTACTCTGAAGAAAGTGGAAGAGCGTGAGCTGCCAGAACTGACGCCAGAATTCATCAAACGTTTCGGCGTAGCTGATGGTTCTGTTGAAGGTCTGCGTGCAGAAGTGCGTAAAAACATGGAGCGCGAGCTGAAAGGTGCTGTTCGTAACCGCATCAAAACTCAGGCTATCGACGGTCTGGTCAGCGCTAACGAAATCGACGTGCCCGCTGCACTGATCGACGGCGAAGTTGACGTTCTGCGTCGCCAGGCTGCACAGCGTTTTGGTGGCAACGAAAAACAAGCGCTGGAACTGCCACGCGAGTTGTTCGAAGAGCAAGCTAAACGCCGCGTTGTTGTCGGTCTGCTGCTGGGCGAAGTCATCAGCCAGCACGAACTGAAAGCTGACGAAGATCGCGTTAAAGCGCTGATCGAAGAAATGGCTTCTGCGTACGAAGATCCACAGGAAGTTGTTGAGTTCTACAGCAAAAACAAAGAGCTGATGAACAACATGCGTAACGTAGCGCTGGAAGAACAAGCGGTCGAAACTCTGTTGTCTAAAGCGAAAGTGACTGAAAAAGCCACTACCTTTACTGAGCTGATGAACCAGACTCAACCTGCATAATTTTATTGCACGTTGCTGAATCTGTCCGCAGATTCACATTTAAAAGCCCGCAGTTTTCACTGCGGGCTTTTTATTTGCCGAAAATCAGGTATTTTTGTTTTGGCTGTTGTTTTTGCACTATATTTATCTCTATAAGGCACAGCGCACGTAGAACCGCTCCGTTGTCTCCCGCAAAATGGCCTTTCAGCGGCCCGGATTGGGGGATAGAGAAAAGAATTATGACGGCAGGCTTGAAAAAGGGGCCTAAATCCCCCAATTGATAAACACGAACTCAGATAAATTTGTAGTCAGAATCTGACTGATAACGACCGTCAGGCGTGTAAATGGCGACTTGGCCGCTTGAGCATAGTCATGTGTGTCTATCTCAAGTAGAATCGGTTTTAAATAGCGCCAAACAGAATCTATTAGGAGACGGTTATGTCATACAGTGGTGAAAGAGAGCAATTTGCACCAAACATGGCGTTGGTACCCATGGTGGTTGAGCAAACTTCACGGGGCGAGCGTTCATACGACATCTTCTCCCGTCTGCTTAAGGAACGCATCATCTTCCTGACCGGTCAGGTCGAAGACCATATGGCTAACCTGATTGTTGCCCAGATGCTGTTCCTGGAAGCAGAAAGCCCGGAAAAAGACATCTATCTGTACATCAACTCACCGGGTGGCGTGATCACTGCCGGGATGTCGATTTATGACACCATGCAGTTCATCAAGCCGGACGTCAGTACGATTTGTATGGGCCAGGCATGTTCAATGGGCGCGTTCCTGTTGACTGCAGGTGCAGAAGGTAAGCGTTTCTGCCTGCCAAACTCACGCGTGATGATCCACCAGCCACTGGGCGGTTTCCAGGGGCAGGCGACGGACATCGAGATCCATGCGAAAGAAATCCTGAAAGTGAAATCCCGTATGAATGAGCTGATGGCGAAACACACGGGTAAAACGCTGGAAGAAATTGAGCGCGATACAGAGCGCGACCGTTTCCTGTCTGCTGATGAGGCTGTACAGTACGGTTTAGTGGATTCTGTATTTACCCATCGCGCCTGACGGCTCAATCGTGCCGGGCTGATGGTCTATAGTTATACTCATACCATGGTTAGGTGGTCGGAAAGTTTTCGGAAAGGAAAAAGAGTGCGGCATCAACGACACTTTTCCTCCCGATGTGAGTCATAACATGAATGAACAGACATCAGCCCTCATGCGGCTGTTGTGTAATATGGTCGTGTCGCCGCGTTATTGTAATGCGGCGGGACTGATACTAAAGAAGAGGTTTACTGATGACAGATAAGCGCAAAGACGGTTCAGGAAAGCTGCTGTACTGCTCTTTTTGCGGCAAAAGCCAGCATGAAGTGCGTAAGCTGATTGCCGGGCCGTCAGTGTATATCTGCGATGAATGTGTCGATTTGTGCAATGACATTATTCGCGAAGAGATTAAAGAAGTCGCGCCACACCGCGAACGCAGTGCGTTACCGACGCCGCACGAAATCCGTCAGCATCTTGACGATTACGTTATCGGCCAGGAACCTGCGAAGAAAGTGCTGGCCGTGGCGGTATATAACCACTACAAACGCCTGCGTAACGGCGATACCAGCAATGGTATCGAATTAGGCAAAAGTAACATTCTGCTGATCGGTCCGACCGGTAGCGGTAAGACGCTGTTGGCTGAAACCCTGGCCCGTTTCCTGGATGTGCCATTTACCATGGCCGACGCTACCACACTGACTGAAGCCGGTTACGTGGGGGAAGATGTTGAGAACATCATTCAGAAACTGTTGCAGAAATGCGACTACGACGTTCAGAAAGCGCAACGCGGTATTGTCTACATTGACGAAATCGACAAGATTTCCCGCAAGTCTGACAACCCATCGATCACACGTGACGTGTCCGGTGAAGGCGTCCAGCAGGCGCTGCTGAAACTGATTGAAGGTACGGTTGCTGCAGTTCCACCTCAGGGCGGACGTAAGCATCCACAGCAGGAATTCCTGCAAGTTGATACCTCAAAAATCCTCTTTATCTGCGGTGGCGCGTTTGCCGGTCTGGATAAAGTGATTGGCCAGCGTATTAACACCAGTACCGGTATCGGTTTTGGTGCAGAAGTGAAAGGCAAAGAGCAGAAAGCCACTGAAGGTCAGTTGCTGGCACAGGCTGAACCGGAAGATTTGATCAAATTTGGTCTGATCCCTGAGTTCATCGGCCGTCTGCCAGTGGTTGCGACACTCAGCGAGCTGAACGAAGATGCACTGATTCAAATTCTGAAAGAGCCGAAAAATGCCCTGACTAAGCAATATCAGGCATTGTTCAATCTGGAAGGCGTTGAACTGGAATTCCGCGATGAAGCGCTGATTGCGATTGCGAAAAAAGCCATGAACCGTAAAACCGGTGCCCGTGGTTTGCGTTCAATCGTTGAAGCCGCATTGCTGGACACTATGTATGATCTGCCGTCTCTCGACGATGTGGAGAAAGTGGTGATTGATGAGTCCGTGATTGCGGGCCAGTCAGAACCTCTGATGATTTATGGCAAGCCAGAGGCGCAACAAGCGTCTGGTGAATAATTAGCCAAACTATCCAGAGAGTTAGCCACAAAATGGGGGATTTAGTCCCCCATTTTTTTTTCGCACATTCTTATCGTTGAATGTCGGACATTCATCCCCATATACTCAGTTAACGACTTGCTGAAACCCGTCTGACTCGTGTTTCACGAGATTTCCTTAACCTGGCGGAAGCTAAACTAAGAGAGAGCTCTATGAACCCTGAGCGTTCTGAACGCATAGAAATCCCCGTATTGCCTCTGCGCGATGTGGTGGTTTATCCGCACATGGTGATCCCGTTATTCGTTGGCAGGGAAAAATCGATTCGATGCCTCGAAGCCGCGATGGATCACGACAAAAAAATCATGCTGGTTGCTCAGAAAGAAGCGTCGACCGATGAGCCGGGCGTTAACGATCTCTTCTCCGTGGGTACGGTTGCCTCAATATTACAAATGCTGAAGCTCCCGGACGGCACGGTTAAAGTGCTGGTGGAAGGGTTACAACGCGCACGTATTACTACGCTTTCTGACAGTGGCGAGCATTTTGCTGCCCAGGCAGAATACCTTGAATCTCCGGCCGTTGATGAACGCGAGCAGGAAGTTCTGGTACGCACAGCGATTAATCAGTTTGAAGGCTACATCAAACTGAACAAAAAAATCCCGCCAGAAGTGCTGACATCACTCAACAGCATTGAAGATGCTGCACGTCTGGCTGACACCATTGCCGCGCATATGCCATTGAAACTCGCTGACAAACAGTCCGTACTGGAAATGTTTGATATCACCGAGCGTCTGGAATATTTGATGGCGATGATGGAATCGGAAATCGATCTTTTACAGGTCGAAAAACGCATCCGTAACCGTGTCAAAAAACAGATGGAAAAGAGCCAGCGTGAGTACTATCTGAATGAGCAAATGAAAGCGATTCAGAAAGAGCTTGGTGAAATGGACGACACGCCTGATGAACATGAGGCGTTGAAACGCAAAATCGACGCGGCAAAAATGCCGAAAGAAGCGCGTGAAAAAACCGAAGCTGAGCTGCAAAAGCTGAAGATGATGTCACCGATGTCCGCCGAAGCCACTGTGGTCCGTGGTTATATCGACTGGATGCTTCAGGTGCCATGGAATGCCCGCAGTAAAGTGAAGAAAGATTTACGCAAAGCGCAGGAAGTCCTGGATACCGATCACTTTGGCCTCGAACGCGTCAAAGACCGCATCCTTGAGTACCTTGCAGTGCAGACGCGCGTCAGCAAAATCAAAGGGCCAATCCTGTGCCTGGTCGGGCCTCCGGGTGTGGGTAAAACCTCCCTTGGTCAGTCCATCGCACGTGCGACAGGGCGTGAGTATGTTCGTATGGCGCTGGGGGGCGTGCGCGATGAGGCGGAAATCCGCGGTCACCGTCGTACCTATATCGGCTCTATGCCGGGCAAACTGATCCAGAAAATGGCCAAAGTCGGGGTGAAAAACCCGCTGTTCCTGCTCGACGAAATCGACAAGATGTCGTCTGACATGCGCGGCGACCCGGCTTCAGCCCTGCTGGAAGTGCTGGATCCTGAGCAGAACGTAGCCTTCAATGATCACTATCTGGAAGTCGATTACGACCTGTCAGACGTGATGTTTGTAGCGACGTCGAACTCCATGAACATCCCTGCGCCACTGCTGGACCGTATGGAAGTGATCCGTCTTTCCGGTTACACCGAAGACGAAAAGCTGAACATTGCCAAGCAGCATTTGTTGCCGAAACAGATTGAACGTAACGCGCTGAAAAAGAACGAACTGACGGTGGATGACAGTGCAATCATCGGCATCATTCGTTTCTATACCCGTGAAGCGGGCGTGCGTAGTCTGGAACGTGAATTGTCCAAACTGTGCCGTAAAGCGGTTAAACAATTGCTGATGGATAAAACCCTCAAGCACATTGAAATTAACGGCGACAATCTTAAAGATTTCCTCGGCGTCCAGAAGGTCGATTATGGCCGTGCGGATACCGAAAATCGTGTCGGTCAGGTAACTGGCCTGGCGTGGACTGAAGTGGGCGGCGAGTTGCTGACTATCGAAACAGCCTGCGTACCGGGTAAAGGTAAGCTGACGTACACCGGATCTCTGGGTGAAGTCATGCAGGAATCCATTCAGGCTGCGCTGACGGTTGTTCGTGCACGTGCTGACAAGCTGGGCATTAACCCTGACTTCTACGAAAAACGTGATATTCACGTTCACGTACCAGAAGGGGCGACGCCGAAAGATGGCCCAAGTGCGGGTATTGCAATGTGTACTGCCCTGGTGTCTTGTCTGACCGGTAACCCTGTGCGTGCAGATGTGGCGATGACGGGTGAGATAACCCTGCGTGGTCTGGTGCTGCCAATCGGTGGTCTGAAAGAAAAACTGCTGGCTGCACACCGTGGCGGTATCAAAGTTGTGCTGATCCCGGACGATAACAAACGTGATCTGGAAGAAATTCCGGCGAACGTGCTGGCAGATCTTGAGATCCATCCGGTCAAACGCATCGATGATGTCCTGAACTTTGCTCTGCAAAATCCTGCATACGGTGCGTTACCGGTTGCTGCGAAATAGTGATGTTGGCTTACACAGTTGAATAAAACTCTGGCTGGCTGGTGAATTCTCACTTGCCAGCTTTTTTTTGTACCGTTAACGTAGTCAGCGGTCAGAGGGTTTCAGGCTGCTTTCAGTCGCTTGCATAGCCCTGACAAGATTGATATAACAGCAGCGCGGTCACGTCCGAAGGGAAATTCGGCGTGATGAAAAATATTAAGAGGGGACGAAAAGAGTGAATAAGTCACAATTGATCGACAAAATTGCTGCCGGCGCTGATATTTCTAAAGCCGCAGCGGGACGTGTTTTGGATGCGGTTCTTGGATCTGTCACTGATACCCTGAAAGCCGGGGAAGAAGTCGCTCTGGTAGGTTTTGGTACTTTCTCCGTGCGCGAACGTTCAGCACGTACTGGCCGTAACCCACAGACCGGTAAAGAAATCAGCATTGCAGCAGCTAAAGTACCTGGCTTCCGTGCAGGTAAAGCGCTGAAAGATGCCGTTAACGGTTAATTACCCGAAGAGCTGACGTCAAATCTGTGTGAAGTGTATCACTGATGCATATTTACTCAGGTCTGGTTGTTAAACAATAACCTGACGTCACCGGGCTGGTAAGGTAAGATACAAGGCGCATCGAAAACGGTGCGCTTTTTTTATTACAGCGGAGTGTTGCCTCACTATGATGGACAATTTACGCGCGGCGTCCAATAACGTCGTGCTCAAAATCATTCTGGCCCTGATTATTCTGTCCTTTATTTTGACAGGGGTGGGCAACTACCTGGTCGGCGGTTCAGGCGACTATGCAGCGAAAGTGAATGGTCAGGAGATCGGTCGAGCTCAGTTAGAGCAGGCAGTGCAAAATCAGCGCAGCCGACTGCAACAACAGCTTGGAGATCAATTCTCTGCGCTGGCAGGCAGCGAAGGTTACATGCAGCAACTGCGTCAGGAATCGCTGAACAACCTGATCGATGTCACTTTGCTGGATCAGTATTCCAAAAAATTAGGCATTACAGTCAATGATCAACAGATCAAAGACGCGATTTTTGCGACGCCGCAATTTCAGACCAATGGTCGTTTCGACAACGCTAAATATCTCCAAGGTATCCAGAGTATGGGTTACAGCGCGGATAATTTTGCCCTGTTGATGAAACAGCAATTGATCAGTCAGCAGCTCGAACAAGCGTTTGGTCAGTCCGATTTCATTCTCCCTGTTGAAAGCAAAACGCTAGGCGCACTGATCCTGCAAACCCGCGATGTACATACGGCGACGTTGGACACTGAGACTCTGGCAGCGAAACAGCAGGTGACTGACGCTGAATTGCAGTCTTTCTACGAGCAGAACAAAAACAACTTCTTATCCCCTGAGCAGGTCAAAATTAGCTACATCCAAATGGATGCTGCAGCCATGCAGGGTAAAGCAGACGTATCGGATGCTGATATCAGCGCCTATTACGACCAGCACAAAAACGAGTTTGGTCAGCCAGAGCGCCGTCGTTACAGCGTTATCGTCCTGAAAACTCAGGCACAAGCAGATGCCGTTGCGGCTGAGCTTAAGAACGGCACTGACTTTGCTGAACTGGCGAAAACCAAATCCACCGATGCACTGAGCGCCAAAAAAGGCGGCGATTTGGGCTGGATGGAACCTGAAACTACGCTGCCTGAGTTTAAAAATGCCAATCTGACCACCAAAGGTCAGGTCTCCGGTGTAATTAAATCTGACAGTGGCTTCTTCATTCTGCGTCTCGAAGATATTAAACCTGAACAGGTTAAGCCTCTGGATGAAGTGCGCAGCAGCATCACTGATAAGCTCAAACAAGAGAAATCACTCGATGCCTACTATGCCTTGCAGCAGAAGGTCAGTGAAGCGGCGACCAACGATAACGAATCTCTGGCTTCGGCTGAAGACGTTGCCGGTGTGAAAGCAGTACACACCGACTGGTTCACCCAGAACCAAATCCCGGCAGCCATCAACTTCAAACCTGTCGTGCAGGCGATTTTTGAAGGTGGTCTTATCCCTCAGGATGGTACTCCGGGCAGCAACTCTGACATCATCACGGTCGATGGTGATCGTGCGTTTGTGGTACGCGTCGATTCGCATAAAGCTGAAGGCGTTAAGCCATTTGCTGAAGTGAAAGATCAGGTTGCAACACGGGTGAAACGCCAGAAAGCACAAGATCAGGCGCGTATGGAAGGCGAGAAACTGCTTACGGCGCTGAAAGAAGGCAAGGGCGATGAGGCGATGAAAGCCGCAGGACTGAGCTTTGGTGATGTGCAGAAAGTACAGCGCAGCCAGCAGCCTTCTGCTTTCGAAGAGAACGTCTTCGCAATGCCGCAACCGCAGAAAGATCAGGCAGCCTACGGTTTGTCTCAGGATACCAAAGGCAACAGCGTGTTGGTCAAACTGACTGCCGTGACGCCAGGTGCTGTTCCTGAAGCCGATACCGTACGTTTTACTCAGGAGATGCAACAGACCTCCTCGAACGTGACCTTCGATGCGCTGCTGACTAACCTGCGTCAGGAAGCGAAAATCAAGTTCGGTTCTGCTGCACAAAACCAGTAAACGCCGCAAAGTTTTGCAACGCGTTGCAACAAACAAAGGCCGCTTTCGCGGCCTTTTCCACATTTGAAAGTTGCCCGTTGTTCCCTTTTTTTTCCTGATGCACTCTCTGTGTGCTGTCAAACACATGGAGGATACAGCATGAAAAAATTAGGTATTACTTCACTTTCACTCGCTCTGGCACTGGGGCTTTCTACCTTACCTGTAATGTTACAGGCGGCGCCCAATACCACCGGTACGGTTGCCACAACGTCAGTTGCCCCGGCAACGACGGCCAGCAAAGTGGCGGGTCCGCAGGTGAAAAAGGAGCAGGTGGCGGTGACTGACGAAAGTACCGTCAGCATCAATACCGCCACGGCGGAGGAGTTTGCCAAAGTGATGAACGGTGTGGGGATGAAAAAGGCGCAGGCCATCATCAGCTACCGTGAAGAGCTGGGGCAGTTCACCGATATTGAACAGCTGCGTGAAGTGCCGGGAATCGGTGCAGCACTGTTTGAACGTAACAAGGACCGTCTGAAACTGTGACGGATGTCGCGGCGGCAAACCCTTAACGGGTGCCGCCGTTTTCTTCTGCTAATCTCTAAAGACATCTGACCAGTTTGGTTTATGCCTCAGGCGATCAGCAGGAGTTGTTTAATCACTATGCATACTTTTATCAAAGTTCGCGGTTTTCATATCGACGTTTACCAACATGTTAACAATGCCCGGTATCTGGAATTTCTGGAGACGGCGCGTTGGGAATGGCTGGACAATCAGTCTGGCTTTCAGTGGATGAGCCAAAACAAAATTGCTTTCATCGTGGTGAATATCAACATCAACTACCGCAAGCCTGCCGTGTTGGGCGATGTCTTACGCATCGACAGTAGCCTTCAGCAACTGAACGGCCGAAGCGGTGTCATTGAGCAGGTAGTGACCTGTGAGGGTGATATTGTGGCAGATGCCACGCTGACGTTTGTGTGTATCGATTTACGCACGCAAAAAGCGTTACCGCTGGAAGGTGAGTTGCTGGAAAGATTGCGCGAGCTTGAGCTGGAAAACGATCAGGCCAGCCAGGAGGGATAAATAAAAACGGGCAGCGAAGTGGCTGCCCGTTCCTTTTAAAAAGAGAGTATCAAATTAGGCCAGTTTTCTTTTTCAGGCTCGCCATCACGCCCGCTTTATCCTGCTGATACTGTTGCAGACCATTAGCGCGAAGATGGCAGGCTGCGCATTCACCACAGCCGTCACCGGCAATACCGTTGTAACAGGTCAGGGTGTGATGACGAACCAGTTCGAGTTGCTGGTAGTAATCCGCCAGCGCCCAGGTTTCGGCTTTGTTCAGCCACATCAGCGGTGTTTCGAAACGTATTTCGCGCGCCAGCCCAAGAGAAACAGCATTGTTCAGCGCTTTAACGAATTCATCGCGGCAATCCGGATAACCGGAAAAATCGGTTTCGCACACGCCGGTAATCACTGCTTCAGCCTGAATCTGATAAGCGTAAATCGCCGTCAGTGTCAGGAACAGAATGTTACGCCCGGGAACAAAAGTGCTTGGCAAACCGCCTTCTGTTTCTTCTCCAAAGCCCGGTACGGGGATATTGTCACGGGTCAGGCTGCTGACAGCCAGTTCGTTTAATAAACCGACGTCCAGCACTTTGTGGGCACGCGCGCCCAACTGTACAGACAGCTTTTGCGCGATCTCAATTTCAGCGCGATGACGCTGACCATAATCGAAAGTGACACAATGTACTTCGTCATACTCCTTCAAGGCCTGGATCAGGCAGGTTGTTGAATCCTGTCCACCGCTAAAAACTACCACTGCTCTTTTCATTCAGATTTCCTGTTCGCTAAAACTGACCGCGCATCGGGCAGCAAAATCCTGCTTATGGTACTGACCTTTGCCGCCGTAGTGTAGTGAAACAGCTGGGTCACGCGTTTTCCTGTGGTAGCGGCGGCGGTACCCACGCCTGACAGAAATCGAACCAGCCCCACGCCGTAAGCTGAACACCGCTGATGCGCGGCGGCGCGCTGACCTGATACTGATAGTTAAACAACGGCGTAATAATACTGCGCGACATCCATTGATAAAAATGGTCTCGCAGTTCTTCAGAGCGTGAATTTTCCAGCGGGATTTGCTGGATAGACTCCAGACGCTGTTGCTGCAGGACCCGGTCTTCTTCCCGTAAAATACCTGCCCAGAGTGGATCCTGCTGTAGCCAGTTCTCTAGCGTGGCTTCCGGCGATTCACCGATCAGGCGATCGCCCAGCAACAGGTCAGCTGATTTCAGTAATTCGCCGTCTTCCCATAAGCGCCCGGCGTGATACACCACCTCCAGCGTACAACCTTCTTGCGCCAGTTTTTCCTGTAATGCTTGCGCTACCAGTTCAAACTCTACCGGCGGATGGAACAAAAGCCGCAAACTTTTAGGCAGAGCCACATCGACATCCTCATGAATCGGGATCGGCCAGCCGGGCAGCATTTCTTTACTGGCTCTCACCAGGTCGTGGTCGATCGGCAGATTATCTAACATGCCGCTACTTTGAATGATCCGAATGATTTTTTGCGCCTGTTTTTCACTTAACACTCCGCGTCGCATATTCGCGGCGATATAGCAGAAACCCAGGCTGGTGCTGCGCCGGACGGGTTTCACTTGCGAAAGCTCATCTTCCTCACCGAGAATAATCCGCACCGGATGCTGGCAACTGACATTGTCCCGCTGCGCGAACAGTAATGGCGTGATCCAAAACTCGATAGCGGCCAGATACGGATGTTGTAAAGGATAATAGGTGTGCTGTTCGAGCCGGATTAATTCCGGGGAAAACGTGGTCAATTGGAATGGACCCGCACCAATATGCGGATCGTCCGGGTGTGCCAGCAGACAGTTGAGATCGGCAAAACGGTGCGCCAGCCAGTAATCAGGCTTATCCAGCTCGAACTGCAAGCACAGCGCATGAGGCTGAGATAATTTAACCACTGATGCCATATTGTGTTTACCGCGTGCCGATCCCCGCAGTTGTTGAAAGCGCGCCACCAGCTGAGCTGTTTTCAACGGTTCGCCGTTATGCCAGAAAAGCTGACTGCGCAGAAAGAACTGCCAGGTCTTACCGTCATTACTGATTTGCCAGTGATGGGCAAGATTCGGCTGTGGCGAAGTATCGCCGGGAATGAAACGTGTCAAGCCTGCGTGGATCGTATGGGCCAGATGTTGCTCGGCGCGACCGGTAAGTGTCAGAGGATCCAGCGGCTGGAGAGGGCGGTAATAGGGAATGCGCAGTGTCGGGGCATCTTCCTGCCACTGGCCGCCAAGATGTGGCGCAAGCAAAGCATTGAGATGAGAAGGTGCCAGCTGGCTTAGTTGCAGCGCAGCAGAATGTTCGCCGTTCTTGAGTAACTCCTGTAAATAGGTTCCGCGGAGATCTTCCGGGGTTTTCAGGCAGCACAGCGAAGCACGTTTTCCGCGCCCGGCCTGCGAGTGCCAGCTGATCCATCCTGCATCCCGAAAGTGGGTCAACAAGGTTCGGGTGTGGCGCTCACTACAGCAGAAAATTTCCGCCAGCTCCGCCACGGTGAATTGAACCGGATGTGAGCCGGTTTTCAGGTATAAACGCTGAAACTGATTAAGCCGGTTTTGCAGACGCACGGTAAATACGGAACCTTTATTAGCGGGGGATTGTCTTTGTTCAGCATAACGCAGGTTCCGCTGTCTGATCTGGAGTAAAAAATCAAAGTGTGAGCTAAAACCGGAACAGTATTCATAAACTGTTCACTATTAGTTCCGTAAATCCCGGTCCATACTTTGAACGTGAAATCAGGCCCGCACAGAGAGGAAATATGTACCGTTTAGCCGCATTTGATATGGATGGCACGCTGCTTTTACCTGACCATACGCTGGGTGACAAAACGCTGTCCACGCTGCGCCAGCTGGCTGAAAAGCCGATCACCCTGACGTTCGCCACCGGCCGTCACTATCTTGAAATGAAAGATATTCTCGCCAATATCGGGCTGGACGGTTATCTGATCACCGGCAACGGCACAAGAATCCATGATCTTTCCGGCCACAGACTGCATTCCAGCGATTTACCGGAAGATTGCGCCCACGAATTGCTGCACACAACGTGGGACACGCCGGCAAGTTTGCACGTTTTCCGCGACGATGGCTGGTTTACCGCGCTCGATGATCCGGATTTATTAATCCCACATCAGTTCAGCGGTTTTCGCTATCAGTTGCAGGATCTGCGTTTACTGCCAGATTCGGGTAACAGCAAAGTGTGCTTCTGTGCGCCACATGAGGTGCTGTTGTCGCTGGTACCCCAGCTCGAAGCGCATTTTGGACCGCGCATCGACCTATGTTTTTCTGCGATGGATTGTCTGGATGTGCAGCCTGCTGGCAGCAATAAAGGCAGCGCACTGGCGATGCTGACTGCGGGGCTTGGGATCAACATGTCGGAATGTATGGCATTTGGTGATGCTATGAACGACAAAGAAATGCTGGAAGGCGTCGGTATGGGGCTGATTATGGGGAACGCACTACCCGTTTTGAAGGCGCAATCCCCGCACTTACAAATTATCGGACATTGCCGTAATCAGGCGGTGTCACACTTTTTGCAACACTGGCTGCACACACCAAACCTCACCTATTCCCCCGAATATTAAGGTTTTGCAGCGAGCCGGGTCATCTGTCCCGGCTTTTTTCATTCTTGCTTTTTACTCAACATTCTTCGAACCGGAGCAGCGTTAGCTGAGTCCTTCCAGTTCTAGCGCGTACCCCGAAATATCCCCGATATTTTTTGCGACCCAGTTCTCATCAAAATAGGTATTCAGGTACCGTTCGCCGCTGTCGCACAGCAAGGTGACGATCGAGCCAGTTTCCCCTTTTTCTCGCATCTGTTTTGCCAGTTGCAGCGCACCCCAGACGTTGGTGCCGGTCGAACCACCGACTTTACGGCCGAGCACTTTCTCCAGCCAGTGGAGCGTTGCAACACTTGCGGCGTCGGGCACCTGCATCATTTCGTCAATCACGCTTGGGATAAATGACGGTTCTGCGCGCGGACGGCCAATGCCTTCAATCCGGCTGCTGCATTGGGCTGTGACGCTGGCATCCCGCTGCTGAAAATAATCGTAAAACACCGAGTTTTCCGGGTCGACCACTACCAGTTCGGTATCATATCCCTGATAACGAATGTAGCGGCCCAGCGTCGCGGATGTCCCGCCAGTACCGGCGCTCATCACCAGATATCGCGGCACCGGATGAGGTTCCAGAGACATCTGACGGAAAATGCTGTCGGCAATATTGTTGTTCCCGCGCCAGTCTGTTGCACGCTCTGCGTAAGTAAACTGATCCATATAATGACCGTTCATTTCGCGGGCGAGTTGCTCGGACGCTGCATAAATCTGGCCTGAGTTTTGTACGAAATGGCAGCGGCCGCCGTAAAACTCGATTTGCTGAATTTTGCGCGGAGCAGTGCAGGAAGGCATGACGGCGATAAATGGCAGGCCGAGCAGGCGGGCGAAGTAAGCTTCGGAAATGGCGGTGCTGCCTGAAGACGCTTCAATGATCGGCGTATTCTCGCGGATCCAGCCGTTGCATAAGCCATACAAAAACAGTGAGCGCGCAAGACGATGTTTCAGGCTACCAGAAGGATGGGTGCTCTCATCCTTCAGATACAGCGAAATTCCGGGGAAGTCGCTTAGCGACAGGCGAATCAAATGTGTATCTGCTGAACGCTGAAAATCCGCGTCGATTTCTTTAATAGCGTTATTAACCCAGAAATTGCGCATGGTGCAGGCCCATATTAGTGTGCTGATGGTGCTAAGAATAACGTAACCGGCAGAGAAATAAGTTACTCTTTAACCCACGTAATACAGTTTTTGTAGAATTATTTTCTCCTGAGGTGCCGGATGGTAGATAAAATTGACCTTAAATTATTGTCGCTGTTGCAGAAAGATTGCACATTATCGCTCAACGAACTGGCGGATGCGGTAAATCTCACCACTACGCCTTGTTGGAAAAGAATCAAGCGGCTGGAGGACGATGGAATCATTCGTCAGAAAGTGGCGCTGCTGGACGGCGACCAGCTTGGGCTAAGCCTGACGGCGTTCGTGCTTATCAAAACGCAACATCACAACAGCGAATGGTATCAGCGCTTTGTGCAACAGGTTGAGGCTTTTCCTGAAGTGCTGGGTTTTTACCGCATGGCCGGTGAATACGATTATTTACTTCAGGTGCAGGTGGCCGATATGAAAAGCTACGATAACTTTTACAAGCGACTTGTGAACGGCATTCCGGGGCTGAATGATGTCACCTCAAGTTTTGCGATGGAACGCATAAAATCCACCACCGCATTACCGATTTAATGCAAAAGTTACAGTAAAAAGTTTCATCAGAAACCCCTGTTAACTCTGTTATCCTTGTCAGCCTGAAGAGGAAAGTTGCCCATATTTAAGCGGCTTATCCCAATAAAATCATTGTTATTATTTGTATGGAAAACGCTGCGTGAGATTGTTCGCCCAATTAGGCTGGTACTTCCGACGTGAATGGCGCCGGTATCTGGGTGCCGTTGCCTTACTGATCATCATTGCCATTCTGCAATTGCTGCCGCCCAAACTGGTCGGGGTGATTATTGATGGCGTTACCACCAAAACGATGTCTTATGGCGTACTGTTTGCGTGGCTGGGACTGATGATCGCAACGGCGATTGTGGTGTATTTGCTGCGTTACGTCTGGCGCGTGCTGCTGTTCGGCGCGTCCTATCAATTGGCAGTAGAACTGCGTCAGGATTTTTTCCGGCAGCTAAGCCGTCAGCATCCCGCTTTTTATCTGCGTCACCGCACCGGTGATTTGATTGCCCGCGCAACCAATGATGTCGATCGCGTGGTTTTTGCCGCAGGCGAGGGCGTTCTGACGCTGGTGGATTCGCTGGTCATGGGGCTGGCAGTACTGATCGTGATGGCGACCCAAATCAGCTGGGAGCTGACGCTGCTTTCCCTCGTCCCGATGCCGATCATGGCGATTATCATTAAACGCTACGGCGACCAGCTGCATCATCGCTTTAAAACCGCGCAGGCCGCGTTTTCATCTTTGAACGATCAGGCTCAGGAAAGCCTGACCAGCATCCGTATGATCAAAGCCTTCGGTCTGGAGAATCACCAGTCTTCACAGTTTGCCGACGTGGCCGCTGACACGGGTGCGAAAAACATGCGTGTGGCGCGCGTCGATGCCCGTTTCGACCCGACTATCTATGTCTCAATTGGCATGGCAAACCTGCTGGCGATTGGCGGCGGCAGCTGGATGGTTGTTAACGGCCATCTGACGCTCGGGCAGTTAACCAGTTTTGTGATGTACCTCGGTCTGATGATCTGGCCGATGCTGGCACTGGCCTGGATGTTTAATATTGTCGAGCGCGGAAGCGCTGCCTATAGCCGTATACGCAGTCTTTTACAGGAAGCGCCGAGCGTGGTGGACGGGACTCAACCCTTGCCAGCCGGACGTTCTGTACTCGAGGCCAGAATTACTGATTTCCATTACCCTGAAACCGTACATCCTTCGCTGACTGACGTTACTTTTTATCTGCAACCGGGGCAAATGCTCGGGCTGTGTGGCCCGACGGGATCGGGCAAAAGTACGCTGCTGGCGCTCCTCCAGCGACAGTTTGATGTGACTGAAGGTGATGTGCTGTATCACGGCCTCTCACTCAAAGAGATCCTGCTGGATGACTGGCGTGCCCGTCTGGCCATTGTCAGTCAGACGCCTTTCCTGTTCTCCGATACCGTTGCGCAAAATATTGCGCTGGGGCGCCCGGATGCCACTCAGGAAGAAATCGAAGAAGCAGCGCGTCTTGCCAGTGTTCATGACGATATTCTTCGTCTGCCCGGCGGCTATGAAACCGAAGTCGGAGAGCGTGGTGTCATGCTCTCCGGCGGCCAGAAGCAGCGAATTTCTATCGCCCGTGCACTGCTGCTTAAAGCGGAAATTTTGATCCTCGATGATGCGCTGTCTGCGGTCGATGGCCGTACGGAGCATCAGATTCTGCACAACCTGCGTCAGTGGGGCAGTGACCGTACGGTGATTATCAGCGCCCATCGTCTTTCCGCTCTGACAGAAGCCAGCGAAATTCTGGTGTTTAACCACGGTACGATTTCCCAACGCGGGAACCATGAACAACTTGCCGCTAAGTCTGGCTGGTATCGCGATATGTTCCGGTATCAGCAACTGGAAGCCGCACTGGATGATGTGCCGCAGGAACAGGAGACGGAAGATCGTGGTTGAACAAAAAGTGAGTAAAATTCAAAAGATGTGGCCCACGCTTAAACGCCTGTTGAGTTATGGCAAGCCATACAGAAAACCGCTTTCCGTTGCGGTGCTGATGTTATGGATTGCGGCGGCGGCAGAAGTGACCGGGCCAATTCTGATCAGCTTCTTTATCGATCACTACGTCGCAAAAGGCGAAATGCCCTGGGGCAAGGTCAGTCTGCTGGCGCTGTGTTTTATACTGCTGCAATTTCTGGCTGCGGGTTTGCACTATTTTCAGGCGCTGTTGTTTAATCGGGCAGCGGTCGGTGTGGTTCAGCGTTTACGCACAGATGTGATGGACGCCGCCCTGCGCCAGCCACTCAGTGCATTTGACACCCAGCCGGTCGGGCAGTTGATTTCCCGCGTTACGAACGACACGGAAGTGATCCGCGATCTCTACGTCACCGTCGTCTCAACCGTATTGCGCAGCATTGCTCTGATTGGCGCGATGCTGGTGGCGATGTTCAGTCTCGACTGGCGTCTGGCCTCGGTAGCAATTTGTATTTTCCCTGCGGTGTTCGTCGTGATGGGGCTCTATCAGATTTACAGTACGCCTATCGTGCGTAAGGTGCGGAGCTATCTGGCGGACATCAATGACGGGTTCAATGAAGTCATTAACGGGATGAACGTCATCCAGCAATTCCGTCAGCAAAAACGCTTCGGTGAACGTCTGACGCGCGCCAGCCAGTCGCATTATCTGGCGCGTATGCAAACGCTGCGGCTGGAAGGTTTCCTGCTGCGTCCGCTGCTCAGCCTGTTCTCCTCACTGATTCTGTGCGGTTTATTACTGCTGTTCGGATTCAGCGCGGAAGGTTCTGTTGGCGTTGGTGTCCTGTATGCGTTCATCAACTATCTGGGACGTCTGAACGAACCGCTGATCGAACTGACGTCACAACAGTCGATTCTTCAGCAGGCCGTCGTCGCAGGTGAGCGTATTTTTGACCTGATGGACAGAACGCAGCAGCAATATGGCTCTGACAATAAGTTGCTGACCAGCGGTGAGATTGAAATCAAAAATGTGAGCTTTGCCTATCTCCCGGAAAAATGGGTGCTGGAAAACATATCGCTGCAAGTGCCGTCGCGGGGTTTTGTTGCGCTGGTGGGGCATACCGGCAGTGGCAAGAGTACGCTGGCGAATTTGCTGATGGGATATTACCCGCTCAATAAGGGGGAAATCAGAGTCGATGGCCGTAACCTTGCAGATCTATCACATGCCAGCTTGCGCAAAGGGATTGCGATGGTTCAGCAGGATCCTGTAGTGCTGGCCGAATCTGTCTTCGCCAACGTGACTTTAGGGCGCGATATTGATGAAGCACAGGTCTGGCACGCACTCGATATTGTGCAACTCTCGCCACTTATTCGCGACATGCCTGAAGGGCTTAATACGCGTCTGGGTGAACAGGGGAATAATCTCTCCGTTGGGCAGAAGCAGTTACTGGCGATGGCGCGCGTTTTGGTGCAGGCACCGGAGATTCTGATCCTTGACGAGGCAACGGCCAATATCGATTCGGGAACAGAGCAGGCGATCCAGCGTGCTTTGCGTGCTATCCGTCAGCAAACCACACTGGTGGTTATTGCCCATCGTCTTTCGACTATTGTCGATGCGGATAATATTTTGGTATTGCATCGTGGTCAGGCCGTAGAGCAGGGTAATCACCTGCAACTGTTAAACGAAAAAGGCCGGTATTATCAGATGTATCAGCTGCAGCTTGCCGGACAGGAACTTGCCTCTACAGAGCAGGTAACTGCGGCTACAGAAAACGCGTAATCCTTGACCCAACGCAGCGTGTTACACTGCGTTGGGTCCCTGTATGTCACTGTGTGTTTCGCAATATTTCCCCCTTCTTGTCCCCCTTTAATGCATACCTCAATCCCGATGGACCCTGTTGCACTAAAAAGCAGCGCGTAGCACTTAAATAGTGCGGGCTTTCTTATAATGGCCCGCCACCCCCATTGTGCGCCCCGTCACGATTATTCTGAAAATGCCGTATTGCGCGGGTAAATCACCAATCTTTCAGAAATTTCAACTCTGGCACACCCTTTGCTTTATCCATTTCGTATCGGGCGCGGGTTCTCTCGCGGCAAGCCCTTAATTCGAGGAGTGGCAAAATGAAGCTGGTTACTGTGGTGATCAAACCTTTCAAGCTGGAAGACGTGCGTGAAGCGCTGTCTGCTGTTGGAATTCAGGGGCTGACCGTAACGGAAGTTAAAGGTTTCGGCCGTCAGAAAGGTCACGCTGAACTGTATCGCGGTGCAGAGTACAGCGTGAACTTCCTGCCAAAAGTAAAAATCGACATTGCTATCGCTGATGATCAGCTCGATGAAGTCATCGACGTGATCAGTAAAGCGGCTTACACCGGCAAGATTGGTGACGGCAAAATTTTCGTTGCTGAATTGCAACGCGTTATCCGTATTCGTACCGGTGAAACCGACGAAGCAGCACTGTAATTTCAGGCTCACCTCTTTGCATGAAGAGTTGAGATAAAAAAGCTTAGAAAACGGTTTTGAGAAACAGGGGTGGGTTAATAATGAAAAAACTTTTATCCATGATGGGGCTTGGCGCGGTTGCATTGTTGCCTTCGCTTGCCATGGCCGCCGCGCCAGCAGCCGCTAACGGTGCTGATAACGCGTTTATGATGATTTGTACTGCACTGGTCCTGTTTATGACTGTGCCTGGCGTGGCGCTGTTCTACGGCGGCTTGCTGCGTTCTAAAAACGTGTTGTCGATGCTGACTCAGGTTATCGTGACGTTTGCTCTGGTTTGCGTACTGTGGATCCTTTACGGTTACAGCCTGGCCTTCAGCGAAGGTAACGCGTTCTTCGGCGGTTTCGGTAACGTGATGATGAAGGGCATCGGCCTCGATTCCGTCACAGGTACCTTCTCGCAGATGATTCACGTGGCGTTCCAGTGTTCATTCGCCTGTATCACCGTGGCGCTGATCGTTGGCGGTATCGCTGAACGTGTGCGTTTCTCTGCGGTGCTTATCTTCACTGTTATCTGGCTGACCTTCTCCTACATTCCGATGGCACATATGGTTTGGGCTGGCGGTTTCCTGGCAGCAGACGGTGCGCTGGACTTCGCCGGTGGTACGGTTGTTCATATTAACGCCGCTATCGCGGGTCTGGTCGGTGCTTACCTGTTGGGTAAACGTGCGGGCTTCGGCAAAGAAGCATTCAAACCACACAATCTGCCAATGGTCTTCACTGGCGCGGCTATCCTGTATGTCGGCTGGTTCGGTTTCAACGCCGGTTCAGCAAGTGCTGCCAGCCCGATTGCGGCTCTGGCCTTCCTGAATACGGTCATTGCAACCGCTGGCGCAATCTTGTCATGGACATTGGTTGAATGGCTGGTTCGCGGTAAACCCTCTCTGCTGGGCGCAAGCTCAGGTGCTATCGCGGGTCTGGTTGCTATCACTCCAGCCTGTGGTACGGTCGGCGTAGGTGGTGCACTGATTATCGGTCTGGTCGGCGGTATCACCGGTCTGTGGGGGGTCGTTACTCTGAAAAAATGGCTGCGTGTCGATGACACCTGTGATGTGTTTGGTGTTCACGGCGTGTGCGGTATCGTAGGTTGCCTACTGACGGGCGTATTCACCTCCAGTTCTCTGGGCGGCGTAGGTTATGCAGAAGGTGTGACCATGGGCCATCAGGTCTGGGTTCAGTTCTTCAGCGTCTGCGTCACGTTGGTCTGGTCTGGTGTTGTGGCCTTCATCGGTTACAAAGTGGCGGATATGTTGGTCGGTCTGCGTGTCCCTGAAGAGCAGGAACGCGAAGGTCTGGACGTCAACAGCCACGGCGAAAATGCGTACAATCAGTAATTAAATGTTCAGAGAAAGCAGTGCGCTAATTCTCTACACGAGCAGTACTAAAACTAAAAAATAATGATGAATAGCAAAAGGGGCGATATCACTATCGCCCCTTTTTAATTTCTATTTTTAGCCGGAGATATATATCCGTAAAGACTTATTCAGCAGCCCGCTTACGGATCACACCTTCCTGCACCGTGGACGCAACCAGCACGCCGTCGCGTGTGTAGAACTGACCGCGAACAAAACCTCGCGCGCCGGAGGCCGAGGTACTCTCTACGGCGTACAGCAACCAGTCATCCATGCGGAACGGGCGGTGGAACCACATCGAGTGATCGATAGTTGCAACCTGCATGCCCGGTTCCAGAAAACCGATGCCATGCGGCTGAAGCGCTGTCGGCAGGAAATTGAAGTCAGACGCATAACCCAGCAGATACTGATGGATGCGCAGATCGTCCGGCATTTCACCATTAGCGCGGAACCACACCGCACGGTGCGGTTCTTCGACGCTGCCTTTTAACGGATTATGGAATTTCACCGGGCGCATCTCGATGGGGCGATGGCCGAGAAATTTATCGCGGATTTTTTCCGGGATCAGATGTGCCAGATTTTGGGCGATATCTGACTCCGAGATCAACGACTCCGGCGGCGGCACATCTGGCATAGTGTTCTGATGTTCAAAGCCTTCTTCGTGGCTCTGGAAAGAGGCGGTCATGTAGAAAATCGGTTTGCCGTTTTGCACCGCTTTTACACGACGGGCGCTGAAACTGTTGCCGTCACGCAGGATTTCAACGTCATAAATGATAGGCTTACTGCTGTCACCTGGACGTAAAAAGTAGCTGTGAAAAGAGTGGATCCCGCGATCAACCGGAACAGTCTGTTTAGCGGCATATAACGCCTGACCGACAACCTGCCCACCAAAGACCTGGCGCAAGCCCAAATCCTCACTTTGACCACGAAACAGTCCTTCTTCAATTTTTTCCAGATCGAGCAGATCCAGCAGATTTTTTAATGCCTGACTCATAGTGGCCTCATGAAAGTTACCGGTTGATTCATGCTGAAAGCAGCGCATAAATGACACTGTCGAACAGGTCTAACCTGTTAATGATAGTGGATCTTATGAGCACTCAGAAGACCTGTTTCGCCATCGGGAGGAAAAAACCAGATTATTGTGCCATGATTAATGGGTAAGCTGGTTAAAGAAACCATTTTCATGTCGGCGTTTATTACAGCTTGTCGACAAGCGAATAATAAAAAGGGAGTACGATCTATGAAACTTTGGCAGATAGTAGGTGGAACCGCGCTGTCTCTGACTCTTGCCGGGTGTGCACAGCATCACGAGGCACCCGCTCAGCAGGCTCCGGTGAATTCGGCAGCCAGTCCGGCCAGCCAGCCTGCAATAACTGGCCCGAATGTATCCGGTAGTGTGTTCATCAATCAGCGTGTCGCTTTACCGCCTGATGCGGTGCTGACCGTGACATTATCAGATGCCTCTCTGGCGGATGCGCCATCCAAAGTGATATCGCAGAAAGTGGCGAGAACGCAGGGCAAACAGTCACCATTCACGTTTATCCTGCCGTATAACCCACAGGACATTCCACCGAATGCCCGTGTCTTGTTGAGCGCAGCGGTGACCATCAATGGTCAGATGACGTTCGTGACTGACAGCATCAAAGAAGTGATTAACAATGGTCAGGGTACCCGTGCAGATCTACAGCTGGTGCCGGTTGTCGCCGTTCCCGTTGCCACCAAGCCAAGCGCGCTGGGGCCGTTGAGTAATCCGTCTGAGCCGACTGGATTGGGTACAGCACCTGCTCCGGTGAGTGCAGTACCGACGCAGTCAACGTACTAAGTACGAAAGCTGTAAGACTGAAGCACCGCTTAGGCGGTGCTTTTTTATTTACACCTTTGGATGGATTACCACTTCCAGCCGTATTTCTCTAAATCGACTTTACCTTTCTTGAAGACAATCCCTTCGGCGAGCAGCGCCTGACGCTGGCGTTTAAAATCTTCGCCCTGCAAGGAAATCTCACCGTGACGGTTAATGACGCGATGCCAGGGAAGGGTGCTGCCTTCGGGTAATTTTTTGAGGACACCGCCCACCTGCCGTGCCGCTCGCGGCGAGCCTGCCAGCTGCGCGACGTTACCGTAGGTAGTGACCTGTCCGGCGGGAATTGCAGCTATAATTTGAAATACGCGCTGGCGAAAGTTATCGGGTTCCGGCATCACATCCTCCTCAGTGGTTGCCGCACAGTATGACGTAATTTCACGCTTCAGGCAGGCAGGTTTGAGCGGTATTGTTTAAGAAAACAACGGTTGTCGGCAGTTAACTTGCTTTTGAGTCGGGCATCACTGATAATGCCCACCGCTTCAGTTCTCCCACAGAGAAAGGAAGCCAACAACGACAATGGGGGCTCTGTTGGTTCTCCCGCAACACTAACTTGTTAACTCGGTCAGGTCCGGAAGGAAGCAGCCATAGCAGGTGTCGTGTGTGCCGGGATGTAGCTGGCAGGGCCTCCACCAATTCAGACCCTCCAAAGTTATTCTTTCCTCTAATCTCCTGAAATTACAACGCTAAAATACCGCCTTAGACCTTTTATTACTTTCTGTAGTGCACTAACGTTGTGAAGTAATACACCCGCGGTATCGCCAGCATATACAGCTTCAATGGAGTCTCGGGCGCTTCCGCCAACGCTTTAATGACGATGTAAAACGGCAGCCCGCAGACCGGATGAAAGATGGGGTAACGTCAGCAGGGGAGCTGTGATCTCCGGCGACAAATTAGGATGAGAACCGCGAATCTGCAACGTCAGCCCGGCGTCGAGGGTCTCCATCATCCGTTCGCTGCCGTTTAGCCACCGTCCGGCACAAAATGTGAGACTCACCGAACAGGGCGAGTGGTACTGCCATATGCAGAACGCTTATTGAATATGGCTCACAGCGCGTTCGATGATATGCAGCAAATCATGCAACAGGGCGGGATTGGAACATTTCGAATCGGATTAGTGCTTTCGGTCAGCACGCTGTTATTTCCGACCGTTCCACAATTACTCTGAGAATATTTCCCTGGTATGTCTGTGGATTTATATGATCTGACCAATGATGCATTATTACCGGAACTGGAGAAGGGATCGGTTGATTCTGGTATCGGCGTGACTACAGCGCGATGCCGGAATCAATAGCATTTTATCCGCTGCTTGAAACCCGTTTGTGGTGGTGATCAGACCTGATGATACGCTGGGCAAAGAACATGATACCCCGTGGTGGCAGCTGGCGAAAAGAGATTTTGCATTGTTTTTAAAGGGAAATATCAGCAGGGTGGTGACGTCGAAGAATGAGACTCATCGCCTGAATTAGCAGGTAAAATATCGGGTGGATTTTCAGAAAACGTTGTATGGGCTGGTGTGGTCGTGTTTAGCCCTGGCACTTCTGCAGGAATTATATACTGCAACGCTTAACGATAATGAATTAACAATAATTCATCTGCAGCAGCCGACCCTAAGACATACGGTTGCGATGATGCCTAAACCGGTTCCATTGCGTTCTGAAAAAACGGAACAATGTTTTCAATTTCTCTTAAAGACGTATCAACGACGAGTTAAGAAAAGAAAGACGGATTGCGCTAAAAGAAATGTTAAACAAAGCTAACGTTGTATCGTTGAAATAATAAACATTGAGCCGAGCGATTATTCGGCTCAATGCAAACTGTTAACGTACAAATTTCCACACGGCAACAGGGATTTTATCGTACAGTTTATTCATCGTCAGTTCTGCCAGACGGTGGTCAGCTGCCGAGTAAAACAATTCGAGTTCGTCGTCTGAAAGTTCATACTTATTTTTTTCAATAACACGTTCAAGTGTGTCAATAGTGGTGCATTTTCTTAAACGCATCAAATAGTCGATTTTGTTCATCGTGGCCTTTTCATTTTTTTCTGATGTCAGCATATAAATTATTACTCAAGTCTTCATTAGCGTACAGATGTAGTCCCCTGAGAACATTCTGAATAATCGCTTTTTGGTCTTCTGCCATTGGCGTAAGTCAGAATCATTTATTCCATAATTACTGAACAGGGTGTAGGTATCATCCAGGTACTCTTCAACCAGATCACTTAAATGGTTATCGTCGGGGTACTTAATTTTAAAACTCATCACAAAGGATGCAATGTGTTCAATCAGTTCGTTGAGTTGCAGGTTAACAGCTGAAGTAGGGTCATTAACCCAACCATGATGACTGTCGCCCAGTGTTGCAATCCCCTCATCATACAACATTTCATTCAGGAATCGTAACTGAGCGATATCGTGCCGCTTAGGCGAGTACTCATCCATATCATCCCCTCCGTAATGGTTTATTCGGTGTTGATAACACTCTGTGAGTAAACAACAAAACTTAATGGCTTACAGGAAACAGCTCTCACTACAAATTCTATGAACTGCAAACATCACAAACTCAGTTAAACATCAGTAACAATTACAATAAACCGGTATCTGAAGGAGGTTTCACCAGGGATTATTATACAGTTAACAGTTTAAATATAATTCATTTTTAGAACGCTGTGCAAACGTATTACTCAAACTTACAATTCGTCTGCAGTGGTTCCTCGGGACGTATCAATAATATCAAACTCAAGGCCTTCTGCCCTGACCGTGAATGTGACATTTTGCGTCGTAAACTCATCCGCATTAATGTCCAGACAACCATTAAAAATCGTCCACTTGTATCGGTAACTCATTGAATATTGGTTTGTGTCTGTTTGAGTTATCGACACAATTTGCAAAGAATTCGGCTCATAACGGGCATTTTCTGAAAAATAAGATAAATCGCCAATTAAAGGTTGTTCAATTTCAGATAAAGAACGTTGGATAATCTCTTGTAACTCTTTGACAGACGGATTTTTCCCATAAATATCGCTGGGGATCATTTTCAGCATGGGTAATTTCCTCTTAAGCCCTGTCCTTTCATTATTACATACTTTCTGGATTATGTGTTTTAAGTACGAAAAAAATTTCGCACTGTCCGGGTATGTAGTGATTTGATTTTCATAGGTTTTATGATAAGCACATCAATTTTTACCCTTTTCTGACAGTTTAGGGCGCTCTGTGACGTCGTTAAGAAACTGAAACAGTTCATGTATTGATAAAAACCCCCTCATGTGATGTTATATTATAACTATTTGGAGGGGCTATGACCAAAACACTGTTTACGATTTCTTCGCCAGTACGCAGCATTGGTGTACTGGCCGCACTCGTTGTGCTCTGGGCCGCGATTTACTGGGCGATTTCACTACCATGATTTTTGTTAACAATGTTGAAGTCGGCTATGACCGTCGCGCGGTAGCGATGCCGCTGAGCGGACGATTTTTGTCTGGATCGTTAACGGCGGTGATTGGTGCCAACGGCGCGGGAAAATCAACGTTTCTGAAAACACTTGCGGGTCTGCAACAGGCCGTTACCGGTGATATCGCCTTCAGCGAAGGCAAGCGCCCGCGTCTGGCGTATTTACCGCAGCAGGCTGAACTGGATCGCAGTTTTCCTATCAGCGTGTTCGATATTGTGGCGATGGGATGCTGGCCGCAAAGTGGTTTATTTGGCGGCATTAATCGCCAGTCAGCGGCGAATGTGGCACAGGCACTGGAGACGGTAGGGATGACGCAAATGGCGAATTTCCCAGTGGGTTCGCTTTCCGGCGGGCAGCTGCAACGCACGTTATTCGCCCGTTTACTGGTCCAGCAGGCGCCGCTCATCATGCTTGATGAGCCATTTACCGGCATCGACAGTCAGACAACCGAATTACTTCTTAAGGTCATCGCGCAATGGCACCGGGAAGGCAAGACCGTCATTGCGGTGTTGCATGATATCTCAATGGTCGCACGGCACTTTCCACAGGTGCTTTACCTCAGTAGCCAACACAATCAGTGGGGAAGTGCACACGACGTGCTGAGCCACTTTCCTCACCCGGCGCATGCCTGTGTTTCGTCAGAACCCTTTTCAATGGCGGCGGGAGTAGCAAATTCATGATGCTTTTCCATTTGCTGGCCGACCCCTTTATTGAATTTGGCTTCATGCGCCGCGCGCTGATCGCCTGTATTGCGTTATCGATCAGCGCTACTCCTTTGGGTGTTTTTCTTCTGTTACGGCGAATGAGTCTGGTCGGTGATGCGCTGTCCCACGCTGTTTTACCTGGAGCTGCGATCGGCTATCTGATTTCAGGCATGTCTCTGGTGGCGATGGGAATTGGCGGTTTTATCGCCGGGCTGGCGGTTGCGATGTTGTCAGGGCTGGTGAGTCGCAAAACGCAGTTGAAAGAAGATGCCAGCTTTGCCGGTTTTTATCTCGGCTCGCTCGCGCTGGGCGTTACGCTGGTTTCGCTGCGCGGTTCGAGCGTCGATCTCCTGCATGTTTTGTTTGGCTCCATTCTCGCTATCGATTCTTCGGCGATGATCATGGTTGGGATCATCAGCAGTGTGTCGTTGCTGATGCTGGCCTGTATTTATCGTGCGCTGGTAATTGAGTCTTTTGACTCGCTCTTTCTGCGAGTAAGTGCCGGTAAATGGCTGGCGGCGATCCACGGTATTTTCCTGGCGCTGGTGGTGATTAATCTGGTTGCCGGTTTCCAGATCCTTGGCACGCTGATGTCTGTCGGGCTGATGATGTTGCCCGCAGCCAGCGCACGTTTCTGGGCCCGTGATTTACCCCACACCTTGCTGAGCGCGATGATTATCGGCGTTATCTCCAGCGTCGTCGGACTTATCTGGTCGTATTACGCCTCGCTGCCGGCAGGCCCGGCGATTGTGCTCAGCGCGACGGTCATTTTCTTTATTTCAGTTTTATTTGGAAAGCGTGGCGGGATGTTAACCGCCTCGCGATGTTAAGCAGTCACACAATGTAAAAGTCGTACCATAAGGGGACATGATGAAAGTACTACCTGTATCACTCGCAGTAGCTGCCCTGCTGTCGAGCCCGCTGGCAATGGCTAAAACCGTGAAGGCGGTGGCCAGCTTTTCGATTCTCGGTAATATCGTTCAGGAAGTGGGTGGCGAGCACGTCAGGGTGACGACGCTGGTCGGCCCGGATGGCGATCCGCACAGTTTCGAACCTTCACCAAAGGATAGCAAAGCGATTAACGCCTCTGATGTCGTCTTCGTCAGCGGTTTAGGGCTGGAAGGCTGGATCGATCGTCTGGTCACTGCGTCCGGTTATAAAGGGCATCTGGTGACCGCATCGGAAGGCGTAAACTCACGCAAAATGGAAGAAGACGGCAAGCAAATCACCGATCCCCATGCGTGGAACAGCATGGCAAACGGGGTGATTTACGCGACCAATGTAATGAATGCGTTGATCAAAGCAGATCCCGAAGATGCTGATTATTTCCGTCAGCGCGGCACGGCATACATTGAGCAACTGCAAAAACTGGATGCATGGGCTAAAACCGAGTTCACCGGCATTCCTCAGTCGAAACGCAAAGTGTTGACGAGTCATGATGCGTTTGGCTATTTCGGCCAGGAATATCATGTGAGTTTTATGGCGCCAGTCGGCTTCTCGACCGAAGCCGAGGCCAGCGCGAGTGGTGTGGCATCTCTGATTAAGCAGATTAAAGAACAGAAGGTAAAAACCTACTTCATTGAAAATCAAACCGATCCGCGTCTGGTGAAACAGATTGCCGCTGCCAGTGGCGCGCAACCGGGCGGAGAGTTGTATCCGGAAGCATTGTCTGGCCCGCAAGGCCCGGCAACGACTTACGTGAAAGCGTTTAAGCATAACGTTGAGACGATTGTCGCCAGCATGAAATAAGATTTTCCCTCCTCACGGCACTGCCGTGGGGAGATTTACATCATGTTTTTGCATAAGAAAAAGCCCCGTCGGGCAAGCGACGGGGCTTTTGTTTTTTTAAGCCAGTCAGGCCGTGAAGAAAAAGACTCAGCGTTTTTTCTTCTTACCCTGAACGGCTTTAAAGCGCGGATTACTTTTACAAATTACATAGATCCGGCCTTTACGGCGGACTACGCAGCAATCCGGATGGCGTTTTTTCGCCGAACGTAATGAACTCAGAACCTGCATAACACGTCTCCCTGATGTTGTTTATTTCTTACCGAGGAAGCTGCCGAAACGCTGGTTGAAGCGCGCGGTGCTGCCTTCTTTTGAGTACTCTTTTTGCTTGCCGGTGTAATACGGATGCGAGGCTGAAGACACTTCAATAGTGATATACGGGAAAGTCACGCCTTCCAGCTCAATGGTGCGGTCAGTGGATATTGTTGAACCGACCTTGAAGTACTCGTTAGCGCTGGTGTCGTGAAATACAACGGTGCGATAAGCAGGATGGATAATGGGTTTCATAATGCCTCTAAGTGTTATGTTATACTGTAACAATAATTATGCACCCATCTTACTTCATGTTCAAGGTTCAGACGAAAAAAAAGGCCGCATCAGCGGCCTTTCGTCAGGGTAGGGGATCCGGTTATAACGTCGGATGCTCTACTTTATGGGTGTGTTCAATATCCTCGTTCTTCTTACCGAAGCGGCGACGAACCACCACGAAGAAGACCGGAACAAAGAAGATCGCCAACAGCGTTGCGGTGATCATCCCGCCCATCACGCCGGTACCTACGGCGTTCTGAGAACCGGAACCTGCACCGGAGCTGATAACCAACGGCATAACACCGAGGATAAAGGCCAGTGAGGTCATCAGAATCGGACGCAGACGCATACGGACTGCTTCCAGCGTCGATTCGATCAGCCCTTTACCTTCTTTATCCATCAGATCTTTGGCAAATTCGACAATCAATATGGCGTTCTTCGCTGATAGCCCGATGGTGGTTAACAGGCCCACCTGGAAGTAAACGTCGTTACTCAGACCGCGCATCGTTGCCGCCAGAAGCGCACCGACAACCCCGAGTGGCACAACCAGCATAACGGAGAACGGTATCGACCAGCTCTCATACAAAGCGGCCAGACACAGGAAGACCACGATCAACGAGATAGCATACAGAGCCGGAGCCTGGTTGCCTGACAAACGTTCCTGATAAGACAGACCCGTCCAGTCATAGCCGATGCCACTTGGGAGTTTGGAAGCCAGAGACTCCATCATCGCCATTGCATCACCACTACTCTTGCCCGGTGCCGGCTGACCCAGGATTTCCATCGATGGCAGACCGTTGTAACGTTCCAGACGCGGTGAACCGTATTCCCATTTCGCGCTCGAGAACGCGGAGAACGGCACCATCTGACCCGCGCTGCCGCGGACGTACAGATTGTTGATGTCTGAAGGCAACATGCGGTACTTGTTTTCAGCTTGTACGTACACTTTCTTCACGCGACCACGGTCGATAAAGTCGTTGACGTAGCTACCACCAATCGATGCACCTAACGTAGTGTTGATATCGGAAATAGAAACGCCAAGTGCGGTTGCTTTTTCCTGATCAATTTCGATTTTGAACTGTGGCGTATCTTCCAGACCGTTTGGACGCACCTGAGTCAGCAAGTCCGGATGCTGAGCAATCATGCCCAGTAACTGGTTACGTGCCTGCGTCAGTTTGTCATGCCCAAGGTTAGCCTGGTCAATCAGCTGGAAGTCGAAGCCTGTGGCCGTACCCAATTCAACAATGGCGGGTAAGTTGAACGGGAACACTAGTGCATCTTTAATGGTGCTGAACGCGCCCATTGCGCGGCCTGCAATCGCAGGAACTTTGTTTTCAGCACCGCTACGCTCAGACCAGTCTTTCAGACTGACGAACGCGATACCGGTGTTCTGACCACGACCCGCAAAGCCAAAGCCGTTAACGGTAAACACAGAGTTTACGTTGGCCTTTTCTTTGGTCAGATAGTAGTTGCTGACTTCATCGAGCACTTTCTGCGTACGTTCCTGGGTAGCACCTGCTGGCAACTGCGCCATGGTCAGGAATACACCCTGGTCTTCTTCCGGCAGGAAGGAGGTTGGCAGGCGGATAAACAGGAATGCCATGCCAACAACGATCAGCAGATAAATCACCAGATAACGACCGGTGCTGCGCAGAATGTTGCCTACGCTGTCGGTGTAGTGGTGCGTGCTTTGCTCAAATTTCTTGTTAAACCAGCCAAAGAAACCTTTCTTCTCGTGATGCTCACCTTTGGCAATCGGTTTAAGCATGGTCGCACACAGGGCTGGCGTCAGGATCATCGCCACCAGAACTGACAGCACCATGGCTGAAACGATGGTGATGGAGAACTGACGATAGATAACGCCGGTCGAACCGCCGAAGAACGCCATCGGGATGAATACGGCAGACAGCACCATCGCGATGCCCACCAATGCACCCTGGATCTGCTCCATGGATTTCTTGGTGGCTTCTTTCGGTGGCAGGCCGTCTTCGACCATCACGCGCTCTACGTTCTCGACGACGACAATGGCGTCATCGACGAGCAAGCCTATCGCGAGCACCATCCCGAACATCGTCAGGGTGTTTATCGAATAGCCAAACGCAGAAAGGACGGCAAAGGTACCGAGCAATACCACCGGCACGGCAATCGTCGGGATAAGCGTTGCGCGGAAGTTTTGCAGGAACAAGAACATTACCAGGAATACCAGGACGATGGCCTCGAACAGCGTTTTACCTACTTCTTTAATCGAGATTTTAACGAACGGCGTGGTGTCATACGGATAAACCACTTCTAAGCCGGCCGGGAAGAACGGCTGAAGTTTGGCGAGCGTTGACTTGACCGATGCTGCGGTATCAAGGGCGTTCGCGCCGGTTGCCAGTTTGATACCCAAACCTGATGCCGGTTGTCCGTTGAAGCGAGCGATAACGTCGTAGTTTTCACCACCCAGTTCAATTTTTGCCACGTCTTTCAGGCGAACCTGAGAGCCGTCCTGATTGACTTTCAGAATGATTTTACCGAACTCATCAGCGGACTTCAGACGGGTCTGCGCCACAATAGAGGAGTTCAGCTGCTGACCAGGGACCGGAGGCGTACCACCGAGCTGACCTGCTGCAATCTGGTTGTTCTGGATTTTAATCGCATTGATGACATCAACCGGCGTCAGCTGGAAGTTATTCAGTTTGTTCGGATCCATCCAGATACGCATCGCGTACTGAGCACCGAACAGCTGAACGTCACCCACACCTGAAGTACGGCTGACCGGGTCTTTGATGTTAGAACCCACGTAGTCGGCGATATCATCCTGTGTCATGGTGCCGTTATTGGAAATAAAGCCTGCGACCATAAGGAAGCTGCTGCTCGATTTCTCAACGGAGATACCCTGCTGCTGAACTTCCTGCGGCAGCAACGGTGTTGCCAGCTGCAGTTTGTTCTGCACCTGAACCTGTGCGATATCCGCATCGGTACCGGAAGCAAACGTGATAGTGATCTGGACAGTACCTGAAGAATCACTGGTCGACGACATGTACATCATGTTGTCGATACCGTTCATGTTCTGTTCGATAACCTGGGTCACCGTATCCTGCACCGTCTGCGCATCGGCGCCCGGATAAGTTGCGGTCAGCTGGATAGCCGGTGGCGCAACCGTTGGATACTGTGCGATAGGCAATTTAAGAATTGCCAATGCCCCTGCCAACATGATGATGATGGCGATCACCCATGCAAAGATGGGACGATCTATAAAAAACTTAGCCATGAATTACCGGCTCCTATTAAGACTTCGTCGCTGTATCGGATGCAGCTGCTTTTTGATCAACTTCCTGTGCAGTAACCTGTACGCCGGGCTTAATTTTTTGCAGACCTGTCACGATGACTTTATCGCCACTTTTCAGGCCATCGGTCACGACCCACTTGTCGCCGATGGCTTGCGTTGTGGTGACGGTACGAAGCTCAACTTTATTATCAGCGCCAACTACCATCGCCGTGGCATCACCGCGTGGGTTACGGGTGATACCTTGCTGAGGAACCAGCAGAGCGTCGTTGTTTACGCCTTCATCCAGACGTGCACGCACAAACATTCCTGGCAGCAGTGAGTCATTTGGATTCGGGAAGATGGCACGTAACGTAATAGAGCCGGTGGTTTCATCGACAGTCACATCAGAGAATTCTAATGTACCCGCCTGTGAATATTCCTTACCGTTGTCCATCAGCAGTTTGACTTGTGCTTTGCCGTTGGCTTGTTTCAGTGAACCGTCAGCCAGTTCCTGCTTCAGACGCAGGAAGTCGTTACTCGACTGAGTCACGTCAACGTAGATAGGATCGAGTTGTTGCACGGTGGCCAATGCAGTGGCCTGACCGTTCGACACCAGCGCACCTTCAGTCACAGACGAAATACCAATACGTCCGCTGATAGGGGAGGTGACTTTAGTGTATGCGAGATTGATACGCGCAGTTTCAACAGCCGCTTTAGAGCTGACGACCGCAGCATCAGCCTGCGCAGCGGTAGCGACAGCGGTGTCGTAATCCTGCTTACTGATGTAGTTAGTGCCGAGAAGAGGTTTGTAGCGATTCACGGTCACGCGGGAAATCTGTGCGTTGGCCTGAGCTTTTACCAGATCGCCTTTAGCGCTGTCATACGCGGCCTGATAAGTGGCTGGATCAATTTGATATAAAGAGGTCCCGGCTTTGATTTCGCTGCCTTCAACGAAGTTGCGTTTCAGAATGATGCCGCCAACCTGCGGACGTACTTCAGCGATGCGGAAAGCAGCAGTACGACCAGGAAGTTCGGTAGTCACATTTAGCGGTTCAGTTTTCAGGGTAACGACGCCAACCTGCGGAGCATGTGGCGCACCTTGTTGAGCTTCTTTATCGTTACATCCTGTAAGTGCTAAGCTTCCGGATAGCATCAGAACTACCGCCAGAGGCGTTAACCCTCTGTTTTTGTTCATAAATAAACCTCAAGTGTCCGATTTCAAATTGTCCAATGGATCACAACATTCCAAATCCATTGCTGCGCTTATAGTATGTGCGTGCTATGTTACATACATTCAAGAATGTATGTAAATCAAACTCCCCTGAAAGATAAACCTATGGCACGAAAAACCAAATCGCAGGCGCTGGAAACCAGACAACAGATACTGGATGCTGCTGTGCGAGAGTTTTCGGCCCGTGGGGTATCGTCGACATCACTGACTGATATTGCAAATGCAGCCGGTGTGACGCGGGGCGCAATTTATTGGCATTTCAAAAACAAAGTAGAACTTTTTAATGCGATCTGGGAAGCCTACGAATCCCGGGTAAAAGTGCTCGAAGTAGAGTATCAGACAAAGTTTCCTAATAATCCACTGCGTATTTTACGTGAAATCTTAATTTACATTCTTGTTTCTACGGTCACCGATACACAACGTAAAGCACTGATGGAGATTATATTCCATAAATGTGAATTTGTTGGGGAGATGACATCCGTCCACGAAGCCCGAAAATCGCTATATATGGAAGGATACGGCAAAATCGAGCGTATTCTGCTGCGTTGTATAGAAGAAAAACAATTGCCCGCCACACTCGATACCCGTCAGGCTGCTATTATTCTGCGCGCCTACCTGACCGGCCTGATGGAAAACTGGTTATTCATCCCCGAAAGCTTTGATTTAGAAGCCAATGCCGGGAAATTTGTTGACACTTACATCGATATGCTCCGCCATTCATCCTTCCTTTCCGCCGCTCTAAAGTCTCAATAATATTCCCAGACAAAAACAATAAGCCTGCAATGTTTATGGAGCGTTGTGCGGATAAAATAAACAATTGCATGTTGTATTCAGAAACGCTTTTCCTCTTTCTTTAAGCCGGAAGGCTGCTATTGTCGTCACCATACTATTCATTCGGTAAATGAGTTGAAGCTCACGTATGTTTAACCGGTTTCTGGCCGTACCTTCTGACAGCATGTTAACCCTGACAAAAAATGGGATATTACGAATTTATACACTCGTGATATGTCTCGCACTTTTACTTGTCTCTCTTCCTTCTTATGCGGGCAGTAATGATGTCCCGACCCGCAATGAAGTGCAAAACCAGCTCGATACCTTTAACCGGCAAAAAAATCTCACGCCGGTCGATAAACTGTCGCAACAGGATTTAATCCACACGCTGGAGTACCTTGATGCGCTCGATCGGGTCAGGCAGGACGCCACGCAACTGCATCAGCAGGTCACCGAGGCACCCCAAAAACTGCGCGCGGCAATAGACGGGCTTGAACAGCTGAAAAACAGCACTAAAGACGACGTCAACAAAGCCCAGCTTTCCGCGCTTTCTCTGCGTCAGCTCGAAAATCGCCTCAACGATACCCTCGACGACCTTCAGTCCTCACAGGAAGACCTCTCGACGTTCAATACGCAGTTGATTTCGCTACAAACCCAGCCGGAGCGTGTCCAGAACGCGATGTATACCTATTCACTGGGTATCCAGAAAATCCGCAATGAGCTCAACGGAATGTCGCCAGGGCAGCAGGATTTACGCACTACTCAGCAAACCATGCTGGTGACCCAGCAAGCGTTACTGAATGCGCAAATCGATTTACAACGCAAAAGTCTGGAAGCCAACACCACGTTGCAGGATTTACTGCAAAAACAGCGTGATTACACCAACGCTCACATCAATCAGCTGGAGCACACGGCCCAGCTGTTGCAGGAAGTGGTCAACGGCAAACGCTTGATCCTCTCTGAGCGCACGGCAAAGGAGGCGCAGACCCCAGACGATACGTCCAGTATCCAGAATGATCCGCTGGTGGCGCAGGAACTGGGGATCAACCGCAAGCTGAGTGAACGCCTGATTGCCGCGACGGAAGAGGGCAATCAGCTGGTGCAGAAAAATATCACGGTGAAAAACTGGTTAGATCGCTCTGCGCAGTCAGAGCATGACCTGAAAGAACAAATCACCGTGCTCAAGGGCAGTCTGTTGCTTTCCCGTATTTTGTATCAGCAGCAGCAAAATACCATTCCGCCTTCCGGCCTTATCACCGATATGAGCACGCGAATTGCAGATTTACGTCTTGAGCAGTTCACCATCAACCAGCAGAGAGATGCGTTGTTTCAGGGTGACAGCTACATTCAGGGCGTAGTGACTAACAGCAAAGAAACCATTAATGACGACATCAGCGACGCGCTGGATCAAATTGTGGATATGCGCCGTGAGCTGCTCGATCAGCTGAATAAACAGCTCGGCAATCAGCTGTCTCTGGCGATCAACTTGCAGATCAACCAGCAACAGTTGCAAAGCATCAACCAGTCCCTGACCGAAACGCTGACCCAGCAGATTTTTTGGGTGAGTAGCAACAAACCAATGAACTGGGATTTCATTAAATCCCTGCCCGATGACGTTAAAAGCCAGCTGAGCAGCCTGAGCATTAATCTTCCGCGCGGCGAACTGATGCTCGGGGCGATTCATTCCCTGCCGGTGACCGTCCCGCTGCTGGTGGTCATTCTTCTCTTACTGTGGCGTAAAAAATACATTAACCAGCGGATAGAAAGCCTGAGCAATGACGTCGGGCAGCTCAAGCGTGACAGCCAGCTGCACACGCCGCAGGCTTTGCTCTTGATGGTGCTCAACGTTCTGCCGGGAGTCCTGCTGATGCTGGGCGTTGGCTACTGGTTCTCGCAGTGTGATATCGAACTGAGCGACTTTTTATGGACGCTTTCTCAGCGGCTGGCGGTATTCCAGCTGGTAATGGGGTTCTGTTACCGCATCCTCAAACCGGGCGGCATCAACGAACGCCATTTCAATACGCCGGCGACCACCTGTGCACATTATCGCCGCTCGGTGATCCGCCTGAGTCTGGTGATGCTGCCGCTGATCTTCTGGTCGGTACGCGGTGAGAAAGCGCCGCTCGGGCTGGTGGATGACATTATTGGGCAGGTGGTGATTTTACTGACGCTCACCGCGCTGACCGTGCTGGTCTTCCCGATTGCGCGCGATGGCTGGCGCGAAAAAGATTCGCACAATATTCGTCTGGTGGTAGTGACCGCCATTGCGCTGGCTCCCGTATTTTTGATTGGCCTGATGGTTACCGGTTACTTCTACACCACGCTGCGGCTGGCTGGTCGCTGGATTTACAGCCTGTATCTGCTTATTTTCTGGAACATCACCTATCTCACCGCGCTGCGCGGTCTGAGCGTGGCTGCGCGACGGCTGGCTTACCGGCGTGCGCTGGCGCGACGTCAGACGGCAGCGACCAAAGACGGAGTGGAAGGCAGTGAACCGGTCGAGGAACCGCCACTGGGGTTGGATCAGATCAACCAGCAGTCGCTGCGCCTGACGACTATGGTGCTGTTCTTTATTTTCGCGACAGTTTTCTACTGGATTTGGTCGGATTTGCTGACGGTGATTTCCTATCTCGACAGTATTTCGCTGTGGCATTACTCCGGCACGGTGGCGGGCACGGTGACGCAGCAAACCGTCACGCTGGGAAATTTACTGCTCGGATTCCTGGCGGTGATTGTGGCCTATGTCCTCACGCGCAACTTACCGGGGTTGCTGGAAGTGGTGGTTCTCTCGCGGCTGCAACTGCGGCAGGGGACATCGTATGCGATCACCACGATCCTGACCTATTCGATCACGGTGATCGGTGCCGTGACGGCCCTCGGATCGCTGGGCGTGTCGTGGGATAAATTGCAATGGCTGGTGGCCGCGCTGTCGGTCGGACTCGGGTTCGGCTTGCAGGAGATCTTCGCCAACTTCGTGTCGGGTCTGATTATTCTGTTTGAGCGCCCGGTGCGCATCGGCGATACCGTCACCATTGGCTCATTCTCAGGCACTGTCAGTCGCATCCGCATTCGTGCAACGACCATCACCGATTTCGACCGCAAAGAAGTGATCATTCCTAATAAAGCTTTCGTGACTGAGCGGCTGATCAACTGGTCGCTGACAGATACCGTGACCCGCGTGCTGATCAAAATTGGCGTGGCGTATGGTTCGGATCTCGACAAAGTGAAAGAGATTTTATTGCAGGCGGCGCATGATAATCCGCGGGTGATGAACGATCCGTCGCCGCTGGTCTTCTTCCTCAATTTTGGCGCAAGCACGCTCGATCATGAATTGCGTGTGTATGTCCGCGAGCTGGGAGACCGCAGTTACACCGTCGATGAACTCAACCGCAGTATCGATAAACTCTGCCGAGAAAACGACATTAATATCGCCTTTAATCAGCTGGAAGTATATCTGCATAATCAGGACGGAAGTGAAGTTCAGGAAGTGAAGCGGGTGCTGAGACAGCCAGGAGATGAACCGGATGCGGTGACGCAAGGCTGAGGGTGATTTTCATATCAGGGGAAAACGATGAAATCCCCTGATATTTCCTCCGGCAGCCATTAATGCAGGCTGACGAGCTTACAGATAACTGATGGAAAGCGAACTTTTATTGTTTTTCAGCTTTTCCTGATAATCGCGCTGCACAATTTCCAGTGCGGCAAGGGCGGTTTCAGGCGCAATCTCGTTGCACTCGAGCAGGTAAATCAAATCAACAGCAAGCTGAAGTTCGGGAGGCGCATTTTCTACTGACATATTGGCCAACATTATAATTAGCAGGTTTTGGACTTATCATTATAGATAAGAAAAGGTCAACGAAGCACGCTGGATTCAAAAAATGTGATAAAGATTCAAAAACCTTTTTCCTGCCGTTCAATCTGCCTTTCAAATTTCGCCAGCGCCTGACGGCAACGCATAAGTCGTCCTTCTAACGCGGCCAGTTCCTTCTGTACACGTTGCTGATCGCTGAACGTCGCCAGTTGCCCGAGTGTGGTTTCCCGGTCTTCAATCATGGCGATCAGCCGACGCTCAAACTGCTGCGTTTCCGCCAGTCGGGTGTAATTATCATGGCTCTTACGCTCCGGTGTCTGATGTGTTTTGCGCAGCGTTTGCGTGGCGAGTTCACGCTGCATGGCGGTGATTTGCGCCACCAGCCGTTCAGCGATAAATGCCACCTGCGCGGAACGCTTTTCCACCACTTCCTGATTGAGCTGGCGCAGATTATTTTTTATCTCTGCCAGATAATCCCGCAGACGTGTGCCTTTAGTGGAGAATAAGGCGATATCAAACCGCGCCTGCGTGGCGGAGACGTGGCCAATCGGTTCGATTTCCCGCGACAGTGTTTCAATCTGCTGATCAAGGACATGTAAAATTCGTTCTGTGCTCACGGGAAATCTCCATTGATGACGCGTCCGGCAAATATGACAGTGTTGCTGCGTCAGTTTACACTGGCCAGAAGAATACTTGCCGTGGTTTATCCGAATTAAAAGGAATTGAATGAAACGCGTACTACTGATCATTCTTGGCTGGATCTGCGTGGTATTAGCAACGCTGGGTGTTGTGCTGCCGCTTTTGCCCACAACGCCATTTCTGTTGCTGGCCGCCTGGAGCTTTGCCCGCTCGTCACCGCGTTTTCACCACTGGCTGCTGCACCGTTCGTGGTTTGGCAGTTATCTGCGCCACTGGCAACAGTATCGCGCATTACCAAAAGGCGCTAAATCGAAAGCGGTGGTGCTGATTGTGGTGACGTTCGCCGTTTCGATCTATTTCGTTCCGTTATTATGGGTGCGTATTTTATTGCTCTGCATGATGTTTATGTTGCTGATCATGATGTGGCGATTACCAGTGGTTGACCTTGAGCAATAAAAAAGGCGATCATGTCCGGCTGCGGGTTGCTTTTTAAGGCGGCTTTGCATAGATTTGGGCATCTCGTACGTCGGTGCGCTCCCAATTTCCTTCCTTAGACGACATGCTTTATATCAGGCATGACGGGGGACATTTGACCGCCCGCGTTTAAGTATGAACAGCAGCTATATCAGGCAATGACATTATGACCGCTACCGCACAGCAGCTTCAGTTAATTAAAGACAGTATCAAAACCATCCCTGACTATCCTAAGCCAGGCATACTGTTTCGCGACGTCACCAGTTTGCTGGAAGACCCGAAAGCTTACGCTGAAAGCATTAAATTACTGGCCGATCGTTATCGCGATGCCGGTGTGACCAAAGTGGTTGGCACCGAAGCACGCGGTTTCCTGTTCGGCGCCCCGGTGGCATTGGTTCTGGGCGTGGGTTTTGTTCCCGTGCGCAAACCGGGCAAATTACCGCGTGAAACCATCAGCGAAACCTATGATCTGGAATACGGCACTGACAGCCTGGAAATCCACGTTGATGCGATTGCGCCGGGCGAAAAAATTCTGGTGATCGACGATCTGCTGGCAACGGGTGGCACTATTGAAGCCACTGCGAAACTGATCCGCCGTCTGGGTGGAGAAGTGACCGATGCCGCGTTCATCATCAATCTGCCGGAATTGGGCGGAGAAAAACGCCTGAATTCCCTGAACATCAACTGCTACAGTCTGGTTTCATTCGACGGGCATTGATGAATGATAAAGGGCCTCGTTTTTAGCGCGAGGCCATTTATTCACTGCTATTTTTCCAACTCTCCCGTCCAAACCACCATCACTTTATCATTCCCTTTTTCGCGGCTGAATGCGTAATAGTCTGGTGTGTGTTGCGATGTCTGAACGCCCGCGCCGAGAGCGACATGTTGTTGCCTGAATTTTCCCAGTTTTTGCCAGTGCGTTAGCAGGGTCTGCTTCGCGCCGCTCAGCTCATTCCAGTTCATGTCAGAACGCGTTCCCTGCAAAGGATCCGATCCCGTCGGACCAAATGCGCGCCCGCTTTCATCGCCGTAGTAAATCTGCACCGCACCCGGCGCCAGCAGCAACAAATCTGCTGCCCGCTGCTGTAAAGGCAGCGCGCCTTTCGCGTCAGCGTTGAAAAACAGCCGGGTATCATGTGAAGAGAGATAGCTCAGCACGTTGAAGTCCTGCATTTTTTCTGCCATTTGCTGATAAGTCGCATCGATGCTGGCGAAGCAACTCAGCGCGGCCGCGGCCTGATCCTGAAAATCAAAGTTGATCATCGCATCGAAACCATTGTCGTAATAATCACTTTTCATCACACCATGACCCCAGGCTTCACCGGTCATCCAGAACGGTGCATCGTCAAGTGCCAGTTCAGGATTAGCCGCTTTCCACTCTTTCAGCGCCTCGACAGAACGTGCTTTCAGCAGTGCCAGCGTCGGTTTTTCGACATGTTTAGCGGTATCGACGCGGAACCCGTCAATGCCGTAATCACGGACCCACTGGCTGAGCCACGTCACCAGATAATCGCGCGGCGTTGCGCCGGGGATTTCTTTCGCGGCGGTGTCAGACTTATGTCGGTAAAAAACCGGTAAGCCGCTGGCTTCTTTTGATTCGGTTTTGATATCAGGCAGAAACGCCAGCGACATGGTGAGATCGTCATATCCCGGCGAATCATAATCGCCGATATCGGTGCGGATCCATTTTTTGCCCCACCACGAGTTCCAGCCCTCTTTGTCGCCGAAATTAATATAATCATTAAAACTGTGCCAGTTCTGGCCGGGACCTGGTGTCCAGTCGGTCCAGTTTTTACCCAGCGTTTTTCCGATTTCATCACCTTTCAGATACAGCGATCCGAACTGGTAAGTCTGCATATCGGCCAGCGTGGCGTAGCCGGTGTGATTAATGACCACGTCAAACAGAATGCGGATCCCCCGTTTGTGCGCTTCGCTCACCAGCTGATGCAACTCTTTGGCAGTGCCCATATTGGCATCGAGTTTTGTCCAGTCGAGCGTGTAATAGCCGTGATAAGCATAATGTGGAAAATCGCCTTTGGTGCCTCCGCCGACCCAACCGTGGATCTGCTCCAGCGGTGAGCTTAACCACAGGGCGTTGACCCCCAGTCGTTGCAGATAATCCAGTTTATTTGTCAGGCCAGCCAGATCGCCGCCGTGGAATGTGCCGATTTCCTGTAATCCGTCGCTGTGGCGCCCATAGCTGTGATCGTTGGCCGGATTGCCGTTCTCGAAACGGTCGGTCAGTACGAAATACACCGTGGCGTTTTGCCAGCTAAAGGCAGCCGGTTTTTTATCCGCAGCCGGTTCCAGTAATAGCAAACCGCCGCTGGCCGGAGCCGGCATCATTTGTATGCGCCCCTTGTTAACCGTCGCAGTCTGGCCGGAATAAAAATCACGTACTGTTTCACCTTCGTAAAACGTCGAAGAGACGTCCACAGAAAGCGGTTTTCCGTTCCAGCGCGGGCAGGTTTGCGTCACTTCAGCAACCGTTTCCGGCGGGGTATTAAGACTCAGCTGAAGGGTCGGCGTGCCGCTGCGGGTGTCGATCCGTACCTGATAATCCCCTGCGCGAAATTGTCGCCAGTTCACCGCCGCTTTGCTCGCGCACGGTTGCAGCGAGAGCATGACGTTAAGTTTCACGTCATCTGCAGGCTGCCAGCATTGATTATCCTGAAGAAGTTCAAGCGTGCGCTGGCCTTTTGGTAAGGTGGCGTGCGTGATGAGAATTCCTGAGGACGTCTCAGAAAAGTCGGGGAAGCCTTGCAGCGACCAGTTCGCCTGTGAGGCAGGGGAAATCAACAATAACAGAGGCAGTGTCAGACGTTTCATGGCTCTCCTTACGCGTGGCAGGAAGCATTCTTTGGCAGAGGTGAAAACAGTGTAATCCTTATGCCAGGTCCGCCCTCATCCCTGTGGGGAAAATCTCAGGAGGAGGAGGAAGGGGGAGAACCTGCGGCGCAGCACGCAAAAAGTAAAGTAATAGGAATGATAGTGACCCTGCTGGTACACTAAGAAGTGGCAGTCTGGCTCCGGCATCATTATGCTGAGTCTTCAGTCTCCGTTACGCAGACCAGCGCAGAAAGACGGGTTAAACGATGTTTTTTCGTGTATCGTCAAATTATTCATTATAAATCAACGATGAAGTATTAATGAGCTATCAGGTTCTTGCCCGTAAGTGGCGCCCCCAAACTTTTGCCGACGTCGTCGGACAGGAACATGTGCTGACCGCACTGGCTAATGGCCTGTCGCTCGGGCGCATTCATCATGCCTACCTGTTTTCCGGTACCCGTGGCGTGGGGAAAACCACCATTGCCCGTCTGCTGGCGAAAGGGCTTAACTGCGAAACCGGCATCACTTCCACGCCGTGCGGCGTGTGTGATAACTGCCGTGAGATCGAGCAGGGCCGTTTCGTCGACCTGATTGAAATCGATGCCGCCTCCCGTACCAAAGTTGAAGATACCCGCGAATTGCTGGACAACGTCCAGTACGCACCGGCGCGCGGCCGCTTCAAAGTTTATCTGATTGACGAAGTGCACATGCTCTCGCGCCACAGCTTTAATGCGCTGTTGAAAACGCTGGAAGAGCCGCCTGCGCACGTCAAATTCCTGCTGGCGACCACCGATCCGCAGAAATTACCCGTCACGATTTTATCGCGTTGTTTGCAGTTCCATCTGAAAGCACTGGATCCGGAACAAATCCGCAAACAGCTCGAAAATGTATTAACTCAGGAAGCCATCGCTACTGAGCCACGTGCGCTTCAGCTGCTTTCCCGCGCTGCCGACGGCAGTATGCGTGATGCGCTGAGTCTCACCGATCAGGCGATTGCGATGGGGCAGGGCGCGGTCACCACAGAGACCGTGGCGCAAATGCTCGGTACGCTCGATGACGAACAGCCGCTGGCGATGCTTGAGGCGCTGGTCAGCGCCGACGGCGGTCAGATGATGGCGCAGGTGGAGCAGGCAGCCTCACGCGGCGTGGATTGGGAAAATCTGCTGGTAGAAACGCTGGCACTTTTGCACCGCATTGCGATGGTTCAGCTGTTGCCGTCAGTGCTCGACAACCATTACGCCGCCATCGAACAACGTTTGCGTGAACTGGCTCGCGTGATCCCGCCTGCCGACGTTCAGCTTTACTACCAGACATTACTGATTGGCCGCAAAGAGCTGGCGTATGCGCCGGATAAACGCATGGGTGTCGAAATGACGCTGCTGCGCGCGCTGGCCTTCCACCCGAAAGTGATTATTGCTGAACCGGCTCCGCAGCCGGTCGCTGCACCGGTCGGTCAGGCATCGCCTGCTCCTGCGGGGCATGCACCACGCGCCGTGCAGGCGCAACAGCCGTCAGCGCAACAATTTAATAATGATTCACCTCCGCCACACGGCAGCGCGGAACCGGCGTCGATGCCGGATTCCACCGCCCAGCTCTTGCAGGCGCGAACACAATTACTCAGGCAGCAGGGGAGTACCACCCCAAAAAAAGCTGAGCCGGCAGCGCCAGGAAAAGCGCGGCCGGCAAACTCAGCACTGGAGCGTCTCGCTTCGGTGACTGAACGTGCGCAAACCCTGGCCAGCGTGAAGAAAGAACCCGCGGCGCCGGTAAAAGAAGAAGCGTACCGCTGGAAAGCGTTGACGGAGCCGGAAGAATCGCCGGAACCGATCGCGACGCCGAAAGCGTTACGGACAGCGCTGGAGCATGAAAAATCCCCGGAACTGACGTCCCGTCTGGCAGAAGAAGCCATAGAGCGTGACGAATGGGCGGCAGAAATCAGCCGCTTAACCATTCCGAAGCTGGTTCAGCAACTGGCGCTGAATGCTTATCGCGAACAGCCAGAACCTGGCAAGATTTGCCTGCATCTGCGTTCATCGCAAAAGCATCTCAATTCGCCGTCGGCGCAGAAAGTGCTGGCGGATGCCTTATCGGGGCTGCATCAGACACCGGTTGAACTCACCGTGCTGGAAGATGATAATCTGGCGGTGAAGACGCCACTGGAATGGCGACAGGCCATTTACGAAGAAAAACTGGCGCAGGCGCGTCAGTCGATCATTGCGGATAACAACATTCAGACGCTGCGCCGTTTCTTCGACGCAGAACTGGATGAAGAAAGTATCCGCCCAATTTAAACGCCGCGACGTTAGCGCGGCCATTGCTGAGAGAGAAGACTATGTTTGGAAAAGGCGGCATTGGTAACCTGATGAAACAGGCCCAGCAAATGCAGGAAAAAATGCAACAGGCTCAGGCTGAGATCGCGCTGATCGAAGTCACCGGTGAATCGGGCGCTGGTCTGGTCAAAATCACCATCAACGGTGCGCATAATGTGCGTCGCGTTGAAATCGATCCAAGCCTGCTGGAAGACGACAAAGACATGCTGGAAGACTTGATCGCTGCGGCGTTCAACGACGCAGCACGTCGTATCGAAGAAACTCAGAAAGAAAAAATGGCAGCCGTTTCTGGCGGCATGCAGTTGCCACCAGGCTTTAAGATGCCGTTCTGATGCAAACCAGCCCACTCCTTGAATCATTAATGGAGGCGTTGCGTTGCCTGCCGGGCGTTGGCCCGAAGTCAGCGCAGCGTATGGCATTCCAGCTGTTGCAGCGGGATCGCAGCGGCGGAATGCGGCTGGCGCAGTCGTTAACGCGTGCGATGTCTGAAATTGGCCACTGTGCCGATTGCCGTACTTTCACCGAGCAGGAAATCTGTACGATCTGCGCCAATCCACGGCGTAAAGAGAACGGCCAGATTTGCGTGGTAGAAAGCCCGGCAGACATTCATGCGATAGAACAAACCGGTCAGTTCTCCGGTCGCTATTTTGTGCTGATGGGCCACCTGTCACCCCTTGATGGCATCGGGCCGGATGACATTGGTCTGGGCCGCATGGAAGAGCGTCTTGAAAGCGAAAGCATTCAGGAAGTCATCCTTGCGACTAACCCGACGGTTGAAGGTGAAGCCACCGCCAACTATATCGCTGAGATGTGCGGCCAGTACGGCGTCCTGGCGAGCCGCATCGCGCACGGTGTGCCGGTTGGCGGCGAGCTGGATATGGTGGATGGCACCACGCTGTCACATTCCCTCGCCGGGCGGAATCCCTTCAAGTTCTGACTGTTATAGATCGGGTGCTGATCACCGCACCCGGTTTACTTTCTGCCGATCCCTTCGGCATTTCTTCGTAAAAATTTCTTCTTATGCTTGAAAAGCCACGCCTCTAACCCCACTTATTCCTCAACGTCTGATTTGGTCAATAACAGTATCTGGATTGAGGTAATTTGATGAGTATGAAAGGACAAGAGACACGCGGATTCCAGTCTGAAGTAAAACAACTTCTCCATCTGATGATCCATTCTCTGTATTCAAACAAAGAAATTTTCCTGCGTGAGTTGATCTCCAACGCTTCCGATGCGGCTGACAAACTTCGCTTTCGCGCGCTGTCCACCCCTGAGCTGTATGAAGGCGACGGCGAACTGCACGTGCGTCTGGCGTTTGATAAAGAAAAACGCACCCTGACCCTGAGCGACAACGGTATCGGCATGACCCGCGATGAAGTGATCGATAACCTCGGGACTATCGCGAAATCCGGCACCAAAGCGTTCCTGCAGTCTGTCGGTTCTGAGCAGGCGAAAGACAGCCAGCTGATCGGCCAGTTTGGTGTCGGTTTCTACTCTGCCTTTATCGTGGCGGACAAAGTGACCGTACGCACCCGCGCCGCCGGTGCCAGCGCGGAAGAAGGCGTGTTCTGGGAATCTGCCGGTGAAGGTGAGTACACTCTGGCCGACATCGAGAAAGCCGATCGCGGGACTGAAATTACCCTGCATCTGCGCGCAGATCAGGATGAGTTCCTGGATGACTGGCGCGTGCGCTCCATCATCAGCAAATATTCTGACCACATTGCGCTGCCGGTTGAAGTGGAAACCCGCAACGAAGAAGACGGCACCGTCACCTGGGAACAAATCAACAAGGCGCAGGCCCTGTGGACCCGTGGTAAAGCCGAGGTCACCGACGAAGAATACGTCGAATTCTACAAGCATATCTCCCATGATTTCAGCGATCCGCTGAGCTGGAGCCACAACCGCGTTGAAGGTAAGCAGGAATACACTAGCCTGCTGTACATCCCTTCGCAGGCGCCGTGGGATATGTGGAATCGCGATCACAAACACGGTCTGAAACTCTACGTGCAGCGCGTGTTCATCATGGACGAAGCTGAGCAGTTCATGCCGAACTACCTGCGCTTTGTGCGTGGTCTGATCGATTCCAACGATTTGCCGCTGAACGTGTCCCGTGAAATCCTGCAGGACAGCCGCATCACCCAGAACCTGCGCAGTGCGCTGACCAAACGCGTCCTGCAAATGCTGGAAAAACTGGCGAAAGATGACAACGAAAAATACCTGCAATTCTGGAAACAGTTTGGTCTGGTATTGAAAGAAGGTCCGGCAGAAGACGGCGCGAACAAAGAAACTATCGCTAAACTGCTGCGTTTCGCCAGCACCCGCAACGACAGCAGCGAGCAGACATTGTCGCTGGAAGAGTATGCGGCGAGCATGGTGGAAGGTCAGGACAAGATCTATTACATCACCGCCGACAGCTATGCCGCCGCGAAGAGCAGCCCGCATCTGGAACTGTTCCGCAAAAAAGGCATTGAAGTCCTGCTGTTGTCTGACCGCATCGACGAATGGATGATGAGCTATCTGACCGAGTTCGATGGCAAAGTCTTCCAGTCGGTCAGTAAAGCCGATGATTCGCTGGATAAACTGGCCGACGAAGAAACGGAAGAGCAGAAAGAAGCGGAAAAAGCGCTGGAGCCGTTCGTCGAGCGTGTGAAATCTCTGCTGGGCGACCGTGTGAAAGAAGTGCGTTTGACGCATCGTCTGACCGACACCCCAGCCATCGTCACCACCGGTGCCGATGAAATGACCACGCAGATGGCAAAACTGTTTGCTGCGGCCGGTCAGGATGCACCAGAAGTGAAATACATCTTCGAACTGAACCCTGATCACGCACTGGTGAAACGCGCCTCTGACGTGGCGGACGAAGCGCAGTTTGGTGAGTGGATCGAACTGCTGCTGGATCAGGCGCTGTTCGCAGAACGCGGCACGCTGGAAGATCCAAACCTGTTTATCCGTCGTATGAACACCTTGCTTCAGGCATAAACACTGTAAATAAAACTAAAAAAGGCGTCGCGAAAGTGACGCCTTTTTTATATTAATTAATTAATGATATTCCTAAGTGATCTGTTTAAATAAAATTCTGCTTTCTGTGAAATGTTTCACACTGTATTTCTAATATATATCGATTTTAATTGTTTTTTTATCTAAGGATGTTTTTATATTCGCATTTTTTGTTTGATGTGGCTTTTGTTGCCGTGGTTAAATAAATGAGGTATTAATTAACAATAAGGATTTTGTATGTTATCACCTCAAAGATTACCTCAGCCTATAATCAGGCATCGTGGCTATTTTTCATCTTTTCGTGGTGGGCTTTCTGATATTGGCGTGCTAAAGAATTCCTCTCAGCCTGAAAATACATTGATTTATCCTGGTTCTATGCGTGGTAAATACAAAACTGGTTTGAATGATTCGGTATATTGTATTGGTGATGGTTTTGAAAGTGAACTTATCGTTACGATTTATGAGCAATTGTCGAAACGTGGAATAATATTGTATTTAAAAGAAAATTCGCGGATAAAAGGTGTGCTGGACGATATTGTTTCTTTCCTCGCGTCTTTTGATGAAAATTCCGGAAAGCGTATTTTTGTCACGTTTACTGGTGGCGCAACGCTTTCGAGAAATATACTAGCTAGTCAGGTGTTGAATATTATTTCCCCAGTAAACGTCATAAACGTTACCTGGAATACGTGGCATCTGTTGCCCAATAAATGGCGTTGTTTCCATACGTGTTGGGTAGTCAGACTTGATTTGAACAGCGGTAATGTCAGTTCTTTTGAAACAAGCTTTTCTGAATTGAATTACTTTGTTAATCAAAATAATTTTCTAATAAAATCCAGGTTGCTCAGGGAGCAGAGAAGTAAGGCATTTATTGACGACTGGTTTCGCCGTCACCCCCAAATGTCCTCGTCAAAAAGTCGTGTTACAGAATTAATTTCAGATAAAACTTCGGGTTACTGTTATACGTTTTTACAGCCTCAAAATGATATCGAGTCATACATCTTTGTTTATTATCCACATACTATGACGGACTTCAGTGAGGAAGGAATTGCTCAGATGCTTGATACCAAAGAAGTGGCTTTCGTTATTCTTTACCCGTCAAATAAAATAGTCTTGCCCAAAGGTCCTGAAATCAGTGTCGGGAATGAGTCTATCTCTGGTTTTCAGAATGAGCCGTCGACGAGTTACACTCTTACCCACCGTAAAGTCCCACGACCCGCAGCAAATACGCCGGCAGTACAAAATAGAGCTCGCTCAACTTCTATCCTGCCAGCACTTCATTTTACGATCACCGAAAGCGCTACTTTTAAAGAGCAACTTGCTATCTTGCAATCAATTAAATCCGGGATGTTCCAGGCTGCATTGGCCAAGATTGAATCTATCCGTCAGGATCTGCAAAGTGGACGTTTGCCGGAAAAAACAGTGGCTGGTTATTATGTGAGTGATGTTACGGGACTGGGTGGAACCGGACGAGGTGCGTGGCGGTTATTAATTGAGCGCAAAGGCAATGTGCTTAACCTTTACTGTATCGCCGACTACCACCAAAACCGTTGGCGAGTCTGGAGTTAAGCTGTCATAACGTGGGCTGATACTGTGGGCTTTCTTGAGGTAACATCGCCTTTAATGGTAAGGTCATCGCCTCAGAACGGCATAAACAAAATCCAAATGTATGGGGAACTACGCAATGCGTATCATTCTGCTGGGGGCTCCTGGCGCTGGTAAAGGAACACAGGCTCAATTCATCATGGAGAAATTTGGTATTCCACAAATTTCTACCGGCGATATGTTGCGCGCTGCTGTTAAGGCCGGAAGTGAACTCGGCAAGAAAGCAAAAGAGATTATGGACGCCGGTAAACTGGTGACGGATGAACTGGTTATCGCACTGGTGAAAGAACGCATTCAGCAGGAAGATTGCCGTAACGGTTTCCTGTTAGATGGTTTTCCTCGCACTATTCCGCAAGCCGATGCTATGAAAGACGCGGGTATCAAAGTCGATTACGTTCTGGAATTCGACGTGCCTGACGAACTGATCGTGGATCGCATCGTGGGTCGCCGCGTGCACCCGGGCTCTGGCCGCGTGTACCACATTCAGTACAATCCGCCAAAAGTGGAAGGTAAAGACGATGTGACCGGCGAAGACCTGATCACCCGTAAAGACGATCAGGAAGAAACCGTGCGTAAACGTCTGGTGGAATACCATGAGCTGACAGAGCCACTGGTGTCCTACTACGGTAAAGAAGCAGAAGCCGGCAATACTAAGTACGTCAAAATTGACGGCACCCAGCAGGTTTCTGCCGTGCGTGACGAACTGGCGGCAATCTTAAGCTGATTCGTACTGTATCTGTTCAGCCAACGGGGTGACTTCGGTCACCCCGTTTGTTTTTCAACCATTCCCTGCCAGAAACAGCCACAATTCGCATTGATAGCCACTGCCGTTGTTCCGATCCTCTTTGTTTTCGTTACAATGACGTGCGCCTCTTTCTGATTCTTCGTAAACGGAAGCGCCCATATTTTTCACCCTGGCTTCAACGCCATCAATTTAGGATATTCAGCATGACGCAGACCAAATTCGGGGTTCTTCTGGTTAATCTCGGGACGCCGGAAGCACCGACTCCGCAGGCCGTGAGAAAGTATCTGGGTGAGTTTTTGAGTGATATCCGCGTCGTGGATACCCCGCGTTTGCTGTGGTGGCCAATCCTGAATCTGGTGATTTTGCCTCTGCGTTCTCCGCGCGTATCAAAACTGTATAAGTCAGTGTGGATGGAAGAAGGCTCGCCGCTGATGGTCTTCAGCCGTCGTCAGCAAAAAGCGCTGGCCGAACGCCTGCCGGGCACGCCCGTTGAATTGGCGATGAGCTACGGTAAGCCGGGAATGAAAGATCCGATCGAAAAATTGCTGGCTCAGGGCGTCACCAAAATGGTTGTTCTGCCGCTGTATCCGCAATATTCGTGTTCCACCAGCGCTGCCGTGTTTGACGGCGTGGCGCGCGTGCTGAAATCCCAGCGTCGCCTGCCTTCAATCAGTTTTATCCGCGATTACGCTACCCATCCGGCGTACATCTCCGCACTGAAAGCCAGCATCGAACGCTCTTTCGCGCAAAACGGCGTACCTGACCGTCTGGTCTTGTCGTTCCACGGTATTCCGAAACGTTTTGTGGCAGAAGGCGATGATTACGAACAGCGCTGCCGTGACACTGCGCAGGCGCTGACCGACGCGCTGCAACTGCCGACCGGCAAAATCATGCTGACCTTCCAGTCGCGCTTTGGTCGCGAGCCATGGCTGACGCCGTACACTGACGAAACGCTGAAAGGCCTTCCGGCTCAGGGCGTTAAGTACATTCAGATTATCTGTCCGGGCTTTGCCTCAGACTGTCTGGAGACGCTGGAAGAAATCAAAGAAGAAAACCGTGAGATTTTTATTCATGCAGGCGGCGAGCGCTTCGAATATATTGACGCCTTAAACGACCAGCCGGAGCATATCGATCTGCTGCAACAACTGGTCACTCAGCACTTCTGACAGAAGGCTGAGTTTTTTGAATTTCCCGAGAATAACGAATGAAATTTCCTGGTAAGCGTAAGTCTAAACACTATTTTCCGGTCAGCGCGCGCGACCCTTTATTACGTGATTCTATGCTGCAGGAGATGCAGCCAGAATCCGAAAGCGGCGCGTCTTATATCGTCGGTATCGACCAGACGATGGTGGATATCGAAGCGCGCGTGGATGAACATTTTGTCGCCCGCTACGGGCTAACGCCCGGCGAGTCCAATATTCTGGATGATGAAATGTCGGAAGCGCTGTACCAGGAACTGATGCTAAATGCGCTGATTACTCATCAGTTCGCTGGCGGTACCGTCGGCAATACGCTGCACAACTATTCCGTGCTGGCCGATGACCGTTCGGTGCTGCTCGGCGTGATGTGTAATAACGTTAAGATTGGCGATTACGCCTACCGCTATCTGTGTAATACCTCCAGCCGCGTGGATCTCAATTTCCTGCAGGGCGTGGACGGCGCGATTGGCCGCTGCTTTACGCTGATCAGCGACACCGGAGAACGTACGTTTGCCATCAGTCCCGGCAAGATGAACGGTCTGAAAGCTGAAAGCGTACCGGAAGACGTGATCGCTGGCGCCTCTGCGCTGTTGCTGACGTCCTATCTGCTGCGCTGCAAACCCGGTGAGCCGATCCCCGAAGCAACAATGCAGGCGATTGAATACGCGAAAAAATATCATGTGCCGGTGGTCTTAACGTTGGGGACGCAATATGTGATCGCCGATGATCCACAGGCCTGGCGCGATTTTCTGCGCGACCACGTGTCGATTCTGGCGATGAATGAAGACGAAGGTTTTGCGCTGACCGGACTGAAAGATCCGCTGATGGCGGCCGACAAGGCGCTGGAATGGGTCGATCTGGTGTTATGCACCGCCGGGCCGAACGGCCTGTTTATGGCGAGCTACACCGAAGAGGCCTTCAAACGCACCACCCAGCATCCGCTGTTGCCGGGCGCAATTGCCGAATTCAACCAGTATGAATTCAGCCGTGCAATGCGTCGTGAATGCTGTGAGCAGCCGCTGAAGATTTTCTCCCACATCGCGCCGTACATGGGCGGACCGGAAAAAATCATGAACACTAACGGTGCCGGAGATGGCGCGCTTTCCGCGTTGCTGCATGATATTGCTGCGAACGGGTTCCACCGAACCTCGGTACCGAACTCCAGTAAACATTCCCGCGAATACCTGACCTATTCGTCGCTGGCGCAGGTGTGTAAATATGCTAACCGCGTCAGCTATCAGGTACTGAATCAGCATTCACCGCGCCTGACGCGTGGCTTGCCTGAGCGTGAAGACAGTCTCGAAGAGAGCTACTGGGAACGTTAAGTGAAAAGGGCAGGGGGCCTCAATTGAAGAGCACCCCCTGCGCATGAATCCTGTTTACCCTGCCTGAACCTGATTACGGCCTGACGTTTTCGCGCGATACAGTGCGTCATCCACACGTTTAAACAGGCTGGTAAAATCCTCGCCCGCTTCATACTGCGCCACACCTACGCTCACCGTCAGCGCAGGCAGCTCCGGCCGGGATAATTGCTCTACGGCTTCGCGCAAATCCTCAGCGACGTGCATCGCGCCCTCCAGCGGCGTTAGCGGCAGTAAAATTAAAAACTCCTCGCCGCCCCAGCGAAATACCGTATCGCTCTCGCGGATGCCGGTTTCCAGCGTTCGCGCCAGCATGACCAGCGCATCATCGCCGGTATTGTGGCCATGCTCATCGTTTATCGCCTTAAAGTGATCGGCGTCCACCAGCATCAGGCTGAAATTGTGTGTTCGCTGCGGATTCTGCGTCCGCGCATTTTCTACCAGCTGCATGAACTGACGGCGGTTGCCCAGCCCGGTCAGCGGATCGCGCAGTGCCGCGTGTTCCAGCTCCTGCTCCAGACGCTTCTGCTCGGTGATGTCGTGAATGATGCACAGCATCAGCCGTACGCCATTCACCTCCACCGGACCGGCATAGGTCTGGACGTGGCGCAGATTGCCGTCAGCCAGTTTATGCACGAACGTCAGCGGCTTGTGTCCACCGGGCAGCCGGGCGATTTCATGCATCACCGGCAGCACATCCATGCCCATCGCATTGATTTCCCAGGTATGTTTGGTGCACATCTCGTCGCGCGTATATCCGTAAAAGCGTGTCGCCGCCTGATTCGCATCGACAATCAGACCGTTGTTGACCGGATCGATGAGCAACATCGGCGCGGTATTGGTCTGGAACAGCCGTTCGTAAAAACCACTTTCATCACGACGATAAGGCGTGGCGCTCGGAGTGGGCATCGGCACATTGGCGGCGGACGTGTGTGCGCCTTCGAAAACGATGGCGGCTTCGTTCGTGTCCAGCTGGACCGAAGACAGCCTGCAGCTCAGTGGGAAAGCGCGGCCTTCCTTGTGGATCGTCCAGATTTCGACGATCTGATCGCCTTTTGCCAGATTCGGCAAATAGGACTCGAGGGACAACTGAGAATGAACGGAGAACTGGCCGTTGCGCAGCGGCCCGAGCAGACTGTTGCCTGCGAGGTTTCTGGCCGCCGTATTGGCGAAAAGGATGTGCTGGCTGTGCGCCGAAACAACCCAGACCGGCGTACTCAAAATGTTTAACGTTTCCAGATGGGTTAACAACATTGCGCCTACCGAACTCAATTTGGCATAGCAACAGAGTACAGCGAATTGAACTGATTGGGGGTTTTTTATCTGGGGCAGGGTGAGGGGAAATGTCAGAATTTAAAACGGGCGCAGGAATAAACTGCGCCCGCCATTATTGATGAAATCAGACCGGGCAAAACGGCCGTTTTTCATCTTCGGTCATAATATCGATTTGTAACATATCCAGCATGCTGTTGGCGATTTCACGTTCTCCCATCACCACGCGATCTGCGCCGCGCTCCATGATGTACGTCACTTCGTCATCGTAATGCGCACGGGCAATGATCTCAATATTCGGCCGCCTGGTGCGCGCTGACGCGACGATTTCACCGGCTTCGTAACCGTTAGGGATAGTCACCAGCAGCCAGCGGGCGCAGTCGAGACGCGCCAGATCCATGATTTCCTGATTGGCGGCGTTGCCCAGAACCGTGCTGATCCCTTGCTCGCGCAGCGCTTCGACTCGCGGACGGGAATTTTCGATCACTACCAGCGGGATGCCGGCGGCCTGAAGTTTCTCGCCCAGCAGGCTGCCGACGCGGCCATAACCTATCAACAGCGCGTGATTGCATAAATCAAACGGGATCTGTTTTTCGTCTTCCACCGCTTCTTCGACGCTTTGATCTTCGATGGTCTCGGTCTTCGCCAGATATTTTTCCAGCAGTGTAAACAGCAGCGGGTTAAACATAATCGACAAAATCGCCCCCGCCAGCACCAGATTCCGACCCGGCTCGGACAGCAGCCCCAGAGAGATCCCAAGCCCCGCCAGAATAAATGCGAATTCGCCAATTTGCGCCAGACTGACTGAAATTGTCAGCGCGGTTCGCTTCGAGTGCCCGAACATTTTCACCAGTAAGAAGGCGGCGATGGATTTGCCGAACACGATAATCGCCAGTGTGGCGATCACGGTCAGCGGCTCGCGCACCAGAATCATCGGATCAAACAACATCCCGACCGACACGAAAAACAGCACGGCAAACGCATCGCGCAGTGGCAGAGTGTCATGCGCCGCCCGCTGACTCAGTTCGGATTCGTTCAGCACCATCCCGGCGAAGAAGGCGCCCAGAGCGAAAGAGACGTCAAAGAACTCGACCGCGCCGTACGCGATACCCAGCGCCAGCGCCAGAACCGACAGCGTGAACAGTTCGCGCGAACCGGTACTGGCGGTTTTCGCCAGGATCCACGGCACTACGCGACGCCCGACCACCATCATCAACGTCATAAAGGCCACGACTTTACCGATGGTGACAGCCAGCTCAATCAGCAGTTCGGTCGGGCTGGCGTGATGGCTTTCCAGCATGCCGCTGAAGGCCGGTAACAAGACCAGCGTCAGTACCATCACCAGATCTTCAACAATCAGCCAGCCGATGGCGATTTGTCCGCGCTGGCTTTCAATTAACTGCCGCTCTTCCAGAGCGCGCAGCAGCACCACGGTACTCGCGGTAGACAGACACAGCCCGAACACCAGCCCGGTGGCGAGATCCCAGCCCATAAGGCGTGATAATCCCATTCCCAGCAGCGTCGCTACTGCGATTTGCGCTACAGCGCCGGGAATGGCGATCGCCTTTACGGCCAGTAAATCTTTTAAAGAGAAATGCAGACCAACGCCAAACATCAGCAATATCACGCCGATTTCAGCCAGTTCGGGAGCAAGAGAGGTATCAGCAACAAAGCCTGGTGTAAATGGCCCGGCCAGAACGCCTGCGGCGATATAGCCAACCAAAGGGGAAATACGTAAACGATTGGCGATCATGCCAAAAATAAAGGCCAGTACCAGGCCACCGACAATCGTGGTAATCAAGGGCGTAGAATGATGCATTCAGACTCCTTCTGGTTATGCTCAGGGCGATATGTTGCAGATTGTTTCTAAGTTTATGGTAAAAATCATTTCTGCGTTGAGGAATTTTGGCCTTTTTGCAGTAAATCCCCAACAGAGAACAAAAAAAATCTGAACAGATGATTTAAATGGGTTTTATCGGGCAGAACTCAAGCAGAGAGGGGATTGGATGCTGCCGATATTCTGAGTATCGGCAGCATAAGTCGGGAGATTAGGTCTCTTTACGTTCTAAATTCGGCAGGAAAGCGGTAAATATCCCAAGCAACGGAAGGAAGGCACAAATCTGATACACCAGTTCGATACTGGTGATATCCGCCACATAGCCCAGCACCGCCGCGCCCAGCCCGCCCATGCCAAAAGCCAGCCCGAAGAACAGGCCGGATACCATGCCGACTTTTCCCGGCATCAACTCCTGAGCAAATACCAGAATGGCTGAAAAGGCCGAGGCCAGAATGACGCCGATAATCACGCTCAGCACGCTGGTCCACATAAGATTGGCGTGCGGCAAAAGTAGTGTAAATGGCGCGACACCGAGAATTGATGCCCAAATGACGTATTTGCGCCCAATCTTATCACCCACAGGCCCGCCGATGATCGTGCCCGCCGCGACCGCAAACAGGAATACGAACAGGTGGATCTGTGCACTCTGCACCGAGACGCCAAATTTGTGGATCAGATAAAAGGTGTAATAGCTGCTGATACTGGTTAGATAGAAATACTTCGAGAACACCAGCACCAGCAAAATACCCAGCGACATCGCCACCGTCCGGCGCGGGAGTACGGTTATCGTATTTTTCACCGGGCCGCGTTTTTTGGCGATCAGATTTTGCTGGCGATACCATTTGCTGATTTGCAGCAGCACAACAATACCGAGCAACGCCGCCAGCGAAAACCACGCAACGTTGCCTTTGCCGTAAGGCGCGATAATCAGCGCAGCGAGCAACGGGCCGAGGGAGCTGCCGAAGTTACCGCCCACCTGAAACAGCGATTGCGCCAGCCCGTGACGTCCGCCGGAGGCCATGCGCGCCACGCGGGATGATTCCGGATGAAACACCGAAGAACCGGTCCCTACCAGCGCCGCCGCCAGCAGTACCACCGGGAAACTCTGCGCTGCCGCCAGCAACAGCAGGCCGGAGAGCGTAAAGCCCATGCCGATGGGCAGCGAATAGGGCTGCGGATGTTTATCGGTGTAATAGCCGATCAGCGGTTGCAGCAGCGACGCGGTGATCTGGTACGTCAGGGTGATCATCCCTATCTGGGTGAAACTGAGCGCAAATTCATTTTGCAGCAAAGGATAAATCGCCAGGATCAGCGACTGAATCATGTCATTAAGCAGATGAGAAACGCTGATCGCCGCCAGAATAGAAAACGCAGTCTTTTTGACTGCGTCTTTCTGCGGGCTTCCCGGCGTTGCCGTGTTATCGGTCATAGCAGGTAAACCTTATTATCGCCGTCATACTTCAAGTTGCCGATGCCTGGGTCGCCTTCCTGCAACTCAAATTATTTAGAGGATAAGACAATGTGATTGGGGGTCAGTCGACTTTAGCTATCTCAGCAAACTGGCCTTTCAGTAAACGGCAAAGATCGCCTGCCGCCAGTTCAATATCAAGCCCGCGTTTACCACCTGAAACATAAATAGTGGAAAACGTCTGCGCCGGGCTATCGATCACCGTCGGCAGCAATTTTTTTTGCCCGAGCGGGCTGATGCCGCCAACCAGATAACCGGTCACGCGTTGGGCGATCGCCGGATCCGCCATGTCGGCTTTTTTCGCGCCGAGGGCTTTGGCGACTTTCTTCAGATCCAGCATCGAGGCTACCGGCGTCACGGCAACGGCCAGGTTTTTGGCGTCGCCGTTGAGGGAAACCAGCAACGTTTTGTAGACCTGACGCGCATCCAGCCCAAGCTTTTTCACGGCTTCGTCGCCAAAGTTAGTTTCGTCGCTGCTGTGCTCGTACGGATGAAGAGTGAAGCTGACTTTATTTTTTTCCAGAAGAAGTACCGCTGGGGTCATGATCTTTCATCTCTGATTACTTTTTTGTTCGAAAAATCGTCGGCAGTTCAATTCGATGAAATTAAACAATAAAGTATGATTATTAAGCGAGTGAGAAATAGTAGTGCAATGAATGGTTATTGCCAAGACCCAGCGCAGGTTGTTACCCTGTGCCCGCCGGTGCCGTGTCCGCAAAGACTGGCACTGTAGCTATAAAAATAAAATGAAATTCCTCTTTGACTGGCCGGCCTAAACACCGGCCATTTTTTTGATCTCCTCAAACTTAACATCAAACCCATCCTGGCTTTTCTTTTGAAAAGGGAAGGCGGACGCACAGGCTTCAAACAGAAGGGGAGACCAGGTTGGGTTTGATTCTTGCCAAATAAGGATGCGGGCTGTCGATATCTACACTTTCTTATCTGCCAGCAAGTCCGGCAAATTTCCCTCGCCGTACAAATGCAGCGCGCCAACGGCGACCACATAATTTCCCGGCGGAAGATCGGACAGTTGTTGTTTCCAGCGCACATTACGCTGATTCATCAGCACATCGTACAGCTCACTGCTGAAGGTGTTAGGTAACTGATCCAACGTTGTCACCGGCTTAGTATCCAGCCACCAGCTGATCATAGTTTGTAGCAAGCGGGCGTTGGTGTGCCAGTGCGTCAGGGTATCTTCCAGCAGTCCCAGACCGTTGTCGGGAAGTTGCTGCAACAGCGCAAACTGTTCCTGCGGACCCTCCAGCTCAATGACCGGCATGCTCTGCTGTTTGGCATTTTGCAACAGCTGATAATCAATACCGTAATTTCCGCGTAATCCGAGGCGCTGTGCCTGCGTCGCCTGTAACATCAGCGCGACCTGCCACGATGGCAGCGGGTTGAGCGTCCACATCGACACACCCAGCTCTTCGCATAACTTTTCGACGTGCAGATACTGTGCTTCGGGCAGCCGTTCGGCCAGCGGCGGAAATTCGCCGGACATTTCGAAAGGGGATTCGGATCCGCTGATATCCGCTTCGACAATCAATGCATCGGCTTTTTGCATACGGCGCAACAGCTGCGCTGGGAGCGGCTGCATGTCCTGCGTGCCCATATGGATGCTGCCGACCAGATGCAGGGAGCGGTGGCCTGGAAGCTGAATATCAATGGCGGGATAAGAATACTCGACGGGAAGCAGCCTGCGTAGCCAGCTGAATGTCTGTTTAAAAAACTGTGCCATATAGCATGGTCTCCCGAAAAATGAGAGACCATGCTATCGCGTCAGACGTTGGGCGAACAGAGGAAACGTCTTGTTTTTTAGGCCTGTTTTTTTGGCGTGAATCTTAAAAGCCGGTTGGCATTTGCCACCACGGTGATGGAAGACAGCGCCATCGCCGCACCGGCAATCACCGGGCTGAGCAGGGTGCCGGTCAGCGGATATAAGACACCGGCGGCGATAGGAATGCCAATCACGTTGTAGATAAATGCCCCAAACAGGTTCTGTTTCATGTTGCGCAGCGTAGCCTGCGACATCGCCAGTGCGTCGGCGACGCCGTGCAGGCTCGGGCGCATCAGGGTGATGGCGGCGGTTTCAATCGCCACATCGCTGCCACCGCCCATCGCAATACCGACGTCCGCCTGCGCCAGCGCTGGCGCATCGTTAATCCCATCGCCAATCATCGCCACCTGTTGCCCTTTGGCCTGTAACGCTTTGATGGCGTCGGCCTTTCCGTCCGGCCGTACACCGGCAATCACCGTATCAATACCTGCCTGCGCCGCAATCGCCTGCGCGGTGCGCGGGTTGTCGCCGGTCAGCATCACCAGCTGGTAGCCGAGCTGATGCAGACGCTGCAACGCCCCGACGCTGTCTTCACGCAGCGGATCGCGCAGGCCGAACAGCGCCGCCATCTGCCCGTCGACCGCCAGCAGAACCGGTGTCGCGCCTTGCTTTGTCATCTCATTAAGCAATCCATCAGCCGCCTGAGCATCAACGCTATTTTCCTGCATGAGCGCCTGATTGCCCAGCAGCAGCGTTTTGCCTTCGACGTCGCCGCGTAAACCCAGACCGCCAAGCGTGCGGAAGTTTTGCACTTCAGGAAGTGTCTGGCCTTGTGCTTTTTCGACAATGGCCTGCGCCAGCGGATGATGAGAGCCCTGTTCCAGCGCGGCAGCAAAGCGAAGCGCCTCGGGTTCGCTGATGCCGCCAAAGATATGGATATCCGTCACTTTTGGCTGGCCTTCGGTCAGCGTCCCGGTTTTGTCAAAGACCAGCGTCGAGAGTGTACTGGCCTTTTGCAGCGCATCGGCATCACGTACCAGCACGCCGAACTCCGCGGCACGCCCGACACCGGCGGTAATAGACATTGGTGTGGCGAGTCCCAGCGCACAAGGACAGGCGATGATAAGCACTGTTGTGACAATAACCAGCGTGTACATCAGCTGTGGCTGGGGGCCGAAGAAGTACCAGAGCGCGCCGCTGAACAGCGCGAACAGCACCACGGCAGGGACAAACACGGCAGAGATTCTGTCCGCGAGTTTACCTATCTCCGGCTTGCTGCTTTGCGCTTCACGCACAAGTTTGATAATGCGCGAAAGCGTAGTCTGGCTGCCGATAGCGTCTGCGCGAAACAGCACGCTGCCGTCCTTTACCAGCGTTCCGGCATGCACTTTTTCGCCCTGCGATTTTTGCTGCGGGACAGGTTCGCCGGTCAACATCGCCTCATCCATCCAGGCTTCGCCGCTCTGTATTTCGCCATCAACCGGCACACGATCGCCGGTGGTCAGACGCAGCGTCATACCTTGCTCAACATTTGCCAGCGGGATAGATTTTTCTCCCTGATCTGTAACCACACGCGCGGTCGGCGGGGTGAGATCAAGAAGACGTTCAAGAGCCTGTGAAGACCGCTGGCGCCCGCGTTGTTCCAGCGCGTGGCCGAGATTGATCAGGCCGATGATCATTACGCTGGCTTCGTAATAAAGATGGCGTGCCTGCATGGGGAAGGCGTCCGGCCACAGGCTGACGGCGAAGGAGAACGCCCACGCCGCACCGGTACCGAGTGACACCAGCGTGTCCATGTTGGCGCTACCGTGCATCAGGCTTTTCCACGCGCTGCGATAGAAATGACCGCCCGCGATCACCATGACAGCCAGCGTCAGAACGCCGACAATAAGCCAGCCGGTCTGATTTGTGGCGGTGACCATCATTTCACCGCCCAGTAATCCCCATAACATCAGCGGAATACCGGCAGTCAGACCGACGGCGGCCTGCCAACTGAAGCGGATCATGCTGCTGCGCGCGGTTTGCTGCTGGCGCTCGCGACGTTTGGTTTCATCAATAATAATTTCAGCACCGTAACCGGCACGTTCAACGGCGGCAACCAGAGCCGCCTGATCGGCGTCGCCGCTGACCAGCGCGCTACGTTCTGCCAGATTGACCCGTGCCCGTTCGACGCCGGTCACGCCTTCCAGCGCCCGCTGTACTTTACTGACGCAGCTGGCGCAGCTCATCCCGCTGAGCAACAGCTGTACGCTGTCATCAGTGGCAGGAATTTGTGCCGGAACGGGTGACGCAGCCGCTGACAGGGGTTCCGGCAAAACACTCGCCTTATCGGTCAGCGGCTCAGATTTTGGGGATGGATCCTCCAGCAGTTGCGCCTCATAGCCAGCGTTCACCACGGCGTCGATCAGAGTCTGGCTGCTGACATCGCCTGTGACGATAGCTTTGTCGAGAGACACTTCCACCGCTGTGGTGCCTTCCACGGCTTCCAGCGCCTTACGCGTCGAAGCGACACAATGTCCGCAGGATAAACCTTGCAGGGATAAAACGGTTGTTGTCATGATGATTTCCTTTTTGTCTTGACCCGATAGTGAACTTTCATTAGTTATAGAGGATAAACCTTCCAGCAAGGGGAAGGTCAAGCGTTTAATTTACTGATTTAAAAGGATTTATAAAATCAGTGTCCACATAGCGACCACACTTCGATATAAAGCCCGCATTTTTGCGGGCTTTTCTTTGGCAAAAAAAACCAGCGCAGAGGCTGGTTTAGTTGTCATGCAATTACATTAGGAAGGTTTGCTGACCTTGCGAAGTAGGGTGAGGCATCACTGCGTTGATATGCCCCGGCTTCATAATTGAGCCGTCAAATGACTCCATTGTCTTGAAGGTATGGCCACAATTTATGTTCTGGCATTGGTTATAACGTTCCTTGGTGTTCTCACTCAGGTAACGGCTGGAACGGGTATGTGCAGCGTATTTGCAGATTGGACAATGGAACATGATCACCACCTCAATGAATCACTTTAAGATGCGTTGATTTTAACCATTAAATTCATTTAAAACAAATAGTTAAGAAATATAGTGGTCATTCCTCCTGTATGTCAAACTCTACGTCTGAAAGCCTCACCTCAAGGTCTAGTGACGTCGTGTAGCCACTATTACTGAGTGAGTGAATCACCTTAGCGATAATCCATGACTGCTCGTCTATGACGCGCTTAAACCCTTTAACCTGCACCGGCGTTTCAGGATATAAATCTGCGCGCCCCATGGCGAGACTAATGGAGAACTCCGCCAGACCGCGTTGCAACTTATCCCACTTTGCCGCCGCTGCGCGCATGGCCTGCGCTTTGCTGGCATAGATAGTGGTCAGTGCAAAAACGTTATCCGCCTCACCGGCCATGTATTCACCTTCTTTGGCTTCGGGTGTTTTGACTGCCGATGCTTTGGCTTTAACCGGTTTCGCTTTGGGGTGTTGCAGTGCGCGCAGTTGTTTAAACTTGGGCTTTCGCTGAATTTTAACCTTTTGCTTTTTGGGCTTAGGGTCTTTGGTATGCAGCCATTTAGCCGTTACGCCGGTGTATGCGCCCCGGTCAGCAATGGCGAACTGATGCCGGTCACCGTCGGCGCGTTCAATCGTCATGGCCGGTATAGGTTTACCGCTGACGGTGGTGCCGCTCCCCGCTTTCAGAAAAAGTAACTTACCGGCTTTCACCGAAACATCCGCGCCGTTGCGCGTGGCCAGACGGGTTAAAAACTTGGCGTCAGATTCCTGAGACTGGTCGATGTGCGGAATACTGATGGCATTCAGTTGCGTGGCCACGCTGGCCGTCAGCTTATTACGCGCGGCGATTTGCTCAACCACCTGACCGAGCGTGGTGTCATGGTAGGACATTTCACGCCGTGAATTCAGAGTGCCGCGAAAGTCAGCGCTGCGCGCCCGGATAGTCAGCGTATCCGGCGCGCCACGGTGTTCAATCTCATCCACCGTAAATTCCCCCTTACCCAGCAGTGCCGAGCCCTGCCAGCCCAAGAACAGGGAGAGAACCGCACCGCGCGGCGGCATTTCTACCTGTCCGTCGCTGTCGTCCAGCTCAATATCGAGCTGGTCAGCCTCAAATCCGCGATTATCGGTCAGCGTCAGCGACAACAGCCGGGCGCTGATGTCCTGCGTAATATCATTGCCCGCCTGCGTCAGCATAAATGCCGGTGCCAGCGTTGCCCCTGCGTCAACCGTCAGCCCCGTTATCATGACAGCACTCCCTGCGCGGCCGCACTGGCCTTATTCAGCAATCCGTCAGCCTGCTGCTGCAAATCACCAAACATGGCGGTCAGGGACTCATCCACGCGCGTGAGCGTCAGCGTAAACTCAATGCTGCGCGCGCTGCCGTCGGCAAAGAATTGACTGCGGGTTTCACTGAGACTCTCCACGACGAACATCCCATAAATTGTGCCCGAGCCCTCCAGCAGCGGCCACGCCTTACCCTCATTGGCCATCTGGTTGAGTACCAGCAGGGACAGTCTTCCGCCGGTAATTTCAGGCATCAACACACCTGATAGGGTGATTTTCTCCTCGTTCACGCCGAGAAATTGCAGTGCGGGACGCTGGCCAATACGGCTGTTTGACGGCCAGCGGTAATCAACGCTGCGTTGCAGGCTTTGATAAGGGACGGTTTGTAGCTGAAACACAAATAACCCAAGCGCTAACATCATGCGAAATTCTCCTTAATCGTATCCAAGGCGGGAGCGCAGCTCAGCCCGGCGCTGACGTTCGCGGGCGTCCAGTGCGTCAATCACTTGACGGCTGGTATCCTGCGCACCCATTCCGGCACCCACGGAAATCTGGTAGTTGTTTTTGCTGTTGTCGGTATAGCTTCGGCCACCGCCTGCGGATACCGGGGCATAGCCGCCGCCGAGCAGGCCACCCGGCGGTAAAGACTGCGGCTCGCGCCCGGCATCATTTTTCGCGCGCTGCTGCGCTTTGTCAGCGTTCTTATCCAGATCGGCAGATTCATCTTTGATAAGGCCAAGCTTGTTTAGCAGCCAGTCCACGCCCTCCCGAAGTTTATTGAACGCCCGCAGCGGCGCGGTAAGCGCATTGGCCACCGCCTGTCCGAACAGCACACCGGCATTTTTGCAGCCGTCGAGGGTTTCCTTCGTGGACTTCACCGGCGCAACCAAATCTTTGAACCATTGCCAGACCGCTTTAAGTTTCTCTCCCAGCCATTCAAAGACCGGTTTAAGCGGGGCAAAGAGCTCTTTTACCGGCGCAAACGCCACGCCCAGCCCCTCAACCACACCGGCGAAAAAGGCGCTGATAGGCTCCCAGTATTTACGGATGAGCAGCGCGCCGGCCACGATGGCCAGACCGACGGCAACGACAGGCCAGGTGATCGCTCCAAGCGCGGTCACAATGGTTGCTCCCGCCGTGCTGAACGCCACGCCCAGCGTACCGGCAACGGCGATAATCGCGTTTACCCCGGCAATGACCGGCCACGCGATGAGGCCAATACCGCCCAGCACGCCAAGGATCGCCAGCGCGCCGGTGGTCACTGCAAACAGGGTTTTTGTCAGCTCCGGGTTTTCCTTCGTCCATTGGCCGACCTGGCCGAGCCACTCGGTTACGGAGGTGGTCAGGCGTCGCAGCGCGGTGTCCTGCTTTTCGAAAACCTCAATCTGCAAATCTTCCCACGCCGAAGCGAGGTTTTTTAAATCGCCGTCGAGGTTGTCGGTCTGGACTTTTGCAATACGCTCCGTGGTGCCGGATGAGTTTTGTATCGCATTGCGCTTCGCGTCGAGACTGCCGTTTCCGGCTGCGGCCACCAGCTTGACCGCGCCTTTCATGGCTTCTTCACCGAAGATGACTTTCAGGTATTCCGCTTTTTGCGCCGTACCGAGCTTATTTTTTTTAAACGACTGGTTGATGGATTTAAGGATTTTCTCGACCGGCAGCATGTCCCCTTTGCCGTCGCGCGTTTTCACCCCCAGCTCGTTGAGCGCCGCAGGAGACTGTCCCACCGGTGCCTGCAGTCGGCTGAAAATAGCACTCGCGCCGGTACCGGCCATTGAGCCTTTGATGCCGTTATCCGCAAGAATGCCCAGCAAGGCGGTGGTGTCCTCAATGCTGGCACCCGCCGCCTCCGCGATAGGGGCGACGTATTTCATTGCTTCACCCAGCTCAATCAGGCCGGTGTTCGACGAGGTAAAGCCCTTGGTCATGACATCTGCGACACGCTCAATCTGCGTGGTCGGCAGGTTAAACGCAGACTGCATATTGGTGATGATGTCTGCCGCCTCGGCAATATCGACATCCGCCGCAAGGCTGAGGTTGACCGTCGAACCCGTCGCCGCCAGCACCGAATCAGCGTCATACCCGGAGCGAGCAAGCGTGGTCTGCGTGCGGGCAACGTCGCCCGGAGAAAACGCCGTTGTCGCACCAATATCGCGCGCCTGTTTGCGGATTTGGCCGAGCTTTTCCTCGCCCTTATTCAAACCGAGAATGGCCTGCGTTCCTGACATTTGTTTGTCAAAGCCGATGCCCGGCGCAATAAATTTAGCCTCACCGTACAGACCAGCGGCGGCAACGCCCACACCGGCCATCCCCGCACTGCGCGCCCCGGAGGCCAGCCGCTGACCCGACTCATAACGATTTTTTACCGCGTTAAGTTTCGCCTGCTGCGCGCTGACCCGAGCCAGAGCCTCCCGTTGACGATTAAGCTGTGCGTTAGTCTCACTCAGCGAGGTGCGCAGTCGGCGCTCGTCGGCTGACAAATTACGGGTATTGATACCCGCATGCGACAGCTCCTGTCGCTGACGCTGAACGGACTGCCGCAGGCCGTTGTATTTGAGATGAAGTTCGGAGGCCGTGCGCTTGGCCGCTTTCATTGCCTGCGTCTGCGCGCGCGTAGGATTGGCGGTGTTTCTAAACTGGAGGGCAAGCGCGGCGGCTTCCTGCTTGGCGTTTTTTAGTGACTGGCCGGTGACGGCAAGCTGTGCGCTCGTTTTACGAAACCCCTCAATCTGCCCGGCTTGGGTGTTTAGCTGCCTGATGGACTGTTGGGTGGTTCGGATTTCCTGAGACAGCGACTTGCTCGCTGTCTGGATGGATTTAAACTGGCGGGTCGCTTGGTCAACAGCCTTGAGTAAAACCTGCAATGTCACATTGTTACTCATTGGCGTGTCCACTTCGTTCGTGCGCTTTAGCGCGCCATGTGACGAGCTCGGGAAGGCTCAGCGGATAGAGTTCTGACGGTGGCCAGTGAAAGACCACCGCCACGTCGGCCATCAGGTCATCAACCGACAGCCGCGGTGGAAACGTCAGCGTTCCGAATTCGGCAACAAAAAATTAATCACCTTTCCGGCCAGCCCGACCATATCCGGCAGCGACAGCGCGGCGCACTCCTCTTTTGTCAGCGTCGGGTAGGTGATGCGCGGCAGAACCATCAGTAGCGCGTCCACGTTTGAGCTGGCCACGTCGGCCAGACTGACGCCGCGTAGCGCACCGGCGTTCGGGCGGATCACGTTTACTTCGGTGATAAGGGTGTCGCCGCGTTTGATAGGCGTATCCAGCGTAACGACGTTGGCGTTTTCTTGGTTGTTGTCTGCGGTAACTGTGTCGGTCTTTTTCATGGTTTTTCTCAGAGTAGGTAAGGGGAGTGTGGCCAGCGCACCGGCCACGCAAAATTACAGACCAATATTGCGGCGGTGTTTTTCCAGCATGTCGGTACCGTTGACGATTTCGACCATGTTTACGGTGTCAATTTCAATTAGCGTATTTCCGTCAACCACCAGCTTGTAATACGTACACTGCGTGGTGATTTTGCTTTCGGTGTCTTCGCCCTGCTTCATGTCGCCGGTGTCGATTTCTTTGTGACGACCACGCATAACGATTTCCACGGCGGAGACGTCGCCGGTGTCGTCACGCTGGAAAGACCCGGCAAACCGCAACGGAATATCCGCAGCACCGGCGGCGGCATACTGCGCCCACAGAGCGCTGTCCGGGAGCCCACCAATTGACCATTCAACGGTGAGAGCGTCGTCATCCAGCCCAAAATCCACTGGCGCGGAGCCGTTCATCCCGCCGCCGCGATAGTTCTCAAGCTTGCGGGTCAGCTTTGGCAGCGTGACCGACTGCACCACGCCCATGTAACTCAGGCCGTCGTTAAACAGGTTGAGGTATTTCAGTTTGCGAGGAAGTGCCATATTGAATGCCCTTAGCTGTTAATGGATGCGGCCAGATTGACGAGGTAGGTGTCGGTGATACGCTGACGCAGGGTCAGACTTTCCAGCGGCGGCACCGGCGTGTAGTCATAGTCGATATAGAGTTTCCCGGCTTTCAGGGTGTCTTTATCGTTGGCGGATTCATCAAACCAGCAACTGCCGTCGATGATGTAGCCGTTGGATTTGAGCTCGCGGAATTTGGCGTTGATGCCGTCGATGATGTCGCGGATAAGTGAGGCGGTCATCGGTTTATCCACTGCCCACATGTGCGCTTCGGCCATCGTGTCGGCCAGCACCTGCGCCGTGCGGGTGTAGTTCTCAAACAGGAAAAGCGGGTCATCAGAGCAGGTGCGGTTTCCCCAAAAGCGGAAGCCGTCTTTGCGCACCAGCGTGGTGACTCCGGCCTCGTTGAGCAGGTCAGCGTCAGTCCCCGACGCCTGCAAATCCCAAAATACCGAGGCGCTGATACCGGTCACGCCGTTCACGCCGACGTTTGACAGGGTTTTATGCCAGCCGGTGTCTTGGTCAATCTTGGCGCGCAGCCCCAAGGCGCGGGCGGTAGCGTAGGCCGTAGTGCTGGCGTTCGCGGTGGTATCCCATGCAATAAAGTCCGGCCAGATGAGCATCAGCTCGCGCTGGCTAAAGTTGCCACGGTACTTAATGGCGTCGGAAATGGTTTTGCATTCCCATGCGCTGATGTAACCGAATGCGCGCAGCGACTGGCAGACGGTGGCAAGCGCCGTGGCCACTTCCTGCGAGTCCATACCGGGCACGCCGAGAATGCGCGGTTTTACGCCGGTGACGGCTTCGGCGGTAAGCAGGGCTTTCATGCCGGTGTACTGCCCGCGTTCATCCGCACCGCCGATGATGTTAGACAGCGTTTCGGCAGCGGCATCATCAGTATCTTCCTCTTCTGATTCAGCAACGCGCACCACGACCGTGACCGGTTTGCACTGGTCACCAATGGCCGTCAGCGCCGGTAACAGGGTGCCGGTTTTTCCCGCCTTGCCCTGCGCGGCGATCACGTCGGTGATAAGGACTGGCGTATTGAGTGGGAAGACTTTTTCGTCAGCGTCGTTGGCCGTGCAGACCATGCCGATAATTGCCGTGGATACGGTGGTAATAACGCGCGTTCCGTCGTTAATTTCGACGACCTGCACGCCGTGGTGAAAATCACTCATCGGGTTAACTCCGTTAAAATAGACAAGGTAATTTTGTTGTTTAACGGGGGGCAGGGCGAGGCGTGAGCGTTGGGAGGGAGTCAGTACAACAGCACATATAAAAAGCGCAGCATTAAAAAGCCCGGCAATTGCCGGGCTAGGTTGTTATTGATGAATTACGTATTATTCAGGCCTAATTTTTCAGCCAACCGATGCAGTGCGCAGACGCTGACCATTTCCTCTGCACGTTCAGAAAATTCAATCCAGTGCAGACCAATGAACCACGCCAGCAATTCGGCCTCTTCTTTACTTAATTCCACGTTCACCCCTTAATTAACTGTTAAGGGATTGTTGATTTAATACCCACACCTTTCAAATAGTTATTACTGATCAATAAGTGCAGACCGATCGTTTTCACCGATCGTTGCTAACGACGGCATTTCTGGCCAAGCGATATCAGGTGCAGTGGTTAAATCCAGCCTGTTAAGGGCAACCCGATACGTTTTCCATGCTTTGAGCTGGAGCAGTTCAGCCTCTGTGGCGTCATCAATATCTACAGCATCCTGTAACGGCGTAATGGCGTTGGCCGCGTTGCTCAGCAAGTTATTTCTTTTCTGCTCAGCTACTTCTGACGCTACCGGCTCAAACTTGATGAACTGGCCGTTCTGATAGCTGTACGTGCCTTGCCCAATATCGGCGGGTAAATTTGTATGCGCCACTTCATAAACGCTCACACCTTCGCTGAGTGTGAGGAAGTTCGGATTCTCCGCCCACGTCGTAATAAACCCATCCTGCCCCACAGCAATAAAACTATTCTTACCTTTCCAATTTTCGTCACGCAGGGTGTACCAGTCATTGCCGTTTTCATCTTCAAAATAAAGTACGGGCAGCGGCAAACCATCCTCTAAAACCTGTTTGGTCATTTTAATATTTTTGAATGCAATCATCTTAGTTCCCCACCTGACGCCAGCTTCCGCTGGCCGATCTAATCATTAACGCGCGGTAGTATTTCCCCATCATTCGGCAGTCGCCTAAATCCGTTCGGATGTTTAATCCCGTCATGAAGCAACCGGTCGGCGCTTCCCATACCTGCTGAGCAGTCCAGCCTGCATTCTCCAGCGCCTGACTGCCGCGCTGAACGTCGTAGACATATCGGTTATTACCGTAGGCATAGATGTCATTGCGTAAATCGTTATTTGCCCAATTGCGGGCAGCGCTATCTGTGTTGCTCAAGAGTGTGGTAGTTGCAAAATTGTTCTCCACCCAATCCCTGCGGGCAATTCGCACAATTTCATAAGTTGCCGAGCGGCGCATATAAGGGTCATTAACATTGCCTGCGGCAAAACCTGCGATATCGCACATATCGCGCTGAATGGCGTTTATTGCTTCAGGTGTTGGTTTGTAATTTGAGCTGTAAGCCCGAACTGCCCCACCTGATTCGTACAAGCCTTGCCCCGCTACAATATTCCCTCCGGGTGCTGAGAATGCCCCATCAGTAGGGTCAAAAAACCATTCCCGTGAAACGCCGTTATCACCGATAACATGAATGACAGCCTGCGCAAATTTGGCTGTCCCAGAGGTTACAGCCCCAAAGCTTACTGCCGTGCCATAGCCATGGGTTGCGGTTTGCACGAGCCCTTTAATGATAGGTAGGTAATTACTGACACCTGCGGGGGCTCGATAACCTAACGGGATAAAGAAAGGCGCTGAGGGGGTTGTGTACTGACTGGCAAAGCCTCCTGCCCCCTCCCATGAATCTGGGCTTGTGCCATAGAATGTTGCATTTTTTAGATAACTGACTTCACCGCCAGTTGTGGGTACTGCGTCTACGTTACCGGCTCCCAGATTAATATCAGAAGTACCGTCAAAAGCTACACCAGCAATTTTACGTGCAGTGGCGAGCTTGTTCGCAGCGACGGCAGTCCCGCCAGACGGCAATGCACCGACGTTTGCAGGTGGAATGCTGATATCCGCCGTACCGTCAAACGCCACACCTGCAATCTTGCGTGCGGTTGCGAGTTTGTTCGCCGCAACGGCAGTCCCGCCCGCAGGCAGTGCCCCGACGTTTGCAGGTGGAATGCTGATATCCGCCGTACCGTCAAACGCTACACCTGCAATCTTGCGTGCGGTGGCGAGTTTATTCGCCGCAACGGCCGTTCCGCCGGACGGTAAACGCCCGTTAGCGTTATTGTTGGCGGCTTTTACCGCTTTTGGAGTCGCGGCCAGCACTTCGCTGTCGCTGCTGACCGAGCTGCTAAGCTGGACAAAACCCTTTGCCACTGTGGTGCCGTCGGGGTGATTACGTGACTTCTCATGCTCTGCCAGCTTGTCGTCTACATAATCTTTTGTGGCCATCACCGTGGAGCCGTCAATGCTCAGCGCCACGGACTCAATTTCACTGACGATAAGCACCATGCGCAGCGTCTGTAACCGGCCTGACCCTTCGGCCAGTTGCGGTTTATAGCTTTCAGCCATGTTGCTGACGGCAATCAGCACGCCGTCAGCATCGTATAAGCCCATTTCACGCATCCAGAAGCCGCCGACGTCAGGCTGGATCACCTGCTCGGCCACGAGATAATTACTGTTTTTGGCATCAATGCTTAGCCGATTGAGATTGGCGCGATAAACTTCATTAACAAGTTTGGCCTGTTTTGGGTCAGGCGTTGGGAGTTTTCCGCCCCCGTCACCGACGGCCATGCGCGTGATTTTGACCTGCGTTCCGCCTGCCGTGGCGGCGGCGATTTTGGCCGCTCCGGCTGTAGTCAGTAATGCTTTATAAGTCGCCATGAGTTGTCCTCTGATTAGGCCGGATAAACGGTGATGACGTCGCCGTCGTAAGAAAGCGCACCAACAAAAATATGGCCGGGAATATCCTGAATGATGGTCAGCGTCTCAAGGTGGCGGCTGGCCGGTTTGGCATCGGCGATAAGCCGCTCCATCTCCTGATACATCTCTTCGGTGATGCCACTTTCCAGCACGCCGATATCAAGGCGAAACGTGCCGGGCGGGCTGCTGGTTTCCCACCATTCAGAAATGTTGATGACGTAACCGAGCGGCTCAACTACCCGACGGATCGCGCTGATGGTGCCTTTATGGGTATGGATGAAATAAGCCGACTGGATAACGCTGCGCTTGGTCGCCTCCGGCCATTTCTCATCCCACCGGTCAACGGAAAATGCCCACGCCAGATAGGGTAAGAATTTTGCCGGGCAGGTTTGCGGGTTCCACAAATCGCGCAGCGGGACGGGTACAGCGGTCAGTTCGGCGCAGGCCGCAGCGGCGGCAACCTCAAGCGGCGATGAACCTACGGGCAAGAGCCTTGCATTACTCATCAGTCCCTCCGATAGTGATGGAGGATTCGGTGCAAAATGACGCCTGCGTGTCGTCCAGTACGAGATCGGCCACCGGTTGCGTAAGCTCGACACGCTGAACGCCCTCAACGTGCAGCGCGGCATAAATCGCAGAGAGACGAATATCACGCCCCAGCCGGTGCTGTGCCTGCGTGTAAGCGTTAAGCTTATCCAGCGCGGCCAGCCTAACGGGCTCTAATTCCGGCCCCGGATAAACGTAGAGCTCGGCAATAATCTGATAAGGCACAATCTTTGCTGACTGTACGGTCACGCGGTCAGCAACCGGGCGCACGTCTTCGGCGTTGAGCGCCGCATTCACAATCGCGATAAGCTCCGCGCTGGCTGCGCCGTCTCCCTCACGCGACAGCACAGAAATCGTCACGCTGGCAGGTTCCGGGCTAATCACCGACACATCCGCAACCCGACCGTCAGCACTGCGGCCATGGAACTGATAAGCGCCCGTTGAACCGGCCACGCTCAGACCCTCGAAAGCCTGCTGAATACGCACACGAAAATCACTGTCACTTTCCAGTACCTCGGCAACCGGCGGCAGCACCGTATCATCAGCCTCCGTGATAACCAGCCGCGCAACGTTATAGTTTGCGCCGAGCTGGTCGAGGTCAGCGCCGGTGGCGTAGGCCAGCATATTGGCGCGCGCCGCCTCGTTGACACGCTGACGCAAAATCACCTCGCGGTAAGCATTCTCCTGCAACAGTTTGACGATAGGCTCAGATTCCAGCGCCAAGGTGCGGGCGACGGCCTCCCGTTCGCTCTCGTCATACAGTGACAGCAACGTGGCTTTGCGTTCTTCCAGCAAGGTTTCATAGTCCAGCTCTTCGACCACATCCGGCGCAGGGAGCTGGCTTAAATCAATCGTGGCCATAGCGTTAACTCAGTGAGATGGAAGAAGAGAAACCGCCGGGGGAATCCGTGCGGTCGCCGGTAATATTGACCACCATTTCCCCGCTGTAAGTGGTTTCAAAGGTGATGCCGGTCAGGCTGACGCGCGGTTCCCAGCGAAGGATCGCCGAATAACACGCGGCCATGATTTGCAGCCGCAGCGCCGCGTTTTGCGGCTGGTCGGTCAGCGCGGAAAGCAGCGAGCCATAATTTCGGCGCATGACCCGAGAGCCTAACGGCGTTCGCAAGATGTCACTGACTGACTGGTTGATGTGCGCCATGTCTTCAACCGAGCGCCCTGACTGGCGTGACATGCCGAGATATTTCGCGTTAGTCATTATCAAAACCTCAGCTATCAATTCGGTTTACCGGTGTTTCCGCCACCGGTTTGGACGCCGCCGTGTGTGTGGGTATCCACCTGCACACCGTTGGAGGTAAACGTGCCGCCGCTATGCGCAATATTGCCTTTCATCGCACCGCCTTTTTTCACCTCTAATGAGCCGGTGGTCAGCTTGTTCGTACACACCACCTCCGGCGTATCAAGCGTGATTTTGCTGCTGGCCGTGACGGTGACATTAGGCGCGGTGGCACTGATTGACGTTGCAGCGGAAATATCAGCGGTCTGAATACCGCTCACAGTCAGCGCGCCAGTTTTCGGCTCGTACTCCAGCACCGCACCGTCAGAAAAACTGACGTGATACGCCTGCGGTGATGCCGACGGCGCGGGGAAATCATCGGAATAAATGCCCGGCAGCACGAACCCGGTATCAAGCTCACCGCCAAGGGAAAGCAGCAAAACCTGCTCACCTACGGAAGGTGCCCACCAAGTACGCGAACTACCGGCGCGTGACGTAAACCAGTGCAGCCAGTCAGTTACAAGCTCACCGGACTGGACACGACAAAGTCCCAGCGTGGTATCCACTTCGGCAACCACGCCAATACGGATGATGTCTCGCACTGTGCGCGCAAGTTCGGAAAGAGTTTCGTGTGTATTCATGAGGAAAGGATGCCGCCGGGGAGATCCGGCGACAACGTGTGGGCGTAGGACTATCGGTGGTACAACAGTGGTGATGAGTTCTTTACTCTTCTTGCAAACACTACGTAATCATATATGATAGATTTTTTAATCATATATGGAATGAATTATGAGTAAAGATATTGCCGTTTCGGACAGTGTTTTTGAACGACTTGCCGCCAGAGCAGTAGGTTTTGATACCCCTGACCAAGTAATCCAGCGTCTGTTAGATGAGGTGGAATTTAAACAAGAAATTAAACCACTCCTGCTGTTCATTCCTTCTGAGAAGGCCTTCAAGGAAAAATTGATTGCTGATAAACGTGCCGAAATCACTCTTCACAAAATCGACGGTAGCCGAGAAATTACAGTTTGGAATGCTGGAAGATTCAATCAAGAGTCGAATTTAAGAGCCAATCTCTGGTCTGGATATCTTCGTAATTGGAAAGAAAAAGGAATCATTAAAGCTGAATTAGAAGTGCTTCCACGCGGACTAAATACACCTGATGATGAAACCGAACTGACAATATGGCACGCCCAAAACTTAGGCTTACGCTACACTGAAATGCTTGAATTAGAGGGTATGTTTGAAGTTAACCATCTAGAAACTCATAGCGGACTGCCTAACGGTATATCTCTTACTTTTTATGATGAAGCCCCAAGAGACATACTTTCAAAAATATCTGATCTTCGGAACGATAACTACGTGGAAATTTATGATATGTATCATGATGATGAAAATAATAAATAGACTTAGAGGAGTGGAAATATGACCGCAATTGCATGTTGGATTAATAGAGAAGAACATGAAAGTATTTGGGCTGTGAGCGACTCGAGAATTAACCAACAAAATAGCACTCTTACTGATCACTGCCCTAAGTTATTCTCAATCCCAGTATCAGTCATCCGCTCAACGGACGTATATCGTATATTCCCACAGAAAATATTAGAATTTGGATTCGGTTTCGCTGGGAGTACAGTAATAGGTATTAATGTTAAAGAAATTCTCGCAACATCGCTCTCTCAGCTACATGAGATAGGTAATAACTCTACAGAACAGGAACTGCCTACTGAAAATTACCCAAGCTTGTATGAAATTGCTTTATTAGCAAAAAATATCGCTGAAAAATACATGATGGATGTTGGTCAACTTTTCCCCAGTGCAGTCCAAGTGGAAATAGTGATTTTTGGATTTTGCAAAAGAACACAAGCCCTCAAGATCATTAAACTCAATAATTCTGGTGCAAGCCCAGCAACTCTTGATATTGAAGATTGCCAAAACCTTGATTTAGGGAACCCTGTTTTATTAGGCAATCATCAAGATGAGTTTCATAGATTAATTGATACCACTAGACAGCGCTTTGCGATTGACACAATAAATTGGTGGCGCACTCCATTTATAGCTTTAAATAACTGGATAAATCAAAACACCGCAGATACTATCGGTGGGTATATACAGCTATCCCAATCGAGTGTTATTGGCACTAGAATTTCATACTTATCCAATCTAAATGCTAATACCTTTAGCATGACTTATGCTGGAATTAACACGACTGAATCATTTGGACCCACTATTGGTAACTTTTTGTTAATGCCCATGGGTGGGATGTCACTTCCAGACGAAAATGGTTGGGATGTTGGGAATCGTGTTGCCAGAGTCTCAACTGAAAGATGAATTTATCTATAAAAATAAATTATCTCCGTCCAACTTTGGTTCTTAATCGTCGATCGGATTTAATCGTGTTCAATCACAGCATACTGTCATGTCCTGTCGCCGGAAATACAATTAAATAACCCCTCTCCCAGCTCTTTATTCAATGAGCTGGGAGAGGATCACATCTTCAACAATCTGGCGGTCAGCGGCACTAAAGCCCAGTAGCAGACGGGCTTCGTACTTCACCGGCTGGCTGTGCCGGTTTGGCCGGTCTTTTAGCCCCTCTTGGTGAATGCGCGCAATGCGCTGAACCTTACCCACAAACTCCAACGTCGCCGCATCCCCCGAGCCTTTGGCCTTGAGGTATCGCGCCGTGCGCAGCTTGGCAAACATTTCGCGCTTTACCCGTCCCTTTTTAGCCTTTATAGGCTGACGCTTTCGGGAGGTATACGGCGTACCGTCCGGGGCTTTTTGTCGCTTGATGCGCTGCTGCTGGCTGGCTCTCAGTTTCTTGGCAATGTCTGAGGCCATCTTGCGACGGCCAGCCGGTGACAGGCTTTCCAGCAGCCCGGATAACTTATCGTCAAAAGGCTTGAGCTCATTCATCCCATTGACTCACCAGCTCGCCATGCACATACAACTCCCTAGGCCGGTGTACCGGCACCGGTGGCGGGGGTTCGTCCAGTGGCGTCACGCTTAGCCTGTGGTCAACCTCTTTGACGATAGTGCGCTCGGTCAGTTGCAGGCTCATGCGCACGTCTTTGCTATCGGCACTGTTAATATCCGCCACGTAGGTGAAGCCGCGCTTCTTCCCTTCTTCGGTGGTCATAATGTCCGGCTGATGCTCACGCAGCCAGACGTTGACCGGCACAATCAGCAGGTTTAAATCACCGGTGTAATCGGTTACCACAATATCCAGCGTATAGCGGTTCTCGAATGAAAGCGACGCGGCCAGCGTGGCGTTAATAACGCCGCCGTCCACAAACATGTGCAACATGTCCGGGTTATCACGCAGCAGCGGCACGGATTTAAAGAGCGCCTTTCTCAGGCTGGCGGGCTTCAACATTGTAGGACTCCTGACACTCTTTAACGGCTTCGACTTGCAGCGCACAGTTCACCAGCGCGCCCTCAAGTTGGCGATTGTCTTCGCCTAAGTCACCGTTGGTTTTCGGGCTGCTGGCCGGTATCGGGCAACTGCTGACTTTCGGACAGCCAACGTAAATAATCGCCGGGGTTGGTAAATTCGGGTCGCGTGTGCAGCCGGACAACATCGTCAGGCAGAGCAGACTGATACCAGCGGCGCAGGGCTTCATTTTCATTCAGTAACCTCGTGATGGTTTGATTACGACGGCTAGCAAGCTGACCCGCTGCGGTGACTTGCTGACGCAGCACCACCTGTGCCCGCTCGTTACGCTGACCGCTGGCTTGCAGTTCACTGATGGCCACCGCGTTGGCCGCAAGCGCCCCCTGCATTTGCGCAATGGTGCGGCTTGCCTCAGTGACCTTATTATTCGCCCATCGCCAACCGGCAAGGGATGCCACCAGTGAGAGCAGTAACGCGGCAATGATAAATTTCATGGCACCCCCTTCAGGCAGTGTTTCAGCTCGCGCGCGCGCCGGTTTTCCAGCCCCGTATTTTTCACGCCGTTGACATACACCCAGCGCGGAAGCTGCTGGCAGGCTTTCGCCCATTCACCAAGCCTGATGAAGTTGGCCAGCGTGGATTGACAGGCTGCGCCGGTGCCAACGTTAAACGCAAAACTGGCCACCGCGTCATATACCGGTCGCGGCATGGCCACCGGCATACACTTATCCACGGCGCGTTCGGTCATGATGACGTCGGCGATCAGATTGCGGGCGGCGTCATGTTCGGTGATGTTATTTGCCGGTTTCACCCCCGCCGTGTGGCCGATACCTGATGTCCATACGCCTGCGCTGCACTGGTAAGGACTCAGGCGACACCCCTCAAGGTCAGCAATCAGTGCCAGCCCCTCATCGGAGGTTTTTACATAACGGTAATCGGGCATCAGTGCGGCCAGAGCCAGCACTGCGGCCACGCTGCAACGCTTAACGATTGAGCTCATCGAAAACCCTCCGACTCAGGCCGTTACGCTCCAGCAATTTGTAACTTTTGCGGCGGTAATACCAGTTAACAAAGAATGTCCCCACCGCAACCAGAGCCCCCACCAGAAACGCAATGTCCTGCGGGGTCAGCGCACCAATAAACGCCAGTGACATGGCAAGGCCGTAGGCAATCTGTGATGTGATTTTTTCCATTTTCAGTCCCATAACTGGACGGTTTCAGATATCGGCGCGGCGTCAACGGCGGGCAAAATCACCACGGTGCCATGTGGCAAAATTTCGCCCAGCTCAGCCAGTCCGAGATTGGCAGCAAGCACGGACTCAACCACGCCGCCGGTGCGCCCGTAGTGGCGATAACACAGGGCGTCGAGCGTGTCGCCCTGCTGCGCGATAACCTGCATCAGAGCTGGCTCACCATGCCGCGCGCCTGACCTTGCAGGCGGGAGACGTGCCAGCGCATATCGCGCCACTGGTCATCTACAGAAACCTCCAGCGCTTCGGCCTTTTTGTCCCCCTTCGCGCTGGCGTCATAGCTGCGGTAACGCTCATAAATCACGGCGGTAGTCATCGCACAGACCGCGCTCAAATAGTGGAAACACTTCACGCTTTCACCGTCGAGCTGTTCGGCGGGAACCTCCGCCAGCGTTTTAAAACCCGCCTCAATCTGCGCATCGCGATAGGGATAAAGCTCGGCGTTCACCTCGGCCATCGCGGCCTTAATTGCGCGGCGAAAACGCGCAGGCGTGACAACGTGGCCAAGCCGGATGTTTTCACTCACCAGCTCCGGGTCAACGTCAGGGAAAAAAAAGGTATTAGTGATAACCGGACTCACCACCGCATCAGGCGGAATAACCAAGTTAGGGGGAATAACCACAGCGGATCGCGCCGGGGCGGTGGTCATAACAATGTCCATTTCTTAAACCTCAAATAGGTGGACGGTGGACGCAGGCGTCAGACGAGGTAAAAACCTGCATCAGCCTGCGTGCCGTCCGGCGCGGGGCGCTTTCGGTTAACTGCCGGAGAGTGTGGTTTTGCGTGGGCGTCCACGCTTGGCCTGTGTCGCAGTAGGCTTTGCGGCATTGCCCGGACGTCCGCGCTTAGCCGGGGCGGCTTTAGGCTTCACAGCTTCGGGCGCTGGCCGCAATTCTCTCTCCAACCGTTCTATGTCTTTTTTCACACCGGCGGCGCTGTCGAGCTGCATGGCACGTTGCAGGTGAATCAGTGCCTGCTCAGGCTGGCCGTCATCACGCAAAACCTGACCGGTGATTTTGTGCAGCTTGGCGCGCACAGGGTCTGGCATATCAAACGGTAGCGTCATATCAATGGCGGTCAGCAGGTCATCAACGCTGACGGGCACACCGGCACTGCGGGCGCGCATTGCCGCCAGCGCAACATCTTCGGCAAACAGGTACGGCGCGGGGCGTTTGTTGTTAGGGACGGTCAGACCGTGTTTCAGCGCATAGCGCGCCATGTCAAATGACCCGCGAATGTCTCCGGCATCCAGCGACCACTGGAGCATGGTCATCAGAATGTCGTCCTGACTGCCCGCGTCGCTGGCCAGTACACCGGCGATCCACGGCGCATACGACGGCAACATGTCGCGCTTACGCCGGGCTTTGTCTTCCACGGAATAAATTGTTTTCAATATCTGGCGGTCTCCGCGCAGCTTCATCAGCATCTGGCCGTAGGGCAGTGCCGAACGCAGCGGATTACTCACCCGCTGCGACGAGGCTTTTTCAGCAGAGACCCGCATCATGTGACGCTGTGCGGGACTCAGCATGGTTATGCCTCGCTTTCTGTTTCGGCTGGGGTTTCTTCCGGGGTGAAATCACCTAGCTGGATGTTTTCAATCATCGCCGCGCAGCCGTAGTCCTCGACCACATAGTCAATTTTCAGTGACTCGTAGTTTTCGATGCGGTCACGGCGCGCCACTTCTTCAATATGGCGGCGGTGTGAGCTGTCCATGATGTAAATAGACAGGTTATCCAGACGGGTGATCAGCAGGGCATTGTCAGGGAAGTAGGGCACGCGAACCGCAGGCAAATTACCGATGCGTTTCTGGCTGACGATGATGTCACCGGCCAGTTTTTCGGTGTTTTCCTGTGACTTGTTAATCAGCGGGAAATACTTATCGGAAAGCATTTTGCGGCCACACACGACAACCAGATTCGGATCTTCGGAGTGCCATGCATCCAGCAGAAAATCGGTGGCGTTGATAACGGCGGCGTCGATGTTTTCGAAGTCGCCATTCTTACCGATACGCACGGTGGCGGAGACCACTGCGCCGTCATCATCGGTGATTTTATCCATCACACGTTCGGCGGCTTCGTTGCGCATTTTTTGCAGCCAGCCCACCGCGATATCCTGCAACATCGGGTATTTGCTGCGGTCTGAGTCTGCCGCGCGGCTCACGCCGTTGAAACCGGCCATGATGTAATCCAGCGCCTGACGTTTGGCGATAGCATCACGCAAACGGATCTGGAAGTCATGATAACGCGCCCACAGGTCTAGCGTGTTGTAACGGATATGGAAATCGAAGTTCACCTGCTCGCATTTATATTTACGCGAGGTCAGCGACTGGAAATCAGCGGTTTTACGCTCTTTGTCGCCGTCGGTATTGGTGGTACTGGCAATAGAGCCCGTCACGCCGAGGCCGATTTTTTCACCTTCCTGCTCATCCACCGGCACCATATTGATGCGGGTCAGAAACTCTGATGACTCCTGCACGGTAGTGATAAGGGTCTGCGTGACCGACGGCTCCACGCTGAATTTGTGGCTCAGGTCTTCCACGTCAACGCCGTTGAGTTCAGCCACGCGGGACAGGTAGGCATTGAATTTAAAGCGGGTATTCTTGCGCATATTTCTCTCTTCTGTTTATCAGGAATTCAGGGATAACGCTGCCGGTCAGCAGTTGGTCATAAAGGTGCTGGCACCATCGCCGCCGGGCGATACCGGACGCTTCGGCTGCTTAAAGCTTTCGGTATCGTCAAGAGACGATTGCAGGGAAGAAAGCGCCGTTTCGCTGGCAGTGACCTGACCTTTCAGCGCGGTGATTTCCTGCTCCATAGCGCTGAAACGCTGAGCGGTGGCTTCGCCCGTGTTTTGCAGCTCTTCGGCGACGATGGTGATTGCTCCCTGCACGTCAGAAAAACGCGCGTCGTCGCTGGCCTGCTTTGCTTTAAACATCCCTTTGATTTTGCCTGTCAGGCTGGAAATCGCGCCGTCGGGCTGATTTTCGAATACCAGCTGGGCAAGTGTGGCCACAGAGAACAAATCATCGGGGTGGTCTTTCTTACCGGCGAACGGGTTCACCTTGGCGCGGGCGCTGAATTCCAGCATTTCAGTGCCGAGGCTTGCCGGGTCATCTGTGACGGCCAGACCGACCAGATAGGCTTTACCGGTGTTGGCGAAATTCGGGCGAATTTCCATGGAGGTATAAATTTTCTGACCGGCTTTGACCATGGTAGCCAGCTCGTCAGTGGGGGTCATTTTGGCGAACAACGCCCATTTGCCATTGAGGATTGAATCATCATCAATCAGCTCTTCTTTCAGCTCGACCACATCGCCAAGGCGTTTAAAATCGCCGTTTGGCATCAGCCCCCGGAAGTGCTCCAGATTGATGCGGCAACCGTAGACGCGCGGGTCAAATGACGCCGCCATTTGATGAATATCGTTGGCGTCGATTTCGCGTCCGTCGCAGGTGTCCCCCTCAACGCCGATACGAAACCATTGAGATACTTTCTTTGCCATTGTTCGCTGTCCTGTTTGGGTTGGGTTCGGACTTAGTTTCCCGACCAGACGCCACAACGGCCAGCGGTTGCCGTCTGACGATCTGTTACACAACAGGGGCTTAATGCGAGGGGGCGGGCGGTTGCGTAGCGTGACGCACATCCATTCAGCGGAGCGACACAATGAACGAGAACAACGCAGGATTAATCAGCGATCCGCGCAGACAGGCGGCACTGCTTTACTGGCAGGGTTTTTCCGTCACGCAAATAGCGGAAATGCTAAGCCTGAAAAAACCCACAGTGCAAAGCTGGAAGCAGCGCGAGAAATGGGACGCCGTTGCCCCGATTTCACGCATTGAAACCAGCATTGAGGCGCGGGTCATCCAACTGGTAATGAAGAGTAAAAAAGAGGGGCAGGATTTTAAAGAAATCGACCTGCTAGGCCGACAGATTGAGCGCCTCGCAAGGGTTAACCGCTACATGTCCACCGGCAGCGAGGCGGATTTAAATCCCAACGTGGCCAACCGCAATAAAGGAGAACGTAAGAAGGTTGAGAAAAATGTTTTCTCTGACGAGGCGATCGCGAAACTCAGCGATATCTTTCTCGATGATGCGTTTGAATATCAGCGCGGCTGGCATCAGGCGGGTTTGCAGCATCGTATCCGCAATATTCTTAAATCCCGACAGATTGGCGCGACCTTCTTTTTTGCCCGCGAGGCGCTGCTTGATGCGCTGACCACAGGGCGTAATCAGATATTCATCTCGGCCAGTAAATCGCAGGCGCACGTCTTTAAAAATTACATCATCGACTTTGCCCGGCAGGTGGACGTAGACCTTAAAGGCGATCCGATGCAGCTTTCAAACGGCGCGCGCCTGTTCTTTCTGGGGACAAATATCCGCACCGCGCAGAGCTACACCGGTAATCTTTATCTGGATGAATATTTTTGGATCCCGAAATTTCAGGAGCTGCGCAAGGTGGCCTCCGGGATGTCGCTGCATAAAAAATGGCGTACCACGTATTTTTCCACGCCGTCGAGCCTAGCCCACAGCGCTTACCCGTTCTGGTCGGGAGAGCTCTTTAACAAAGGTCAGCGCGATAAAAGTAAGCGCATTCAGCTTGACCTCAGCCACAGCCATTTAGCCGCAGGGGTTAAATGTGACGACGGCCAGTGGCGGCAGATTGTCACCATAGATGATGCGCTGGCAGGTGGCTGCGACCTGTTCGACCTCGACCAGCTTTGTCTGGAATATGCGCCGTCGGAATATCAGAACCTGCTGATGTGCGAATTTGTCGATGATAAAGCGTCGGTATTTCCGTTCGAATCTTTGCAGAGCTGCATGGTGGACAGTCTGGAAGAATGGCCGGACTTTAATCCCTACGTTCATCATCCGTTTGATAATAATCCGGTGTGGATTGGTTACGACCCGTCGGAGGCGAACGGCGGCGACAGTGCCGGTTGCGTCGTCATCGCTCCACCGGAACAGCCGGGCGGCATATTCCGTATTTTGGAGCGGCACCAGTGGCAGGGCATGGATTTTGATGCACAGGCTAAGGCCATTGAGGCACTGACGGAAAAATATAACGTCGAGTACATCGGCATTGACGCAACCACCGTAGGGCAGGGTGTTTACCAGCTCGTCAGGCAGTTTTATCCGGCTGCGCGCGAAATTAAATACACGCCGGAAATCAAAACCGAAATGGTGCTAAAAGCCAAAAACACCATCCATCGCGGGTGCCTGCAATATGACGCCGGACACACCGATATCACCGCCTCTTTTATGGCCATTCAAAAAACAATGACCGCCAGCGGTGCTAAATCAACCTTCCGAGCCAGCCGCAGTGAAGAAGCCAGTCACGCCGACGTTGCGTGGGCAACCATGCACGTATTAATCAACGAGCCGCTGACAGCCGCCTCCGGCAGGCAAATGAAATCCACATTGGTGATGTACTGATATGAGCAAAAGAAACCGCAGGGCAAAAAAACTGACAGCGAAAAATGATACGCAGAAAAGCGAGATGTTTCGCTTTGACGAACCGGCCACGGTAATGGACAGGCGCGACATTCTTAACTATCTGGAGTGTATGAGTAACGGGAAGTGGTACGAACCGCCGGTGACATTCTCCGGGCTGGCTAAAAGTTTCCGCGCCGCCGTGCATCACAGTTCGCCGATGTACGTTAAGCGCAACATTCTGGCCAGCACGTTCATCCCGCACCCAATGCTTTCACAGCAGCAATTTAGCCGTTATGCGCTTGATTACATTGTTTTTGGTAACGCATTTATTGAAAAACGTATGAGCGTGACCGGCAAGCTGCTCAAACTTGAGACCTCACCGGCCAAATACACCCGCCGAGGCGTTGAAGGTGATGTCTATTGGTTTGTGGAGGACATGACTACCCCGCACACATTCGACCAAGGGAGCGTGTTCCATCTGCAAGAGCCGGACATTAATCAGGAGCTCTACGGCCTACCAGAATACCTCAGCGCGTTAAATAGCGCGTGGCTCAATGAATCAGCCACACTGTATCGCCGCAAGTATTTTCTCAACGGGGCTCACGCGGGCTATGTCATGTACGTGACCGACCCGGCGCAAAACTCTCAGGACGTTACCGCACTGCGCGACATGATGACCAAATCTAAGGGCTCAGGTAATTTTAAAAATATTTTCTACCATGCGCCCGGCGGGAAAGCCGACGCCATTAAAATCATCCCGCTCAGTGAGGTGGCCACGAAAGATGATTTCTTTAACATCAAGAACGCAACACGCGACGACCTGCTCAGCGCGCACCGGGTGCCACCGCAGATGATGGGTATTATCCCGAACAACACCGGAGGGTTTGGGGATGTTGAGAAAGCGGCAAAGGTTTTTGTGCGTAATGAGCTGGTTCCCTTGCAGGAACGTATGAAAGAGTTAAACGAGTGGGCAGGAAAAAAGGTGGTGCGGTTCACTGAATACGAGCTGTAAGCACTGTCCTGCCAGATAATGCTGCCGAAATATTGGCAGCATTATCATGCGCTAAAAGCCGTATAAAAGCGCCGAATCTGACATTATTCAAGCGATGCATCCAGCCATTAAGAAGGGATGGAGTGGTGCCATCTCCCTCAAGATTATTAAAGTTTTTTCTGAGAGTTATCTGACGAATCGTAAAGATATGAGATATTGTAAATCGATCTGTATTTTAACTTAATCGTGAACGCATTATGTTTGCCAATTAATACTTTGAAAAACTCTTCATATGTGCTTTTGCACTGAGATAATGAAGATGCCCCCGTGCTGACTGTAAGAAGAGTGTTCATTTCATCCAGCGATACCGAATCACCTTTCCTTGGGTTGCCATAAGCAAAACAGTCTTTATTGAAGCCCAAATAACTAACAACCTGTACTAAGGCAGACGAGTTATCGCCCTCAACTTGCCTACCATTGAGGAAATACTCAACATTTTCAATATATCCTTTTCCCATACCCGCGTTGTAAAGATAAAAACCATACTCTTTCTTACCCGGTTCAACGGTTGGCACAAGGGTAATGTAAGGTTGAACTGAAATCTCGTAATAATTTTTTTGCATCCAGCCCATATACACCGAAAGACCCAGCGCACAGAGCGCAATGAAGACACCACACCCCGCGACAATCAGGCTGGTTATTGCAAGCCGATCACTACTCTCCATCTTATTCTCCTTTTGTTTAGAACCTTTGACCTGCTCCCCTTAAATTAACATACCGCACTGTAAGGAACATCCGCTACAGGCACAAAACCTACTGTCAGACTAGGTATAACCCTGAGCTAAAAAAATGTCCGAATGCTCCAGAGTTAGCAAGGTCACGAGTACCGCTGTATGAAACTCTCCACATGCCTAACCGGCGCGCTCAGGCACGAGAATGAATATTAAAAAGTGGGTATGCGCGCAATGCTATCCCCGCCACGCCTGCCCGCTTTGTACGTCGGTTTTGATGCAGTTGCATCATCTAACTAAAACCGCGTCAGAACTGACACGGTCTTCACAAGTTAGTCATCAAATCCAGTGCAATAAGATGCAGAAGAACGCAATTCAATGATTTCTTTTTAGGGCTATCTAACAACCAAACCCGAAATCATAAAACTTCAATCATATTGGCATAATTCATACCATTACTTAACTCTGATGGGTAAAAGCGAAGTCGTTTGCCAATATGAATGTTTTTACTTTTATCATCTTCGATAATATCACTGCATTGAAAGAAAAAACGCTCATTAGAAGGCTCGTCAGAAGGTTCATCGAGCAAAATGAATCCGTGTTTTTTTACAGCATCATAAAATGTGACCTTACCTTCTATTTTCCCTGGCAAAGATGCCTGCTCAATCATTCCTTGTGTAATCACTGCTTTCCTTGATGACCAGCGGCCAATGTCTCCAGACCTTTCTTTATAAACTCTTTCATCGTCATTCATTCTATGTGTTGGGATGTCTTTCAAGATACAAAAGGAAAAATCAAAAGAATATACCGTAGCTTTACGACCAGATCCCGGATCCTCAATATTTACAATATTATATTCCTTTGAACGACTGGTGTATTTGTAAAGCGGGACATTAGGAAAAGAAAACTGATATGCTGAACGACTGCGACAAACAGAAACAAGATTTTGCAAAAATTCACGATCCTGATTAGTTAAAGTACTTTCATTATTTATTGCATGTTTTTTTAAGGCTTCAATGACGTGGCTTTTTTCAACGCGGCTGGCATAAGAATTTTCAGAATAAGCCATGTCCATACTTAAATCAAAGAGATGAATTAATCTTCGCATATTACCATGAGAGGCATAGAGAATCATCTCTAGTGCGTCTCCATATATTTGTTCTCCACCTTTAATTTCAAATATGTCATCAGCTCTAAAAGGCAACTCTTCATCGTTTTTGGGGTTAATATAGTTATTAATTATACTTATAGCCTTGGAACGCAATTTGACATAGCCTGCTTCATCCTTAATATTATTTTCCAACATAATAACATCCCCATAGCGAGTCTCAGTTAACATGTCAGAATATGAATTAGGATAAACAGCAACTTTAGTTCTAATAAATGACGCTGTTCTGAACTGGTTCATTAAAGTTTCAAACAGTCCGGATTTTTCTTGTTCGCCTTTAAAAAAACCTTTATCTAACGCTCCTGCCTCATCAATTAAAAGGAGAATTTTACCATCATTCTCTTGGAGTAAATACTTATAGCACTCCTCTATGTCTTTTATCCCCGGATTGGCTTTTTTCTTAAACTCCTGAAAATAATTTTTTTTCCACTCACTAGAGGCCTCCAAAAACCTTACCTTAACACTTCCTTTATTTTGCTTATCAATATTAATTCTCTGCAAATACTCATCGCTACTCAGCGCTGATATTTTAAGCATCATTTCAGAATTCTTATGCCGCGTAATCAAATCTCTCGGAATAAGACGCAGGTTACCATGTATATCCTTAAGGTTCTTCACCCCTTCAAAATGCAAGTAAATTGAAGTTAGTTCTTCCACTATTTTGATTACAACTTGTCTATATATTTCGCTTGGTTCAGTTAAGTGCTGGAAATCATTTAATTTAATCATGATCGGTAGAATAATTTCATCTGCACCTTCCATTAAGGCGGGTAACAAAGATGAAAGATAGAAGGCTTGATTAGCTCGAAGATACATCGTCTTACCAGACCCCATACGCCCTTTGATTATTGAATTTTCATAGTCAAAGGGCGTTGACAATCCATTTAGAGGATTAACAAACAAATTCAATAAAGTGCTAATGTCGTACTCATCTGCATTTCGTGTCTTAAATGGTCTAGCTCGGAAAATTCTCTCCATGATACCCTCTAATGATTTATATGAAACTTACGAATTGGCTAACCGAGGTTAAACTCAGCGAAGCATTATAAGATAAATTATTACTCTTCAATCATTTCAACAAGATTTCCAGTTTTAACATCCACGCGAGCTGCCACTGTCTGCGTGACAATCCCCCCGTAAGGGTTAGTCCCTTTGAAGCGTGTTTTTACTACAGCGTAAGGGTCTTTGCCTAAAATAAGTCGCGAAGTGGTTTCTACATGTTTATAAGATGAATCATCATTCATACTTTTCTTAATCAACTTCTCGAGTGGTCGATATGCACCATTCCAGCCGCTAAAATTGCTTTGAAAAACATCAAGATTCGTGAAAACAGCTAGTGATTTAGGGTCTTTTTGATAATCGTTATTACACCACCCAAGAACTTCACTAAGCGGCAACTCTTCAGATTTGGTGATACTGTGCTGACTCATGCAAGCATAGAATCCATCACTGTCACTCGCTGGTATTTCATTAAATTTAACGTAATCGTTCACTATCTCATGGCGTTCTGCTTGCGTTTTCCGGCGGTACTCAACAAGCTTTAAATCGGCATACTCAAAAGCTGGTGGCTTTTCTTCCATAGACTCGGCTTTTTTAGCCACATCTTTCTGAACCGTTGGGAACAGTGACGCACTCAACAAACCGACAAACACGAAAGCCAGCCCGTATATTGCACTTGAGTGTTTCCTACTCGGCATTTTTACCCATTGAGGTTTGATTAAGCCTAAAATAAAAGCCAGAAGACAAAATAAAGAAATGAATGAAAGTATTAGCTCCAAAATAATCCCCATGAGAAATTAATTATCATGTGTATACAGTGTGTTATCTACATACGTATGTTAGCAAAACATTTATTTACATGTGAACATTATTGGAAAAACCGGGCCAACCCTTTGATACCGAAAATGAAAATGTCTTATCGTTAAACCTCACCGACGCGCCACAAGCCAACGCCTCCAACTCCCAGCGCTTTGGAGTGATGCCATTGCTTACTAACTCACGGTAAATCTGCGGCACTCTGGCTCGCTCCTCTTTTGTTAATCGTGCAGATGGGGCAAGTTCACACGGTTTCGACGGATTAAAGCTCTGCTGCTGATGATTAACCGACGGCGATTGTCGTCTGGCAGCATTTCCCAACACCTTAGCCACATCCGACTCATTCCACCCAACATCGCCGCGCTCAACTAATTTCATTACCGCAGTGGCGTACTCAGAAGGTGTTGGGGGCAAACTCTGCCGGAGTCCTGTCTCAACCTCCCCACAGTTATTGACAGGACTCCAAGGCGCGCCGGAGGCGCTTAGTAAATTCAAAGGATGAACAGCAACGTCAACGGCCTTAGAGACAATACGCCATTGTGTTGTACGGGTTTCATGGATATGGCCAGCGCCAAGATGCGGGGCATAAATACCGATGACCTTTTGGATCTCTTCGTCATATTCGTTGAGCTCATCAACAACATGCCGGGCAGTTCTGACGGTTTGCATATCACGCGGCACGTTTGCTCCACCCTGTGCCGAAATATATGCAGCAAAATCGCCCGTATCGGCTGCTGCGCGGGCAGCTTCGACCAGTTCGTCAAACTCATTGGCGATACTCACCCCACGCGGTAAACGGCGCAGTTCGCGATAGGCTCCCATGGTAGGAACGCCGATAGATTTAAACTGGGGGATGCGCCAAGTAGAAGCCCATGCGGTAACCGCTGCGGCCGTTTCAGATAATGGGCGTCCGGTGTCGTGATCCAATTCGCCATCAAGGGCGTAACCATCAATATTTTTCGCAATATATTTAGCAATATAACTTGCTGCACCGCCTTTATTCATGTGCTTGCACTGAAAGCGTTGCTTTTGAGCGCCGCGCTCTTGGCCGTCTTCTTTTAGTGCATAACGACGCATGATATCGACAGCCGCCTGACGCTGCGCACGGTCGCAGAACAGCATCATGTGCCAGTGGGGCGTGGCGTCGTGGTGCGGTTCAACAACGCGCATACCATAAACACGTATACCGGCATCCTTGAACGCCGTGCGCATTTTGCTCCAGATTTTCACCAGATAGCGCTGACCGTCTTTTGGTGAAAACGCCGTATCATCCCACTTGTGATTAAAATTAACTTGGCGCTTTTCTTTCGCTCCGACCTGACGTGTTGGGTGATATTTTGACGGCGTAGTGATGGTGGTAAACATACCGATATGCCCCACGCTCGCTGCATACTTTTCTATTCCTGCAATGGTGCTCATCAGTTCCATACGGCGGATTTCAGGGTTAGAAATACTGCCAATGACTTTATCAATCAGGTCGATACGCTCGCCGGTTTCGACGTTCTCCAAATCGCAGGATTTCAGATATTCCATTGCGGCAAGACGGCGCGCGCGAACATCACGAATGGTTTGCTTGCTGGCATAGCCTGACTTTTGCAGATTGACCTCACCAACGGCAATCAGCAGTGCCTCACGCCACTGCATCCGCTGCGCTTTTAACTGGCGAACCCACCATTCGTCATTTACCAGTCGCGCAATGCTGGAGAACGCTGCGCGCATGTTCATTTTGCGCTTACAGTATTTTTTCCAGTGCAAAGGGCGGACATTAAAGCGACGGGCAATCCCGGCAATCTGCCCGTATATTTCTTGCTGTGCCCGGTCAGTAAATACTGTTGATTGCTCACCATTGTGGTTAGCAACGTATTGGTCGCTTAAATCTTCATATTCGGTAAACAGCCGTGATGATATCCGCATGGCCAGCCGCTTAAGCTCGCGGTCATTCATGCCCGGCAACTGACGATAGATTTCAGTCTCTTCGCTGAATAATTGCAACGCTCTACCGTCGAATTCCTTCGCATATTTATGGTTAACAATCTCAATGCGTGGCCAGATGCGTGGCATAAAAACGTTAAACAGGAAACGGTGCGCGGTCAGCAAGCCGGAGGTTTTACGTAGATACTCATGACGACCGGCAAAGATGCCGCTCAGAAAATGAGGAAGGGAATGAATTTTATTTAAAATCGCTTGCCCCTGATGGAATTCATCACGGGTAAGCGGTCTTTCTTTGCCGATAGATTCTTTGGGCGCATTCCAAGAGTAGACTCCAACAAATTTAATTTTGTTAGTGTTGCTATATTTCGGAGGAGGTGAGGGCGCATGACGCCCCCTATTTAAATCCTGCATTATTATCTGCCCACTAACGCAGCAGGAAATGCCTCTTGGCATAGTTTGCAGACATGTTCTACTTTATCAACCAAGGCTGAAATTGATTTTATTTCTGCCGTTCTAACATCAAAATGTACAAGGCCACTAACCAACTGGTCTATCTTGGAGTAATAACCGACAGCCTCAAGATACGGCTGTCCTTTCTTTTCACCAGAAAGGACTATTTTCCTTTCATTTAAAATAAACTGATAACGGTCACTCGTTATAACCCATTTATTACCGACTGAAATCCTCAACATAAAATTACCCTCTGTAATGCTTCAGTTTCTGTTCAGTAATCTCTTGGCAAGATATGCAGCGCTCAACTCCCGGAAATGCTGCTCGCCGAGCCGCTGGGATCGGTTGTTGACAATCCTCACATATGCTGGCTGATACCCTAATGGAATTAATGCGACATGCCGCCACTTGATGAGACAAGATATCGAGGTTTCTTTGCTGAACTAAATACATTAAATCTGGCATTACGAGACTCCTTTATTTTCTAAACCTTCGTTGTGAAAGCGGATGGACTCTTGTCCGAGTAATTCAAGGATTTCAACTCTGTCTAATTGCTCTTGTATGACGTAATTGATTAACAAATCTAGATGTGCGGAAAAGGTGATTGCTGCATCAGCTTTGGCCTGATTTCGCGCCTGATTTAACATCCAATTCGTTGCTTCGCTATCTGCTTTGTTTCTCATTTCTTGACCAACGCTTAAGCTCATATCTGATTCCAGACAAAGGGAACTCCTACGCAATCAAGCGCAGAATGAAAAATTATTATTTAATGGAGGTATGTTTCGGGTCGAACCGAAGTTAATACTGTTGGTGCGTTTTCAAATAAGCTAAATAATTCCCGTAGTGCCCTGAATAAAGCCTCGCGCCATGTACAATTTTCATCTTCTATACGCCAATATGGCTGGCTGAATTCCTCTTCCGACAGTCCAGCGTGAAAATATAAAGTTCGACGTTCACTAATACTCAAGCGGCCAATGAAACATGACTTGGTGATTCTAAAGCTTCGGTACTTAGCAAAAGCAGAGCGAAGTTCATCTATCGCACATACAATGCGCTCCCGATCACAATCATTCATTTCCTCCAGTTTCATAACTGAATGGCGTTGTCTTAGCTGAGCGTGAAAACAAATAGTCAAACGTTCGCGCTCACTCATTTTATTGTAGTAATTACAGGAACTTTGCCAGCGAGCCGATGCAAGGCGTTCACCTACAACAGCCCGTAGTCCTGCTGGTTGGTTCATCACAATAGCCGTAGTGATTACTGTCATTTAGCCCACCTTAATAAAGCCATATTGCGTAACTGAGAAAATGGGTACTTGCGACGGCAGCGGATAATTATTCCTTTTCGGCCTTTTCCGTGAGTGATTCTGGTATCTAAAGCACGTGTGACTTGATGGTTAAGCAAAAAATTCGCTACTGAGATTGGGGTGTGTTGCATCGTTCCTCCCGACCCTTGGCTGTTAGCCAATTGCTTTACGGATTAATTCAGGCTGATTTTCTTCTGGTTGAGGAGCGACGGTATGTAGCTTTGTCACGCATTAGGCGGTCAATGTGATAGCGCTCGTCAGCCGTGATGATGGCGCGACAATGACGTAAAGCATCCAGATATTCCTGCATCATGATGAAACGCTTCGGGCGTTTAGAACCCGGCATTCCTTCCCGGTGCACTGGAATCTGATTTCTGTCCATCAGATGTTGCACTGATTTAAGGGTACGGCCAGTGAGGTAAGCAAATTCTTCTGCGTTAACAAAAATTTGGTTTGCCAGCTCATCTCGCGACATGTCGCGCAATTTTTGGATTTGCTTCTCTGTCATCCGACACACTCGCAACGCACGTCCTGTATCAACAGGGAATTGCCTTGCAAATTGTGTGTCAATTTCGCTGATGTTTTTCATTGTGCTAAGATTCCAAATTGAACCCCAGAGGGGGCTGATGGGTACAGAAGGCGTTTAGATGCCTCCTGTATAGACTACGCTTATAAAATAAGAGATCTCTATAATGTTGTCAACATTCGATAGCGACAAGCTTAAGCTCATCCGTGAGTCAGAAAGACTAAATGTTAAGCAAACTGCTGAATTGGTCGGGATAAACTACGTGACTTATCATGGCTATGAGAGTGGAAAAGCAAAGATGTCTTTAGAGTCAGCAATGAAGTTTTTCAAACATCCTCGTTTCAGAAAGTACCGCGATTGGTTTATGTTCGATGAGATAGACCCAGCGAAGGGGCAAATCGCTCCAGCTCTCGCACACTATTTGCCAGACGAAACAGGCTCCACCCGCTAACAGCGGAAAATTGGTTAGATATTTACTATCTTTGGGCTGAAGAACTAGAGATAGAAATTGAGCAGTACATCCGAGGGTTATCTTATGTCGATTAAGAAACTCGAAGATGGTCGCTTTGAAGTAGATGTAAGACCACGGGGACGCGAAGGAAAGCGCATCCGTAAAAAGTTTGACCGTAAAACTGATGCCCATGCTTACGAGCGAAGCATTATTGCAAAATACCAGAACTATGATTATCTCAACCGACCCGCTGACAAACGTCGCTTGAGTGAGTTCATCGAAACTTGGTGGATTTTGCTAGGTCGGAACCTGCCATATGCAAGGCGGAGATTAAGCACAGTGAACGGGATTTGCCGAGACATGAACGATCCGATGCTCTATCAAATAGATTCTCGGTGCTTGATTGAATACCGAGCCGATCGCTTAGAGAGAGGGATTAAGGCATCCACTATTAATCATGACCTTTTTGCCTTGAGTGGTATTTTCAAAGCAATGGGAGCGATTGATGAGTTCCATGGTGAAAATCTAGTTGCTACGCTCGCCCCACTGAGAGAGGTTCGCTCAGAGATGTCATATCTCACAGACGTCGAGATCGATACTCTTCTATCTTCGATAAAGGGTGATTATTACCGGATAGCTATTCTCTGTTTAGCAACAGGTGCGCGGTGGGGTGAGGCATACGGTCTCAAGGCTGAAAATATCATCCAGAATAACGTGATGTTCTCCCATACTAAAAATGGAGAAAAACGTGTTGTCCCTATCTCACAAGAAGTTGCAGACATCGTTAAGAACCGTGAAACAGGCCGCTTATTCAAAGTAAGTTACAGTCGGTTTCGTAAAATGATGAAAGCGGCAAAGCCAAACCTGCCGGATGGTCAAGCTGCACATGCTCTGCGTCATACTTTTGCCACTCATTTCATGATGAAGGGCGGAAATATAATCACGCTGCAAAGAATATTAGGCCATGCGGATGTCTCGCAAACTATGACATACGCTCACTTCTCCCCGGACTATCTGGCCGATGCGGTAAGTTTTAACCCGCTATCAAAAGTGTCCACATTGCGACCACACATTGAAGGTCAAAAGGGGGTAAATGGGGTATAGCGGGGTCTTAACTTATTGATTCTCCGTAGTCACTTAGGTGGCTACGGGGTACCAATTCCCCCCAGCAAGGGGAAGGTCAAGGAGTCAAAATGAATATCAGTGATGTGGCGAAAAAAACCGGGCTGACCAGCAAAGCGATCCGTTTTTACGAAGAGAAAGGGCTGGTGACTGCGCCGATGCGCAGTGAAAACGGTTATCGCAGCTACGCGCAAAAACACATTGAAGAGCTGACGCTGCTGCGTCAGGCGCGGCAGGTGGGATTTACGCTTGATGAGTGTCAGGAGCTAGTGGCGCTGTTCCATAATCCCGAGCGCCACAGTGCCGATGTGAAAGCTCGTACGCTGGAAAAGGCCGCGGAAATTGCGCGGCACATTGAAGAGCTGAAAGTGATGCGCCAGCGTCTGCTCACGCTGGCGGAGTCCTGTCCGGGAGATGACGGTGCAAACTGCCCGATCATCGACAATCTCAGTGGCTGTTGTCACAATCCTCAGGATTTGCGGGATTGAGGTTCCACCCGCAGCGTCGCGCCTTCCACACCGGTGATAATGACTTCGTCACCGACGCTTAAGGGCGAGGTACAGATTGCCCGCCAGCTGCTGTCGCCGATTTTTACCCGCGTGAAGTGATTTACCAGCGGCTCAATCGCGGTGGCATAAGTGCCCACCAGCTGCTGGCCGCGCTGGTTCAGCGACGCGTTGTTGCTGTTTTTATCCACGCGCTGATTTAGCCACTTCCACCACAACCACGCGGCGATAATGGTGAGTACGGCAAACGCCGCACCCTGCCATTCCCACGGCAGCGGCAGGATCCAGGTAACTAACCCTACCAGCGCCGCAGCGACGCCGCTCCACAACAAATAACCGCTGGCCCCGACGAGCTCAGCTGCCAGTAACAGGCCGCCGAGCGACAGCCAGAACAGATGCGGCGTTGCCATCAGGTTTTGCAGCATTATTTGCCGCCTTTAGTTTCTTTTAGTAATTCAGCGATACCACCAATCGAGCCCATCAGGCTGCTGGCATCCAGCGGCATCATAATCACTTTGCTGTTGTTGGCGGAGCCAATTTTGGTCAGTGCGTCGGTGTATTTCTGTGCCACAAAGTAATTGATGGCATGAACGCTGCCCGCCGCGATGGCTTCAGACACCATTTTGGTCGCCTGCGCTTCGGCTTCTGCTGCACGTTCACGCGCTTCAGCCTGTAAGAATGCCGACTGACGTTCACCTTCTGCTTTGAGGATCTGCGACTGCTTTTCACCTTCAGCGCGCAGAATAGCCGACTGACGCACACCCTCCGCTTCAAGAATATCGGCACGCTTGGTACGTTCAGCTTTCATCTGCGCGTTCATCGCAGAAATCAGTTCAGCCGGTGGACGCACGTCGCGGATTTCGATACGGGTGATTTTTACCCCCCACGGATTGGTGGCTTCATCGACGATATGCAGCAAACGTGCGTTGATATTGTCGCGCTGCGACAGCATCTCGTCGAGTTCCATTGAACCGAGAACGGTACGGAAGTTGGTCATGGTCAGGTTGACGATCGCCTGTTCCAGATTACTGACTTCATAGGCGGCACGCGCCGGGTCGATGACCTGAATGAAACACACAGCATCGATGGCAACATTGGCGTTATCGCGGGAGATCACTTCCTGGGAGGGGATATCCAGCACCTGTTCCATCATGTTGATCTTGCGACCGACGCGGTCAACAAAAGGTACAACGAGGTTCAGCCCCGGCATCAGGGTTTTGGTATAACGGCCGAAGCGTTCGACGGTCCACTGGTAGCCTTGCGGCACTATCTTGATCCCGGCATAAACCACCAGCAGCGCGAGCACGATTAGAATGATGATTGGGATGGGAATAAGGTCAAACATAGTATGAAACTCCTGTAAAACTGTGTCCTGAATATTCCGGCTGGAATATCGCGATAAAACAAGTCCCTGAGCGTTTACCGATGGCAAGACGCGAGGTCAATTGTCGCACACTTACGTGAGTCATCGTATTAATAAAGGATAGTTCAGAGGGGAAAAAGACAGGAAAAAGGGCACAAAAATACGCACACCGGCTGGGGGAGGGCCGGTGTGCGCCAGGGTCTTAATTCGTTACTTTCTAATCAATCAGTACAGCAGAGAATATAGCTGACGGCGATATTTTGCGGCCAGCGCATCGCCGGTGCCTAATGCGGCCATAATATCCATCAGCGTTTTACGCGCAGTACCGTTCGCCGCACCTAAATCTTTCTTCAGCGGTGCCATCAGCAGATCCAGCGCTTCCTCGTTACGCCCGACCTGATGCAGTTGCAGGCTGAGTTTCACCACCAGCTCGGCGTTATCCGGATCGCCTGACAGTTCCATCTGAAGTTGTTGAATCTCAGGGGTATCCGCCGCTTGCTTCAGCAGTTCAATCTGCGCGATAAGTCCCTGATAGCGGGAATCTTTATCCTGCAACGGAATGGTCGCCAGCACGGCTTCGGCGTCATCGATGCGGTTCAGATGAATGTGTGTTTCAGCCAGCAGCAGACCGATATCGCTGCGCTGATTGCTCAGCTGCCACGCGTCTTTCAGCAACGGCAGCGCTTCCTGCACGTTGCCTTCCTGCAACAGTTCCTGCGCCTGAGCCAGTTTCAGCTCTTCTTCTTTAGGCAGGACTTTTTGCAGCAGTTCGCGGATCACCTCTTCCGGCTGCGGCCCCTGGAAACCATCCACCGGCTGACCGTCTTTGAACAGGTAAACCGCAGGAATGGAACGCAGGCCAAACTGTTGGGCGATCATCTGCTGCACATCGCAATCGACCTTCGCCAGAATGAGCTGACCGGCGTATTCGGCGGCCAGCCGGTCAAGAATTGGCCCCAGTTGCAGGCAGTGCTGGCTGCGTTCGGACCAGAAGTAGAACATCACCGGGACAGACATGGATTGCTCCAGCGCCTGTTGCAGATTGGTTTCGTCGATATCGATAATAGTCGGTTGTGCAAGCATGAATTCGTTCTCTCGCTACCCTTCATACTTCGAGCTGCAGATGCGTGGCTACGCTCATTCACCCGGCTCACTGAGTTATCTCAGCTCCCGGGGACTCATGCGCCTGGCGCCTTACTGCAACTCAAATTATTTTGGGTATTTAAAATTAAAGTATTAAGAAACAAGTGGGGGCGGGCAATCGCTGCTTCAACCCCTGACTGCTTTTACTCAGCTGTTTCCGCGTAAAACTTTGTCCAGCAAGCGGCCAGGCAACAGACGTTTAAGTACGGTCAGTGCATGGGCGACCAGCGTCACCGGATAACGCAGGCGTGCGCGCGGATTTTCTAAAGCATGGTGCAGTTTTGGCAAAACTGCTTCCGGCTTGAGCGTAAAACGTTGCGCGATCCCCGGATTTTCCACCGGCTGGTCAGCCTGTGACTGATTCACATTGGCGGTGAAATTGCTGCTCAGCGGGCCGGGTTCGATCAGGCTGACCTGAATGCCGGTGCCATGCAGCTCCATGCGCAGCGTATCGGACCAGGCTTCCAGCGCAAATTTACTTGCGGCATAGACGCCACGGCGCGGCGTGGTAATCAGCCCCATCACCGAACTGGTCTGGATAATGCGCCCCTCGCCGTGCGGTAACATGGCAGGCAGCAAAAGCTGTGTCAGCTGATGGGTGCCGAACAGGTTGGTGGAAAATTGCTTCTCGAATTGCGCCCGGCTGATGCTGCTCAGCGGGCCGTAAACGCCATATCCGGCGTTGTTGAACAGGCCATACAGGCGGTTGCCGGTCAGCGCGATGACTTCGGCAGCGGCCTGTGCGACGCTGTGTTCGTCATCGAGATCTAACTGTACGGTCTCAAATCCCATCTGCTCAAGTGTGTCAATATCCTGCGCTTTCCTGCAGGCGGCCAGCACCCGATAACCACGACTGCGCAAATCCTGCGCCGCAACCAGCCCGATACCGCTGGAACAACCGGTGATTAATACTGCTTTTTGCATAACTTTACCTGTGAGGTGTCCCTATTTTTTATAGCTGTGATTTACTAGGGAGTCGGGTGAAAAAGGTAACGTCTTGGTTTTACTCACGTCCCGGTATTATTTTATTTATCGTATTTTAAACCTAATTACTCAGCAGCGGAGCCAGTTTCTCAGCCATCCAGTCGGCGATAAACGGCTGAGCGGCCAGCGCAGGATGTAAACCGTCGTCCTGCATCCATTCCGGCTTCGCGGCGACCTGTTCCATAAAGAACGGCACCAGCGGCACGTTTTCCTGCTTCGCCAGCGCGGGATAGATGGCGTAGAACGCATCACCGTAGCGGCGGCCATAGTTTGGCGGCAGGCGGATTTGCATCAACAACGGTTGGGCATCGGCCTGCTTTATCTGGCTGATAATCTGCGTCAGCGTTTGTGAAATAGTTTGTGGCGGGAAACCCCGCAGCCCGTCGTTGGCACCCAGTTCAATCAGCACCCAGCGTGGATGATGTTGTTGCAGCAGCGCAGACAGTCGCGCCAGCCCTTGTTCGGCGGTATCGCCGCTGATGCTGGCGTTAATAATGGTGGGTTTATTCCCCTCTTTTTTCCATTTGTTATTAAGCAGTGACGGCCACGATTCGGCTACCGGAAGGCGATAGACAGCACTCAAACTGTCGCCAATAATCAGCAAGTTATCAGCAGCAACGGCGCGAAAACTCAATAATCCTAACAACATAAGGAAGGGGAGATGCCAGCGGAAAACGTTCTTGAAGTTCATCATCTTAATAAGCACGTCGGTCAGGGTGAAGGACAGCTAACCATCCTGTCCGGTGTGGAGCTGGTTGTCAAACCGGCGCAGACAATTGCGCTGATCGGCGAGTCAGGTTCCGGCAAATCCACGTTACTTGGAATTCTTGCCGGGCTGGACGACGGCTCCAGCGGCGACGTGGTATTGCTCGGCAAATCTCTCAGTTCGCTTAACGAAGAAGGCCGCGCCGCGCTGCGTGCGAAAAATGTCGGCTTTGTGTTCCAGTCCTTCATGCTGGTGCCGACGCTGAATGCGCTGGAAAACGTTCAGCTTCCGGCGTTGCTGCGCGGTGAAAGTGACAGCAACAGCCGTCAGCAGGCAGTGCAGTTGCTGGAAAGCCTCGGGCTGGGCGGGCGTTTGCATCATCTTCCGGCACAGCTTTCCGGCGGCGAGCAGCAGCGTGTTGCGCTGGCGCGGGCATTTATCGGCAAGCCGAAATTACTGTTCGCCGATGAACCCACCGGCAATCTGGATCGCGCTACCGGCGAGCGCATCGTCGATCTCTTGTTCTCTCTGAACCGCGATGCGGCCACCACGCTGATTCTGGTCACCCATGACGAGCAACTGGCTGCGCGCTGCCAGCGGCGTCTGCGTCTGCGTGACGGTAAGTTGTGGGAGGAAGCATGATCTGGCGATGGTTCTGGCGTGAATGGCGTTCGCCTTCGTTACTGATCGTCTGGCTGGCGTTGACGCTGGCGGTGGCCTGCGTGCTGGCGCTCGGCAGTATCAGTGACCGAATGGATAAAGGGCTGAGCCAGCAAAGTCGCGAGTTTATCGTCGGTGACCGCGTGTTGCGATCTTCGCATCCGATCACCGAAGCCTGGTTGCAGGACGCGGAAAAGCAGGGGCTGAAGGTCAGCCGCCAGCTTTCTTTCATGACCATGACGTTCGCCGGAAACACGCCTCAGCTGGCGTCGGTGAAAGCCACCGATCTGGCCTATCCGTTGTACGGAACATTACAGACTGAACCGGTCGGGCTGAAACCGGAACCGGGCACCGTGCTGGTCGCGCCGCGTCTGCTGGCGTTGCTGAACGTGAAAGTGGGTGACAATCTGGATGTCGGCGATGCCACGCTGAAAATTGCCGGCGTGATTGTGCAGGAACCGGACTCGGGCTTTAATCCGTTCCAGACGGCTCCGCGTGTAATTATGAATCAGGAAGATGTGCCGAAAACCGGTGCCGTCCAGCCAGGCAGCCGTCTGACCTATCGCTATATGTTTGCCGGAACGCCTGAGGCGATTCAGAGCTACGGCGACGCCATTAAAGGATTGCTGAAACCCGATCAGCGCTGGACCGGCATGGAAGATTCCGACGGTGCGCTGGGCAAATCCCTGCAACGTTCGCAGCAGTTCCTCACGCTCTCGGCATTGCTGACACTGATGTTGTCGATTGCCGCGATAGCCGTATCGATGGGGCATTATTGCCGCAGCCGTTACGATCTGGTGGCGGTGCTCAAAACGCTCGGCGCCGGTAAGAAGGCGCTGCGCAGGCTGATCATCGGCCAGTGGATAGCGGTAATGGTGCTGGCAGGCATTTGCGGCAGTGTGGTCGGGCTGGCGTTTGAAGCGGGGCTGATGAAGGTACTGGCACCGGTTCTGCCTGCGGCGCTTCCGCCCGCCGGCGTCTGGCCGTGGGTGTGGTCGATGGGCGCGATGGTGGTGATCTCGTTGCTGATCGGTATCCGCCCGTACCGCCAGCTGCTGGCGACTCAGCCACTGCGCGTGTTGCGTAACGACGTAGTCGCCAACGTCTGGCCGCTGCGCTATTTCCTGCCGGTGATGGTGCTGGTGGTGGTCGGGTTGCTGGCGGCGCTGATGGGCGGAAGTTCGCTGCTCTGGTCACTGCTGGCAGGCGTACTGGTGCTGTCTCTGTTGCTGGGGGTGATCGGCTGGGGCGCGCTGTTATTACTGCGCCGCCTGACATTCCGCCAGCTGCCGCTGCGTCTGGCGGTGAACCGCCTTCTGCGTCAGCCTTGGGTAACGCTGAGCCAGCTGGCGGCGTTCTCGATGTCGTTTATGTTGCTGGCCTTGCTGCTGGTGATGCGCGGGGACTTGCTGGATCGCTGGGAGCAACAACTGCCGCCGGACAGCCCGAATTATTTCCTGCTCAACATCACTAAAGAGCAAATCCCGCAGGTGACGGATTTCCTGCATCAGCACAAAGCCGCGCCGGAAACCTTCTATCCGATTGTGCGTGTACGTCTGACCAAAATTAACGACAAGATTGCTACCGATATCATCAAACCTGACGATGCGGGCGGTGAGGCGGTGAACCGCGAGCTGAACCTGACGTGGATGAACGGCCTGCCGGATCACAATCCGCTGGTCGCAGGCAACGGGCCGCCGAAAGCCGGTGAAGTGTCTATCGACGAAGGGCTGGCGGGGCGTCTGGGCGTGAAGCTCGGCGATACCGTAACTTTCAACGGTGATACGCAGGATTTCAGCGCCAAAATTACCAGCCTGCGTAAAGTGGACTGGGACAGCCTGAAACCAAACTTCTACTTCATCTTCCCACCGGGCGCGCTCGACGGCCAGCCGCAAAGCTGGCTGACCAGCTTCCGCTATCACGGCGACGACAGCACGATCACGCAGTTCAACCGCCAGTTTCCGACGGTCAGCATGCTGGATATCGGCTCGATTTTGCGTCAGGTTGGACAGGTTCTGCAGCAGGTGAGCAGGGCGCTGGAAGTGATGGTGATTCTGGTGATGTTGTGTGGCGGCCTGCTTTTGCTGGCACAAATTCAGGTTGGGATGCGTCAGCGGCGTCAGGAGCTGATCGTTTATCGCACGCTCGGTGCCAGTAAAAAGATGCTGCACCGCACGCTGTGGTGTGAGTTTGCGGTACTCGGGCTGGTCGCCGGTATCGCGGCGGCCATCGGGGCGGAAGCGGCATTATGGCTGTTGCAGCGCAAAGTGTTCGATTTCCCCTGGGAACCGAATTACCTGATGTGGATTGCCGTACCGGTAGTCAGCGCACTACTGCTCTCGGTCTGCGGCGGCTGGCTGGGTGTGCGGTTGCTGCGGGGAAGGGCGTTGTTTCGGCAGTATGACAGTTAATGGTTTTACTCCTCCCCCTTTGCAGGGGAGGGAGCTTAAAGTTACAGCTTTGCCATCGCCCATTCGATCCCGCTGGCGTACTCTTGCGGCAGCATCGGGATCAGTGCGGACAGGTTATCTTTCAGCAGGCTGGCACTGGCATCGTTGAGATTCAGGTGTCCGACTTTACGTCCGGGACGGACTTCTTTCTCGTACCAGTGCAGGTTCACCAGCGGCAGGCTGAGCCACTGCGTAGTGACATCTGTACCAATCAGATTGACCATCACCGACGGCGTACTGACGACAGGTTTCGGCAGTGGCAGGCCAAGGATCGCCCGCAGGTGCATTTCAAACTGGCTATAAGATGCGCCGTTTTGCGTCCAGTGCCCGCTGTTATGTACGCGTGGTGCCAGCTCGTTGATCAACAAACCTTCGCTGACCACAAAACACTCCATCGCCATCACGCCGACATAATTGAGTTCATTAAGGATTGCCGACAACATGTTTTCCGCCTGCTGTTGCAGGGCGACGTCGGGCTGCGGCAGCGCTACGCTGGTGCGCAGAATGCCGTCCTGATGCAGGTTGTGGGTGAGCGGATAAAAGACAGTTTTGCCATCGTGACCGCGCGCACCGACCAGCGACACTTCGCCGGAAAAATTGATGCCCTGTTCAACGATGCATTCGCCGTAGCAGTCTTTCGGCAATGTCGCTTCTTCGCCAGAACGCAGACGCCATTGGCCGCGGCCGTCGTAACCGCCGACGCGACGTTTTACAATCGCCAGTTCACCGAGCTTTGAGAATACCTGCGGCCATTCGGCGGCATCAGCCAGTAACTGCCACGGCGCGGTGGCCAGACTGAGCTTATCCAGTAACTGCTTTTGCGTCAGGCGATCGGCCAGACGCGGAAAAATGTCGCGGTTCACGAACGCGGTGTGCGTCGCCAGTTCGCGGGTCAGCGCGGTTTCCGGCCAGCGTTCGATTTCGGCGGTGATGACGCTTTGCTGATAAGGCACGGCTTCCGGCTCGGCATCAAGACCCACCGGATAAACGGCAATCCCCAGCGGTTCGCCCGCCTGACGCAGCATTCTGCCTAACTGACCGTTTCCGAGTACGCAGACGGGCTTCATGCTTCCTCCCGCGGATCCGGATTATTCAGGACTTCATCGGTTTGTGCCTTGCGCCATGCGGCCAGGTTTTTGCTGATTTGAGTATCGTGCAGTGCCAGAATTTGTGCGGCCAGCAGGGCGGCGTTCGCAGCACCTGCTTTGCCGATAGCCAGCGTACCCACCGGAATGCCGCGCGGCATTTGTACGATGGAATACAGGCTGTCGATGCCGCTCAGCGCAGCACTTTGCACCGGCACGCCCAGCACGGGTACCAGCGTTTTCGCGGCCAGCATGCCCGGAAGATGCGCCGCGCCGCCTGCGCCTGCGATGATTACATCAAACCCGTTGGCCGAAGCTTGTTCCGCGAAAGTGAACAATTTGTCCGGCGTGCGGTGAGCGGAGACGATATCGACATGGAAAGGAATATTCAGCGTTGTGAGCACTTCGGCGGCGAACTGCATGGTCGCCCAGTCACTTTTAGACCCCATAACGATGGCGATTTTTGCCGGGGTAACGTTGGATGACATGTCTGTATAGCTCCTGTGATTATGCAAGCATCGCCAGAGGACAGGTTCTGGCGGAGAGGGCGCAAATGATATCACGCTCATGAAGCAAGGAAAACGGTTGCGTCGCCGCAGAACCGCGCTTTTTTGCTGAGAAGTTGTCGGCAGATTTGTATAATCCCATCCACTCTATTGATAGCTCACACGACGGGAAACTGATTTATGACGCAGGCTTTACTGGCACCGATTTATGATTTTCTGCACTGTGAAACACCGGCTCTGTGGGTGGATGTTGCGCTGGAAAATCAGGCGGTGATGCTGATTGACCACGCCAACTGCGAAAAGAAGGCGGCGGCCACGGCGATGAGCCTGATGACCAAATACCTCGACCGTACCGAATTATTATTTTGTGCCGCGCGGCTGGCACGCGAAGAGCTGCACCACTTCGAGCAGGTGGTGGAAATCATGCAAAAGCGCAACGTCACTTACACCCAGCTTTCGCCGTCGCGCTATGCCAGCGGCATGATCAAACACACCCGGCATCACGACGATCTGAATATTCTGGTGGACCGGCTGATTATCGGTGCCTACATCGAGGCGCGTTCCTGCGAACGTTTCGCTAAAATCGCGCCACATCTGGATGACACATTGTCGCGTTTTTACACGTCACTTTTGCGCTCGGAATCACGGCACTTCGCCGATTATCTGGCGCTGGCGGAGCAGTATGCCGGCACGGATATCAGCGATCGGGTGGAATTTTTCGGGAGGATTGAAGCGGAGTTAATTTTGTCGCCGGATGAACAGTTCCGTTTTCACAGCGGAACACCCGTGTGCGGTCTCAAAACGGGAAGCTGACCAGCTCCACGTTTTCTGCAGTCACTTTGACCATCGATCCTTCTTCGTGCCATGCGCCCAATACCACGCGGTGGCCGGTTTTATCACCGAGCGGGACGTCGTGGACTGCGGGGCGATGCGTGTGGCCGTGAATCATCCATTCAACGCCTGCCGCCTGCATTTCGCTGACCACCGCCTGAGGATTGACATCCATAATTGCCAGTGATTTTCCCCGATTTGAGGCTTTGCTATTGGCGCGCATTTTGGCGGCAATGCCCAGACGCCATTTTAGCGGCAACATCAGGAACAGCTTTTGGATCAGCGGATGGTGCACTTTTTTGCGGAAGTTCTGATAGGCGACGTCATCGGTACACAGCGTGTCACCGTGCAGGATCAGCACGCGGCGACCATAGAGTTCGAGGACTTTCTTTTCCGGCAGAAGCGTCATCAGGCTGTCGCGCGCGAAACGTCTGCCGAGCAGAAAATCGCGGTTGCCGTGGATGAAGAAACAGGGCACGCCTTGCTGATGGAGGTGGTTTAACGCCGCAGCGATTTGCTTATGCAACGGCTCAGGATCATCGTCACCAATCCAGGCTTCGAATAAGTCACCGAGAATGTACAGCGCGTCGGCCTGCGGCGCATCTTCGCGTAAAAAACGCAGAAAACCGGCAGTGATTGCCGGTTCCTGTGCGCAAAGATGAATATCTGCGATAAAAAACGTGGTCATCCCGACGTGTTCTTAATAAACGTCGGTTATTCGCTGACTGTAACGCTTTTGATCACAACATCTTCTTTTGGAACGTCCTGGTGCATGCCGCTGCGACCGGTTTTTACCGCTCTGATCGCATCAACCACGTCCTGACCTTCAACCACTTCTGCGAATACGCAGTAACCCCAACCTTGCGCGTTTTTGCCGCTATGGTTCAGGAAATCGTTGTCAGTCACGTTGATGAAGAACTGTGCAGTGGCAGAGTGCGGATCGTTGGTACGCGCCATCGCCAGGGTGCCTTTGGTGTTTTTCAGGCCGTTGTCTGCTTCGTTTTTAATCTGAGCATCAGTATTTTTCTGGTTCATGCCTGGCTCAAAACCGCCGCCCTGGATCATGAAACCGTCGATAACACGGTGGAAAATTGTGTTGTCGTAGAAGCCTTTACGGCAATAGTTCAGGAAGTTTTCAACCGTAACGGGCGCTTTGTCAGCAAAAGTTTTTACTACGATGTCGCCGTGGTTGGTGTGGAAAGTGACCATATTAATCATCCTGCTTATGTTGATGTGTGCTCTTAGTAAGAGTCGCTACTATAGCCTTTTCTTATACCATAACTCAAAAGTTGCCGTAAGCAGACGGTTTGTGACGACTAAAGCCCGTCCTGCGGCCTTATGCCGTTTCGGTGAAGGCGTTTTCGTTATATTATGAAGCGGAGTGTCGCGTAAGCGCACAACCATCATTTTCTACGCCCAACACACGGAATAGCCTGATGCTGAAGATTTTTAATACCCTGAGTCGCCAAAAAGAGGAATTCAAACCAATTCATGCCGGTAAAGTCGGGATGTACGTGTGTGGGATCACTGTTTACGACCTGTGTCACATCGGCCACGGTCGCACCTTTGTATCTTTCGACGTGGTTTCGCGCTACCTGCGTTACCTCGGTTACGACCTGAAATATGTGCGTAATATTACCGATATCGACGACAAGATCATCAAACGTGCCGCTGAGAAGGGCGAACATTTTTCGGCCTTAACCGACCGTATGATTGCCGAAATGCACAATGATTTCGCTGCACTGAACATTCTGCCGCCGGATTCTGAACCGCGTGCCACACAGCACATTGATGAAATCATCGACATCGTGCAAAAGCTTATCGATCGCGACCACGCTTACGTGGCGTCGAACGGCGACGTGATGTTCTGGGTGGAAAGCGATCCTGATTACGGTTTGCTGTCCCGTCAGGATCTGGATCAGCTGCAGGCTGGCGCGCGCGTGGAAGTTGAAGCGAATGTGAAACGCAACCCGATGGACTTCGTGCTGTGGAAAATGTCCAAACCGGGCGAACCGAGCTGGACGTCCCCGTGGGGCGAAGGCCGTCCAGGCTGGCACATCGAATGTTCGGCGATGAACTGCAAACAGCTGGGCGATCATTTTGATATCCACGGTGGCGGTTCTGACCTGATGTTCCCGCACCATGAAAACGAAATCGCTCAGTCAAGTTGCGCGCACGACGGCCCGTATGTGAATACCTGGATGCACTCCGGCATGGTAATGATCGACCGTGAGAAGATGTCAAAATCACTGGATAACTTCTTCACCGTGCGCGACGTGCTGAAATATTACGATGCTGAAAGCGTGCGTTACTTCCTGATGTCCGGCCATTACCGCAGCCAGCTCAACTACAGCGAAGAGAATCTGAAACTGGCGCGAACCTCGATGGAACGTCTGTACACCGCACTGCGCGGCACCGACGCCAGTGCGACTCCGGCCGGTGGCGAGGCGTTTGTCGCCCGCTTCCGTGCGGCGATGGACGACGATTTCAACACGCCGGAAGCCTATTCCGTGTTGTTCGATATGGCGCGTGATATCAACCGCCTGAAAACGGAAGACATGGCGGCGGCCAATGGTATGGCGGCAGAATTGCGTCAGCTGGCGGCGGTGCTCGGCTTGCTGGAGCAGGATCCGGAGCAGTTCCTCAAATCCGGTGCGCAGGCGGATAGCGACGACGAAGTGGCTGAAATCGAAGCGTTGATCAAACAGCGTAACGACGCCCGCGCCAGCAAAGACTGGGGCATGGCGGATAAAGCGCGCGACCGTCTGAATGAAATGGGTATCGTTCTGGAAGATGGAGCGGCAGGCACCACCTGGCGCAGAAAGTAGTCCTTTCTCCGTTTTTTCAGCTACGCTCAATGGCTCCCAACCGGGGGCCATTTTTATAAGGATCGTCCTGTGACAACCATGCTTCTGACCTATCAGCCACCCTATGACTGGCAGTGGATGACAGCCTTTCTTGGCGCGCGAGCTTTGCTGGGCGTTGAGCAGCAGGACGGCGAATTCTACCAGCGCACACTGGCGGTAATGCACAAGGGCGAACGGCTGACCGGCTGGTTCAGGATCCGACCATTGCCTGATCTCAACAGCGTTGAACTCGAGGTCTCGCCGTCGCTGGAACCCGTTGCGGATAACGTGGCGAAGCAGGTGCGGCGGTTGCTGGATCTGGATGCTGAACCGGAGCAGATCGCCGCCGGGCTGGGGGCGCTGGCGGAAAATGCCATCGGGCTGAGATTGCCGGGCTGTGTGAACCGTTTTGAACTGGTGGTCAGGGCGATCCTCGGACAACTGGTCAGCGTGAAAATGGCCGCGACGCTGGCGACGCGGCTGACGCAAAAGTGGGGTGAACCGGTGAGGACGCCCTTTGCGGCGCTGACGCATCTATTCCCATCCCCGGCAACCCTCGGGCAACTGACGGTGGACGATTTACGCGGAATTGGCGTGCAGGCGAAACGCGCGGCCTGTCTGATCGGGCTGGCGCAGGCGGTGGAAGAGGGGCGGTTGCCGCTTGATGAAATGACCGATGCGCAGGAAGGAATCAAAATGCTGCTGGCGATGCCCGGCATTGGCAGCTGGACCGCCAGTTATGTGGCGATGCGTGCATGGTCAGCGCCGGATATTTTCCTTGGTGGAGATTATCTGATCAAACAGCGTTTTCCGGGCATGACGCCGGGTAAAATTGCCCGCTACGCCGAAATCTGGCAGCCGTGGCGCACTTACGCCACGTTGCATTTATGGTTCAACCATGACTGGCAGCCGGACACACCTCAGTGAATGCCGAAATAGCCGGTGTTGAGCAGTTTTTCCAGTGAGGTTTCCGGGGCGATGGTGTCGCCGCCAACCAGATCGATGCCGATCCCGGTCAGTTTCTCCAGCGTCTCGGTAATATCGGCCGGTCCCGCCAGCGTCTGAGCATTCAGCCGGTGGGTGTTGCCGTGCAAAATAGTCACCAGTACTTCATGCATCTGGTTGTAATGGATCTGCGCCATAAAGCTCGGGTCGATCTGCACGTAATCCACCGTATCAGCCGGCAGCTGGTTAAATTCCACCATGTTCTTACCAATGTTCTGCACCACAATTTTGCAGCCCCGACGGCGGATTTGTGCAATAAACACCCTTAAATCTGGATGCTTTAGCAGGACTGCGTCGTCAATCATCAGGTTGATTGATGACATTGGCAGCGGCGTTTCATTGAGCATCTCCAGTAAATCAGCGCGCAGCGATGGCAGCAACAAGCCTTCCGTCGACACCGGGATCGCCACGCAAATGCCTTTATTAGCGATGCCCTGTCCGTAATCAATCAGCACGCGGTGTAACAACCAGCGATCAACCTGCGGCATCATGTCGTAGAAATGAGCGGCCTGCAGGAACAGATCGGCGGTTTGCGCCATCTGATTAGGGAGCGCGAGCTGTAAAGACATCTGATAGAAGCACACCGACAGCGGCGTTTTGGGCGGCGACGCCGCACGGCAGTGCAGGGTTATCTGATTTTCACTCAAAATACGGGTGACGTCTTCGGGGCGGAACTGCGCCGTGTGCGAGGAAAGTTGCAGTTTTTGCCGTGATTCAAAGGTGAAAACCCGTCCGCGCCCGTTATGTTTGGCGGTGTAACAGGCGACATCAGCCTGCGCCATGTACTCGCTGCCGCTGATATTGGCATTGTTAATCAGCGTCAGCCCGGCGCTGGCGCCGATGCGGTAAATCTGATCTTCCCAGATAAACTGGTACGCATTGATCTTATTGACCAACTGCTGAAGGGTATTCAGCCCCTGATCCAGCGGACAATCGAAAAGGATCAGCGCAAATTCATCGCCACCCAGCCGCGCCAGACGATCGCTGTTGCGAATGTGATCCTTCATCAGCGTACTGATTTGACGCAGTAATTCGTCGCCTGCCGCGTGGCCCGCCGTATCGTTTATAGCCTTGAAACGGTCGAGATCGATAAACGCCAGACTGTGCGCCTGCTGCTGTACCGCCGTCAGGCTGAGGGCTTTTTTCAGGCTTTTTTCGAAACTGCCGCGATTGGCTAAACCGGTGAGCAGATCATGCGAGGCGCTGTAGCTGAGTTTGCGCATCAGCTCACGGGATTTGCTGACGTCCTGCAAGACCAGCACAATGCCGATCGGTTCATCTTTCAGCGTGCGCAACGGCGATACTGCCAGCTGAACGTCAAACAGGCCGGTGCCGTGGCCGTGCAATACCAGAGACTGCTCGACCGAAGAGTGCAGATTCTCGCTGATATCGAACTGCTGCAAATTATCGAGCAACGGCCCTTCCGGCCCTTTGGTGATATGCACGATACGGCCAACCGGCTGCCCTTGCGCCTCAGACTCTTTCCAGCCGGTCATCTTCTCGGCGACCGGATTCATAAAGGTGATGTTGAGATCCCGGTCGGTCGAAATCACGGCCTCGTTGATGGAATTGAGCGTGATGTGCAGCAGCTCTTTCTCTTCATGCAATGCTTCGGACAGACGTTTATTGGTGATTTCGGTGTGTTTCAGCTCGGTGATATCTTCAATCTGAGAGATGAAATAGAGCGGATTCTGGTTCTCATCGCGCACCAGAGAAACCGCCAACAGCACCCAGACCATTTCGCCGCTGCGGCACAGGTAACGTTTCTCCATGTTGTAGCTCTGAATATCGTCGTCTAACAACTGCTGGAGCAGAGCGAGATCTTTACCTAAATCTTCCGGGTGAGTGATCTCCTGAAACGACAGTGTTTTCAGATAATCCGCCTCATAGCCCAGCAGTTTGCACAGTGATTTATTCACCTGTAGCCATTTGCCCTGCGGCGAGACCAGTGCCATGCCAATCGCCGAATACTCCATCGCGTTACGAAAACGGTTTTCGCTCTGTGTGATGTGCGATTTTTCCGTGCGCAGGGCATGCATCGCCATCGCCATCGCATTCGCGGGGAGCAGAATCAGTAACAGCGGCAGGAAGATCAGCCCTTGTGGGATCTGGATGGCATGAGGCTGGACGGTAATAATGCCGCTGGTTTGCAGCAGGGCAATCATCAGCGTCATCGACAGGAAAATAATAAATGCCTCAATGCGCGGCAAACGAATGGCAGCCCAAAGCAGGGGGATCGTGATAAAGGCGAAGGTATAAGGCAGCCATTTGAGCGCCATAAAACCGAGCGACAGCGTCACAATCAGCGTGACCAGCAATTCAACCAGACGGCGGGAAGTCAGAATTTGCGTGAAATAACCTCGCTGATAGATAAGCCCCAGAGGGGTCAGCGCGAGGATTGCCACCGCTTCGGACATAAACCAGGTCGCAAAACGCTCCTGCAATTGCGCCGAGGTGTGGATGTGCAGAATGTACATCACCATGACCACTGAGCTGACCAGTGGACAGAAAATCACGGCAATGACTAAAAATTTTACCCAGTGACTCAGGCCGGAAAGCGGATCTTGTTGCGGCAATGCCCGACGCAGCAGCAGGGCGCACAGCGTGGCCTCGATCAGATTGTTGAGGGTGTAGGGCAGATAACCCAGGATGTGCGATCCCATCAGGGTATGCGCGGCGGCAATACCTAACGCCGCAGCGCAAAGCAGCGGGATCCAGTCCAGATAACGGTGATGGAACAGCACGGGGATCAGAAACGCCGTGGGTAACCACAATCCTGCCAGACTGGAGGTTTTTTGGATGATATTCAGACAGGCCAGAGCCAGCAGACAAATGGCGATGCCAGTCAGCAGAGGCACTTTCCAGTTGACCTTTTCCACAAGGAACGCGGTCGGTTTGCTTTTTTCCACGGTGAAAACCTTTTTCTGTCTGGCAATGAGCAGCAGGCAGTAACATTGACGTTTGTTTTTGCTGTTATTTATCACCGGCTCACTGGAGATAAGGCCTGTTCAGGCGATTCACTTTGTGTCGGTGTGAATGATTATTATTTTAGGAATATTAGTATGAATTCTACATCACTCTTTCGGCGATAACGAATAATCCGTTAATCGAAATAAAACGAGGTTTTCAGAGCTATTGTTATGATTGTTTTGCGAAAAGGGGAATCCCCGGCCCGAGGGCCGGAAAAACGCCATCAGATCAGGAAGATTGTGGCGAGGCCGAGGAAGATAAAGAAGCCGCCGGTGTCGGTCAGCGCGGTAATCATCACGCTGGAACCGATAGCCGGATCGCGGCCGATGCGCACCATGGTTAACGGAATAATTACACCCATCAGAGCCGCCAGCAGCAGGTTGAGAATCATCGCCAGCGTCATCACACCGCCCATCTCCCAGTCGCCGTAAAGCAGCCAGGTGACGATGCCCATCAGGCCGCCCCAGACCAGGCCGTTGATCAGCGCCACGCCGAGTTCCCTGAACATCAGAAATTTCAGGTTTCCTACCTGTACATGGTGCAAGGCCAGACCGCGCACGATCATCGTGATGGTCTGATTACCGGTGTTACCACCAATTCCGGCGACAATCGGCATCAGCGCGGCCAGTGCTACCAGCTGCGAAATCGTGTGTTCGAACAGGCCGATAACGCGCGATGCAATAAAGGCGGTACAAAGATTGATCGCCAGCCACGCCCAGCGGTTACGTACCGCTTTGCTGACCGGAGAAAACACATCCTCTTCCGGGCTCAGACCGCCCATGCGGCGCAGATTGCTGTCAGTATCGTTATTGACGAAGTCGACGATTTCTTCAACCGTAAGTCGCCCCATCAGCTTGCCCTTTTTATCTACTACCGGTGCAGTAATCAGGTCATAACGTTCGAACGCGCTGGCGGCATCTTCGGCTTTATCTTCCGGTTCAAAGCTGGTGAGATCGGTAATCATCACGTCGGCGACTTTCGTCTCCGGCGGATTAAGCAAGATCGCGGTAAGCGGCAGTTCGCCGAGCAGGGTGTTTTTGCGATCGGTGATAAACAACTTATCGCTGGCCTGCGGAATACGTTTTTGCAAACGCAGAAAGCGCTGTACGGTCGCGAGCGTGACGTCCGGGCGGACGGTCATCAGCTCGAAATCCATGATACGGCCCACGCAATCTTTGTTGAACTTCATGACTTCGCGGACTTTTTCCCGCTGCTTCGGTTCCAGCGACGTGAGTACGCGGCCTGTCAGATCACGCGGCAGGTATTCCGCCAAATATACCTGATCGTCCACGTCGAGCAGCGACATGGTTTTCAGCAGGTCTTTGTCGCTCATTTCTTCGATCAGGCTGTCCCAGACGGTTTCTGAGACTTCGACCAGCGCTTTACCGCGCGCGGCCGGTTCGACCAGCCGCCACAGCGCCAGACGTTCGCGGATCGGTAACGCTTCGAGTACGTCGGCGACGTCGGCTGCGTGGAGTTTTTGTACCCGCGCGCTGAGCTCTGCGGTGTAGTCCATAAGCTGTGCGCGCGTGGCGTCATCAACTTCAATCTCTTCCCCGAGAATACTGTCGGCGAGTTCATCGGTGTTAAGCAGGAGATCGAGGATCCGGCGGCGACTTTCCGCCAGCTTTTGGCCGTAATTCTTTGGTTTTTCGGCAGACATTCAGGGTCCTTTCTCTTTTTTACGTCCGGCAGGCCTTCAGGGCGCCGGTATGGATTTCGTCGTATCGGTGTGTTCAGGACGGGCTTCGGTCTGCGCTTCGCGTTGAGTTTGCTTTTGATTCTGATGATGCGAATACGCGCCGACAGCGGAGTAGACCAGACGTCCGAACAAAATAATAAAGCTTATCGACAACACGATTTTCGTCATCAACTTGATGTTGGATTTTCGAGACATAGTAAAGTCCGTTAAGGGGATCTTTGCTCCGGTGGCAGTGATAAAAGATGTAAATGATAACGGTTACAATATAACGCACAACTAAACGACTCTCCAGATAAAGGCAAAAAGCAAAAAGTGCGGTTTATTTTCACTGATAAGTGAAGTCGCACGATGACATTACCATTCAGATAATCTATACGTTTAAAGTTAATCTCATGGATTTGAATGTATTTGTTAATTTGTTAATAACGTGAGAAATTGTTTAAGGTCTTTTTGGTCAAAAAATTGAAGAATGTGTTTATTGATCAGTATCAAGAGCATTAATATAAAGCCGATTAGAATTCAGCTCTATTTTAAGATTTTTGACACCGACCTCCGCTGTTTTTCTTTTTTCTGCTGGTTTCTTTGAAATGACATTTTTGTGACGATAATTGAATGCGGAGCCTGTCGTCACTGTCGCCCGGCGATTTCATGACGCCCGTTTCATCCTGATACCTTTTACAGCGGCATGACTCCTGTCCGCAAAACTTACGATGAACCCGATGCAAAAATTCTTTTCCTGGAATGAACTGCGCCACAAATGGTGGGGACTTCCGATCTTCTGCGCGCTGGTGCTGATCCCCATCACCTCTTCGCTCTCTCCGATCATTATGTTGCCGGAAGGTCGAACGTATCTGATATACATGCCGCTCGCGACCTGCGTGGCGCTGCTGATGGTCTTTGACTGGGCGGCGTTCCCCGGCATTGTGCTGGCGCTGTTTCTGCGCTATTACCTGCGCATAGGGGCGGAAATGGGCACGCTGATGACAGTGATTTACTTCACGTCACTGTTTCTTGCCTGGCTGGGATATCGCTGGCAGGCGGGAAGTCGCTGGTCCGCCCCGCTTGGGTTGATGAATCAGCCGTGGGTGCGCGTCGGCTGGCTGCTGATTTTCCTGACGTTCTTCTTCATCATCGTGCTGCAAATCGTAGTGGAAAGTGGTCTGCTGCCGCAGTATCTGGGCATGGCGACCCGTGAATTCATTACGCTGCGCACGCTGATTAATCTTCAGTCCATGATTCTGGGGATACTGCTTAACTCGCATCTGATCTATCTGGTGATCCGTATTCTGCGACAGCCACGTTACTGGCGCGTGTTACGCATGATGCTGCGTAAGCAGTGCGCGCCCAGTGTGAAGCCTTTGGAAATCGTGGTGTGGTTTACTCTCCTTTGTGCGATGGTCGCGTTGCTGTGCATCGAGGGGCTGAGCGAGCCTTTCATGAAAATTCTGCTCAGCGATTATACGCTCACACTGTTGTTCCCGGTGCTGCTGTTCGGCGCACTGCGTTACGGCTATTACTTCATCAGCATCGTGTGGACAGTCACCCTCACCATTTTATTTCATAACTATCAGGGCTTTATTACTGAGCAAAACTTTATTCATAATCTGGTTTTTGTCTCTGCCCTTATGCCGGTTTATACCTCCACGCTGTTGCTGATGGCGGTGATTTCTTCGCGCCAGCGGTTGCTGATGAAAAAGTTCAAAGCGGCAGCGCTGCAGGATCCGGTATTCGGACTGCCTAATCTGCGCGCTTTTAACCGGGATTTGGCGGTACATCCGCGTTCGCTGCTGTGCTTTGTGCGTGTTTCAGATATGGATGTGCTGAGCCGTAATTACGGGATGCAACTGCGTATCCAGTTCAAACGGCAGCTGGCGATGGGGCTGAGGCCTTACTTACGGCCCGGTGAAAAAGTCTATCACCTGCCGGGCTACGATCTGGTCCTGCGGCTGAACTGTGACAATGTCGAAGAAAAGCTGATTCAGCTATATGAGTACGTTGAAGATTTTCGGCTGATCTGGAACGGTCTGCCGCTGCATCCGAATATCGGTTTGTCATATTGCACCGTCTATTCGCCGGTCGAACATCTGCCGATTTTACTGGGTGAACTGAGCGGAATTGCCGAAATGTCGCTGACCACCGGGAAGCCGGAATCGAATAAAAGCGATCATAGCCAGGTGCAGACTGAAATCAGAGATAAAGTTGATATGCTGCATAAGATCCAGCGCGCGCTGGATGATGACCGCTTTGTACTGATGGCACAACCGATCCTGGGCGTGCGCGGGGACAGCTATCATGAAATTCTGCTGCGCTTGTCGGAAGGTTCAGATAACGCACTGATCACGCCGGATAAATTCCTGCCGGTGGTGCACGAATTTGGTCTGTCGTATCAGATGGATATGTGGGTACTCAGGCACACGCTGATGTTTATCAGTCAGAACCGTGTGCGCCTGCCGAGCCTGCGTTTTGCCGTCAACTTTACGCCATCGACTCTGTGTCGCCCGACCTTCACCCGCGATTTCAAAGCGCTGATGAAGGAGTTCGAGGTGGAACCCTTCCAGATCGTGCTGGAAGTTACCGAGTCGCACTTATTGCAGGATGTGAAGTACGCTGACTACGCCATGCGTGAGCTGCGCCATTACGGCTGCCGTATCGCTATCGATGACTTTGGTACAGGTTACGCCAGCTATGGCCGCCTCAAAGCGATTGAGGCCGATATCCTCAAGATTGACGGCAGCTTTGTGCGCAACATGCTGACAGATTCGCTGGATGGTTACATTGTGCAGTCGATTTGTCAGGTGGCGCGGATGAAGCATCTGGCGATTGTGGCGGAATATGTGGAAACCGAAGAGCAGAAAGCGGCGTTGCACGCACTGGGCGTGGATTACATGCAGGGTTATCTGGTCGGAAAACCGCAGCTTTTATCGGCGCTGCTGGAAGTACCGCAAGCCTGACAGCAGAGATGGCACGTAAGAAAAAGCCCTCAGTGCACAACGTGCCTGAGGGCTTTTTGTTTCGCTATCCTGCGTCATGGCGTGACGCAAAACCGCTTAACTTTCTTTAGCTTCACCGTCTTCTTCTTCCAGCATCAGTTTCCAGCCGGTCACGTCATCCCAGTAACTTTGTTCGCGCTCAAAATCGAGCTGAACCAGGTTATTCTGCGCCAGATATCCCGCGGGGAAGCGTAGCGTCCAGTGATTGTCATCCGTCGACAACCGCAGTGACTCCGGTGTGGTGGTGGACTGACGCTGGTTATTGAGCAGGGCACCGAGGCGCAATAACTGGATCAGAGGAATATAATGCTTCTTCTTGAACAGGTTGAGGCGCGGCAGTTCTTCCAGCTTGATCGCTTTGCGATGGAAACGCACGAGTGTTGCCAGCAACGTTTGTTGTTCCTGATTAAACCCCGGCAGATTGGTGTTTTGCAGGATGTAAGAAGAGTGGCGGTGCATACCGGTGTGGTTAATGCTCAGGCCCACTTCATGCAACATGGCGCTGAATTTTAGCAGCGACTCCAGCTGTGGCTGAACCAGCTTGGTGTTTTGCGCCAGCCACTGGCTGTAGAGCTGCTCGGTGGTTTCCAGCACGCGGCGCGCCTGTTCCCGGTCGATATTGTAATGCTCGGCCAGACTTTTCGCGGTACGGGTACGGATATCCTGATGACGGAAGCGGCCCTCCATTTCGTACAGCACGCCTTCGCGCAGCGCACCATCGGAAAGGCGGAGTTCTTTAACCGCCAGCGCATCAAACACGCCACGCAAAATAGCCAGGCCCGGCACGAATACCGACTGACGATCTTCCGACAGCCCCGGTAAATCCAGCGCATCGAAACTCTTAAAATCCAGCACCGCTTCGGTGAGCATTTCCAGGCGTTCCGGCGTGATGAGGCCATCTTTCTCGCCCATTTCCACCAGCACTTCATGGGCGGCTTTGATGCTGCCGGACGCACCGAGCGCATATTGCCAGCCTTGCAGACGATACTGCCACGCCAGCGTTTCCAGCTTTTGTGCGGCGGCGAGCTGCGCACGTTTGAAATTGCTGCGGGTGATTTCCCCGTTCGGGAAAAACATCTGCGCAAAGCTGACGCAGCCCATGCGGCGGCTTTCGGCAAGCAACGGCTCGAAGTCTTCGCCGATAACCAGCTCTGTGGATCCGCCCCCGATATCAACGACCAGTTTGCGGCCTTTTTCTGGTTGCGTGTGTTCCACGCCCATGAAAATCAGACGTGCTTCTTCCTGACCGGAGATGATTTCGATCGGGTAGGGGATGACTTCTGCGGCGCGCTTGAGGAATTCCTCAGCATTCACCGCCTGACGCAGAGTATGCGTCCCGACGATAGTGACGTTGTTATCCGGAAAGCCCTGCAGGCGTTCGGCAAACAAAGCCAGGCAATCCAGCCCGCGTTGAATGGCTTCTTCACTGAGCACATTTTTACTGTCGAGGCCGTCAGCCAGATGAACGCGCTGTTTCAGGCGGCCTAACACCTGCAAGGCGCCGTTGACGACGCGCGCAATCACCATGTGGAAACTGTTCGACCCGAGATCGATCGCCGCAATTTCCTGTGGCTTGGCACTCAATGAGCTGTTTTTAAGGGGCATAATCGTGTAACGCTCCAGGGGGTTCAGGCTTGCTGACTCTGTTGTTCCAGATCTTTCAAATACTCGTAAATCGCCAGTTGCGCACGGACTTTGCGGCGATTTCCGCGTGGAACATACCGGTTGCTCAGTTCTTTATCAATCACTCTGGCTTTGACTGTGTCATTAAACAGCAACTCCAGAATGTCCAGCACGCGCTGTTTGAGACGCGGATCGAGCAGCGCCACCGCCACTTCGATACGGTAATCGATATTGCGCGTCATCCAGTCGGCGGACGACAGGAAGACTTTGGCATCGCCGCCGTTTTCGAACACGTAAACGCGGTCATGCTCGAGATAACGGTCGATGATGCTGGTAACCTGAATGTTTTCGCTAAACCCCGGTAAATTGGGCACCAGTGAACACATACCGCGGATCAGCAGACGGATTTTTACCCCCACGTTTGACGCCACGTAGAGACGGTCAATCAGTCCTTTATCCACCAGGTTGTTGATTTTCAGCGTAATACCACCGGTTCCACCGGCCTGAACGTTAGCGATTTCACGGTCTATCAGACGGTAAAGCATGTCGCGCGAGTTTTGCGGCGACACCATCAGATGCTCGAATGAAACCGGGCGGTAAGGGTTCTCGATGAAGTTAAACACCCTGCGGACTTCGTTGGTGATGCGCGCATCAGCCGTAAGCAACGAATAGTCGGTATAAAGACGGGCGGTTTTTTCGTTAAAGTTTCCGGTCCCAATATGAGCATAGCGGACAATTTCGTCGCCTTCGCGGCGGGAAATAAGAAAGAGTTTGGCGTGAATTTTCAGGCCAGGCGCAGAGAAAATAACGTGTACACCGGCTTCTGTCAGACGTTTCGCCCAGTGAATATTCGCCTCTTCGTCGAAACGCGCCTGCAATTCGACCACTACGGTCACTTTCTTGCCGTTGTGCGCCGCATGGATCATCGATTCGATAATCCGCGAGTCTTTGGCGACACGGTAAATATTGATTTTGATCGACAGCACGTTCGGATCGAACGATGCCTGACGCAGCAGCTCCAGCACATGCTCGAAGGTGTGATACGGATAATACAGCAACACGTCCTGCTCGCGGATGGCAGCGAAGCCGTTGCGGAATTTATCGAACCACAGATGGCGCAGTCTTGGCAGCGGACGGTTCACCAGATTGGCTTTACCGACGTTCGGGAAGCCGATGAAGTCTTTGAAATTGTGGTAACGGCCACCGGCTATCACCGAATCGTAATTGGAGATCCCGAGCTTGCCGCGCAGTAATTCCACCATTTCATTAGGCATATCGCGCTGATAAACAAAACGCACCGGCTCCGCGGTCAGTCGCTGTTTCAGGCTTGAAGACATCAGCTCCAGCAGGCTCGATTCCATTTCCGTAACCAGATCGTATTCGGCATCACGGGTCATTTTCATCGAATAGGCGTTCAGCGTGTCGTAATCAAAGAAGCCTTTGAAAATGTCGTCGAGGCAATAACGCAGGATGTTATCAAGCAGGATCATCGGCTTGCGACGACGCGGCGCTTCCGGCGGCAAATTCACAAAGCGCGGTACTTTGTCTGACGGAATTTCCAGCAGCGCGTAATGGATCTCATCGCCGCGAATAATTTCGACCGCCAGATAGGTGTAATCGTCTTTAAGAAACTGCACCAGATTGGTGTCGTGATTGATGAGGATAGGCGTGATGTGCTGACGCAGGTGATGTTTGAAATACTGACGCAGCCAGAGCTGCTGATTTTCCGACACCTGACGCTCGTTAATCAGGAAGATCTGATTACGTGCCATCTCCAGTAACAGGTCGTTATAGAGGCTGTCGAATTCCTGATCGATCCTCAGGACTTTCGCCTGAATCTTTTTCAGCAAATGCCGCGATGCGCCGAGAAAACCCTGCTCTTCACTGATGAGGATCCGTCGTTTTAAATCGGCAAAGCGGACTTTATAAAACTCATCAAGGTTATTGGAATAAATGCCTAAAAACCGCATCCGTTCGATCAGGGGATTACTTTTGTCCGCTGCTTCCTGCAAAACGCGTTCATTGAAGGACAGCCAGCTTAGTTCTTTCTCGATATAAAGCTTTTCCTGACCCATTTTCACTCCGTTCGTTTAGCGTGCAACCTGGCCCATACAGGCGAAATTCGCCTGAAAACACCGCAATTTAGCTCACCATCATCTTCGTGCTGTTCGCTTTTCCAACGGTCAGCGTAACAGGAAGCTTTCTGTGTGAGGGGCCTAGTGTCTACTAACAATATTGCGAAAGATTGACAGGAAAGTCCAACATAACAGGGAGAGATTTATCAGATGAAATAAAAGAGGGGAAAACGCAGGAAAAGTCTTACCGGTGAAGGACATTTACGCCCTTCACCAGCAGAAAATTGACCCGGACTGTATATATCAAATCAGACCGCGCTGGCACCAATCACCGCTTCTGGTTTGATCTGTACCGGTTTGGTTTTGTATTTTGCCAGGAACTGCGGCTGGAAAATACACATGCGGATGGCGCTGCGATATTCGCCGTTCACAAAGAATTCCTGTTTCAGTTCGCCTTCCAGCTCAAACCCTAATTTACTGTAGATGTGGATCGCCTTTTTATTTTCTTTATCGACGATTAAATACAGTTTGTAGAGGTTAAGCACCGAGAAGGCATAATCCATCGCCAGGCGCACGGCGTCGCCTGCAAATCCTTTGCCCTGATGTTGCGGGTCAATGATTATCTGGAATTCTGCACGGCGGTGAATATGATTAATTTCCACCAGTTCGACAAGGCCGACCGGCCCGCCCTGGAATTCGATAATAAAGCGGCGTTCGCTTTGGTCATGGATATGTTTGTTATACAGATCGGTCAGTTCGACGAATGCCTCGTAAGGCTCTTCAAACCAATAACGCATGATGCTGGCGTTATTATCAAGACGGTGAACAAACGACAGGTCATCCTTTTCCAGGGGACGTAATCTGACGCTGTTATTGCTAAACATGGGGTGTTCCTCAAAAAATAAAGCCGTTTTACCTGAGGTAACCTTCTTGGAAATGAAATCTGAAACAACCGTGTTCCAGATGAAGGTCGGCGCACAAACGACGTTTAAACGTGCGCCGGGAACGCCATTATATCGGCTGAACTGTAAACAAGTGTCAAATGACAGGAAATAAAAAACCGGCACGAAGCCGGTTTATAGTGAAATCATCGTGCTTAAGCAGATTAATCCGCTGCGTAACCCTGAACAGGGAGTGGATTGTTATCCAGCAATGCCCGATCGTTTTTCAGGGATAAACGGCCTTCAACGAACCAGCTGACCACCAGCGGATAGATATTGTGCTCCTGCGTTTGTACGCGGGCCACCAAATCATCTTCGCTGTCATCGCTAAATACCGGCACTTTGGCCTGCAAAATCACCGGGCCGCCATCGAGCTGCTCCGTCACAAAATGCACCGAGGTCCCGTGTTCCGTATCCTGATTTTCAATCGCCTGACGGTGAGTGTGTAAACCCGGATATTTCGGCAACAGGGAAGGGTGGATGTTGATCATGCGTCCGGCAAAGCGCTGAACGAAGTCGGCAGTCAGGATACGCATGTACCCCGCCAGCACGACCAGGTCCGGCTGGTACTCATCGATAGCGTCGGCCAGTGCGACGTCAAACGCCGCGCGGTCTTCGTAAGCTTTGACATCCAGCGCATGCGCTGCAATGTTTGCCAGTCGTGCACGTTCCAGACCGTAAGCGGCGGATTTGTTGCTGAAGACAGCGGTGATTTCTGCGTTAATTCGTCCCTGCTGGCAGGCATCAATCAGGGCCTGAAGATTACTGCCTTCGCCTGATACCAGAACCACAATCCTTTTCATATCGCTACCTGTCTTCAGTCAGTTGATTTACCGGATTACTCAATTACCACGCGTTCAGCGGAGTCAGAGGCTTTAACATAGCCAATTTTCCACGCTTTCTCGCCATTGTCATTGAGTAAAGCAATCGCCTGATCGGCGAGTTCTGCCGGAAGTGCCACGACCATGCCCACGCCACAGTTAAAGGTGCGGTACATTTCGTGACGGCTGACGTTACCGGTGGTCTGCAACCAGGTGAATACATCCGGCCACTGCCAGCTGGATTCGTTGATGATGACCTGGGTGTTGTCCGGCAGAACGCGTGGGATATTTTCCCAGAAGCCGCCACCGGTCAGATGTACGATGCCGTGAACATCAACGTTTTCGATAAGGTTCAGGATCGATTTCACGTAAATCTTGGTCGGTGCCAGCAGGTGATCGGCAAGCGGTTTGCCTGCCAGATCGGTGGTTTCCGGATTAGTGTTGCTGACTTCGAGAATTTTGCGCACCAGAGAGTAGCCGTTGGAATGCGGGCCACTGGCGGCAAGACCGATCAGCACGTCGCCGTCAGCAACTTTACTGCCGTCGATAATTTCTGATTTTTCCACCACGCCGACGCAGAAACCTGCCACGTCATAATCTTCGCCGTGATACATACCCGGCATTTCAGCGGTCTCACCCCCGACTAACGCACAGCCAGACTGCTTGCAGCCTTCGGCGATACCGGTTATCACGCTGGCGGCGATATCGACGTCCAGTTTGCCGGTGGCGTAGTAATCGAGGAAGAACAGCGGTTCAGCACCCTGAACGATCAAATCGTTGACGCACATCGCGACCAGATCGATACCAATAGTATCGTGGCGTTTCAAATCCATCGCCAGACGCAGCTTGGTGCCAACGCCGTCGGTGCCCGAAACCAGTACGGGTTCACGGTATTTTTGCGGCAATGCGCAGAGGGCACCAAAACCGCCCAGTCCACCCATTACTTCAGGGCGGCGAGTCTGTTTTACTACACCTTTAATGCGATCTACCAATGCGTTACCGGCATCGATATCTACGCCTGCGTCTTTATAGCTGAGAGAGGTTTTGTCGGTCACTGCGAAGTCCCCACGGCGGTTTGGGTTGGTGGTTGAAGAATAAAGCGGGGCAATTCTAACAGCGCAGGCAAACGTTTGCGAGCGCCTTATGCGATGACGCTTTTTGGGCTGTCTATACTCTATCCGGGTTCCTGATGATCCAGATCAGGCAATTGGCTGTAGCATTGAAAAAAAATGGCGTTATAATCTCGCGATTTTTTTTTGCAGCTCAACCACCTTAGGAGAATAAACAATGAAGATCGTCGAGGTGAAACACCCGCTGGTGAAACACAAGCTGGGCCTGATGCGTGAGAACGACATCAGCACGAAACGTTTTCGCGAACTGGCTTCTGAGGTGGGAAGTCTGCTGACGTATGAAGCGACTGCCGATTTAGAAACTGAGAAAGTCACCATCGAAGGCTGGAACGGTCCGGTTGAAATCGATCAGATCAAGGGTAAGAAAATTACCGTTGTCCCTATCCTGCGTGCCGGTCTGGGCATGATGGAGGGTGTTCTGGAGCACGTACCGAGCGCGCGTATCAGCGTGGTGGGCGTGTACCGTGATGAAGAAACCCTGAAACCTGTACCCTATTTCCAGAAGCTGGTTTCTAATATCGAAGAACGTCTGGCATTGGTGGTTGACCCGATGCTGGCGACCGGTGGTTCAATGATCGCGACCATCGACCTGCTGAAAAAAGCCGGTTGCCAGAGCATTAAAGTGCTGGTGCTGGTGGCTGCACCGGAAGGGATTGCCGCGCTGGAAGCCGCGCACCCGGACGTTGAGCTGTACACCGCCTCCATCGATCAGGGGCTGAACGAAAAAGGCTACATCATCCCGGGACTCGGTGATGCGGGCGATAAGATATTTGGTACGAAATAAGCAATAGCCGACTGAGAAGTCGGCTTTTTTTTGATTTTTTTTTACTCGTCAAAGACAACATCATTTCACAGAGGATCAATCCATGACCCGTCGTGTCATTGGGGTAAGCGAACGTCCGCCTTTGCTGCAGACAATCCCCCTGAGTTTCCAGCATCTGTTTGCCATGTTTGGTGCCACCGTTCTGGTCCCCATTCTGTTCAAAATCAATCCGGCAACGGTGCTGCTGTTCAATGGCATAGGGACTTTGCTGTACTTATTTGTGTGTAAAGGGAAGATACCGGCTTATCTCGGCTCCAGTTTTGCGTTTATCTCACCGGTGCTGTTACTGCTGCCGATGGGTTATGAAGTGGCGCTGGGCGGATTTATCGCCTGCGGGCTGTTGTTCTGTCTGGTGGCGCTGATCGTCAAGAAGGCCGGTATCGGCTGGATCAACGTGATGTTCCCGCCGGCGGCGATGGGCGCAATCGTTGCCGTCATCGGGCTGGAGCTGGCGGGCGTGGCGGCGAATATGGCCGGCCTGCTGCCAGCCGATGGCGCACCGGTGGATTCTACGGCGGTTACCATTTCCGTCGTCACGTTGTCGGTGACCATTCTGGGTTCAGTGTTGTTCCGCGGTTTCCTGGCGATCATTCCGATCCTCATCGGTGTATTAGTCGGGTACGCGCTGTCGTTCTTTATGGGCGTGGTCGATGTGTCTGCCATCGCGAATGCGCACTGGTTTGCGCTGCCAACGTTCTACACCCCGCGCTTTGAGTGGGTGGCGATTTTGACCATTCTGCCTGCCGCGCTGGTGGTCATTGCTGAACACGTCGGGCATCTGGTGGTGACGGCAAACATCGTCAAAAAAGATCTGCTGCGCGATCCGGGCCTGCACCGTTCGATGCTGGCAAACGGCCTGTCCACCGTACTGTCTGGTTTCTTCGGCTCCACGCCGAACACCACTTACGGCGAAAATATCGGCGTGATGGCCATCACCAAGGTTTACAGCACCTGGGTGATTGGCGGTGCGGCGATTCTGGCGATCCTGCTGTCGTGCATCGGAAAATTAGCGGCGGCTATCCAGGCTGTGCCGGTGCCGGTGATGGGCGGTGTCTCCTTGCTGTTGTACGGCGTGATCGGCGCATCCGGTATCCGCGTGCTGATTGAATCGAAAGTCGATTACAACAAAGCGCAGAATCTGATCCTGACGGCGGTTATCCTGATCATCGGCGTCAGCGGTGCCAAGATCCACATCGGCGCGGCGGAGCTTAAGGGCATGGCGCTGGCGACGATCGTCGGCATCTTCCTCAGCCTGCTGTTTAAAGTGATTGAGATCTTCCGCGGTGAAGAAAAGATCATTGATATTGAAGACGAGCGGGAAAATCCGCCAGTCTGATCGGTGAATTTCAGCCAAAACACCTGACCGGCGGGCGCAGTGCTTTCCGGTCAGGTGCTCGGATCACAAGCGGTTGCACTCGGCACAGTTCAATTTGCTGCGGATCCTTGCTAGAATTCTGTCGTTCCTTTTTATTGACATGACAACATCTGCGGTCTTAATACCGCTTCGGTTGAGGTGCTTCTGAATACGCCGGCACAGCTTTCCCTGCCACTTTATCTTCCCGATGATGAAACCTTTGCCAGTTTTTATCCGGGTGAGAATCCCTCTCTGCTTTCTGCGATTCAGAGCGCATTGCATCAGGAACACGGCACTTATATTTATTTCTGGTCACGCGAAGGCGGCGGCCGCAGCCATCTTCTTCACGCAGCCTGCGCAGAATTATCCCAGCGCGGCGAAGCCGTGGGTTACGTACCTTTAGACAAACGCGCCTATTTTGTGCCTGAAGTATTGGACGGCATGGAGCATCTTGCACTGGTCTGTATCGATAATATCGAAGGGATCGCCGGCGATGACGAATGGGAAGCCGCGGTTTTCCATCTGTATAACCGCATTCTTGAAACTGGCCGCACGCGTCTGTTTATTACCGGTGATCGTCCACCGCGTCAGCTGAATCTCAGCCTGCCGGATCTGGCGTCACGTCTCGACTGGGGACAAATCTACAAACTTCAGCCGCTTTCCGACGAAGAGAAACTTCAGGCTTTGCAGCTGCGTGCGAAACTGCGCGGATTTGAACTGCCGGAAGACGTGGGGCGTTTCCTGCTCAAACGTCTGGATCGCGAAATGCGCACGCTGTTTATGACGCTCGATCAGCTCGACCGTGCTTCTATCACCGCGCAGCGTAAACTGACGATCCCGTTCGTGAAGGAAATTCTGGGGTTGTGATCGCAGGATGTCCGGGTTCGCATCACGAACCCGAACGGACGAGCGGAGTTACAAAATTTCTTTCACCTGTTCCGGCGGGCGCCCTAAACGGGCTTTGCCGTTGGCCAGCACGATCGGGCGTTCAATCAGCTTCGGATTTTCCGCCATTGCCTGCAACTGCTGCGCTTCGCTCAGACTTTTATCGGCCAGGCCGAGTTCCTTATAAATCTCTTCGCCTTTACGCATCAGCTGGCGCGCAGAGCTGAACCCCAGCTTTTTCAGTAAATCCTGCAACGTGGCAACCGTCGGCGGCGCTTCCAGATACAAAATCACCTGCGGTTCGATCCCGGCGTCTTCCAGCAATTTCAGCGTTTCGCGGCTCTTGGAGCAGCGCGGATTGTGATAAATCGCGACATCATTTGCCATAACGTTCTCCCTTAAAGATTCAAAATCAGCCTTTCTGATACTGACGGAAACGGCCCTGTAGCTGACGAAGCTGGTCGATACGCGCGTCGTAGCGGGCCTGTTCCAGACTGCCTAATTTCTGCAATGCGCTGGCGTTACTCAGCATTTCAATAGCCTGATCCAGACGTCCGATCAGCGCCATGCTTTCCGCGCGGGCGGCCAGCTCCTGTGCGCGTAAACCCTGTGCGGCAGACGCCTGCGACAGCAGATCCCAGCCGTTCGGATCGCCCGGATAGGTGAAGGTGTAGCGGTTAAGGATCTTACTGGCGTTAGCCGGCTTCGCGCCTTCGAGATAGGCATTCGCCAGATTGAGCTGAAGCACCGGATTAGAACTGGTGGCCGCACCGGCCTGCTCCAGACGGGCGATGGCCTGCGGTGCGCGTTTGCTCTCCAGATCGTTATCGGTGGAGAGATCCAGCAACCATTCATTGCCCGGATTCTGCACCATCAGCGGTTCCAGAATTGCCCGCGCCTGATCGTATTTCTTCGCTTTGTAAAATTGCAGCGCCTGACCGTATTTCGCCGCCAGCTGTTCGCGCACGTTGCCGTCGCTCAACTTTTGCAGATAATCATCGGTCAGCGGGAAACTTTCAGAACCGTACATTCCTAACATACGCACTTTCGCCATCAGGTAATTTTGCGAAGACTGTACGACAATGTGTGGCATCTGATTGGCACGGTTACGTACGTCGGCGAGACGGCTATCGGGAAGAGGGTGCGTCAGCAACATTTCCGGCGGACGGGTGGAATAACTCGCCTGATCGGCCAGTTTTTGCAGGAACGCGGGCATTGCCTGCGGATCAAAGCCTGAGCGCTGGAGAACTTGCAAACCGATACGGTCGGCTTCCTGCTCGTTGCCCTGCGTGAAACTGATCATCCCTTGCTGCGTGCCGGCCAGCGTACCGGTCAGCGCTGCCATACCCATTTGCGGGCTGGCCATTGCCAGCAGGATCGAACCGAGCGCGCCGACCCAGGTCAGCGGCGCATTACGTTGCTGATCTTCCATCGCACGGGCCAGATGGCGCTGGGTAACGTGGGAGATCTCATGCGCCATAACCGAGGCCAGCTGGCTTTCGTTATCGGTGTAACGGAACAACGCCGAGTGCAGAACGACGTTACCGCCGAAGAAGGCGAAGGCGTTCAGCTCGTCATTATTGACGATGAAGAAATGGAACGGCGTGCGCACGGAATAGGCGTGTGCCACCAGACGCTGCCCCAGTTCATTGATGTACTGATTGAGCAGCGGATCGTTAATCAGTGGCGTACTGGCGCGCATCTGACGGACGTAAAAATCGCCCATCTGTAATTCCTGATTAATGCTCAGCGTGCCGCCCGCCGTGGTACCGATATCCGGTAACTGATCGCTCACCGGCGGTGCCAAAGGCGAGTTGGTGTTTTTGGAGGAAGAGGTCACCGGCGTTGACCAGAATGAACTGTCGTCAGCGCCTGCCGGGAAAATTGCACCAGTGAACAGACTGCCTAAACACAGGGCGATCACCGTTTTTTTCAACCGCATTACCATAAACATTTGCTTCCCAATAAGTGAACCGCACATCGATGAGCTTTAAGAGCTTTTATTTCATGAACTGGCGAAGTGAGCATTATTTTCTGGCGCTATTATTGGCGCTGAACTCTATAGTAGCTATCCTCGTGGGAGTTTAAAACACTCCGCTGGCTACAGTTGTGTGACAACGAATTTAAAAGATAGTTACTTGTGTCTGAGCGCGCAGGGAACGAACAGCGCAACCCAACAGGCAATACAAATCTCAGGAGCCTTCTCAGATGTTAGACATGTTATTACAGTGGTATCGTCGCCGCTTCACCGACCCGCAGGCCATTGCGCTGCTGGCGATCCTGGTCGCCGGTTTTTGTATCCTCTATTTTCTGAACGGTATTTTAGCACCGCTGCTGGTAGCGATTGTGCTGGCATATTTACTGGAATGGCCGACCGTGCGCCTGCAACACATCGGGCTTTCACGCACGCTGGCAGTGAGCGTGGTGCTGCTATTGTTTGCAGGGATCCTGATGTTAGGGATTCTGGTTATTGCGCCGGTAACGTGGCAGCAGGGCGTCAATCTGCTGGCGGATTTACCGAGCATGCTTAACCGTTTCTACGATTTTGCCGCCACGTTGCCCAAGCGTTATCCGGCGCTGGTGGATGCAGGCATTATCGACATGATGGCCGAAAATATGCGCAGCAAGCTCTCGGGGCTGGGTGAATCAGTGGTGAAATATTCCCTCGCGTCGCTGGTCGGGTTATTGACGCTGGCGATTTACCTGATTCTGGTGCCGATGATGGTCTTCTTCCTGCTCAAAGACAAAGAGCAAATGCTCAACGCTGTGCGCCGCGTGTTGCCGCGCGATCGCGGGCTGGCAGGGCAGGTCTGGGCGGAGATGAATCAACAGGTCACCAATTATATTCGCGGCAAAGTCCTTGAGATGATTATCGTCGGCGTTGCGACTTATCTGGTGTTCTGGGTGATGGATTTGCGTTATTCGTTGCTGCTGGCGGTTCTGGTAGGGATTTCGGTGCTGATCCCCTACATCGGTGCGATGCTGGTCACCATTCCGGTGGTGATTGTCGCGATGTTCCAGTGGGGGCTCGGCGCAGATTTCTGGACGCTAATCGTCGCCTATCTGGTAGTGCAGGGGCTGGATGGCAATGTGATCGTACCTTTGCTGTTCTCCGAAGCGGTGAACCTGCATCCGCTGGTGATCATCTTGTCGGTGGTGGTGTTCGGCGGTCTGTGGGGATTTTGGGGCGTGTTCTTTGCGATACCGCTGGCGACGCTGGTCAAAGCCGTCGTTCACGTCTGGCCGGATGAATTGCTGAACGAAACGGTCTGAGGCCAACATTATCCCACTCAAATAAAAAAAGCGCGTCTGCGCTTTTTTTTATGAACGTGGATCAGGCTTGAATAATCAGGCCGATTTCTCGTTCAGATAGGCCATCACGATGTCATGGTGATTAGTGGTTTTGAAGTCGTTGAACACTTTCTCAACCTTGCCATTACCGTCGAGCAGGAAGCTGATGCGGTGAATGCCGTCGTAGGTTTTGCCCATAAAGGATTTCTCACCCCAGACGCCAAACGCCTCGCATACCTGATGATCTTCATCGGACAGCAAGGTGAAGTTCAGCAGCTCTTTCTCGGCAAAACGCGACAGTTTTTCAGGTTTATCGGTGCTGATCCCCAGCACTTCTACACCCTCACTTTTCAACTGATCCATGTTATCGCGCAGTCCGCAGGCCTGTACGGTACAGCCCGGGGTCATAGCTTTTGGATAAAAATAGACCAGGACTCTCTGTCCCTGGAAGTCGGCCAGATTAATTTGTTCACCGTCTTGATCGGGTAAACTAAATTGCGGCGCAGGATCACCGGCTTTCAGTGGGCTCATTGTCTTTCTCCGTATCACTTAGCGATTACTGCAGTTTATTTTCATTCTCAGAATAACTAACGACGTTAATACTGCCTTGCGCATTCAGTTCTGTACATAGCTGATGAAAGGCTTGCTCAATAATTACCGGATCGGTATTCGCCGCGCTGTGCGCCGTCATCTGGATAGAGAGCTGCGCGGGCGTGGTGGCATCTGCCGGCCGGGTTTTTGAGGCCAGTTCTGCAATGTTCATCTGGTGCGTGTCGAACAAATCGGTAAAGCGCTCGATCAGGTGCGGAGAGTCTTTGACTTCCACTTTCACCCACACGGTGGCAGGCATCGGCGGGCGAACCGGCGCGCTGGTGCGTTTCATCACGATCAGTAATTCCAGCTCGGCGCCTTTTTGCGGCAGGGTGGATTCAATCAGCGTGATGGCGTTCCAGCTGCCGGAGAGCAGCATGATGAAGGTGAACTCGTCACCGAGCATCGCCAGACGGCTATCCTCGATATTGCAGCCGCAGCTGCTGACCTGGCGGGTAATGGTATTGACGATACCAGAGCGATCGGCACCTAAGGCGGTGATAACCAGATAATGTTGTTGTGGCTGCGGCAAAATGGCTGTTCCTGTCGTGCTTGGGAGTATTCCCAAGGTAAACATAAAAAAAACCGTCGGACAAGCGCTTACAACACGTTGATTGCTTGCTTTTGCAGTGGTGTCAAAAGTACCATGAGTGACCTGTTTGTGGAGGGGAAGGTCAATGTTTACGGGAAGTATTGTTGCACTGGTTACGCCGATGGACACCAAAGGTGCTGTCGATCGCGCGAGTCTGAAAAAACTGATTGATTATCATGTGTCCAGTGGTACTGCGGCGATCGTTTCCGTTGGCACGACAGGCGAGTCGGCTACGCTTAGCCATGACGAACACGGTGACGTGGTCATGCAAACGCTGGAACTGGCCGATGGGCGCATCCCTATTATCGCAGGCACCGGTGCTAATGCCACCGCCGAAGCGATTTCTCTGACGCAACGTTTTGAAAAGAGTGGTGTTGTGGGCTGTCTGACAGTCACACCGTATTACAACCGTCCGACGCAGGAAGGCCTGTATCAGCACTTCAAAGCCATCGCTGAAAACACCTCGCTGCCGCAAATTCTCTACAACGTGCCTTCACGTACCGGCTGCGATATGTTGCCGCCGACCATCGCGCGTTTAGCTAAATTAAAGAATATTGTTGCTGTTAAAGAAGCAACAGGGAACTTAAGTCGTGTTAGTCAGATCCAAGTGCTGGTTGATGATGAAGATTTCATTCTGCTGAGTGGCGATGACGCCAGCGGTCTGGACTTTATGCAACTTGGTGGCAAAGGCGTCATTTCCGTCACAGCCAACGTGGCTGCCCGTGAAATGGCCCAACTTTGTGAACTGGCGGCCAGTGGCAATTTCGCCGAAGCACGTCGCCTGAATCAGCGCCTGATGCCGTTGCATCAGCATTTGTTTGTAGAAGCAAACCCAATCCCGGTGAAATGGGCCTGTAAGGCACTGGGATTGATGGCAACCGATACTCTGCGTCTGCCTATGACGCCGTTAACAGATGCTGCCCGTCCGGTCGTGGAACAAGCATTAAAAAGCGCCGGTTTGCTGTAACTCTTAGGAAGATTTGATGGCCTCTTTATTTGACAAGAATAGTTTCCAGATGACCCGTTTGCAGAAAACAGCCGTAGCCAAAGTGGTCGGGGTTTCCCTGATTATGCTGCTGGCGGCCTGCTCCAGCGACCAGCGCTACAAGCGTCAGGTCAGCGGTGATGAGTCCTACCTCGATGCCCCTGCTCTTAGCGAGCTGAAAGCGCCGGCGGGCATGATTCTGCCTGTGCAGAATGGCACTTACGAAATCCGTCAGGGCGCAATGCAGGGCGCGGTGGGCAAACAGCTCGATATCCGTCCACCAATGCAGCCACTGGCCTTGCTGAACGGTTCACAAACGCAGTTCTCCGGTGACAGCAGTACCGTATTGCTGGAAAACACCGCGCAAAACCGCGATTTGTGGAACAGCGTGGTGAAAGCCGTTCAGCAAAATAATTACAAAATTGCAAACCGCGATGACGCTAACCAGACGCTGACCACCGATTTCGTCGACTGGAATCGTGCAGATGAAGACTTCCAGTATCAGGGCCGTTACCAGATTAGCGTGAAACAGCAGAGCTACCAGTTAGCGCTGACTGTGAAAACGCTTGAACTGAAACAGCAGGATAAAGCGGTGACCGCATCAGCTGAAATCCAGCGTTATAACAGCCAGATGATGAACTCCATCACCTCTAGCCTGGATAAAGTGCAGCAGGATACGCAAGCCCGTCTCGATAACCGTCGCGTTGGCGAAATCGACGTGCAGAGCGGCGCGGATGATACCGGTCTGCCGGTACTTATCGTGCGTTCCAGCTACGGCGTCGTGTGGGATCGCTTACCGAATGCACTGGCGAAAGCCGGCATGAAAGTGACCGACAGCAGCCGTCCGCAGGGGACATTGTCCGTCACCTACAAACCGTTGAATGACGATGCGTGGCAGACACTGGGTGCGAAAGATCCGGGCCTCACTTCCGGTGATTACAAACTTCAGGTTGGCGACCTCGACAACCGCAGTAGCTTGCAGTTCCTTGATCCGAAAGGACATGCTCTCAGCCAGTCGCAGAACGACGCGATGGTGGCGGTCATGCAGGCCGCATTTAGCCAGAGTAGTGCAAAATAATACCAAGGGGCTCCGGCCCCTTTTTACATCTGTTTTTTCCACTGGAGTAAGTAAAGATGCAAAAGTTAGCTGAGTTGTATCGCGGCAAGGCGAAAACCGTCTACACCACTGAAAACCCGGACCTGCTGGTGCTGGAATTCCGTAACGATACGTCAGCACTGGATGGTCAGCGTATTGAGCAGTTCGACCGTAAAGGTATGGTTAACAATAAATTTAACCATTTCATCATGGCTAAGCTGGAAGAAGCCGGGATTCCTACCCAAATGGAACGCCTGCTGTCTGACAATGAAGTGCTGGTGAAAAAACTGGATATGGTCCCGGTTGAATGCGTTATCCGTAACCGTGCTGCCGGATCGCTGGTAAAACGTCTGGGCATTGAAGAAGGTCTGGTTCTGAATCCGCCGTTGTTCGATCTGTTCCTGAAAAACGATGCGATGCACGATCCGATGATCAACGAGTCTTACTGCAAAACTTTCGGTTGGGTGAACGAAGAGCATCTGGCGCGCATGAAAGAGCTGAGCTACAAAGCTAACGACGTGCTGACCAAGCTGTTTGACGACGCCGGTCTGATCCTGGTTGATTTCAAGCTTGAGTTCGGGCTGTTCAACGGTGAAGTGGTGCTGGGTGATGAATTCTCACCAGACGGCAGCCGCCTGTGGGACAAAGAGACGCTGAACAAGATGGATAAAGATCGCTACCGCCAGAGTCTGGGTGGCCTGATCGAAGCTTACGAAGAAGTCGCTCATCGTATCGGCGTAAAACTGGACTAAGCAACGCTTAGTTTTTAGCCCGGACGCGCAATCGTTTCCGTCGCGGGCTTATGCCAGAACGGGTGGTAGTTTCGCCACCCGATTTTTTATCCCGAATTTAATTTTCTCTTTTTCGCCCTGTTTTATTTCATTTAATTCCTTCTGACCTAAAATTACGTCCCTGCGCGGATGGTATTAACCGCGCGCGCTGGCTAGTCTTTATAAAAACAGTCTGGAGGTGGAGTATGCGTTGGCAAGGGCGTCGCGAAAGCGACAATGTAGAAGACAGACGCGGACAGGGATCCAGCAGCGGTGGTCTGGGCGGCGGCGGTATGCGCATCCCTCTGCGCGGCAAAAGCGGCATTGTGATTATCATCGTCGTGCTGGTCGCCGGGTATTACGGCATCGACCTTTCTCCGCTGATTGACGGCGGACAGTCCGGCAATGCACAGCATCAGACGCAATCCCAATCCATCAGCCCGAAAGATGATGAGCAGGCGAAATTCACTTCCGTCATCCTCGCTTCGACGGAAGATACGTGGAAAGAGATTTTCCAGAAACAGGGGATGACGTATCGCGAACCGAAACTGGTGATGTATCGTGGCGCGACCCGCACCGGATGCGGCACCGGACAGTCGGTCATGGGGCCGTTCTATTGCCCGGCGGACAGCACAGTGTATATCGATCTCTCTTTCTATCAGGAATTGCAGAACAAATTGGGCGCGGGCGGTGATTTTGCACAGGGTTACGTCGTCGCCCACGAAGTGGGCCATCACGTGCAGAATCTGCTGGGCATTGAGCGCAAGGTGCGACAGATGCAGCAGGGGGCGTCGCAGGCGGTGGTGAATCAGCTGTCGGTGAAAATGGAATTGCAGGCCGACTGCTACGCCGGTGTCTGGGGGCATTCGATGCAGGAGCAAAATGTTCTTGAAGAGGGCGATCTGAAAGAAGCGCTGAACGCTGCGCAGGCAATCGGCGATGACCGTCTGCAACAGCAAAGTCAGGGGCGCGTGGTGCCGGACAGCTTTACGCACGGCACGTCACAGCAGCGTTATGACTGGTTCAAACGTGGTTTCGATACCGGTAATCCGGATCAGTGCAATACCTTCGCCAGCCGCTGATTTCGCGGCGTCGCGACCATTCAGTTCTGGTCTGCCTGCAAAAACTGTTCAATAATCAACGACCGATACAGAAAGGCTCTGCGGAGCCTTTCTGCCTTTCTGACAGGAAACGCAGGGAACGCTATGGCTTTTCTCGATCCAACCCTTTTGATCTTACTGGTCTTCGCCGGACTGGGCATCATCAGCCACAACAGCGCAGTGACTATCGCGATGTTTTTCCTGCTGACGGTGCGCATCACGCCGCTCAATACCTTCTTCCCGTGGATTGAAAAATATGGCCTGACCATCGGCATTATTATTCTGACCATCGGAGTGATGGCCCCGATAGCCAGTGGAAAAATCAGCGCCAGCACTGTCGTGCATTCATTTTTCCACTGGAAATCCATCGCCGCCATTTTGGTCGGCGTGCTGGTATCGTGGCTCGGCGGACGCGGGCTGACGTTGATGGGTACGCAGCCGCATCTGGTCGCTGGTTTGCTGGTTGGCACGGTGCTTGGCGTCGCGCTGTTTAAAGGCGTGCCGGTCGGGCCGCTTATCGCCGCCGGACTGCTCTCCATGCTGGTCGGGAAAACCTGAGATGACTGCCGTATCGGCCACATCGTTACAACAACAGATGCTGCGCCAGGGCGTGCGGCGGGTGCTGGTGTTCAGCGGTGAAGCGGACTGGTGCATGGCGCAGGCTCTGGAATTTTCGGGCCATAACGCCGGAGACTGGTTGTGGATCAGTGATTCGCCGCCCGTGGCAGTGAGCGCCTGCTCACCGTCTGCGGCGCATTCGCTGCTCGGCCAGGATATTTTGCACGGCATTTTTGATGCCCGCGCCGGGTTGAACGTGGACGCGCTGGCGGCGTTTTCCGGAACACTTAAGGCCGGAAGCTGGCTGATTTTGCTGGTGCCAGACTGGTGTCGCTGGTCGCAGTTGCCCGACGCCGACAGCCTGCGCTGGAGCGAACAACCACAGGCGATCCCCACGCCGCGTTTTATCCGCCGTTTTCAGGCATTACTGGAAAGCACGCCGCACGTCGCGCTGTGCAGGCAACATCATCCTTTTTTACTTTCCCCTTTACCGCCTGCGCATGACTGGCTGCCGCCCGACGGCCAGCCGACGCCTGAGCAGCAACAGATTTTACAGCGGCTGATGGAGGCCAAATCCGGTGTGTGGGTACTGACTGCGCCACGCGGACGCGGCAAGTCGCGTCTTGCGGGAATGCTGGCCGCACAGTGGTCGGGTACCTGCCGGGTAACGGCGCCGGGCAAAGGTGCTGTGAGTCAGATCCTCATTCATGCGTCTGAATCCACCCGGTTTATCGCCCCCGATGCCCTGCTGGCGCGATGCCGTGAAGCCACGGTAGATGATGCCGACTGGCTGATTATCGATGAAGCTGCTGCTATTCCCGCCCCGATGCTGACGGAGCTGGTGGCGGCTTTTCCGCGCATATTACTGACTACCACGGTGCAGGGTTATGAAGGCACCGGGCGTGGATTCCTGCTGAAGTTTTGCGCTTCGCTGCCGCATTGGCACGATCTGCGGCTGACCGCGCCCATTCGCTGGTCGGAACAGGATTTACTCGAACCCCTGATAAGCCAGGCATTGCTGTTCGACGAACCTCTGACAGAGGGTAAAAACACAGGCGAACCCTCTGCTATTTTCTCCCCCGATGCTGAAGACTGGCTGAGCGAACCCGCCCTGTTACAGGATTTCTATGGCCTGCTGACCAGTGCGCATTACCGCACGTCGCCGCTGGATTTACGTCGTTTGCTGGATGCACCGGGCATGACCTTCAGCGCTGCCCGACAGGACGAAACCTTAACCGGCGCGCTGTGGCTGGTGGAAGAAGGTTCGCTGAGCCCGGCGCTTGCGCATGACGTCTGGGCTGGAAGACGACGTCCGCGCGGCAATCTGGTGGCGCAGTCACTCGCGGCCCACGCCGGATTGGTGCAGGCTGCAATATTGCGGTCGCGGCGCGTCAGCCGTATAGCGGTGCATCCGGCATTCAGGCGTCAGGGCATCGCCCGTGCGTTGCTGGCGGAACAAAAACAGCGCGCAACTGAGCAAGGTTTGGATTTCATGTCGGTGAGTTTTGGTTACACCGATGAGCTGACGGCGCTGTGGCAGCAGGCGGGTTTTCGCCTTGCGCGTATCAGCACACAAAAAGAGGCCAGCAGCGGATGTTATGCCGTGATGGCGATATTACCGCTGAGCCCGGGAGGGCAGGCGCTGGCGCAGGCGGCTGAACAACAGCTTCATCGTGACTGGCGCTGGCTGGCACCGCTGATAGACGTTACTTTGCCGCTTCCATTTGCCGCAGAGACAGCGCTCACTGAGGCTGACTGGCGCGAGCTGGCCGGCTTCGCCTTCGCGCACCGGCCGCTGGAAAGCAGTCAGCCGGCGCTTAACCGCCTGCTGATCAACAGTCAGCTGCCACTTACGGCGCTGCGTGCGCACCTGCAGCAAGGGAAAAATGCGGCGGAAGTTGTGCAGGCGGAGGGGATATCGGGGAGAAAAGCGCTCGTTCAGCGCTGGCGACAAGAGACGCAGCAGGCGATGGCGGAACTGGATCCCGCATCGTGTGAACACTGGAGGCAAGGGATTTAGCCGCGCGGAGTCATTGCAAAAAATGGAAAGACACGTTCAATAAATCCCGGTTTCACTGTCCGGCAGGGGGCGTATAGTGGCGGAATTAGCCTAAAACAGGAGAGAACCATGAGCTCAGAACAGATTATTGTCCAGCAGCCGCAAGAGCGTGCAAAACAGCTGATTTTATTATTTCACGGCGTGGGCGATAACCCGATTTCCATGGGCGAAATTGGCAAGTTTTTCGCGGTGCCCTTTCCGCAGGCGCAGGTGGTGAGCATCGGCAGCCCGGATATTTGTGATTTTGGCCGCGGCTTCCAGTGGTTTTCCGTGCAGGGTGTGACCGAGAAAAATCGTCAGCCGCGCATTGATGCCGCGATGCCGCTGTTTATTCAGATTGTGCGTGACTGGCAGCAGAAAACCGGCGTGTCGCCGGAACACACCACGCTGATTGGTTTCTCGCAGGGGACTATCATGGCGCTGGAATCTACCAAAGTGGAAGAGCATCTGGCATCGCGCATCGTCGCGTTCAGCGGGCGTTTCGCCAATTTGCCGGAAAAACCGATTGCCGCAGGTACCGTGGTGCACTTTATTCACGGTGAGCAGGATCCGGTGATCAACCCGTTCCAGTCTAAAACTGCCGCTGAGCGACTGAAATCTTTAGGCAGCATTTGTACCCTGAACATTCAGGCGGGCATGGCGCACGGGCTGGACTCGCAGATGATCAATACCGCCATCTCGCATTTGCAAAACGACCGGCCACAGTGATCTGGTCATCGCCATCAAAAAAGGCAGCCATCCCGGCTGCCTTCATTTTTACCGGCCTTACTTCTTCTTCGGCCAGTCATCGTCTTTATCCCACTCTGCATTATTATCGCGATGAGGCGGGATTTCAGGTTTGTCGTTGAGGTACTTTTTCACATCAACGCGTCGCAGTTCTTTAATGCCGCTGATCAACATCCCGAACAGAATGATCAGAATGATCCACCAGTAATCTTTAATCCACTCCATGGCGTGCTCCTTAAATTGTTATGTAGGTAGGGCGATGAATCTTGGGAAGATAGTCGCGATCTCGCTGATTATCCAGTCGCAGCCCGCTAAATCTTGTCCTTGCCATGCACTGATAAGTACGTCCGGCGTTAGTTGCGCTGCGCACAATGCGGCCAGTGGGCGATAACTCAGATGCCAGGGTTCAATGGCAACGCCGCCACGGTCTTCGGCATACGGTCGGAAAAAACCAAACTCCGCCATATGGTCCGACATCCAACAGTTCAGTGGATAAAAATACCCGCCTGGCTCATATTCCCACGGCTCCAGCTGTAACGTCTTTCCTTCGGGCAGCAGGTGCGGATCATACACATCCAGATCACTGCCCCAGTGGTGACGGCTGGCGCCCGGAAGCGCCGACCAGCGCAGGATAAGCCCGCAGCGTTCGGCATCAGAATACTCGCTGATATCCACCGGCTGACTGTCTTTATCTAATACTGGTCGCTCGCCGCGAAATTTGCCATTCCAGATAGCCTGCTGGCGCTCAAAATCACGAAAAGTGCTGGCAGGCTTTAAATCAAACCCGGCTTCACGGGCTGCCTGCTGCATCCTGGCGAACGCTTCCGCCGCCTGCTTTTGCAGACGGTGCGGCCCGTCGCCCAATGTGACCAGATGCGCGGTTGAGCGCCCGGTCAGCATCTCGTTGGTGATCATGCGACTAACTGTTCCATGATGCGCTGATACATGCGACTAAGCACCTGAAGATCGGCGGCATGTACGCACTCGTTGATTTTGTGGATGGTGGCGTTGACCGGCCCCAGTTCGACCACCTGTGCGCCCATCAGCGCGATAAAGCGCCCGTCGGAGGTGCCGCCGGTGGTTTGCAGCTCTGGCGTCATTTCACTGTAATGGCGGACTGCGTTGACCACCGCATCCACCAGCTCGCCGCGCGAGGTCAGGAACGGCTGGCCGGAGACCACCCAGTTCAGCGTGTATTGCAGATTGTGACGATCAAGTAACTCCGCCACACGCTGTTTGATGATGTCATCGGTCAGTTCGGTGCTGAAGCGGAAGTTAAATTGCACGTACAGCTCGCCGGGAATGACGTTATTACTGCCGGTGCCGGCGTTGATATTGGCGATTTGCATGCTGGTCGGCGGGAAGAATTCATTGCCATTATCCCAGACGGTAGCCACAAGTTCGTTCAGTGCAGGCATCGCGCGGTGCACCGGATTATCGGCCAGATGCGGATAGGCGACGTGGCCCTGAACCCCGTGAATGTGCAGATTGGCGGTCATTGAGCCGCGACGGCCATTCTTTACGATGTCGCCGACGCGTGAGGTGCTTGAAGGCTCGCCGACCAGGCAATAATCCAGACGTTCGTTGCGCTCCATCAGCGCATTGACCACTTTTACCGTGCCGTTAACCGCGCTGGCTTCTTCGTCGGAGGTGATGAGAAACGCCAGACGGCCTTTATGATGAGGATTGGCAGCCACGAAACGTTCGGCAGCGACGACCATCGCCGCCAGCGAACCCTTCATATCCGCCGCACCACGACCATAAAGCATCCCGTCGCGCAACGTTGGCTCGAACGGACCGGTAACCCACAGCTTATGATCGCCGGTTGGCACCACGTCGGTATGGCCGGCAAACGCCAACGTTTTACCTTCACCGCGCGTGGCCCAAAAATTCAGGGTATCGCCAAAAGGCATCAGTTCGATATGAAAACCCACCGCGCGCAGGCGGGCAATCATGATGTCCTGACAGCCAGCGTCGTCCGGGCTCAGGGACGGGCGGCGAATTAACTGTTGGGCGAGATCGACAACGGGGCAGCTCATGTTATTTCACCTCCGCGAGGAATTGCTGATAGCTCTCTGGTTTGAATCCCAGCAGAGACTGGCCATCGGCGGCCAGCAAAAACGGGCGTTTGATGACGGCCGGATGTTCAAGCATCACTTCTTTGGCGCTGGTTTCGTTATCGCAGGCGGTGCGGGTGGCGTCATCAAGTTTGCGCCAGGTGGTGCCACGGGTGTTCAGCATTGCTTCCCAGCCCTGTTTGTCGATCAGCTTTTGCAACAGCGCGTCGTCCAGCCCCTCCACACGATAATCATGAAACTGATAACTGACCGCGTTTTCTTCCAGCCAGCGACGGGCTTTTTTGACGGTATCGCAATTTTTGATGCCATAGAGAATAAATGAGGCTGAAGCTGAAGTCGTTGCCATAGAAAAACGTAACCTGTCAGTAATTATGAACTTTTCACCAGCACAGAATGCTGGCGCGAGGATAGGGCACATAATGAGGCAAAACGCAGGCAGGATCCAGACGGGGCGGGAATGTGATCGTGATTAAAGAAACATGCGAGAAGTTTGGTTTGTACAAAAAACAGACGTATAATGCCCGCGTCCAATAAAGGGGAGTCAAATGTTAGAGCAAGAATTAGGTAACTGGAAAGACTTTATCGACCGTATGTTGAACGCGTAATTGCTGTAAAACTCAGGCCCTTAAAGCAAGACAGATTTATTCGTAGTGTCAGCACGTCATTATAAAAACGTTTGTTCAGGAAGACCATTACGTCCGATTTAGCGACGATTCTTACACCAGTAAATCACTAATAAAAAAGGCGTTAATTCACATTAACGCCTTTTTTGTGGGCTTTTTTCGCCGTTATTTCGCGTCGGCGGGTGCTGTTTCTACGATGTCGGCAATCAGCGGTTCACCGGATTTTCCCGGAAAACGGCGGCGGATCAGCACGAAGAACAGCGGTACGAAGAAGACGGCAAGCACAGTTGCAGAAATCATCCCGCCGATAACGCCGGTTCCCACTGCATGCTGGCTGCCGGAACCTGCGCCGGTGCTGGTCGCCATCGGTAACACGCCGAAGATAAACGCCAGCGAGGTCATCAGGATAGGGCGGAGGCGCATTCTCGAGGCCTCCAGCGTAGCCGCCAGCAACTCCTTACCTCTGACGTTCAGATCATTGGCAAATTCGACGATCAGAATGGCGTTCTTCGCCGACAGCCCGATGATGGTCAGCATCCCGACCTGGAAATACACGTCGTTTTCCAGCCCGCGCATCCATGTGGCGATCACTGCACCGAGCACGCCGAGCGGCACCACCAGCATGACGGAGAACGGAATCGACCAGCTCTCATACAACGCCGCCAGACACAGGAACACCACCAGCAGGGAAATTGCATACAGCGCCGGAGCCTGCGAACCGGACAAACGTTCCTGATATGACAGACCGGTCCATTCGAGGCCAATCCCCACCGGCAGCTTCGCCACCAGTTTTTCCATATTGTCCATTGCCGTACCGCTGCTGACGCCCTCGGCCGGTTCACCGACAATTTCCAGTGCCGAGTAGCCGTTGTAACGCTCCAGACGCGGCGATCCGGTCAGCCAGTACGACGTGGCGAATGCGGAGAACGGCACCATGGTTCCGGCAGAGTTTCGGACATACCAGCGGTTAATATCATCCGGCAACATGCGGAATTTCGCCCCGGCCTGAACGTACACTTTTTTAACGCGGCCGCGATCGACGAAGTCATTGACATAGGAAGACCCCCACGCAGTGCTCAGCGTGCTGTTGATATCAGAGACAGCCACGCCCAGCGCTTGTGCTTTGACCTGATCGATGTCGATTTGCAACTGCGGGCTGTCATCCAGCCCGTTGTGACGCACACGGGTCAGACTGCTGTCTTTGGCGGTCATCTCCAGCAGCTGATCGCGGGCAGACATCAGCGCGGCGTGGCCCAGCCCTGCGTGATCCTGCAATTCCATATCAAAACCGGTGGCACTGCCAAGGCCGTTGATGGCCGGCGGGCTGCTGGCGATCACGCGGGCTTCGGTAATCTTATTAAACTCTTTAGTGGCCTGCTCAATCAGGGCGAACGAGGAGTCGCCCGCGCCGGTGCGGTCATCCCAAGGGGTCAGACGTACGAACATACGCGCCACGTTCTGCCCGTTTCCGCCAGGCCCTGCACCGATGGTGGAGAACACCGACAGCACATCTTTCTTGTCGGTATTAAGAAAGTATTTTTCGACTTTCTCGACCACTTTCTGCGTCTGCTGCAACGTTGAACCCGGCGGCAACTGGATCTGAACGGTAAACACGCCGCGGTCTTCCAGCGGCAGGAATGAGGTCGGTAATTTGATAAACATGAACGCCAGCGCTGCGACCAGCAGCGCATAACCGAGCATCCAGCGCACACTGTTTCTCAGGATACCCGCCACGCCGTTTTCGTAGCGACGGGCGTTGCGGTCAAACATGCGGTTGAACCAGCCAAAGAACCCGCGTTTGCCGTGATGATGGCCCTGTGCAATAGGTTTGAGAATGGTGGAGCATAACGCCGGGGTCAGCGTCAGTGCGACGAACACTGAAAGCACCATGGCTGAGACGATAGTTATCGAGAACTGACGGTAAATCGCGCCGGTGGTACCGCCGAAGAAGGCCATCGGCACAAAGACTGCCGACAACACCATGGTGATCCCCACCAGCGCACTCTGAATTTGCCCCATCGATTTACGTGTGGCGTCTCTGGGGCTGAGCCCTTCCTCGCTCATCACGCGCTCGACGTTCTCCACCACTACAATGGCATCATCCACCAGCAGCCCGATCGCCAACACCATGGCAAACATGGTTAACGTGTTGATGCTGTAGCCGAACTGATGCAGCACGGCGAAGGTCCCGAGCAGCACCACTGGCACTGCGATAGTCGGGATCAGCGTCGCGCGGAAATTTTGCAGGAACAGGTACATCACTAAGAACACCAGCACGATCGCTTCAAACAGCGTTTTCACCACGTCGGTGATTGCCGCTTTAACGAACGGTGTAGTTTCATAAGCGACTTCCGCTTTCAGGCCGTGGGGGAAGTAGTGAGAAAGTTCCTCAAGACGCGCGCGCACGGCTTTATCGGTTTGCAGTTCATTGGCACCTGACGCCAGTTTCACGCCCATACCGGATGCCGCCTGACCGTTGTAACGGCTGAGCAGACTGTAGTTTTCCGCACCCAGACCAATTTCGGACACGTCGCCGAGTTTCACCTGCGAACCATCCTGATTCACTTTCAGCGTGATCTGGCGGAACTGCTCCGGCGTTTGTAGCTGGGACTGGGCGTTGATGGTGGCGTTCAGTGCCTGAAAATCCACTGAAGGCGCACCGCCGAGCTGGCCCACCGCCACCTGACTGTTCTGAGCTTTGATGGCCGCTACTACGTCGGCAGTGGTCAGCTGATAGTTATTCAGCTTGTCCGGATCGAGCCAGATGCGCATCGCGTATTGTGAACCATAGGCATCGATGCTGCCGACGCCGTCCACGCGGCTCAGCGGATCCTGAATGTTTGAGGCCACATAGTCGGCGATATCTTGCTTATCCATACTGCCGTCGGTGGAGACGAACGCCACCATCATCAGGTTGGTATCACCGGTTTTGGACACCGTTACGCCCTGAGTTTGAACATCCTGCGGCAAACGCTTCAGCGCCTGTTGCAGCTGATTCTGTACCTGTTGCAGCGCTTCGTTCGGGTCTGTCCCGGCGGTAAAGCTCAGGGTGATTTGTGATTTGCCATCGTTACTGCTTTGCGAAGACATGTACATCAGATTGTCGAGGCCGGTCATGTTCTGCTCGATAATCTGCGTGACGGTATTTTCTAAAGTTTGTGCTGATGCACCGGGGTAAGTCGCAGAGATACGGACATTGGGCGGAGCCAGATCGGGATATTGTTCGACCGGCAAAAAGTAAATAGCCAGTGCGCCGGATAAGGAAAGGATGATCGCTAAAACCCAGGCAAAAATCGGGCGATCGATGAAAAAATTGGCCATGCGTCAAGAACCTCGTTATCACTCAGGCGGGAGTGAAGAACATCAGCAAACAAACAGAACGTCAGTAATCTGACAAAAAAATCCACTGAGAAGCGTTTCCCAGCGGCAGTACTGTCCAAAGAGGACGGAGCGAGTGTTAGAGTGTAGTTCTACGTCCAAGCACTTTACCTGCTCACATTGAATAAAACGTGGAGAAATAAAGGAGATAATGTAAAAAACCCACTCCTGACACGGGGTTATGTTGCTTAAAATCTTCTACGCTTGGTGTGATCCTTTCCAAATAACACGACCGGAGTACGTTTGATGAATTTGAATTCGGTGTTTGCCCGCCGTCTGTATCTTTGCTGGTTGCTGGAAAATGAACAAAAACCTAATGTGCCGAAGTTGATGGAAATCACCGGCTGGCCACGCCGGACCTTACAGGACGTGCTTAAAGCGCTGCCGGGCATGGGCGTCGAACTCGATTTTGTGCAGCAGGGTATCCGCAACAATGACGGCTACTATCAGCTTTCCAGCTGGGGGCCGCTCGACAGGCAGTGGATTACACGCCATCGTGAACAACTTCTTGAGGCGATTTCGCAAGGATGAGGATAGCAGGGGGAGAATAATCCGGCTAAGATGACGGGCTTCTCTCACTACTTCTGAGCGGGGGCATTGAATGTCATCTCAAGACGATTGTTTATCTGACAAGTCATCAAAGATCGAAAACGTCCAAAGCGAGCTGTTGTCCGACAACTGGTACGTTCTGCGTAAATTCTCTTACGATTTAATCAAGCGCAATGGCGAACGCCAGCCGCAAACACGCGAAGTGTATGACCGGGGCAACGGCGCGACGATCCTGCTCTACAGCAAAATCAAAAAAACCGTCCTGCTGATCAAACAGTTCCGTATGCCGACCTATGTCAACGGCAATGCCACCGGCATGCTGCTGGAAACCTGCGCCGGTCTGCTGGATAACGATTCGCCGGAAGACTGCATCCGCAAAGAGGCAATCGAAGAGACCGGTTTTGCGGTGGGTAAAGTCGATAAGCTGTTTGAGGCTTACATGTCACCGGGCAGCGTCACTGAGATCGTTCACTTCTTCGCGGCGCAGTACGATGAGTCGCAGCGTCAGAACGCCGGCGGCGGGGTAGAGGACGAAGATATTGATGTTCTGGAAGTGCCGTTCGCCGAGGCGCTTGAGATGATCAAAGATGGCCGCATCAAAGACGGCAAAACCATCATGCTGTTGCAGTATGCGCAAATTCAGGGCTGGATGGCGTAACCGTTTTGAAACGGCAATGTGATGAATGAAAAAGGCACCCGCGGGTGCCTTTGGTGTTTTGAGCTGGATTAACGTTTACTGAGCCGCTGCAACCGGCGTGCTGACAGCATGACTTTTGATGGCTGACCAGGGCAGAACCGACCACTCCGGCCCTTCACACGAACGCTGAACCCGGGCGAATGACGGATCAAAATACAGCCCCTTTGGCGTGAAATACCATGCCGGGAACTGCCAGATCTCCGGCTGAGAGTAATCACAATCGTCATCACTCTCTTCGGTCGGTTTCTTCATTTCCTGCGGATAGGCTTCGGTCAGCTGTTTCACCAGCCACGGTGCCCATTTCTTGTCGCGGTACTCGGCGAACGTATCAAAATCCACATCATTTTTGCCGGTAGAGACGCCGTCTTCGGCATTGAGATAATGGAACGGCGTACCTTCGCCGACCCAGACCACATCTTCCAGCGTCAGCGATTCAGCCGTTTTCGCATTCATATTCACCGGCGCTTCGCCGAAATCAGGATGCGCACCGCCGCAGTCGTAGGATGTAAAAATGCTGATACTGACCACGTCATTGCTCAGGAATTTCGGCGTCACGGTCTGCATATATTCCCCTTTGCCGAACCGGCTGGCGCCAAGCATACAGGCATGCCAGCCGCTGACTTCCTGCCACAGGCGGGCGCGCAGCTTTTGGTTGATCGCGTGCAGCGCTGGTTCCGGATAACCGGAGGCAATTTCAAACAGCGTGATTTTGGATTTCGGCTCAGTCCACCATTGCAACTGATAGCCCATGAAGTTTTCGCTTTTACCGGCGGTCAGCTGCAACCCGGAAAGGCGTAAAAACTCATAAGGCTCGGTGTGGGCGAGGGTGGTCAGCCAGGCATCATCCGCCGGTGAGGCGGGGATTTGCGCCGGTTGAAGTTTCACCGGCAGCGTTTTGCCCTGCGGATTGGTCCAGCTCCCTTGCCAGCCACCTTTTTCGTCTTTGGTCAGTGAAAGCTCAGGGCGCGGCGTGTCGTCAAAATCATCCAGCCCTTCCTGAAGTTTGAGTTCCTGACCATCGAGTGCGCCGTTTAACGGCAGATCCAGACGGTATTTCTGATAAAAGTAGCGACCCGTGACTTCATCAGGTTTATTTAAATCCAGCTCGACGACAATAGCGGTTTTACCCAGCGTGCCGGAGTAGACCACCGGCGGCTCTTCCGCCAGCGCAGGCAGGGCCAGCAGGGCTATCAACCAAATCCACAACTTCATCTGTTTCTCCCGGAGAAATGAACATCATCCTTTACGCCATTATTTTTTGTTATAGGCAACGGCGTGCGAAAGCCAGTGTACTGAAAGTTTTGTTACGCCACCATGACGTGATTTGGTTAATGTTAAAAATTTTTCGTGACTCAAAAACCAGTCTGGCAAGGTATCTCTTTCTAAAATCGAATAAAAAAATGCTGCTTTGTTAGCAGTCTCCCCGCAGAGGTTACGCTATTATCAAAAAGATAACTTCGAGAAGAGCTGAACCTCATAATGAGCAGATGGATAACCGCCCCTTTATGCCTGCTGGCCGCAATGCTGACTTTTCGCACGCAGGCCGAACCGATGCAGGCCATGTATAACGACTGGCAGGTAAGTTGCGACAACCTCAATCACTGTACCGCGCGCAACAGCCAGGACGGACAGGAGCTGGTGATGAAGCTCACCCGCGAAGCCGGGCCGGAAGGCAAATCGACAATCAGTATTGATTACCAGCGCAACAGCGATGAGCAGAGCACCGACGCGCCCATCGCTAACCGGTTACAGATGAACGGTAAAACGCTGAGTTTTAATCACCGCGAATGGGATGTCAGTAAAAAACGCCTTTCCACCAGTAACCGTCTGGTGGTCAACGACTTTATCGCCGAAATTCGCGAAGGCAGCAGCATTCAGCTGGCTGGCAAAGCCGATCCCGCACAACCGGTCAGGCCAATGATTTCGCTCAAAGGCCTGAAAGCCGCTTTGCTGGTCATTGACGATCGGCAGGGCCGCGTCGGCACTAAAACCGCCTGGGCGAACCGCGGCAATAAGCCGGTGAGCACCGTGCCGCCAGCCCCGGCAGCGCTGGTGCTGCCGCGTTTTAGCGAACCGCACGCGCTCTCCGAGACGGAGATCTCCGCCATCACGCAAAATGCCGCGACCACCATCGAGAACAACGATTGCAGCCTCGATCCTTCCGAACGCGAAGTGCATATTTTCGCCCTCAGCAATGATAAAGCGCTGATGACCGTTAACTGCGATATGGGGGCCTACAACCTGTTCGCATTAGGGTTCATGGTGTCACGACAGGCTCCTTACAAAATGGAGAACCTGACACTCAATATGCCGTTCAGGCTGGGCGACGACGAACAGTCACCCGAGCTGATTAACGCAGATTTCGATCCAAAAACCGGCATGCTGTCGACATACGATAAAGGGCGCGGGATTGGCGACTGCGGCGTATCTTCGCGCTGGGTGTTTGACGGTAAAGCGTTCAGGCTGGCGGCGTTCGCATCGGAACCGGCCTGCGACGGCTACAGCAGTGGCGGTGAATGGCCGGTGCTGTGGGTGACTCAGAATCCGTAACTTTCTTTACATCACAAAAATGCCCTGCAAGCATGACGCTTTCAGGGCATTTTCTTTTCTATCTTAAAGCGCGGTGAATATTATTCAGCAGACGCTTTAACGACGACCGTGTTGCTGGCAAATTCGACCTGCTGATCGGCTACAATTTTGCAGCGTCTGCGGGTTTCAACTTTACCGTTGACCTTTACCTGGCCTTCGCTAATGACGGATTTCGCACTACCGCCGCTGTCACACCAGCCCATAAATTTGAGCAGGTCGCAGAGTTCAACGTGCGGGTGCTTTTCGAGAAAAAAAGTTTCCATGTATTCCTGACTTTGTTTGGTACGAATGAATTAAGACTTAATGGCGCTGATGTCGTGATATTCCTCGCACGCCTGCAAGGTATTCTGAATCAGCGTCGCGACCGTCATCGGGCCAACTCCGCCCGGCACCGGTGTGATAAAGGAAGCGCGCTCAGCGGCGGCATCATATTCCACATCGCCGACAACTTTACCACTTTCCAGACGGTTAATACCGACATCAATGACAATCGCGCCCGGTTTAATCCATTCACCCGGAATAAAGCCTGGTTTACCGACGGCTACCACGACCAGATCGGCATTTTCGACGTGATGACGCAGATTTTTGGTGAAGCGGTGCGTCACGGTCGTCGTACAACCGGCCAGCAGCAGCTCCATGCTCATCGGACGGCCCACAATATTGGATGCGCCAATCACCACGGCATTCAGCCCGAAAGTATCAATGCCATAGCGTTCGAGCAGGGTAACGATGCCACGCGGTGTGCAAGGACGCAGGGTAGGCGCACGCTGACACAGGCGGCCGACGTTATACGGATGGAACCCGTCGACGTCTTTATCCGGATGAATGCTTTCCAAAACCTTGATGTTATCGATACCTGCTGGCAGCGGAAGCTGTACCAAAATGCCGTCGATTTCGCCGTCATTGTTTAGCTGGTCGATGAGTTTGAGCAGTTCGCCTTCCGTGGTGGTGGCAGGCAAATCATACGAGCGGGAGATAAACCCGACTTCTTCGCACGAGCGGCGTTTGCTGGCGACATAAATCTGTGACGCAGGATTTTCACCCACCAGCACCACGGCCAGGCCAGGGGCGCGTTTACCTTCCGCCAGTCGTTGTTGAACACGCGCTGCAACTTCGTTTCTGACTTGCTGCGCAATCGTTTTACCGTCAATAATCTTTGCTGCCATCAGGGAGTAAATCCATCAATTAATAAATGCAGGGGATGCGCCTATTTTGTCAGAAGCGGCGGGCGCTGTCAGGCGTTGAATGCGAATAACTTTCCCGAAGATTCACTGAGACAGTCTCTTTAAAAGTGTCTATTTTAGAAACAGGGCTTTTTAAATCATAAGGAAAGGAAACAATGACACGCAAAGTGGGGATTATCGGCGCAGGCCACGTGGGCGCAGATGTTGCATTTTCTTTGGTTACACAGGGTTTGTGCGACGTGATTGTTCTGCTGGATGAAGACGAAAAGAAAGCCGCCAGTCAGGCGCTGGAGTTGCGCGACATGGCGTCGCTGACCGCCTCACGCGTTAAGGTAATCACCAATGATTACAGCGAGCTGCACGACGCCAGTGTGCTGGTGATTGCCGTTGGCCCAAAAACGTTACTCCGTGAAGACCGCCTCGAAGAGCTGGCCGAGACTCGCGCCGCCGTGCGGGACATCATTCCCCGCGTGATCGGCAGCGGTTTTGGTGGCGTTATCGTCAACATCACCAATCCGTGCGACGTCATCACTCAGATTATTCAGCAGACCAGCGGTTTCCTGCATTCGCAGGTCTTCGGCACCGGCACGTCTCTCGACACTGCGCGCATGAAACGCGTCGTCGGTGAGTTTTTTGATATCGACCCGAAAAGCGTCACCGGCTACGTGATGGGCGAACACGGCGAATCCCAGTTTGTCGCGTGGAGCACCGTCACGCTCGGCGGACGTCCGGTCGCCGAGGTGGCGGGCAGCCGTGACGTCGACTGGGCGAAAATGAATGACGCCGTACGCGGCGGCGGCTGGGAAATTCTGCAAGGCAAAGGCTGGACCAGCTTCGGCATCGCTACAGCGACGGCACGTCTGGTGGACGCGATTTTGTCCGATGCGCACAGCGTGTATCCGGTTTCGGCATGGGATGAAGGGCTGAACGTCTATATCGGCCAGCCTGCGGTAATCGGCAAGTACGGCATCGTGCAGACCCTGCAACCGGAACTGACTGCCTACGAAAGCGTGGCCTACCATGCGTCGGCACGCGTGATTACTGCGGCGCTGAAGTCAGAGAAATAAGGTAAGCGCCCCACATTGTGCGGCAGGCCAGGCCGGGAAGAACGCCAAATTGTTCAGGTATTAAGCAGAGAGTTCGAAAGCCATTGACTCAACCCGGTCTGCCCGTATAATCCGAACCCGCAACGCTCCCGAATCGGGACAACAATGCGCCCTTAGCTCAGTTGGATAGAGCAACGGCCTTCTAAGCCGTAGGTCACAGGTTCGAGCCCTGTAGGGCGTACCATTATAAATCAAGTAGTTAAGCCTTATTCACTTCACAATCAAAATCCAAAAGTGCCAGATTAGTGACATGAATCGCCATAACGTCATCGATTTTGCGTGCGTGCTCGGTCAGGTGATTTGGTGACAGGTGTGCATACCTGCGTACCATCTCGATAGATTCCCAACCTCCCATTTCCTGCAATGCAGAAAGTGGCACTCCAGCCTGAACCAGCCAACTTGCCCAAGTGTGCCTCAGGTCGTGGAAACGGAAATCTGTAATACCTGCCCGCTTTAAACCAGTTCTCCAAGCCGTGTTATCATCAACGCGCATCTTTCTCACCTCGGCAGTCTTTGTTCCATCAGCGCGGTGCCATGCTGTATTGTGAACAAACACGAACTTGTGGTGACGACCAATCTGCTCTTTCAGGACTTTGCATGCGGTATCATTCAGTGCGACGCCAATAGCCTTGCCCGCCTTGGCGTTTTCCGGATGTATCCATGCAACCTTCCTCTGCATATCAATCTGCACCATTCCAAATCCAAAATGTTAGACCTGCGCAGTCCTGTGGCCAGCGCGAAGATCACAATCGGTTTGAAGCTGTCAGGCATACATTCGATGAGTGTTAATGCCTCTTCGCGTGTCAGCCATTTGACGCGGCGTGAGATTGGCTTTCTCGTCTTGATGACGGGTGCCTTGCTTAGCCATTTCCATTCATCGGCGGCGATCCGAAATAATCCGCGAATGAATGAAAGGTATTGGCTGCGCGTGGCCGCTGAAATCAGCTTCTCTTTGTACTCAGGTACTGGCTTTCCTTTCCTCAGAGCTGCATCCCTGCGCGATTCCCATATCTGCTTGTGCTTCCTGTTACCGAACTTCAGAAACAAGCCATTGGTGAGTATGCGGGCGCCCTGTTCGATGCTAAGCAAAAACAGGCAGACCTCAACGCCGCTATTGCTGCTGACCCGGTTAGAAACGCTGACAAAACTTACTCTGATGCAACCAAGCAGCTAAAACGCCAGCTTGACGAGGGGATCGTTGACCAGCAGCAATTCAACCAGGAGTCGTTGAAGCTAGCTCAAGACCATGCGAATGATATCGCCAAGGCCAATGCAAACTCTGTTGTAACACCTGCAGCCGAGGCCGCTGGCACTGTTGACCCAGTTCAGCAGTTGGCAAATGAGAACGCCAAGAAATTAGCGCTCATTCAGCAATTTGAAACCAATAAAACCCTCACCGAGCAGCAAGGTATAGCTCTGCGAAATGCGGCAAATACCGTCTATGAGAAGCAGCGTACGGATGCAATGTGGGAGTTGTATCGCAACCAGAGCGTGACTAATGAATTAATGGCATCAGCTGTTGATGGATTTGCTAGTCAAGCAGCCAGCTCACTAACAGGATTGATAGATGGTACTCAAAGCGCATCTGAGGCGTTCCAAAACTTAGGAACATCCATTATCAATAGTGTTATTCAGGCATTGGTGGAAGTTGGCATTCAATACCTGAAAAATGCGGCAATGGCGATGATTGCAGATAAAATGCAAGCTAACTCGTCAAGCGCTGCGGCAACCCAGACGGCGACAGCATGTGACCTGCCCCCAGGATTAGATACAACGCTCACTTAGTAATGTCGGATCCTTCACTCTCAGAATTACCCTTTCTCCAGGCCGCCGCAAATTCAGACGGCGTCTGATAATTCAGCGCGGAGTGCGGGCGGCACTCATTATAATCCTGACGCCATTCACTGATGGTTTTCCTGGCATGACTGACGTCACTGAACCAATGTTCATTCAGGCATTCATCGCGAAAGCGTCCGTTAAAACTCTCAATAAATCCGTTCTGTGTAGGCTTGCCGGGCTGGATAAGCCGCAGTTCTACGCCATGCTCAAAGGCCCATTGATCGAGCGCGCGGCAGGTAAATTCCGGGCCTTGATCAGTTCTTATCGTAGCCGGGTAGCCGCGAAACAGCGCAATGCTGTCCAGAATACGCGTGACCTGCACACCCGAAATCCCAAAGGCAACAGTGACCGTCAGGCATTCCTTCGTGAAGTCGTCCACGCAGGTAAGGCACTTGATCCTGCGACCGGTGGCCAATGCGTCCATGACGAAATCCATCGACCAGGTCAGATTGGGCGCCGCCGGACGGAGCAGCGGCAGACGTTCTGTAGCCAGCCCTTTACGACGTCTTCTGCGTTTTACGCCCAGGCCACTGAGGTGATAAAGCCGGTACACGCGCTTATGATTAACATGAAGCCCTTCACGGCGCAGCAACTGCCAGATGCGACGGTAGCCAAAACGCCTGCGCTCCAGTGCCAGCTCAGTGATGCGCCCTGATAAATGTGCATCTGCAGCCGGACGCTGAGCCTCATAGCGGCAGGTCGACAGGGATAAACCTGTGAGTATGCAGGCACGACGTTGCGACAGACCGGTCGCATCACACATCAACACCACGGCTTCCCGCTTCTGGTCTGTCGTCAGTACTTTCGCCCCAGAGCCACCTGAAGCGCCTCCTTATCCAGCATGGCTTCGGCAAGCAGCTTCTTGAGTCTGGCGTTCTCTTCTTCAAGCGACTTCAAGCGCTTAACCTCAGGCACCTCCATACCACCATACTTCTTACGCCAGGTGTAAAACGTGGCATCGGAAATGGCGTGCTTGCGGCAGAGTTCACGGGCGGATACCCCGGCTTCAGCCTCGCGGAGAATACTGATGATCTGTTGGTCGGAAAAACGCATCTTCATGGGGATGTCCTCATGTGGCTTATGAAGACATTACTAATATCGGGGTGTACTAATCAACGGGGAGCAGGTCAGTCCTGAATTTTCTGAATAAGTTGTTTCATCTTCCACTTGAAATATGTAACGGTTTGACCGGCATTAAAAGAAGCCGTGAAAAAATCATTCATTCCGTAGCATAGCAAAACCGCATCAGGTTTTACGCCATCAGCAATTAACGCGGGCCAGTGTGTATCACACCCTGCAGTTATTACGGAGCCATCTACTGATCTATTTACTACGCTTATAGGATATGAACCTGCTGGGTCAAAGTATTTTTTAAAGTATTCCCCAAACTTCATCACCGGCGCTTGAGTTGAGGGCGATGGTAGAGTAGCGCCAGGATCACCGGTTCATCACGCCGGGTATCGGGCTGATAAAAATACACCGTCCTGCTCAGCGATACTGTCCTGCATGCCTGGCGGATGCTCATGGAAAATTGTGCAGTCAGATAGCTGACAAGCTCCCGCTTTATCGCTGGTTTTAGAGCTTTTTTTCAATAACGTCCTTCAGCGCCCGGCATTCCAGACTCAGATCGGCAAACATCTGCTTCAGACGACGATTCTCGTCCTCAAGATCTTTGATTTTTTTGATATCAGCGGCTTCCATCCCGCCATATTTCGCCTTCCAGTTGTAGTAGCTGGCTTCGGAAATAGCGGCTTCGCGGCACACATCTTTGACGGTGCGCCCGGCTTCGACAGACTTCAGAACGGCGATGATCTGGTGCTCGGTGAATCGGATCTTACGCATAGCGATCTCCTCAGGTGACGTAATCAGTATGTCGGAAGATCTCTAAAAGTGAATGGTTCGGTTAAGCGGGATACTTACAGTTGCGAAGCCCGGGTCTATTCAATCTCGGCGGTAGCGGCGGCAAAGGTATTGTTATCATTTGGGAGTATGCTTAATGTCAGACAATAATTACGCACTTGTCAAAGATGGTTTTGTGGCGAATACGGTAATCTGGGATGGTGAGGGAGAAATGTTCGCGGAATACCAAACTATTATACTCACGGACGGCATTACTGCTGGGCCGGGATGGACCTATGATGGGAAGAATTTCCACCCGCCAAAAGAGCCTGAAAAAAGCCATGACGAAATGGTGGAGGATACTGAACAGCAAAAAGAATCTTTGCTGAATGAGGCCACATCGGAAGTTGTCGTGTGGCAAACTAAGCTACTTGTTGGTCGCACTTTGACCGACTTGGAAAAAGCTCAACTTAACGCCTGGCTAGATTATATCGATGAGCTGAATGTAGTAGATCCCACTCAGGTGCCCGATATCAATTGGCCAGTACCCCCTGCAGAATAACCCATACGAAATGAATAGTTACTTACCATGATTAAAAAAATCCATAAATTGACATTTATTTGCAATTCTATTGGGAGTATTCTTAATCACAGGGAAAATTTTCATGTTTTTGGGGAGCTCGAAAGTGAAGATCAAAAAAATTTATTTATATGCCTTACCACTCTTATTAGTAGCTGGGTTTGCATACAGCAGTTTAAGTGGTGGCAGTGAGCCAGACTATGTTGTTGATGCTGTTAAAGCTGTAAGCAATAAGATGTCGTATAATTATGGTCCTTCAAAATGTAAGGCAAGTCAGCGAGATGTCGGCACATGGAGCATTTCCTGCGATTCCAGGCATACACCTGCCGCCCTAGCATTTTCTGTTCTTCCTTCAGAAAAAGCCCCTTACGAAGTAGCGACATCTTTTTATCTGGTGGCCGAAAATGAAGTCACAAAAAAATCTTCAAACGAAGGACTTCTGAGTTATTTGATGATAAACACCGATGCAAAAGCAGGCGAATCTTCTCTGTAAGATGCCCTCTTAGAAGTGGTGGCCTGAAAAGCCCCGAACGCTTACTCCTATCATGCTCATTGCCCTCTCAGGAGGGCTTTATTATCTCAACCTCGCACCAACATCATAACTTCCTATCCTTGCCGACGATCACTGTATTGAAGGCACAAAAAGCCCGGCTCGGTGGCCGGGTTTAAGTTTAGGTGCTGGTTAATTGACAATCCGTAGATGGCTGGTCAAACCTATGCCGTAAAGCTTATTCACTTCAGGAAGATGTAAACTAAACACCGTGGCTAATTCATCCAAATTATAGCCAAGCTCTTCTCTTAGGTGGTCAATGATCGCAGCCAAGAGCGTCGGCTGCTCCCCATTAACTTCCAATTTCACTGGCTCATCAGTTTTGTAACCTTTCATAGACATTTGACGCCATATCCAGTCACTTTGTCCGGCTGTGATCGTATTCAACGTTTTGGCTCGGTACAGTAAAGAGGCCATTGATGCGCGCCAAAAAGGTTTTAAATATGCAGCCTTTTCAATATTAATGTCCCGGAGCTGACCTAAAATATCACTAGCTGGCATGAGAAATTCAGCAGCGAAAGTATTGGCTTCATCTTCCATCGTATGGCTTGGAGATTTATGCATCACTAAATGCCCTAATTCATGGGCTAAAGTGAATCGGTATCTATCCATAGGAAGGTTCTTGTTCATAAAAACAAGTGGAGGCAACCCCGGAAGGTTATAACTTAAACCTGATAGGCCAGTATCTTCCATATCACAATCAATGATGATGATCCCTGCGCGTTCAAGCACCTCTATTAAATTTTTTATTGGTCCACGCGGTAAATGCCAAGACCTTCTGACACTTTGTGCGATAAGTTCAATATTGTCTTGATAATCGTCCGGATCATAGTAGGGCAATTCATACTCAGGCTCGAAGTCCACAAACTGCAATAGTTTTCTAATGTGGGCTATACGTAAATTAACCTCAGCGATCAGACGATCCAAAAGCTTAATGCTTACAGAAGCCTTTTTGCGATACATGGGACTAGCGCTAATAGGGCCACCATAAAGGCGTTCTGGAAGCATAAAGAAATCAACAGGACAGGATAAAGCAAAGGTTAAGCTTCTCAGTTGCTCGTCCGTCACTTGCTTAAGCCCTTGTTCTATTTTAGAAAGAGTCCCTTGTGAAACAGAAATGCGAGACGCCAGCTCTTTTTGGCTGATCCCAAGCATTCTACGACGAAGCTCAATCATTTCAGGGCGTGCAGAAGTTGATTTAATCTCCCCGTTCATTTGCTACCTTCGTTTCTTTTTTCTTCGCTGACTTGCGTTTGATAACGGTTTTTGCTGGCTCGGTTTTCTTAATCGTTTGAGCAGCGTCGAAATCAAACTCATTGTTGTTAACAGGCATCTCAAGAACGTTAGCACCAGTTAAATCTATCGCCCAGGCTACGTACTTCATGTTTCTCTGTGTGAGGACTATTTTATCGATTCCAACGCCATCGTCACTAAGAATATACAAAAGCTCTAGCCTCACCAGCCCCCCAAAGATGTCTACTTCTGGATTATGGAAGTCCAGAGCACTTTGAGTGGGGTAGTTCATAGAGCGGAAGCTTTTATCACCTTTCTTTATGCGGACAAAGTATTTATCACCAATCAAAAAACCAGTTTGGTGAGGGACTTTTGTATATTTAATGTCCTTAAGACTAGTTGTTTCAATTTCGTCCTTAAGAAAATAGAGTGCATCGTTGCGAAGAATCGCACCACGAACTCTTTTATCCATCAGTCTGTGGGCGACATCGTTTTCTAACCAATTTTTCCAGACGTTATCGAAGACCGACGTGAACACACGATAGTAGGGGCTAAAGATAGCGTGTGCTTCTTCTTTGGTAATGAGAGACATGCAGGATCCTGTGATTTATTTTGTTGTGAAATGTTAAGTTGAGTATATGCAGCAACCACAAAACAAACAACAAAATATTCCAGAAATTATTCATAACGGGTTAATTAATTGATTTGTATTATATTTCCCTTATCAATCGGGCTGAAACCAATCATCCGCGCTTTCCCACGTATCCTGCAACTTCACATCAATCACTTCTTTATCACAAGTAGTTCCGCCCATCACCGACATCCCATCACTGCCTGCTCGGCGAATGCTGAACGTAGCGCCTGGATAATTCCTTTCAAGCCTTTTCTCAAACTCAACTTTGAAAGCCTCGACCGCGCCAGCGGGCAGCTGCTTAGTTTTATCGATCAGCAATTCAACGTGCATAAATTTTCCTCATTCGAATGCTACAGCGCGGTGCGTCTTCAAACCAACGAGCCTTAAGATAATGGGCTGTAACTCTGTTTTTCAATCCATTCCGCAACATGTTTTCTGACGTAAAATGTCGGGTGAGTTTTAACTGGGGTAGGGAATCCTCTGTCACGCTCATACCGATAGAGCGTATCCCTCGACTTAATGTGCAGTAGTTTCATAACTTCATGTTTCGAGATAAGCATGGCAACCTCATATCTTCAAACTGGGCTTCCAGTTGATATGGTATATCCTGCGAAGTCTGTTACTACTGCCTCAAGTTTTGCTCTAATCAGCCGCCAGCCAGTTACCGGCATCATCAAACATCTCTTCAACTATTCCCGCCAGAACCGCCTTCTGTGCTTTGCTGGCGTCCGTGTTGATGCTGCTGAGCGTCACCATCGGTTTAACCTTCACTTCAGCGTCAGGGAAGGTGCCATGCACGCGCTTGGTCAATTCAGCCAGAATCAGCGCGTTGGCGTTCGGCACACCGGCCATATTTCTTTTGTCATAAATCAGCTCAACAAACATGAAAACTCTCCACTTGGATTCAACTGGTTATTCATACAGTGTTGCTGTTTTGAGGTTTGTTCAACAGGAAGATTTGGATTGCATGCTCTGAAAGAGGTCAATTCCCTTTTGCCTTTGTTTGTCCAAATGCTCTGCTAAATCTTGAATGTGAATCAAACGCGGGGCCTTCTGACTATCGCTTGCGCGGAAGGTGGGTACCGGAAATTGACCTATTGCAGCTTTGTTTTCAGCTGTTGAAGGCTTCATTCCAAAGTAGCGTTCAGCAACGTCTGAAAGTGCGATAGTTGCAGTATCGAATTCCGCGAGAAGAAGAAATGATGTATTCATATGCCTCCCTTCCTGATGAACATCAATAACATAGAGTTTTAATCATCTAATAGGATGGGTAATTTACGCAAATTAAAGTCTAAAATTTACAGGGCGCGTGCCAGGTGAACCTACGATGGAGCTTAATGAACCAACCCAAGGTCGGTTCAAAAATAAAAATTTATCTTATATTTATCAGTAAATTATCCACGTGAACCGACTGAACCTACCGAACCCACCACTTTCTGGTTATATATGAGGTTTTTTGGGAAAGAAAATTCGTAATCGAGAGTTAAAGTGATGGTCAAAATTGGTACGCTAGCACCATCTGAACACCAGATGCTCACTCTAATGGTATACTGCAAAGCTGTAGAGAAACCACACTTTAAGTTGAAGCGAAAACATTTGGGGGTATCATTGGGGGTATGTGTGTTTTTGTTCATAAAATAAATCGTTATTAATCAAGTTGATGTTGTTTTCATTCTGCTCCTGTAGGGACCATTCTAACTTATTTTAACTTCTCCTAAATTTCTTAAGTCTCTCTACCCGGCTTTGTAAAATGACTGGCGTCAGTAAAAATTAACTTCGTACCGCTTGTTAGTCATTTAAGACGGATTTTCAGTATTTTGATATGATTTCATTAACAGACAACTGGGATATAATTTATGAGAACAATTTTAATTACTGCTTTGTGTTTACTATTGTCCGCCTGTACATGGGAGTCGTTATTGCGTCCGGTATCCTCCGATGTATGTCCTCAAGGAACAAACAGTATTACCCAGCAATGCAGGTAAAAATAGGTATTTTAGCGTTTATTTAAGGCGTATCTAACAAATACTAATAGTGCTACTACTTCATGTAAAAACAGCGGAAAGTGAAGGCTATATTCACTCTGCTTATCATATCTGAAGATGATTGTTGTTTTTAAGGTGGCAGTTAACCGCGTTTGATGTTTATTCGTTATCTCTGAAGAGTATAAAAATATAGCAGCATCCAGAAATAAAACTCTGGCAGCAATTAATCCTAAACTACACAATTATTTACAAATATCCCAAAACCCTGATCAAGATCAACTATGACAATCTGTAAAGTTTTACCCTTAACGGAAATTTATTAGCCACTGGGGATCTATGAAAATCAAGGAATTTTTTGTTATGACTGCACCGGGCCGACGTCGTTATGGCGTAGCTCTGTTTGTCGGAATCATCGCAGGTATGATGTCTGCCTTTGTGAAATGGGGCGCGGAAGTGCCTTTGCCACCGCGCACTTTCTCAGGGGGGCGCGACCAGTTCAATCCTCCTTTTCTGTTCCTGAGAGATTATCTGGGTATTGATCCGACTCATACGGTTTACCAGTTTTCTGAACACATCATTAACCCTGTTCATATTACCCACATTATTTTCTCTTTGGTCTTCGCGATAGGTTATTGCCTGGTGGCCGAAGTTTTTCCGAAAGTGAAATTATGGCAGGGCGCGCTGGCGGGTATTATTGCCACCGTGTGTGTTCATTGGATCAGTTTCCCGCTGCTGGGGCTGACACCACCATTATCCGGGCTTCCGCTGGATGAATATGTGTCAGAATTAGTGGGGCACATCTTCTGGTTCTGGGCGATTGAAATGATTCGCCGTGATCTGCGAAACCGCATCACGCATGAACCAGACGCCGAAGTACCGATGAATTCACCGTTCCGTTAACATTTTCTTTTTTCCTAAGCCCGCCTGAGCTGTCTGGCGGGCTTTTTTGTCTGTGTGTTGTCAGACAGGATACGCTATCCGCTAATGGCGTCAGCGTTGATTACTCTCGCCTTTCCCAGTCCGTCATTCGCCCGTTCGCACAGCTCAAACAATACTGGCAGGACATGCGCGGTGGCTTTCAGATAAGCGCTCACCTGAAGGATACCCTCTGGCGGCAAGATCTCACTGTTCTCCAGCCCTTCACTCAGGCAGAGCAAGCCGTGGCACAGCCCTTCGGCGGATTCAGACGCCAGCGCACTGAGGTCATAGAGCTGAGTATCCTTAAAGCTGCTTATATCCATTTCGTTAATCAGCGAACGGAATACGGTAATAGAGTTTTCTGTGAATGCGGTTTCAGTGTTAGTCATTATTTAAATTCCGTGTAAGTAAGATTAAAACGACCACCTGAGACGCTAAACTCGGGTGGCAGCTCAGACTGGGTTAGCGTACCGGCTTACACGGATCCGGCGCTTCTTGCGAAGCCCCTGCCTGAGCCACCATTATTTGGGGTGAATCAAAGCGCGCGGCATTATCACATAACGCCACCGTGTAAGTCTCGGAACGCTAACTCCGACTGCGGATTTTGCCGCAGCGAGGAGACTTTATTCCTGCCAACGAAACAAAGAAACAGGCTGGATGAATTTACAGGGAGTTGTATTCAGATTTGGAAGATGTCTCGCAAAGGTGGGGCTATTAATCGTTGAGTGTTTAGCCGATAAGCCCTTCTGTCACGAACGCTTCTACATGATGCCATTCGATAAATTGCTCCAGCTCTTGTAGGAATTATCACATCAGGCATAAATAACTGTAGTAAATTATTTTTTTTGCAATAATTCAAATTATATCTAGTAGCATGATTATCTTGACGGATTGTTTTCTATTGACGTTGTGAATCAAATTATTTTCTTTATCTATTAAGTATATGGCTTTTTGATTTTCTCAAAGTTTTCTTAAACGTATAGTTTTCATTTATAGTAAAATGATCAGATGTTAAATTTCCAATACACCTGCTACTTTTTCAGTAGTAATATGTTTGTTAATTCCCGCCCTACTAAAAATTTATTTCTGACTATTCTGTTGCTGCAAGACAGGGTGATATCTGCATTTGCGCTGACTTTAATATTAACTCACTGGAAAATATAGAGATTATGGACGTAGATAGTTCACTTTTTCAAAGTCGTCTTTCCCTAGAAGATAAGCTTGAGCGAGCTCGTACTGAGCTGTTGGATCTCGGCGCACGCAATAAGCTTCTAAATATCCCCCGTTCGAAAACTTCTAAAAGTGTAGAAATAATCGGTGAGAGTTCCGAGCAGGTATACCGTTTTCTCTTTAATGAATCCAAGGCCTTTACATTTTTGCCCGGGCGTGGTGCTTCTGATGACGACGGAAAGGATGAGCTTACAGAGGAGTTAACCGAAACAAACCTGCTACAGCCTGATGAAGATGCCTGGCAGTTACGAACCGGTCAAACTGATACAAAATTACAAACCAGAATGACGCCAAAAGGTTTGCAAAAAAGATTATTAGATCTTTATCACGACGCAAGAATTCTAGAAGAGGAACAAGGGGTAAATATCCTGTTCCTGACGTTAGGTACGTTAAAGTGGGTAGATCCCAATAATAAAGAAAACATTCGATTTGCTCCTCTGGTTTTACTCCCCGTTACTCTGGAGCGAGGAACTGCTGGTGAAAGGTTTAAACTTAAAATCAGGCCAGAAGAATTATTGGCTAACCTTTCTCTTGAGTCATTTTTGGATAAAATTCATAAGCTCAAATTACCCGCTTTTGATATAGGGGATGATTTTGACATTATAGGGTATATGGACGCTATTGCTGATGCAGTCAGCACTAAAACTGACTGGAGCGTGCAGAACAACGATATCACCCTAGGTTTTTTCTCTTTCGCTAAGTTTTTAATGTACAGAGATCTGGATCCAGATAACTGGCCAGAAGGTAATAAACTCACCGATCAGCCGATTGTTCGTGCATTACTTGCGGATGGATTTGAAGGCAGTGAGTCATTGATTCCGGATGATGTCTCTATTGATCCCTATATTCAGCCCAAAGAAATGCTCCACATTGTGGATAGCGATAGCTCACAAACTCTGGCAGTAAATGACGTCCGGCAGGGGCGAAATATTGTCATTCAAGGGCCACCTGGAACGGGTAAATCTCAGACAATAGCCAATGTTATTGCTTCAGCTATTGCTGATGGAAAGACAGTCCTTTTTGTCGCCGAAAAAATGGCTGCTCTTGAAGTAGTTAAGCGTCGTTTGGATCAGGCAGGAGTAGGGGATGCGTGTTTAGAACTGCACAGTAATAAAGCCAACAAACGTGCTTTTTTAGATGAATTAAAAAGAGTATGGGAACTGGGTTCTCCACGCGGTGAATTCCCCGATGTACTTTTGGAAAATCTGACAAGCGCACGCGATGAGTTAAATGAACACTCGCGCAGGTTACATGAACAATATTTACCCTCTGAACTCACACCTTATCAGGTGATGGGGCAGTTGGTTCGATTACGCAGAACGGGTCAGCAGCCTTCTGATATAACATTAAGCGGGATATTAAGCTGGTCTAAAAATGAATACAACAAACGACTTGAATTAGTGGATGAGTTAGTTCAGCGAATTCAAGATATTGGTTTGCCGGATGAACATCCTTGGTTTGGCGTAGGGCGAGAGGAAATATTACCTGTTGAAGTCGAGAGGCTGATACCAAGATTGGCTGAACAAAAACAACAAATTGAATTGTATCAGTCCAAAATGGAAAGTATGGCTATTGCACTGGAAATAACTTCAGCGCCTATATTATTCAATGATGTTGACCTTCTTGAAACCGTTGCGGCCATTGTAGATAACGTTCCCTCGCTGGGTGTGGAAGCATTAACTTCAACTGTGTGGAATACTGATTTCGAAACAATTAAAACGTCGGTTTCGCAAGGGTTTTTATATCAAAAATATATTGCTGATATTTCGGATGTCATCACCTCAGAAGCTGTAAAAGTCTCTGTAGATGACTTATCAAAATATCTGGTTGCGTTACCTCAGGACTTTATTTTTTCAGGTTTCAAAGCTGCGGAGCTGTTAAAAGATTTACTTCCCAGATTACTCGCTGAGGCTGAACGCCTTCAACAAGAGCTGGGGGCTCAGGGAATTTATGGCACATTTACGGATATTTCTCGTCTGGCCTCGCTAGCACAACGTGTTGCTGACGCGCCTGAAGCCAGCTCGGATGCTTTTATTGCTACTGTATGGGACTACGGGGTTGAACAAGCTTCTGACATTGTTGATGCGATCGAGAATCTGGAAACCGTCAGAAAGAATGTGGGTTCTGGTTTACTGGATATTGCATGGGACACGGAGGTTAAATATGCCAGACAAGTTTTGGCTACTGAAACCGGAGCCTTTCGTTTTCTCAGTAGCAAATGGCGCAGCGCACGTGCACTGAGCCGATCAATCTTACAGGATGCTAATCTCCCCGTTCCGGATATTGTAAGATTACTCGATGAACTTATTAAAGGCCAAGCAGCGGTAGCCAAAATACGTGAGGGAGATACGTTGGGTCAGTCTGCATTTGGTAGTGACTGGAGGAGCGAACGTAGTAACAGTGAGCCATTGAGAGCGCTTGTCGACTGGATGAGAACACTTAAAGGATTCGGCTCTGAACCACGCGTCTTAGTCAGTCAGTTGGCTGACCGTAGTATCGTTCAGTCACGTGCTCAGAGCGTTTTCAATTTAATGCAACAAGCAGAACCAGAGTTGATGAATCTCTGGAATGCCTATTCACAACGCGCGAGTGATAACTTCTGTAATGAACTGTCTATTACACGCGTCCATCTCAGCACTATCGAAATGCGGGCCAGACACCTGGGTGAGATTGATGAACTTTCCCGCCAGGTTTTACAAAATCCTCCACAGAACATTGGCGCGCGTCTTCAGTTAGTACTTCGCCTGAAGGAATTACAGGAGTTAGGAAAGAAAATATCCGCTTATGCCCCCTTAGCTCAGCAAGCATTTGGTGATATCTGGCAAGGAACAGAATCTGACTGGTTGCAATTGGAAAGCGCAACTGACTGGATGCAAAAATATTCACAATATCGTTTTGTCGCCGCTAAAGTTTACAGTGAAAGACACGAGATCATTGAATCTGTCAACGGTCTTTCTGATCATAAAAATACTCTGCTGGCAGCAATTCGAATAATAGCTGATGAGCTGAAAGCATCACCCGCCATGCTATTTAAAGCTACGTCTTCTGAAAAATTAGCAATGCAAAGTGTTAGTGATGTCCTCGGCTCGTGGTTGCTTCATTCTGAGCAATTATCTAAATGGGTTGCATACCAACATCGTGCGACTAAGGCGCGTAGTTCTGGTCTTAATGAACTGGTTGATAGGCTGGCAGATGGTCGGATTTCTTTAACTCATGCCAGGCTGACAATGGAAAGGGCATATTACGAATCGGTTCTGGCTAATATGGTTCAACAACAACCTGAACTGGCTCGTTTTGATGGTGAACTGCATTCAAGGCTGGCGTCAGATTTTGCCAAGTTTGATCTTCAGAGAATTAAGGCGGCAAGCTTTGAAGTTGTGCGTGCGCATCATCGCCGCATACCTTCTAAAGAAGGTGGTGCAGGCCCTGTCGGCATTTTGAGAGGTGAAATGGCGCGTAAGCGAGGCCATATGCCGATAAGGCAACTAATGCAGAAAGCGGGTTCTGCAATTCAGGCGTTGAAGCCTGTCATGATGATGAGTCCTCTTTCCGTGGCACAGTTCCTCGTTCCTGGCAGACAGAATTTTGACTTGTTAGTGATGGATGAAGCCAGCCAGATACAGCCAGTTGATGCAATTGGTGCGATTGCACGTTGCAGACAAGTGGTTGTAGTGGGTGATGAACGGCAACTGCCACCAACGAAATTCTTCAGCAAAATGACGGAATCGAGCAATGACGATGATGATGAATCCACTCAGGTATCGGATATTGAAAGCATTCTTGGATTATTTGTTGCACGTGGTTTACCGCAACGTATGTTGCGCTGGCATTATCGCAGCCGTCATCAATCCTTGATTGCCGTCTCAAATAGTCAATTTTATGAGAACAAACTCTTCATCGTTCCAAGTCCTTACACTCAGGAAGCGGGAATGGGGTTACAGTTTTATCCCGTGACCGGGGGCGTTTTCGGGGCTGGAGGAAAGGGAACTAATGTTGTTGAGGCAAAACAGGTTGCCGAGGCAGTCTTGAAACATGCCAAAAATAATCCTGAACTGTCATTAGGTGTTGCCACGTTTTCAGTTTCCCAGCGCACTGCGATTCAGGATGAACTTGAAGTATTACGCCGCTTGAATCCTGATTTGGAGAGTTTCTTCTACTCTCATCCAAGCGAACCTTTCTTCATTAAAAACTTGGAAAACGTTCAGGGTGATGAACGCGATGTCATCATGATCTCAGTAGGTTATGCCAAAAATGAGCATGGTTACATGGCAATGCGCTTTGGTCCACTTGGTGCTGAAGGCGGGGAGCGCAGGCTTAATGTATTAATCAGCAGGGCAAAACGCAGGTGTGAAGTTTATGCTTCAATAACTGATGAAGATATTGATCTTGAGAGGGCGAAAGGAAAGGGCGTTTTCGCATTCAAATTGTTCCTACACTATGCAAGAACAGGGAGACTATCGGTTGCACATGCCAGTCATCGGGAAATGGACAGTATTTTCGAAGAGCAGGTAGCTGATGCACTTCAGTTAGCCGGGTATCAGGTTCATCCTCAGGTAGGTATTGCTGGTTTCTATATTGATCTCGGTATTGCCGATCCTGAAATGCCAGGGCGGTACTTGATCGGAATCGAATGCGACGGGATGTCATATCACTCATCGCGGTCGGCACGCGAGCGAGATCGTCTGCGCCAGGCTGTTCTTGAAGATCATGGATGGATCATCCATCGGATCTGGAGTACTGACTGGTTCCAGAGACCTGAAGAGCAACTGGCTCGTACGTTGGTCGCAATTGAAACTGCTAAGACTGAACTCGCAGCCAGACTTGAGCGAGGCGCGCAAATCAGTCGTGCAGTTCCGGTTGAGATTGTGACTGTTGACCGCGGACCTGTCACCGAGATTGGGCTTGGAGATGTTGAATCTTCTATCTTTGTATCAAATAATTACATTGAAGCAGAGCCTAAGGCTAACTTAGCTTATGAACTGCATGAAACTCCCACAGGGATTCTGGCCGATTTAGCGGAGCAAATTGTTATTATAGAATCGCCTGTCCATTTCAGTGAAGTCGTTACCCGGTTAAGAACCGCATGGGGATTACAACGCTCGGGTGTTCGTATTGAAGCTGCTGTTGAACAGGCTCTTAAAGTAGCTTGCTCCAAAGGTCATATTGTCAGAAATAATGCGTTTCTTTTATATCCCGCTTCTTCCGTGACGATTCGTAACAGACAAGATGTCCATTCTGCAGGGATCCGTAAACCAGAAATGATTGCACCTCAGGAAATTGCAGTGGGGATTTTTCAGGTGATCAAAAGTAATTTTGGTGCATCTGAGGATGAGTTAATTGTCTCAGTTTCGCGAATGCTTGGGTTTAAAGCAACGAGCGGTACCTTGAGAAAAGTTATTACCGATGTTATTCAGGATATGTTGAAAAACAACATATTATTACGTGACGAGATGATGCTTATTGATAACAGATCAAAAAGTGACGAAGTAGCGGGGATGATCATCCCTGTTCATCTAGCTATATAATTATCCAATGCACTAAATAACTCTTAAATAAAAGACACCTGTGAAGGTGTCTTTTATTATCCTTAGACAACCCTACCGACATACTTTCCCGTACGTCATGACCAACGTCATCGGTTCCGGTCACAATTCGGCGAGGAAAATGTCGCTGATTTCCTTGACATCCAGTGCCCTGATCTTCTTATTCAACCATTCTTTGTCTTACTGATTGTGTACAAAAGAGAGGTTAGCATGACGCCGATCGTCAGCACGAAAATACATTGGTACTGCGGGATAACATCGTTATAAATGACGCCACCGATAATTCTGCCCAAAACAACGTTGCTGATGAGATCGACCGGCGTTATCTGTGAAAGCTGCGTTTCTTGTGCAGCCTTTCAGAGCAAACCCCCTGCGGCCTCTCATCTGCAAAGATATAGGCTTACGCTGCGGTCGTTTTTTTGTGTAGGATCAGGGCTGTAAAATTCGCTGATAGGGAGAGGTATGGCTTCGCTGAAAGAAGTAGCACAATTGGCATCGGTCTCGTTGATGACCGTGTCCCGCGCCATTAATGAGCCGCAAAGGCTGAAGCCGGAAACCCTGGCGCGCGTGCAGCAGGCCATTGATGCACTGAATTATGTGCCCGATTTCTCCGCACGGAAAATGCGCGGTAAAAGCAGCAAAGTATCCACGCTTGGCGTACTTGCGCTCGATACCGCCACAACACCGTTCTCGGTTGAACTCCTTCTCTCGATAGAACTCACCGCCCGCGAATTTGGCTGGAGCAGTTTTCTGGTCAGCATTACGTCAAAGGAAGACAGCGAGCGCGCTGTCAGTCAGCTGCTCTCGCAACGCCCGGATGGCATCATTTTTACCACCATGGGGCTGCGCGAAGTCGAGATCCCGGCGCGGCTGTTGGATAAAAATCTGGTGCTGGCGAACTGTCTCAGCCGTGAGCTCGCTCTGCCGGGCTATATTCCTGATGATTTTGACGGTCAGTATCAGGCGATGAATATGCTGATCCGTAAAGGGTACCGGCGTCCGCTGTGCGTTTATTTGCCGCAGTCCATTCCCGCGGGCATCCGCCGTCGCGCAGGTGCTGAGCAGGCGTGGCGCGAAGCCGGACTGGCGGAAGAACACCTTCGTCAGCTTCATATGGAACTGGGGGATGAGCATTACCGTGACGTTGTCGGGATGCTCGAAAAGTTCATCATCGACGGCAAACCAGATTTTGACGTGCTGGTCTGCGGCAATGACCGCATCGCATTTTTGGCGTATCAGGTATTGCTGGCGAAAGGGATTGCGATACCGCAGCAGGTCGCCGTGCTCGGGTATGACAATATGGTCGGCATCGGCGATCTGTTTCTGCCGCCGCTGACCACGGTGCAGCTGCCGCACCGTGAAATCGGCCGTGAAGCGGTGCTGCATCTTATCGAACAGCGCCCCAATCACGGCCTGATAAAAATCGCCTCGCCCTTGCTTGAGCGGGCGTCTTTATAACGTCTTCGCGAATTATCCTGCGCTTAACGTCCAGTATTCACTCTGCACTAACGGCGCCTCACCTTTTTCCGCGAAGAAAGAGAGGGCACGCCGATCGGGCTGCGGGTAAATCCGGCTGCTGAGCGTTGCATCGCCCTGATTAACAAACACTTCCACTGATGAGCGGTCGATAAAGATCCGTACTTCCAGTGTGTCACCCGCTGGCAACGCCACGCTGCGGTGATCGTGGATCCCGTACTGCGGGAAATCACGACGCAGACACAGCCTTTGCGCCTGTGCGTCCACGAAGACGGAGACGCCGTCGCCCAGTTTTATACCGAAGCTCTCCGCATCAGAAGCGCTGAGATCCCACTGTGCGATGATTTCGATTGCCTGCGCGTTATCCGTTATCCGCACAACGCTGCTTTTGATGACCTGCGGCAGGAGAGGGTGATGATCACGGCGCAGCGTCCGCACCTCGTCCACCGGCATCATGCAAACCTTGCCCTCGCGCAGCGTGAGTTCACGCGGCAGCGTCATGCAGCCCGCCCAGCCTTCCGCCTTTGAAGGCATCACCGATTCCCACATGTCCATCCACGCGATAACCACCCGACGTCCGTCGGCAGCGGTAAACGACTGCGGCGCGTAAAAATCATGGCCGTTGTCGAGTTCGGTGAAACCTTCCAGTACCTCAAAATCCTGACCCGGCTGCCATCTGCCGCGCACGCAGCCGCTCTGGAACAGGTTGCGGTAATCATAGCCTTGCGCTTTGATGCCCTGCGGCGAATACATCAAAATGTGTTCATCGCCCAGCGGGAAGAAATCTGGGCATTCCCACATGTAGCCCGTGTTACCGTCGGCTTTGGCGAGGATGCGATCGAGCGTCCAGGCGCGCAGGCTGTCGCCTTTGTACAGCAACACCTGCCCGCAATCGTGTTCATCCCGCGCGCCGATAACCATCCACCAGTAGCCCAATTCGTACCAGACTTTCGGGTCACGAAAATGCATGATGTTGTCCGGCGGAGTGAGTACCACACCCTGTTTGGTGAAGTGAATACCGTCCTTGCTGGTGGCAAGACATTGCACTTCACGGATGGCACTGTCATTGCCTTCGCCGCTCAGCCAGACGTGGCCGGTGTAAATCAGACTGAGTACACCGTTGTCGTCCACGGCGCTGCCTGAGAAACAGCCGTCGCGGTCATACTCATCGCCCGGCGCCAGCGCCACCGGCTGATGCTGCCAGTTAACCATGTCCCGGCTGGTGGCGTGGCCCCAATGCATCGGCCCCCAGTTCTCGCTGAACGGATGGTGCTGATAAAATGCGTGATACAACCCCTGATGATAAATCAGCCCGTTAGGATCATTCATCCAGCCTGCCGGTGGTGCAAGATGAAAGTGTGGGTAGAAGGTATCGCCGCGCGTAGATTTTCCATCGCGCAACGCCTGTTCTGCGCGTTCCAGTCGCTGTTTCATAAAATCTCACTCTTTTTGAATAACACAGATGGAGGCGTCCGGCTCTTTTCACCGATGAGCAGGAAGCCGGAGATGAGGGTCAGAACCAGCACCAGCATCCCCATGATCATGTAAGTGTCGGCAAAGCCGATCAGGTCGTAGCCGTGCCCGGCCAGCGGGGATAACACACTGGCGCAGACTTGCGTGATGAACTGAAAACCGACCAGGTACAGCGTGGCCGAAAGGCGCGGGTCAAAGCGGGTCGTGATGTACTTAAACATGGCAATCAACAGGATCGGCAGCTCGACGGCGTGCAGCAGCTTCATGCAGGAAATCGTGACGGCATCCGCCGCCAGCCCCGAGCCAAACACGCGCAGCGCCATGATCAGGCCGCTGAGCAATAATCCGTTTTTAGCACCAATTTTGTTAACGACAAACGGCGCGAGGAACATTCCGCCGGCTTCTAAAAACACCTGGAAGGAGTTGAGGAAACCATACATCTCGTTGCCGTTTTTGACGTCCGAGAACAGCGAGGAGAAGTACACCGGAAACTGCTGGTCGTAAACGTTGTAAACGCTGACGCCGGTCACAAACACGATCAGCGCCCAGAAACGCGGCAGGCGAAACAGAGCCACGGCATCAGCCAGCTGGAGGTTGGCGGGCTTGCCGTACTCGAGCTGGTTCAGCGCATCGGTTTTCACTTCGCGCAACCGCCACAGCAGCAGCAGGAAAATCACCGCAGAAGATGACGCCATCCAGAAGTTCAGGTTCGGGTTGATGTTAAACAGCATCCCGGCGAAGAAGGTGGCCGCCGCCCAGCCGAGCGATCCCCACATTCTGGCCTTGCCGAACTCAAACCCCAAAATGCGACTGACCCGCTCGGTGTAAGACTCCAGTGCGCCAATCCCGGCAAAAAAACGTCGCGCCGACGTACAAGCCCCCGGCAGCGGCACCCAGCAGAATATTGACCTGCAACAGCGGGGCGAAGATGAAGATAAAAAACGGACCGCTGGCCAGTAACAGACAGCCGATGGCCCACAGCAGGTTTTTGCGCAGCCCCAGTTTGTCCTGAATAAATCCGTAAAGCGGCTGGGCGCACAGCGCCGTCAGGGCGATGGCGGAAAAGAACATTCCTGTTTCCGTACCTTTCAGCCCGACCTTTTGACTGAGCCATAGGGAGATTAGCGAAAAGGCGGAGGACCAGGTGTAGAAAAAGCAAAAAAGCAATCCGCTAAGCAATGTGTAGTGACTTCGGTGACTGTTTTTCATGGGCATATCCGTGCGTGTTTCGAAGAGACAGACCACATTGTTAACGTTAACTTATTGCTTTTCCCAGACTGAACGATGCGGAATTATGATGTTAATCACAAGTGTTAACGTTAACATAATTGAAGTGTGATCTGAACCACAAAATCTTGTGGTTCAGTGCGCCGGAAGCGGGGGGACACCGGGCAGGCCGCGCAATCCATGCTCGACCATTGCCATGTAAACGGCAAAATAGTTCAGTACCATCTGCATGAAGGTCAGGTGCAGGATGATGGTGTTATTCGGTGTATCGAGCGTCAGTAATCCGCCAACTTCTGCCGCTTTCAGGCATCGTTTGATGTGCGAACGGGACACTCCACACTTGAGCGAGGCTTTCAGGTAGTTGTACTCGATCACCGCCGTCTGCTGCCTGATGCTCTCGATGTACAGGTCCATTAGCAGCATGTGCCCGGCATCCCTGAATATGAACTCCTTACAATCGGGTACCATATCGAAGAGATACACCTGATTGAGGGTGATTTCGGCATATTTATGGAAATAATCAGCCATGAAATTTTCCATTTTCAAACATCCCGATACATCGAAATCCGGATAAAGCATTCCGTAGGGGATCATCATGGTATTAATTAACGCACGGGTTTCATCAAGCGCTTTTGACGTCACCTGATAGTTTAACTTTCGCTTATCCTGCGGATCCTTTTTAACGTCCATACGACCGCCAACCCGGATAAAGAGCAGAAAAGAATCGATCGTATTGTCGCTGATTAAACCCGTTTTCTTGCAAAAATCTTTGACGTGGCGAAGCGTAGGTTTTTCTGTCGTGAAAAAATACGCCATGATGGCGGAACCGATAATAAAACGATTTGCTTTAAAAATAACCTTAAAATAGAGAGGTTTAGTCAGGTAAAGTCTGAACAGAAGTTTATAGTGCTTCTGCATGACTGCCTCAATATCTTTATGGGACTTAATTGCTTCTGCACGGTGAGAAATTAATTCTGTGAGTTGTTGTTTACTCTTCATATTGCTGCTTACTTTGCCTGGTTCCATAATACAAATAAAAAAACATCGCAATTGTTCTTTAGCGTTAATTTAAAGTCCGTTGAGAAACGGTTCATTATGCTATATGGCAACATTGGGTGTTTAGCGATTTTTGTTAAAATAAGGAAGGGTCTTTATTGCCCTTCTCAGGATAATCCTAGCACTAAAGTGACTATTTTGCATAAACTCTGATTTTATTTTCACCAGTTATAATACTTTCAAAAGTCAAAGTCTTATTTTTTATATGGATATTTTAATCAGTTATTTCATTGAGTTAGGCAGTTTTTTTACGACATGGATTTTCTGCCGTTTTTCTTGAAAAAATTAACCACAAAAATGGACAGTGACATAACAAAGCCTGTGTGAGAATTTTCTTATCGCCAGGTTATACCCGTGGGTTCAAATGTCCGGGTTAACAGGGGTTCTCTCAGGAGAGGGAATTACCGGCACGTTTTTTAATGGATTTTATAAGGATTTATCATGGAAGAGTCACGTCATCAGACCCTGCATCACGGCAATTCTTTTGCGTTATTTTGTAAAAAGAAGTTCGCCTGGCTACTTCGTTTGTCTCTGATATCAATGACTTTTTTAGCCGTCCCTGCTGCTTTGGCAAATATGAGTGTCTATCCTATGGAAGTGACGCTAAATAGCCAGGGCGCAGCGCAGGTACAGACCCTGTCGCAAAGCGGTGAAGCGCAGTTTATTAAAGTCAGTATTAAGCGAATAGATCGTCCTGCGACACAATTTGAAAAAGAAACATTGATAGAAGATGCGGTTTCACGCTCGCTGATTGCTACGCCGGATAAATTCGCGCTGGCATCAGGTTCGCAACGCATCATTCGTCTTATTTCGTTACAACCTCCGGAGAAAGAGACCGCCTGGCGTGTTTACTTCGAGGCCGTCGGTGCGCCGGAAGAATTGAAAGATAAAACAGTTCAGGAAAATAAAATCAGCAACCAGGTAGGTATCAATTTAGTCTGGGGCGTGCTGGTTCATATTCCACCGAAGCATGCTGTGTTATCTCTTATACCCTTATCATCGGGTGAAGTTAAAAATGATGGCACCGTGCGCATGGTGATCCGCGAAGTCGCTCTCTGCTTGCAAAAAAATAGCAGCGGCAGCTGCCAGTGGAAACAGGAACACGCCACGGTATATCCGGATGAGGCATTGCGGTTTAAAGCATGGACGCCAGCGGAAGTAAGCGCAGCACAGGAAATACGAATTAAATATGTTGATCAGAAAACGAGAAATATGAACGAGTATATTCTCGGAAAATAATCAGCTTATTCTAAGGGAATAACAACCCGTTTGTTATAAAGCAGTTCATTATCAACGAGACGGTCATTGATGCGCGTCATTCTTCAAGCCGCAGGTGCGTTGGCTATATTCAGTCGCCTTCCTGTAGCGAGAATTATCTGGCGTATAGGGCCATTACATGGATTTTCATGGAGCTAAAAATGCAAAAATTAATCAAACCACTTTTCATCGCTGCTGCGTTAACGGCTGCATTTAATGCACAGGCTGTGCAGAAAGATATTACTGTCAATGCCAACGTTGATTCGACGGTAGATATGACACAGGCTGACGGTACTGCACTGCCAGGCACTATTAATATGCAATATATTCCTGGCCGTGGTTTATCTACTTATTCACTGGATACTAAAATCTGGTCGAATTCTTCTACCGCCAATATCAACGTGGCACTGGTGAGCACTGCCCAGCTAAACGAAACCGTGACCGGTACCGCCGTTCCGTTGAAAGTCACGCTGGGTGCAGATCTGAAACCGATCACCACCACGGCAACTTCCCTGACTTATGCATCCCTGTTTCCGGCGGGTACTGCGAACGGTTCTTCCGTTCTGCCACTGAAAATCTCCCCGGCAACCGTATCGCCTCTGGCGACCGGCACCTATTCCGGCGTGGTCAGCCTGTTAATCACACAGGCAACGACGTCGAGCTGATTTGCCGGAGTTGACTGATCGATTATTTCGGGGGGCAGTTCGCCCCCTTGTTATTCTTTTTCAGCAGGACGCTGTAATGAAGGTCAATATTCGCATTGTTTTAATAGCCTCTTTCATTACCCTGATCCCCTTTCTTTCAACCCGTGCCGCCACTCAGGTTCCACCAGGTTTTGAATCGCTGGTCACCGGCCAGACGCTGTGGGTCAACCTTTCTGTCTACGGGCAATCGCTTGGACTTTTTGAAGCCTCCGTTAACCTCGATACCGTCACCTTCCTTAAACCGCAAGAGGTGGCGCAGGCGGTAATGGCGCATTACCAAAAAAATTCTCAGCAGCAGGCGGTGTTAGACACGCTGATCCGCCAGCCTCTGGCGCGGAACGGAAATCTGGCGTGCAGCAGTAACGGCGGCGTGGCAGGTTGCGACTATCTGGACACGGATTCGGTTGCGCTTATCTATGATGAAAACAATGCCAAAGTCGCGCTGTTTCTCGGCCCCGAGTTTGTACCGCTCGCCGCCGATAACAGCTCACTGTACTACGAACAGACGGCAGAAACGGAAGCGGCGTTTATCCATCAGCAGAATATCAACTTCGTTACCAACAATGATGATCAGACGTTGTCCCTTCAGGGCGCGGGTGCGCTCGGGCTGACGGAAAACAGCTATGCCGGTATTGACTGGGATTATCTGGCGCAGAAATATCGTCAGCAAAATCATCAGGATGTGCGTTTTAACAACGTCTTCCTGCGCCGTGACGTCGGCAAACGCTATTACGTCCAGGCGGGGCGTATGGACTCGCGGGATATTTTCAGCAACGCGGGTGGAAATATTACCCTCAGCCAGCTGCCGCTCAGTACCATCGAAGGCGCGCGCGTCGGTTCCACGCTGGCCTGGATGAACAACTCGCAGGCGGCGCAGGGCACACCCGTGACAGTGTTTATCACCCGCCCGTCACGCATTGATGCCTATCGCGATCAGCAACTGCTCGGCACTTTTTACCTGAATGCGGGGACACAGAACCTTGATACCACCGCGTTCCCCAATGGCAGTTACAACGTGACGCTGCGCGTGTATGAAGATAACCAGCTGTCGCGTACCGAGCAGGTGCCTTTCAGCCGCACGGGCAATGCGACCAGCCAGAACATCGAATGGTTTGTGCAGGGTGGTGCCATTCCTGACCGCGAGGTACAGGGCAACGGCGCAGAATCACGAAACGGTGCCGACCGCCGCGTGATGCAGGCGGGGATCAAAGTGCCGCTCAGCCGTGAAGCCGCGCTGACCGGCGGTGTGGCCGCGACCAACCGCCACCATTTTGTCGAAAGCGCACTCGACTGGAGCCACGGATTTGATAACCCGCTGCTCGACGGCATTCTTACCACCCGCTTCAGTTACCTGAAGGGCAGTGAAGGCTCGCGCGGCAATATTCAGCAAGTCACCTATAACGACGGTTTTTCCCTCAGCTTTTACCGCAGCGCGCTGTATGCGCAGGACTGCTACAGCAATAACGGCGGCCAATACGGTTTCAGCGGCTGCTATCAGAGCAGCAGTCTGATGTTCAGCGTGCCGGTGAAAAGTTGGTACGTGAATGCCGGTTACAGCGCCAGCAAAAATGAAGGTCGCAACGTGATCCCGGCGCAGCTCGATGATAACGACATCGTACCGGTGTGGACTCGCCGCAGCAGCTATAACAAAACGCAGACAACCACCTGGCAGGCCGGATTTGGGCGCGGGTTCAGCGTCGGCGGCATCAACATCAATACCAGCGCCAACTTTTTTACGCGCACCAGCAACACCGGCATGAAGCGCGATAATGGCGGGTTTCTCTCCGTTTCGCTCTCGCGGGTCAGCACGCCGACGATTAATGCGCGCTCGAACTACAGCTCGGTAGGCATGACTTATCAGACTGACCGCAGCAGTAAGGATCAGGTTGGCTATAACGTTGCGCAAAACTGGTATTTCGATGCGCAGAATCAGCAGGAAATCGGCGTGAATCTCAACGGGAATCAGGACAATACGCTGAATGCTTCGGTCTACGGGAAAACCAGCGGCGAGTACGGCAGCGGCAGTCTGGCGTTCAGTTCCGCCTCTTCAGGTGCGTCTGGCCAGCGTTTAAGCAGCAGCGGCAGCTATAACTCCTCAATGGCGGTGGCGAAATCCGGTTTGTACTGGGGCAAATGGGGCAACGGCCTGCCCGGTGCCGCTGTCGGGCTAAACGTCGTGAGTACCGATGACAGCCGGGATACCCGCGTGGATGTCTCCGTTGACGGCGCGGGCAGCGCCAGCCTGCACGGTACCGGACGCACGTTGTTCAGCGTACCGGCGTATACGCAAAGTAATATCAGCATCAATGATTCCATTGAATCCACCGCCGGTATGCGCAGTGAAATCACGCAGGGTGCCGGACGCCGGACACTGTTTATCGCGCCGGGCCGGATGCTGGTCAGCAAGGTGAATATCGTCTCGCGCTATACCTATCTCGGCAGGCTGATGATCAATCAGCAAACGCCGCTGGAAGGCGCCACGCCGCTGAATGTCGCCAGCTGGTCGGGATTAGGGCAGGGCGGATTCACAGCGGAAACCGATCACCGCATGAAGAATTTATATATGGCGCGTGGCATGCAGATGTACCGCTGCGAATTGAAGGTGAAAAGCACGCATGACGTTGTGCGTTACGTCGGCGACAGCGACTGCAAAACGGTCGAACTTGCGTCGGTGCCGCAGGACGTTCAGCAGCAGGCAAAAATGCTGATCGCTACCCGCCGGACGGATGAAGGTCCTCTTGCCCGGGCAGAGTTTTCTTCGCAGGAATAACAATAGGGATTTTGTATGAAAAGTAGATTTCTTGCCGGTCTGGCGCTGATGTGCCTGATGTGCGGAGCACAGGCGGCCTCGCTCACGCCGTCAGGACGCAACACCAGCGTCGCCGTGTCCTTCGACCGGATGTCCGTACCGGCGCAGTTGCCCATCTGGACCAACGAAAACGGCGGCTATGACACCACCAACGCGGCCAAGTGGGGGCGAAACACGCTGGTTTGTCAGTCACGAACCAGCAATCAGTATGGTGCCTGCCTGACGTTTCCGGTCTGGCTGGAAGCGTCCCCCGCGCCGTATCCCGTACCGGTTTTATTTACCGAAAACACCACCAAACAGACGCTGGTGCTCAATGTCTATATGACCAAACGAAGATCGCTTAATAACATTGTCGTGGCCACCAATCTGGTGCCGCTGAATGCCTTTGGCGGCGAAGTAACGCCGAGGGGCGACGGTACGGATTACTCGGCGTATCTCCCTTCGTCGGAGCTGAGTAAATTCCCTTCCGCCGGAACCTGGAGCGGAACGCTCAAAATGTCGCTGATGCAATGGCCCATAACCTGTACCGGGAATTCGCAGAATGTGAACGTGGGCTGTACCAACGTAACCAAGCTGGGTGACTGGATCGCCAGCATGACATTCAAGGTGACGGATTACGGTAATCAGCAGATCTATCTGCCCGAGTTTGGCAATGCGGCGGCGAATGTGGATCTCGGACTGAAAATCTTTCCCGGCGCCCGCGCCACCACCACCGTGAGCGGCAGCCGTTCGCTGGATATGTGTCTTTATGATGGCAATAATTCGGACAGCAACCGCGTAAGCCTGATCTTTCAGGACGAAGGTTCTGCCGCGCCCTCCAGAGCCACCGGATTGTTTTCGTTATATCTCATCGGCGGGAATAAAAATCTGGCACAAGATCGTCTGGATTATTCGATAGAGGTGATTAATCCGCTGACCAAAGCGCGGCAGATAGTGCAGAACGGCACTGAGGTCATCTGGAGCGGCACCAATAAAGGCGTATTACGGCGCGTCGTTTTACCGGGGCAGCGAAATTCCGTGTTGTGCGTTCCCGCACCGATGGAATTAATTACGCCGTCTTTCACGTTATCGTCGAAAACGGCGGGGCGTTATCGCGGTACTCTGAGGATTATTTATACCCCGACGACGCAATAGTTCTCTGACAATATTCACAACTCATGACGTTGATTAATGAATTTTGCTCATAGGTGCTTTCATATTTTGCCATCTAGTCCGCACACGCGAAGGGCGCTAACGTAGTTCAATCAATCATGAGTCTGTAATGGCTCGAGCATAACGTGGCAGGAGAAAGTGACATGAATGCCTTCAAAGCAACTACGCTTTCACTATCAATGATGATGTCCTGCATGGCCCCGGCAGCGTTTGCCGAAGCGGAGAATAAAATGAACGACGCAATCAGAATCACCAAAAGCGGTTCCACGCCTTCTCAGAGCGGCCCGGAAAGTTACTTCACCGGTAAAGTGCGCATTGATGCGCCGTTCAGCGGTACGGAATCTGCCCGCGTTGGCGGCGCCACCGTGACCTTCGAACCCGGCGCGCGTACCGCATGGCACACGCATCCGCTGGGTCAGACGCTGATCGTCACTCACGGTCGCGGCTGGTTACAGGAAGAGGGCCGCGATGTTCGCGAAATGAACGTGGGGGATATCGTGTGGATCCCGGAAGGGGTGAAACACTGGCACGGCGCGACGCCGGAAAACGCGATGACGCATATCGCGATTGCTGAATCTCTCAACGGCAGCCCGGTAGAGTGGATGGAAAAAGTGACCGACGCGCAGTATCAGAAATAAAGAACAGGTTTTCATTTTTGACAACATCCTGTCCGGATTATCCGGACGGGATTTCTTACTTTCTACCTGTACAGGAAAATATCATGACCCTGAAAGTGCTCGGATACGCTGCCCAGTCAGCGAAAGTGCCATTAGCGCCCTTCGAATTTGAACAACGCGAAGCCCGCGCCGACGACGTAGTGATCGACGTAATGTATTGCGGCGTCTGCCATTCAGATTTACATCAGGCCCGCAACGACTGGGGATTCAGCACTTATCCGCTGGTGCCCGGCCATGAAGTGGTGGGCCGCGTGGCGAAAGTCGGTAAGAACGTCACCAAATTCAAAGTCGGTGATTACGCCGGGATCGGTTGTATGGTCGATTCCTGTCGCACGTGCAGCCCGTGTGAAAAAGGGCTCGAGCAGTATTGTTTAGAAGGCAACACCCAGACCTATAACAGCGTAGATCGCCATGATCATATGCCGACTTACGGCGGCTACTCCAAATCCATCGTGGCGAGCGAAAGCTTCGTGCTGAGAATGCCGGAAGGCATCGACCTCAAAGCAGCCGCACCGCTGCTGTGCGCCGGTATCACCACCTGGTCGCCGCTGCGCCACTGGAATATCACCAAGGGAAGCAAAGTCGGTGTGGTCGGGCTCGGTGGTCTGGGCCACATGGCGCTGAAACTGGCGAATGCGCTGGGTGCGGAAGTTACGCTGTTCACCCGTTCCGCCGGCAAAGCAGAAGATGCCCGCCGTCTGGGCGCGCACCACATCGTGGTCTCCACGGATGACGCGCAGATGGCCGCGACCAAAGGCGAGTTCGATTTGATCATCGATACCGTGCCTTACGTTCACGACATCAACCCGTACATGCCAACCCTGAACATCGACGGCACGCTGGTGTTTGTTGGTTTCCTCGGTGACATCAGCCCGATGCTTAGCACGCTGTCGATGATCCTTGGCCGCCGCTCCGTAGCCGGTTCATGCATCGGCGGCATTGCAGAAACCCAGGAAATGCTCGATTTCTGCGCCGAACATAACATCGGTTCTGACATCGAAATGATCAGCATGCCGGACATTAACGACGCTTACGAACGTATGCTGAAAAGCGATGTGAAATACCGCTTCGTGATTGATATGGCGACGCTGACGGCGTAAGAAATCTGCTTCTGACACTGTAAAACGACTCTTTCGGGAAAGCTTCCTGATGGGGTCGTTTTTTATTCCCAATGCACCGCTATCCCAAATTTCTGCGCTAAACCTATAACTCTCTCTAAATAAGTCAAAAACACCCCTTATTCCCCCCATTAAAACCGATGCTTTAACTAGATGACTCATCACTAACTCGACTACTATAAAAAGAATTACATTCAGCGAGCTTTGTCAGGTATGCCACATTTTTTCCCGGATGAAAGTCACGTGCGTGAACGTTCGGATCGTTTTTTACGACGAATGTATCTGATGCGCATGCTGGGCACTTTCCTCTGCTTTCTGCCCATTGCCTCTGTGCTTGAAGAGCGGGGTGCATCCTGGCTGCCGATCAGTCTGCTGGTGTTCAATGGGTTTATCTGGCCACACGTCGCGATGCTGATTGCACGGTGGTCTAAAAAGCCCAATCAGGCCGAGTTCAGAAATCTGGCGTTTGACGCCGTCGCCGGTGGCGCATGGGTCGCGCTGATGGGCGTCTGTCCTCTGCCGTCTGCGGTGATTACGTCCATCCTTATTGCGGATCGTTTTTCCGCCGGTGGCTGGCGTCTGTTACGCCGTGCGATGGCGTTTTACTGCATCGGATTTATTGTCTGCTGGCCGTTCTCGGGGATGACGTTTTATAACGACGTTACCGTGCGCACCCTGTGGCTGACGTTACCCCTTTCGACGATTTACATCATCGCCTTCAGCGCGGCCAACTATTCGATCTCCAGAAAGTTGCGTGATAAACAGCATGAGCTGGAGAAAACTGCGCTGATGGATCCGTTCCTCGGCCTGCCAAACAGGCGGTTGCTCGACAGGCGGCTGATGCTGGAGTTTGATCGTTCCAGACACGATCTCTCCTGCCTGATGGTGCTCGACGTCGATGATTTAAAAATGGTCAATGACCTGTTTGGTCGTGAGGCCGGGGATTATGTGCTGCGCTCGGTGGCGACGATTTTGCGTCAGGAAACCGGCGAGCACGATTTCCCTGCGTTGCTGGGTGACGATGAGTTCGTGGTGATCCTGCCGGGAATTTCCGAAGAGGAGGCCTACGCAGTCGGATACCGGTTATTGCTCAAAGCTTCAGAAATCCGGCTATCGCAGGACGCCGGTTTCCAGTGCTCTCTGAGCGCGGGCATAGCAACCTCGCGCGGGCGGGAAGATTACCACCAGTGGCTGGCCGCGGCAGAACACGCCGTAGCGGCGGTAAAACAAAATGGCAAAAACAGTATTGGCAGCGCAGGCAGGGCTTAAGCCTTTCCTGGTCTACACTGATTTGGAATGCATTTTCCGGGATGAATAATGATGAAAAATATGAAAATAGTGATGATTGCAGCGGTTATGAACGCCGGTTTTCTGGCAGGATGCTCAAGTATTGATGAACCCGTAGGCGAGCAAACCTATCGCCCGGCAAAGTTCGATGAATCTTTTGCCCAGGGGCAGGCGAGTTACACCTCTTCCGTATTTTCCATTCTGGAACGTCACCGTCGGGCGGAGACTTACAAAAAGATTTTCGAGTTTTGTAACGGCAGATTCCAGACGCTCGGCGAAAGTAATGACGGCGAAAAGGTTAACATTCGGTTTGCCTGTCTGCCGAAGGAGCTGGCGCAAAGTAATTATTCTGCGCAGCCGGGATTACCCACGCATTATTAAGCTTACTGATATTTTGAGGTGCTATGAGCAAGGAACGACCTGATTTTATCCGTCACTGGACGGAGCTCGAAGGCCCGGACGACGGCAGTTATCCCGGCGATGATGAACTGATGTCAATCGGTGCGCCGCTTGGAAAATCACTCGGGCTGACGCGCATTGGTATCCATCATGAGCGGCTGCTGCCGGGGCGTCGCACCAGTTATCCGCATGCGGAAAGTGCTGAAGATGAATTTGTGTATGTCCTTGAGGGGCATCCGGATGCATGGATCAACGGGGATTTGCATCCGCTGAAACCGGGCGACTCGGTGGCTTTTCCGCAGGGAACTGGTATCTGTCATACCTTCATCAACAACACCGATGAAGAAGTGCATTTGCTGACGATCGGTGAGGCGAACAAAGCGGAAAACCGTATTTACTATCCGAAGAATCAGCAATACGAAGCCACCCGAAAAGACCGCTGGCAGGATGTGCCGCCGCAGGAGTTTGGTGAGCATGACGGGCTGTCGGATCAAAAAAGAGGCAACAAAAAGCCGGTGTGATAACCGGCTTTTTTAAGGAGCGTGTGACGCGGGTTTTGCAGAGTTCATCATGTCAACAAAGGTCTTCATTGGATAGAAAGCGACTGCCAGCGCTGCTGACAATACGGCATCATGCGGTGGATCTTTAGCGTCTGCGCTTCATGTCGGTTGAGCGAGTAACCTTCCGGCGTGATTTCCAGCGTATCACCGGTTTTCAGCGAGAAGTTGTCATCCACCGACAATATCAGCTTCAGGTTTTTAAACGCCTGAATGCAGATGTATTTGAGTCCTGTGTGCGGGATATTCAGGATATCTATAATTTTCCATTCCATACTTCCACTCCTTTCTGAAACTGCCTGATTTTCGTGCCTCATTTTTACCTCATAACCACGTCATTTTTTGTCATCACAAGGTAATGATTTCTTTATAGGCGTTCCTATAAGTTCAATGCATGAGCTGACTCACAAAAAGGAATAGCCAGATCTCCGTGGGATCTCAGAATGGATTTTTTAGGACAAAGTGCAGTGGTTTTTGGTTTTTTAGGCCAGGGAAATCGTACGTTTTAAGAAAGTCGCCGTGTGTTCAGAAAGCAAAAAAGCTTGAAATCACAAGGATAAAACGGGTATTCCTGAATGCTTTATGATTTTTGTTATATTTTTCAGGGCAGGATGAGATGAATCACACACGTAAAAATCTTCTGGTTATTGTATTCGCGTTAAGCACGTTCTCTGCGTGGGCAAACAACTGTATTGAAACCCGTGCGGGTATCGATATGGGTTCCGGCACCACCAAAATTCAGGTCGCACAGGTGGATATTTGCCGCCACCAGCTGGGGAAAGTGCTGTATGAAGATCAGCGCCCGCTGGGCTTTAACGATGATTTAGGAAAATCGGGCAATAATCAGTTAAGTGCCGCCATGCAGCAGCAGGGCGTGACCGCGCTCAGGGAGATGGTTGATAAGGCGCGCACGTTCCATCCTCAGCGCATTACCGGCGTGGCAACCGCGGTGTTCCGTTCAGCGTCAAACGGCCAGCAGGTGATCGACCAGTTCAACCAGCAGGCACAGATCCAGCTGCGCATCATCACGCAGGAGCAGGAAGCTGAGCTGGGGTTTATTTCGGCGAAAGCCGCGCTGCATGACAACAACGTCAAAAATGAAGATTTGCTGGTATGGGACATCGGCGGCGGATCGATGCAGATGACCGCCTTTCGCGAGCAAAATGGCAAGACGGTGACCGATATTTACCAGGGGCGTCTGGCCTCGGTGATGCTGAAAGAATTCATCATCAGCGTGCTGAAAAATCAGGAACTCGACAAAGCGGCGTCGCCGAACCCGATTGGTTCGCTGCGTAATACCGTGCTGCGTTATGTGAATTTCTACGCACGGACGCACGTCAGCCCGCAGATCAAAGAGGATGCTAAGACCCGTCGTGTGATCGGTATCGGCGGCGTTCACGGCTACTCGGTCAAAGACCAGCTGCGTTCTGCCAACAAGACTCATCGCTCAAACAATACTTACACCTTAGAAGATCTGCAGCGGGTGTCGAAAAATCAGGTGTGGAAAGGCGACAGCGAACTGGCCGGTGAATATCGGGCGACCGACGTCAGCAACTTGTTGCTGGTCGAAGGGTTTATGCAGGCGCTGAACATTCCGCAGGTGACTGTGGTGAAAGCCAGCCTGATTCAGGGCATTCTGGTGCAATAAGGCCCGTATAACGCATGACTGAAGGAGCAGAATCGCATGACAACTGACTCAACCAATCCACAGCACGATGACTTTATCTGGCTGGAAGGGATCCGTAACGAACAGGCGCTGGCCTGGGCGCATGAGCAAAATCCAATTACGCTGGCCGCTTTTACCCAGGGCAAAGAGTTTGACCCGCTTCGCGAGAAAGTGCTTAAAGGGCTGAATTCGCCGGATCAGATCCCCGGCATCGGGCGGTTTGGCGAAAAGTGGTACAACTTCTGGCAGGATGCGAAAAATCCGCGCGGCCTGCTGCGGCGCACCACGCTGGACGAATACCGTAAATCTGAACCACAGTGGGAAACGGTGCTGGACATTGATGCGCTGGGCAAAGCTGAAGGAAAGGACTGGGTGTATCACGGAGTCTTTCCGCTGAAACCTGAATACAAACGGGCGCTGGTTTTCCTGTCCCCGGACGGCGGCGATGCCTCTGAAGTGCGCGAGTTTGATTTACAGACGCTGGAGTTCGTCTCCGACGGCTTCTTCCTGCCGGTCGCGAAAAGCCGCACCGGCTGGATTGACCATGACCACCTGTTCGTCGCCACTGATTTTGGCGAAGACTCCCTGACCGATTCAGGTTATCCACGTATTGTGAAAATCTGGTCGCGCGCTACACCGCTCAGCGAAGCCACTACGGTCTACAGCGCGGGTAAAAAAGACATGATGGCCGTTGGCTATCACGACAGCTTCACCGGCTTCGAGCACGATTATATCGTACGGGTGATCGATTTCTATCACCGCGAAGTGTTCCTGTTAAACGCAGAAAAAGAACTGATTAAAATCGATTTGCCTGATGATGCCAAATTCAGTTCGTGGCGCGAATGGATCCTGATCCAGCCTTCCAGCGAGTGGCAGGTCAACGGCCAAAGCTGGCCGTCCGGTTCGCTGCTGACCATGAATTTTGACGCCTTTATGGCCGGTGACCGCACGCTGGTACCGCTTTTTGTGCCGGGCGATCACAGCGCACTGAGCGGAGTGACTGCCACGCGTGATCAGCTCAACGGTTATTCCTGCGCCTGCGATCACATCATTTTGAGTATCACGCGTGACGTGGTGAACCGCCTCGAAGTGCTGACCCCCAAAGACGGCGAATGGCAGCGCGAGCCGTTCGGACATGTGCCGGAACTCAGTAAAATCAACGCCTGGGGCGTCTCGGACGACTCGAACGACTATTTCATGACCGTCAGCGGCTTCCTGCAACCGACGAGTTTGTCGCTTGGCAGTCTGGATAATGGCGCGGAACAAGAGGCGCAATTGCTTAAACAGGATCCGTCGCATTTCGATGCATCCCGTTATCAGGTCAGCCAGCATTTTGCGCGGTCCGACGACGGCACGCGCGTGCCGTATTTCGTGGTCTGCCGCAAAGATGTGGTGTACGACGGCAAAAATCCGACGCTGCTTTACGGCTACGGGGGTTTTGAAGTGTCGCTCGATCCCTATTATCTCGGCGTGAGCGGCGTAGCATGGCTGGATCGCGGCGGCGTCTTTGTGGTGGCCAATATCCGTGGCGGTGGCGAGTACGGGCCGGAATGGCATAAGGCGGCGCTGAAAGGAAAACGTCTGCGCGCGTATGAAGATTTCGCCTCTGTCGCCAAAGCGCTGATTGCCAGCAACATCACCTCACCGGCCCATCTGGCGGCGCAGGGCGGCAGCAACGGCGGTCTGTTGGTCGGCAATATGCTGACGCGATACCCGGAGCTGTTCGGCGCGATCGTCTGCGAAGTCGCGTTGCTGGACATGCAGCGTTACACGCAGATCTCCGCCGGTGCCTCGTGGATTGCTGAATACGGCGATCCGCAGATCCCGCAAGAGTGGGAATTTATCCGCGAATTCTCGCCGTATCACAACATCGATCCGGCGAAGAAATACCCGCCGGTACTGTTCTCTACGGCGACCAGCGATGACCGCGTCGGGCCAGATCATGCGCGTAAAATGGCGGCTAAAATGCAGGCGCTGGGTATTCCTGATGTATATTTCTACGAGAATACCGAAGGTGGCCACAGTGCAGCGGCAGACAAAGCGCAGTCCGCCTTTAAACGTGTGATGGTCAGTGAGTTTCTGCTGAAGTTCATCGGTCGCGAATCGTAAGACCAGCCGTTTTATTGATTATCTGACTTAACTCAAACGGGATGCCGGCCTGGTATCCCGTTCATATTTCGACATGTTTTATCCGCATTATTCCCCGTAAAAGCGTTGCCTCATCAATCGTTCCTTGTTTATTATTTCTGTTTGTTTGATAACAATTATCAAAATCATTTTTCATTCATTCTCATTTTCGGGGCTTTGCATGTACAAGAACACCGCTCGCGTGCTGTCTGTTGCCGGTCTGATGGCCGCTTCCTTTTCTGTTTTTGCCACCACTTATCCGCTGACGGTTACCGACATTTCCGGACAGAAAGTCACTATCGAGAAAGCGCCGCAGCGCGTGATTTTGCAGGATGGCCGCGATTTACTGGCGCTGGCAGTGCTGGACAAAGCCAACCCTTTTGAGCACGTAGTGGCGTGGAATAACCTGCTGAAGAAAACCGACAGCGGCACCTGGGATATGCTGAAAAGTAAATGGCCAGAATCTGCCAATATTCTTGATATGGGGTTCAGTGATAAAGGGCAGGTTGATCTCGAAACCGTGATTGCCAAGAAACCCGACCTGATGGTTGCCCAGCTTCGGGCTAAAGATTCTCTCGCACAGGCGGGCGTGCTGGACAAACTGGCCGCGCTGCACATTCCGGTGGTGTTCCTGGATTATGAACTGGATCCGGCCAAAAACACTGCGCCAAGCATCGATCTGCTAGGCAAAGTGATGAATCAGGAGGATAACGCCCGCGCCTATACGCAGTTCTATAACGAACATTTCCAGAGCATTCAGAAAGCCGTATCAGCGATCAAAATTAAACCAAACGTGTTCATCGAACCGATTGCCGGTCGCGATGATTCCTGCTGCTTCACTCACGGTAATGCAGGCTGGGGCCGGTTGATTCAGGCGGTCGATGCCCACAACATCGGCTCCCAGCTGTTGCCCGGGGCTTCAGGCACCGTTTCGCTGGAGCAGGTGATCAGCATGAAGCCGGACGTTTACATCATGACCGGTTCTGCGCGTCCGAAAGGCGGTTCTGTGACCCACATTCTGCCATTTGGTTACGGCGCGGATCAGGCCAGCCTGGATCAAACCGCGAAAGTGCTGACCACCCGCACCGGCGTAGCGCAGATCCCGGCTGTGATGAACGGCAACGTCTATGCGGTGTATCACCAGTTCTATAACCACCCGTACAACATCGTCGGGATGGAATATCTGGCAAAGTTTATTTATCCAAAAGAGTTTAAAACGCTGGATCCCGCGAAGACTTACCACGAGATCGTGCGTAACTACACCAACCTGCCGGATCAGGATTTCATCCTCGGCTGGTCAGCGAAGAAATAACTTAAGCGTCATCCCGTCTGCTTTCCGGCAGACGGGCTCCTTACCGCCTCGCGCCCGTTATGACCGCCATTTACATTCGTCACATTCGTTGACACTCCGTTAATTCATACCTTAATTCAATTGTATTAGTGTGATTCATAGAATCCCGCTATAGGTCACCAGGGCGACCGCCAGCGAAGCGCACGACATCAACAAGGTGAATTTATGCAATCTGAAGAACAGCGTTTAATTGACGGGCTTTTTAGTCGCTTGCAACAAGCTGAGTCCAATACAGCACCGCGCGATGCGGACGCTGAGCGTGTGATTCAGGCCCATATCCGTCAGCAGCCGTCGGCACCTTATTACATGGCGCAGGCGATGATTATTCTGGAAGCCGCACTGACCAAACTGAACGGTCAGGTGCAGGCCTTACAGCAGCAAGTCGATCAGTTACAACAGCAAACTGCCAAACCGCAAAGTAGCGGTTTTCTGGCCGGGCTGTTTGGCGGCGGAGCTTCTGCGCCTGAGCCGCAGCGTTCTGTGTCGCAGGGCAGTCAGCCAATCCCCGGCACGCAAGGGTGGGGCGCTCAGCCACAACCGTCACAATACGCCGGGCAGTCACAGCAGGCTCCCGCACAGGCCGCGCCTCAGGCTCCGGGATTCCTGGGCAGCGCACTGCGCACGGCGGCGGGCGTCGCCGGTGGCGTGGTGCTGGCGGATATGCTGACCGGCATGTTCCATCACAGCCAGCCGCAGGAAATTGTTAACATTATCGAAGAACCGCCGGTGCAGGATCTCAACCCTGCTGACAGCAGTTTTCTGGATAACAACAATCAGGGCTTCGACAGTAATCAGCCATCCTGGGAGGATGCGTCGTTGCGTGATAACAATTCAGATCTGGGTTTCGGTTCAGATAATTTTGACTCTGATGACTTCAATAATGACGATGATTCATTTTTCTGATGGTGCGCGATATCAGGGCGTGAAGGGCTGATTTTGCAGAAGAAAGCGGCAACGAAAAGTCAGGAATGAGAGCTTTATCGCTTATTGCTATCAGAATTCTGGACAAAATGAAGATCTGTTGCTGTACTGTGAATGACACACATTTTGTGTCCAACATTCACGTAAAGGTAAGTTTGATGTCTAAGATTAAAGGTAGCGTTAAGTGGTTCAATGAATCTAAAGGTTTTGGTTTCATTACCCCTGAAGATGGCAGCAAAGATGTTTTCGTTCATTTCTCTGCTATTTCCAGCCAGGGCTTCAAGACCCTCGCTGAAGGCCAGCGCGTAGAGTTCGAAATCACCAATGGTGCCAAAGGCCCGTCGGCTGCTAACGTTATCGCTATCTGACTTTAGCCGAATTCTTAAAAAACCCGCCGAAGCGGGTTTTTTTTTGCCTGTCGATCAGGGACATTTACGCCGGTTTGCGTACCAGCGTGACGAACAGCAGGATGGCTATCGCATAGCAGCCGAGCATGGTCAGCGCCATTGAGAGCGCAGGCATACTGCCAAAGCCGGTCACCGGTACGGCAATCGCGCCGAGCGCAAACATACACACCCCCAACAGCGCCGACGCGCTGCCTGCATTTTTCCCCTGACTTTGCATCGCCAGCGATCCGGCATTCGGGCTGACAATCCCGATCACCATCACCGAGAAGAACAGCGGCACCAGCAGCATCATCAGCGGCGCACCAAGACTGGCGGCGATCACCAGCGCGACAGACGCCACGGCAGCAATGCACAGGCCGGTTTTCACCAGCGCCATTTCGCCATAGCGACGGCTAAAGCGGGTGGATACCTGCGCGGAAATGACCAGACCGATGCCGTTGACTGCAAAGCACAGGCTGAACATCTGCGGGCTAAGGTGATAAATCTGCTGCAAGACAAACGGCGATGCGCCGATATAGGCGAACATTCCCGCCATCACGAAGCCTTGCGTCAGGCACAGCCCCATAAACGGACGGTGTTTCAGTAATGAAAAGACTGAGCCGAGCATGCTGAAAATCCCGCCCTGCGAGCGTCGCTCCGGCGGCAGCGTCTCGTGCAACTTCAGCGCGGCGGAGGCAAACAGCATAATGGAGATGACCGCCAGCACGCCGAAAATCCCCCGCCAGTTCATCCAGCTCAGCATCGCGCCACCCAGCACCGGTGCAATGATGGGCGCCAGCCCGTTGACCAGCATCAACAAGGCAAAGAAGCGTGTCAGCTCATGGCCGTTGTACAAATCTCTGGCGACGGCGCGGGAAAGTACTGCGCCACCGGCACCGGCGATGCCCTGAAGTAAACGGGCTACAATCAGTTGATGGATATCCGGTGCTACAGCGCACCAGACTGAGGCAGCCAGCAGCAAAGCCAGCGACCATAACAAGGGACGAATGCGGCCATAGCGATCGCTTAGCGGACCAAAAATCAGCTGGCCGAAACCCAGACCAAGCAGACCGGCGGTGAGGCTTAGCTGCGCGCTGGCGGTGGAAGTATTCAGTTCACCGGCCAGTTCTGGCAGCGCCGGTAAATACAAATCGGTACATAACGGACCGAGAGCGGCGAGTGAGCCGAGAACCAGGGCATAGCCGAGGCGTTTATCTTGCAGGTGAGCACTCATGGTGAAGGATTATTCCGGTTTGCTGGGGGTGAAATCCGAGTTGAAGAGATCCTGAAAGTAGCGATGGTATAACGCTTCCAGAACCTCCGCATCGGCGTGAACGGTGGTCAGACGGCGGAAGGCGGTTCCTTCGCAGATGACGGCGAGGCTTTCGACTTTTGCTGTCATTTCCGCATCCGAAAACTGCGGGAAACTTTTACTCAGGAATGATTTAGCTTCGTTAAACAGCTGCTTTTCTGAATCGCGCCAGATCTTTTCGACCGTAGGATTACGGGTAGCTTCGGCGGCCACCTCAAGCATCAGCGCGTGGTCAATTTCGGCCTGCTCTTTTTGTTCGGTGCAGAAATCTTCCTTAAACGGTGAACTGAGATTGCCGATGCGCCGGTGCGCCAGATTGTGAGCCACCTGTTGTAAATTATGGGCGTTACCGGTGATCAGCTGGATTTTTTTCATCACCATACGACGCACGATTTCTTCGATGATGGCGTCTTTGTTGGCGAAATAACGATAAATCTGCCCCACGCTGAGCTGCGACGTTTTGGCTATCTCAGCCATGCCGGCACCGTGAAAACCGTGCTTACGAAAACACAGTCGGGCGGCGGCGATAATCTGGTCACGCCGGGCGCTGATACGGGCATCTTTACTGCATTGTTGGGGGGCAAGCATGGGTGTCCTGGCGTATCGCCGTCATTGGTTGTGAACGATCATTCTCAATTATAGGCAATAAGGCACGGCAGGTAAATATGAGTATGCGGAATGCAACAAAAACGGCGCACTTCAGAGAGGTGCGCCGTTTTTTGAAAAGGGGAGTGTAAACCGGTGGTATTAAGAGAAATAGGCCTGGAAAAAAGCGGCAACGGTCAGGACACAAAGGGCCACAACCAGATATTCAGATGACGTTTTTGGAGCAGAAAACATGGCATACCTCAGAGTGTGCAATTAATGAGTCCGATTTAATGCTCACCATTATCTGCAAGGAACATGAAGGAAACATTAAGACACTGAGAAGGGATGTGAATCTGCATCACAGTTCGAACACAACAACGGGGCGTTTGCGCAGAAAAGCCCCGCTGCCGGAGAGGATCAGTGTGCGGTGTACCAGCTGACCAGCGCGAACGCCAGTAAGGTCATGGCAAGGGAGCCGGCCAGATTAAGCGCCATGTTGAGCATCGCCGCACCGAAACGGCCATCCTGCAACATGTAAACCACTTCCAGCGAGAAAGTCGAAAAGGTGGTCAGGCCGCCGCAGAAACCGGTAGTGAGCAGCATTTTCCAAACCGGATCCAGGTGCGTCATCTTGCTGAAAATGGCAATACACAGCCCGATGATAAATGCGCCGACCAGGTTAACCGTCAGCGTGCCGACCGGTAGCACCGGGCTCATCCCGTTCATTTTAAGGCTGACATACCACCGGACAACGCTGCCAATGCCGCCGCCGATAAAGACTGCAAGTAAGGTGCTAAGCATATAATCCATTCTAAGTAAGTTGAATTCAGAAAGGTCCGGGCACGACGCTACGAACCTCTCACGAGATTGCGTAGACATCATCAGCCGGTAAAGGCGGTTTGGGAGGAATGTCATCTCCATACAGCAGGCGCTGATTTTAGCGTGAAACGTCAACCCATCGCCAGCACTATGGCATCGGCAATCAGATCGACTTTATCGGCCTTGATCTGACTGGTGCTGATGCGGATAAACTGTCCCGGTCCAATGCGGCAACGTTCACCCGGCAACACGGCGATCCCGCGTGCGGCCAGCGTCACCAGCGCAAACTGCTCAGAAGGTACCGGGATCCATATCGCCAGCCCGTCGCGTTCCGGGATATTCACGCCGCGAATGCGCAGGGCATCCGACATCGCTTTGCGCCGCTCTGCGTACACTGTTTTGGCGTGAGTAATACCGGCCTGCGTTTTCACATCGTTAATCAGCCACGCCAGCGCCTGTTGCAAGATACGGCTCGACCAGCCAGCGCCGAAATTACGGAATGATTTGATTTGCTTCACCAAATCCTCAGAACCGGACAGCACTGCCAGCCGTAAATCAGGGCCGTAGGCTTTGGAATAAGACCGCACATGCACGGTGCGATCCGGCAAGACGCTGCCCATACTGACCGGCGGGTAGGCCGACAGTTGCCCGATGCCGTCGTCTTCGATAATCAGCGTATTGCTCTCGCCAAGGATTTTCGCCAGCGCCGCAACACGCGCGTCATTCAGCGCATGACCGCAGTGAGAATGGGTGCGCGGCTGGTAGATAAATGCCGAAGGGTTTTTAGTCAGCGCCATGTTGAGCGACTCCGGGATCGGGCCGAATTCATCACATTTCACCGGCACAACCTGTGCGCCGAGATTATCCAGCATATCGAGCAGACGCGTCGCCGTCGGGTCTTCAATCGCCACTACGGAACCCTGCATCAGCAATGTTTGCAGCGTGAGATTCATGGCGTCGAAGCCGCCGTCGGCAGCCATAAACGACGGTGCGTCATAAGGCCAGTCAGGTTTGACTGCTTCGAGTAAGGCGGGTGCGATGGCTTCACGCTGATAGCTATTGAGATTGTCAGCACTCACGCCGTGCTGCATGGCTTCATGTAATTCCGGTAACAAGGTCGGATCGGGCGAGGAGAGCGCCAGATCGGCGATGATATGCTCGCCGAAATTACCGATTTTCTCAAAACGGGCAGGGCGCGGTGAGAGCATATCGCCGCAGACCCAGACGCCATTTCTGCCGCGTCCGGCAATGACTTTCTGGCGGCGCAACTGCCCCCAGGCGGCGGATACCGTCGCCGGGCTCACCCCTAACGCCTGCGCCAGTTCGCGAACGGCGGGCAGGTGCGTACCTATCTCGATCACACCCGAACGGATCAGCGCAGCGGTTTCAATTGCAATGCCACGCATCGAACGATCCTGCAATTGTGTTGCTAACCATTGCGCATCCAGCGTTTTTTCAGGGGAATTTTCAGCCATCTTTTTGCCTTTTGTTCAGTAACAAAGATTCTATTGTACATATTAATTTATGCCATTAGTATCAAACTTAGCCAGCGGAGGCGATAAAATAATCACGTTGCAATAATCATGATCTCCTTCGTAAAAGAATTTGGTGCGTTTGTGGAGCGGTTTGTGACCAGCTGATGAACGCACAGTTATTTTTCTGCATTTCAGATGCTGACACTTAAGGGGATAGATGTGACGATTACCATCAGGCTGGCAGTACGTGACTGGGATTATTTTACGCCGCTGGCGTTGGGCGATCTTAAACCTGAAGGGTTTAACCTCGAGATTGATCGTGTGGGAACGCTGGTTGATAACCTGGCGACCAGCGAGAAGTACGATGCAGGCGAAGTTTCTTTCAGCCGTTATGCACAGGGGCGGGCGCGTGGTGAATCCGATCTGCTGGCTATCCCGCATTTCCTGATGCGCGGTTTTCGCCAGCGTTGCATCATCACCCGCGAAGACAGCCCGCTGACCGAGCTGTCGCAGCTGGCAGGGAAACGCATCGGCCTGACCGGCTGGCAGGATTCAGGCAACACCTGGACCCGTACGCTGCTGGCGCTGGAAGGCGTGGGGATTGAAGATGCAAACTGGTACGTGGGACGCCTGACCGAAGCGCACCCGATTGTCGATCGTCTGGCTGGTTTTGGCCGCGAAGGACGCATCGAAACGGTGCCGGGTGAACGTCCGATGATGGAATTGTTGCAGGAAGGCTGGCTGGACGCGATTTTCACGCCGTTTATGCCTGACGGCTTTTTCAAACCGGATTCCGGTTTCCGTCAGTTCCAGCCCGATTTCCGTGCCGCCGAGCTGGCTTATTTCAACCGCGTCGGTTACATCCCCGGCATTCATTTGCTGGCCATCAAACCGGCGCTGGCCGAAGCGCATCCGTGGCTGCCGCAGGCGTTAAGCGACATCATCGACCGTTCCTATGAACTCTGGATGGATAAGCGCGCGAAATACGCCGATACCACGCCGTGGCTGCTGGATGATTTACGTCGCACGGTGGTGGATTTACCGGCGAACTGGAATGCAAACGGTTTCGCGGCGAACGAAAAAATGATCGACGATTTTGCTCATGAATTACACGCACAGGGGCTGACTGCTCAGCGCCTGACGCCGGCAGATTTGTTCCCGCAGTTTGCCACCCGTTAATGGCCGGAGAAGTAATGATGAAAGTTGCATTAGGTCAGTTTGCCGTTTCCCGCGAATGGGAAGCCAACGTCGAAACCTGCCTGTCGCTGATGGCGAAATCGCTGGAAGCCGGAACCGATTTACTGGTGCTGCCGGAAGGTATTTTAGCGCGTGATATCACCGATCCGGATTTAGTACTGAAAGCCGCACAGCCTCTGGACGGTCCGTTCGTCAGCCAGCTGCTGGCCGCCAGCCGTGGTAATCAGATGACCACCATGATGAGCGTGCATACGCCTGCACCTGACGGTCGCGCGTATAACGTCCTGATTTCTATTCGTAATGGTGAAATTATTTCCGAGTACCGCAAGCTGCATTTGTATGATGCGTTCTCCTCGCAGGAATCGAAAAACGTTACCGCCGGCGACGACGTGCCGCCGCTGGTCAACGTTGCCGGTTTTAACGTCGGCCTGATGACCTGTTATGACGTGCGTTTCCCTGAACTGGCGCGCCGTCTGGTACTCGATGGCGCAGATGCGCTGGTACTGCCTGCCGCCTGGGTGAAAGGCCCGCTGAAAGAAATGCATTGGGAAGTGCTGGTCACCGCCCGCGCACTGGAAAATACCACCTATATGGTGGCGGTGGGCGAATGTGGCGAGCGCAATATCGGTAACAGTATGGTGGTCGATCCGCTGGGCGTGGCCATTGCCCGCGCCGCCGAAGCCCCTGCCTTAGTGTTTGCCGAGCTGGACAAAGATCGTCTGGCTCATGCCCGTAAAGTGTTGCCGGTGCTGGCTAACCGCCGTTTTGGGTTGCCGCAACTGAACAACAACGAAGCCTGATTTCCGCCGGTCCTCAACGGCAGAAATTCAGCGCTTAAAAGCAGTAACGCGAGCGCCTCACCAGGGACTCGTTGTAAAGAAAGACCTATAAATAGAAAGCATTACTCTAAAGAAGTCCGCCACGGAAGGCGTTAACTATAAATACACAACATTCATAAACTCACAGACTGATTTTTTACACAGAGGATTAAGAGATGATGGCAAAACAATTACGTCAGGCCGCGGTTCTGACTGCTGCATTACTTTCCGTGTCTTCCCTGAATACCTTTGCTGCTGAAAGTGTTGCGATTCCGACTCAGACAATGGATCCGGCGATCCACGCCAAATTACCTGCGGACATTCAGAAGTCAGGTGTGATGACCTCTGTGAACAACGGCTCTTTCCCTCCCTATGAAATCGTGACCGGCAGCAACGGTCTTGATGGCGCCAGTGCCGATCTGTCCCACGCGCTCGGAGAAGTGCTGGGCGTCAAAATTGAACACGCATCGGTCACCGGTTTGTCCGGCATTTTGAGCGGCATGGCCGCGGGGCGTTACCAGATGGGTATCGGCCCGATTGGTGACTATCCCGATCGCCAGGCGAAGAATGATTTCGTCGATTTCGTGAAGGAGTTTGTGGTGTTCGGCGTGCGTAAAGGCAATCCCGAAAAGATTAACGCGCTCGATGATACTTGCGGCAAGCGTATCGCCGTCATGGCGGGTGGTTCGGCTGAACAGGTGATCCGCAAGCAGTCTGAAGTGTGTGTGAAAGACGGCAAACCGGCCGTGACCGTGCAGTCGTTCAGCGATCAGCCGACGTCCATCCTGGCGGTGCGTTCAAACCGCTCTGATGCCTTCTTCTCTTCTCAGGCACCACTGACTTACTTCGTTGAAAAAGCCAACGGCCAGCTGGAACTGACCGGCACCGGAAAATCTAACGGCTTCGGCGATATCTTCCAGGGCACCGTAGTGCCGAAAGATTCTGCCGTGCGCGATGCGATTCTGGCCGGTTATCAGAAGCTGTTTGATAACGGTACCTACGCCATCATCATGAAAAAATGGGGTCTGGAAGGCAATATGATCCAGGCACCGGGCATCAACCTGGCAAAGGCGCAACCTAAATGACCGACAAAACGTATAGTTCAAAGCCGGCAGTCAAGGACGACTATACGCAGGATCCACGCCGTAACGTTGAGTTCTCCCATGCACCCCGCAGTTTTGGCCGCTGGGTTGCCTGGATTGTGGTACTGCTGATCGCCGCAGATGTGCTCTGGGGCGTATCGCAGAACAAGAACTTTGAGTGGCACGTTGTCGCGCAATGGTTCATGGAAGGTTCGGTGATCAAGGGCCTGGGCGTAACGCTCGGCCTGACCGTGGTTTCCATGTTGCTTGGTGTGTTCATTGGTCTGATGCTGGCCATTGCCCGCTTGTCTGACAGCCTGTTGCTGCGCCAGCTGGCGGGGTTGTACATCTGGTTCTTTCGCGGAACGCCGCTGCTGGTGCAGTTGCTGTTCTGGTACAACATGTCGACGTTATTCCCGCGCGTCGTACTGGGCATTCCTTTTGGCCCGGAATACATGAGCTGGAACACCAATGATCTGATCACGCCGCTGACCGCCGCGATCGCCGGTCTGGCGTTGAACGAAGCCGCGTACATGGCGGAAATCATTCGCGCCGGGTTGCTCTCGGTGGATAACGGTCAGGGCGAAACCGCACAGGCGTTCGGTATGAGCCGCGGGCGCGCGCTGCGCCGGATTATTATTCCGCAGGCGATGCGCTCCATTATCCCGCCAACCGGTAACCAGCTGATCAGTATGATCAAAGCGACATCGCTGGTCAGCGTCATCGCGATGGGCGATCTGCTGTATTCCGTGCAAACCATTTACAACCGTACCTTTGAAGTGGTGCCGATGCTGATGGTCGCGGTTATCTGGTATCTGTTTATCACTTCGCTGCTGAACCTCGGGCAGTCTGCCGTCGAGCGTTACTATTCCCGTGGTACGCGCCGTACGTTACCCAGCGTGAAACGTCGTCAAAACGCTGCGCAAGAAAAAGCTGCGCCGATCATGAATTCACCGGGCATGGCCCGCAAGGAGGACTTATGAATCATACGCCATCCGACGTACAGTCATCCGACACGGCGTCACTGGTGGTTGCCCGTAATGTGCATAAAAGTTACGGCGACAACGAAGTGCTCAAAGGTATCGATCTGGATGTAAAGCCGAGCGAAGTGGTGGTGATCCTCGGGCCTTCGGGCTCGGGTAAATCGACGTTTCTGCGCTGCATTAATCATCTGGAAGATATCGATCGCGGTTCAATCATGGTGGGTGGTGAGCAGATTGGTTATGAACTGCGCGGCGACCGGCTGCACAAATTGTCTGAGCGGGCGATTGCGCGCCAGCGCCGGGACATCGGTATGGTGTTCCAGCAATTCAATCTGTATCCGCACATGACGGTGCTGCAAAACATTATTGAAGCGCCAGTCGGCGTGCATAAAGAATCCCGTCAGGATGCGGAAAAATATGCCCGCGAGCTGCTGGAAAAGGTCGGGCTAAGTGATAAAGCCGATGCCTATCCGCGCCATCTCTCCGGCGGACAGCAACAGCGAGTGGCGATTGCCCGTGCGCTGGCGGTTAAACCTAAGCTGATGCTGTTTGATGAGCCAACGTCCGCGCTCGATCCGGAACTGGTCGGCGAAGTGCTGGCGACAATGCGGGATCTGGCGCAGCAGGGGCTGACAATGATTGTTGTCACTCATGAGATCGGATTTGCGAAAGAAGCCGCAGACCGCGTGGTGTTTATGGATCGCGGGTATGTGGTCGAGCAGGGCGCGGCGGATGAAGTTTTAGTTAATCCGCAACATCCTCGAACGCAGGCCTTCCTCAGCCGCTTTATCTGACCGACAGCGGTGCAACGAAACGCGGGTTTAAATCAAACTTGCGGCGTATTTAGGGCAGCGAAGGACGGAATTGCTTTATAGGCTGGCGGTTCATGCTCATAATAGCCGCCGCTGGTCATAATGCGCACAGGTTTGGATCCGTTCTGTTACATTTTCGGGTTGTATTAGCGTCGCGAATGGCCGTTAATAATGACAGGTTGTTACCGCTGTTTTCTGGCACTCAGTGTAAAGAAGGTATGTATGGAAGGTCTAAGTATTACTAAATTGTTGGTGGTCGGCGTGCTTATCGTCCTGTTGTTCGGTACCAGCAAGCTGCGCTCTTTGGGCGGAGACCTGGGCGCCGCGCTGCGTGGCTTCAAGAAAGCCATGAACGATGATCCGGCTCCGGCAGCACCTGCTGAAAAAACGGCTGCAGAAGAAAAACGCGTAGAGCATAAAGACTGAGAAGTCAGCAATAAGCTCTCTGGCCTTACTGCAGAAAATAAAAAAGGTTGTTCTCGCGAACAACCTTTTTTGCATTCAGAAATTAAGAAGTAACAAAATATTTAAGCGCTGAACTCATTTCAGCGCCGCAGATTATTTTACTTCCATCCCTTTGGCTTGCAGATCGGCGTGATAAGAAGAACGCACGAACGGACCGCAGGCTGCGTGGGTGAAGCCCATTTCCATCGCGGCTTCTTTCATCTGGTCAAACTCTTCCGGGCTGACGTAACGCTGTACCGGCAAGTGGTGACGGCTTGGTTGTAAATACTGGCCGAGGGTCAGCATGGTCACACCGTGGCGGCGCAGATCGCGCATCACTTCGATGATCTCTTCGTTAGTCTCACCTAAGCCGACCATCAGGCCTGATTTGGTAGGTACTTCCGGATGCGCTTCTTTGAAACGTTGCAGCAACGTCAGTGACCACTCGTAGTTTGCCCCAGGGCGAACCTGACGGTAAACGCGCGGTACGTTTTCCAGGTTGTGGTTGAACACGTCCGGTGGTGTCTCATTGAGAATATCCAGCGCACGATCCATACGGCCACGGAAATCCGGCACCAGCGTTTCGATTTTAATCGTCGGGTTCTTGGCACGGATGGCAGCGATACAGTCGGCAAAATGCTGAGCCCCACCGTCGCGCAAGTCATCACGGTCAACTGAGGTGATCACCACGTAACGCAGGCCCATATCGGCAATGGTTTGTGCCAGTTTTTCTGGCTCATTCACATCAGGCGCGGTCGGGCGGCCATGTGCCACGTCGCAGAACGGGCAACGGCGGGTACAAATGGCGCCGAGGATCATGAAGGTCGCGGTGCCGTGGTTAAAGCATTCGGAAAGATTCGGGCAGGCGGCTTCCTCACACACGGAGTGCAAACCGTTCTTGCGCAGCGCCGCTTTGATGCCCTGAATTTTAGTTGAGTCTGCAGGCAATTTGATTTTCATCCATGCCGGCTTACGTAACATTTCCTGCCGGTCGCTGACCACGGTTTTCACCGGGATTAACGCCATCTTATCTGCATCGCGGTATTTAACGCCGCGTTCCATCTGAATCGGTTTACTCATAGTCTTGCAGCTTCCAGGTTTGTCTCTCGTAACGCGAGATTTTTCAGGACATTCAATGAACTGGCTGATTCATCAAAAAAAGTAGAAATAATGCGGAAATTATATCATTGAAGCATCGCTTCGTTCAGCCCTTCGTCATGGCCTGAAGTGCTAAATGCTGCATTTTTTTAACCTGAGTCACATCATCTTTGCACCGGTAAGGGCGTTTTTTGAAGGCAATCAGCTGAATTTACAATGATTTTACTCAGATGGCAGGAGGCGGTTGCTTGGTGTTAATAGGGTGTGAATTTTTTTGCGCCCGTGCGGATTTTTCTTGCTGAACGAACGCATCACCAATGGCATCAATAATCATGCTCAGCGTTTTATCGCTATTGGCCGCTTTGTTGTAATACATCATCATGGTGTAAGAAAGTGTCGGTATTTCGCAGGTAAGCTTCTGTACTTCGAACGTATTGGCAAACATATCCACCAGTTTTTCCGGCAGGATGCCCAGCAGGTCAGTGCTGGCAACCATCGACAGGATATTGATCGCGTTGTAACTGGTGAACACAACTGGCCGGTCGGGCAGGGATTCACTGAGTTCAAATTGCATTCGCTTCAGGTCACTGGCGTTGGTCATGAGCGTGGTTTGCGGCAGTGCGACGGCCTGTTCGGCGCTGAGGGTTTTGTGGACTGTCGGATGGTTTTTCCTGCAAACAAACACGGCGCTGTCCGACATCAGAGTGATGGCTTTCAGTGACTTATTAAATAACGGGCTGATATCGATCACTAAATCGGCACGATGCTGGATCAGCGTATCTTCCGGGTCATGCAGCGGCAGATGTTTAAGCGTGTAGTTACAGTTAATTTTCTCCAGTTCTTTGAGGATCAGCGGAAAAGTGATCAGCGCAATATAGGGGAAACAACTGACGGTCAGCACGCGGGATTTGTCATTATCGTGCGTGAAGTCCAGCCCGGTCAGAATGGAGTTGAGCCCCTGACTGATATGTTTGTGCAGGTTAGTCGCGTACGCCGTCGGGCTGATGCCCTGACCATTGCGGATAAACAACGGATCGGGAAAGGTGTTACGCAATTTCTGAATGGACTGGCTGACCGACGAGGGCGTCAGGTTCAGCGCTTTGGCTGCATGGACAATGCCTTTATGCAGATACACCGCTTCAAAGACTGTCAGCAGGTTAAGATCCAGATTACGGAGCTTGTTCAGGCTGGCACTGATATCTTTATCATCCATATAACATTCCTGACAGTGTAAAAGACTGTCCCGGCGTGCGGCTGGCCGGGGAGTGCGCTTATCCTTAAGCGATAAAATGCTGGCAGAGATTTAGCGATATGATAATAAACCAAATTAATCTGTAAAACCTGTGATTCGTTGTTACGTCTCTTTCAGGCAAATCATGAATCAGAGGCAGTGGCGCTATACTGCTCAATCTGCCACGGAAGATAATCAACCTGCTGATAATTAAGATGATGTTTAAAGGATTTCACCAGTACCGGCATCACCGTATCGACCGTCAGCCCTGGCTTTTCACGGCTGGCCTGCGTCATTTCCAGACCGGCATAACCACAGGGGTTGATGCGGTGGAACGGTTCCAGATCCATATCAATATTCAACGCCAGGCCGTGTAAGGAGCAGCCTTTCCGGATGCGCAATCCGAGCGAGCAGATTTTCTTGCCATCGACATAGACCCCCGGCGCATCGGCGCGAGGATAGGCATCGATCGAAAAATGGGCCAGTGTCTCGACCACGGTTTGCTCGATTGCGGTCACTAACTGACGCACGCCGAGTTTTTTGCGCTTCAAATCCACCATCACATACATCACCTGCTGGCCGGGACCGTGATACGTCACCTGACCGCCGCGATCGCTCTGGATAACCGGAATATCGCCCGGCATCAGCACGTGTTCTGCTTTGCCTGCCTGACCCTGCGTAAAGACGCGATGATGCTCAACCAGCCAGATTTCATCGAGTGCGTCGGCTGTGCGGTGTTCAGTGAAATGATGCATGGCCAGAGAAACAGGTTCATAAGGCTGAAGGCCAAGCTGGCGTAGTACGATATGTTCTTGCGGATTTTGTGATTGCACGGCGGTTACCGTCAGTAGAAGGGAAGAAGCCGCGCGACAGGTTTGCTCCCGCGCGGATTAATCAGAAAGGGCTTACAGCACCATGCGGACAATTTCGATATTGCCGAGCTCATCGTACAGGGTTTCGACCTGATCGATATGCGTGGCGGTGATCGTAATAGAAACGGAGTGGAAATTCCCTTTACTGCTCGGTTTTACCTGAGGATTGTAGTCGCCAGGCGCATGGCGTTGCACGACTTCCACAACCTGGTCCACCAGCTCGGGTTGTGCCAGGCCCATTACTTTGTAGGTAAAGGAGCAAGGGAATTCGAGCAGTTCGTTCAGTTTGGTTTTCATGTGCACTCCAGCATGTTGTACCGCGTATTAAGTATTGTCTCTGAAAGTATAACTCCCGCCGGAGCGGGAGCTAATATCTATACCCATTATATGGGGACTGTTGCAAACTATTTCAAGCGGGCAACTTAACCAAACCAATGATGGAACATCAGTTTGATGTAATCGACGATGCGACCGAAGAAACCGCCTTCTTTCACCTCGTTCATCACCACCAGCGGACGCTCATCAATCGTTTTGCCATCCAGCTGGAAGTTGATTGAACCGACCACCTGATTTTTCTGCAATGGTGCATGCAGTTCTGGCGTATTCAGCACATAGCTGGCTTTCAAATCTTTCATACGGCCGCGTGGGATGGTCAGATACGCATCTTTTTCCACGCCCAGTGCGACGCGATCGGTATCACCAAACCACACTGGCTCAGACGCAAACTCTTTGCCTGCTTTCAGCGGAGACACGGTTTCGAAGAAGCGGAAGCCCCAGGTCAGCAGCTTTTTGCTTTCAACTTCACGGCCTTTGTAAGTATGACCGCCCATCACGGCGGAGATCAAACGCATCTGGCCTTCCGTCGCGGAAGCCACCAGATTGTAACCTGCTGATTCCGTATGGCCGGTTTTTATGCCATCCACGTTCAGGCTTTGATCCCACAGCAAACCGTTGCGGTTCATCTGACGGATATTGTTGAAGGTGAACTCTTTCTCTTTGTAGGTCGCGTACTCTTCCGGCACATCGCGGATCAGCGCCTGGCCGATCAACGCCATATCACGCGCTGAGCTGTACTGACCTTCCGCATCCAGACCATGAACTGTACCGAAATGGGTGTTTTTCAGGCCAAGAGCGTTGACGTAGTTATTCATCATGGCAACGAACGCGTCCTGACTTCCGGCGACATGGTCAGCCATCGCGACGCAGGCATCGTTACCCGATTGCAGAATAATGCCACGGTTGAGTTCAGACACCGGCACGCGATCGCCTGGTTTCAGGAACATCAGGGAAGAACCTTTGAACACCGGATTACCGGTTGCCCAGGCATCCTGACCGACAGTGACAATGTCCGTCGGGCTGATTTTGCCTGCCTTGATGGACTGACCGATAACGTAACTGGTCATCATTTTGGTCAGACTTGCCGGGTCACGGCGGGCATCGGCATTCATTTCTGCCAGAACTTTGCCGGAGTTGTAGTCGATCAGGACATAGGCTTCAGCATCAATTTGCGGAACGCCAGGGATCATTGTTTTTAAATTAACATCGTCGGCATAAGCGGACGCTGCACTGAGGGAGATAACGGTGCCAAATGCGAGGCTTTTGACGAGACGTGAAGTGTTTACAAGTTTCATGATCGGGACAACAACATCCGTAGGAGTAGGTGATAAACGTGCGCCACTATAGCAGAAGAGTCCTGAATCAGACATCTGCGATTACCGGCGCTTACTGATTTTTACTTATGAAACAGGGCTCACGCCCTGGCTCTGAGAATTAATTGCTGGCTGTCACGAACGACTGCTGCTGCGCTTCGCTGGCCAGTCGTTGCTTTAACTGCTCGGCCTGTTGACGCGTGCTGAAGGGGCCGAGTTGTACGCGGTAAGTGCTGCCGTTCGCCTGCACTTTGCCCGGTACCGAGAAACGCTGGCTGAGGCTTTTCTGCCACAACTGTGCATTCTGCGGATTACTCAAGGCACCGACCTGAACCATGTAGCCGGAGCCTGAGATTGCCGTAGTGTGCGCAGGTGCCGCCACGGCGGCGGCGGCGGCAACCGGGGCGGCGGTAGCCATGACCGGCGTGGAGACTGGCTCACTGCTTTCAAGAACGCCATTACGTAACGGCGTTGGTGCGCTGAGGAAACCGCCGCTGCCGCTGTTACCGGACATCGTTGTCGCAGGCGCATTGCCGCTTGCGGCTTCATCATTGGTCAGCGGCGCAGCGTTTGGATTACTCAGCGTGCTGTTATCAATAGGACGCACATCGGAAGTGCTTACCGGCTCTGCCTGCATTGTAGGCGTTCCCATGTCGCTTGCCCCTAAGCTTGGACGCGCGGGCAGGGCATAAGACTGTTTGGCAACGGTAGTGCCGATGGTGCCGGGGCCGGTCATGGTGCCGTCCTGCGCAACATTAATGAAATCGATACGCACTTTAGTGCTGTTGGTCAGGTTCAGACGATCTGCCGCGGCCTGCGACAGGTCGATGATTTTACCCGGCACATAAGGACCACGGTCGTTGACGCGAACCACCAGCATACGGCCAGTGGCCATATTGGTGACGCGCACATAGCTTGGGATCGGCAGCGTAGGGTGGGCGGCGGTCATGGCAGTCGGATCAAATTCTTCGCCAATCGCGGTGGTGTTGCCGCCGTTTTCTTGCCCGTACCAGGCGGCCTGTCCTACCTGCGAGAAGTTGGACGGGTCTTTGACGATTTTATAGGTTTTACCGTTAACGGTATAATCCTGCATCGTACCCTGATTATAAGGCTCGTAACGCGGATCAGCGCCGCCGATTTCCACCACCGGGCCATTGTAAGCCTGTTGTGGTGCCGGTTGTTGTTGCTGAGTTTCGTCAGTGGCGCAACCACTTAACAGCAAACCGATAATGACAGCTCCAAGCCACTCCTTACGCATTGCTCACCTCTATAAATTTTTCGACAACATTTTTCGATGAGTATGTATCGACATGACGATACCAAACCCTGCCATTAGCACGATGAGTGCTGACCCGCCATAGCTGACCAGAGGCAAAGGTACCCCAACCACCGGGACAATACCACTGACCATGCCGATGTTAACAAAGACATAAACAAACAGAATCAGCATCAGTCCACCGGACATGACGCGTCCGAAGGTTGTCTGAGCATGGGCGGCAATCATCAGGCCGCGCATAATGAGGCATAAATACAGGCCGAGCAGCACCAGCACGCCTATCAGACCCAGCTCTTCAGCAAGTACAGCAAAGATAAAGTCAGTATGGCGCTCGGGCAGAAATTCCAACTGTGACTGAGTGCCGTGCAGCCAGCCTTTACCGGAAAAACCGCCTGAGCCGATGGCAATTTTCGACTGAATAATATGGTAGCCCGCGCCGAGCGGATCGCTCTCCGGATCCAGCAACATCATCACGCGATCGCGCTGATAATCATGCATCAGGAAGAACCACAGGATCGGGATAAAGGCGGCGACCAGAATGGCGGCGACAGCGATCAGTTTCCAGCTCATACCGGAGAGGAACAGCACGAACAGGCCGGACGCGGCGATCAGAATCGACGTCCCCAGATCGGGCTGGGCAGCTACCAGCAGGGTAGGGATGAAAATCAGCGCCAGTGCGATGGCGGTATTTTTAAGTGAAGGCGGACACACGTCGCGGTTAATAAAGCGCGCGACCATGAGCGGGACGGCGATTTTCGCCAGTTCCGAGGGCTGGAATTTGATGATGCCTAAATCCAGCCAGCGCTGCGCGCCTTTACTGATGCTGCCAAACGCATCCACCAGCACCAGCAGAAAGACGCAGAAGATATACAGATAGGGCGCCCAGCTTTCGTAAACCCGCGGTGGAATTTGCGCCATGACCAGCATGATCACCAGGCCCATCAGGATCTGGCCGACTTTACGTTCCATCATGCCAAGATCCTGACCACTCGCGCTCCACATCACAAACGCACTGTAGGTCAGCAGCGCAAGTATGATCAGCAACATGGTCAGGTCGATGTGCATTTTCGACCACAATGATCTTTTTTGTTGATTCTCAGTCATTGCTGGTTAATCACCTTCGGTTCCCGGCGGCGCAGGCGCGTCAGCCGGTAATTGTGTCGTGTTATCGCCCAATAAAATATGGTCGAGTATCTGCCGCGAAATCGTCCCCACTGCCGGACCTGCACCACCATTCTCCAGCACCACGGCGACTGCCACGGTAGGCTTATCGTACGGGGCAAAAGAGGTCATCAGTTTATGGTCACGCAGATGCTCTGCAATCTTATGCGCATTATAGATTTCATTGGCTTTCAAACCGTAAACTTGTGCTGTACCGGATTTGGCCGCTGCCTTATAAGGCGCATCAGCAAAATATTTCCGTGCAGTGCCGTTCGGGCGGTTGGCGACGCCATACATCCCGTCTTTGGCGATTTCCCAGTAGCCGGAATGGATGTCACCAATCTGCGTGGTGTCTTCCTGACGATATGGCACCTGCTTGCCGTCAATTTTGGTACTCAGCAACAGATGCGGCGTTTTGACGTCACCGTCATTAATCAGCGTGGTCATTGCTTTCATGATCTGTATTGGCGTAGCAGTCCAGTAACCCTGACCGATACCCACCGGAATGGTGTCGCCCTGGTACCAGGGTTTCTTAAAGCGCTTAAACTTCCAGTCACGGTTTGGCATGTTACCGCTGCGCTCTTCCGAAAGGTCGATACCGGTGTAATGACCGTAACCAAATTTACCCATCCATTCAGAAAGGCGGTCGATACCCATATCGTACGCCACCTGATAAAAGAAGGTATCGGCGGATTCTTCAAGGGCTTTGGTGACGTTCAGACGGCCATGCCCCCAGTGTTTCCAGTCACGATAGCGCTTATCCGAGCCAGGTAACTGCCACCAGCCGGGATCGAATAATGAGGTGTTTTTGGTTATCACGCCGGACGTCAGCGCAGACACGGAAATATAAGGTTTTACCGTTGAGGCAGGTGGATACACGCCCTGCGTGGTGCGGTTAATTAGCGGTTTATCAGCATCATTTAACAGCCGGCTGTAATCCTTGCTGGAGATCCCTTCGACGAACAGATTCGGGTCATAGCTTGGGTTTGAGACCAGCGCGCGGATCGCACCATCACGCGGATCGCTCACCACTACGGCCGCACGGCTGGTGGTCAGGAGTTCTTCAATATATTGCTGCAAAGGCAGGTCGATAGTCAGGTAAATATCTTTACCCGCCTGCGGCGGCTCTTCGTGCAACTGGCGGATCACCCGGCCACGGTTATTCACTTCTACTTCTTCATAGCCGGTTTTACCGTGAAGCGTGTCTTCGTAATACCGCTCGATACCGAGTTTACCGATGTCGTGCGTGGCGGCGTAGTTGGCCAAAATGCCGTCTTTATCCAGACGCTCCACATCACGATCGTTAATTTTCGACACATAGCCGATGACGTGGGTCAGTGCGGAACCGTAAGGGTAATAGCGGCGCTGATAGCCTTTCACTTCCACGCCGGGGAAATGGAACTGGTTCACGGAGAAACGGGCGACCTGCACTTCCGTCAATGCGGTTTTCACTGCAATAGACGTGAAGCGTCTGGAGCGCTGGCGTTCTTTCTTGAAATTATCGATATCGTCAGGGGTTAAATCGACGATGGGCTTGAGGGCTTCCAGCGTGGCTTGCAAATCATCCACTTTTTCCGGGACCAGCTCGAGCTGATAAATGGTGCGGTTTAGCGCCAGTGGCGTTCCGTTGCGGTCATAGATAATGCCGCGGCTTGGCGCGATGGGCACCAGCTTAATGCGGTTATCATTGGAACGTGTCTGGTAATCCTGGAAACGAACAATTTGCAGGTTATACAGATTGAAGGCCAGGACACCGCTAAGTAGCAGAATGCCGATAAACGCCACCAGTGCACGGCGCACGAAGAGGGCTGATTCAGCCGTATAGTCGCGAAAAGGGTTACGATCTATTTTCATCCCACTACTTAATTCATGTTGCTGACATTCAATTCACCACCCGTTATTCGCGGTGGTATGGATGATTGGTGGTAATACTCCAGGCGCGGTAAAGACTCTCCGCCACCAGGACCCGCACCAGCGGGTGAGGGAGCGTCAACGGAGAGAGCGACCAGCTCTGTTCCGCTGCGGCTTTACAGGCCGGTGCCAGCCCTTCCGGACCGCCAATTAACAGGCTGACGTTGCGTCCGTCCTGTTTCCAGCGTTCCAGTTGTTGCGCCAGTTGCGGGGTTTCCCACGGTGTCCCTGGAATATCCAGTGTGACAATGCGGTTCCCCTTTCCGACAGCAGCCAGCATCTGTTCGCCTTCCTTTTCAAGAATGCGTTTGATGTCTGCATTTTTCCCGCGCTTCCCGGCCGGAACTTCAGTCAGTTCAAACGGCATATCTTTGGGAAAACGGTGCAGATAATCGTTAAAACCGGTTTGTACCCAGTCTGGCATTTTGGTGCCGACGGCGACAAGTTGCAGTTTCACGGCTTAGCCCCAGAGTTTCTCGAGCTCGTACAGTTGACGGCTTTCTTCTTGCATGACGTGAACAATCACTTCACCCAGATCAACCACAACCCAGTCGGCTTCGTTAATGCCTTTAACGCCCATCGCATCAATGCCGACGGCTTTAACTTCTTCCACCAGGTGACCGGCGATAGAAACGACGTGACGGCTGGACGTGCCGGTACAAATAATCATGCAGTCAGTAATACTGGATTTACCCACAACATCAATGGCAATGATGTCTTGTGCTTTCAGGTCATCGACTTTATCGATAACAAAATCTTGGAGCGCTTTACCTTGCAAAGGTTCCCCCTGGGGATGTTTGAAACACGTTGACTCCATAAGACGCCCGCCGGTTTAACACCTGAACGATGATCAGTCTCATGAAGGAGTGGCATAGCGGCAATCAGGAAAACGCCTCAAAGCGTTTAATTATCAATAAATTATATTGACGAGTCACGCGACGTAATCGAGAGCCGAAATTTAGCGGCGCAGTATACCACGCGTTGGCTACGCGCGGTACAAGCCCTGTGATTCTATATAGCGCTCAACGGCGACGGGCAGAAGATCTGAACAATCAAGACCCGCCTTACGGCGCTGACGGATTTCTGTCGCTGAAATATTCAGCAGTGGCGTATTGGCCTGATAAATGAATCCGGCAGGCTGAAGCTTGAGTTTATGTGCATCGGTGACACGATGCACATCATACCAACGCTGTAACTCAGGCGTATCGAGCTGCTCGTGATAACCCGGTCGTGCCATAACAATCAGATGGCAAAAATCCAGAAGAGAGCCCCAGCGATGCCATTTGTGCAGCGTCAGCAACGAGTCCTGACCGATAATAAACGCCAGCGGGCAACTCTCGCCATGTTCTTTACGTAACGTTGCAAGAGTCTCAATGGTGTACGACGGCGTATCAACGGCAAGCTCACGCGGATCGACTGAAAACAGCGCATTGCCTTCGACCGCCAGTTCCACCATATGCAGGCGCTGTTGCGGGCTGGCGCCGGGCTGCGGGCGGTGCGGCGGAACATTGTTTGGAAGCAATATTACGTGATCCAGACCGGTGTTCTGCGCCAGTTGCGTAACCGGTTTGAGATGGCCGTAATGGATAGGGTCAAACGTCCCGCCAAAAAAAGCCAGCAACGAAGCAGTTTCACCGGTGGAACGAGAGGGCATTGTCGGCATGGAAATATCCTGCGTCAGTACGAACCTTGTCCGACGAAGCTGACAGGTAAGGGTTTGCCACACAATAGCATGGAGAGGCTTTCCAGCTCCGGCCATACGGACTGGCCGTAATCCTGCTTGAGCGTGATTTCCATTTGCGTCAGCAAACGTACTGCCTGATTAAGATCCGCAAGGGATAAACGCTGTAAGGCCTGGGTTACCAGCGTACGTCTGTTCTGCCAGACTTTTTGTTGATCGAACAAGGTGCGCAGCGGTGTACTGTCCATTTTACGTTTCAGATTCAGCAACATCAGGAGTTCGCGTTGGACAGTACGCAGCAAAATCACCGGCTCGCTGTCTTCCTGTTGCAGTTGACGCAAAATATGCCAGGCACGTTTACTTTTTCCCGCAAGCAGGGCGTCCAGCCAGTGATAAGGGGTAAAATGCGCCGCATCATTTACCGCATCCTCTACACGGGGCAGCGTCAGTTTGCCATCAGGATAAAGCAGTGACAGGCGCTCAAGAGATTGCGCCAAGGCCAGCAAATTACCTTCATAGCAATAGCACAGCAGCTGATTCGCCGGTTCATCAAGTTCAAGGGAAAGTTCTTTAGCGCGACGTGTTACCCAGCGGGGAAGTTGTGCCTGCTCAGGTGTCTGACAGCTGACAAAGACGCTTTTATCACTCAACGCTTTAAACCAGGCGCTGTTTTCCTGGCCTTTGGTAAGTTTGGTACCGCGAAGTACCAGCAAAATGTCATCGTGCAACAGCGTGGTCAGCTTGAGCAGAGGTTCTGCCATCGGCGCCGTCGGGCCATTTTCCGGTAGGATCAGCATCAGTGTCTGACGGCTGGCGAACAAGCTCAGCGCCTGGCAGATGCTGAAAATCGAATCCCATTCAGTATGGGCGTCGAGAATAAACGTGTAATGCTCCTGAAAATCAGCCAGCTGTGCCGCTCTGCGGATGCTGTCCTGACTTTCCTGCAGAAGCAGAGGGTCGTTACCACATAATATATAACAAGCGCGCAGCCCCTCACGGAGCTGCGCGGCAAGTTGTTCCGGATAAACTCGGATCATTGTGCAGAAGTGCTGGCCGGTGCCGTTGATACCGGTGTGGTAACAGACGACGACGGCGTCATTGCATCAGAAGATTTGCTGGCGGAGGAGCCGGTAGTAATCACTTCTACCTTGCCATCCACCTCATCGGCTTTACGCAACTCAGACGCATGAACCGACAACAGTTTACGGATTAATTGTTGTGCAATCTGCTGGCGCATCTCTTCGCGAATGATCTCCTGTTCGTTATCCTTCGCCAGCGCCGTCAACGGGTTGTCAAAGAATGAACGGAACACGATGGCATTGATCGGATAAATATCTTTACCCGGCATCAGAACCGTCGCACTGACACTCATTTGCATCTGATATTCAGCCGTTTTACCGTCCTGGAATACCGATGCAGTGCTTTGACCACTTGTTTCAGGACCAATTCGTAACGAAGGAATATCCTTACGCTCACCGGTTGGATCATCAACAATGGTCACGTTGCTCAGGCGCAACTGAGTACGAATATCACGCGTTAACGGACCGTAAGGATCCCCGCTGTCCAGAACGATAGTTTGCAGTTCGTCAGGCACATTGGTTTTTCCACGTAAATGGAATCCACAGCCTGCGGTAACCATGACTGATGCTGTCAGCAGCAGTGTCACTATACGATGTCGCACAGCTCCTCCTTGACTCAACCTACTACCAGGTTAAGCAGTTTGCCCGGGACGTAGATTACTTTGCGAACCGTAACCCCATCCAGATATTTAGCGACCAAATGTTCTTCTGCCGCACGCTCGCGCACTTGTTGCTCTGTAGCATCAGCGGCTACGGTGATTTTAGCACGCACTTTACCGTTCACCTGCACAACGACCAGTTTTGAGTCTTCGACCATTGCCTGTTCGTCAGCCTGCGGCCACGGCGCGGTATCCACATCACCTTCGCCTTTCAGTGCCTGCCACAGGCTGAAGCACACGTGCGGCGTGAATGGATAAAGCATACGAACTACCGCCAGCAGGGCTTCCTGCAGCAGAGCGCGATCTTGCTCGCTTTCCTGCGGCGCACGGCCCAGCTTGTTCATCAGTTCCATCACTGCCGCGATGGCGGTGTTGAAGGTCTGACGACGACCGATATCATCTGTCACTTTAGCGATGGTTTTATGCACGTCGCGACGCAGATCTTTTTGCGCTTCGTTGAGTGCTGCCACGTCGAGGGCAACGGTCGCGCCTTTTTCGGAATGTTCATAGGCCAGTTTCCAGACACGTTTCAGGAAACGGTTTGCGCCTTCCACGCCTGATTCCTGCCATTCCAGCGTCATTTCGGCCGGAGAAGCAAACATCATAAACAGACGTACGGTATCCGCGCCGTATTTCTCAACCATCACCTGAGGGTCGATGCCGTTGTTTTTAGACTTGGACATCTTGCTCATACCGGCATACACCAGCTCGCGACCCTCTGGATCGGTAGCTTTGGTGATACGGCCTTTTTCGTCACGCTCAACGGTCGCATCGACCGGAGAAACCCAGACACGTTCGCCGCTGTTGCCGGTGTAATAGAAGGCATCAGCCAGAACCATACCCTGACACAGCAAGCGTTTAGCAGGTTCGTCAGAATCGACCAGACCGGCATCGCGCATCAGTTTGTGGAAGAAGCGGAAATACATCAGGTGCATGATGGCGTGTTCAATACCACCGACATACTGATCAACCGGCAGCCAATAGTTGGCCGCAGCCGGATCCAGCATGCCTTCATCGTATTGCGGGCAGGTGTAACGCGCGTAGTACCAGGAAGACTCCATGAAGGTGTCGAAGGTGTCGGTTTCACGCAGGCCTGGCATGCCGTTAACGGTGGTTTTTGCCCACTCAGGATCGGCTTTGATCGGGCTGGTGATACCGTCCATGACCACGTCTTCCGGCAAAATCACCGGCAGCTGATCTTCTGGCGTCGGAATAACGGTGCCGTCTTCCAGGGTGATCATCGGGATTGGCGCGCCCCAGTAACGCTGACGGGAAACACCCCAGTCACGCAGACGATAATTGACTTTGCGCTGGCCCACGCCCTGCGCGACCAGTTTGTCGGCAATAGCATTGAAGCCGTCTTCATGGCTCAGACCGTCAAACTCGCCTGAATTGAACAGCGTACCTTTGTCAGTCATGGCTTCTGCCGTGACGTCCGGCTGGCTGCCGTCGAGGGTCAGGATGACCGGTTTGATTTGCAGATTGTATTTGGTGGCGAATTCCCAGTCGCGCTGGTCATGGCCCGGAACGGCCATGACCGCACCTGTGCCGTATTCCATCAGAACGAAGTTAGCGACCCAAACTGGCAGCTTTTCACCGGACAGCGGGTGAATTGCATACAAGCCAGTGGCCATGCCTTTTTTCTCCATCGTCGCCATTTCTGCTTCGGCAACTTTGGTATTGCGGCATTCGTCGATGAATTCAGCCAGCGCAGGGTTGTTCACTGCGCCTTGTTGCGCCAGAGGGTGCCCGGCGGCAACCGCAACGTAGGTCGCGCCCATGAAGGTGTCAGGACGGGTGGTGTAAACCGTGACTTTCTCGTCGCTGTCAGCCACGTCAAAAGTGATTTCGACACCTTCGGAGCGGCCGATCCAGTTACGCTGCATGGTTTTGACCTGCTCTGGCCAGCTTTCCAGCGTGTCCAGATCGTTCAGCAGCTGGTCGGCGTAAGCGGTGATTTTGATAAACCACTGCGGAATTTCTTTGCGCTCAACCTTGGTATCACAACGCCAGCAGCAGCCGTCAATCACCTGTTCGTTCGCAAGAACGGTCAGGTCATGCGGGCACCAGTTCACTGCGGATGTCTTCTTATAAACCAGGCCTTTTTCGTACAGCTTGGTGAAGAACCACTGTTCCCAGCGATAGTAATCCGGCTTGCAGGTCGCGATTTCGCGATCCCAGTCATAGCCGAAGCCCAGCAGTTTTAGCTGGTTCTTCATATATTCGATGTTTTCGTACGTCCACGGCGCAGGGGCGGTATTGTTTTTCACCGCGGCACCTTCAGCTGGCAGGCCGAAAGCATCCCAGCCGATTGGCTGCAGAACGTTTTTACCGAGCATGCGCTGATAACGGGAAATCACGTCACCGATGGTGTAGTTGCGCACGTGCCCCATATGGAGGCGGCCTGACGGGTAAGGCAACATGGAGAGACAATAATATTTCTCCTTGCCAGGCTGTTCGGTAACTTTGAAGGTTTGCTTCTCTTGCCAGTGAAGCTGAACGTGTGACTCGATGTCTTCTGGACGGTATTGCTCTTGCATGGCGGCCGGTGGTCCTGTGAGTGAAAACAGCTACGCCTGTAGCTCAAAAAGTTTTAATCAAAAGATCCGCATAGCATAGCTGATAAGCAGAGGCGGCAACAACACCCAGCGACGGGCTAAGGGGGATTTCTGCCTCCTTATGCCCCATTATTCGCAAACTGCGAAGCAGCCCGGGATAATCTTCACAACGGATCAGGGATTTACGACTAAAATAAAGACAAGTAAACATCTGCCGGGCGAACGGTCATGTCAGTTCAAGGAGAGGAAATAATGAGCAATATTACTCAAAATTACCGTCAGTTAGTGACGTCGCTGACAGAGCGATTGAAAAATGGGGAACGGGATATCAGTGCGCTGGTGCAAGATGCGCGCGTCCGCCTGCAGGACGAAGGGCAACTGTCTGAAATTCAGATTGAACAGCTCACCTCTGCGGTGCGGCGTGATTTGCATGAGTTTGCCCGCAATTATACGGAGAATCAGCAAGCGGAGAAGGATGACGGCACGGACAGCGTTTTTATGCGGGTTATCAAAGAGAGCCTGTGGAAAGAGCTGGCGGACATGACGGACAAAACCCAGCTAGAATGGAAAGAAGTCTTTAAGGACGTCAATCATCACGGGGTTTATCACAGCGGGGAGGTCGTGGGGCTCGGCAATCTGGTGTGTGAAAACTGCCAATTTAGTCTTGCGGTGTATACGCCAGAAATCCTCAGTAAATGCCCGAAATGCGGCCATACTGAATTCTCACGTCACGCGTTCGAGCCTTAATCTGCAGACTGCCTGCTCCTGCAACAGCCAGGAGCAGGCAGACTCTTCTCTTATTAGTGCAGGATTTTCGCCAGGAAATCACGGGCACGATCGGATTGCGGGTTATTGAAGAAGTCGTCTTTGTTACGGTCTTCCACAATCTTCCCTTCATCCATGAAAATTACGCGGTTTGCCACTTTACGGGCGAAGCCCATTTCGTGGGTGACCACCATCATCGTCATGCCTTCGTTGGCAAGCTCCACCATCACGTCCAGTACTTCGTTGATCATCTCAGGATCGAGCGCCGACGTTGGTTCATCAAACAGCATGGCAATCGGATCCATACACAACGCACGGGCGATAGCCACACGTTGCTGCTGACCGCCAGAGAGCTGGCCAGGGAACTTGTTGGCGTGGGCAGATAATCCCACGCGATCCAGCAGTTTCAGCCCTTTATCTTTGGCTTCCGCTTTGTCGCGTTTCAGTACTTTCACCTGCGCCAGCGTCAGATTGTCGATGATCGACAGATGCGGGAACAGTTCGAAATGCTGGAAAACCATGCCCACTTTCGCGCGCAGTTGCGCCAGATTGGTTTTCTTATCGTTAACCGGCGTACCGTTAACCAGAATCTCACCTTTCTGCACGGGCTCAAGGCCGTTGACGGTTTTGATCAGCGTCGATTTACCTGACCCGGAAGGGCCGCAGACCACCACAACTTCACCTTTTTTAACTTCGGTGCTGCAATCGGTGAGCACCTGAAAGTGCCCGTACCATTTAGAAACATTCTTCAGTGAAATCATGAAACGGTCCTTTTCTTCAAATAACGCACCAGCAAGGAAGCACAAAGGCTGATAACAAAATAAATAAGTCCTGCAAACAGCACCATCTCCACCAGCGTACCGTCGCGGTCGCCGATGTTAGAGGCGCTGCGGAAGAAGTCTGCGAGGCCCAGCACGTAAACCAGCGAGGTATCCTGGAACAGAACGATCGCCTGAGTGAGCAGCAAAGGCACCATTGCGCGGAAAGCCTGCGGTAGAATAACCAGCTTCATTGACTGCCACTGTGTCATACCCAGCGCCAGCGCGGCGGAAGATTGCCCGCGTGCGATACTTATGATCCCGGCACGAATAATTTCTGAGTAATAGGCGGCTTCAAACAGGGCAAACGCCACCATCGCGGAAATCAGACGGATATCGGTTTTCGGCGACAGGCCGAGTACTTTTTGCAGGAAGCCCGGCACGATCAGGTAGAACCACAACAGCACCATGACCAATGGCACGGCGCGGAACAGGTTCACGTAAGCCGTTGCAAACCATCTTACCGGGGCAAACGTCGACAGGCGCATCACGGCGAGCAGTGTGCCCCAGAGAATACCCACAACAATCGCCAGTGAGGTTATCTTCAGGGTGATGACCATGCCTTGCCACAGATAGGGCAGGCCGGGGCCAATAGAACTCCAGTCAAATTCATGCATGATTATTTACCTCCCATGTTGCCCGGCAGGCGGACTTTACGTTCTACAAAGTGCATCAGCAGCATAATCACCGCATTGATAAGCACGTAGGCAACGGTAATGGCAGTAAATGATTCATACGCATGCGCAGAGTAATCCAGCAATTTACCGGCCTGCGCGGCCATATCGACCAGACCGATGGTCGAGGCGATCGCGGAGTTTTTCACCAGGTTGACCATTTCTGAGGTCATTGGCGGCACGATGACGCGATAGGCGTTGGGCAGCAGTACATAACGGTAGGTCTGAGGCAGCGTCAGCCCCATCGCCAGACCGGCGTTACGCTGGCCGCTCGGGAGTGACTGGATGGCGGCACGAACTTGCTCGCACACGCGGGCAGCAGTAAACAGGCCGAGACAAATCATCGAGGAGGTGAAGAACTGCACGTCCGGCGCGAGTTCTGATTTAAACCACATACCGATATTTTCGGGCAGCAGCTCAGGCACCACCAGATACCAGATGAAGAATTGCACAATCAGCGGCACATTACGGAAGAGTTCAACGTAACAGGTACCGATGCCAGAGAGAAAACGGTTGGGAACGGTACGCAGGATACCGAACAGAGAGCCGATGAAGAAAGCGATGATCCAGGCGCAAATCGACAGCGCGACCGTGACCTGAAATCCATTCCAAATCCAGCCCAGATAGGTGGTATTACCGAAGGGGGCTTGTTGCAAAAAGATGCCCCAGTTCCAATCTATTGACATAAAAACTCCATGACGCGGGTAATAAACTACCCCTCTGAGTGATGACGTAACCAAAAACGTGGGTGAGTGACGGAAAAAATGCGGGGTGGGGAACGACCACCCCGCATCCGGTCTGCCTGTCCTTTCGGACCATCATCACAAGCTGGTTGGCCAGCCTTTATTTTTAATACCCGGTACTACCCGTCTGCTACTAATTACAGTGCTTTGTCGTTTGGTGCTTTGAACAGGGCTTTCATGTCATCGGACAATTCAAAGTTCATGTTCAGGTTTTTCGGAGGAATAGGTTTTTTGAACCAGGTTTCAAACCACTTGGTGGCTTCACCGGAGGTCTGCGCCTTCACAATGGTGTCATCAACCAGTTTTTTGAATTCCGCATCGTCTTTACGCATCATGCAGCCATAAGCTTCTTTCGACTGCGGTGTGCCGACGATATCCCAGTTATCCGGTTTTTTGGCTTTCGCACGTTCACCAGCCAGCAGGGCATCATCCATCATGAACGCAACGGCACGGCCGGTTTCCAGCGTACGGAAGGAGTCACCGTGGTCTTTGGCGCTGATAATGCGCAGGTCCAGTTTCTTCTCTTCGTTCAGTTTATTGAGCAATACTTCAGAGGTCGTCCCGGAAGTCACCACCACGGTTTTACCTTTCAGATCAGCAAAATCTTTAATGTCTGACCCTTTTTTGACTAACAGACGGGTGCCGATCACGAAGATGGTGTCTGAGAAGGCGGCTTGCTGCTGGCGCTCCAGATTGTTAGTCGTAGAACCACACTCAAAATCGAACGTGCCGTTTTGCAGCAGCGGGATACGGTTCTGAGAAGTGATTGGCATCATTTTTACTTGCAGGTTTGGCAGGTCCAGCTTCTTCTTGACGGCGTCAACGATAGCGTTGGAGTAGTCCTGTGAATAACCTACGACTTTCTGTTCGTTGTTGTAGTAAGAGAATGGCACTGAGGATTCGCGGTGACCCACGACGATAACGCCATTGTCTTTAATTTTCTTCAGAGTGCCGGTCAGTTCTTCCGCGTGGGCAAAGCTGCTTGCGGCAACGCTTGCCAACAGTACTGATAACGCCAATTTGCGCAATTGCATGTCCAACTCCTTGCTGTCATTAGGGATCCAAACTCAGGGATCAGAAAGTGCTAATGCCTCGTCATATGAAGCTAGAAAATAGCTGAATGTGAAATTTATGAAACTAAATTGTTTCTTTTTTGAGACGCGACGCGCACCAAATCAAAGCAATTAACCGGCTATGCACTGTGAGGGTGCATGAGGAATAGCCTTTTTGTATCAAAATGATGCACAGCGTCAAAAAAAATCACTAATCAGATATCTTTCAATTAGATGAAGCAAGACTCATGCCAGATGACCTGATTTAACCTCGAAGGCAAACAAAAAGTCAGCGCTTAATACCGCCGTTTGGACAATCGGCAGCAGGTTAACGGGAGGGATTTTCGGCAACAGGGAAGGGGATGCGACAAAAAAGAACAGGCGCTCAGCGCGCCTGTTCAGTCAGCATTGTTTTTAAAGACTTATCAGTACAGAAAATAGGAGGGACTCAGGCTTTACGCCGGCCAAGCCACAGGGCGACAGAGGCCATCACCAGAGTCGCAAACCAGACTGGCCACCAGCCGACGCGGGCATAAGGCGTCATACCGGTTGTCGGCGTGACTTTTACATTCAGTACTTCACGGGTGAACTGCGGGATTTCAGCGGTCACATCGCCCTGAGCATTCACCACGGCAGTGACGCCGTTGTTGGTGCTGCGCAGCAGCGGACGTCCCAGTTCCAGAGAACGCATGCGCGCCATCTGGAAATGCTGCCAGGGACCAATAGAATGGCCGAACCAGGCATCGTTGGAAATTGTCAGCAGGAAGTTGGTATCAGGCTGCATGTTATCGCGCACCTGTTCGCCAAACACCACTTCGTAACAAATTGCCGTTGTGAGATTCAGGCCGCTGACAATCAGCGGTTTCTGCACATAATCACCACTGGTCAGGCCTGACATCGGTAAATCAAAGAACGGTGCAAGCGGGCGCAGAATCGTTTCTAACGGAACAAACTCACCGAACGGTACCAGATGATGTTTATTAAAACGGTTGTCATCGGGATAACGATAAGTCTGTTCACCGCCGAGTACTATCGCGCTGTTGTAGACTTTCATGCCTTGTTCGTTACGGCGTGCATCAATAATACCGGTCACCAGCTGCGTGCCATGAGAACGGTAAATGTTGTCCACCATACTCAGGAAAGCTTGCTGATCGGATTCGATATCGGAAATCGCCGATTCCGGCCAAATGATCATCCTGGATTTGCCAAGGTAGGGGCGGCTGAGATCCAGATAGGTTTGCAAGGCACTTTCCAGCGCTTTCGGATCCCATTTCATCGACTGGGGAATGTTGCCCTGAACCAGTGCTATATCCACGGCTTTGTCCGGCTGTTCTTGATACCAGTGAACATAGCGCAGCGGCCACGGCAGTAACAGCATTGCCAGCGCAATCACGGCCGGTGTGATGCGGCGCTGAAGGAGGGCATACACCAGCAGGCCGCTCAGGGAGGTTAGCAACAACGTAATGCCGTTCACCCCGGCGATGGGCGCCAGACCTTTCAGCGGGCCGTCGATCTGGCTGTAACCAAATTGCAGCCACGGAAAACCGGTCAGTACCCAGCCACGCAGGAAGTCGGTGATTTGCCATAAGGCAGGCGCGGCGAGAGCCAGTTTCCACCACGTCGTTTTTGGCCATAGTTTGCTGAATACGCCTGCGAATAGCATGATGTAAAGCGACAGGTACGCCGCCAGCAGAACCACCAGAAACAGGTTGATGGCTTCCGGCATGCCGCCAAACGTCGCAATACTGACATAGACCCAGTTTACGCCTGAACCAAATAAACCCATCCCCCAGAAGAAACCGACCCATGCGGACTGCGCAGGGCGGCGGTCTGACGTTAATGCCAGCAGGCCGCAAAGCGAAACAATCGCCGCAGGCCAGAAGTCATAAGGGGAAAAGGCGAATGTGCCACAGGCACCGAATAAAAGCGCCAGCAGGACGCGAACCCGCTGGCGTTGGTATAAAGAGGCAATTGCCATGGAGTAATTATTCTTCCAGTATCGGTTGCGGCGCGTCGTCCGGTATTTTTACGTGAACCTGAATGATACGGCGGCTGTCAGCCATCGCAACCTTGAACAGGTAACCGTCAATTTCAATGCTCTCGCCACGGGCCGGTAAATGGCCGAATGACTGCATCACCAGACCACCAATGGTATCGACTTCGTCATCACTGTAATTCGTCTGGAACACTTCATTGAAGTCTTCGATAGGTGCCAGCGCGCGGACGGTGTAGGTATGGCGGCTGAGCTGGCGGATATCCAGATCCTCAGCTTCGTCATACTCATCGTCGATTTCACCGACAATCAGTTCAAGAATGTCTTCTATGGTCACCAGACCGGAAACGCCGCCGAACTCATCGACAACAATCGCCATGTGGTAACGCTGGGACCGAAACTCTTTCAGCATGCGGTCGACACGTTTGCTTTCAGGAACCACCACAGCGGTTCTCAGCACTTTATCGATGCTGAATGGCTCAGACGTTGTGCGCATAAATGGCAGCAAGTCTTTGGCCATCAGGATGCCTTCAATGTGATCCTTATCTTCGCTGATCACCGGGAAGCGTGAGTGGGCAGATTCGATGATGACATCGAGGCACTCTTCCAGCGGCTGATTGCGTTTAAGCGTGATCATCTGTGAACGTGGGATCATGATGTCCCGGACGCGCTGCTCGGCGATATCCATCACACCTTCCAGCATGTCACGGGTATCGGGGTCGATCAGATCGTTTTGTTCTGAGTCACGGATAAGCTCAACCAGGTCGCCACGATTTTTAGGTTCACCGTGAAAAAGCTGGCTAAGGATAAGGGAAAAGAAGCCCTTCTTGGGACTGGGGCTGTCACTATTTTGTGAATGGTCATCGCTCATGGCGTTTGGTTTGTTTTACTCGTAGTAGTGAAAAAATATTTAGCCAGCTTAGTAAACGCGGCGCAAGGGTGAAATTCCCTTCCGCCGTGTTGCTATTGACTGCGCTAATCTCAGTTATCTTCTTTCTCTGAAATATACGGGTCCGGATAACCCAGCCCCTGCATGATTTCAGTTTCAATCGATTCCATCTCTTCGGCTTCTTCGTCAACGATATGGTCGTACCCCAGCAAATGCAAACTGCCGTGGATCACCATATGTGCCCAGTGAGCCAATAACGTTTTTTCCTGCTCTTTAGCCTCTTTCTCGACGACCTGACGACAAATAATCAAATCACCCAGCAGCGGCATCTCCATACCCGGAGGTGCTTCGAACGGGAAGGATAACACGTTGGTCGGTTTATCCATGCCACGATACGTCATATTAAGTTCATGGCTTTCAGGGATATCCACCACACGGATGGTTACCTCTGATTCTTCCTGAAACTGCGGAAGCACCGCCTCCAGCCAGGTCTGAAAGTCATTTTCTGACGGTAAACCCGCAGCATCTTCGCAGGCAATTTGTAAATCGAGGATTACCGTATTCATTGACTGACCTGTTGGGAGGAATTGTGTTCGTGTTTTCGCTCAGCGGCAATCGCATCACGGCGTTTCTGATCTTCTTCTTCCCAGGCTTCATAGGCGACAACAATGCGCGCCACGACCGGGTGGCGAACCACGTCTTCGCTGTGGAAGAAGTTGAAGCTCAGTTCTTCGACCGACGACAGTACTTCAATCGCATGGCGCAGGCCTGACTTCTGATGGCGCGGAAGGTCAATCTGGGTGACGTCACCGGTGATCACCGCTTTGGAGTTAAAACCAATACGGGTCAGGAACATCTTCATCTGTTCGATGGAGGTGTTCTGGCTTTCATCCAGAATGATAAAAGCGTCGTTGAGCGTTCGTCCGCGCATGTAGGCCAGTGGTGCAACTTCAATCACGTTGCGCTCAATCAGCTTTTCTACCTTCTCAAAGCCAAGCATTTCGAACAGGGCGTCATAGAGCGGACGCAAATACGGGTCTACTTTCTGGCTGAGATCGCCAGGCAGGAAGCCGAGTTTTTCACCGGCTTCCACCGCAGGGCGGGTCAGCAGAATGCGACGCACTTCCTGACGCTCCAGAGCATCAACCGCAGCGGCTACCGCCAGATAGGTTTTACCCGTACCCGCAGGCCCAATACCGAAAGTGATGTCATGATCGAAAATATTGGCGATGTACTGCGCCTGATTTGGCGTGCGCGGTTTCACCATGCCACGTTTGGTCTTGATGATGACCGATTTACCGTAATCCGGTACGCTTTCAGCGGTTTGTTCCAGCACCCGGCTTTCTTTAATCGCCAGATGGATTTTTTCGGGATTGATGTCCTGCGTCTCACCGCGCACCGGCGCCGTGTCTACATATAAGTCACGCAGGATGTCGGCGGCGGCAGCGACGGCCAGACTTTTGCCGGCCAGTTTAAATGCGTTATCACGACGGTTGATTTCAACGCCCAACCGGCGTTCCAGTTGTTTGATGTTGTCATCAAACGGCCCGCACAGGCTCAGCAGGCGCTGATTGTCTTCGGGCTCCAGTAAAATCTCTTGTGTTACAACGTTCAAACTATTCCTCTGGGCCACTCTGGACCTGTTGCGATGTTACCCGACTGCACACTGCTTTCAGCCGTTCACCATACCTGAGTTAATAATACATGCCCTTGGCAAAATATGCTGCGTCGCGGTGACAGTTGCAGATGCCTTCATCCGAATATGCGGCCTTTCTCGGAAAATTAAACCCTCAAGGCCTTAGCGCTGCACAAATTCTCAATAGAAACAGGACGCCGAAGCGCCCTGTGAATGTGCTGCCATACATCATCGTGATGGCTCAGGGTTGATACATTCCAACGCCTAATTCATTCTCCTTACGGGTGCGTGCGATGACTGACTGCGGAGACTCATGTAGGCGCAGCGCCATTTGCTCTTCTGTACGCACCACCACGCCACGCAATGAGTTGGTGTAGACATCAACGATTTCCACATCGACAAATTTGCCAATCATATCCGGCGTGCCTTCGAAATTGACCACGCGGTTACACTCGGTGCGGCCGGTCAGTTCCATAATATCTTTTCGCGAGGTGCCTTCGACAAGAATACGCTGAACGGTGCCCAGCGTGGCGCGGCTAAAACGCATCACCTGTTGCGTGATCCGCTCTTGTAAAAGCGCCAGACGCTGTTTTTTCTCGTCCATTTTGACGTCATCCACCATGTCCGCCGCCGGCGTGCCCGGGCGCGGAGAATAGATGAAACTGAAACTGACGTCGTAATTTACCTGCGCAATCAAGTCCATCGTACGTTCGAAATCGTCGTTGGTTTCGCCGGGGAAACCGATAATGAAGTCAGAGCTGAAATGGATATCCGGACGCGCGGCGCGTAATTTGCGAATAGTCGATTTGTATTCCAGCACCGTATGCGGACGCTTCATCATCGTTAAAATACGATCCGAACCGCTCTGAATAGGCAGGTGCAGGAAGCTGACCACCTCAGGCGTGTCTTTATAAACGTCGATAATATCGTCAGTGAATTCAACCGGGTGGCTGGTGGTGAAGCGGATGCGGTCAATGCCATCAATCGTGGCCACCAGACGGAGCAATTCAGCAAAGGTGCAGATGCCCCCTTCATAGGCTTCGCCGCGATAGGCGTTCACATTCTGGCCGAGCAGGTTCACTTCACGCACGCCCTGTGCCGCCAGCTGAGCGACTTCAAACAGAACGTCATCACACGGGCGGCTGACTTCTTCGCCACGGGTGTAAGGCACTACGCAGAAGCTACAATACTTATTGCAACCTTCCATGATTGAGACGAATGCTGTCGGGCCATCGGCGCGGGGTTCCGGCAGTCGGTCGAATTTTTCAATTTCGGGAAAGCTGATGTCTACCACCGGACTGTGCGTGCCGCGGACATGATTCACCATTTCCGGCAGGCGGTGCAGGGTTTGCGGGCCGAAAACGATATCCACGCACGGTGCGCGCTTGCGTAATAATTCGCCTTCCTGCGATGCCACGCAGCCGCCGACGCCAATAATCACGTCAGGGTTTTTCTTTTTGAGTAATTTCCAGTGTCCGAGCAGGCTGAACACTTTCTCCTGCGCTTTCTCCCTGATTGAACAGGTGTTCAGCAGCAGAATATCCGCCTCTTCGGCATTATCTGTGAGCTGGTAACCGTGGGTGCTTTCGAGAAGGTCGGCCATTTTGGATGAATCATATTCATTCATCTGGCAGCCCCAGGTTTTTATGTGCAGTTTTTTAGTCATCAGCGTGTCAGTACTCAAAACGAAGGAAAATACGGGTGTTTGGCAATGCCGCAGCGCAGAGCGCAATTCAGAAGCACTATTGTAAACCCTCACTCCGGTGGTGACCAGCGCAGGAAAGCAGCTTAGGTCCTGATGCTGACTCAAAAATCCGGTACACTTTGTTTAATGAACTGAATAAAAAGCCGGAATAAAATGAATAATTCTGAGAAGTTATTTGATGCCGTGATCGTCGGCGGTGGCATGGTAGGCGCCGCTGCGGCTCTGGGACTTGCGCAGCAGGGGCTTGAAGTGGCATTAATCGAGAATGAAGAGCCTGCCGTGTTTGACCCGTCAGCGTCCGCTGATTTAAGAATTTCCGCTATTGGCTGCGCGTCGGTGCGTTTTCTCAGGAAACTTGGCGCATGGCCAGCTGTTGAGCAAATGCGCTCTGTGCCATACCGTCGGCTGGAAACCTGGGAGGTCGATGGTTCCGAAGTAAAGTTTGATGCGCAATCACTCGGGCTGCCGGAGCTGGGATTCATGGTCGAGAACCGCGTGCTCCAGCGGGCGCTATGGCAGCAATTTGATGGTTTCTCAAATCTGACCCGCTTTTGCCCAGCCAAGCTGCGCCATCTTTTACAGCATGACGACAAAACCTGGTCGCTTCAGCTGACGACGGGTGAACTGCTGCACACGCAGTTGGTGGTCGCCGCCGATGGTGCGAATTCGCTGGTGCGCCAGTTGGCAGGGATCGGCGTGGATGGCTGGCAATACCGGCAGAACTGTATGCTGATTAACGTCGAGACCGAAACGCCAGATCAGGATGTCACCTGGCAGCAATTTTTCCCTTCAGGCCCGCGTGCATTTTTGCCGCTGTTTGACCATCAGGCATCGCTGGTCTGGTACGACAGCCCGCAGCGTATCCGTTATCTGCAAACGCTGAGCATGAAACAACTGACCACCGAAGTCATGCAGGCATTTCCGGCACGGCTTGGGAAGGTCACCGCGTTGTCTTCGGGCGCTTTCCCGCTGGTCCGGCGTCATGCGCAGCGTTATGTCTTAGCGGGGCTGGCGCTGGTGGGCGATGCGGCACATACCATTAATCCGCTGGCCGGACAGGGCGTAAATCTCGGTTATCGGGATGTCGACGCGTTGCTGTCGGTGCTTGAAAAAGCACGAGAGGGCGGTGAAGCGTGGGGCAGTGAGCGCGTGTTGCTGCGCTATCAGCGCCAGCGCCGTCTGGATAATTTGATGATGCAAAGCGGAATGGACTTGTTTTATACCGCTTTCAGCAATGATTTAGCGCCGGTAAAAGTGTTGCGTAATCTGGCGCTGATGACTGCTGAGCGGGCAGGTGGTCTGAAAACCAGAGCATTAAAATACGCACTGGGGATTTAATGAAAAAAGGCTGACGTTAAAAAACGATCAGCCTTTTGAATCTGTTTTTAAATAGCAGAAAAGCAAAAGGCCCGAATATATTCGGGCCTTTCTAATGTGGCTGGGGTGCCAGGATTCGAACCTGGGTATGCTGGTATCAGAAACCAGAGCCTTACCGCTTGGCGACACCCCAATGGTGTTTCTTACTTCTTTCTACAACCTGCTTAAAACGCTCAGTTGTAAAATGGTGGCTACGACGGGATTTGAACCTGTGACCCCATCATTATGAGTGATGTGCTCTAACCAGCTGAGCTACGTAGCCAAATTTTACTGATTTACTTCAAAACTTCAAGCACTAATTTAACTAACTTAATAATAAATTTCAAGTGCTTACCAATTAAAAGAGAGAAGTATGGCTGGGGTACCTGGATTCGAACCAGGGAATGCTGGTATCAAAAACCAGTGCCTTACCGCTTGGCGATACCCCAACAGTACAACTTCTTCAAACTGGGTTTTCTTCACTCACATATCAAAAATATGACGAGGAAAGAAATGGCTGGGGTACCAGGATTCGAACCTGGGAATGCTGGTATCAAAAACCAGTGCCTTACCGCTTGGCGATACCCCAACTGTGCTACCGATGTCTGGAAATGGTGCGGGAGGCGAGACTTGAACTCGCACACCTTGCGGCGCTAGAACCTAAATCTAGTGCGTCTACCAATTTCGCCACTCCCGCAAAAAGATGGTGGCTACGACGGGATTCGAACCTGTGACCCCATCATTATGAGTGATGTGCTCTAACCAACTGAGCTACGTAGCCATCTTTTTTCGCGCTACCTTCATCGGCGTTGCGGGGCGCATTATGCGTATATGACCGATTTGCGTCAACACCTTTTTTGGAGAAAAAGCCCTGACGGCGTCCATTTGTCTGGCTTATAACCACTCTGGTGATTAATTGGGCAAAAGACATTATTTTTACTGGCTTTACACATAAAAAAATGGACCTAAAGAGGCCCATTTATGAGAAAGAGATTAACCCGACAATCGGTTATTTATAAGCAGACTGATGAACGCCTACTGCACGGCCGGAAGGGTCATCCATGTTTTTAAACGCTTCATCCCACTCGATTGCTTTCGCTGAAGAACAGGCCACTGAAGGACCGCCAGGGACGCATTCTGCGGCGCTTGGTACCGGGAACAGCTCTTCAAAGATCGTGCGGTACAGATAGCCTTCTTTAGACGTTGGCGTGTTGTAAGGGAAACGGAAATGCGCCGTTTCGAGCTGTTGATCGGTGATCTGCTGAGACGCCACTTCTTTTAACGTATCGATCCAACTGTAGCCCACGCCGTCGGAGAATTGTTCTTTCTGACGCCATGCGACGCTGTGCGGTAAATAAGACTCGAAACATTCCCGCAGGATATGTTTTTCCATCTTTCCGTTGCCACACATTTTGTCTTTCGGGTTCAGGCGCATAGCCACGTCGAGGAATTTTTTGTCCAGGAACGGTACGCGCGCTTCCACGCCCCATGCTGACATCGCTTTGTTGGCACGCGCGCAGTCATACATATGCAGTGCCAGCAGTTTACGCACGGTTTCTTCATGGAATTCTTTGGCGTTTGGTGCTTTATGGAAGTACAGGTAACCGCCCAGCACTTCATCGGCACCTTCGCCGGATAACACCATTTTGATGCCCATTGCTTTGATTTTACGAGACATCAGATACATCGGCGTTGAGGCGCGAATAGTGGTCACGTCGTACGTTTCGATGTGATAAATCACATCGCGGATAGCGTCCAGACCTTCCTGCACGGTGAAATGAATTTCATGGTGCACGGTGCCTAAATGCGTGGCGACTTCCTGTGCAGCGCGCAAATCCGGAGAACCTTCCAGACCGACGGCAAAGGAGTGAAGCTGCGGCCACCAGGCTTCGCTTTGATCTTTATCTTCGATGCGGCGACCGGCAAATTTCTTGGTAATCGCAGAAATCACCGAGGAATCAAGACCACCGGAGAGCAGTACGCCGTAAGGCACGTCGGACATCAGGTGGCTTTTTACGGACTCTTCCAGCGCGTCTTTCAGTGCTTTAGCATCAGTGACGTTGTCTTTAACATTGTCATAATCGAACCAGTCGCGGTGGTAATATTCGCGGATTTCGCCGTCTTGGCTCCACAGATAGCTGCCTGCCGGGAACTCTTTAATGGTGCGGCAAACCGGCACCAGCGCTTTCATTTCGGAAGCCACATACATGTTGCCGTGTTCGTCGTAGCCCATGTACAGCGGGATGATGCCCAGATGATCACGGCCAATCAGGTATGCATCTTTTTCTGTGTCATACAAAATGAAGGCGAACATGCCTTGCAGCTCATCGAGGAAGTCGTGACCTTTTTCCTGATACAGCGCCAGAATGACTTCGCAGTCAGACGCAGTCTGGAATTCATACTTGTCGCCTAACTCAGCGCGCAGTGCCTGATGGTTGTAGATTTCACCGTTAACGGCCAGAACGTGGGTATGTGCTGCGTTGTACAGCGGTTGCGCGCCGTTGTTGACGTCGACAATCGACAGACGCTCGTGCGATAAAATCGCTTTATCGCTGGCAAATACGCCGGACCAGTCTGGTCCGCGGTGGCGCATCAGGCGCGAAAGTTCCAGCGCTTTTTTGCGCAGCTCGACGGAGTCAGTTTTAATATCGAGCACACCGAAAATTGAACACATAAGTCTTTCTCCCTAACGTTTCTCTGGCTGTCATTTTTATGAGGGTCAACGTTGCCGTTCTTTCTGTTTTAGTCTGGCGATGTTGCGTTGCTGACTATGAAAATGCGTCAAAACCCCCATGCTGTGCAAGCGGTTTAACACTCTTCTGAGAAATAGTATGTTCGGGGATGAAGATCTTTAGCGAATTATCAGTTTAGTGATGGAATTATTGATGAATCGTCATTTATATTGCGAAAAATTGAGATGGCAGCAAAAAAACAGGAAAGTGGATATAAAACAATCAATAAGACGAAAAAAAACGAGCCAGAACAGGCGTCCTGACTCGTTTTCAAAGACTTAACACATGACATTAAATGATGTCGATATCGGCAACCGAAGGATAAATCCACGTCGGGCGAAAAGGCATCCCCTCAATATCGTTCAGTGTAGAAACGCCGGACAGCACCAGAATGGTTTCTAAACCCGCCTGAAAACCGGCCAAAATATCAGTACGCAAATTGTCGCCGACAATCACCGTGCCATCAGAATGCGCCTGCATTTTATTTAGGGCAGAGCGGATGATCCACGGGCTCGGTTTACCAACATAAAAGGGTTTGCGGCCAGTGATTTTTTCGATAGGGGCACACAGCGCGCCACAGGCCGGGGTAAATCCGTGGCCGTGGTTATCCGGATTCGTGGCGATAAAGCGCGCACCGTTGGCGACGAAGAACGCTGCTTTATGGATCATGTCCCAGTTATAAGAGCGGGTTTCGCCAACAATCACAAAGTCAGGATTGATGTCGGTAATGGTGAAACCGGCTTTATATAATTCGTGGATCAGCGCACCTTCGCCAACGACGTAGGCTTTCTTGCCTTCCTGACGTTTCAGGAAATCAGCGGTGGCCATTGCCGAGGTAAAGAAGGCACTTTCCGGCACATCCAGACCTGCTGCGCTGAAGCGGTTTGCCAGATCTTGCGCGGTCTGGGAAGGGTAGTTAGTGAGAATGACCAGAGGCATTCCCTGTTCCTGAATACGGGCGAGAAATTTGTCTGCGCCGGGTACTGCGGTGTTGTCGTGCAATAGCACGCCATCAATGTCACAGATTACATTCTTTATCGTCATGATTTCTAAACCCACTTTTCCAGCTCCATTTCTGGCAGCCAAAGACTATAGCACGTCTTAATTTTCCAGCAGACGCTGTAAAAGAACACCATTGAGCATCGCGCGTTTAACCAGCGCAAAGGCGCCAATCGCCGACTGATGATTCAGTTCCGAGGTCACCACCGGCAAATTACGGCGGAAATCCTTCAGCACCTGCGCATTGATACAGTTCTGAATGGCAGGCAGCAGCACTTTATCGGCTTCGGTAATTTCACCGGCGATCACCACTTTCTGCGGGTTAAACAAGTTGATGGCAATAGATACCGCTTTACCCAACTGGCGCCCGACGTGATCGATGACTTCCGTGGCCAGCGCATCATGGCGGTTTGCCGCTTTGCAAATAGCGGTAATCGAACAGTCATTGAGGCTGAGCTTGCTGGCATAGCCCTGGGTCAGGAGATGACGCACGCGATTTTCGATGGCGGCGTTGGCGGCGACGGTTTCCAGACAACCGAAATTCCCGCAATGGCAGCGCTCGCCCAACGGGTCTATCTGGATGTGTCCGATCTCACCGACGTTGCCGTTACTGCCGAGGAATATCTGTCCGTTAACGATAATCCCGGCACCCGTTCCGCGATGTAAACGAACCAAAATAGAATCCTGACAGTCGCGGGTTGCACCGAAGTAGTGCTCGGCGAGAGCCAGACTTCGAATATCGTGGCCAACGAAACTGGTCACTTTGAACCGGGCTTCCAGTGCATCCACTAACTTCCACGCACCGACGCTGATATGCGGCATGTAGCGAACGATGCCTTTATTCGGATCGACTAAGCCAGGAAGGATGACGGAAATGGCAATGAGCTCGCGAATTTTGCGTTGATTCAGCTCGATAAATTGCGCGATCGACTCAAACAGTGCGTTCTCCAGCGTTTCCTGAGTGCGTTCCGGCAGGGCGTAATGTTGTTCGGCCAGTGATTTAGCGCTCAGATCGTAGAGTGTGATGGTTGCGTCATGGCGTCCCAGACGGACAGCAATGGTATGAAACGGGCGGGCTTCGGTGATGATAGATATGGCGCGACGGCCCCCGGTGGACGCCTGTTGTTCCACCTCTTTAATCAGGCCGCGCTCAAGTAACTGTCGGGTAATTTTGGTAACACTGGCGGGCGCGAGCTGGCTCACGTCGGCAATCTGAATGCGCGATATGGGCCCCTGCTGATCAATCAGGCGGTAAACCGCCGCGCCGTTTAACTGCTTAACCAGATCAACGTTGCCGATTTGTGCCTGCTGTCCGCCAGTTGTCATCAATACTTTTATCCGCTCAATTAAACTTCGTCACCGTTAACGATAGTTTTTGTGATTTTAAAATCATGAGTGAACGCGGTGAGGTTGGCGACTTTACCTGCTTCGATGCTGCCTAATCGGTCATCGAAACCAATCGCACGTGCCGGATAAAGTGATGCCATACGCAATGTTTCATCCAACGCGATCCCGACATGTTCGACGCTGTTTTGTACCGCTTCAATCATCGTCAGCGCCGAGCCGCTCAGTGTTCCGTTCTCGTCCACACAGAGTCCATCACGGTAGTATATTGTTTTACCGGCAAAAATGAACTCATCAATATTTGCACCCGCTGGCGCGGTAGCATCAGTGACCAGTACCAGCTTGTCGCCTTTAAGCTTTTTCGCGTTGCGGATATTCGCCCAGTCCACGTGCAGACCGTCGGCGATGATACCGGTATAGACTTCTGGCGTATCAAAAATTGCACCAATCAGGCCAGGCTGGCGGCCGGTAATGGCCGGCATTGCATTATAAAGGTGCGTAGCAAAGGAGATTCCGGCGGCAAAACCTGCGCGCGCCTGCTCATACGTTGAGTTGGAATGGCCTGCTGACACCACAATGCCCGCATCACGCAGCTGGCGAATGTAATTTGCATCGACCTGCTCGGGGGCGATGGTGAGTTGGGTAATCACCTCGGCGTTGGCACACAGAAAATCAATCATCGCGCTGTCTGGCAGGCGGATAAAGGCCGGATTGTGGGTGCCTTTTTTCACCGGGCTCAGATATGGCCCTTCGAGGTGCAGACCCAGCGCCTGATTTGGATATTTTTCCAGATAAGTGCGCATGACGCTGATACCGTGTTTCATGTAGTCATCGCTACAGGTGATAAGCGTCGGCAGGAAACTGGTACAGCCGGATTTTTCGTTGGCTTTCTGCATGATTTCTAACGTTTCTATGGAAATAGCTTCCAGAGAATCGTTGAACTGCACGCCACCGCAACCGTTCAGTTGCAGATCGATAAATCCGGGGGCAAGAATGGCACCGTCCAGACTGCGGGTTTCCACATTTGCCGGCAGCTCGCTGACCGGACAGACACGTTCGATTTTGCCATCGGCAATCACGACTGCGTGGTTATCCAAAACGTCGTGACCGGTATAAATCCGGCAGTTAATTAAAGCGTACATCATGCCCCCATTCCCCTTCATCTTTCGAGCCGCAGCCATCACAGCTGCGACTCAAATGATTTTGGGGATTCAGTTAAATTAAAGATTTTTCATATTTTCCGCTTCTAACTCGCGGAAATATTTAACAGTTTTGACTTTCAGTTCCATGGTGGACGGTTCGTCACATACCATCACGGCTTTAGCGTGCAGTTGCAGACAGCTGATGGTCCACATGTGGTTAATGTTGCCTTCAACCGCCGCTTCCAGAGCCTGCGCTTTCGCGTGACCGGTAACCAGAATCATCACTTCTTCTGCATCCAGCAGCGTACCCACGCCAACGGTCAGGGCGTATTTTGGCACCTGAGACACATCGTTGTCGAAGAAACGGGAGTTCGCGATACGGGTTTCGTGCGTCAGCGTTTTGATACGCGTACGGGAAGCCAGCGAAGAAGCAGGTTCGTTGAAAGCAATGTGACCGTCGTTGCCCACACCACCCATGAACAGGTTAATTTTGCCGTAGGATTTAATTTTTGCTTCGTACTGGCGACATTCTTCGTCAATATCTGGCGCATTACCATTCAGCAGGTTGATGTTTTCGCTTGGAATATCAACGTGATCAAAGAAGTTTTTGTACATGAAGGTATGATAGCTCTCAGGGTGTTCCTGTGGCAGGCCAACATATTCATCCATATTAAAGGTTACGACGTTTTTGAAGCTAACCTGGCCTGCTTTATGCATAGCGATTAGGTGTTTGTAAGCTTCAAGTGGGGTACCACCGGTAGGAAGGCCCAGAATGAAAGGACGTTCGGCAGTCGGTTTGAAGGCATTGATACGTTCAACGATATGTCGTGCAGCCCATTTGCCAACTTCAGTGGTGGTGTTTAAAGGAATCAGTCTCATCACGTACCTCTAGTTTCAGAATATTGAATATACTGTTTATACCCTTAGTCGTAACGAATGACTTCGGATATACGTAGACAAAGCTAAAGCAAAGTTCTTCGATTCAAAGGCGGTCTTGTTAAGCGTAAACCACCGTGAAAGTTTATGGATGGCACAATACCGTCTAGATTTTTTTAATAATAAAATAAGTTTTGTGTGTTGACCAGTCTGATGGCATGTTATCACCTCTTTTTGGTGACAATTATCACAAAAAGAGAGGTTTTAATTTGCGATACGAAATAATCTTTTTACACTCGCAGTGCAGTCGGTTAAATCGGAACGGTAAACAGTAAAGGTAGTAACCATACTAATTAAACTACTTAGGTGATTCGCCTGACGGCGGATAGGGGGAAATGTGAATATTCTTGGATTCTTTCAGCGTTTAGGCAGAGCGCTTCAGCTGCCGATAGCCGTACTACCGGTCGCTGCGTTATTGCTGCGCTTCGGACAGCCTGATCTTCTTAACATGCCTTTCATCGCGCAAGCCGGTGGCGGGATTTTTGATAACCTCGCATTAATCTTCGCTATCGGTGTGGCGTCGAGCTGGTCTAAAGACAACGCGGGTGCGGCTGCATTAGCCGGCGGTATCGGTTACTTCATCCTGACCAAAGCGATGATCACCATCAACCCGGCCGTTAATATGGGTGTGCTGGCGGGTATCATCACTGGTCTGGTCGGCGGTATGGTTTACAACCGCTGGTCTGACATCAAACTGCCTGACTTCCTGAGCTTCTTCGGTGGGAAACGTTTCGTTCCTATCGCAACCGGCTTCTTCTGTCTGGTTCTGGCCGCTATCTTCGGTTACGTCTGGCCTCCGGTGCAGGATGCAATCCGTGCCGGTGGTGAGTGGATCGTGGGCGCTGGCGCATTCGGTGCGGGCATCTTCGGTTTCGTTAACCGTCTGTTGATCCCAACCGGTCTGCACCAGGTACTGAACACCATCGCATGGTTCCAGATTGGTGATTTCACCAACGCTGCCGGTACCGTGTTCCACGGTGACATCAACCGCTTCTACGCGGGTGACGGCACGGCGGGGATGTTCATGTCCGGCTTCTTCCCAATTATGATGTTCGGTCTGCCAGGTGCGGCATTTGCCATGTACTTCGCAGCGCCTAAAGAACGTCGTCCATTGGTCGGTGGTATGCTGGTTTCCGTAGCGGTAACCGCATTCCTGACAGGTGTAACTGAGCCATTAGAATTCCTGTTCATGTTCCTCGCTCCGCTGCTTTATTTAGTGCACGCCATCCTGACCGGGATCAGCCTGTACGTCGCAACGGCTCTGGGTATTCACGCAGGCTTCTCCTTCTCTGCGGGTGCCATCGACTATGCGTTGATGTACAACCTGCCGGCGGCAAGTAAAAACGTGTGGATGTTGCTGGTGATGGGCGTTGTGTTCTTCATCATCTACTTCGTTCTGTTCAGCGTGATTATCCGCATGTTCAATCTGAAAACGCCGGGTCGTGAAGACGACATTGAAAACATGGGCGCGCCGGAAGCGAACAGTAATACCGAAGAAGGCCTGAACCAGCTGGCGCTGAGTTACATCGGTGCACTGGGAGGTTCTGACAACTTCAAAGGGATTGATGCCTGTATTACCCGTCTGCGTCTGAACGTGAAAGATGCCGGCACCGTGGATGATGCCGCGTGTAAACGCCTTGGCGCATCCGGCATCGTTCGTCTGAATAAACAAAGCATTCAGGTTATCGTTGGTGCAAAAGCTGAATCTCTGGCAGATGCTATGAAGAAAGTGATTGCACGTGGCCCGGTCGCAGCAGGTGTGGCAACGGCTGCGCCGGTAGTGACCACCAAAACGGCCCCTCAGGCAGTGCCAAACACGATGAAAACCGTGGTGGAGACGCTGGTGTCTCCGGTAACGGGTGATGTTGTGGCGCTGGATCAAGTGCCTGATGAAGCCTTCGCCAGCAAAGCTGTCGGCGACGGCGTTGCGATCCGTCCGACCGGTAAAACCGTGGTCTCGCCTGCTGCGGGGACTATTGTTAAAATCTTCAATACCAATCATGCCTTCTGTCTGGAAACCGTTTCTGGTGCTGAAATTGTGGTTCACATGGGGATTGATACCGTCACGCTCAATGGTAAGGGCTTTACCCGCCTGGTCGAAGAAGGCGCGACGGTGACTGCCGGTCAGCCTGTTCTGGAACTGGATCTGGACTATCTGAACGCCAATGCGCGCTCAATGATAAGCCCGGTTGTGGTCAGCAATATCGATGATTACACCGGTGTTGTTTCTCTGGCGAGCGGTTCCGTGGTGGCCGGCCAGACCAAACTGTTCGACATTCAGGGCAAATAATCTTTTTGTCTGAGTGAAGCAGTTTCAGAAAGCACTGTTTTAAAAAAGACAGTCAGAACGGGAAGAGAGCGATCTCTTCCCGTTTTTTATTGTTTTCGGACAGCCCGCAAAGGGATAACCACGATTTTATGCAACTAACGGTTGTTTCCCGACGTGGCTTGTTGGAACATAAGCGGTTATCCGTAGAGTCAATGTTGCGTAGAGGAATTGCACAATGAGTGAGGCTGAAGCCCGCCCAACAAATTTTATCCGTCAGATTATTGATGAAGATCTGGCGACCGGGAAACACAATACCGTTCACACCCGTTTCCCGCCTGAGCCTAATGGCTATTTGCATATCGGCCATGCGAAGTCTATCTGCCTGAATTTCGGCATTGCGCAAGACTACCAGGGTCAGTGCAATCTGCGTTTTGACGATACTAACCCGGCAAAAGAAGACATTGAGTTCGTTGAGTCGATCAAACACGACGTCCAGTGGCTGGGCTTCGACTGGAGCGGTGATATTCACTACTCGTCAGACTATTTCGATCAACTGCACGCATACGCGCTGGAGCTTATCAACAAAGGCCTGGCGTACGTTGATGAACTGTCTCCCGATCAAATCCGCGAATACCGTGGCTCGCTGACTGCGCCGGGCAAAAACAGCCCGTACCGCGATCGCAGCGTGGAAGAAAATATCGCGCTGTTCGAAAAAATGCGTAACGGCGAATTCGCCGAAGGTGCAGCCTGCCTGCGTGCCAAAATCGATATGGCATCGCCATTCTTTGTGATGCGCGATCCGGTCATCTACCGTATTAAGTTTGCCGAACATCACCAGACCGGCACAAAATGGTGCATCTACCCGATGTACGATTTCACCCACTGCATTTCCGATGCGCTGGAAGGGATCACCCATTCACTGTGTACGCTGGAATTCCAGGACAACCGCCGGCTGTACGACTGGGTGCTGGATAACATCACTATTCCATGCCATCCGCGTCAGTATGAGTTCTCTCGTCTGAATCTTGAATACTCCATCATGTCCAAGCGTAAGCTGAACCTGCTGGTGACGGATAAGATTGTCGAAGGCTGGGACGACCCGCGTATGCCGACGGTGTCCGGTCTGCGCCGCCGTGGTTATACCGCTGCGTCTATTCGCGAATTCTGCCGTCGTATCGGCGTGACCAAGCAGGACAACAACGTCGAAATGATGGCGCTGGAATCCTGTATCCGTGACGATCTGAACGAAAATGCACCGCGCGCCATGGCCGTTATTAACCCGGTTAAAGTTGTCATTGAGAACTTCACCGGTGATGACGTGCAGATGGTGAAAATGCCGAATCATCCGAGCAAACCGGAGATGGGCACCCGCGAAGTACCGTTCACCCGTGAGATTTACATCGACCAGGCTGATTTCCGCGAAGAAGCGAACAAGCAGTACAAACGTCTGGTGCTGGGCAAAGAAGTTCGCCTGCGTAATGCTTATGTGATCAAAGCGGAACGTATCGAGAAAGACGCGGAAGGTAACATCACCACCATCTTCTGTTCTTACGATATTGAAACGCTGAGCAAAGATCCTGCCGATGGCCGCAAGGTGAAAGGTGTGATCCACTGGGTTTCAGCTTCAGAAGGTAAACCGGCAGAATTCCGCCTGTATGACCGTTTGTTCAGCGTTGCGAATCCGGGCCAGGCTGAAGATTTCCTGACCACCATCAACCCGGAATCTTTGGTCATTGCACAGGGCTTCGTTGAACCGTCTCTGGCCGCTGCTCAGGCAGAAGTCAGTGTGCAGTTTGAACGTGAAGGTTACTTCTGTGCCGATAGCCGCTATTCAAGCGCTGAGCACCTGGTGTTCAACCGCACCGTCGGCCTGCGCGACACCTGGGAAAGCAAACCCGTCGCCTGAGTGAAATATCACGTCTGACTCAACGCAGCTTCGGCTGCGTTTTTTTATGCCTGTAAAAAGGTGTATTTGATTTTCATCACGAATTAATGTGTTTTTAATGGTCACTTTTTAGCTCCCTGATTTAACCACTTTATGAATGCTGAAACGTGTAAAGTGTGTGGTTATTCTATTTAATATCATGAATATTAATGGCTTTACTCTTTTCCACCTGTTTAATTCCTTCAGTGCCGTTTCTGTTACACTTTTTCATCTTTATGTGCACTTTGTCATATTTCAGAGAACAATGATTAATTACTCATTGATAATTCGCGTCGCGAAAAATACTCTTACTCTGCTTTTTACGGTTACGCCGCTGGCGGCCGCTTTTAATACCCGTTTGGGTTTTGCACCATCTTTTTTAGTCAAAACGAGGAATTTCTATGCACAAGCACCTTAACCGGGGCAGGGGATCGGCTTATCTGAAACCTGTGATGTACACTCTGGCCGGCACCTTACTGGGTGGCGGAATGACATTTTCTAAAGAAGTCAGAGCGGAAGGCTTTATTGATGATTCCACGCTGACTGGCGGAGTTTACTACTGGCAACGTGAACGTGACCGCAAAGATCTGAACAAGACCAAAGAAGAAACCCGACCTGACGGCTCGAAAGTCACGGTCAACAACCCTGATTACGATAAGTACGCCACTAACCTTTCTCACTCCACCGCCAACCTGAATCTGGATTTCTCCTCCGGTTATGCGTGGGATATGTTCGGTATCGACGTCGCAGCTTTTACTGCGATTGAGCTGGCTGAAGCCAGCGACAGCGGCCACCCGAACGAAATCGCTTTCTCTTCCAAAAACCACGCCTACGACGAAGATTACTCCGGCGATAAGGGCGGGGTCAGTCTGTACAAAGCCGCAGGTAAATTTAAATATGGCGGTTTCTGGGGGCACGCGGGTTATATCCAGCCTACCGGGCAGACGCTGATCGCGCCGCACTGGAGCTTCATGCCGGGTACCTATCGCGGCGCGGAAGCCGGTTATAAACATGATTTCGGCGAACCGGGCGAGCTGAGCTTCTCCTACATGTGGGCGGACGAATATAAATCTCCGTGGCATCTGGAAATGGATGATTTCCGCCAGAATGACAAGAAAACCGGTGTCTCCTACATTCACTCCCTCGGCGCGAAATATGATTTTAAAAATGATTTCGTCCTTGAAGCGGCCTATGGCGAAGCGGAAAGCTACGTCGATCAGTACTTCGCCAAAGCGTCCTATAAGGTCGATCTGCTGGGCAATCCGCTGACCACCAGCTACCAGTTCTACGGTGCACAAGACCGTATCAGCGACAAGAACGATCCGAACAGTTTGTATGACGGCCTCGCATGGTTGCAGGCGCTGACATTCGGCTACACCACGGGTCAGTTCAACTGGCGTCTTGAAGGAACGATGGTTAAGGCAGAAGGGAATCAGGGATATTTCCTGCAGCGTATGACACCGACTTATTCCTCATCCAACGGCCGTCTTGATGTGTGGTGGGATAACCGTTCTGACTTCAACGCCAATGGTGAAAAAGCAGTCTATGCCGGGGTGTTATACGATCTGGCCAAATGGGATCTGCCGGGCTTCGCGGTGGGCGGTTCTTACGTTTACGCCTGGGACGCCAAGCCAAGCACTAACGCGGCTTATGACCAGAGCCAGCGCCTGAAAGAGAGCGCCTGGAGTCTGGATGCGCTGTACACCATTCAGGAAGGTCGAGCCAAAGGCACGCTGTTCAAACTGCATTACACCCAGTACGACAACCATTCGGATATTCCGAGCTGGGGAGGCGGTTACGGCAACATCTTCCAGGATGAAAAAGACGTCAAATTCATCGTTATCGCTCCATTCACTATTTTCTGAGGTCGCCATGTCGATGAATAAATTATTGATGATCGTTGTTACTTCCGTTCTGTTGGCTGGTTGTGCTCCGACAACGGCGCAAAAAGAAGACACCAAACTGCGTGAGGCCTACAGCGCCTGTATCAATAAGGCGGAAGGATCGCCGGATAAAATAGCCTCGTGCCAGACTGTACTGGACGTCCTTAAACAGGAAAAAGCACACAAGCAATTTGCCGAACAGGAAACGGTGCGTGTGGTGGATTACCAGCGCTGCCTGACCGCGCGTAAAACCGGTGACGGCCAGGCTTACGCCGACGACTGCGGCAAAATCTGGCAGGAAATCCGGGCGAATAATTCCCCTAAACCAACGAATTAAGGATGAGGTTGAAGATGAATAAATTCAGACTCAACGCACTGGCAGCAGCGACGCTGATGGGCGGGATGCTTGGCGGTATGTCTGCGGCGAATGCCGATCAGCAGCTGGCAGACCAGCTTAGCCAGCTGAAAGTGAATTATGCATTACAGGATAATCAGGCCGGTGCGCACGGCACGGATTGCAGCCTGCTGGGCGCCGACTGGGCATCCTGCAACACGGCCATCATCACCCTGACCAATGCCGGTGAGGCGATCGAAGGCAACGACTGGGCGATTTATTTTCACAACGTTCGCCGTATTTTGAAAGTCGATAACGATCAGTTCACCATCACCCGCGTAACCGGCGACCTGCATAAAATCGAGCCGACCGACAAATTCAAAGGCTTCCCGGCCAATCAGTCGGTCAGCATTCCGGTGGTCGGCGAATACTGGCAACTGTTTGAAACCGATCTGATCCCGCGCTGGTATGCGACATCGTCAAATGCCCAGCCAAAAGTGCTGGCGAACACCGATACCGAAGATTTGCATCAGTTCGTCACGCCGTTTAAGGGCGACCAGTGGAAGAGCACGGCGGATGACAAAAACGTTCTGATGACGCCGGTCAGCCGTTATGTGAAAAATGACGAGCTGAAAGTGCTGCCTGCGGCGACCTTGCGCGGGCAAATTATTCCGACACCGCTGGAAGTGAAAATTCATGCGAAAGATGTGTCGCTGGCAGGCGGCGTGGCACTCGATCTGAGCGGGCTGGCCAAACCGGCCGCGATCGCGGTGACCGAACGCTTTGCGCTGCTGGGCATCACTGAAAATGCCAAAGGCTATCCGGTCACTACGCGCATTGAGAAAGATAAATTCAGCGGAAAGCAGGCGACTGAAGGTGCGTATATTCTCAATATTGGTGAGAAGGGTGCACAGGTTACCGGTTTCGATCAGGCCGGCGTGTTCTACGGTTTACAGTCGATTCTTTCTTTAGTGCCTGCCGATGGCAGTAAAAAAATCGCCAGCCTCGACGCCAAAGATGCACCGCGTTTTGAATACCGCGCGATGTTCCTCGACGTTGGCCGCAACTTCCATTCTAAAGCCGCGGTTCTGCGATTACTCGACCAGATGTCCGCATACAAACTGAATACTTTCCACTTCCATCTTAGCGATGATGAGGGCTGGCGCATCGAGATCCCTGGCTTGCCGGAGCTCACGGATATCGGTAGTAAACGCTGTCACGACCTGACTGAAACCAAATGCCTGTTGCCGCAGTTGGGTTCTGGCCCTGATTCGGACAACAACGGCAGCGGGCATTTCTCCCGTGCCGATTACATCGAGATTGTGAAGTACGCCAACGCGCGTCAGATCAACGTGATCCCGGAAATCGATATGCCTGCGCACGCCCGTGCGGCGGTGATTTCAATGGAGGCGCGTTACCGAAAACTGCATGCAGCGGGTAAAGAGGAAGAAGCCAATGAGTTCCGCCTGCTGGATCCGACTGACACCTCAAATACTACCGGCGTCCAGTTCTACGATCGCCACGGGTATCTGAACCCTTGTATGGAATCGTCCAAACGCTTTGCAGATAAAGTGATTGGCGAAATCGCCCAAATGCACAAAGAGGCCGGACAGCCGCTCAGCACCTGGCATTTTGGCGGTGACGAGGCGAAAAACATCTTCCTCGGGCCGGGCTATCAGGATAAAAACGGTAAGATCGATCCGGCAAAAGGCGTGATTGATCTGAGCAAGCAGGATAAACCCTGGGCGCAGTCACAGGTCTGTCAGATAATGATTTCTTCCGGCAAAGTCGCGGACGTAGAGCATCTGCCAAGTTACTTCGCAATGGAAGTCAGCAAGCTGGTGAATGCCCACGGTATCGAAAGAATGCAGGCATGGCAGGACGGTTTGAAAGATGCCAGAGATGCCAGTTCCTTCGCCACTAAACGTATCGGCGTAAACTTCTGGGATACGCTCTATTGGGGCGGTTTCGACTCGGTAAACGATTGGGCGAACAAAGGCTTCGAAGTGACGATTTCGAATCCGGATTACGTTTACTTCGACTTCCCGTACGAAGTGACTCCGCTGGAAAAGGGGTTCTATTGGGGTACCCGTTACAGCGATGAAGCGAAAGTTTTCAGCTTCGCACCGGATAACCTGCCGCAGAATGCTGAAACCTCTGTCGATCGTGACGGTAACGCTTTCGAGGCAAAAAGTGACAAACCCTGGCCGGGCGCGTACGGGATTTCCGCACAACTGTGGAGCGAAGTGGTGCGTACCGATGACCGGATGGAATACATGATCTATCCGCGACTGTTGCCGCTGGCAGAACGTGCCTGGCACCGGGCAAACTGGGAAATGGATTATAAGGCAGGACGCGAATTCGCCGGTGGTAAAACTCATCACGTCGATACCAAAGCACTGCACACCGACTGGCTGCGCTTCGCCAACCTGATGGGGCAGCGAGAGTTGCCGAAAATGGATGCGGCAGGCGTTGCTTATCGTCTGCCTGTGCCGGGCGCGCAGGTGAACGGCGGAAAACTTCAGGCGAATACGTCGCTGCCCGGGCTGGCGATAGAGTATTCCGTCGACGGTGGCAAGCAATGGCAGCTTTATGATGATGTTCAAAAACCGCAAATCACCGGTGATGTCTGGGTACGTTCCGCGTCTGCCGATGGTAAACGCTTCAGCCGTGCAGAGCCGGTGACCGATAAGCTTTAAGCGAAACCGCCTGAGGCTAAAAAACAAAACCCCGGTTCTCCGGGGTTTTTTACATCTGATGTTCATCGCGTAGGCCAAAAAAAACCGCTTTTCAGCGGTTAGTTAAGTCTTTACGTTGACGGCAACTTCGCCGAACCGGGCAGATTACTGCGCGGGTTTATCATTGTGCAAAGAATCATCTTCGCGGCAATCGCCTGCTTCACAGTGACCGTACAGGTACAGGCTGTGGTTGGTCAGTTTGATGCCATGTTTCTTAGCGATTTCACGCTGACGACCTTCGATATATTCGTCGCGGAATTCAATCACGCGGCCACAATCTAAGCAGATCAGGTGGTCGTGGTGATGTTGCTGGGTCAGTTCGAATACGGATTTGCCGCCTTCGAAGTTATGACGGGTCACGATACCGGCGTCATCAAACTGGTTCAAAACGCGGTAAACCGTCGCCAGACCAATCTCTTCACCCATATCAATCAGTTGTTTGTACAGATCTTCCGCACTCACGTGATGACCTTCCGGCGCTTGCAGCACTTCCAGGATTTTAAGGCGCGGAAGCGTGACTTTTAAGCCGGCTTTCTTCAGTGCGGTGTTGTTGTCAGTCATGCGGATTCAGTCCTGTTACTATGTGCTAATCAAGTTGAGGCATGGAGCCTGTGGCATCAGCGGCACAAAATTGTTCGTTTAGGATCCTTCGTTTAACGGAAGTGTGCCGATCCCCTAAACGATTGCCTGTTAATAAAGATCACTAAATGCCAGTCACACCAGATAATGCAACGACTTGATCGATAGAAAAAACAGATGAACTCAGTGTACCTTGATACTACTGAAAGTAACAATTTTGTTGTGGCTAAATTGTTAATTTCAGTAATAGTTTGGCCCTTCAATTGTAGAATAAATCCTCAGGGCCAACAGGGTTTTTAGCCAATAATTTCTGAAAGGCTCAATTCTTCTGTAATTTGCTTAACCCACGCATCAACGCGCTCATTGGTTAATTCAGGCTGACGGTCTTCGTCAATCGCCAGTCCGATGAAGTGTTTATCATCGGCCAGACCTTTTGAGGCTTCGAAGTGGTAGCCTTCGGTTGGCCAGTGACCCACAATCACCGCGCCGCGTGGCTCAATGATGTCGCGCACGGTGCCCAGTGCGTCACAGAAATATTCTGCATAGTCTTCCTGATCGCCACAGCCAAACAGGGCAACCAGCTTACCTTCGAAGTCGATCTCTTCCAGGCTAGGGAAGAAGTCATCCCAGTCACACTGGGCTTCACCGTAATACCAGGTTGGAATACCGATCAGCAAAATATCGAATTTTTCCAGATCCTCTTTGCTGCTCTTCGCAATGTCATGCACCTCAGCAACATCTTTACCCAGTTGTTTCTGGATCATTTTCGCGATGTTTTCGGTGTTACCTGTATCGGATCCAAAGAAGATTCCTACTACGGCCATAAGATGTCTAACCTCTTGTTCTCAATGATAAGCCCTACATTGCAGGCAATAATAACGCTGATAATAGCAAACTCGCGTGGCGGAGAATATGCTTCTGCGCGCCTTCTTAACTGACGAATAAGTTTATCGGCCAAACTTTTTAAGTGTTATCGCCTTCGTGTCTTTTGAATGTCTGTGTTTAACCTCAAAGGTATTGAGGTTAAAAGCAAAGTGAAGAAATAGTCCGACGCACTCCTTAAGTTTAAGCACGCCCAGCCGATAGATGATGCGAGAGCAATCTCAACATAATAAAGAAATCGATGCCCGGAGAGGTGTTCAAACATGTCCAGAGGCACCCGCCCGCTGGTTACATGTCTTGATTCTCCGCATCCCCCTCAATCCTCAGACCAGAAACAGTCATGTTTCGAGAGAGGCATATCGTGCAGTTTTTGAAAAACATTACCATCAGGACCGCTTTATTAGCCATTCTTGGCGTTTTTTGCGTTATGTGGGCCGGTGTATCGCTTTACACCGTCAGCTCGCTTAACACACTGACCCAAAACACCAGGAACAGTTCCGAACTCGTCAACAACATGGCGCTGATCAGCAAAGGAAATGATCAGTATTTTCGTACCGTCACCCGTTTGAGCCGTGCCGTCTCGCAGCTTCAGGCCGATCCGACCAAAGGGCCGGAAATTTTTGATAGCGCAAAACAGTCTCTCGATGGCCTGACTCAGGCTCTGGCGGGATTTAAAGCTGCGCCACATCCGGGCCTGGAAGAATCTGCGGTTCAGGAGTTGCTTGCCAGCTGGGAAAGTCTTGTCGCCCAGGGCGTCAACCCGTTGTTTGAGGCTGCCAGCAACAAAAATATCGACGTCTACAATCAGTTAGCGAACACCACCGTTCCGCCGCTGAGCCGTGATTTTGGCGCGGCAATGCAAAAAGTCAGCGGCCAGATTGCTGTGGACTTCAGCGCGGCGCAAACGGAATCTAACCATCTGACCTACGTCAGCAAAGTGATTCAGATTACAGCGTTCATCATTGGTCTGATTATTCTGCTGCTGACTGACCGCTATCTGGTTATGGCGCTGGTGAAACCGCTGGATAAGATCCGCGATCAGTTTGCACTGATTGCCAGCGGTGATCTGACAAATCAAATGGAAGAGTTTGGTAAAAACTGTGCCGGTAAGCTGATCCCATTACTTAACATCATGCAAGCCAGCCTGGTGAACACGGTTCAAACCATCCGCAACTGTACCAACAACATTTATCAGGGAGCGTCCGAAATTTCCGCCGGCAATAACGATCTCTCTTCCCGTACGGAAGAGCAGGCCTCGGCGCTGGAAGAAACGGCAGCCAGCATGGAAGAGCTGACCGCAACGGTGAAACATAACGCCGACAACGCCCATCACGCCAGCCAGCTGGTGATTGAAGCGTCTGGCACCGCCCGCAAAGGCGGCAACATTGTGGCCGACGTTGTCAGTACCATGAAAGATATTTCCGGCAGCTCGAAGAAAATCGCTGAGATAACCTCGGTCATCAACAGCATTGCCTTCCAGACCAACATTCTGGCGCTGAACGCTGCGGTAGAAGCCGCGCGCGCAGGTGAACAGGGGCGCGGATTTGCCGTGGTCGCCAGCGAAGTGCGCAATCTGGCGCAGCGCAGCGCGCAGGCTGCGAAGGAGATTGAGCAGCTTATCAGCGAATCGGTTTCCCGCGTTGACAGCGGATCCAAACTGGTGGAGAACGCCGGTCAGACCATGAACGAAGTGGTGCGCTCGATTACGCATGTCACCGACATCATGGCGGAAATCGCGTCTGCCTCCGATGAGCAAAGCAAAGGCATCAGCCAGGTCGCTGTGGCCGTCACGCAGATGGACAGCGTCACCCAGCAAAACGCCGCGCTGGTGGAACAGGCATCTCAGGCCGCCGTTTCTCTGGAAGAGCAGGCCGCATTGCTCAATAACGCCGTTGCGACGTTCAAACTACGAGACAGCGTCACGCGCGTCGGGTCAAAACCTGCGGGAATGATTTCTGCGCCGTTGTTACGACCGGATACGGGCATGATTTCTGCGAAAAGTTCGGAAAACTGGGAAACGTTCTGAGTAATGCAGTGAAGGGACACGTTGAGCAGTATAAGTAGAAAAAACAAACGGGTAGCCTGAGAAGGTTACCCGTTTTTAATCAGCCTTCATGACCGTTAAGATGCTCCAGCAGCATCTCTTCAATCAATTCGCTCCGGCTGATATTGCGTTCTTCTGCCAGCTTATTGAGTGTATCAACAGCATCGGCGTTCATTTTCAGCTCGACACGACGCAGGCCGCTCGCTTTATCGCGGCGTAACTGGTTGCGCTTGTTAATCCTGAGCTGTTCATCACGGGATAGCGGATTTGTTTTTGGACGCCCCGGACGGCGGTCATCTGCGAACAGATCAATCGTCGTGCGATCCAGTTGTTCTTTTGCCATAGGTAGCGGTACAACCAGGGAAGTTTTTACATCGGAAAACGGCAAGCCGATTCCTGACGAGCGTTTCACACATTTCGGGCTAAGAAACCCTGACCCAATTCACCCCCCGCCACTCGACCTGAGCGAAACGGGGCGGCAAAATTATAGCGCGCAATCATACCCTAGCGCGCCAGGAGTTCACAACGCCTGATTGCCCTGATTTCATGATAACTTCTGAAGTTGTGCAGACTTTTTGCACAATTTATCCCCAGGATGTTAAACCTCAGGCGAATCGATGAAACGATGCACAGCGCGCAGCACGGCGTCAGGTTTTTCCGCGTGAACCCAGTGACCGGTTCCGGCGACCACATAGGCTTTTGCCTGCGGGAACTGGCGGGCGATATCTTCACGGTAGGCGTCCTGCACATACGGCGACAGGCCGCCGCGAATGAATAAGGCCGGGTGATCCCACGCGGGCACATTCTCCCAGCCGATAATCGTATCGTACTCACTTATCAAAACCGGCACGTTGAAACGCCATTCTCCCTGCTGGAAGGATTTGAGCAGGAACTGGATCACGCCATCTTCCTTTATATGCTCTTGCATGCAGGCGGTGGCAGACGTGCGATCGCGTACTCCGGCGGTGGTCACGGCATTAATCGCGGCAAAAATTTCGTCGTGACGGCGGGTGTGATAATCCACCGGTGCGATATCAATGGCGATCAGCTTTTCGATGCGGTCCGGGATAAGCGCCGTCAGCGCCATCGCGGCTTTTCCCCCCATGGAGTGGCCGATAACGATGATTTTTTGGAAACCGACTTCTTCTAACGTCTCCACTAAATCCTGCGCCATCGCGGCGTAAGACATCTCATCCGAGCGTCCGGACTGACCGTGATTTCGCAAATCTACCTGCAACACTCTATGCTGTTGTTTCAGGTCGCGGGCCAGAACGCCCAGATTATCAAGGGTTCCGAACAAACCGTGGATTAACAAAACCGGCAGGGCTGTGCTTCCAGAGACTTCAGGTTCTTGCAGGCGATAATGTAATTTCATGGCGAAGTTCATACAGATAAACAATCTCATTAGGTTATCATGAGTGGCGGATAATTTTTAAAACAGAAAGTTTTCTGCCAGATGCCTGAGCGGGATTTTACTACGTGGAGAACAACAGGCCGGGGCCAGCATGCAGCGAAAGGTAATAATTCTGCTTTTTGCTTCGCGGCACGATTCCCTGTTTGTAAACGCGTAGAAATTTGTATAATCCTTTTGAACAAATTAAGTAGAAAAACAGTACTGGATAAAGATGAAAACTATTGAGGTTGACGAAGAACTCTACCGCTACATTGCCAGCCACACACAAGCTATCGGTGAAAGTGCGTCTGATATTCTGCGCCGTATGTTGAAGTTTACTGCCGGTCAGACCGCACCTGCCGCGCCAGCGGCTAACATCCCGGGCACCGTTGTTCAGGAAAAACCGGCTGCCGCTGCGGCACCGACGTCGCGTGATAAAGTCCGCGCCGTTCGCGAACTGCTGCTTTCCGATGAATACGCCGAGCAGACCAAAGCGGTGAATCGCTTTATGCTGATTCTGTCGACCTTGTACAGCCTGAACGCGAAAGAATTTGCTGCTGCGACCGACTCTTTGACCGGCCGCACACGCACTTATTTTGCCGGTGACCAGCAAACGCTGCTGCAAAACGGCATCCATACCAAGCCTAAACACGTTCCCGGAACGCCGTATTGGGTTATCACGAATACCAACACAGGTCGCAAACGCAGCATGATCGAACACATCATGCAGCTCATGCAGTTCCCGGCGGAACTGACTGACAAAGTGTGCGGCACCCTCTAATTTCAGCGTCAGGGAGAAGCGCCAGTGGCTAATCACCCCCGTGCAGGGCAACCTGCTCAGCAAAGCGATTTGATTAATGTGGCGCAGTTAACGTCACAATATTACGTTCTGCAACCGGACCCACAAAACACCGCGCATGCGGTGAAATTCGGCACGTCCGGCCATCGCGGTAGTTCGTTGCGTCACAGCTTTAATGAAGCGCACATTCTGGCAATTGCTCAGGCGATCGCCGAAGTGCGCAAAGAGCAGGGCACTACCGGTCCGTGCTACGTGGGGAAAGATACCCATGCGCTGTCCGAACCGGCATTTATCTCCGTGCTGGAAGTGCTGACGGCCAACGGCGTTGACGTCATTGTGCAGGAAGACAACGGTTTCACCCCCACTCCTGCGGTGTCTCACGCGATCCTGACCCACAACCGCAAGGGCGGCGCACTGGCTGATGGCATCGTCATCACCCCGTCGCACAACCCACCGGAAGATGGCGGCATTAAATATAACCCGACCAACGGCGGCCCGGCAGATACTAATCTGACCTCGGTTATAGAGAAACGCGCTAATGCACTGCTGGCGGCGAAACTCGCTGGTGTGAAGCGTCAGTCTCTGGATCAGGCGTGGAAAAGTGGTCATCTGACTGAACAAGATTTGGTTCAGCCGTTTATCGAAGGCCTGACTGAAATCGTCGACATGGCCGCGATTCAGAAAGCCGGTCTGAAACTGGGTGTGGATCCGCTCGGTGGCTCTGGTATTGAATACTGGAAGCGCATTGCTGAGCATTACAAACTGGATCTGACGCTGGTGAACGATCACGTCGATCAGACTTTCCGTTTCATGCATCTCGACCACGACGGTGTGATCCGTATGGACTGCTCGTCTGAATCCGCAATGGCCGGTTTGCTGGCACTGCGTGATAAATTCGATCTGGCATTCGCCAATGACCCTGACTACGACCGCCACGGTATCGTGACGCCTGCTGGTCTGATGAACCCCAACCATTATCTGGCCGTGGCGATTCAGTACCTGTTCCAGCATCGTCCGCAGTGGGGCAAAGACGTCGCCGTCGGTAAAACGCTGGTCTCAAGCGCAATGATTGACCGCGTTGTTGAAGATTTAGGCCGTAAACTGGTCGAAGTCCCGGTCGGTTTCAAATGGTTCGTCGATGGTCTGTTTGACGGCAGCTTCGGTTTTGGTGGCGAAGAAAGCGCAGGGGCTTCTTTCCTGCGTTTCGACGGCACGCCGTGGTCAACTGACAAAGACGGCATCATCATGTGCCTGCTGGCTGCGGAAATTACCGCGGTGACCGGCAAGAATCCGCAGGAACATTACAACGAGCTGGCCGCCCGCTTTGGTGCGCCAAGCTACAACCGTATCCAGGCGCCTGCGACTCACGCCCAGAAAGCCGCGCTGTCTAAACTTTCCCCTGAACAGGTGAAAGCGGATACGCTGGCCGGTGACCCGATCACCGCCCGTCTGACTAACGCACCGGGCAACGGCGCGTCGATCGGTGGTCTGAAAGTGATGACCAAAAACGGCTGGTTCGCGGCACGTCCGTCCGGTACAGAAGAAGCGTACAAAATCTATTGTGAAAGCTTCCTCGGTGCAGAACATCGCGAGCAAATCGAGAAAGAAGCGGTAGAAATCGTCAGCAAAGTGCTCGCCGACGCCAAATAAGCCTGTTTCTTTGTCTCATCAAAAGCGCTGATTATTCAGCGTTTTTTTTGTCTGCGATTTAAGAAATAAAAAAGATATATCTAAATGCACAGCCAGGCTTGCCAGATGTTGAAATTCGATCTAATTTAGATATATCGAAATAATTCGATATATCTAAATAGGACATAAAATATGTTTAGCAAAATGTTTGAAGGCCGTCATCGCGGTCACGGTAGCAGGGAAGAGGGGCATCGCGGCCATTGCCGTCATGAGTCAGAAGTGAGTGGTCACAGCGAGCGTCATGTTTTACGTCGTGACGGCCGTCATCGTGGTGAAGAACGTGGTGAAGAAGGTCGTGAACGTCGCGGTGGTCGTGGCGAAGGTCGCCGGGGCGGTCCTCGCGGTGAACGCGGTGTGCATCGTCTGTTTGAGCATGGTGATTTACGCCGCGTTCTGCTGGCGCTGGTGGCGAAGAAACCGAGTCATGGGTATGAGTTGATCAAAGCCATCGAAGAAGCCTCTTCTGGCCTGTATGTGCCAAGTCCGGGGGTGATTTATCCGACGCTCACATTGCTGGAAGAACAAGATTTTCTGGAAGCCGTGGCCACCGGAAATGGCCGCAAAAGCTATCAGTTAACCGAAGCCGGTAAAACTGAGCTGGCGCAGCATCAGGATGCGGTGGATGTGATTTTTGCCCGTCTGGCCGGTGCAACCCGACCGAAGGAAAACAATCTGGCAGCAGGCATCCATGAAACCATGCATCGGCTGAAACACGCGCTGCGCGGCAATATGATGCGTGATGATTTAACGCCGGAGCAGGTACTGCGTGTAAGCGCGATTTTGCAGCAGGCGGCAGAGAGTATTGAAGCGGAATTTGCGCCGGTTAAAAACGACACTGACGCCACCGAAGCCCCTACGGCATAAAGCGATAACCCACTCCCGTTTCGGTCAGTAAATGACGCGGACGGGTGGCGTCGGCCTCCAGTTTCTGGCGCAAATGCCCCATGTAGATGCGCAGATAATGGCTGTGTTCGACGTAATTCGGGCCCCAGACGTGGCTCAGTAACTGACGTTGTGTAATGACTTTGCCGCTGTTTGCCAGCAACTCGGCCAGCAGGCGAAACTCGATCGGCGTCAGATGACAGTCCTCACCGTTACGCTGTACGCGACGGTTAATCAGATCGACAGTCACATCGGAAAACGTGACCAGCGGGCTTTCCTGCGAGCTGTTTGCCTGACGGCGCAGCGCCACACGAACCCGCGCCAGCAGTTCACCGACGCCAAACGGCTTGGTGAGAAAATCATCGGCACCGGCATCCAGCGCGGCAATTTTGTCTTCTTCGCGGGTGCGTGCCGACAACACAATGATCGGGATGGCGCTCCAGTGGCGCAAATCGCGAATATAGGTCAGGCCGTCACCGTCCGGTAAACCGAGATCGAGAATAATCAGATCCGGTTTTCGCGTGCCGGCCTCAATCAGCCCGCGCTGCAATGTTTCGCTTTCAAACACCCGTAAGCCTTCCGCCTCCAGCGCTGTGCGCACAAAGCGGCGGATCTCTTTTTCGTCTTCAACAATCAAAATATTGATGGGGGATGCGGTCACGGGGCCTCGCCGATGTCTTTTTCCATGTCATTCTCCATATCAGGCAACGCTTCCAGCGGCAGCCTGAAACGGAAACGCGCACCGCCGTTCGGACCGTTTTCTGCCCAGATCCGTCCGTCGTGCACCTCAATAATGGCACGACAAATGGCTAATCCCAACCCTACACCCGGAATGGCCGATTCTTTATTCCCGCGCGCGAATTTCTCAAAGATTCTTTGCTCGGTTCCCGCCGCAATGCCGGGGCCGTTATCCCAGACTTCGATCTCCAGCCATTCCTCCAGCGGCGTGGCTTTGATACCGATGGTTGCGCCGATCCCGGCATATTTATGGGCGTTCTCCAGCAGGTTGATCAGCACCCGCTCGATCAGGCTGGCATCGCAGTTCACCAGCACCATTTCTGCCGGTAAATCGATTTCGATATTATCGTTGGCCAGCACCGGTTCCAGCATCCGCAACGCGCTGCCGGTGATCTCTTCCACCGACTGCCACTCTTTGCGCAGATTAAACCCGCCCGACTGAATGCGCGCCATATCCAGCAAATTGTTCACCAGCCGCGTGGTACTCAGTACCTGCTGGCGGATCTGGCTGGCCTGCGGGGCGTGTTTTGAGCCCTCTGAAGCCAGATCCAGCGTCAGGATTTCCGCCTGCCCGAACAGCACGGTGAGCGGCGTACGTAAATCGTGAGAGAGAGCCGAAAGCAGTGAGTTGCGCAGCTGCTCGCGTTCGGTTTCCAGACGTGCAGATTCCGCCCTGGCGGCCAGATGCAGGCGGTCGAGGGCGTTGGCGATAAGCACGGTAAATGTCTGCAACAAACGCTGCTGTTCCGGCACCAGCAGCTGGCGAATGTTGGTGGGCTCCACCGCCAGCAGCCCGCAGGATCCGCCGGACGCCACCAGCGGCAGCAACTGATACGGCACGCCGGGCAGGGTATCGGTGCCCGCACCGGCGGGCAGTTTCTTATCAAAACTCCAGCGCGCGATGGCGTCGTCCACCACAATCGACGTTACTTCTCCGGCAGGCTGCGCCAGCTCGCCGTTTTCCTGCGGCAGCAGAATGGCGGTTTTGGCGTGCAGGCTGGAGGAAATAAAGTGGCGGCTGGTTTGCGCGATGGCTTCCGGCGTCAGCGCCTGACTGAGGCTTTTCGACATCTCATACAGATGCTGTGCACGTTTTTCGCGATGGCGGGCGATACGCGCCTGATAACGTACACCGGCGGTGAGATTCCCGATCAGAATACCGACCAGCAGCATCACGCCGAAAGTCACCAGATATTGCGCGTCGGTGACGGCGAGCGAGCCGCGCGGCTGCACAAAGAATAAGTCAAAACTGACGACATTAATCACCGCCGCCAGCACCGACGGCCAGCGGCCATAAAACAGTGCGACGATCACCACCCCGAGCAGATAGACCATCACCAGGTTGGCCTGGTCGAAGGCCGGGATAAGCCACTGTGCCAGCACGGTGATCAGCGCGCACAGTGCGACGGCCAGCGAACAGCCCCACAGCTGGCGGCTGAAGCGGTCGGCGAACGTGCGTGAATCCTGCTCTTTACGCACCGGCGTGGCAGGGGAATCTTCCAGCCCGACGATAATCAGATCGAGATCCGGGCCGATATCCGCCAGCTTGTCGGCAAAGCTGCCACCGGGTTTCCAGCGTTTTTCACGGCGGCGGCCCATCATGATTTTGCCCAGTCGATGCTCGCGGGCATAGCGCAAAATCGCCTGTTCTTCGTGCGGCTCTGAGAGCGTGGCGGTTTCAGCACCCAGCTCCTGTGCCAGTTTCAGTGAATGCAAAATCGCGCGGCGCTGGCCTTCCGGCAAGCGGTGCAGACGTGGCGTTTCGACATACACAGCGTGCCAGACGCAGCCAAGGCGCGCCGCCAGACGTGATGCAACGCGGACCAGCTTTTCATTGCCGCCGCCGTGCCCGATGCATAACAGCAGCGCATCACGGGTATGCCACACGCGGTTGACGCCCTGATCGTCGCGGTATTCCCGCATCTGATCGTCAACGCGATCGGCAGTGCGGCGCAGTGAAAGTTCGCGCAGGGCAATGAGATTGCCTTTACGGAAAAAGTGCTCGATGGCGCGTTCAGCCTGACCGGGAATATAAACTTTGCCCTCTTTCAGGCGCTGACGCAGGGAGTCGGGGGGTAAATCCACCAGCACCACTTCGCTGGCGTCATCAAACAGACGGTCGGGGACGGTTTCACGAATAATAATGCCGGTTACGCCGCTGACCACGTCGTTCAGGCTTTCGAGATGCTGAACGTTTACGGTGGTAAATACGTCGATACCGGCATTGAGTAATTCTTCGATGTCCTGCCAGCGTTTAGGATGGCGCGAACCGGCCGCATTGCTGTGCGCCAGTTCGTCCATCAGGATCAGGGCAGGGCGGCGCGCCAGCGCGGCGTCGAGGTCAAACTCCTGCACCTGACGTCCGCGGTGGTGAATGCGTTTGGGTGGCAACAATGTCAGCCCCGGCAGCAGCGCCTGCGTTTCCTGCCGCCCGTGAGTTTCCACCACGCCGACCAGCACATCGAGGCCGGTGGCGCGCAGCCGCTGAGCTTCCTGCAACATGGCATAAGTTTTCCCGACGCCCGCACAGGCACCGAAAAAGACCTTCAGTTGCCCGCGCGGCTTTTCATTGGCGAGCGCCAGTAAGCTGTCAGGATCGGGGCGGTTATCTTCTGTCATATTATCCTTCATACTTCGGGCCGCCTTCCTGCGACCCGAATTATTTTGGCTAAATTAATGGGCTTTCAGTTTATCCAGCGCCTGATTGAGTTCCAGCACGTTGACCACGGTCGGGCCGAGGTAACCTATCAGTGGTGATGATGTATTATCATCAATCAATTTATCCACTTGCGCCAGTGGCAAGCCGCGTGCGCTGGCAATGCGCTGTGCCTGCCATTGCGCTGCTTTTATAGATATCTGCGGATCCAGCCCGCTGCCGCTGGCAGTGACCAGATCGACCGGCACCGGGGCGGTGCTTTGCGCATTGGCTTTACGCAGCGCGATCACGCGGTCTTTCACCGCCTGATCCAGTGCTGGATTACTGGCCGCCAGATTGCTGCCCCCCGACGCCATCGGGTTATACGGCGTATCTGACGTCACTGACGGACGGCCCCAGAAGTACTCATTGCGGGTAAAATTCTGCCCGATAAGCTTTGACCCTATCACCTTGTTGCTGCCGTCTTTGATAAGCGATCCCATCGCCTGCGAGCTGAACACCAGTTCGGAAACGCCGGTGGTCAGCAGGGGATAGGCCACGCCGGTCGCCAGCGTCAGCAGAACGGTCATCACCAGAGCCGGGCGAACATACGCAATACGTGTAACAGACATAATGGTCTTCCTTATTAATCAATCAGCTCAGGTGTAAAACGGTCAGGATCATGTCGATAAGCTTGATACCGACAAACGGCACCAGCAGCCCCCCCACACCATAAATCCACAGGTTACGGCGCAGCAGCGACGCGGCACTCATGGCTTTATAGCTCACGCCTTTCAGCGCCAGCGGGATCAGGAACACAATCACCAGGGCGTTAAAAATGACCGCCGACATGATGGCCGAAGACGGTGAGGTCAGGTTCATCACGTTCAGAGCATTCAGCTGCGGATAGGTCGCCGCGAATGCCGCCGGAATGATGGCGAAATACTTGGCGACGTCGTTGGCGATACTGAACGTGGTCAGCGAGCCGCGGGTCATCAGCATCTGTTTCCCGATGTGCACCACTTCAATCAGCTTGGTCGGGTTAGAATCCAGATCCACCATGTTCCCGGCTTCTTTCGCTGCCTGCGTACCGGAGTTCATGGCCACCGCCACGTCAGCCTGCGCCAGCGCCGGGGCATCGTTGGTCCCGTCGCCGGTCATGGCCACTAAACGGCCTTCCGACTGGTACTGGCGGATCAGCGCCAGTTTGGCTTCCGGCGTGGCTTCAGCCAGAAAATCATCGACGCCCGCTTCGGCGGCAATGGCAGCTGCGGTCAGACGGTTATCGCCGGTGATCATCACCGTCTTGATGCCCATCTTGCGCAACTCGGCGAAACGTTCTTTGATGCCGCCTTTAACGATGTCTTTCAGTTCGACCACGCCCAGCACTTTCGCGCCTTCGGCGACCACCAGCGGCGTACCGCCTTTACGCGCCACGGTTTCTACCAGCCCGTCGACGGCTTTCGGGAACGTGCCGCCGTTGGATTCCACATGGCGACGGATAGCGTCCACCGCGCCTTTACGAATATTACGGTCGCCGACGTTTACGCCGCTCATGCGGGTTTGCGCCGAGAAGGGGACGAAAGTGGCATTCAGCGAATGAATGTCGCGTTCGCGCAGATTAAACCGCTGTTTTGCCAGGACCACGATACTGCGGCCTTCCGGCGTTTCATCAGCCAGTGAAGATAACTGCGCGGCATCGGCCAGTTCCTGTTCCGTCACCTGAGGGGCGGGCAGGAACTGCGATGCCTGGCGGTTACCCAGCGTGATGGTGCCGGTTTTATCCAGCAACAACACATCCACGTCACCGGCGGCTTCCACCGCACGGCCGCTGGTGGCGATCACGTTGGCTTCCAGCATGCGGCTCATCCCCGCCACGCCGATAGCAGACAACAGACCGCCAATGGTGGTCGGGATCAGACACACCAACAGCGCGACCAGCACGGTCACGGTGACGGGAATGCCTGCATGACTGGCGTCGACGCTAAACAGCGAGAACGGATACAGCGTGGCGGTTGCCAGCACGAAGACCAGCGTCAGGGCCACCAGCAGGATAGTCAGTGCCACTTCGTTTGGCGTTTTACGACGTTTCGCGCCTTCGACCATAGCGATCATGCGATCCAGGAAGGTGTCGCCGGGGTTAGCGGAACATTGCACCACCAGCCAGTCGGAGAGCACGCGCGTCCCGCCTGTCACCGAGGAGAAGTCACCGCCGGATTCACGGATGACCGGCGCAGATTCGCCGGTGATCGCGCTTTCATCCACCGACGCGCCGCCGACCAGCACTTCACCGTCGCACGGCACGGTATCACCGGCTTCGATCAGCACCATATCGCCTTTACGCAGCTCGTCCGCGGCGACTTTGATCACCGCCGAATCCGGGCGCGGTTCATAGATTTTTTTCGCCCAGCTGGTTTTTTGAACGCCTTTCAGGCTTTGCGCCTGGGCCTTACTGCGGCCTTCCGCCAGTGCTTCGGCAAAGTTGGCAAACAGCACAGTGAACCACAGCCACAGCGACACGCTGCCGGTAAAAGCGGCGCTGCCGTCGGTGCGATGCAGCAGGATTGCCAGCCAGATAACCGTGGTCAGAATACTGCCCAGATACACCACGAACATCACCGGATTGCGCCACTGAACGCGGGGATCCAGCTTTTTCGCCGCATCCCACAGGGCAGTGCGGATCAGGCGGGGTTCAAACAGCGCACGTTGTTTACGAGTCATTTTATTAATCTCTATATTCATTAATTCAACGAATTACGCAGCATTATTGTGCTGACCAGACCTGCAGATGTTCCGCGACCGGCCCCAGCGCCAGCGCCGGAATAAAGGTCAGCGCGCCGACTAACAGTACGGTCCCGACCAGCAGGCCGATAAACAGCGGACCAGACGTCGGCAGCGTGCCGTTGCCTGCCTGCTGACGTTTTTTCGCCACCAGTGAACCGGCAATCGCCAGCACCGGCAGGATCACGCCAAAGCGACCGAAGAACATGCAGAACGCCAGCAACAGGTTGTAGAACGGCGTGTTGACGCCAAGCCCGGCAAACGCGCTGCCGTTGTTGTTGGCAGCGGAAGACACTGCATACAACACCTCGCTAAAACCGTGCGCACCGGGGTTAAGAATGCCCGCCCGACCGGCGTCGGTGACCAGTGCCAGCGCGGTGCCGAGCAGCACCAGCGTAGGGGTGACCAGGATCGCCAGCGCAGTCATCTTCATATCGTAAACGTCGATTTTCTTGCCGAGATATTCCGGTGTGCGACCAATCATCAGCCCGGCGATAAACACCGTCAGCAGCACGAACAGCAGCATGCCGTACAGGCCTGAACCCACGCCGCCGAACACCACTTCACCAATCTGCATCAGCCACATCGGCACCATCCCGCCGAGTGCGGTGAAGGAGTCATGCATCGCGTTGACCGCACCGCAGGAGGCTGCTGTCGTCACCACCGCATACAGGCTGGAGGCGAGAATGCCGAAGCGACTCTCCTTGCCTTCCATATTGATGTTGCTGCTGGCACCGAGCGCGGTGAAGTGCGGGTTACCCTGCAACTCGGCGTACATCACCACCACCACTGACACCACGAAAATCACCGACATCGCCCAGACCAGCGCGTTGCCCTGACGGTTATCACCGACCACGCGACCGAACGCAAAGCACAGGGCGCAAGGGATGATGAAGATCGCCAGCATCTGTACCATGTTGGTCAGCGCCGTCGGGTTCTCAAACGGATGCGCCGAGTTAGCACCGAAGAAACCACCGCCATTGGTGCCCAGCATTTTGATTGCTTCCTGTGAAGCCACCGGCCCCATCGGCAAGGTTTGTTGCAGGCCTTCCAGCGTGGTGATGTGCTGATAAACTTCGAAGTTCTGAATCACGCCCTGACTGACGAAGAAAAGTGCCAGCAGGAAGGCGACCGGCAGCAGCAAATACAGCGTGATGCGCCATAAATCCGTCCAGGCGTTACCGATGGTTTGTGCAGAAGGTCGCGCAAAGGCGCGGATCAGGGCAAACGCCACGGCGATACCGGTTGCCGCAGACAGGAAGTTTTGAACGGTTAAACCCACCATCTGGCTCAGATAGCTCAGCGTGCTTTCGCCGCTGTAGGCCTGCCAGTTGGTGTTGGTGACGAAACTGACGGCGGTGTTAAACGCCAGATCCCACGACAATCCGCCAAAATGCTGCGGGTTCATCGGCAATCCGCCTTGTGCCATGAGCATGGCCGTCAGCACAACAATCCCCAGAATGTTGAACACCATGATCGCCAGTGCGTACTGCCACCAGTTCATCTCAGCATCGCTGCTGCCAGACGTGCGTAATACACCGTTTTCTACGCGCTGCAAAAATGCGACAGGCTGTCCTTCAATAAGTTGAGCAATAAAGTTACCCAGTGGTTTTGCCAGCAGCAAAAGCACCAGCATAAAACTGGCAATCAGTAAGAATCCGGTCGCGGCCATTTAAAAATCCTCCGCATTCAGCAAGGCATAAACCAGATAGCCGAGCAGCAGAAGAACCAGCAATGCGCCGCAGATTACGCCAACAGTCACAATCCACCTCCACAGGTGTGTTTTTATGTTGGGAGGAGAATAAAAAAACGCGGGCAAAGATCCTGAAAAGAAAGGGGGCTTAGGTGTAAAGAAAGTATAAAAATGCGCAAATAAAAAACTTAAAAGAAACTTTATCGATGTATTTATTTAACCATTTTGTAACTCAATTACATCTTCAGGCGGAAAGTGGCGAAAATTTACACTTTTAAGTGGTCAGATGAGTGGTAAAATTTCAGCAATTGCCGTAAAATTTTTCACAACTTCCAGTTTCTATAAAAGTTCTGAAATTTGCACAGGAGCAACGCGATGAAAGCTACGTCTGATTACACGCCTTACACCATGACCCGTATTTTGGCCCGCCGCGCTTTTGTGCTGGCTGCCGGACTTCTCGCCTTACCGGTTATGCTGTTCCGCGCCGATCGCGCCCGTTTTTACAGCTATTTACACCGCGTCTGGATGAAGACCAGCGATAAGCCGGTCTGGCTGGTGCATGCTGAGATGGCGACACAAGATTTCTATTAATGGTGAACTCACTCCTTCCCCTTCGCAGGGGAGGAGCTAAACAAAAGCCCTGTCTTCCAGATGGGGCTTTTTTATTGCCCTTTCGGAAAACCTGTACAACATTATTTTTATGTATAACTTATACTGAGTAATACATGAGAGTGATGAATCACTGACACTCCCTTTATCACTTCAACGGCGGGAGCTGACAATGACGAAAACAATCCCTATCGGCATCAGCGCATGTCTGTTGGGCGACAACGTTCGCTTCGATGGCGGCCACAAGCGGTTCGCCTTTGCTGTAGAGCAGCTGGCGCCTTATGTTCGCTTCGAACCGATCTGCCCGGAAATGGCTATCGGACTGCCAACGCCGCGTCCGGCGTTGCGTTTGGTCAGAATGGATAATGGCGTCGCGATGCGCTTTAGCAATGATGAAACCATCGATATCACCGAAAAAATGCAGAGCTACGCCGAAAAGCGCGTGGCGCCTTTAACGCAGCTTTGTGGTTACATCGTCTGCGCCAAATCTCCGAGCTGCGGCATGGAGCGCGTGCGGGTTTACAGCGCCAACGGCAAAGATGCCAAGAAGAGTGGCGTGGGCCTCTACACCGCAGAGCTGATGAAACAGCACCCCTGGCTGCCGGTGGAAGAAGACGGTCGGCTTAACGATCCGGTGATCCGCGAAAATTTCGTGGAGCGCGTATTTACCCTTTTCGAGCTGAATCAGCTGCGCGAAAGCGGTCTGACGCGCGGCAAACTGATGGCGTTTCACAGCCGTTACAAACTCTCTTTACTGGCGCATTCGCAGCCGGAATACCGGGAGCTGGGGCGCTTTGTCGCTGCGATGGCTGAATGGACATCGCTGGAGGATTATTTTGTCGAATACCGCCAGCGGCTGATGGCGCTGCTTAATCACAAAGCCACCCGACGTAATCACACCAATGTGCTGATGCACGTGCAGGGCTATTTCCGTAAACAGCTTACTTCTGCACAGCGTCAGGAACTGGCGGGGCTCATCGACCGCTACCGTCAGGGAATGCAGCCGCTTCTAGCCCCGATCACGTTGCTAAAACATTACATGTCTGAATACCCGGATGCATATCTGGCCGATCAGCGATATTTCGAGCCTTACCCGGAAGCGCTGCGCTTGCGTTACGGACACTAAAGGGAATTTTATGACCACGCATTTAGTCTGGTTCCGCAATGACTTACGTATTACCGATAACCGCGCGCTGCACGCCGCCTGCGAGGATCCGCAGGCGAGGGTGATCGCCGTTTTTATTGCCACGCCCGAACAGTGGAAACAACACGAGATGGCACCGCGCCAGGCGGCGTTTATTTATCAGCATCTTCAGTCGCTGCAACATGCTCTCGGGGAACGCGGGATCCCGCTGCATTACCATCAGTGTGATGATTTCGCGGGCAGTGTGAGCTGGATGAAAGCGTTCTGCGAGGCGGAAAAAGTGGATGCGCTGTTTTACAACAAACAGTATGAAATCAATGAACGTCTGCGCGATGACGAGCTGAAAAAAACCGTCGGCGCGGACGTTATATGTCACGCATTTGACGACAGTCTGCTGCTGCCACCGGGATCGGTCACTACCGGTAACCACGAGATGTACAAAGTCTACACGCCGTTTCGTCGGGCCTTTTTATCCCGCCTGACCGAATCCGACAGCCGCTCCTTGCCCGCACCAAAAGCGCGAGAGCACGGGCAGAAAACGGTGATGCATAAGTTAATGCCTTTCGATTATCCGCTGGAAAACATCGACAAGAATTTTGCTGTCGGCGAAGACGCGGCCCGCAATCAGCTGCGCAGTTTTTGCCGTGAGCAGGTGCAGGATTATCTTCAGCAGCGCGATTTACCCGCGGTCGATGGCACCAGTTCGCTCTCGCCGTATCTGGCGATCGGCGTGCTTTCGCCACGTCAGTGTTTCAACCGGCTACGCACCGAATGCCCTGACGTGCTCGACCGAACCGACGGCGGCGCGTTTGGCTGGCTGAACGAGCTTATCTGGCGTGAGTTTTACCGACATCTGATCGTCGCCTGGCCGAAACTCTGTAAACATCAGCCCTTTGTCGGCTGGACCGACGGCGTGCGCTGGCGTCATGCGCCCGAAGAGCTTCAGGCGTGGAAAGAGGGCAAAACCGGCTATCCGATTGTGGATGCAGCGATGCGTCAGCTCAACGCCACGGGCTGGATGCACAACCGTTTGCGGATGATCGTCGCCAGTTTTCTGGTGAAGGATTTGCTGATCAACTGGCGTGAAGGCGAACGCTATTTTATGTCGCAGCTGCTCGACGGCGATCTGGCCGCCAACAACGGCGGCTGGCAGTGGGGCGCGTCTACAGGGACCGACGCCGCACCGTATTTCCGCATTTTCAATCCGACAACGCAGGGCGAACGCTTTGACAAAGCCGGGCGATTTATCAAGGCCTGGATCCCGGAACTGTCGGACGTGCCGGAAAAAGACATACACACACCGCATCGCTGGGCGGAAAAACAGCACCGCGTGCTAGACTACCCGTTGCCGATCATTGATCACGCAAGGGCACGCAAAGACACGCTTGCGGCGTTTGAGGCGGCAAAAAACCGGTCAGACTGACCTTTTTGCTAATCACCACGACAAGGAGCGATGTGATGAAAAAACACCTGCTGGCGCTGTTACTGGCGTGCTGGACGAGCCAGGCCGTGGCGGCCTTTGATGTGGTTGCACTGGGTGTCAACGGTGGCGTTGAGGAAGGAAATCTGACGTCATATCTGGTGCGCAGTGATGATCAAAAACTGTACCTCGGGCTGGACGCCGGTTCCGTATTGCCGGGCATCCGTAAAGCGCTGGAGAAAGGCAGTTTCCCCGAAGTGACGACTGAAAATGCCGCCCCCTACACCCCGCAGGGCGCGGTATTTCGCAACCTGATCGGCGGCTACTTTATCAGCCACGGTCACCTCGACCATCTGGCCGGGCTGATTATCAGCTCGCCCGAAGACACCAAAAAACCGATTTACGGCACCGCCGACACCATCGGCACGCTGCGTCAGCATTACTTCAACGGCCGCATCTGGCCGAACTTTACCGATTCCGGCAGCGGCCTGCGTATCGGCACTTATCGCCTGAATTTACAGCGTACGGATCAGCGATTCTCCCTTGGCCTTACCGGCCTTGATGGCCGCATTTACCCGCTCAGCCACGGCGGTACGCCTTCGAGCATGATTCTGGTCAGCCGCAATAACCAGTCCTTTGCCTTCTTTGGCGATACAGGGCCGGATGAAGTCGAGAAATCAAAAAATCTCGACGCCGTCTGGCGCGTGCTCGGCGATGAAATCAAGGCAAAACGCCTGAAGGGGCTTATCATCGAAACCTCTTATCCTGATGACGTACCTGACAGCAAACTGTTCGGTCATCTCACGCCGCACTGGCTGCTGAAAGAGCTTGGCAATCTGCAACAATACGCCGGTGGGGAGGGAACGCTGAAAGACCTGACGGTGATTATCAGCCACGTGAAACCCAGCCTGAAAGCCGGTGCGGATCCTGAAAAAGAGATCATGCAGCAGCTGGAGAAAGGCAATAATTTGGGCGTGAAGTTTGTGCGGATGCAGCAGGGTGATAAATTAACGTTTTGATAAGCCATTCTAACCCGGGAATAACCATGAACAATCTCCAGCTTGAAGCCCTGATTAACCAGAAACTGGATGTCAGTAATTTCAATGATTACGCGCCTAACGGCCTTCAGGTCGAGGGGCGTCGTAATGTGCAGCGCGTGGTCACCGGGGTGACGGCGTCTCAGGATCTGCTGGATGCCGCGATTGCCGTCGAAGCGGACGCAATTTTGGTGCATCACGGTTACTTCTGGAAAAACGAACCGGCGGTTATTCGCGGTATGAAGCGCAACCGGCTGAAAGCCCTGCTGGTGAATGATATCAATCTGTATGGCTACCATTTACCGCTCGATGCCCACCCGGTACTCGGTAATAACGCGCAGCTGGCTGAGTTATTTGGCATTGATGTGCAAGGTGAAGTCATGCCGCTGGTGCCGTATGGCGAGCTTGTAAAGCCGTTATCCGGGGAAGCATTACGTCAGCGGATTGAAGTGATTTTAGATCGCAAAGTGCTGCACAGCGCGCAAGGTGGGCCAGAGGAAATCCGTCGCGTCGCATGGTGTTCCGGCGGCGGTCAGGGCTTCATTCAGCAGGCGGCAGAGTTTGGCGTGGATGCATTCATCAGCGGCGAAGTCTCCGAGCAAACCATCCACATCGCCCGCGAAATGGGGCTGCATTTCTATGCCGCTGGCCATCACGCCACCGAACGTTATGGCGTGAAAGCCTTAGGCGAATGGTTGCAGGAAGAGCATGGGTTAGATGTGATGTTCATCGACATCGATAACCCGGCCTAGAGTTTTTGTTTCTTCCGGCACACTGTCTTCGAGCAACGTAAATGCCCGCTGTAAGCCGGTATCCACTTCGGGGTCTGCACCCTGCGGCGGATACGGGCTTTCTTCCTCTTCTTCAGTCACTTCATTTTCTTCCACTGCCGGTTCGGTGACGTTTTCCGGCGCAGGCATCGTTTCCTGAATCATTTGCTCGTCAAAGGCCGGATTCAGCGCAGGCGACAGCGGTGAACTGCTCAGGCTGTCCGGCATAGCGATGTGCGGCAGAGGCGCATCGACCGCCATCACAGTTTCTTCTTCTTTCGCCGAGGTTCGGCTGAGCGCAACGATTGCCGCTCCGCACAGGGCGAAAAAGGCATACAGAATATTGCCGCCGAGCGGTTCCATCAGCGCGCCCACGGCCAGCGGACCGATACAGGCACCGACGCCAAACGCCATTAGCAGACAGGCGGAAAGCGAGACGCGGCGCTCCGGTTCGATCATGTCATTGGCCAGGGCCACAACCAGCGGATACAGCGTGAACTGCATCAGGCTGACCACAAAACCGATGCCGAGCAGCACGGGGAACGAAATATGCGTGAGCAACGCCAGCGGCAGGGCGGCGACCGCCAGCAGGATCGCGTTGATGCGCATCAGCATATTTCGGTTATAGCGATCTGACAGCCAGCTCAGCGGAAACTGCGCCAGCAGCCCGGCGAAGATCGCCAGCGCCATAAACAGACCGGTTTGCTGAGTGGTCAGCGATTGCTGGCTGGTGTAAATCGGCGCCATCCCGTAAAACGAACCGACCACCATGCCGATGACCAGCGTAATCGCCAGCACCTTAGGGATCGCACCGATGAAGAATTTAAGCTCCATCGGCGCCGGAGACATATGGCCAACGTTGGTGCGCGTCGTCAGCGCGATGGGGACCAGACAGAGCGCGAAACACAGCGCGATCATGATGAGCGTACTGACGCCAAGGCCGCTGTCGAGCATCAAAACGACCTGACCGAGCGACATCCCGAGGTATGACGCCACCATGTAAAATCCGAAAACCACGCCGCGCTGATTGGCCTCGGCCTGATCGTTCAGCCAGCTTTCCAGCACCATGTATTGCACCATCATGCACAGGCCGATGATCAGCCGCAGCACCACCCAGACGGGGATAATGTCGGTCAGACCGTGACCCAGAACGGCGGCGGTAATGATGCCGGAGCAGGAGACGTAGGCGCGAATGTGCCCGACGCGGGCGATCAGGATATGGCCGACTTTACCGCCGATCACCAGCCCGATGTAGTTGGCGGCGATAATCGCCCCGATCATCGCGCCGCTGACGTGTATCGCCGACAGTCGCAGGGAAATGTAAGTGGTGAGCAGGCCGGAACCGAGCAGCATCAGTAATGTGGTGGTATAAAGCGGAAAAAAGAGTGCTAAAGGTTTTCTCACGGGCTGTCCCTTTCATTTTGTAAATACTGCGTTATCCAAACGCTAAAAAACTGCAACACCTCTGAGAGTAGCAGGTGCGGGCGATGGGCGAAACCTTCACAGTTCTTTGGTGGTCTTTGACAAGTTGACATCCTCTGTCGCTTTCCCGCATAACTACCCTTAATCTACATACTCTTATCGGGACATTGAGTTCATGAATAACTCAATGATCCACAACCCTTCTTTGAGGAGTGTCTGAGTGCAACGAGCACGATGTTACCTGCTGGGTGAACGCGCGGTAGTGCTGGAACTGGAACCGCCTGTGACGCTGGCCAGCCAGCAGCGGATCTGGGGGCTGACCCAACGTTTACAGGATCGCGTGGCCTATCCCGGCGTTCGCGAAGTCATTCCCGGGATGAATAATTTGACGGTCTTACTCACCGATGCGCAAAGCTCCGCGCTGGACGCGATTGAGCGCCTGCAAACCTGGTGGGAAGAGAGCGAAGCCATTGAACCGGCTTCCCGACTGATTGAAATCCCGGTTATCTACGGCGGTGAGCAGGGACCGGATCTGGAGAACGTCGCCCGCCATACCGGAATGACGCCGCGTGAGGTGGTCGGGTGCCATTCGGGTATCGATTACACCGTTTACTTCCTCGGTTTCCAGCCCGGCTTCCCGTACCTTGGCGGAATGCCGGAGCAACTGGCTACGCCACGCCACGGCGAACCGCGGCTTTCAGTCCCAGCGGGATCGGTTGGCATCGGCGGCAGCCAGACCGGTATCTATCCGCTGGCCACGCCCGGTGGCTGGCAGCTGATCGGACAGACGACGCTGGCGATGTTTGATCCCACGCGTTCATCACCGACCTTATTACTACCCGGTGATCACGTGCGCTTTGTGCCACAGAAGGAGGGCGTATGCTGAAGGTTTTACGCGCAGGGATGTTTACCACGGTGCAGGATTTGGGGCGCAACGGCTACCGCCAGCAGGGCGTTAGTCAGTCAGGCGCGCTGGATGCGCCGGCGCTGCGCATTGCCAATCTGCTGGCCGGCAATGATGAGAACGCCGCCGGGCTGGAGATTACCCTTGGCCAGTTCAGCGCCGAATTTCATCGCGAAGGCTGGATGGCGCTGACCGGCGCAGGATGCCACGCGCAACTCGACGGCAAAGATGTCTGGACCGGCTGGCGTTACGCCGTGAAGCCGGGTCAGGTGCTCACCATGAAAACGCCGACGCGAGGGATGCGCAGTTATCTGGCGGTTTCTGGCGGGATCGATGTGGCGGAAGTGATGGGCTCACGCAGCACCGATCTGAAAGCAAAATTCGGCGGTTTTAACGGTCGTGCGCTCCAGGACGGTGATGTGTTGCCGACCGGTGACAGTTTCCATATGCCAAAAAGCGCAGGCGGTATCAAACAACTGCTGTTTGGTAACCGTATCCGCGCAATACCGGGGCCGGAGTATCAGGAGTTCAGCGCCGAAGCGCGTGATGCTTTCTGGCGTGCGTCATGGCAACTGAGCCCGCAAAGTAACCGCATGGGTTATCGCCTGCATGGCCACGCGCTGAACCGGGAAACCGACCGAGAGATGCTGTCTCACGGGCTGTTACCGGGTGTGGTGCAGGTGCCGCACGGCGGCCAGCCGATTGTGTTGATGGCCGATGCGCAGACCACCGGCGGCTATCCGCGTATTGCCTGTGTGATCGAAGCCGATCTCTATAATCTGGCGCAGATCCGCCTGGGGGAACCGGTGCATTTCGTGAAATGCACGCTGGAAGAAGCGCAGAAAGCCCTGCGCGAGCAGTCATTGTTTATCGAACAGATCAAGCGGGGGCTGTATGACCGTTGATCTCAACGCCGATCTCGGTGAAGGCTGCGCCAATGACGAGGCGCTGTTACAGCTGGTCAGTTCCGCCAATATCGCCTGCGGTTTTCACGCCGGAGATGCGCAGACAATGCAGCAATCGGTGCGCTGGGCGATGAAGTACAACGTCGCAATTGGCGCGCACCCGAGCTTTCCCGATCGCGAAAACTTCGGTCGCACCGCTATGCATCTGCCGCCGGAAACCGTTTATGCGCAGGTGGTCTATCAGCTCGGCGCACTGGCGGCCATCACCCGCGCCGAAGGCGGAAAGATGGTACACGTCAAGCCGCACGGTATGTTGTATAACCAGGCAGCGACCGAAACGCAGCTGGCTGACGCCATTGCCCGCGCAGTCTGTGACGTCGACCCGACGTTGCGTCTGGTCGGTCTGGCGGGCAGTGAGCTTATCCGCGCCGGTGAGCGATATGGGCTGGCAACGCGCCAGGAAGTGTTTGCTGATCGCCGCTATCAGAGCAATGGTTCTCTGGTTCCTCGCAGTCAGCCCGATGCGATGATCGACACTGACGAACAGGCGCTGGAACAGACGCTGGCCATGGTACAACAGCAAAAAGTCCTCAGTCGCGAAGGCGTCTGGGTGCCGGTGCAGGCCGACACCGTCTGCCTGCACGGTGACGGTGAGCATGCTCTGACATTTGCGCGGCGGCTGCGTGAGGCGTTTAGCGAGCGGGGGATTGAAATCCGATCATAATTACCTCATAGCTAACAGATGAGATATCAGTCTTGCACTACAACAAGGATCTATCATGCGTAAAGTCTTAGTGACCGGTTTCGACCCGTTTGGCGGCGAGCGTCTCAATCCGTCGTGGGAAGTGGTGAAATTACTGGGTGATCTGGAGCTGTCGGGCGCGCAGATTGTGGTGCGGCAGCTGCCTTGCGTGTTTGGCAAAGCCATTGACGCCCTGAATGCGGCGATTGATGAAGTACATCCGGAAATGGTGCTGTGCGTGGGTCAGGCCGGCGGGCGCAGTGATTTCAGCGTTGAGCGTGTGGCAATCAATATTGATGATGCGCGGATCCCCGATAACGAGGGCAACGAGCCGGTGGATGCACCGATTGTTGCCGACGGCCCGGCGGCCTATTTTTCTTCGCTGCCGATCAAAACCATCGTGAATGGTTTGCGCGAATCGGGTATTCCCGCGTCGGTGTCGCAAACGGCGGGCACTTATGTGTGTAATCACGTGATGTATGGGTTGATGCACCGGCTGGCACATCCTTCATGCAGCGTGGTGAAAGGCGGCTTTATCCATATTCCTTATCTGCCTGAACAAGCCGCAAAACATCCGGGCGAACCAAGTATGTCAGTACACACTGTGTTGAATGCCCTTGAACTGACTATCGCCATTGCCCTGCATACTGAGCAGGACCTGCGAATTGCCGAGGGTGCGACTCACTGATGCCTGAAGGTCCTGAAATTCGCCGCGCGGCCGATTTACTGGTACGCGCGGTCGTCAATAAACCGCTCACGGATGTCTGGTTTGCTTTCCCCTCATTGAAACCTTACCAGTCGGCTCTGCGTGGCACGAAAATCACGGCGATTGAAACGCGCGGTAAAGCGCTGCTGACCCATTTCTCGAACGGCCTGACGCTTTACAGCCACAATCAACTTTATGGCGTCTGGCGGGTAGTGAAGACCGGTGAAACACCGAAAGAAACCAAACGTTCACTGCGGGTGCAGCTGCAGACCACCGATGCGGCGATCCTGTTGTACAGCGCGTCTGAAATCGGGATTTATGATACGGCGGAAATAGAGAATCATCCGTTCCTGCAACGTATCGGCCCGGACGTGCTCGACGAGACTCTGACGGTCGCGCAGGTTCGCGAGCGTTTACTTTCACCCAAATTTCGTAACCGCCAGCTGGGGGGCATGTTGCTCGATCAGGCGTTTCTTGCCGGGCTGGGAAACTATCTGCGGGCGGAAATTCTCTGGCTGGCAAAACTGCTGCCGGATCATAAACCGAAAGAGCTGAAAGAGGCCGAGCTGGATGCGCTGGCGGATGCCTGTTTGTCCGTCGCGCGATTATCTTACGCCACCCGGGGAACGATGGACGAAAATGTGCATCACGGCGCGTTGTTCCGGTTCAAGGTATTTGGCCGGACCGGCAAACCTTGTGAACGCTGCGGCGACCCCATCGTTAAAAGCAGCGTGTCATCGCGGCCGTTTTTCTGGTGCCCGGTGTGTCAGGTGTAAAGCGAACCGGCTGACGTTATCCAATAAAAATGGCACCCGCGAAGGTGCCATTTTTGTCAGTGCTGATTCTAATTAAAAATCAGCGTTTATTTTTTCAGCTGAGAATGGAAATCACGTTTGTCGTAGCCGGTGTACAGCTGACGAGGGCGGGCGATTTTAATGCCGTCCTGATGCATTTCGCTCCAGTGTGCAATCCAGCCCACGGTACGCGCCATCGCGAAGATAACGGTAAACATGGAAGATGGAATGCCCATCGCTTTCAGGATGATGCCGGAGTAGAAATCGACGTTCGGATACAGTTTCTTCTCGATGAAGTACGGGTCGTTCAGCGCGATGTGTTCAAGCTCCATCGCCACTTCCAGCAGGTTATCTTTCAGATCCAGCTCTTTGAGCACTTCATGACAGGTTTCACGCATTACGGTGGCGCGAGGGTCGTAGTTTTTATAAACACGGTGACCAAAGCCCATCAGGCGGAACGAATCATTTTTATCTTTTGCGCGTTTAACGAACTCAGGGATGTGATCCACGCTGCTGATTTCTTCCAGCATTTTCAGCGCGGCTTCGTTGGCACCGCCGTGAGCCGGTCCCCACAGAGAAGCGATACCTGCGGCGATACAGGCGAACGGGTTAGCGCCACTTGAGCCAGCGGTACGCACTGTTGACGTTGAGGCGTTTTGTTCGTGGTCGGCGTGCAGGATCAAAATTCGGTCCATCGCACGTTCCAGAATCGGGTTCACTTTGTATTCTTCACACGGCGTGGAGAACATCATGTGCAGGAAGTTACCGGCATAAGACAGGTCGTTGCGCGGATACACAAACGGCTGGCCGATGGAATATTTGTAGCACATCGCGGCAACGGTCGGCATTTTGGACAGCAAACGGTAGGCGGCGATTTCACGGTGACGCTCGTTTTCGACGTCAATCGAGTCGTGATAGAACGCGGCCAGCGCGCCGGTCACGCCGCACAGCACGGCCATCGGGTGAGAGTCACGGCGGAAACCGTGGAACAGACGGGTAATCTGCTCGTGCACCATGGTGTGACGGGTCACATTGGTTTTGAATTCTTCGAATTGCTTCGGTGTCGGGGTTTCACCGTTCAGCAGCAGGTAGCTCACTTCCAGGAAGTTAGACTCCTTCGCCAACTGATCAATCGGGAAGCCGCGGTGCAACAGAATGCCTTCTTCACCATCAATGTAGGTGATTTTGGATTCGCAGGATGCAGTAGACGTGAAACCGGGATCATAGGTAAAAAGGCCTTTTGAACCGAGGGTGCGGATATCAATTTCATCCTGGCCCAGCGTGCCGGATAGCACATCCAGTTCAATCGGGTCGTGACCTTGTAGGGTAAGTGTCGCTTTGTTATCAGCCATTTACAGTCTCCTTAGCGCCTTATTTTTAAAAATCGATAACAACAGAAATGCCTGGAAGCGACGCCTTGTAAGGTCATTATTATTATCAGCCTTAACTCTGCGATCGTATCGGAAGGGAACGTAGAGCTGAGTCGAATTGCAGTCTCAGACTGCTCTGTGACAAACAAGCGGCGTTTCATCGTTGTTAAAGATTCGGTAAATCATTACTGTTCTGTCGCTCAGTACCTGTGAGGAATATGAGGATTTACACAATCACCACTTTTGCATAACTTGGCCTGACAGGGAAGACCCCGTCTTACGATTGTGTGATCCACTGATTCTCTGAATACTTTCCCTTGTTGATGCGTTCGGGTAAAGCCGGTATGTGCTCAGTGTCACAGTCCTATAGGGATGCATCATATGTAATGGAAATGTTGATCAAATGTCAAACTCGATAATTTATTTTGTGTGATTTGTCGAATTTGGGAGATAACTCACTGTTTCGCAGAAATGTGAATAAAGCATTTGTAGGGCAATTGTAATAAGAATGTGATCAACCTATACTTCGACGAGGTCTCCGGGCAAACCCTGAAGTAGGAGCACCCAGCGTTATTTTCTGAGCATTTCGCGTTTCCCAAACGTAAACACTGAGAAAATGCATCACGCGCCGTTTAAGCACATTGGATGTCGTTGTTTGAGCGCGAGGGATGAAGGCTTACAGTCTTAATGCTGTCTGACACTGCTCCAGACCGGAGGAAGTAAAATAATAAGAGCTGTGTGGGCAAAACCGTGAAAAAACAAAGACCTGTCAATCTGGATCTGCAAACGATCCGGTTTCCCGTTACTGCGATAGCGTCCATCTTACACCGAGTCTCTGGCGTAATAACCTTCGTCGCCGTCGGTATCCTCCTCTGGCTGCTAGGCCTGTCTCTCTCTTCTCCGGAAGGGTTTGCGCATGCGGCTGCCATCATGAATAGCTTCTTCGTCAAATTCATCTTCTGGGGAATACTTACTGCGCTGGCCTATCACGTCTGCGGTGGCATCCGCCACTTGCTGATGGATTTTGGCTATATCGAAGAGAGTTTGGCTGCCGGTACCCGTTCTGCCCAGGTGGCAATCGGTCTGACCGTCGTGCTGTCAATTCTGGCTGGAGTCCTCGTATGGTAAGCAATGTTTCTGCATTAGGGCGCAATGGTGTGCACGACTGGCTGTTACTTCGTGCTTCCGCAATTATTCTCACCCTGTACATCCTTTATATTCTGGGCTTCGTGGTTCTGGCTCAGGAACTGACTTTTGATGTCTGGCATGGCTTCTTCGCTTCCTCCATCACCAAAGTATTCACACTGCTGGCGCTGCTGTCGATTTTGATTCATGCGTGGATCGGCATGTGGCAGGTGTTAACGGACTATGTCAAACCGGTAGCTGTTCGACTGGTGCTGCAACTGGCCATCGTCGTCACGTTAGTGGTTTACCTACTTTACGGAACAATTGTTGTTTGGGGAGCGTAGTAAATGAATCTGCCAGTCAGAGAGTTTGATGCTGTGGTGATCGGTGCAGGTGGCGCCGGTATGCGTGCAGCATTACAGATTTCGCAAACGGGCCAGACCTGTGCCCTGATTTCCAAAGTCTTCCCGACCCGATCCCATACGGTGTCAGCGCAGGGCGGTATTACCGTCGCGCTGGGCAACACCCATGAGGATGACTGGGAATGGCATATGTACGACACCGTAAAAGGTTCCGACTACATCGGCGATCAGGACGCGATTGAATATATGTGTAAAACCGGGCCGGAAGCGATTCTGGAACTCGAACACATGGGTCTGCCTTTCTCCCGTCTTGAAGACGGCCGTATTTATCAGCGTCCGTTTGGTGGCCAGTCGAAGAACTTCGGCGGCGAGCAGGCGGCACGTACCGCCGCTGCTGCTGACCGTACCGGTCACGCATTGCTGCACACGCTGTATCAGCAAAACCTGAAAAACGGCACCACGATTTTCTCCGAATGGTATTCACTGGATTTAGTGAAGAATCAGGATGGCGCGATCGTCGGCTGTACAGCTATCTGTATCGAAACCGGTGAAGTGGTCTACTTCAAAGCCAAAGCGACCGTGCTGGCGACCGGCGGGGCAGGCCGTATTTACCAGTCCACCACTAACGCGCACATCAATACCGGCGACGGTGTTGGCATGGCGTTGCGCGCTGGCGTGCCGGTGCAGGACATGGAAATGTGGCAATTCCACCCGACCGGTATCGCGGGCGCGGGCGTTCTGGTAACAGAAGGCTGCCGTGGTGAAGGCGGTTATCTGCTCAATAAAGATGGCGAACGTTTCATGGAACGTTATGCGCCAAATGCCAAAGACCTGGCGGGTCGTGACGTGGTGGCGCGTTCCATCATGATCGAAATCCGTGAAGGCCGTGGTTGCGAAGGTCCGTGGGGCCCGCACGTTAAACTGAAACTCGATCATCTGGGTCGTGAAGTGCTGGAATCCCGCCTGCCGGGCATTCTCGAACTCTCCCGCACCTTCGCTCACGTGGATCCAATCAAAGAGCCGATCCCTGTTCTGCCAACCTGCCACTACATGATGGGCGGTATTCCGACCAAAGTGACCGGTCAGGCGCTGCGTGTGAACGAGAAGGGCGAAGACGTAGTGATCCCTGGGCTGTTTGCGGTCGGCGAAATTGCCTGTGTCTCCGTTCACGGTGCGAATCGCCTCGGTGGCAACTCGCTGCTGGATCTGGTGGTATTTGGTCGCGCTGCCGGTATGCACTTGCAGGAATCTATCAATGAGCAGGGCGACAGCCGTGAAGCCTCTCAGGACGATATTGATGTTTCCCTTGAGCGTCTGAACCGCTGGAACAATACCCGTTCCGGTGAAGATCCGGTGGCTATCCGCAAAGACTTACAAGCCTGTATGCAGAACAACTTCTCGGTATTCCGCGAAGGCGATGCGATGGCAGAAGGTCTGGAACAGCTGAAAGTGATCCGCGAGCGCCTGAAATCTGCCCGTCTGGACGATACCTCGACGGAGTTCAACACTCAGCGCGTGGAATGTCTGGAGCTGGATAACCTGATGGAAACCGCGTTCTCGACGGCCGTCTCCGCCAACTACCGTACCGAAAGCCGTGGCGCACACAGCCGCTTCGACTTCCCGGATCGGGATGATGCGAACTGGTTGTGCCACACGCTGTATCAGCCGGAAACCGAAAGCATGACCCGCCGTGAGGTGAACATGCAGCCTAAGCTTCGCGCGGCGTTCCCGCCGAAAGCGCGTACTTACTAGGGCGTAGCGGAGACAGAATATGAAACTCGAATTTTCGATTTATCGCTATAACCCGGACGTCGATGACGTCCCGTACATGAAAGATTATGTGCTGGAAGCCCAGGAAGGGCGCGACATGATGTTGCTCGATGCGCTGATTTTGCTGAAAGAGCAGGATCCGACGCTGGCCTTCCGCCGCTCTTGCCGTGAAGGCGTTTGTGGTTCCGACGGTCTGAACATGAATGGTAAAAACGGTCTGGCATGTATCACGCCAGTCTCGACCTTACGCCATGGCAGCAAGAAGATTGTTATCCGTCCGTTACCTGGGTTACCGGTTGTGCGCGACCTTGTAGTGGACATGGGGCAATTCTATAAGCAGTATGAGAAGATTAAGCCTTACTTGTTGAATGATGGGAAAAATCCTCCGGCGCGTGAACATTTACAGATGCCGGAAGAACGCGAAAAACTGGACGGATTGTACGAATGTATTCTCTGCGCCTGTTGCTCGACGTCGTGCCCATCCTTCTGGTGGAACCCGGACAAGTTTGTCGGTCCGGCAGGTCTTCTTGCCGCTTACCGTTTCCTGATCGACAGCCGCGATACCGAAACACAACCGCGTCTCGACGATCTCAATGATGCTTTCAGCGTATTCCGCTGCCACAGCATCATGAACTGTGTGAGTGTATGTCCGAAAGGGCTAAACCCGACCAAAGCAATCGGCCATATCAAATCGATGCTCCTACAACGCGGCGCCTGACAAGATAAGCCATGCCACAGCGGGAACTCAGGTTCCCGCTGTTATTTACCCATAAGCGCTACTTACAATAGTTACAAATGTGCTAACTGAGGCGCTGATAGCAAATAAGTAATTTTTTAATAACAAAGTAGCAACAAGTGCAACAAAGTTGCGCCTGACTGGAGTAAGATAGTGGGGTAAAAATCAGGGACATCTATTTTCAGCTGTTTTGTAAAGAAGGGGAGAAAGATAAGCAGGGCAACTTCAAAAGTCAGTCACGCGCATGGCGGATTTTTGAAGGTTCCTTGAAGAGCCAAACGCTCAACCAACGAACTGTTTTAGTAAGGAAAACCGTTTTACCGCGGTGTATCACGGTCATTATTATTAACCACGGCGAAAACTAAAGCTTCAAAGCTTAAGGGATCACGATGCAGAACGGCGCAATGAAGGCCTGGCTGGATTCCTCCTATCTGGCGGGTGCGAACCAGTCTTACATAGAACAACTCTATGAAGACTACTTAACCGATCCTGGTTCCGTTGACGATAGCTGGCGTTCGATTTTTAAACAGCTACCAACAGTGGGTGTGAAACCAGAGCAACTCCATTCTCAAACACGGGACTACTTCCGCCGTCTGGCGAAAGACGCGTCACGTTATAACTCCTCCATCAGCGATCCAGAAACGGATGCCAAGCAAGTTAAGGTGTTGCAGTTAATCAACGCCTTCCGCTTCCGTGGCCATCAGAACGCGAACCTTGATCCCCTCGGCCTGTGGAAACTGGACGATGTGCCCGATCTCGACCCTGCGTTCCATCATCTGACCGAAGCTGATTTCCAGGAAACCTTCAACGTCGGTTCTTTTGCCATCGGCAAAGAAACCATGCAGCTCGGCGAGCTGTATAAAGCCCTGAAGCAAACCTATTGCGGCTCCATCGGTGTGGAATACATGCACATCACCAACACCGAAGAGAAACGCTGGATCCAGCAGCGTGTCGAATCCGTGGTCGGTCGGGCAAACTTCACTGATGCAGAAAAGAAAACGTTCCTGAAAGAGCTGACCGCAGCAGAAGGTCTGGAACGTTATCTGGGCGCGAAATTCCCGGGAGCCAAACGCTTCTCGCTGGAAGGTGGCGATGCGCTGGTACCGATGTTGAAAGACATGATCCGTCACGCGGGCAAAAATGGAACGCGTGAAGTGGTGCTGGGTATGGCGCACCGTGGTCGTCTGAACGTGCTGATCAACGTGCTGGGTAAAAAACCTCAGGATCTGTTTGACGAATTCTCTGGCAAACATAAAGAACACCTGGGTACCGGCGACGTGAAATACCACATGGGCTACTCGTCTGATGTGGAAACCGAAGGCGGTATGGTTCACCTGGCGCTGGCGTTTAACCCGTCGCATTTGGAAATCGTCAGCCCGGTCGTCATCGGTTCTGTCCGTGCGCGTCGTGATCGTCTGGACGAAGCGCGCAGTAACATGGTTCTGCCTATCACCATTCACGGTGACGCGGCAATTACCGGTCAGGGCGTGGTTCAGGAAACTCTGAACATGTCGCTGGCACGTGGTTATGAAGTGGGCGGTACCGTGCGTATCGTCATCAATAATCAGGTGGGCTTCACCACCTCGAACCCGAAAGATGCGCGTTCGACCGATTACTGTACAGATATCGCGAAAATGGTGCAGGCGCCGATTTTCCATGTGAATGCAGATGATCCGGAAGCTGTGGCTTTCGTTACCCGTCTGGCGCTGGATTTCCGCAATACCTTTAAACGCGATGTCATGATTGATCTGGTTTGCTACCGTCGCCACGGCCATAACGAAGCCGATGAGCCAAGCGCAACGCAGCCACTGATGTACAACAAGATCAAGAAACACCCGACGCCGCGCAAAATCTATGCAGACATCCTGACTGAGCAGAACGTTGCCAGCCTGGAAGATGCAACCGAAATGGTCAACCTTTACCGCGATGCGCTGGATGCCGGTGAGTGTGTGGTGGAAGAGTGGCGTCAGAATGACATGCACACGTTCACCTGGTCACCGTATCTGAACCACGAATGGGACGAACCTTATCCGAACAAGGTGGAGTTTAAACGTCTGCAGGAACTGGCTCGTCGCGTCAGCCATGTACCGGATGCCATCGAAATGCAGTCACGCGTGGCCAAGATTTATGGCGACCGTAACGAGATGGCCGAAGGGAATAAGAAGTTTGACTGGGGCGGTGCCGAAAATCTGGCTTACGCCACGCTGGTCGACGAAGGTATTCCTATCCGTCTGTCCGGTGAAGATACCGGCCGCGGAACCTTCTTCCACCGTCACGCGGTGATCCACAATCAGAAAAACGGTTCCGTGTATGTGCCGTTGTCGAATATTCATAACAGCCAGGGCGAATTCAACGTCTGGGACTCCGTGCTATCCGAAGAAGCGGTGCTGGCGTTCGAATACGGTTATGCCACGGCTGAACCGCGTACGCTGACCATTTGGGAAGCGCAGTTTGGCGATTTCGCCAACGGTGCTCAGGTAGTTATCGACCAGTTCATCAGCTCCGGCGAGCAAAAATGGGGCCGTATGTGCGGCCTGGTCATGCTGTTGCCGCACGGCTACGAAGGGCAGGGGCCGGAGCACTCCTCCGCGCGTCTGGAACGCTATCTGCAACTTTGCGCTGAGCAAAACATGCAGGTGTGTATCCCGTCTACCCCGGCGCAGGTTTACCACATGATCCGTCGTCAGGCGCTGCGCGGTATGCGTCGTCCGCTTATCGTGATGTCACCGAAGTCTCTGTTGCGTCATCCGCTGGCGGTTTCCACGCTGGACGAACTGGCCAACGGCAGCTTCCTGCCGGCGATTGGTGAAGTGGACGAACTGGATCCGAAACAGGTTAAGCGCGTCGTGATGTGTTCAGGTAAGGTCTACTATGATCTGCTGGAACAGCGTCGTAAGAACGAAAAAACCGACGTCGCGATCGTCCGTATCGAGCAGCTGTATCCGTTCCCGCACAAAGCCATTCAGGAAGTGCTGGAACAATACGCACACGTTCATGATTTCGTCTGGTGTCAGGAAGAGCCGCTGAATCAGGGTGCATGGTACTGCAGCCAACACAATTTCCGTGAAGTGATTCCTTTCGGGGCTTCTTTACGTTACGCAGGACGCCCGGCCTCTGCCTCACCGGCAGTCGGCTACATGTCCGTTCACCAGAAGCAACAGCAAGATCTGGTTAACGATGCGCTGAACGTGAAATAACCGCGTTGGTGTCAGTTAACTATATGGAACATAAGAAGGATTGATAATGAGTAGCGTAGATATTCTGGTCCCTGACCTTCCTGAATCCGTTGCGGATGCGACGGTTGCCACCTGGCACAAAAAGCCGGGCGACAGTGTTGAACGTGACGATGTACTGGTAGAAATCGAAACCGATAAAGTGGTTCTGGAAGTGCCTGCAAGCGAAGCCGGTATTCTGGACAGCATCATCGAAAACGAAGGCGCAACGGTAATTTCCCGTCAGATTCTGGCGCGCATTCGTCCGGGTAACAGCTCTGGTAAGCCAAGCACTGAGAAAAGCTCCGATAAAGAAGCGACTCCTGCGGCACGTCACACAGCTGCGCTGGAAGAAGAGAGCAGTGACGCCCTCAGCCCGGCGATTCGCCGCCTGATTGCAGAACATTCTCTCGATGCCAACGCCATTAAAGGCAGCGGTGTGGGTGGTCGTCTGACCCGTGAAGACGTTGAGCAACATTTGGCAAAAGCCAAAGATGCCAAACCTGCAACAGCACCCGCTTCAGCGCCTGCTGCCAGCGAGACACCGGCACCGGCTCTGGGTTCACGCAGCGAAAAACGCGTACCGATGACCCGTCTGCGTAAACGCGTAGCCGAGCGTCTGCTGGAAGCCAAGAACAGCACTGCGATGCTGACCACCTTTAACGAAATCAACATGAAACCCATCATGGATCTGCGTAAGCAGTACGGTGATGGTTTCGAAAAACGTCACGGCGTGCGTCTGGGCTTCATGTCTTTCTATCTGAAAGCCGTGGTCGAAGCGCTGAAACGCTATCCGGAAGTGAACGCCTCTATCGATGGCGAAGATGTGGTTTACCACAATTACTTCGACGTCAGCATTGCTGTTTCAACGCCACGCGGCCTGGTGACCCCGGTTCTGCGTGATGTGGATACGCTGGGCATGGCGGATATCGAGAAAAAAATCAAAGAGCTGGCCATCAAAGGCCGTGACGGCAAATTGAAAGTGGAAGAACTGACCGGCGGTAACTTTACTGTGACCAACGGCGGTGTCTTTGGCTCCCTGATGTCAACGCCAATCATCAACCCACCGCAGAGCGCGATCCTCGGCATGCACGCCATTAAAGATCGTCCTATGGCGGTGAATGGTCAGGTCGTGATTTTGCCAATGATGTATCTGGCACTGTCCTACGATCACCGTCTGGTTGATGGCCGCGAATCGGTTGGCTTCCTGGTGACCATTAAAGAGATGCTGGAAGATCCGGCTCGTCTGCTGCTGGACGTTTAGTCCCCGGTTGCCGTAAGTAAAAGAGATCTCGACCCACAGTGGCACGGTTCGCCGTGCCACTGACAAAGCCCTCCTACTGAATAAGAATGGATAGAACATCATGAATTTACATGAGTATCAGGCGAAACAGCTTTTCCTGCGCTACGGCCTGCCAGCACCATCAGGCTTCGCCTGTTCCACCCCGCGTGAAGCGGAAGAGGCTGCATCGAAAATCGGTGCCGGCCCGTGGGTGGTGAAATGTCAGGTTCATGCCGGTGGTCGCGGTAAAGCGGGCGGCGTGAAAGTGGTAAAAAGCAAAGAAGAAATTCGTGCTTTCGCTGAACACTGGCTGGGCAAACGTCTGGTAACTTACCAGACAGACGCACAGGGCCAGCCGGTTAACCAGATCCTGGTTGAAGCGGCGACTGACATTGATAAAGAACTGTACCTCGGCGCGGTAGTCGATCGCAGCTCCCGTCGTGTGGTGTTCATGGCGTCTACTGAAGGCGGCGTGGAAATTGAAAAAGTGGCGGAAGAAACCCCGCACCTGATCCACAAAGTAGCACTGGATCCGCTGGCAGGTCCGCAGCCGTATCAGGGCCGCGAACTGGCTTTCAAACTGGGTCTGACCGGTAAGCAGGTTCAGCAGTTCACCAAGATCTTCATGGGTCTGGCGAACATCTTCCTTGAGCGCGATCTGGCGCTGATCGAAATCAACCCGCTGGTGGTGACCACTGCCGGTGACCTGATTTGCCTCGATGGCAAACTGGGCGCAGACGGTAACGCTTTGTTCCGTCAGCCAGAACTGCGCGAAATGCGCGACCACAGTCAGGAAGATGCCCGCGAAGCTCAGGCTGCGCAGTGGGAATTGAACTACGTGGCGCTCGACGGCAACATCGGTTGCATGGTGAACGGTGCCGGTCTGGCGATGGGTACCATGGACATCGTGAAACTGCACGGTGGCGAACCGGCTAACTTCCTCGATGTTGGCGGTGGTGCAACTAAAGAACGCGTGACCGAAGCCTTCAAAATCATCCTGTCTGATGAAAAAGTGAAAGCCGTCTTCGTAAACATCTTCGGCGGTATCGTTCGTTGCGACCTGATCGCCGACGGTATCATCGGTGCGGTGGAAGAAGTGGGCGTCAGCGTGCCGGTTGTGGTACGTCTTGAAGGTAACAATGCCGAGCTGGGCGCCAAAAAACTGGCGGACAGCGGTTTGAACATCATTGCAGCGACCAGCCTGACGAATGCGGCTCAACAAGTTGTCGCGGCAGTGGAGGGGAAATAATGTCGATTTTAATCAACAAGAACACCAAAGTTATCTGCCAGGGTTTCACCGGTAGCCAGGGGACTTTCCACTCCGAACAAGCCATCGCTTATGGCACAAAAATGGTCGGCGGCGTTACGCCGGGCAAAGGCGGCACTGAACATCTGGGCCTGCCGGTGTTCAACACCGTGCGTGAAGCGGTAGAAACCACCGGCGCTACCGCGTCTGTGATTTATGTTCCGGCACCGTTCTGCAAAGACTCCATTCTGGAAGCGCTGGATGCGGGTATTAAACTGATCATCTGTATCACCGAAGGCATCCCGACGCTGGATATGCTGGTCGTGAAGATGAAACTGGATCAAAGCGATGCGGTGATGATCGGGCCAAACTGTCCGGGCGTGATTACTCCTGGCGAATGCAAAATCGGCATCATGCCGGGCCATATTCACCTGCCTGGCAAAGTAGGCATCGTTTCCCGCTCCGGTACATTGACCTATGAAGCGGTTAAACAGACTACCGATTACGGTTACGGCCAGTCTACCTGCGTCGGCATCGGCGGTGACCCGATCCCGGGTTCTAACTTCATCGATATCCTGAAGCTGTTCCAGGAAGATCCGCAGACTGAAGTGATCGTGATGATCGGTGAAATCGGTGGTAATGCGGAAGAAGAAGCGGCTGCTTATATCAAAGCACACGTGACCAAACCGGTGGTGGGTTATATCGCGGGTGTGACTGCGCCGAAGGGCAAACGTATGGGGCACGCTGGCGCCATCATTGCCGGTGGTAAAGGTACTGCAGATGATAAGTTCGCTGCGCTGGAAGCGGCCGGTGTGAAAACCGTTCGCAGCCTGGCTGATATCGGTGAAGCAGTGAAATCTCTGCTGCCACAGTAAGTACGACATCACCCGCCAGTAAAATTCTGGCAGGCTGAAAGCTACAAAGATTCGACATGTTGGTCACCTTCGGGTGACCTTTTTTATTGCTGCTATAATGTTTAACAATAACTGATTTAAGTCATAATTATTAACAAAGCAAGATGGGTTCATTAGAAATGAAAAGTTAATAAATAGAGCTTTTAAAGTAGCCAAATGAGTATTATTGCCAACCATTCAAACACAATTAATTAACAATAAAGTCATCATTAAAGTGTATTGAAACCCATCAGTAACATCCGGAAATATTTTTTTGTAATTTGCGTTGTTCAATATAGAAATAAACAATGAGATAGGCTTAAATTGCGTCAGATCAATTTCACCCGAAGAGGCAGATCTGAGCGCTAATTGACCTGTATGCGTAAATCCGCTTTGGGTCACTAAAAAACCTATTTATTGTGTGGAATTAGTGGCGTAACATATTGGCCCTGTAACATCAGTTTTTTGTATGTTTATTTTCCCCGACATTTTTCCTGTCCGCAAAGCCCTTTTGAGGCTTAAAGGCCGGTTTTTATCGGGTATCAGAGTGCCTGCGAGCCGGCTTTACTCCGTCATATCGCAGACATTTCTGTTTTGCACACATTTGATTTGAATTCTGGTAGTCATGAGGCGTTCCGGGTGACCGATTCGTCAGAGATCGCAAGTTGGGGTCTTCCTCCGAGGAGCAAGGGGTCAAGATGTTTGATATCGTTGAACTGTCGCGTTTACAGTTTGCTTTAACAGCCATGTACCATTTCCTATTTGTCCCATTAACGCTGGGTATGGCGTTTTTACTGGCAATTATGGAAACGGTTTATGTGCTTTCCGGCAAACAAATCTATAAAGATATGACCAAATTCTGGGGCAAACTCTTTGCAATTAACTTTGCACTGGGCGTCGCCACCGGTTTAACCATGGAATTCCAGTTCGGGACCAACTGGTCATATTTCTCACATTACGTCGGTGATATCTTCGGTGCGCCTCTGGCGATTGAAGGTTTAATGGCGTTCTTCCTTGAATCTACATTAGTCGGCCTGTTCTTCTTCGGTTGGGATCGTCTGTCTAAAGTTCAGCACATGACGGTGACCTGGTTTGTTGCCCTCGGGTCGAACTTATCAGCATTGTGGATCCTGGTGGCGAACGGCTGGATGCAGAACCCGATTGCATCAACCTTCAACTACGAAACCATGCGTATGGAAATGGTCAGCTTCTCCGAGCTGGTCCTGAACCCGGTTGCGCAGGTTAAATTCGTTCACACCGTGGCGTCCGGTTATGTGACTGGCGCGATGTTCATTCTGGCTATCAGCTCTTACTACCTGCTTAAAGGCCGTGACATCGGTTTCGCGAAGCGTTCATTCGCTATCGCTGCAAGCTTCGGTCTGGCCGCTGTGCTCTCCGTGATCGTACTGGGTGATGAATCCGGTTACGAAATGGGTGACGTACAAAAAACCAAACTGGCTGCCATTGAAGCTGAGTGGGATACCCAACCTGCACCGGCCAGCTTCACGCTGTTCGGTATGCCGAATCAGGACAAAATGGAAAACGAATATTCTATTCAGATTCCATACCTGCTGGGCCTCATCGCAACGCGTTCCGTCGATACGCCGGTCACCGGTCTGAAAGACCTGATGGCGCAACACGAAGTGCGTATTCGCAACGGGATGAAAGCGTACACCCTACTGGAAGAACTGCGTTCAGGTAACACTGACCCGAAAGTGCGCAGCGATTTCGAAAGCGCCAAGCAGGATCTGGGCTACGGTATGCTGCTTAAACGCTATACCGATAACCCGGCTGATGCGAGTGATGCACAGATCCAAAAAGCCACCAAAGATTCTATTCCACGCGTTCTGCCGCTGTACTTCGCATTCCGTATCATGGTTGCCTGCGGCATCCTGATGCTGGTGCTGATCGGTCTGTCCTTCTTCGCAGTTATTCGCGGCAAGATTGGTCAGAAACGCTGGCTGCACCGCGCGGTGTTCCTCGGCCTGCCATTACCGTGGATTGCTGTGGAAGCAGGCTGGTTTGTGGCGGAATACGGTCGTCAGCCTTGGGCGATTGGTGAAGTGCTACCGACTGCGGTTGCGCACTCTTCACTGACGGTAGGTGATGTACTGACGTCTATGATTCTGATTTGCGGCCTGTACACCCTGTTCCTGATCGCTGAGATGTTCCTGATGTTCAAATATGCACGCCTGGGCCCAAGCAGCCTGAAAACAGGTCGCTATCACTTTGAACAAACTCCAGCGCCACTTGAGCAAACTCGGTAAAAGGGAGTCGAAATATGTTTGATTATGAATCGCTAAGGTTCATCTGGTGGGTGCTGATTGGCGTGCTGTTTATCGGCTTCGCAGTCACCGATGGATTCGATATGGGCGTGGGCATCTTGGTGCGGATTATCGGCAAAACCGATACTGACCGCCGTGTAATGATCAACGCCATCGCCCCGCACTGGGACGGTAACCAGGTCTGGCTCATCACCGCCGGCGGCGCGCTGTTTGCAGCCTGGCCGATGGTTTACGCCGCGGCATTCTCCGGTTTCTACGCCGCGATGGTGCTGGTGCTGTGCGCCTTATTCTTCCGTCCGCTTGGTTTTGACTATCGTTCAAAAGTGGATAGCGCACGCTGGCGTGGCATGTGGGACTGGGGCATCTTCATCGGCAGTTTCGTGCCGGCATTAGTGTTCGGCGTGGCATTCGGTAACCTGCTGTTGGGCGTTCCGTTCCACATTGATAACGATCTGCGTCTCTTCTACACCGGCAACCTGTTACAGCTGCTGAACCCGTACGGCATTCTCGCCGGTCTGGTCAGCCTGACCATGCTTATCACGCAGGGCGCAACCTATCTGCAAATGCGTACCGTGGGTGAATTGCATCTGCGCACCCGTGCGGCATCCCAGATTTCCGCGTTGGTGATGATGGTGTGCTTCCTGCTGGCAGGTATCTGGTTAGTCAAAGGGATTGATGGCTTCACCGTGACTTCAGTGATGGATCACGCGGGCCCGTCGAATCCGCTGCGCAAAACGGTCTCACACGAAGCGGGTGCCTGGCTGGCTAACTTCAACAAGACACCAGGCCTGTGGGCTATTCCTGCGCTGGGCGTTATTCTGCCGCTGCTGACTATTCTGTTCTCACGCATCAACAAAGGTGCACTGGCGTTTATCAGTAACTCCCTGACTATCGCCTGTGTGATCCTGACTGCCGGTATTACTATGTTCCCGTTCGTGATGCCGTCGGTCACTGAGCCGAATGCCAGCCTGACCATGTGGGATGCGACATCCACGCTGCTGACGCTGAGAGTGATGACCGTTGTAGCCTGTATCTTTGTGCCACTCATCCTGATTTACACCTCATGGGCGTATTACAAGATGTTCGGTCGCCTCGATAAACACTACATCGAGAACAACAAGCATTCGTTGTATTAAGGAGAACACCATGTGGTATTTTGCCTGGATCCTCGGCACCTTACTGGCTTGCTCGTTTGGTATCATTACCGCGCTGGCGTTTGAGCACAGCGAAGCCAATAAAGCTGCCAAAGAAGAGAAGTAATGAGTGTGATCGCGGATAAGATTTACGCCCTCACCGATAAGGGCCCCTTACGGGCCCTTTCACTGGTGATGTCGCTGGTTCTTGCCGGCTGTGTTTTTTGGAAACCGGGTATGTTTGCCTCGTCGACCAGTCAACTGGAAGTGTGGCATGGGATCATTCTGATTTGGGCGGTATGCGCAGGAATAATTCACGGTCTGGGATTTCGTCCGCATAAGCCAATCTGGAAAGCATTCTTTTGTCCGCTGCTTGCCATGATTGCTCTGGCTGCGGGACTTCTATACTTTTATAGCTGAATAAATACACAGATTTACACATAAATTCCTATGGGCCGTTCTGGCCCATAATTATTTTCAATACATCAATGCAACCCATTCCCAACCCCAGCCCTCTTGAGTATAGTAGTGCCGTCAAATTGCATTACGGGATGTACAGTGAGTAATTCGTTGTTCCGATGGCCGGTTCGTGTCTACTATGAAGACACAGACGCGGGAGGCGTGGTCTACCACGCTCGATACGTCGCCTTTTATGAAAGGGCTCGCACAGAGATGTTGCGCCAACGCAATTTTCACCAGCAACAGTTGCTGGGCGAACACGTCGCTTTTGCTGTCCGCCGCATGACGGTCGAATACTTTGCACCAGCTCGTCTTGATGACATGCTGGATGTCCAGAGTGAGATTACGTCCATTCGCGGAGCTTCTCTTACTTTTGCACAACGAATTCTTGATTCGCAAGGAAACCTTCTGAGTTCTGCGGAAGTGTTAATTGCGTGCATTGATCCACACCAAATGAAGCCACGAGCGCTTCCTAAGTCTATTGTCGCGGAGTTTAAGCAGTGACTGACATGAACATGCTTGATTTATTTTTAAAGGCCAGCATCCTGGTTAAGCTGATTATGCTTATCCTAGTGTGCTTCTCTGTCGCGTCTTGGGCAATCATCATTCAACGTACGAAAGTGCTGAATGCCGCCACCCGTGAGGCAGAAGCGTTTGAAGATAAGTTCTGGTCCGGTATTGAGCTTTCCCGTTTGTATCAGGAAAGCCAGGGCCGTCGCGAAACCCTGAGCGGGGCAGAGCAAATCTTCCATTCCGGTTTTAAAGAGTTCGCACGTCTTCATCGTGCCAACAGCCACGCACCCGAATCTGTGATTGAAGGTTCTTCGCGTGCGATGCGTATCTCTTTTAACCGTGAACTCGAATCCCTTGAAATGCACATTCCGTTCCTCGGTACTGTCGGTTCTATCAGCCCGTACATCGGTCTGTTTGGTACGGTCTGGGGGATCATGCACGCCTTTATCGGCTTAGGTTCTGTGAAACAAGCTACCCTGCAAATGGTTGCACCGGGTATTGCAGAAGCACTGATTGCGACGGCGATCGGTTTGTTTGCTGCTATCCCTGCGGTTATGGCGTATAACCGCCTCAACCAGCGTGTGAACAAGCTTGAGCAAAACTACGATAACTTCATGGAAGAATTTACGGCCATCCTGCACCGTCAGGCTTTCTCTCGCGAAACCAGCAGTAACTAAAGGGGGAGAGTATGGCTCGTTCACGAGGTCGTCGTAACCGTCGCGAAGGTAAGTCGGAGATCAACATTGTTCCGCTGCTGGACGTACTGCTGGTTCTGTTACTGATATTTATGGCAACAGCACCCATCATTACTCAGAGCGTGGAAGTGGATCTGCCAGACGCGACGGATTCCAAAGCCGTCTCCAGCGATGATAATCCGCCAGTGATTGTTGAAGTCTCAGGCGTCGGTCAGTACACCATTGTGGTGGATCATCAGCGTATGGAACAGTTGCCTGAACAGCAGGTTATCGCAGAAGCGAGCAGCCGTATTCAGGCCAATCCGAAGACAGTCTTTCTGATCGGCGGTGCAAAAGATGTGCCTTATGATGAAATCATCAAGGCGCTGAATATGTTGCATCAGGCCGGTGTGAAATCTGTCGGATTGATGACACAACCTATCTGAGGATAGGTAATTTGTAACACTTATTTGAAACCCGGCTTTCCCTGCCTTGTTAAAAGAGAACGACAGGCACTGAAGGGACCCGGGTTTTTGGTAATCCTGTCTTGGGAAATCTATTTTGGTAAAGGCAACTGCAACTGAACAAAACGATAAGCTCAAACGCGCCGTTATTGTTTCGGTCGTTCTGCATATCATCATTATAGGCCTGCTGATTTTGGGATCGCTGGACGAAGATACCAGCATGAGTGGCGGCGGTGGCGGTAGCGATATCTCCGCAGTAATGGTTGATCCAAGTGCCGTGGTCGATCAGTACAATCGTCAACAGCAGCAACAGGCTGATTCCCAACGTGCTGCTGCAGCACGTCAGAAAAAATCAGAGCAACAGGCTGAAGAATTACAGCAGAAGCAGGCCGCAGAGCAACAGCGCCTGAAAGAGCTTGAGAAGGAGCGTCTGCAAGCGCAGGAAGACGCGAAGCAACAGGCTCAGGAACAGGCCCAGCAGCAGAAGCAGTCTGAACAAGCCGCTGAGCAGGCCAAAGAACAACAGAAACAGGCAGAAGCTGCCGCTGCACAAGCCAAGGCTGAAGCGGCGAAAGAAGCTGCCGTTCAGGCCAAAGCCGATGCTGCTAAAGAAGCAGCCAAAGCCCAGGCTGATGCACAGAAAAAAGCTGCTGCTGCCGAGGCGAAGAAACAAGCTGAGGCAGAAGCCACTGCCGCCGCTGCGGCTGCCAAGAAACAGGCAGAAGCAGATGCGAAGAAAGAAGCCGCTGCTGAAGCGAAAAAAGCGGCTGCTGCTGAAGCGAAAGCTCAGGCTGCTGCAGATGCCAAAGCGCAGGCTGACGCCGACGCCAAAGCTGCTGCCGATGCTAAAGCGGCTGCGGCAGCGGAGAAGAAAGCTGAAGCGGCAGCTGCCGCGAAAAAAGCAGCTGCAGATAAGAAAGCGGCCGCAGCTGCGGCGGCAAAAGCCGCTGCGGATGCTGATAATTTATTCGATGGTCTTGCTGATTCGAAGAACGCGCCTAAAGGTTCAACGGGCGGCGGCGGGGCATCTGCTCCGGCAGGGAAGGGCGCCAGTAAGAAAAGCGGTGCTTCCGGGGCTGAGATTGACGGGTATCTTGGTCAGGTTACAGCGGCTATTCAAAGTAAATTCTACGACAGTGGTTTATATGCGGGGAGGACCTGTGATCTTCGTATCAAGTTGGCTCCCGATGGTATGCTGATTAGTGTCACACCTGAAGGTGGAGATCCTGCACTATGTCAGGCTGCAGTTACCGCAGCTAAGCAAGCGCGGATCCCTAAGCCACCGAGTCAGGCAGTGTATGAAGTCTTTAAAAATGCACCAATGAGATTTAAACCACAGTAAAAGATGAAAATAATAACTTTTCAGAATTTTACGATAGATTGCAGTGTGTAATTCTAGTTTTGTATGCGTTGGTTTGTTAAAATTCTGCTAAATTATCGCGGGCAGATACGTCCAGATAAGGGAGATACAATGAAGCAGGCATTTCGAGTAGCGTTCGGCCTTTTAATGATGTGGGCATCTGTAGCACATGCAGAAGTTCGTATTGAAATTACCCAAGGGGTAGATACCGCCCGTCCGATTGGCGTTGTGCCATTTAAATGGGCTGGCCCGGGTACTCCACCTGAAGATGTCGGTGGCATCGTTGCTGCTGACTTACGTAATAGCGGCAAGTTTAATCCTATTGATGCATCCCGTATGCCTCAGCAGCCGGCCACCGCAGCAGAAGTCACTCCTGCCGCCTGGACTGCTCTGGGTATCGATGCTGTGGTTATCGGTCAGGTTCAGCCTGCAGCCGATGGCAGCTACGTGGTATCTTACCAACTGGTCGATACCTCTGGCGCGCCGGGCACCGTACTGGCACAAAACCAGTATAAAGTGACCAAGCAATGGCTGCGTTATTCCGCCCATACCGCCAGTGATGAAGTGTTCGAAAAACTCACTGGTGTGAAAGGCGCATTCCGTACCCGTATCGCTTACATCGTGCAGACCAACGGCGGCAAGTTCCCGTATGAACTGCGCGTAGCGGATTACGATGGTTACAATCAGTTTGTCGTTCACCGTTCACCAGAACCGCTGATGTCCCCGGCCTGGTCTCCGGACGGCAGCAAACTGGCGTACGTGACCTTTGAAAGTGGCCGTTCTGCACTGGTTGTTCAGACACTGGCGAACAGCAGCATTCGACAGATTGCTTCTTTCCCACGTCACAATGGTGCACCTGCGTTCTCGCCTGATGGCAGCAAACTGGCTTTCGCACTGTCTAAAGACGGTAGTCTGAACTTGTACGTGATGAACCTTGGTTCTGGCCAAATCAGCCAGGTGACTAACGGTCGCAGCAACAATACTGAACCTACCTGGTTCCCGGACAGCCAGAATCTGGCGTTTACGTCGGATCAGGGCGGTCGTCCACAAGTTTATAAAGTGAATATTAATGGCGGTGCGCCTCAGCGTCTGACCTGGGAAGGCTCTCAAAATCAGGACTCTGACGTAAGTGCAGATGGCAAATTCCTGGTAATGGTGAGCAGCGCCAGCGGTACACAGCACATCGCTAAACAAGATCTGGCAACGGGAGCCGTTCAAACATTGACGGACACGTTCCTGGATGAAACGCCTAGCCTCGCTCCTAATGGCACCATGGTTATTTACAGCTCTTCACAGGGTCTGGGTTCCGTGTTGCAGTTGGTATCGACTGATGGACGTTTCAAAGCGCGTCTTCCGGCAACTGATGGACAGGTCAAATTTCCTGCCTGGTCGCCGTATCTGTGATGCATATACAACTATGTATGGCAAAAAATTATAAAAGGATCGAATAGATGCAACTGAACAAAGTTCTGAAAGGGCTGATGCTGGCATTGCCTGTACTGGCAGTCGCTGCTTGTAGTTCACACAAGAACGCAGACAACGACCAATCAGGTATGGGTCTGAACACCGGCGCTGGCACTGAGAACGCAAACATGTCTTCAGAAGAGCAAGCTCGTCTGCAGATGCAAGAATTGCAGAAAAACAACATCGTTTACTTCGGCTTAGACAAGTACGATGTGTCTTCTGAATTCGCTCAGATGCTGGATGCACACGCAGCTTTCCTGCGCAGCAACCCGTCTTACAAAGTGACCGTAGAAGGCCATGCTGACGAACGTGGTACTCCAGAGTACAACATCGCCCTGGGCGAACGTCGTGCTACTGCTGTTAAAATGTACCTGCAAGGTAAAGGCGTTTCTGCTGATCAGATCTCTATCGTTTCTTACGGTAAAGAAAAACCAGCTGTACTGGGCCATGACGAAGCGGCTTACGCCAAAAACCGTCGTGCCGTACTGGTATACTAAGAGAGTCGCATGAGCAGTAACTTCAGAACTCACCTGTTGAGTCTGTCGTTACTGGTTGGCGTAGCGGTCCCATGGGCCGCTACTGCCCAAGCGCCAATCAGTAATGTCGGCTCAGGCTCGATTGAAGATCGGGTCACCTCTCTGGAGCGTATTTCTAACGCTCACAGCCAGCTATTAACTCAACTCCAGCAGCAACTTTCTGATTCCCAACGTGATGCCGATACTCTTCGTGGTCAAATCCAGGAGAATCAGTATCAGTTGAACCAAATCGTTGAACGTCAGAAGCAAATGTATCAGCAAATGGACAGCCTGAGCCAAGGGTCTGCCGGAGCCGCCAGTACGGGCGCTGCCGCAGCCACGGGTGATGCCTCTGGTTCTGCTAACACAGCATCAGCGCCTGATGCCGGTGCAGCTCAGGCACCTGCAAGTACGGGTGATGTGAACAGTGACTACAATGCAGCTGTTTCACTGGCGCTGGAAAAGAAACAGTATGATGAGGCCATTGCGGCTTTTCAAAGTTTCGTCAAAAAATATCCTGATTCAACCTACCTGCCGAACGCGAATTATTGGCTAGGTCAGTTGTATTACAACAAGGGTAAAAAAGATGACGCTGCGTATTATTTTGCAGTCGTGGTCAAAAACTACCCTAAGTCTCCAAAAAGTTCTGACGCGATGTACAAGGTTGGGGTGATCATGCAGGAGAAAGGTCAGGCTGATAAAGCCAAAGCCGTCTTTACGCAGGTCGTAAAACAGTACCCAAATACCGATGCGGCAAAACAAGCTCAAAAACGTTTATCTGCAAAGTAAAACCCTATTCAGGTCCGGAAAATGTACATATCGTGCATTTTCTGGGCTTGAGTGTGTGAAGAACCAGCAGTCAGGCATCTTTATGAAAATTAAAGTTGCACTGAAAAGTTAAATAAGTAATATATGCCGCCGTTGCCCAGACAACTCCAAACGGCTCAAGCTGTTAGAGAATCAGGCAATTTGCAGCAAGTTTAGATGGGCCGTTAGCTCAGTTGGTAGAGCAGTTGACTTTTAATCAATTGGTCGCTGGTTCGAATCCAGCACGGCCCACCACTTTTTAAGTGGACTATGTAGTGAAGCAGTGCAGGATGAGAACCATAGGTTCGAGCCGAGCGAAGCGAGACGACAACGCGTCAGCGTTGCCCGCAGGGCGAGGTGAAACCGAGTCAATCCAGCACGGCCCACCAATCTAAACAGCACGCAAGTGGATTGCACACCAACTGCAATTCACCAGGTAGTCAGAAGTATTCAGGAAGGGCCGTTAGCTCAGTTGGTAGAGCAGTTGACTTTTAATCAATTGGTCGCTGGTTCGAATCCAGCACGGCCCACCACTTTTCAAGTGGAATACAATATGAAGCAGTGCAGGATGAGAACCATAGGTTCGAGCCGAGCGAAGCGAGACGACAACGCGTAAGCGTTGCCCGCAGGGCGAGGCGAAGCCGAGTCAATCCAGCACGGCCCACCACTTTTTAGGTGGTACCTTCTGAAGATTTTGAAAGCCAAAGATAGAGTAGTACATAGTATTTAGATGGGCCGTTAGCTCAGTTGGTAGAGCAGTTGACTTTTAATCAATTGGTCGCTGGTTCGAATCCAGCACGGCCCACCACTTTTCAAGTGGAATACAATGTGAAGCAGTGCAGGATGAGAACCATAGGTTCGAGCCGAGCGAAGCGAGACGACAACGCGTCAGCGTTGCCCGCAGGGCGAGGTGAAGCCGAGTCAATCCAGCACGGCCCACCACTTTTCAAGTGAAGACATCTAAATCTAAGAATTCAGGAAAAAGCGCCTTTTGGCGCTTTTTTCGCATCTGAGCCTCTAAACTTCTTTTTATCCCATGCGCAATTTTCCGCGCAGCGTACCAAAACCTGTCAAATTTAAGTCTGGTAAACATTTTTAGCTTAACGGCGAAAATACCGACGACTTTCCTCCTTTTTTACGTTATTTTGTTTAGCATACAAAACCACTCTGTTTCTGATTGAATCCAGGGGTGGCTTCCAGCCTTCAGGCACGACGCCTGACTGAATGAGATGATGAGTATGAGCGAAACATTGGATCTGAATGCGACGGTATATCCTTTTCCGCCGAAGCCCGCTGTTCTGGATGCAGACGAAAAAATTTTCTATAAAGAGAAAATTAAGAAACTGCTGAAGGAGCGTAATGCCGTAATTGTCGCGCATTACTATACCGATCCTGAAATTCAGGCGCTGGCAGAAGAAACCGGCGGTATCGTGGCAGACTCACTGGAAATGGCACGTTTCGGCAGCCAGCATCCGGCGTCGACTTTGCTGGTGGCCGGTGTGCGCTTTATGGGTGAGACGTCTAAAATCCTCAGCCCGGAGAAAACCGTGCTGATGCCGACACTCCATGCAGAGTGCTCGCTGGATCTCGGTTGCCCTGAGCAGGCATTTTCGGATTTCTGCGACAGTCACCCCGATCGTACCGTAGTGGTCTATGCGAATACCTCCGCTGCGGTTAAAGCGCGTGCAGACTGGGTGGTGACCTCCAGCATCGCCGTCGAATTGATTGAGCATCTGGATAGTCTGGGCGAGAAAATCCTCTGGGCACCGGACCGGCATCTGGGTAATTACGTGCGTAAACAGACCGGTGCAGATGTGCTGTGCTGGCAGGGCGCCTGTATCGTCCATGACGAGTTTAAAACTCAGGCCCTGACCCGAATGAAAGGTTTGTACCCAAACGCCGCTGTGCTGGTGCATCCAGAGTCTCCACAGGCGATCGTCGACATGGCTGATGCGGTAGGGTCGACCAGCCAGCTGATTCAGGCGGCGAAAACACTGCCCAACAAACAGCTGATCGTGGCGACTGACCGGGGTATTTTCTACAAAATGCAGCAGGTGTGTCCGGATAAAGAATTATTCGAAGCGCCGACGGCGGGTGAAGGCGCCAGCTGTCGTACCTGTGCACATTGTCCGTGGATGGCGATGAACGGCCTGAAAGCCATTGCGGAAGGCCTCGAGCACGGCGGCGCGGAACATGCTATTGAAGTGGATGAGGCGCTGCGTGTGAAATCTTTGATCCCGCTGAACCGTATGCTGGCGTTCGCGGCTGATCTCAAACTGCGTACTCAGTCTAAAATGCTGTAAGCCAAAGCTTTGTAATTGACGAAAGGAAAGGACGAGATGATGGATTTTTTCAGTACCAGCAATATCCTGGTGCATATTCCGCTGGGGAAAGGCGGCTATGACCTGTCATGGATCGAAGCGATCGGAACTATTTTTGGTCTGTTGTGTATCTGGTTCGCCAGCAAAGAGAAGCTGATCAACTATCCGTTTGGCCTGATCAACGTTACGCTGTTTGCGATCATTTTCTTCCAGATTCAGCTTTATGCCAGCTTGCTGCTGCAAGTATTTTTCTTTGGTGCCAATATCTACGGCTGGTACGCATGGAGCCGCCAGACGGCAGATCAACAGGCTGAGCTGCAAATTCGCTGGTTACCGCGCGGAAAAGCAGTGCTTTGGGGCGTGATTTGTGTCGCTGGCATCCTGCTGATGACCTTCAATATAGACCGTGTGTTTGCCGCGCTCACGCTGCTGGCCGTTAATCTGATGCAGGCGCTTGGGCTGAATGTACAGATGCCGGAGCTGCAGCCTGATGCGTTCCCGTTCTGGGATTCATCAATGATGGTGCTGTCGATTGTGGCAATGCTGCTGATGACGCGCAAATACGTCGAGAACTGGTTGCTTTGGGTGGTGATTGACGTCATCAGCGTGGCAATTTTCGCGTATCAGGGAGTCTACGCGATGGCGCTGGAGTATGTTCTGCTGACGCTTATCGCGCTAAACGGTTCCTGGCTGTGGATCAAAAGCGCGAAGCAAAACGGTTCGCTACCGCTACAAACCGCCTGATTGCCTGCCAAAAAAAACGCCTCCAATCCGGAGGCGTTTTGCGTTATGAAACATGTCAATCAATGATGCGCATGGCTATGACCGTGATGATCATGTCCGCCGCTCGTGACAGGCACTTCATTGATCTCACAATCGGGCGTTTCACAATGACCGTATTCCATCTGGACAGTCGCATGACCTATGCGGCATTTCTCGAGCAAATGATGCTGAATGCGTCCAAGCAGCGCATCATGGTCATGCGGTGGTACCACCTGAACATGCAACGTCATCAGCCGCTGTTCACCAATTTGCCAGACGTGAACATGATGCACGTTTCGTACTTCGGGAATACTGCGCGATAAATCCTTACGCAGCTCATCGATATCGATCTCTTCGGGCGTGCCCTCGAGTAATTCGTGAAAGCTTTCACGTAGCAAGCGCCACGCATTATTCAGAACTAAACACGATACCAGCACCGACAAAATGGGGTCGATCGGCGTCCAGCCGGTGTACATAATGATCAGCGCTGCGGCGACCGCACCAATTGAACCAAGCAAATCCCCAAGCACGTGAAGCGCTGCGGCCCGCACGTTGATATTGGCTTTCTCTTCTCCCTGATGCAGTAGCCAGAACGCCAGAATATTGGCGAACAGCCCGGCGATGGCGATCACCAGCATCGTGGTGCCCATAACCGGTTGCGGGTTGAAGAAGCGGGCGATAGCTTCCCAGACAATCAGCACGACGATCACCAGCAGTGCAGCCGCGTTCACGAAGGCCGCCATGGTGGTCAGGCGCAGATAGCCAAAGGTATGGCGTGAGTTAGGCTTACGCTTTGCGAAACGCACCGCCATCAGTGCGACAAGCAGCGCAGCGGCATCGGTCAGCATGTGCCCGGCATCGGCCAGCAGAGCCAGTGAGCCGGAAATCAGACCACCGATCACCTCGGCGACCATAAAAGTGACGGTAATCAGGAACGCGAGCAGCAGTCGGCGACTGTTTTTATCCTGAGGTAAAAATGATGATGCAGACATAATTGTATTCACAAAAATGATGAATAGAGGCAATTACAATAACGTAATCATGGCGTGTTGCAAGAAGGGGGCAGGGCGAAAAAAAGAGGAACCGAAGTTCCTCATGATGCTTTGCTGTCAGGGCGAGGTTTAATTACCCGTAGCTTTAGACTGGTTAGTACCGGGAACCTGATCCGGGCAGCGGCCGTCCTTACACATTGCTTTTTTATGATCGACCGTTTTCTTGCTCATGTCATGATGCGCTTTATCCGTCGTTTTGTGAGTCTTTTTATGGACTTCATTAACGGGTTGGCCGGTTTCATTGATTTTGCTGTTATCAACGCCTTTAGGCGCAATTTTCTGAATTGAGCCTGGGCTGTCGGACTGATTAGCTGCGCCGTTATTAGAACCAGCATCGGTGCCTGCTGCAAGCGCGGCACCTGAAGTCAGGGCCAGAGTTGCGGTAAAGAATGCGATTGCGAACTTATTCATATTGTCATCTCCATTGTTACAGAAGGATCCGTCGTCGTTTTCGTATGGACAGTTAAAAGGTTAGCTAATGAATTCATGTCCTGAATCAAAATGAGACTATTCGTAAGTGTAAAAGTAGATTTACACCGTCACCCAATACGGCTAGATTGAACGCGGTCAGCGTTTCGCTTTGTCACTTATGAATACCCGAATGGAACAGTTATGAATTATCAAAACGACGATTTACGTATCAAAGAAATTAAGGAACTTTTGCCACCTGTCGCGCTGCTGGAAAAATTTCCTGCGACCGACAAAGCGGCGAAAACAGTCTCTCAGGCACGCAATGCCATTCATAAGATTCTGAAAGGAAACGATGATCGTCTTCTGGTAGTAATCGGCCCTTGCTCTATCAATGATCCGAAAGCTGCAAAAGAGTACGCGGCGCGCCTGATGAAAATGCGTGAAGAACTGCAGGGCGAGCTGGAAGTGGTGATGCGTGTTTACTTCGAAAAACCGCGTACCACCGTCGGCTGGAAGGGGTTAATTAATGACCCCCACATGAATAACAGTTACCAGATTAACGACGGTTTACGCATCGCGCGCAAATTGTTACTGGATATTAATGATACCGGACTGCCTGCGGCGGGCGAATTCCTGGACATGATCACGCCACAATATCTGGCGGATTTAATGAGCTGGGGCGCGATTGGCGCACGCACGACAGAATCTCAGGTTCACCGTGAGCTTTCCTCCGGTTTATCCTGCCCGGTCGGATTTAAGAACGGTACTGACGGCACCATCAAAGTGGCGATCGATGCAATTAACGCCGCCGGCGCACCACACTGCTTCCTGTCCGTCACCAAATGGGGACACTCTGCGATCGTGAATACCAGCGGTAACAACGATTGCCACATCATCCTGCGCGGCGGCAAAAAGCCAAACTACAGCGCGCAAGATGTACAGGAAGTGAAAGAAGGCCTGAAAAAAGGCGGTCTGCCGGCACGTATCATGATCGACTTCAGCCATGCAAACAGCAGCAAACAATTCAAAAAGCAGATGGAAGTCTGTGAAGATGTTTGCGCTCAGGTGGCTGGTGGTGAACAGGCAGTGATGGGCGTGATGGTGGAAAGCCATCTGGTAGAGGGCAACCAGAACCTGGACAGCGGTGAGCCACTGGTTTACGGCCAGAGTGTGACCGATGCCTGCATCGGCTGGGACGACACCGAAGTGCTGCTGCGCAGCCTGGCGAACGCGGTCAAAGCGCGCCGCGGTTAATATCAGTATTTGTAAGTAACGCGAGTAAACCGGGATATTATTCCCGGTTTTTTTTCGTCTTTAGATAAATGATCAGTATCCGCTATGTTTTATTATCAGTGATTGTTTTGATGAATGATTTAATTCAGTAAATCTTAAACTGCCAGTAAACCTAATAAAATAATAGATTTACCCTTCGGGATTCCCTAATTTGGATGCGCATGCTTGTTATTGTTTTTAATTTCAGCATGTCACTTAATTATATTATTAATTTATTAAGGTCATTACTATGAAAATTAAATCCTGGATTATTTTTAGTCTGGTGGGTTTCAGTCCATCATTATGGGCGCATGGTTATTTAACGTCGCCTGTTTCCCGTAGTTACGCCTGTAATACGGCGCAGAACATCAACTGCGGCGCGGTTCAGTACGAACCACAAAGCCTCGAGGCACCGTCTGGCTTCCCGGAGAAAGGACCTGCTGATGGTAAAATTGCCAGCGCGGGTGTCGATCGTTTCTCTAATCTTGATGAGCAAACCAGCGTTCGCTGGGCAAAAACCGCAATAACACCGGGCGCTAATAAATTCACCTGGTTATTTACCGCTAATCATGTGACCAGTAACTGGCGTTATTACATTACTCAACAAAACTGGGATGTAAATAAACCGCTTTCCCGCAGTTCATTCGAATTAACACCCTTCTGTACGATTAATGGCGCAATGGAATCACCCCCCGCGACGGTGACGCACTCGTGTAATGTGCCAGAAAGGTCCGGTTATCAGGTGATATTAGCGGTGTGGGAAGTGGGTAATACTGCCAATAGTTTTTATAATGTGATGGACGTTACTCTTTCCGGTGGCAGCGTCGCACCAGACACCTCATGGACTCAGCAGGTCGGAACAATTCAGCCGGTCATCGACTTAAAACGAGGAGATGAAGTCAGTACCCGCGTCTTTGATGTCAGCGGTGAACGTGCTGAGTTGAGCACCCGCCTGATTATAAGCAGTGATGAGCAGGGAGAGAAAAATACCTGGGCTCACGATTTGGCGCAAAAAGTGAATCAGAGCAACGGCCAGCTCCGCGCAGGCCAGAAGGCAGCGGACGGAACGTTTAATGCGATATATGGCGCGAACGGGTTGTTCACTAATCCGGGCGGCACGCTCACGCGTGTAGAGGTGACTGTCGAGCAGCAAGGCGTTGCTCCGTCTCCGACCTTCTCCGTCAGCGGCATGCAATCGAGTTACGTGGCGACTTCCGGCAATTTAACGCTGAATTTCAACGTGTCGGTGACCGGTAAAATGGCCATCGAAAGCACGGTGTATGACCACGCGCAAACCCAGAAAGGCTACGTTGCGTCGTCACTTGATAACAGCAATAAGGCTTTAACCCTGAGTATGAAGGATATGAGCGACGGCCATTACATGCTGGTGGTGAAAGGGACCGACGATACCGGCAAAGTCACTCAGATGACTTACGATTTTATGGTGAGCAGTGATTCAACGCCCTCCACCGCAGGCCAATATGATTATACTTTCCCTGCAGGGCTGAAAAGCTATAAAGCCGGAACCAAAGTATTACAACCAAAAGATAACGGCATCTACCAGTGCAAGCCTGCACCGCTGAGCGGTTATTGCATACAGTGGACTGACGTTTCAAACGCTTATGAACCGGGTGTCGGCTTCGCCTGGCAATCAGCATGGACGAAAGTCGGCTGAAAACTCTCGTGTTATGAAGCCCCGTGTATTCGGGGCTTTTTTTGTTTTGAGTTGAAACTAAAGTTCGCAACGCATATCCATACAGCGCAAATCAGCTTTCGCCATCTCAGACCGGTACAGGCTTTCCTTCACCAGACTGAACCCGTTCTTCTGATAAAACGCAAAGGCGTTGGGCGTAGAGGATAATGTTAGTGCGGCCAATCCTCGCTCTTTCGCTTCAGTCTTAATGGCATCCAGGATCAGCCGTGCATAGCCTTTGCCCGTGAATGCAGGCAGCGTAAAAATAGCTTCCACGCTTTGATTTTCCAGATCGAGAAAACCTGTTGCAACCGGGAAGTTATCCTCCGGCGAATCCACGACGAAAAATGGATTATTGGTGATGGCTTTGCGAAATCCTTCTGGCATCTTATCTGGCGTCCAGGCAGTGATTACGATTGCGTCATACGTATTCTTACATCCATAACGAATGGCCTGATTCCTGATCTCCCAGAGCTTTTCTGCTTCATCCGGTGAGGCGTATCTGACGGGCATAGGTTTCTCCTTGATAAGCTTTACTAACCCATACTCTAATTTGCAGACTCCGGTGTCCATGTTCTTCAGGAACTCATTCCCCCTCAATCAACCTGAGGGGGAATAAAAAATTCAGAACTTGGTCCATCCGCTCGAAACGGTCGCTAATGCCTGGCTTTTTGCACTCATATCTGGCCTTTTCAGCTGTTGCGTGTTAGCACGTTTCTCCTGGCCATTAATTTTAAATATGGAAACGATCTCAGTGAGCTGTCTCGCCTGCTCTTCAAGAGAGGCCGCCGCTGCGGCAGACTCCTGCACCAACGCGGCATTTTGCTGGGTCACGCTGTCCATCTGAACCACCGCCGTACCGATCTGGCTGATCCCTTTGCTTTGCTCAGTAGACGCTGCCGCTATTTCACTCATGATCTCATTAACGTGACTGACTGAGCTGACAATTTTCTCCATCGCTTCACCCGCGCGCGTCACCTGATCTGACCCTGATTTAATATTTTCAACGGACTCATTGATCAGCACACCAATCTCTTTAGCGGCTTGCGCGCTTCGTTGAGCCAGATTTCGGACTTCACTGGCGACAACGGCAAAGCCACGACCTTGCTCACCCGCACGTGCGGCTTCAACCGCAGCGTTCAGGGCAAGGATATTGGTCTGGAAGGCGATGCTGTTGATGACGCCGATGATATCGACAATCTTATGTGAGCTGCCGGTAATTTTAGTCATGGTAGTGATGACCCCGCTGACAATATCGCCCCCGGTATGCGCTTCCTGAGTCGCATGGCTAGCAAGCGTACTTGCCTGCCCGGCGTTATCCGCATTTTGTCTGACGGTTGACCCCAACTGCTCCATGCTGGCGGCGGTCTCTTCCAGTGCGGAAGCCTGTTCTTCAGTCCGTGAAGACAGGTCGGTATTGCCGATGGAGATTTCGCTGGAACCTTTATAAATGGAGTCTGCGCTGTTGCGAATATCACGTACGGTCTGCGCCCAGTTGCCCTGCATTTTATCAATGTAAGGGACTAACTGGCCGATACAGTTTCTTCCCTGTTCGACAATTTTGTTATCCAGTACGCCGGTAGCCAAAGATTCCAGGTGGGCTTTTATGATATTCAGAGGTTTAACGAGGAAATTAACTAAATAACGATCGCTCGCCATCATAATGAGTACGCTTATCATCAGTGCGCTAATGAGAATATACTGGCACCATGTCACCCAATGCGTAATTCTTTCATTTGCCTCAGCATTTAAATAGATTATTTTATTGTTGTATTTATCAATTGCCGCACTGAAGTTACGCCTAAGAGGAAGATACTTATCATTTTTAATTTTCTCGAAGTCGCCGATTCTTTTTTCTTTGGAAGATTCAAACAGGGGTAACAAAGCTTCATGGTAAAGATTAAATGAACTGTTATAAATATCATCTATTGTTGGCGCATCAAGATTGCCATGATTAATCGCTTTAAACTCCATTAAACCTTTTTTCAGACTCTCTAATTCCACCGCCGTCGCCTTCATTTCGAGATCAAAAATGGCATTATCATTTTTATCTACGCCTGCCATGGCACGTTCAAGCGAAGTGACGGCGCGATAGTACTGCGCGTTCGCGCCATTAATGATATCGCCATTATTTTGCTGAATATGGGTCACGCCAAGTTCGAGTTTCAACTCTTTAAGAGAATATAACGCAAATCCTGATGCTCCTGCCCAGAGCAGAGAAAATACAATGAGAATGAGTACGATTGCCGTTCTTATTTTAATATTTCTTAGGAAGTTCATAATCTGTAACCCCGGTGGCAAATGCTTCAAGGTCGTCAGGTAACGGATTTTAAGCATAGTTTGCGATCAGTTAGATGGCGATTCGCTTTATTAGGGCTCTAATATTCCCCTTCTGTAGTATCGGATAAGTTGTTTTAATCTTTAGGTGTTTCATCATATTTAAATAAATAAAAACATACAGGTTTTGAAAGTGTTATTTAATATTGTTCGCAGGGTAAGAATAACCATAAGTATTTTTAATATTATTCTTTGCCATCACTTATCTTTTTTCATCCTTCACAATCAACCGCCCATTTTCATCAATCACTTTTTCACCGTCTTCTTTAGTGAACGCACCTTTCTGGTGGTCCGGCAAAATCTCCAGTACGATTTCGCTAGGGCGGCAAAGTCGGGTTCCCCCCGGTGTTACGACAATCGGCCGGTTGATTAAAATCGGATGTGCCAGCATGGCATCCAGCAACTCGTCGTCAGAGAATTTATCCTCGCTCAAACCCAGCTGTGCGTAAGGTTCAACGTTTTTACGCAGCAGCGCGCGTACGGAAATGCCCATGTCGGCAATCAGGGCATTCAGCTCATCGCGTGACGGCGGGGTGTCGAGATACAAAACAACTGCGGGTTCAGCGCCGCTGTTACGGATAAGCGCCAGCGTATTGCGCGACGTGCCGCAGGCTGGATTGTGATAAATCGTGATATCGGTCATTGCGAGTTCTCTTTGAGGTGAGTGGCTCAGGCCACATGAAATGATAAGCGGACAGCCAGGGCTGCCAGCGTGACGAACAGTACCGGCAGGGTCATGACGATGCCGACGTAAAAGTAATAACCCCAAGTGATGGCGATATTTTTTTGTGCCAGAACGTGAAGCCACAACAACGTGGCCAGGCTACCAATCGGTGTAATTTTCGGTCCGAGATCGCTGCCGATAATATTGGCGTATATCATGGCCTCTTTGATGACGCCGGTTGCAGTGCTGCCCTCAATGGAAAGCGCGCCAATCAGCACCGTTGGCATATTGTTCATCAGTGAGGAGAGCAGGGCGCTCAGGAACCCGGTACCCAGCGTGGCGACCCACAATCCGTGAACGGCGAAAGTATTCAGCACGCCGGACAACCACTCCGTCAGGCCAGCGTTGCGCAGGCCATACACCACCAGAAACATCCCCAGTGAGAAAATGACGATTTGCCATGGCGCTTCTTTCAGCACTTTACCGGTATCGATAATGCGACCGCGACGGGCGACCAGCCAGAGAATAAACGCTGCGACAGCGGCCACCGCACTGACGGGAATGCCCAGCGGCTCAAGGGCAAAGAAACCCACCAGCAGCAGAATCAGGACCAGCCAGCCGGTTTTAAACGTGCGCATATCGCTAATCGCATCACGCGGGCGCCTGAGCCTGGCGACATCGTAGGTTTTCGGAATATCTTTGCGAAAGAACAGATGCAGCATGATGAGCGTCGCCACGATAGCGGCGATATCGACGGGCACCATCACCGAGGCGTAATCGTTGAAGCCAAGTTTGAAAAAGTCGGCAGAGACAATATTGACCAGATTGGAGACGATCAGCGGCAGGCTGGCAGTATCAGCAATAAACCCGGCTGCCATGACAAAGGCCAGCGTCGCGCCACGGCTGAAACCAAGTGCCAGAAGCATGGCGATGACAATGGGGGTCAGGATCAATGCCGCGCCGTCATTGGCGAACAGCGCAGCGACGCTGGCGCCGAGTAAAATTATGTAGGTGAACAACCATCGGCCTTTGCCGTTTCCCCAGCGCGCGACGTGCAGCGCGGCCCACTCGAAGAATCCCGATTTATCCAGCAACAGGCTGATGATAATCACGGCGATGAACGTCACCGTGGCGTTCCAGACAATTTCCCATACCACCGGAATATCACCGGGATGTACAACGCCGGTCGCCAGGGCCAGCACCGCGCCCAGGCTCGCGCTCCAGCCAATGCCTAATCCACCGGGCTGCCAGATAATCAGTATCAGGGTAAAGATAAAAATCAGGCCTGCGAGCCACATAGTGTTCTCCGTATTACATATGTTATTTCATATATGAATGAGTAAATTTTTAACGTATTATTGGCAAGCGACGCTGCCTTGTTGCAGACGTTTGGTGAGCTGAGTGATTTGTACAAACTGGCATTGGGCGGTCTGCCTGATGATTTCGGCTGCCCAGGCAGGAATGTGCGGTGAAAGGCGATAGTGGATCCATTTCCCTTCGCGTCGGTCTAATAACAGGCCGGTTTCGCGCAGCATCGCCAGATGACGCGAGGTCTTAGGTTGCGACTCTTCGATGGCGACGGTGATATCGCATACGCACAGTTCGCCCATTTCATGCAGCAACAGCGTGATCCCCAAACGGGTTTCGTCAGAAAGACATTTGAAGAGCTGAAGCGGGGTAAGCTGGGGCATAGACACTCCTGATGTTGTCGGGGAATATTACCCGACAGAACAGGAGTGTCAATAACATATTCGAAAATATGAATATGTACTGGCGCAAAAAGACGTAAGTCATCCTGCCTCAAAAACAAAAAAGGCACGCTTACGCATGCCTTTCACATTCGCTGAACAGGTCAGTGAATGTTAATTATTTCGCTTTACCCTGGTTTGCCACGGCCGCGGCTTTCGCTGCGATTTCGTCGGCATTGCCCAGATAGTAATGTTTAACCGGTTTGAAGTTTTCGTCGAATTCGTAAACCAGTGGAACACCGGTAGGGATGTTCAGTTCCAGAATTTCGTCTTCGCCAAGATTATCCAGGTATTTGACCAGCGCACGCAGGGAGTTACCGTGTGCAGCGATGATCACGCGCTCGCCGCTTTCGATGCGAGGTTTGATCACTTCAGTCCAGTAAGGGATAACGCGTTCGATGGTCAGCGCCAGGCTTTCCGTCGTTGGCAGCTCTTCCTGAGACAGTTTTGCGTAACGCGGATCGTGGCCCGGGAAGCGCTCATCTGAACGGTCCAGCTCTGGCGGAGTCACGGCAAAGCCACGACGCCATTGTTTCACTTGCTCGTCACCGTATTTTTTCGCGGTTTCAGCTTTATCCAGACCCTGCAACGCGCCGTAATGACGTTCGTTCAGTTTCCAGGATTTTTCTACCGGCAGCCATGGCTGATCCAGTTCGTCCAGAACGCTCCACAGAGTATGGATGGCACGTTTCAGCACGGAGGTGTAGGCGAAGTCAAAGTGGAATCCTTCGTCTTTGAGCAGCTGACCGGCCGCTTTTGCTTCGGTACGGCCTTTTTCGGACAGTTCAACATCATGCCAGCCGGTAAAACGGTTTTCTTTGTTCCACTCACTTTCACCGTGTCGTACCAGCACCAGTTTGGTTACAGCCATAGCTAAACTCCTCAGTTAACTGAATTTTCAATGATAACAATTATCATTATAGGGTCTTGGCATCCTCATCGGCAATCGCTATGTACCTTGATCGCCGTTGTGTCACACCGTTTGAGGTTAAACATAACGAATTTGCTGCGGGGATGTAAAACAAAACGCGCAGACGGTCGCCCGAACCGCGCGTTTTGTATAAAAGTGCAGCGTAATTAGCTGGCTTTTTTCAGGCAGGTGCTCATGAAGGTTTTACGTGCATCGCCTTTCAGCTCTTTCTTCGCCGCATCAGCATTACAGGTTTTCATTTTCTCCTGTTGCGGGCTCAGTTTTTCGGTAGCGTTACTTTCTGCTTTCAGGCAATTACTCATGAATTTTTTGCGGTCCTCGCCTTTGAGGGATTGCGTAGTAGCCTGCGAATTACAATCGGTCATTTTCTGACGTTGCGCGGTTTGTGCCGCAGAAGGTGCTTTGACCGGATCGGCAGCCAGCGCAGAACCCGCCGCACACAAGGTAGCCAGCAGGGTTAATACAACGGGTAAACGCATAACGAACTCCTTATTAAACGTCCTTTTCGCAGGACACTCACTAAGCGTAGATGCGGCTGAAGTCTTTAGCTGAAGAATGTGCTGGCGCAGATGCGGGGTAAGTCACAAAACAGGACAGGATCGGGCGATCCTGTCCATCAGGATTACAGCGCGAAGAACTGGTAGGTCGTGGCAGATTTATAGGTCTGACCCGGTTTTATCCAGCAGCTGGGCTGCGGCCAGGTAGCGTGATTCGGGCTGTCTGGCAGGAATTCACTTTCCAGCGCCACGCCGCTGTAGCTGGCATATTCGCCGCCGGTGCGGTTCGGTGTACCACCGAGAAAATTGCCGCTGTAAAGCTGCAACGCTGGTGCAGAGGTGAAAACAGTCATCTGCACCTTACCATCGGCAGACCACAAATGCGCCGCCGGGAATTCGCCGGAATTGCAGGTGCGGTTGAGCAGATAGGCATGGTCATAGCCCTTCACACGCTGCTGATCGCGATCGCTGAGGAAATCCTTCGCCAGCGTTTTCGGCGCGTTGAAGTTCATGCCGGTGTTTTCCACCGTGGTCGGATCGGCGCACGGAATTCCGTCGCTGTCGACCGGCAGGAAGCGATCGGCAAACAGTTGCAGCTTGTGCTGACGCGCATCCGTGCCTTCGCCGTCGAGGTTGAAATAAGCGTGATTGGTCAGATTGACCGGGCACAGCTTATCGACCGTCGCGTCGTAGCGGATTTCCATACGATTATCGTCGGTGAGCTGATAATGCACCGTCGCGGTCATATTGCCCGGAAAACCCTGATCGCCGTCGGCGGAGAACAGCTGGAAACTGACTTTCTGCGCGCTTTGAGACAGGATCTTCCAGCGGCGCGCATGGAAACCTTCCGGCCCGCCGTGCAACTGGTGTACGCCCTGATTGGCGACCACCAGATGCGGTTTACCCTCGATCTCAAACTGCGCACGGGCGATGCGGTTGGCATAGCGCCCGACGGTGGCACCCAGATAGGCGCTCTGATTCATATAGTCGTGCGTTGACTGACAGCCGAGCAGCAGTTCGCGCGTGGTGCCGTCCGCCAGCGGCAACGTGAAGGACAGCCAGGTCGCGCCCCAGTCCATGAAAGTGGCGGTAGCACCCGCCGCATTCTGTAGCGTCACCTGTTCAAACGGCTGGCCATCGGGCGCCAGCTGCGTATTTTCAGGTTTTAACATACGCCGGCTCCCTGTGATGCGGTGCAGACGTAGAAGGTTTCTTTCAGCCCACTGTGTGCCTGATATTGCTCTTGCACCGCGTGACGGACTTTTTCCACCATATCTTCCGGCACCAGCGCCACGATGCAGCCGCCGAAGCCGCCGCCGGTCATACGTACGCCGCCTTTATCGCCAATCACTTCTTTCACGATTTCCACCAGTTTGTCGATTTGCGGTACGGTGATTTCAAAGTCATCGCGCATAGAGGCGTGAGATTCTGCCATCAGCTCGCCCATGCGTTTCAGGTCGCCGCTGGCCAGCGCGTCAGCGGCAGCCAATGTACGGTCGTTTTCGGTGATGACGTGACGGGCACGGCGTGACACCACCGGATCCAGCTCATCCTGAATGGAGAAGAACAGGGCAGGGTCAACGTCGCGCAGCGCTTTAACGCCGAAGAAGCGGGCAGCCACTTCGCACTGTTCGCGACGGGCGTTGTATTCGCTGTCGACCAGACCGCGTTTGACGTTGGAGTTGATGATGACCACCGCGGCGTTTTTCGGCATGGACACCGCGCGGGTTTCCAGGGAACGGCAGTCGATCAACAGGGAGTGATTTTCTTTGCCGAGGGCAGAAATCA
>NZ_CBCPJJ010000003.1:0-13598 GCF_965118895.1 Rahnella inusitata
GAGCGCCAGTGCAACGCCGTCCAGCGGCAAATCGTAAAGAGATTTCAGCGCCTGACCGACCGCCACTTCCAGCGATGCCGATGAGCTCAGCCCCGCGCCCTGCGGCACGTTGCCGCTTATCACCATGTCCGCGCCGGAGAAATCTTTGTTACGCAACATCAGATGTTTCACCACGCCGCGCACGTAGTTGGCCCACGGATGCGCGTCGCTGTGCAGGATAGGTTCGTCGAGCGAGAAGCTGTCTTCTTCGTTGTCGTAATCGGCGGCGATGACGCGGATCTGGCGGTCATTACGCTGGGCGCAGGCGATCACCGTTTCATAGTCGATGGCACATGGCAGCACGAAGCCGTCGTTGTAGTCGGTATGTTCGCCGATCAGGTTCACACGGCCCGGCGCTTTGATGGTGATGGTCGCAGGGTAGCCGAATTTATCAGCAAAGATTTCAAGGACTTTAGTTTTCAGATTCATTATTTTTCTCCGGCCTCACGATAATGGACATCACTCACCGCACGCAGACGTTCAGCGGCTTGCTCAGCCGTCAGGTCGCGTTGGGTTTCGGCCAGCAATTCATAGCCGACCATGAATTTACGTACCGTGGCTGAACGCAGCAACGGCGGATAGAAATGGGCATGCAGTTGCCAGTGTTCGTGGTCGCCCTCGGTAAATGGCGCGCCGTGCCAGCCCATCGAATACGGGAAGGAGCACTGGAACAGATTGTCGTAACGGCTGGTCAGCTGTTTCAACGCCAGCGCTAAATCACTGCGCTGTGCTTCGGACAAATCGGTGATGCGTTTGACGTGCGCTTTAGGCAGCAGCAACGTTTCGAACGGCCATGCCGCCCAATATGGCACCACGGCCAGCCAGTGTTCGGTTTCCACCACGGTACGGCTGCCGTCGGCCAGTTCGCGCTGCGCGTAATCAACCAGCATCGGCGAACCCTGCTGTTCAAGATACGTGCGTTGCAGACGGTCTTCGCGTTCCGCTTCGTTCGGCAGGAAGCTGTTGGCCCAAATCTGTCCGTGCGGATGCGGATTAGAGCACCCCATTGCCGCGCCTTTATTTTCGAAAACCTGCACCCACGGATAGGTCTTACCTAAATCCGCAGTCTGTTCCTGCCAGGTTTTGACGATCTCAGTCAGCGCTTCTACCGACAGCTGCGGCAACGTTTTGCTGTGATCGGGCGAGAAGCAAATGACACGGCTGGTGCCGCGCGCGCTTTCCAGACGCATCAGCGGATCGGTACTTTTCGGGGCAAACGGCGTATCCGCCATCAGCGCGGCAAAGTCATTGGTGAAGACGTGCGTGCCGGTATAGTGCGGATTCACATCGCCGGTGACGCGGGTATTTCCCGGGCACAGGAAGCAGTCCGGATCGTGCGTGGGCAGCACTTCATCGGAAACGGCTTCCTGCTGACCCTGCCACGGGCGTTTAGCGCGGTGCGGGCTGACTAAAATCCACTGATCGGTCAGCGGATTGTAGCGGCGATGCGGATGTTCAATCGGGTCAAACGTGGTCATAAAGATTCCTTATCCGCCTTAATTTGGGTAACCCTGAGGATTTTTTGACTGCCAGAGCCAGGTGTCATTCGCCATATCTTCCAGCGTGCGTGTCACCTTCCAGTTCAGCTCTTTCTCCGCTTTGGTCGGATCCGCCCAATAAGCCGGCAGGTCGCCGTCACGGCGTGGCGCAAAGGTATATTTCACCGGCTTGCCGCAGGCTTTGCTGAAGGCATTGATCACTTCCAGTACGCTCTGGCCAAAGCCTGCGCCGAGGTTATAAATGTGCACGCCGGGCTTGTTGTGCAGGGTTTTCATGGCTGCCAGATGGCCGTCGGCCAGATCGACCACGTGGATGTAATCGCGCACGCCGGTGCCGTCTTTGGTTGGGTAATCATTCCCAAACACCGCAACGGATTCACGACGGCCCACGGCCACCTGCGCGATGAACGGCATCAAATTGTTCGGTACGCCCTGTGGATCTTCACCCATCAGGCCCGACGGATGTGCCCCGACCGGGTTGAAGTAGCGCAACAGCGTAATGCTCCAGTCAGGTTCCGCGCGTTGCACGTCTTCCAGGATCTGCTCGACCATCAGTTTGCTGCGGCCATACGGGCTGGAAGGGTTGCCGGTCGGGAAGTCTTCGACATAAGGCGTTTTAGGCTGATCGCCATACACGGTGGCAGAAGAGCTGAAAATCAGGTTTTTGACGCCGGCCTCGCGCATCGCTTCCAACAGTACCAATGTGCCGGTGACGTTGTTGTCGTAATACGCCAGCGGTTTAGCGACGGATTCACCGACGGCTTTCCAGCCAGCAAAGTGGATCACTGAGTGAATTTTGTGTTCGCTGAAAATTTTATCGAGGATCGTACGGTCACGAATATCGCCTTCATAAAACAGCGGCGTTTTACCGGTCAGCGTATTAATACGCTCCAGCACGCTGACTTTACTGTTGTGAAGATTATCCAGAATGATTGGTGTATAACCCGCATCAATCAATTGCACGCAAGTATGACTCCCGATGTAACCGCTACCACCTGTGACTAAGACGTACATAATCGCTCCCCGATGATTATCAATGCTGCAACGATATCACGCTGCAAGGCTGAAAAAGGTGATCCATCCCCAATAAAATGGAATCGCTTACACAAACAGTTTAGCACCTTTCCACTGCGCTAAACAGCTGATACCAGCGGTAAGGAAAGTCAGCTGTAAAGCGCTACAGACCAGAAACGGCGCTAGGTGTAATCGCTTACACTCCTGATTTCGCATTATCTGAAAACGGTTTCCCGGTGATAAAGCGCCAGGCAGGGGAGGAAAGTGCGGGGAAAATGAGGAAAACAGGCCTTCCGTACCTGGAAGGCCACCACGTTTTAACGTTGTTCGATCTGGTACCGGTAGATATCGCCGTCCGCAATAAAGCTCAGACGATGCGTGATGCACTCAGGCGCATCTTCAGCGTGGTGCGATACGAACAACAGCTGGGTTTCTCCTTCGCCAATCAGAATATCGACAAAGCGGCGCACCAGCTGGCGGTTAATCGGATCCAGCCCCTGCAAAGGTTCATCGAGGATCAACAGCGCAGGGTGTTTGACCAGCGCGCGGGCGATCAGCGCCAGACGCTGTTGCCCCCAGGACAGGCTGTGGAACGGCGTATCTCCGGCTGCGCCACCGAGACCTAGCAAGGCCAGCCACTGGCTGGTGAGTAGACGTTGCCGGTCTGAAACCGCCTGATAAATGCCGATGGAATCGAAGAAGCCGGAGGTAATCACGTTACGCACGCTGGTGCTGACGCGGTAATCCAGATGCAGGCTGCTGCTGACATAACCGATGTGGCGTTTGATATCCCAGATAGTTTCGCCGCTGCCGCGACGGCGGCCAAACAGCGTCAGATCGTTGCTGTAACCCTGCGCGTGGTCGCCGGTAATCAGGCTCAGCAGGGTCGATTTCCCTGCACCATTTTGCCCGGTGATCTGCCAGTGCTGTCCGTGTTCGACCTGCCAGCTCAGATTGTGCAGGATTGGCTTGTCGTCGTACTGCACCACGCCGTTGCGCAGCACAATCAGCGGGCAGTCGGCAGGCGGACTGACGCGGGCAGTGGGATCTTCCGCTTCCGGGACCGCCATGCCGCTCAGGCTTTCGCTGTGGGCCAGCTGCGCCACCAGCGCATCGGCCATCACCTGTTCGCGCGGGCCGACGGAGGCCAGCGTGCAATCGGCCAGCACGCCGACGTTCTGCACAAATGCAGGAATATCATCGAAGCGGTTCAGCACCAGCACCATGGTCTGACCCTGTCCGGCCAGCGTGGCCAGCAACTCTGCCAGCTGGGCCCGCGCATTGACGTCGAGGCCGTCGAAAGGCTCGTCAAGCACCAGCAAGTCAGGCTGTTGCATCAGCACCTGGCACAGCAGCGTTTTACGGGTTTCACCGGTGGAAAGATATTTGAAACGGCGGTTGAGCAATTTCTCAATGCCAAACTGCGCGGCGAGGGCGGCACAGCGCGCCGGATCCTGCACCTCTTCCTGAATGATTTCAGCAGTAGTGCGGCCGGTATCGTCTTCACCTTCACTGAGCATATCGGTGTTGTTACGCTGCCATTCATCGGCCACCAGTTTTTGCAGTTGCTCGAAGGAAAGCCGGACGATGTGGGCAAAGCTGTTTTCTCGGGTGCCTTTTAGCAACGTGAGGTCGCCTGCCAGCGCGCGGGCCAGTGCGGATTTTCCGCTGCCGTTGGAGCCAACGAACGCCCAGGTATCAGCCTGCTGAACAGTGAGATCGGAAAGTACGAGGGTTCGGGTATCGCTCAGACGGAAAATGCCTTGCGAAATATGTAACGACATTTTTATCCCTTAATTCGAAATAATTATAAATTAAGGGATAAGCGCTGAGGTTCTCCGAGTCAATTGACAATTCTGCAAAGTGTCAGCGCTGATTCTGCAAGATTCTGATTATCAATGTTTTTTCAGCATAGCGTGGCAATAATCACTTTGTCATCATCAAACTGGGCAAACGCCGTCTGACCAGTTTCCAGCTTCAGCGTATGCATTTCCACGTTCGGCACCGTGGCGCACAACGTCTCGCCCCCGGTGAGTTTCAGCAGCACTTCGCTGTTCACGTCGCCGCGCTGAATGTGGGTCACGTCGCCCTGTAACGCGTTGTGTGGATTTTCGGCGCTGAACCCGAGGGTTATCCACGGCGCTTTGATCAGCACCAGCACTTCCTTGCCGGGCGTCAGCGTCAGACGGTCGGCGCTTTGCTCGGTAATGGCGGCGCGTATTTGTGTTTTCCCGTCGGCCAGCATCACATTGATATGCTGCTGCACGCTCTCATGGCTGCGTTCTACCACCTTGCCGAAGAACTGATTGCGCGCACTGGTCTGTAACGAGAAACGCGAAATGGCGGCCAGCAGGCTGTCGAGAGGCAGGGAATCTTCTTTAAGTACATCAAACGCTTTTTGCTGGATCTGCGCCAGCAACTCGTACAGCTGAATCAGACGTTCGCCGTAAGGGGTAAGGATTGCGCCGCCTCCGCCTTTGCCGCCGGTGCTGCGATCTACCAACGTTTCATCCGCCAGCTGGTTCATCTCGTTAATGGCGTCCCACGCGCTTTTATAGCTGATGCCTGCCAGTTTTGCGCCCTGGCTGATCGAGCCGGTGTGGCGTACCTGTCGCAGTAATTCGATACGGCGCGGGTCGGCAAATAGCCGCTCTTGTAGCCTGAGGGTTAACAGAATTTCAGCTTGCATATCAGCTTCCTTAATAGACGAAGATGTATTGTCGCCGTTATACCCGTCCGCAGGCAAGTTGGCGAAATGCTAAAGTAATTCCCGCCCCGTACTGCTATTATCTGTGACAGTCTGTCATACAGTTTATGAACATCGCCGCCGTTGTGCGATCCAGCCAGTCAAGTGAGGCTATCATGTTAGAATTAATCGAAAGTTTGGTATTTGCTGCCATCATGGTGCCGGTCTTCATCGCGGTGATCCTGGGTCTGATCTGGGGGCTGGGCACAGTCTTCAACGTTATTTCCGTTATCGGCCACTCTAAAGAGTCCCGCAGTAAGCCTCATTACTGAGTTGTCGTGAAGCAGTCTGAATCTGAAGAACCCGGCCATTGTGCCGGGTTTTCTTTTTTCTGCGGTCAGCGCAAATCCCTGAAAAAATATTTACCGCAGCCAGATCAACAAACTTCAAGTTCTGCCAGTTTCCGCCGATAAATCAGATGACAACCCATTTTCCTGCGCTATATTGTTGCCTACATAACGCATCATGTGATGTATGAATAACAGATAACAGGCGAGGAAAACGATGAAAGCTTCCTGGACAACATTATTTACGGCGACCGTGCTGATGGCAGGGCTAAACGTGCAGGCGCAGGCCGCAGACAAAATTACAGTCTTTGCCGCGGCGTCGCTGACCAACGCGTTGCAGGACATCGCGACGCAGTATCAGAAAGAGAAAGGCGTGCAGGTGGTGTCTTCTTTCGCCTCGTCTTCTACGCTGGCGCGTCAGATTGAGCAGGGCGCACCGGCGGATCTGTTTATTTCAGCCGATCAGCAGTGGATGGATTACGCCATCGGCAAACAGCAAATTGTCGATAACACCCGTTATACTCTTCTCGGCAATGAGCTGGTGCTGGTTTCTGCGAAAACCAGCAAAATCGATAAAGTCGATATCTCTGAAAAAACCGAGTGGCTGAAGCTGATTGGCGACAGTCGCTTAGCCGTCGGTGATCCGGACCACGTCCCTGCGGGGATTTATGCTAAAGAAGCGCTGCAAAAACTGGGCGCCTGGACCGTGCTGGAACCTAAACTGGCGCGCGCCAGCGACGTTCGTGGCGCTCTGGCGCTGGTCGAGCGTGAAGAAGCCCCGCTGGGTATCGTCTACGGTTCTGATGCCGTCGCCAGCAAAAAAGTGAAGGTTGTCGGCATCTTCCCGGCTGCAAGTCATAAGCCGGTGGAATACCCGATGGCTATTGTTAAAGGCCACGAAAATCCGACGGTCAGCGCGTTTTATCATTACCTGAAAACGCCTGCTGCCGCTGAGATCTTCAAACATTATGGATTTACGCCACGCTGATGATGTTGAGTGAATATGAGTGGCAGGCAGTCTTTCTCAGTCTGAAAGTATCGAGCCTGTCCGTAGTTTGCAGTCTGCCACTTGGTATTCTGATGGCGTGGATCCTGGTCCGCTGCCGCTTTCCCGGCAAATCCCTGCTCGACAGTATTATCCATTTACCGCTGGTGTTACCGCCAGTGGTGATTGGCTATTTGCTGCTGGTGGTGATGGGGCGACGGGGCGTGGTGGGCCAGTGGTTATATGACTGGTTTGGGTTTAGCTTCAGTTTCAGCTGGCACGGCGCGGTGCTGGCCTCTGCCGTTGTGGCGTTTCCGCTGATGGTGCGCGCTATCCGTCAGTCGCTGGAAGCCGTGGATCCGAAACTTGAGCTCGCCGCACGCACGCTCGGTGCGTCGCCGTGGCGGGTGTTTTTTACCATCACCTTGCCGCTGTCGGTGCCCGGAGTGATCGTCGGCGTAGTGCTGGCATTCGCGCGTTCGCTGGGCGAATTTGGCGCGACCATCACCTTCGTCTCAAACATCCCCGGCGAAACCCGCACCATTCCGCTGGCCATGTACACCCTGATTGAAACCCCCGGCGCAGAAGGCGCGGCGGCAAGGTTGTGCGTGCTGGCGATCCTGTTGTCTCTGGCGGCGTTACTGATTTCCGACTGGCTGGCGAAACGCAGCCGCACGCGGCTGGGAGGCTGACATGCTGGAACTGGATTTCAGTCAGCAGCTCGGTGAGCTGAATTTGCAGGTCACACAGACGTTACCGGCACAGGGCATCACCGCGATTTTCGGTTTGTCCGGCGCGGGGAAAACGTCGCTTATCAACGCCATCGGCGGTCTGACCAGGCCTGACAGCGGACATATTTCGCTCAATGGCCGGGTATTATCTGATGCCGACAACAAAATATTCCTGCCGCCTGAGAAGCGACGCGTGGGCTACGTATTTCAGGACGCGCGCCTGTTCCCGCATTATCGCGTGAAGGGCAACTTGCAATATGGCATGGCAGCGTCGATGCGCGGCCAGTTCGACAGCATAGTACAGCTGCTCGGCATTGAATCTTTGCTCGATCGCTTTCCATTGACGCTCTCAGGCGGTGAAAAACAGCGCGTGGCGATTGGGCGTGCGCTGCTGACGGCGCCGGAAATTCTGCTGATGGATGAGCCGCTGGCGGCGCTGGATCTCCCGCGTAAACGCGAGCTGATGCCTTATCTTGAGCGGCTGGCACAGGAAGTCAGTATTCCGATTCTGTACGTCACGCACAGTCTGGATGAAATTCTGCGGCTGGCGGAAAAAGTGCTGGTGCTTGACGCAGGGAAAGTACTGGCGATGGGCAATCTGGAGGAGGTCTGGGCGAGCAATGTGATGCGCCCGTGGCTGCCAAAAGAGGAGCAGAGCAGTGTGCTGAATGTCAGCGTGCTGGAACATCATCCGCGCTACGAAATGACCGCGCTGGCCATTGGCGATCAACGGCTGTGGATCAGTAAAGTCGATGAAGAACCGGGGACGCCTTTGCGGGTGCGGGTTAATGCCACCGACGTTTCACTGGTGTTGCAGCCGACGGCCAATAACAGCAGCATTCGTAACGTCCTGCCTGCGCAGGTGCTGGAATGTCTGGACGTGGGCCATCAGGTGGAAGTGAAACTGGCGATGGCCGGCCACATTATCTGGGCACGCATTACACCCTGGGCGCGGGATGAGCTGATGATCCGCGCCGGACAATGGCTGTATGCGCAGATCAAAAGCGTGTCGTTAAACCGTTAAGCTTTTGACGCGTTAAAGGTTTCATACAATGCCAGAACCTGTTCGGCAAAGTCGTCGTCCAGAATATAGAAATAGCATTCAGGCACGTTCAGCACGCGGGCAAAGTGACACAGGGTGTCGAAGTTCGGGCTGTACGTGCCGCTCTCATATTGCGACACCCTTGAGCGCGCCGTGCTCTCATCAATTCCCCCCAAAACGCCCAGTTTTTCCTGCGTGAGGTTGGCTTTTTTACGTGCTGATTTCAGTCGGTGAGCGATCATAGTCAATAACCATATAAACTGTATTGACGTCATGTTAAGCATCCCTTAACATATTGTTGTTTAGAGTTACTGAACGATGTTACTGGAAAGAGTAGACCACATTTCAATGACAGTACCGACAAAAAAGGAAGAACGATGAAAATGGAAAATGACTGGCATCCGGCGGATATCATTGCCGGACTGCGCAAAAGGAAAACCACGCTGGCTGCGGTCTCCCGTGAAGCCGGTTTAGGATCGTCAACGCTGTCCAACGCGCTGGCCCGCCCCTGGGCGAAGGGTGAGAGGATCATCGCCCAGGCATTGGGTGTGCCGCCTTCTGCTATATGGCCAAGCCGTTATTTCGACGAAAATCACCGTTTAATTCCGCGATGCATCAGGTCGGAAAAGAAGAAGACGGACTGATAAAACCTCTGGATTATCCTAAAACGCCTTCCTCAATGACAGAAGAGGGCGTTTTCTTTTATGGCCGCATCAGCTCAGCACTTTACTGCGGATAACGTCCGCAATGCCCGGCGTTTCATGGTCGCCAATCACCAGCGCGGCGCGCTCTTTAATGGCATCCGCTGCATTGCCCATTGCCACGCCTAACCCGACATTTTCAAGCATGCTCAGATCGTTGAAATTATCCCCAAAGGCGATTACGTCCTGCATACTCATACCCTGAGATTCGACCCACTCCTGCAAACGACGGCCTTTACTGTTGCCGCCTTTGGCGACGTCGACCTGATCGTGCCATGACCATTCGCAGGCCAGACCCAGTTCGTTTTCCACCTGCGCGGCAAAAGTATGCAGCGCATCGAGATCCTGATGTGACGTAGCAAATTTCCACACCGAGTGCGCATCGTCGGCCGCGTCGCGCAGGCTATTGACCTGTACGATGTTCGGGCGCTGGCCTTCCGGCAGCGTTTCGCCCCAGGCGATGGAACGGCTGACGTGGCCACTCGGTTGCTGGTAAAGCATCGCGTCATCGACATACAGCAAGCCGTGAATGCCGTGATACTCGAGCAAATCGACCACTTTTTTGGCCTTCACTTTATCCATCGGATCGGACGTCAGCACCTTACGTGCCTGATAATCATAGAGATAGGTTCCGTTACAGCAGATAGCCGGGGTGTCGAGTTGCAATGCCTGATAAAACGGATGGATCGCCACGTGATGACGTCCGGTGACGATAACGACTTTGATACCCTGAGCACGGGCGTCGGCCAGCGCGGACAAAGATTCAGGCAGGATGCGTTTTTGACGGTCGAGCAGCGTACCGTCGAGATCGAGTGCGATAATGCGATAAGTCATGGTCAGTCCATCATAAAGTGAGAGGATCGAAGAAATTATCACCATGTTACCGTGTTAAGCCTGCTAATTAAACCTGCAAACCCGTCAGACGTGGTGCAGTGAATGCCTTGCCGGCTCCCCGGTTTATTTAGGGCGTGGAGGGTTTGGGGTTGTTGGGTTATCCTGAACTACGCTTTCAAATCTAATGAGATTTAATAAGGAGTTGTGATGAAGCAAGTTGTCTACGTTGCCAGCCCTGATAGCCAGCAAATCCATGCATTTCGTCTGGCGGACAGTGGTGAACTGAGCCTGCTGCAAACCGTGGAAGTGCCGGGACAAGTTCAGCCGATGGTTATCCATCCTGACGGCCACCGCCTGTACGTAGGTGTGCGTCCTGCGTTCGGCGTTCTCACTTACCGTATTGATAGTGAAGGTATACTCGAAGAAGCATCGATGGCACCGCTGCCGGGCAGCCCGACGCATCTGGGAATCGATCTTCAGGGGCGCTTTGTGTTCTCGGCTTCCTACAGCTTCAATAACGTCAGCATTCATCCGCTGGATGAGCAAGGCCACGCACTCGCTCATACGCAGGTTCTGGAAAATATTCAGGCACCGCACTCTGCCAATATCGATCCGACCAACCAGTTGCTGATGATCCCCGCGCTGAAAGAAGACCGTATCCGTCAGTTCGATTTCAGCGTCAGCGGTGAAGCTACGCCGCATGATTCCGCTGAGCTGCGCACCGCCGAAGGTGCCGGTCCGCGCCACATGGCCTTCCACCCGAATCATCATTTCGCTTACTGCGTGAATGAGCTGAACAGCAGCGTGGACGTGTATCAGAAAGATGTCACCAGCGGCGAATACCGCCAGGTGCAGACGCTGGGCATCATGCCTGCCGATTTTACCGGCACCTGCTGGGCGGCCGACCTGCACATCACGCCTGACGGCAAATTCCTGTACGCGTCAGATCGTACCGCCAGCCTGATCTCCGTGCTGACCGTGTCCGAGGATGGCAGTGTGCTTGAACTGGTGGGGCATCACGCCACGCAAACGCAACCGCGCGGGTTCAATATCGATCACACCGGCAAGTTTGTTATCACCGCCGGTCAGAAATCTGACGCCATTGAAGTCGCGAAAATCAACCCTGAAAACGGTCAGCTGACGACGCTTAAAACCTACAGCGTAGGTAAAGGCCCGATGTGGGTGAGCATTCTGGAAATTCGTGGATAACAGAACTATTAATTAACGAGTTTAATGATTCGTTTGATATTGATGAATAATACCGCCACGTAATAATGATCAAGCCCCTGTATTAGGGGCTTTTTTGTTTCCTGAGCATCCCGTGCCATTGTTAAGACTTATTTTTATTACCCTCTAAACATTGTGCCTACCCGGTCGATAACTCTCCCGTTATTCACTCATTCTTCAGTGGCCCCGCCACTGTCAGAATCAGTCCATTTTGGAAATCAGGGAGAAAAAAATGAACGTACTTTCAGGGATCGCTGGCCGGGTTCGCCACGCCAATATCGCTAATAAACTCGGTGCCGGTTTTGCGCTGGTTCTGTTGCTGGGTTCCCTCGTTGCCGTATCCGGCATTTACCATCTGACCAACATCAATGAGCGGGCAGAAAAAGTGACGCTGCTAAAAACCGTTAACGATCTGCTGAGCAGCGCGAAGTTTTCCCGTCTGTCCTATATGGCGACCAAAGACCCTAAATTTGTGGAAGAAAACGCACAGGCGCTGGATAAGCTGGAAGCGAGGCTGGCGGATGTCGCCGCCTATTCGTGGGATGCCCGTGACCTTCCACTGGAAGAGGCGATGCCGGAAAACATCCGCCGTTATCGCGAAAGCTGGCAGCAAACGCTGAATCCTCCGGCCGGAAGCGACCCGAAAGAGATTGCTGCCCAACTCGCCGCTGCCGGGCTGGCGCTGACTTCGGCCTCCAACACCATGCTCGATCATGAAATTGCCAACACTCATCATGAAGTCAGCCAGACCATCAGTGAAATGGTGGGCATCGTCATCGCGACCATTATTGCCGGTGCTTTGATTTCATGGCGCATGACCCGTCAGCTGACCCTGCCGTTGCGCCGGACCTTAGCGACGGCAGAACGCATTGCCGCCGGTGATTTATCGATGCACGTCACCAGCCACAGTTCTGATGAGGTTGGCCAGCTGAGCCGCGCCATCGAAGGCATGAATAAAAATCTGCACGGTATCATTGGTAATATTCGCGAAGGGGTCACGCAGGTGACGCGTGCCTCCAGCGAGATTGCAGCGGGGAATATTGATCTCTCTGCGCGCACCGAAGAGCAAGCGGCTGCGCTAGGCCAGACCGCCGCAAGTATGGAACAGCTTACCTCTACGGTTAAACAAAATGCCGACAATGCCACACAGGCCAGCCAGCTGGCATCCGATGCCGCAGACACCGCCGCACGCGGAGGCAAACTGGTTAGCGACGTGGTGGGGGTGATGAAAGAAATTGCGGTGAGTTCGAAGCAGATTTCTGAAATCACTACCGTGATCAACGGCATCGCGTTTCAGACCAACATTCTGGCGCTGAATGCGGCCGTCGAAGCCGCCAGGGCGGGTGAGCAGGGGCGCGGATTTGCGGTCGTCGCCAGCGAAGTGCGTAGTCTGGCACAGCGCAGCGGTCAGGCAGCGAAAGAGATAGAAGGGCTTATCCAGAAATCAGTGGTTAATGTGAACAACGGTTCGCAGCTGGTGGCCAAAGCCGGAGACACGATGGAGGACATCGTCGGTTCCGTGCGCCACGTCACCCAGATTATTCATGAAATCGCATCGGCGTCGGACGAGCAAAGCCGTGGGATCAGCCAGATTGCGCAGGCCGTAGCGGAAATGGATACCGTGACACAGCAGAACTCGGCGCTGGTGCAGCAGTCTGCCAGTGCAGCGGCATCGCTTGACGAACAGGCGGTGAATCTGGAACGGACAGTTTCAGTATTCAGGTTGGGTAATGAGATGGCCTGAGTACTGAACGAGGAATAAAAAAAGCCGCCGGAGTTATCTCCTGCGGCTTTTTCTTTATCAGACCTGCGACGTCATCAGACCCGTGTTATCACTGCAAATTACTTCGCTGGCTGAGTCAGCACGTTGTTGTACTGCCACAGGCGGTTGAAGTTAGGATCGTTCAGGTCGCGCTGCTGTTTTTCATCTTTCGGTACGTTGCCGGCGAACGGACGGCCTGAGAACGCCGCGGCGCCCCACGGGTTCATCTGGTCGTAGCTGTTATCGAAGTTGCTGTCGCGGATCACCAGCTGGCTGTTCGGTGTGGTGCCCGGAACATAACCGCCTTGTGCAACGCCTTCATCCCATGCGCGGCCCATTTTGGCTTTCGCGGCTTGCTCGAAACCACGGTCGCCGGTCAGATTGCTGTCGGTGACCAGGAAACCGTAGGGGGCGTTCGCCGGAGTGTTCGGCGCAAAGATGGACGCTTCTTTCACGCCACGGCTGCTGACAGTGTGGAATTCAACATGGTCGAAGACCGCCACGGCACGGCCAAACACGTAATCCACGTCGCCGACGATCAGGCTGTTGTGCACATAAGCGCGGCTATAGCGTTTGTTATCGGTTTGGTTATGGATGTTGGCAGTGTTTACCATAAAGGTATTCTGACGGCCAATCAGACGTACGTTGTCGATAACCACGTTATCGCCATCAGTACGTAGCGCAACGGCGGAGTGATCGCCCGCGTCAACGGTATCGAGCAGGGCATTACC
>NZ_CBCPJJ010000004.1:0-222608 GCF_965118895.1 Rahnella inusitata
GTTACTTTGTGACCAGACGGTCGCGGAACAGCCGGTGCCGATGGTTTCAGTCGTCTGCGTCGCACAGTTCTGGAACATATAGTTCGCGCGGTCGCCTGGCAGGAACTGGCCATTAGGACTGACGGTAGAACGGTATGTGGCCGGTGTGCTGGTGGCTTCCAGACCCTGAGACAGCGTGACGTCAGAAGAGCTGTTGCCTGCGCCGAATAAGGTCACTGGCGGAGAACCCGCCGGGATGTAAACCGCGCCAGAGTAGGTACCTGGCAGGATTTTTATGAAGATGCGTTCACCGTGGTTACGCACGGCCAGTGCGGCATTGACTGCCAGTTGTACGCTGGAATAGGCTGCGCCGTCGGTGCCTAACTGCGGGCCGACCACGAAGTCTGTTTTCACACCGTCAGTGCTGACCAGTTTCGGGAACCAGCTCTGTTGCTGAACCTGCAAAGAAGGGCCGCCAAAGGCCAGATATTTTTTCGCTGTAAAGTTGGCCGCTTCGTCCGCAGATAACACGGGCAGGGACGCGGTGCCGGGAGCAACCTGGCTGGATTTGCCTTCATGGCTGCTGCTACATGCCGCCAGGAACAGGCCGGCAGACAACACGGCGCACGCGCGCGACAGGGTGGAAATTTTCACTGTGACTGACTCCTTGATGAAGAACATTTATTCTTTTTTTCAATGTCGCGACGAAGGCCGCAATAAAAAAACGGTGGTCAGCAAAACTGACCACCTTTTCTGGTTCTTTTATACCACAGGAATCAGCTATATATCACTGTCAGTGATGCTTTGCCGAGCGTATGGAAATGGACGTTGAAGCCGAGATAGGCACCGCTGGCTTCTTCGTTGACTTCAAGCTGCTCTACATCGAGAGCATATACGGTGAAATGATAGTGATGATGCTCGCCCTGCGGAGGTGCGGCGCCGCCATATCCGGCTTTGCCGAAGTCCGTGCGAGTCTGCACTGCACCGGCAGGTAAACCGCCTTTACCCGAGCCTGCGCCCTGCGGCAGCTCCGTCACGTCAGCCGGAATATTGGCGACGCCCCAGTGCCACCAGCCGGAGCCGGTAGGTGCATCGGGATCATAGACGGTTACCACAAAACTTTTGGTGCCTTCCGGTGCGCCGGACCAGGCCAGATGTGGCGACAGGTTCTCGCCGGTGTAGCCCATTCCATTGAAGACCTGCGTTTCCGGCATTTTCTCGCCGTCGCGCAGATCGTTGCTGGTCAGTGTAAATGCCATAAAACCCTCATCTGATGGTGTGTTGTTATCAGCCAGATTACTTGGCGACTTCGCCTCCGCCCAGCATTTTCAGCAACGCTTTCGCGACGGCGGTGGAAGAGGCCGGATTCTGACCGGTGATAAGCTTGCCGTCGGTCACCGCATACGGATGCCAGTCGGCTGCTTTACTGTAATCGCCGCCGTGTTTTTTCAGCTCATCTTCAACCAGGAATGGCACGATGTCAGTCAGACCTACGCCGTCTTCCTCGCTGTTGCTAAACCCGGTGACGCGTTTATCTTTCACCAGCGGCGTACCGTCTTCCAGCAGCACATTGCGCAGAACCCCCGGCGCATGGCAGACCGCGGAAACCGGCTTGCCCGCTGTCCAGAATGCCTGAATTAATGCAATAGAATGTGCATCTTCTGCCAGATCCCACAACGGACCGTGACCGCCCGGATAAAACACCGCATCGAAATCACCGGCTTTCACGTCTGCCAGTTTTACGGTATTCGCCAGCGCGTGCTGTGCGTCTTTATCTTTACGGAAACGGTCGGTGGTCCCGGTTTGTGCATCCGGTTCATCGCTTTTCGGATCCAGCGGTGGCTGGCCGCCTTTCGGTGAAGCCAGCGTCAGCGTCGCGCCCGCATCCAGAAATTCGTAATACGGTGCGGTGAATTCTTCCAGCCAGAAGCCGGTTTTCTTGCCGGTTTCGCCGAGTTTATCGTGCGATGTCAATACAATCAGTAATTTCATGTTACCTCCTGTGGACGTGAGTAAAGCGTCGTTATCCGCTATCAATCCTGCCCGACACGGACCACCAGTTTGCCGAAGTTTTTCCCCTCAAGCAGCCCGAAGAATGCCTGCGGTGCGTTTTCCAGACCTTCAACCACATGTTCGCGGAACTTCACTTTTCCGTCTTCAAACCATTCACTCATCTGTTTGGCGAATTCGGGATAACGGTGGCCGTAATCATCAAAAATGATGAAGCCCTGCATGCGCATACGTTTCTTAAGGATAGTCCCGGTCAGCAGCGAAAGGCGATCCGGGCCGTCGTTCAGGCCGGTGGCGTTGTACTGCGAGACTAAACCGCATACCGGAATACGCGCTTTGGTATTGAGCAACGGCAGCACGGCGTCAAATACCGCGCCGCCGACGTTTTCAAAATATACGTCGATACCGTCCGGGCAGGCGGCTTTCAGGCGCTTATCCAGATCGGGTGCGCGGTGATCCAGACATTCGTCAAAACCAAAATGTTCGACGGCGTAGCGGCATTTTTCTTCGCCACCGGCGATGCCGACCACGCGACAGCCTTTGATCTTACCTATCTGCCCGACAAGCGATCCGACCGGGCCGGTTGCGGCGGCCACCACCAGCGTTTCGCCGGGTTTAGGTTCACCAATATCCAGCAGACCCATAAAAGCGGTGAAGCCCGGCATCCCAAGCACGCCCAGCGCCAGAGAAGGTTGTTTGAGGGCTGCGCCTTCCAGCTTTTTCACGGTGTTGGCGTCGGCCACTGAGTAATCCTGCCAGCCGGTGCTCCCGACCACCAGATCACCGGTTTTAAAGTCCGGGCTGTGAGATTCCACCACGCGCGACACCGCGCCGCCGGTCATCACTTCGCCGATTTGTACCGGCGCGGCGTAAGAGGGTGCATCACTCATGCGGCCGCGCATGTACGGGTCGAGTGAAAGCCATACGGTGCGCAATAAAAGCTGACCGTTTTTGGCCTGCGGTAAAGGGGCTTTTTCGAGACGGAAGTTATCGTCAACGGGCTTACCGTGAGGGCGTGACGCCAGTACGATGCGGCGGTTTTCGGATTGTAATTGAGGCATACCTGTTCCTTTCCGTTTGTATATAAGAGAGTTAAAACTCGAAACAATAGGGAATAAGTATAGGCCGCATAATCTTGTTTGAATGAAGCGTCTGATGCTCTCCGCCAATAAGTCAGACGATTCTCCCCTATAGTGTGATCATCATCTTTTCCTATGACACCCGCCGAGAAAACCCTTTCCCTCTGAAATTTACGCAGGTATGTTCGGTAAGATTTTTGACCAGTTGCTCCACTTTATCTTCAAGATTAATAAGCATAAAAAAGGGATCATGATGCGTAAAACCACACTGGCACTGAGTGCCATTTGCCTGCTGCTCAGCCTTAATCACTCCGCTATTGCCAAAGAGTCCGCGCCTGCGCCGCTCTATCCGGGCGTCAACGTGGCGCAGCTCGCGCAGCAGTCACCGGTTCACTGGGTGTCCGTCGCGCAAATCGAAAACAGCCTTAACGGGCGTGCGCCGGTGGCGGTAGGTTTTGATATTGATGACACCGTGCTGTTCTCCTCGCCTGGGTTCTACCGCGGCCAGCTGGAATTTTCGCCGGGTAAACAGGATTACCTGAAAAATCCGCAATTCTGGGAGAAAATGAACAATGGTTGGGATGAGTTCAGCATGCCGAAAGAGGTGGCTAAAGGCCTGATTGCGATGCATCTCAAACGTGGAGACAGCATCTACTTCGTGACCGGACGCAGCGAAACGAAAACCGAAACGGTCACGAAAACCTTGCAGGATGATTTCCAGATCCCACAAGACAAAGTGAATCCGGTGATTTTCGCGGGTGACAAAGCCGGGCAGAACACTAAAACGCAGTGGCTGAAAGACAAGCAGATCAAGATTTTCTACGGTGACTCCGACAACGACATCACCGCCGCGCAGGCTGCCGGCGCCCGTGGCATCCGTGTACTTCGCGCCTCTAACTCCAGCTATAAACCTCTGCCGCAGGCAGGCGTCTATGGCGAAGAAGTCGTGGTAAATTCAGAGTATTGATAGTCTCTGACTCTGCGATTTCCCCCCTTAAAATCCAGTGAGGGTACGCAGGTCAGGTAACTCCGCAGAAGGGGCCGGTCAGCGAGGAAAGGCGTTTCCACGCTGACCTGAATTGCTTATCGTTTTTGAATGTAGGTCAGTGCCAGCGCCACTGCAAGTACCAATCCCTTGATGATATCCATCGCATAATACGGCACAGACAACATCACCAGTCCGTTAGACAGAACGCCCAAAATCACCGCGCCCAGCAACGTTCCGAGCGCATTCGGCTTGCCTGATCCCGCCAGCGAAAACCCGATATACGCCGCAGCCACCGCATCCATCAGATAACCGCCACCGGCGTTGACCTGCGAGGAGCCAATCCGTGATGCCAGCAAAATACCGCCAGCGCCTGCAAGGACCGAGGAAATCACGTAGGCAATGACGCGGTAACGCGCCGTGCGGATCCCTGCCAGACGTGCCGCCAGCGGATTTCCGCCGATGGCGTACATGCGGCGCCCATGCTTGGTCAGCGACATAAACAGCTGGACGGCGATCGTCACGACGGCCATGACAATCACGATCACTGGCACCTGACCCAACAGACTAAACACCGCCGGCACTGTACCTTCGGCCATGTCGCCGCTTGGCAGCACCATATTTTCGGTGATCGAACCGCCGTAGCTGTAGGTCATCGCCGCGCCCTGAATCACGAACAGGCTGGCGAGCGTGGCCAGCATGTCCGGAATTTTCAGGATAACGATCAGAAAAGCGTTGAACAGGCCAACCAGCGTACAGAGCGCGAGCGTGATCAGAATGGCTTCGGTGGTGCCAAAGCCGTGCCAGACGAACATCGAAATCACCAGCGCATTCGCGAGCGAGGCGGTCGAACCGACCGATAAATCGAAGCCGCCGACCGAAAGTGAAATTGAGACGCCGATGGCAATCACCGTCACGATGGCGATAGAGCGCAGAATATTGATGATGTTCGACGGTTCGAGAAAGTTGTCCGATGCCACGCCAAAACCGGCGATCAGCAATACCACGGTCAGCAACATGCCCCATTTATACAAAAACTCGAACAGCTGATGACGCCAGGGCTGGCTGGCTTCGGGTACGCTTTCTTTACTCACCACGGCTTTGTTCACGCGGGTGTTCCTCCGGTTGAATAGACTAATAAGGTTTCTTCGTCGATGTCTGCGGCATCCAGTTCGGCCACGATACGGCCATCCCATAACACCAGAATGCGGTCGCACAAACCGACCAGTTCGGCGAACTCACCGGAAGCATAAATAATGCCTTTTCCCTGTTGCGCCAGGCCGTCAATCAGCCTGAACACGTCCGTTTTGGCTTTGATGTCCACGCCTTTTGTCGGTTCGTCGAAGATCAACACCTGACTCTCACTGCGCAGCCATTTTCCGATCGCCACCTTTTGCTGATTACCGCCGGAAAGCCGGGCCAGTTTCTGCATCGGCCCGGAAGCGCGAATGCCTAAGCGGCCAATAATATCCTTCGCCCACGACAGCGACTGGCGGCGGTTAAAAATGCTCCAGCGCGAGAAGGTGTCGTCGGCGGTGACGCTCAGATTCATCGGGATATCCTCATCGATAAAAATCCCTTCTTTACGTCGTTCTTCCGGCACTAACGCCAGGCCCTGTTCCACCGAAAGATGCGGTTCTTTCGGCTTCCACGGTTTGCCATTCAGTTCACCTCTTTCCACCTGGCTCGGCGTCGCGCCAAACAGCGCTTTGCACAGTTCGGTTTTACCCGCCCCGGCAAGCCCGGCGATCCCAAGGATTTCGCCCCGATGCAGCCGCAGCGATATATCGCGCAGTTTGTCTTTGTCGTGCATCCCGTGGATTTGCAGCAGCGTCTCCCCGCTGTGCGCAGGGCGGCGCGGTGGATAAATATCATCGAGCTGATGGCCGATCATTTTCTCAATAATGTGTTCGTTACTCAGGCCGTCCATGCTGTCATCGCTGACCAGACGTCCGTCGCGCAGCACGGTCATGCGGTCACAGATATCGCGCAGTTCGTGGATTCGGTGGGAGATAAATACGACAGCCATACCTGTGGCTTTCAGCTTGCGCACCAGCGCGAACAGTCTCGCGCTTTCCGCCTGATCGAGCGGGGCAGTCGGTTCATCGAGGATCAGGAACCGGCACTTATGCGATAACGCCCGTGCCAGCAAAATCAGCTGTTTCTCCGCCAGCGTGCAGCTTTCAATGCGCGCGCGGAGATCGATATTCAGCCCGAGCTGTGCGATCAGCCGTTGTGCCTGATGATAAAGCTGCGACCAGTTATGCCAATGACCCGGCTCAGAAAGCCTGTCGAGCATGATATTTTCAGCAACGTTCAGCGTCGGCACCAGTGCAACGTCCACTTCCTGCTGCACCAGATGAATTCCGTGGTCACGGGCCTGATGCGGTAGCCTGATATTCACCGGCTGGCCGTCGATCGTGACCTGCCCGGTGTAATGGTCGTGGGTGCCGGACAGCACCGCCATCAACGTGGATTTACCCGCACCGTTCGCGCCGACTAACGCGTGGACGGAGCCGCCTTCCAGCGTGAAATCAACCTGGCGCAGGGCGGGGAAACCCGCAAATGAAATCGAGATATTGCGCATCTCAAGAAGGGAAGAACTCACGCTTGGATTGACCTTATTGATAGACGGATGGGGGGTTAGACGTTTAGCCGTCTGTAAGCTTTTAATTGCAAATTTTTAACATATTGGGGGGATTAAGCAAGGGATTAAATGGGATAAGTAAGTTCAAAAAGATCTAAACTCAACATCAAGGTCAAGACTTTGGATTGCCCCCTCCCTTCGAAGGGTGATGAGCAAAAGGCGCGGTCAGCCTGTAAAGGGATATTACTGAAAATCCTGTTCCGGCTATCAAAATTTGCGATTAAAGATTAAAATACCCCTACTAAAGGATTTTAATCATGATTTAAATGGCTTTTTTAAAAGCATAATATGAGGTTTTATTATGGAAACGTTACCAAATTGTCCGACTTGTAAGTCCGAATTTACATGGCAGGACGGTGAAATGCTTAATTGCCCTGAATGTGGGCATGTCTGGCCTTTGGCTGGCGAAACAGCGGCTGAAGACGACGCGCTGAAAGTGATCGACGCCAACGGCAATCTGCTGGCAGACGGCGATTCCGTTACGGTAATCAAAGACCTGAAAGTAAAAGGCAGTTCTTCAATGCTGAAGATCGGCACCAAAGTAAAAGGCATTCGTCTTTGCGAAGGCGATCACAACATCGACTGCAAGATTGACGGTTTTGGTCAGATGAAACTCAAATCCGAGTTTGTTAAAAAGAACTGACTGGTCACCACTGAAGCCTGATGGTTTAACGCGGTTTTGCCGTATCGACAGAACCGCCGCTTAAACATACACTCAATGCATAATCTCGTTAACTTTCAGCAGAGAAGATTGCATGAAACAGGCTCAGGACTACCTTAACGCCCTCAACCACGATTACCTTAAAGTGCATCAGGACAAAGAAAATTTGTTCTGGCAAAACTACATGGGCATCGGTGATGACAACGTCGCCGAAGCGTTCTCCGCCGCCGAAACCGCCTACAAACGTTTTATCGCCGAACCTTCCCGCCCGGCACAATTACGCCAGGTCATCGCTCAACTCGACAATCAAAAACTCGATAAAGACGGTGAAGCCGTTCTCCACGGCCTGCGCGGCTGGCTGAACTTCTTCGACTGTAACGTGATCGAAGACCCCAAAGCGCAGGCGCTGCTGGATGACATTATTCAGGCCGAATCCGCGTTGTTTGGTAAGCGTAAGCAGTACCGCATGACGCACATCAACAGCAAAGGCGAGCGCGTGAGCGCTTCACTTGGCGAGCTGCTGACCAACCAGGCGAACAACGAAAACGAAACCTATCGCCGCAGTTCGCAGAATGCGCTGCGTGAACTGGAAGAGTGGTTGCTGCACAACGGCTTGCCGGAGCTTATCAGTCTGCGCAACCGCTTTGCGCGCCAGCTCGGTTACCGCAACTATTTCGACTATAAAGTGAATAAAACCGAGCGTATGACGCCGGAACAGCTGTTCGCTATCCTCGATCGGTTCGAAGAGCAAACCCGCGAAAGTAACACGCGCAGCCTGAATGAACTGGTCGCGCGCGAAGGCGATGCCGCGCTGCTGCCGTGGAATATCCGCTTCGCCAGCGCCGGTGACGTCACCCGTCAGCTCGATCCTTACTTCCCGTTTGCCGATTCACTGCGCCGCTGGATTGACAGCTTTAAGCGCCTGAACATCGGTTTTAATGGCGCAGATATGCAGCTGGATCTGCTGGTGCGTGAAGGCAAATTCGAAAACGGCTTTATGCATGGTCCGGTACCTCCGTTCTTTGATAACGGTAAGTGGGTGCCTGCGGTGATCAACTTCACCAGTCTGGCGAAACCCGACCAGATAGGCAGCGGTGCCAGCGGGCTGAATACGCTGTTCCATGAAGGCGGCCACGCGGCGCACTTCGCCAATATCCGCCAGAATGCGCCATGCTTCTCGCAGGAGTTCCCGCCGACGTCGATGGCCTATGCCGAAACGCAGTCGATGTTCTGCGACAGTCTGCTTGATGACGCCGACTGGCTGAAGCGCTATGCCAAAAACGCCGCTGGTGAATCCGTGCCTGACGAACTGATCCACGCCAGTATCGAGGCTCGCCAGCCGATGCGCTCGTTCAACGAACGTCACATTTTGCTGGTGCCGTATTTCGAATGGCAGCTGTATCAATGGCCTGATGAAAAACGCACGCCGGAAGCAATGATCGCGCTGGCGCGTGACATCGAAACCCATATTCTCGGTGTGACCGGCAGCCCGCGTCCGACGCTGGCAATTCCACATCTGCTGTCGATGGAATCGGCCTGCTCTTATCAGGGTTATCTGCTGGCGATGATGGCCGTTGAGCAAACTCGCGCGTTCTTCCTCAAACGTGACGGCTACCTCACTGATAACCCGGCAATCGGCCCTGATCTGGCGAAACATTACTGGACGCCGGGCAACAGCGTGAGCCACGACGAAACGCTGCGCAGCCTGACCGGTGAAGGGTTCAATCCGGCGTATCTGGCGCAGGCCTGTAATCAGACGGTCGATGCAGCGTGGCAGGACGCGCAGCAAACCATCGAGCTGGCATCCAAGCGCGAACAGCCGGAAGCGGATTTTGACCTCAATGTGCATATCCGGGTGATCGACGGCAAACGCATTCTGGCCGACAGCGCGGATGGCGACGAGGCGATGTGTCAGGATTTTGCGGACTTCGTGGAACAGAACTATCCGGCGAAGTAACTGCCTGAAAGCCTGAAAATAAAAACCGCCGCCGGGGTGAAATCCGGCGGCGGTTTTTTGTTGTCCGGGAGCGGTCAGCGGGCGTCGGGGCGGATTAAATCAAAGCGTAATTCTTCGGAAATGCCGTAATAGGCGGAAGGGCCTCCGGCGCGCAAGACCGGCTCGGCGAGGGCGGTCTGATAGATGCCGTCCACCAGCAGGTGCGGGGCGATATGCACGGCGACAACTTCACCGAGCACCAGCCAGGTATCAATATCGCCACCGGCGGCAGTTTTCAGCTGAATGCACTGCGTCAGCTTACATTCGAAATTGACCGGGCTTTCGAGAACGCGATCGGCGGCGACGATTTTACCCGGCTGCGGCGTCAGGCCTGCGAAGTCGAACTCGTCGTTACCGCGCTCCAGTGACGCCGAGCTTTCATTCATTTTCACCGCCAATGCCCGCGTCGTCAGGTTCCAGACGAATTCACCGGTTTCGACGATATTCGCCACGCTGTCTTTCCAGCCACTGCTGGCGAAACCAATGATCGGTGGACGATAATTGAAACAGTTAAAGAAGCTGTAAGGCGCGAGATTGCGCTGGCCTGTGGCATTGCGTGAGGAAATCCAGCCGATCGGGCGCGGACCGACAATGGCGTTGAGCGGGTCGTGCGGCAGACCGTGACCGGATGCGGGTTCGTAATAATAGCGATCATCAGCGTTCATGATATTCCTCTGGCAATGTATTGATTTAGTTTCTGAATACCAGATTACCCATTTTGAAGGTGGATTGGCGGTTTTTATGTGCCCCCGCCGGTGAGCATCCGGCAGGCGGCGACGGTTTGTGGTATCTTGTGCGGCAATAAATGAATATCCCACGCCCCATCGCATGTTTTATGCGTCGCGCACACCTTTTCGGAGAGTCACTCAGGTGGAAAAAAAGAAAGTCTTCCCTCAGGAAAAAAGCGGTCTTCACCCGCGAAATCGTCATCGCAGCCGCTATGATTTCCCGGCCCTGATTGCCAACAATCCCGACCTGGCGCCGTTCGTCACTGAAAACAAATGGGGCGATCTATCGGTTGATTTCGCTAATGCCCAGGCAGTCAAAGCGCTGAATCGCGCATTACTGCATGATTGCTATCAGATTGAAAACTGGGATATTCCGGCTGATTATCTTTGTCCGCCAATTCCGGGGCGTGCGGATTACGTGCACCATCTGGCCGATTTGCTGGCGAGCAGCAACAACGGCAATATTCCGCAGGGCAAAGATATTTCCGTGCTGGATATCGGCGTTGGCGCCAACTGTATTTACCCGATTATCGGCCTGCGCGAATATGGCTGGCGCTTTACCGCCAGTGAGATCGACCCGGTCTCTATGGCTGCTGCTAAGAAAATCGTAGCGACCAACCCGCAGCTGACCAATCAGGTACGTTTCCGTTTGCAGGCTAAACCGCAGCGTATTCTCGATACCATTATTCGTCACGATGAGCGTTACGACGCCGTGCTGTGTAACCCGCCGTTCCACTCCTCTGCGGCGGATGCGGCGTCCGGCAGCCAGCGTAAGCGTCAGAATCTGGGGCTGGATCGTCGCGCCACGTCTGAGCTTAACTTCGGTGGTCAGCACAATGAACTGTGGTGTGAAGGCGGCGAAGAAGCCTTTGTGACCCGCATGGCGGAAGAGAGTGCAGGTAAAGCGCAGAACTGTTTCTGGTACACCGTGCTGGTTTCTAAAAAAACCACGCTGCCGTTGCTGTATGACGCGCTGAATGAAGAAGGCGTAACGGACATTCGCACCGTCGAAATGGTCCACGGTAACAAAATCAGCCGCTTCGTTGCCTGGACGTTCCTGACGCCATCGCAGCAAAAAAGCTGGGCAATTAAACGCTGGTCAGTCTGATCACGACGTGAAATGAAACATTCCAGCGTGTTCATCTGTTCATGAGCGCGCTGGAAAAATAGTCCGGTCGCCCCCTTTCTTTTTGAGTGGATTAAATTATGCTTAATTCACTATAAAAAAGCTTATTAGTTATCAAAGTAATGATTCTTTGCGTTATTTTATTATCACAGCATTGGTGATTATGTTGTTGCCTGCCTGAAACCCACCCAGGGGTCAGACTAATGTTTCGCTGCTTGTTAGTTCGGTCACTAATAACCTGCGGACTTAGCACGTGTTTATTTTTCAATTAATGGCGTTTACGCATTAATTCACGTTATCAGCCACAGGGTGTCTGTCCTATGCAATTATTCTCTCATCAATTTAGTACGGCCTGGCGTGAAAAATACTCGGCTATTCAGCAGGCTGTTCCGATGATTGCCTTCACGCCAGATGGCGTGGTGCTTGAGGTGAACGATTTGTTCCTCAACGGCATGGGCTACAGTCGGCAGGAAGTCGTCGGCCAGCCACACCGGATATTTTGCACCCCGGAGTTTGTCGCCAGTGATGCATACCGGCTGCACTGGGAAGGGCTACGGCAGGGGAAGTCGGTCAGCGGGAATATCAAACGGGTGCGTAAGAACGGCAACATTATCTGGCTGGAAGCCACCTATATCCCGGTTAAAAATAAGCAGGGCAAAGTCACTGAAATAATTAAAATTGCCAGCGATGTTTCTGAACGGGTTAATGAATCACATGAGCACAATGGCATTTATCAGGCACTTGAGCGTTCCATGGCGCTCATTACCTTTACGCCAGAGGGTCACATCATTTCTGCAAACAATAACTTCCTCAAAGTCATGCGCTATTCTCTGCAACAAATTAAAGGTCATTCCCATTCGATGTTTTGCCTGCCGAAATATCGTGATTCCCATGATTACCGCAATCACTGGCAACGTCTGAAAAACGGTGAGTTTATTCTTGGACGTTTCGAACGCATTAATGGCCGCGGGCAGAGTATCTGGCTGGAAGCAAGTTATAACCCGGTGATGGACGACGATGGCAAGGTGCTGAAAGTGGTCAAAATCGCGCAGGACATCACCAGCCAGATGACTCAGCAGCGTCAGCAGGAAAGCATGATGACGCACGTTCACGAGCTTTCTCTCACCACTGATAAAACCGCTGCCGAAGGCGTCACCATTGTGCAGAAAGCGGTGGAAGATATGCAGGAAGTCGAGGCATTAGCGCGTCGCACCTCCGACATCATCGGCCAGCTCGGCCAGACGTCAGAACGTATCGGCGAGATGGTGGATACCATCCGGCGCATTTCCTCGCAAACCAATCTGCTGGCCATCAACGCCACGATTGAAGCCGCCCATGCCGGGGAGCAGGGCAGAGGTTTCGCCGTCGTCGCCGGAGAAGTCCGGTCACTGGCCGATCAGTCCCGCAAAGCGGCCGTCGAGATTGACCAGCTGACGCAGAACATCCGCGAGGGCGTCATGGCCGCAATTGACGGTATGGGCAACTGCGTTAACCGCGCAGGCGGCGGTGTTACGCTTAGCCGCAATGCGGGCGATGTCATTAATCAGGTGAATCTGGGGATGCAGGATCTGGTGCGGATGATGGCGGAGTTTTCGGTGATCGCGGGGGAGCGGAGCAGACAGTAGAGTGGCAGTCAGAATGGATCGCAGCGGTGAGAGCCGTTTGAAAATGGCAGAAATTTATGAAGAGCCACTCGGATCAATTTAACGGCAAATTCAAAGTCAAGACCTTGGGTTGCCACCCAAACTGGCCTTAAGAGGCGCCTATCGCCGCGCCTCTTAAGAATCTCCGGCTCTTGAAAACAGGTGCCATGCAGACCGGCTATGTTTCAGCGGCTTTCGCTATTACCGCAAAATCCCGCCGCTGCGCGGTGCCCTTCGGTCGGGTTACAACCCGCGCGAACAAACGCGCGGTTTTCCACCTCTCCCTCCAGCGTGATTTTTGAAAGCGGCCATGGGCTTTCTAGGTCACAACTTCACCGGCTAGGATCATTTCAAAAAAACAAATACGCTGTGCAAGTTTTCATTTTTATTTTTTAAAAAGGTGTGATGGCGCGATCAAAAAATCCTGCTGAACGGAGCGGCCTGAAGACCTGTGGCTTCAGGACCGAGTGAAGGCACCGCGCAGCGGCAGGGTTTTGCGCCACACGCAGGATTCAAAGATCATGTCCGTTGTACCAGCGATAGCGCGTGTTTGAAGAAAGCGTGGGAGATCAAAGAGGGAGGCGCTTTCCTCCCTCTTTGGCGGTTTCGGCACAGAGTGTTAAGTGATCACTGCGCGCGAGAAACCGAAATATTCTCGGTCATTATTCAATCAGCTATTGCGTGGCACCCGCATTGATCCCCGGCTGCGCCCCGTCGCCGTTATAAATCTGAACTGCCTGCTTCGGCATCTCAATTCCCGCCTGCGCGAAGTGATTCTTCACCAACCGGTCAAGCGCATATTGCACCGTCCATTGTTCCAGAGCCTTGGTTCGCACCAGCACGCGCAGGGTGAAGAACTGATCGCCTAATCCCACAACGCCCTGATAGGTCGGTTCGCCGAGCAGCAGCGGTTTGATGTTTTCATCTTGCTTCAGCGCTTCAACGGCCTCGCGCAGAACGGCGTTGGCGGCATCGACGTCTTCGTCGCGACTGACGTTATAACTGGCGCGATAAACGCCAAACTCGCGTTCGTAGTTGGAGAGCGTGGTGATCGAAGAGTACGGAACAATGTGATAGACGCCGTAAATATCGCGCAGGCCAATCGAGCGGATGGTCATGCGTTCCACGGTGCCGCTGATGCCCATCACCGTGACGTATTCTCCGGTATTCATGCCGTTTTCAAACTGGATAAAAATCCCGGTGATCACGTCTTTCACCAGCGTTTGCGCGCCGAAGCTGACTGCCAGACCCAGCGCACCGGCACCGGCCAGCAGCGGGGCGATATTTAGCCCGACCTGAGACAGCATGATCATAATGGTAATGGTACAAATCACGATGGCCAGCACGTTGCGAAACAGCGTCAGCAGCGTGCGCTCACGGGCGCTGGGGCGCGCACCGTTGCTCAGTTCCTGCGCCAGACGATGTTCAATCACACTGGCGAGCAGCGTCCAGGCGACAATCGCGAAGCACAGAATAAACAGCATATGGCCCAGCCCGCTGATCACCTTCTCGCCGGTTTCGGTCATGAACCATTTATTCAGATTAAAGATTTGCCATGCATCGAGCAGGGAGAGTGTGACGCTCAGTACCACCAGCACGCGGATGATTTTCAGACCCGCGGGAATGTAGGAGTTGATGCGTTTTTCCAGCAGCGGATAGCGGCGGTTGACGTCGTCAGGCAGGGTGATACGACGGCTGATCCAGCGCGAAAGCAGGCCGGAAATCAACGCGCCAAGACCGATAATCACCAGACTTTTGATGGTCGCGGCCATCATAAAGCGCAGGCTACCGGCGAAATCAAACTGCGAAAGGAAGAACAGCACCACAAAATAACTGACCGCCAGCAGGTGCCAGACATGGCCGAGGGCGCGCAGGATCACGCTGAAAAACGCCATAGAGCGTTCGGCCAACTGATTGAATTCATGATGGATAGTGCGGCGGTTATGCAGGATAAGCCAGCTGGCGTAAATCGTCAGCGACAGCATTACTACAAAGTTCACCACGGCGGCGGTGGTGTAGTTGATTTGCGTGGCGACCACCGGCACGCCGACCATCAGCGCATAGCCGATCAGGCCGCTCACCCACGCCAGACGGGTATTCCAGTAGCGGGCCGTGACGTCAGCCAGCGGGAAAGGGCGCAGATAGCCGAAGCTGGGTGAAAAGATCAATCGCAGGACGGCTTTGAAGAATTCGATCACCGCGAAGGCACTGAGGAACAACGCCTGCAAACGCGCAATCAGCGGGCTGCCACCGTTGACGTACTGGGTAAACAAATTCCCGGCGGCAACGGTCAGCAATAAAATGCCGAGATCGACCGCGAACGCACCGATGATGCTGGCGGGCAGTTTGTACCAGTGCGTCTCTTTCATCCGCGCATGATTTCCCCAGCGGCCGAGGCGCAGGTACAGCGGGCCGATTAACCGGCGGATCAGATGGAAAAATGCAAAGGTCACCACGACGGTCAGCAGGAAATAACCCAGTACCTGGAAGAAACGGGCGGCATTAAAATGGTGCTGAGGACCGGAGTTGATGGTGTCTTTAAGCACCTGGACACGTTTCATGATCCCAGAAGCGGTTTGCTGGGTGGTATCCACCAGCTGATCAATCAGCGACAGCTGTTCAGCCTGCGGTGCAGTTTTTTCGCTGGCCGTTTTGGCTGCGTCAGGGTTGCCTGCGGCGGCTTCGCGTAGATGGGTAATCAGTTCAGCGCGGGCTTTGTCATCCTGAAGAATATCGGCCAGCGCGGCGTAAGAGGCTTTTTGCTGATCGCCCGCAGCGGGTTTCTCCTCAGCCGCGTGGCTGAAGGCGCTGAACATGGCGAGGGTGATAAACAGCAGAGCCGAAAATAGATGTGTATGGATGCGGTGAGCCAACGGAGTCCTGTCGTTATGCGGCATTGTTCCTCTCTCAAAATGACGGTTAATCGAAATTGTGCAGTCCTAAGGGTAAAGCAAGAGTGACCGTATTGTAGATAATTTGTGGCAAAACGTTGTGGGGTGACGTGCCATAGGCAGGGGAAGTGCAAAGTAATATATTTAATCTCATCGAGTTCATACTACCAAGCCTAAATGAGCTTTCGATTTACATAGCCAGTGGCCGCGTTCAAAACGACGTTGAGTGAGTGGTGAGAAACCGCGAGAGCGGGTCCGAACCCGAAGCGAAAGCACCGCGCAGCGGCGGAGTTTGCGGCAATAACAGCGGCTGCTGAAACATACCCAGGATGCATGGCACGTGTTTTAAAAGCGGGGAGGGATCCAAAGGAGGGAAAGCACTTCCCTCCTTTGGTCGGTTTAGGCGCGGCGAACTAAGTGATCACCGTACCTAAGAAACCAAAATATTCTCGTTCAGATTTTCTGCAACTTAAGAAACGTGCTGCAAGAACTCGCGTAAACGCTCACTCGGTGGGTTATTCACCAGATCCGCCGGTTTGCCGTCTTCCGCAATGCGGCCTTTATCGATGAAGATCAATCGTGAGGCGACTTTCTCGGCGAAGCCAACTTCGTGAGTCACGATAACCATCGTCATGCCTTCGTCAGCCAGCTGTTTCATCACGGTCAGTACTTCGTGACGCAGTTCCGGATCAAGCGCCGACGTGGGCTCATCAAACAGCATCAGTTTAGGTTTCACCGCCAGCGCACGGGCAATCGCCACGCGCTGTTGCTGACCACCGGAAAGCTCAGAAGGGTAGTGATGCGCGCGCTCAGACAGACCGACTTTCGCCAGCAGTTCTTTCGCCAGTTTATTGGCTTCTTCTTTTGATGCACCACGTACGCGGATCGGGCCGAAGGCCACGTTTTCCAGCGCCGTCATGTGCGGGAAGAGATAGAACTGCTGGAAAACCATGCCGGCTTCCTGACGGATCAGACGTTCGTCTACTTTCGGGTCATTCACTTTCAGGCCATCAACGATGAGATCGCCTGAGGTGATTTCTTCCAGCTTATTGATGCAACGCAGCAGTGTAGATTTACCGGAACCTGATGGCCCGATAATAACCACGACTTCACCCTGAGAAATGTTCAGATCGATGTCGTGGAGCACCTGGGTTTTGCCAAAGTGTTTTGAGACGTTCTTGAATTCAATCATATAATTTTCAGTTTGCGTTCTAAGCGGCGCAGAACAAAGCTCAGAGCCAGCGTGATGATCAGATAGATAACGGCAACCGCACTCCAGATTTCCATCGCGCGGAAGTTACCGGCGATGATTTCCTGGCCCTGACGGGTCAGCTCGGCAACACCGATGACGATAAACAGCGAGGTATCTTTGATACTCACAATCCACTGGTTACCCAGCGGTGGCAACATGCGGCGCAACGCCAGCGGCATGATGATGTAACGCAGAGTCGCGCGGCGGGAAAGACCCAGCGCCAGACCGGCTTCGCGGAAACCATTGTGAATGGACAACACCGCGCCACGCGTAATTTCAGCGATGTACGCACCGGAGTTGATCATGATGGTAACCACTGCCGCGCTGAAGGGGTCGATACGCAGATCGGGAACCATCATCGGCAGGGCGAAATAGATGAACATTACTTGTACGACGATAGGCGTACCGCGAATGAGCTCGATGAAGACCAGTGCGATATGGCTGCTTACCCAGCCACCAAAGGCGCGGGCAAAACCCGCAATCACACCGATAATCAGACCACCAACCAGACCGAGGACCGAGATCCACAATGTCATCTTGGCGCCTTCGAGCAGGATAGGCAGAGCGGGCCAAATTACGCTCCAGTCAAACTGCATGGATTCTCTCCTGGTAAAACAAAACTGCGCCTGAACTGACGATGTCGTACAGGCGCTTTATCTCAAGTCATACATCTATAAAAGGAACGACTTAAATGAGCAACGCTTATTTAGGTTCGGTATCAAACCATTTTTTATAGATTTTTGCGTAAGTACCATTCTCTTTGATGGTTTTCAGCGCGGCGTTGGCTTTCTCACGCAGTTCGCTGCCCTGCGGGAATGCGATACCGTATTGCTGGCCAGCCAGTGAATCGCCAACCGCTTTGAACTGACCTTTACCAGCAGTTTTGATGAAGTACAGGATATTCGGGGTGTCATGCATCACCGCATCCGCACGGCCTGTGCCCAGCTCCATGTAGGCGCTGTCGATGTTCGGGAACTGACGCAGATCTTTGGTTTGCACGTTGGCTTTCATGTAATCAACAGAGCTGGTGCCGCTTTTCACTGCAACCACTTTGCCTTTCAGATCGTTCACGCTTTTGATGGCGTCATTGTTACTTTTAACCATCACCATCAGGCCGCTGTTGTAATAGCCGTCAGAGAAGTCGATCGCTTTTTTACGTTCAGGCGTGATGGTGATACCCGCCAGCGCCAGATCGATGTTATGAGTTTGCAGCGCAGGGATGATGCCGCCGAAGTCCATTGGTTTAAGTTCATAAGAGACTTTCATCTCTTTAGCGACTGCGTCCCACAGGTCGATATCGAAGCCGACATACTTGTCGCCTTGTTTGAATTCAAACGGTACAAACGCAGTGTCGGTAGCTACGATCAGTTTTTTGTCTGCTGCGTGTGAGCTAACGGCAAAGGCCAGAGTTAACGCGGCCAGGGAAACTTTTAAGAGTGACTTCATCAGTGAATTTCCTTTGTACATATTATGGGAACGATCTTATGTTACGACGCTTTAATGCAAAATTTATGCCAAAATTGATGAATATTAAAATTCAATGGGTTAAAGGCAGGCTGAACCGTTAAAGCAGTAAATTGAGAGGCTAATGCACTGACGTGGTGCATTGTTACACTTTGCAATGTTCTCTTGTGGTGCAGCGCTTTATCATTAACCAGATGTTGTGTTTTAAACAATCATTAATTAACAACTACGCTGCGCAAATGATAACTCGCTCTAACTTTTTCGGAACGGGAGCAAAACCTGTGCTCAATTTTGAAGCAGATGTTAAGGCGGGGAACCGGATATTCACGGGGGAAATCACTTTGGTTGAACCATAATGGTGCAACCCTTTATAAGTAAAACAGAGGGGATATTATCGAAGCTGGCTGTCCTTACTGCCGCGACGATTGTAACCCGCGTGATCTTGCTGTTTTTTGTCCAGTGCAGCCTGGCAGGTGAGACAATACTGCACGCCCCTGAGCGCCTTTCTGCGTGCTTCTGGAATAGGTTCACCACACTCGTGGCAAAATTCTGCACTTTCGCCGTGGCCTAATGCCTGACGTGCGCGATCGACCGCATCGTTTACCGTGGAATCAATCTGATCCTGAACTGCGCCATCTTGCGCCCATCCGCTTGCCATAATGACCTCACTTGATATAAGTCTGATTTATTGAGAAAAACCCAATTTGTTGATATTTCAGCCAGCCAATAAATTTGTCATATACAAATAACTATCTGTTATATAACAAACTATTGAAATCTTCTGACCGCAGAGTAGTCGTTAATTATAGTTGGTTTTTTCCTGGCCTTTCGACTCAACTCGACAGCCAGCAATCAGCAGGCGAAACGCCATGTCATTCCTTCGGGTATGGGCAAATCCGGCCACGTGGGACGAAAGATTTCCACGACGCTGGCGTTTACCGGTACCCCAGGTTTCTTTATTCATCCCGCTGAAGCCCTTCACGGCGATGTGGCTGGACGGGTTCGAATCTTCGACTAAAAACATTGCGCACCGTGATCCATAAAGTGAGAGTTGAGGCATGGAAACAAAAAAAGCCAGTCGCTTTCGCCACTGGCCTTTTTTTAGCATTGACCCGTTGTTATGCCGCAGATTTCAACTGCGGCAATCGAGTCCTGATTACTCGATATTGGATTCGATGAACCACAGGAATTTATCCAGATCGCGGGATGCGGCGGTGAATATATCTGCGGTGTCTTCATCTTCCACTTCGCCGATCGCTTTACGCGTATCATTCGCGACCACGGCGTAACGTTCTGCCAGTGCTTTCAGGTGTTCCTGCACGGTATGAATGTTAGTCGGGTAACTTTTCAGTGGCGTTTTATCGTTAACCACCTGCACGGTACCCAGCGCAACGCCGCCTAACTGCACGACACGTTCTGCGATAGTGTCCTGATGCTCAGTGATCGCAGTACGGAATCCATCCAGCATTTCATGTACGCCGATGAAGTTAGCGCCACGCATGTTCCAGTGCGCCTGCTTGGTGATCAGCGACAGATCGATAAACTCAGTTACCAGACGGTTCAACACTTTGATCGTATCCAGTTTTACACTTTCATCTACATCGTTGCGTGTATAAATGAGTTCAGAAGATTTCGTTTTGACCAGTTTGGCTGTACTCATAATAGATATCCTCTTCATTGAGTTGTTATAAATGACTTTGTTTCGTAACTGGATCCAGTATAGCTATAAATCTCAGTTTTGCAGGAAAGTCGTTCCTATCGTTCTGATAGCGTGTGCCAAATAATGCATCACGGACAGTTGTAATAAACCTATCACGCTGATTTTAAAGGTGGATAGGAATATTCCTGAAGGGAGGAAAATATTCTAGCGCAATCAGTATGAAATATTTAAGAATGTTACATGACGTGTGGGGATATATATTTCTGAAGTACGGTTAAGAGAATGAGAAATATTAACACCTGCGAATGATTATTTGCCCCATAATATCCAGCCTTATCAATAATCAACGGAGGAAATATTCCCCGCCGTTGATTATTGATGAAATTGACTGACTTAAATTTCTACTGTCAGAGTGCCAGAGCCCCGCTGTAGAGTACCGCGCCGGTCGGGTGACCGATCGGAGAGCCACCGTGCGGTTCAACACTGATCGCCAGCGTAAAGCCGGGATCCGGCATTTTGGCGGCCAGCGTGAGCTGTGTCGGTTGCTGAGTATTGAGTAACCCGAGCGATTGCGGTTTGCCCCCCGGAGCAATAGCCCAGAGTTCAAGGCTGCGGTCTGCCGCCACGCGTTGGGCATTCAGCGGCGTCAGCATCAGGCTGCGCGTGCTCATGTCAGCGCTTACCACCCATTGCCCGCCCTGAGCACCGGTGCTGCTGGCAAGTATGGCTACCGGCAGTGGCGCGGCAGGTTGCACCAGCAGACGCGGGATCAGCAGCAATGCTGCAAGACCTGCGGCCAGCGCCCAGCCGAGATAACCGCGAACGTGCGTTTTCGGTGTTACCGTGCGTTTAACCGGTTGGAGATCCAGATTATGCCGGATGCGTTTCCACACCGAGGCTGGGGGGATCACCGGGACAATCTGGTTATCCAGCTGAGTGAAGGCTTCCTGCCAGCGGGCCACTTCGGCCGCCAGTTCAGGGTCGTCACGCATTTTTTGCTCGAACTGAATTTTTGCTGCGCCGCGCAAGGTGCCGAGCGCATATTCAGCCGCGAGTGCAGCATGATAATGGCTTCTGCTTTTCATAATCCGACGCAGCTCTTTAAGTGTTCCAGGGCGCGACGGATCCAGCTTTTGATCGTCCCCAGGGGTTGTTGTAAATGAGATGAGACCTCGCCATGAGACAGACCCTGATAATAGGCCAGGATCAGGCTTTGTCTTTGTTCTGCGGGAAGGTGCGCCAGACAGTTGGCCAGAATTTTGGCATCGCTGTCCTGCTGCAAACGCTCCAGGGGCTCATCACTTTGTTCGACGTAACGGTCCGCCACGCTGTCGTCCAGTTCGTCTGTCTGGTTGTCGCGTCCGCGCATCCAGTCGATGGCGCGGTTGCGGACAATGTGGGTGAGCCAGGTCATCGGGGAACTGAGGGCGGGGTTGTAAGACGCCGCCCGGTTCCACGCGGTGATGTAGCTGTCGTGCAATACTTCTTCCGCCCAGGCGTGCCGCCGCAGCATACGTAATGCGACGGCGAAAAGCCTCGGGGAGGTCAAACGGTAAAGCTGTTCGAATGCCTGACGGTCGCCAACGGCCATGGCGCTCATTAGCTCACGCTGTACTTCCAGCGCTTTATCTGGTGCTGGCGTATTTAACAAAGGGTCATGCATTCGCCCGTCCTGACTGTCTGAGATGCTGTTTCATAAGGAAATCCAGCTCTCAGTATAGTCGGTATTATTTAGGCATCAGGACGGTATCGATAACATCGATCACACCGTTCTTCTGCTGAACGTCATAAGTGCTGATATTGGCGATATTGCCTTTGCCATCTTTGAGCTGAATATTGTGCGGGCCGTTGTTCATAATCCACAGCGGCTGGCCGTTAACGGTTTTCAGCTCTGCGGCGCCGTTGCCTTTTTTCAGCAGTTTTTCCAGGTCCTTCATTTCATACTTACCCGCCACCACGTGGTAGGTCAGGATGCTGGTCAGCGTGGCTTTGTTTTCTGGTTTCACCAGATTATCGACGGTGCCGGCGGGCAGTTTGGCAAACGCGGCGTTAGTTGGCGCAAACACGGTGAACGGGCCTTTGCTTTGCAACGTATCCACCAGACCGGCAGCTTTCACTGCGGCGACCAGCGTGGTGTGGTCTTTAGAATTCAGGGCATTTTCTACGATATTTTTGGACGGATACATCTCAGCGCCACCCACCATGGTGGTGTTTTGCGACATCATTGCAGCCATTGACGCGGTGCTCAGCAGAAGAGATGCACAGATTGCGGTACGGAGTAATGTTTTCATGATGGTGTCCTTCGTATGTTGAGTAGGTAAGGTCTTGCCTCACATCAGTACATACGAATGACTCCCTGCTTTTGGATGCAGGAAATGATGAAAATAAGTGAAATAAGCGAAAGTAATTTTTAGTGGCTTGATTAAAAAGGAAAAAACCACGCGGTGAATCGTGGTTTTTTTGTGCAGGGTGATGAATGCTATTTACCCGACGGATTATTCCCCGGTACGTCCACCGTTTCGATTTTGGTTTTACGCTGGAGGGTCAGCGTCGAACCCGCCGACGCCGCAATAATTGCCGCCAGACCGAGCCATTGATAAGCCGTCAGAAATTCCCCTAAGAAGATTATCCCGGAAAGCGCGGCCATTGCCGGTTCCATGCTCATCAGCGTTCCGAAGGTTTTGGCGGGCAGCTTGGTCAGCGCCATCATCTCGAGTGAATAAGGAATGGCGGAGGTGAGCAGGGCGATAAGCAACCCCAGCGGCAGGATTTCCCAGGTAAAGATAGAGGTATGCGCCTGCGCGACGCCAATCGGGAAGAAGATAATCGCGGCGATCACCGAGCCCATCGCCGCCGTCCCAGGCCCGTAGCTGCTACCTGCACGCTGTCCGGCAAGGATATAGATGGCCCAGCAGGCACCGGCGATCAGCGCAAAGCAGGCACCTTTGAGATCCACACCGCCCGCGCTTTGGCCAAGTGGCAGCAGGAACAATAATCCGGCCACGGCCAGCGCCACCCAGACGAAATCTACCGGACGGCGTGATGAGAACATCGCGACGGCCAGCGGCCCGGTAAACTCCAGCGCAACGGCAATGCCGAGCGGCACGGTGCGCAACGCCAGATAGAAACTGTAGTTCATGCAACCGAGCGCCAGTCCGTACATCAGCAGGGCGCGAAAATTGCCGCCGCGCATTTTAAAGCGCCACGGGCGGAAATAAAGCAGCAACAGAATAGAGCCAAGGCCCAGACGCAGCGCCGTCACGCCCTGAGGCCCGACGACCGGAAACAAGGTTTTCGCCAGTGAAGCACCGCCCTGTAGTGAGAGCATAGCGATGAGGAGCAACAGAATCGCAACCAGAGGAGAGGCTTTTTTAGGTAAAGCCGGCAACGGCGGGCTGTTGTTATGTTCATCAGCGGGCAGAGCGATCTGCGGCTTTTTATCAGACTGTGTCATCCATTGCGCCTTTTTAGGTGATCCATTTAATCGAAAATCTTCAGATTTATAGTTTTGAAAAGAAAGGTAAAGCACAGTCAGTGTAGAGGGAAATGGGGGAAGAAAAAATCAGTGAAAAAAGTTTTTTTCGGAGTGAGAGTTTTCGAAAAAAATCTTAAAATTTCGGAAATGTTGCAAAAAGATGTCGATTTTTTGCCCAAAATTTTAGGAATTATCTGCTAATCTCAAAAAGTTCAATAAGTTTTTCTTATAGTTTTGGTGACGAAAATCACAATAAAATTAATAAGATATACCCTGTTGGAAACTTTATGTTACACGATAGAGTGCTTTGGACATCTATATTAAGGCAGAGTTTCACGCTGGTTTTTGTTATATTTTCAAACGTGAAGGTTACTTTGGTTTCCCATTTTGAGGTGGTTTATGAAAAAAATTGCATGTCTTTCCGCATTAGCTTGCGTAGTAGCACTGGGCGTTTCAACAAGCGCATTCGCTGACACCAGCACCGTAACCGCTGGTTACGCTCAGGGTGATATGCAAGGCGTTGCTAACAAAGCAAACGGCTTCAACTTGAAATACCGTTGGGAAGAAGACAACAACCCACTGGGCGTTATCGGTTCATTCACCTATATCCAGGATGACAGCACTCCGGCTTCTGGTGACTACCGTAAAGCACAATACTACGGTCTGACTGCAGGTCCTGCTTATCGTCTGGCTGACTGGGTTTCCATCTACGGTGTTGTAGGTGTGGGCTACGGTAAATTCCAGCAGAACGATAACGCTGCATCTACTGCAAACCGTCAGAAATTTGACAACAGCGACTACGGCGTATCTTACGGCGCTGGTCTGCAGTTCAACCCAATCCAGAACGTTGCTCTGGATGTTTCCTACGAACAGTCCCGTATCCGCAGTGTTGATGTTGGCACCTGGATCGCTGGCGTTGGTTACAGCTTCTAATTCTTCGAGATTGAGTAACGTTTAACGTTACGCCAATTCGAAAATGAAAAACCGCTCACTTGAGCGGTTTTTTTATGTCTGGGATTTCTCCTTACTTCAAATCCCGCTAAACCAGTTATACCCCTGATCTTCCCAGTAACCGCCCGGATTCTCATTGGTGACAAAAATAGCGCCGATATGTTTGGCGTTTTTGAAGCCGAGTTTGGTCGGCATACGCAGACGTAGCGGATAGCCGAAATCCGGTGGCAGTGGTTTGCCACCAAAATCCAGTGCCAGTATGGTTTGCGGATGCAAGGCCGTGGCCATATCGATGCTGGAATAGTAACGGTCGTCGCATTTGAATCCGACGTATTTCGCCGTGAGGTCTGCGCCGGTGTGCTGCAAAAAAGTTTTCAGCGGGACGCCCTTCCACTGGCCGATGACGCTCCAGCCTTCGATGCAAATCAGGCGGGTGATCTGGCTCTCCTGCGGCAGGCGCTGCAACTGTTCCAGCGTCCACGAGGCTTTTTTCTGCACCAGACCGGAAACTTCCAGCCGGTAATTGGGAATGTCGATCTCCGGCACATTGTATTCCGGGTAGAACGCATTGAAGCGGAACGGCGTGGTTATCTGATCTTCACGATAGGTTTGTGCCAGCTTCTGGCCGCTGAACAGCCAGCCCTGCACGCGGTCATTCCAGCGGGACATCGCCCACAAAACTTTGTCGACCTGATCACCATCCTGCAAATTACAGCCGGTCAGCATTGATACCGCCCCCAGCGTCAGACCGGAGCGCAGCAATAAACGGCGCTGTATGTTCACCAGCTGCTTGCGCTGATCGGGTTCGATAATGATTTTTGGGCGGTCTGATTTATCACTCATCAGCGCTTTCCTCCGTACTGATTTTTTTACCGCCGGTAATCATGGCGACAAAGGTTTTCGGCACCAGCAACACCATGACCACGTGAACCACCACGAACAACATCACGCCGCTCATGGCAAAGAAATGGACATAGCGGGCGATATCAAAGCCGCCAAACCACCACACCAGACCGCTGAACTGCACCGGTTTCCAGATGGATAACCCCGAGAGCACCAGTAATACGCCCAGCAGAAGCACGCCAACGTACATCAGTTTCTGCACCGCGTTGTACTGGCCGAGCTTATGCGGGAGGTGGAACGTCAGGGCGCGGACGGTATCGCGCCAGACGGTACGTGGCGAAAAAGGGAAAAAGTCACGTTTGAAGTGGCCGGTAAAAATCCCCCACAACATATAAAACAGGCCGTTGGCCGCCATCAGCCACATCACCGCCAGATGCCAGGCAATATTGCCGCCCAGCCATCCGCCGAGCGTGGTGCTTTGCGGAAAGGTAAACGGGAAAATCGGGTCGGCGTTATAAATTCCCCAGCCGCTCATCACCATGCCAATCATCGCCAGCAGGTTGATCCAGTGGCAAATGCGAACCGGCCAGGAATGAATGCGTTTTTTTTTCGATAAAGGACGCTTTTTTTTCGACAGATGAATAGTTGAATTTGACGTACGCAGCGGGGAGGGTTGAGATTTCACGGATAAGCTCCTGCGTAATGAGAAACTGCGCAAAGTGAAAGAGGGAGGTTTCACCCTGCGCAGTTCTTCAAAAACCACTTACGCCGACTGACAGACACGGCCCGCCGGCGTAAGCGCTAAGGGTTACATCGGTGGCGCGACGCCGTCTTTACCGGCAGCGATACCACGGGCAACCAGTGCACCTTTGTCGTCTTTCATCGCGAACAGCACGATTTTAGTGCCCGGTTTCAGCAGGCTGCGATCGCCCGGCGCCAGCAGAACCACCGGTACATCGTCAGGAACGACAACTGTTTTTTCCGCGTCATGATATTTCACGGTCAGCGTGCGGCCATTGGCGTTGACCAGTTTGCCGACGGTGCCGTTAGTCATGGTGTTGATTTTGCCATCGGCGGATTCAAACGGGTTGAAACCTTCACCGCTGCCGCGCAGGCTTGGCGCAAATACATGAACTTCCAGTGCTTTCAGCGTGCCGTTGGCCTGCGGAACAGCTGCGGTACCGATGAAGCTGTCCGCCTTGATGTCGCTGATCTGGCCTTTGGTCACGGCGTTGATTTTGGTCTGATCGGTCAGCTTAACGTCCAGCTTTTCGCCCTGTCGGGTAGTAACCTGCATCGAAGAATTATTTACGGATTCAATGGTTCCGCGCGTTGGCTTGATGACGTTGTCAGCCGCAAAGGCGGATGTCATCCCGCTGCACATCAGCAGCGAACCGAGTAAAAGACCTGCAAGGCGTGTTGGTGTATTCATGTTTATCTCTCCAGTTTCTTACATATTTTCATTCGGGTAGAGGAATCACTGAGGGTGCCAGTGATGAATGACTTCATTAAGAGTGGACGATAAACCGGGATTGGCAGATGACAAGTTGATGACAAAATTGTCATCAAAGGTGTCTGACGAAACTGATAAACTTCTCTGGAATCATTCTCTGGGGGAATGGTCGTGCGGCAATGAGGGCCTGAATGCGGATACTGGTAATAGAAGATGATGTCAGCACAGGCGATTACCTGAAGAAAGGGCTGACCGAAGCGGGTTACAGCGTAGATCTGGCGCGCAACGGCGCCGACGGGCTGTTTCTGGCGCTCGAGGACGGTTATGACGCGGTGATCCTCGACGTGATGCTGCCGGGGCTCGACGGCTGGCAGGTGATGGAAGTGCTGCGCAAGAAAAGCGATGTGCCGGTGCTGTTTCTGACCGCGCGCGACGAAGTACAGGACCGCATTCACGGCCTGGAGCTGGGCGCGGACGATTACCTCATCAAACCTTTCTCCTTCACCGAACTGGTGTTGCGTATTCGCACGTTGCTGCGTCGTCCCGCCGCCCGTGAGCCGGATATCTATAGTGTTGCCGATCTCAGTCTCGACCTGCTGCGTCGACGCGTAACGCGTCAGGATCAGACCATTGCGCTGACGAATAAGGAATTTATGCTGTTGCATTTGCTGATGCGCCGCGAGGGCGAAGTGCTTTCGCGCACCATGATTGCCTCACAGGTGTGGGACATGAATTTTGACAGCGATACCAACGTGGTGGACGTGGCAATCAAACGCCTGCGCGCGAAAATCGACCGCGCCTTTGACGTTAAACTGATTCACACCGTGCGTGGGATAGGCTACGTCTGCGAAGTGCGTCATGACTGAGCAGAAAAAACCGCAACGCGCGATGTCTCTGACGCTGCGCGCCACGCTGCTGTTTGCGCTGCTGGCGTCTCTGGTGGTGAGCGCCGTGGGCGTTTATCTCTATTACTCGCTGGAAAATGAACTGGTTCGCCGCGCCGATTATCAGGTGAGCGGGCGCGTTCAGTATTTCCGTCATCTGCTGGCCAGTGAGTTTCCACTTTCTCAGCTCAGCCATAATCCCGGTCTGTTCGAAAACATGCTCGGTAATGAGCGGGATATCCTGACTTTCCGTCTGAGCGATGAACCGCCGATTATCAATGTCAATCCGTCGCGCCTTGTGTTGCCACCGGTCGCGCCGGTACCGGACGGCCAGCCGTTAACGCTGAGCACCGTTCACACGCTTTCCGCCCCCGACGACACGCCGGTTCGCTTTGCCCGCGCAGCCGTCAAAATTCAGGATGGCCGTACGGTGGAGATTACCGCCGCGCACTTCATGACCGGCGAAGCGCGGATGTTGCAGACGTTCCGCTGGGAAATCACCGGCGCAGTGTTGTTTGCTTATCTGCTGATTGCCGCGCTCGGTTATGTGGTGATCCGCCGCGGATTGCGGCCGCTGCGGCACATGGCGCTGGAGGCGACGAAAATCCATCCCGCCAGTCTGTCCACGCGTCTTAGCAGTGACAATGCACCGAAGGAATTGCAGCAGCTAATCTATTCATTTAACGACATGCTCGAACGGCTGGCAGAAGGATATCAGCGTCTGACGCAATTCTCCGCCGATCTGGCGCATGAGATCCGCACGCCGGTGGGCGCACTGATGGGACATTGTCAGGTGGCGCTCTATCAGCCGCGCAGCACCGAGGAATACGAAACGCTGCTGGCCAATAATATGGAGGAGCTGGAGCGTATTTCGCGCATGGTCGAAAATATTCTGTTCCTGGCGCGGGCAACCGATGCGCGTTCGGTTCTGACTATCACCAGTATTGATGTTTCAGCGGAAATGACGCGGATTCAGGAATACTTTGAAGGTCTGGCGGAAGAGCGCGAAATGACGCTGCACAGCGCGGGGGAGGGGGTTTTGTACGCCGACGCCATTTTGTTCCAGCGTGCGCTGAGCAATCTGGTCGCCAACGCCGTGCGGTATGCGCACCAGGGTACACCCATTGTTGTTCGTGCCGAACCGTACGCCAATGGAATGGATATCCATGTGATAAGTCAGGGCGATCCGATCCCGTCAGAAAAGCTCGGCAAACTGTTCGATCGCTTCTATCGCGCCGATGCTTCACGCAGCGAAGGTGGCAGCTCCAGCGGCCTGGGGTTGTCCATCGTACAAGCCATTATGGCGCTGCATCAGGGGAGCGTTCGGGTGGTGAGTTCGGCGGAGGGCGAAACACGGTTTACGCTGACTTTCCCACGTGAAGTTCACAAGCTTTCTCAATAGTTTCTCTATAAATGTAAGAAACTGGCAGGGCGCGTAAGAAAATCATCTGGTTTATATCATTGAAAGATAAAGGTTTCGTTAATTCTGTTACATTATCACATTGGAAGATACCAATCAGTTTGAACGAAAATACGCGGCCCGGAGTCTGAATAATCCTAAGGAGTGGGTTCAATCCTCCGGCACGAGCGGTCATTACGACGTAAACAGACTCACCAAAGAGCCATTTATTACCAATGCAAAAATTACGATTACTTTCGCAACAGAGCATTTTTCTGTTCATTGCGCTTTATCTTGGGATCCTGCTTAACCTTCCAATTTTCTTCCGACGTTACTCTCAGTTGCACTATGACAACGCGTTGTCGATTGCCGTTGAAATGCTGGCGGCCTTTGCACTGGTGTATTTCCTCTGTGTGCTGCTGTCGTTAAGTGGGAAAACGGTGTTCCGCGTACTGATGAGCGTGGTGGTGATTTCCTCCGCCGCGGCCAGCTACTACATGATTCTGTTCAACGTCGATATCGGTTACGGTATTTTGGCGGCAGCGCTGGCCTCCGACTCCATCGATTTATCGAAAGAATCCATCGGTACCCATTTCATCGTCTGGACGCTTCTGGTCAGCCTGATCCCCGTTCTGTTGCTATGGCTGTGCAACATGCCCGGTGCGGCTCTCAGACAAACCACCCCGAAAACGCTGGCGGTGAAAATCGTTCTGCTGATCGTCTCCGGTCTGTTGTGCTATTTGCCGTTGCAGATGATGGGCAAAGTGCAGGACCGCCATGACGTGGTGAATAATCGCATGATGGCCAGCTACGGCGGCGTAGTGGCCGGCACTTACTCTCCGTCTAACTGGCTCTCCGCGCTCGGACTGTACGTTTACAGCAGCTACAGTCAGGCCGAAGACACTAAAAACTTGTTCGATCCGGCCAAACATTTCACCTATACCGAACCGGCAGATGCCAAAGATATGTACGTGGTCTTTGTGATTGGCGAAAGTGCACGTCGCGACCACATGGGGCTGTACGGCTACGATCGCGACAACACGCCGCATCTCGATAAAGAGAAAAATCTCGTCGCGCTTGAGGGGTATTCCTGCGATACCGCCACCAAACTTTCACTGCGCTGCATGTTTGTGCGTGAAGGCGGGGCATCCGAAGCGCCACAGCGTACGCTGAAAGAAGCCAATGTGTTCTCGGTGCTCAAAAGCAAAGGCTGGAGCTCGGAGCTGTATTCCATGCAGAGCGAAGCCTGGTTCTATAACAAAACCCGAGCGGATGATTACTCCTTACGTGAAAATATTGCGTCCGAGAAGCGTAACGCCGGTAAACCGGTGGATGACATGCTGCTGGTGGATGAGATGAAAGATTCGATGGCCAACCATCCGAAGGGTAAGCATCTGATCATCCTGCACACCAAAGGCTCACATTATCTTTACTCCGACCGCTATCCGCGTTCATTCGCTAAATACCAGCCGGAATGTATGGGCATTGACGATTCCTGCTCCACTCAGGAAATGATCAACGCGTACGATAACTCGCTGCTTTACACCGATTACTTCCTGTCGCAGGTCTTTGACCAGCTGCGTGACAAGAATGCCATCGTGTTCTACGCCTCCGATCACGGTGAATCGATTTCGAAAAGCATGCATTTTCACGGTACGCCGCGCGATCACGCTCCGATAGAGCAGCGTACAGTGCCGATCATGGTCTGGGCATCGGATAAATTCCTCGCCAACGACCAGAACAAAGCCAGTTTCGAACAGCTGCAAAAAATGGCCGCTGAGAAGAAACCCGCTTTCCATGAAAAACTGTACGACACCATCCTCGGCTGCATAGGCTATACGTCGCCGGACGGCGGCATTGTCCAGCAGCATAACTGGTGTCATGTATCCGATCAGGCTGCACCGGCGAAATAAAGACCGTGTCACCTCGCCACCTCTTTCTAATCTCAGGAAAAGGTGGCGATATCCTTCTGGTTGTTCCCTATCTTTTAAGTCACAATCTGCCAACAACTAAAATTGATGATTCTTTTATCAGGGCCGATTACCCATGGAAGCATTTCGCATTACAGTCTGCGTACTGACGGTCATCATGACCTTTTTGACGCTGCTGCCTCTTTCCAAAAATCAACGCTGGTGGGTGCGGGTGTGGGATTTCCCCCGTCTGCAAATGGCGTCTTTATGTTTACTTTTCCTGCTGACCGAACTGTTTATTCTGCCGTTTGGCGGTCCGGTTGCGACCGTCACCGTCGTGCTGACGGTGGCCTGCATGCTCTATCAGAGCTGGTGGATTTTGCCGTATACGCGCTTGTATCCGTTTCAGGTCAAAAAGACACCGCCGAACGGACATTCCCGTATCAAAATCATCAACAGCAACGTCCTGACCACCAACCGTAAGGCAGATAAATTACTCAGCCTGATCCAGAAAAATAAGCCCGATATCGTCGTGCTGCTGGAAACCGATCAGTGGTGGGAAGATCAGATGGCACCGCTTGAGCCGGATTACCCGCACAGCCTGCGCTGCCCGCTGGATAATCTCTACGGTATGCACGTCTACTCGCGTCTGCCGCTGCACGATGCGCAGATCCAGTTTCTGGTAGCGGAGGATATTCCCTCAATGCATTTTCGCGCCGAACTGGCGTCCGGTGAACAGGTGGTAATGCACTGTCTGCACCCGATGCCACCCAGCCCGACGGAAGCGGATGAATCCACCGACCGCGACGGCGAACTGATCGCCGTCGGGCATACCGCCGCGAAAGCCACTTATCCGACGATTGTGACAGGCGATCTGAACGACGTTGCATGGTCGCGCACCACGCGTCTGTTTATGAAAGTGAGTGGCCTGCTCGATCCACGTCGCGGCCGTGGCATGTACAACACTTTCCACGCCAGCTATCCGTTCCTGCGCTGGCCGCTGGATCACGTTTTCCACAGCAAACATTTCACTCTCATTGACCTGCACCGTCTGGAATTTATGGGCTCGGATCACTTCCCGATTATGGTCGAACTGGCGCTGACACCTCAGGAAGGCCACGATCAGGAGTCGCTGGAAATTGATGAAGAGGACATCGAGGAAGCGCAGGAGAAAATGGATATTGCGGGCGTAAAAAGCACCGATGTTCACCGGGCGGAAAGATTTAACGAAAATGCTTTCGGATTCTGACCATGAACAGTGAACGGGATCGGCTACCGCTGGCGGAGGATTTACGGGTCTTTCTGGCGGTGGTGAATAAGCAAAGTTTTGCCGCGGCGGCAACGGAGCTTGGGCAGTCTCCGGCTTATGTCAGCAAGCGGATTCAGATCCTCGAAGAAACGCTGAACGCCAGGCTGCTGCACCGTTCCACCCGTGGTGTACGTCTGACTGAAGAAGGCGAACGCGCCCGCCGCTGGGCGCTGCCATGTCGCACCAGCTGTAGCGGAGCTGGCACGGCGTTATCCGCAACTTAATCTGCGTCTGGATTTGTTTGACCGGGTGGTGGATCTGGTCGCGGAAGGCATCGATTTGGAAATTTTGGTGGGTGATGACATTCCCGAACAGCACATCGGTAAAAAACTGGCGCAACATCAACGCGTCTTGTGTGCATCACTGGCCTATCTGGCCGCGCACGGCGAGCCCGAATCGCTGACTGCGCTGGCGCAGTATCAATGTCTGGTGCTCAAAGAACGGGATAATCCCTTTGGTATCTGGTTACTGACCGAAGGCAATGAGGAGCAGCGCGTCAGAGTGAAAGGGGCGCTTTCGTCCAACAGCGGCGAAGTGGTGTTGCAGTGGGCGCTGGAGCATCAGGGCATCATTTTACGCTCAGAGTGGGATGTCCGGCCTTACATTGAAAAGGGCGAACTGGTGCAGATATTGCCGCAGTTTTCCCAGCCCGCCAGCGTCTGGGCGGTGTACCCCACACGGCTGGCGGAATCGGCAAAACTGCGGGTCTGCGTCGAATTCCTGCATCAGCGTTTCAGCCATTTACTCGGCTGAAACACATTTCATCTCACGCCAGCCACGGGTTACGTTGCAGGTGTGACCGCTGAAACTCACGAATTTCCTCGCTGTAACGCAACGTGTTTCCCACCGCATCCAGACCGTTAAGCAGCGAAGTTTTACTCAGCTCATCAATGTTAAACGCGATTTCTTTACCATCATGCAGGCTGATGGTCTGCGCCAGTAAATCGACGGTAATGTCGTTTTTGTCCGCCTGAGCCACCTCTTTTGCAATCTGCGACCACTGCTCCGGGCTCAGTTGCACCGTCAGCACGCCGTTGCGCTGGCAGTTATCGAAGAAAATCCCGGCAAAGGTGGTGCCAATCAGCGCCCGAATGCCCAGTTGCTTCAGCCCCCATACTGCGTGTTCGCGGCTGGAACCGCAGCCAAAGTTCGGCCCGACCAGCAAGAATTTCGCCTGCTGCCAGTCAGTCTGATTGAGGATAAAAGCCGGATCCGGCGAGCCATCGGCCAGAAAGCGCAGATCGAAAAATACGCCGCGATCCAGCCCGTTGCGGTCAATGCCTTTCAGAAACTGTTTTGGCATGATCACATCGGTATCAACGTTGGCCGCAGGGAAGGGCGCAGCCACACCGCTCAGTACGTTAAACGCCTGCATAATCTTCTCCTTTTACGTCACGCACATCAGTCAGGTGGCCACAAATGGCGGCGGCTGCCACCATTGCCGGGCTCATCAGATGGGTGCGTGCGCCCGCGCCCTGACGCCCTTCAAAATTACGGTTGGTGCTGGATGCGCAGCGATCGCCGGGCGAGAGTACGTCATCATTCATTGCCAGACACATCGAGCAGCCCGATTGCCGCCACTCAAAACCGGCTTCAATGAACACGTCTGCCAGACCTTCCTCTTCCGCCTGTGCGCGAACCTGACTTGAGCCCGGAACGATCATCGCCCGAACGGCAGGTGCGACTTTTTTACCGCGCACCACCACAGCGGCAGCGCGTAAATCTTCGATGCGTGCATTTGTGCAGGAGCCGATAAATGCATGACTGATTTTGATGCTGTTAAGCGCCTGACCGGCGCGCAGGCCCATATAATTGAGCGCGCGCTGCAAATCTTTGCGTCGAGAGGCGTCGGGCTCGCTTTGCGGGTCGGGAACCTGACCACTTATCGCCAGCGCCTGATCCGGGCTGGTGCCCCAGCTGACCATCGGCGCAATGTCCTGTGCTTCGAGGCTGACCTCGCTGTCAAACACCGCATCTGCGTCGCTGTGCAACTGACGCCATACATCTGTCGCTTCCTGCCACTGTTGGCCTTTCGGGGCGCGGGGTTTGTCTTTCAGGTAAGCAAACACTTTGTCATCAGGAGCCATAAAGGCGCCGCGCGCCCCGGCTTCTACCGCCATGTTGCAGATGGTCATGCGGCCTTCGACGCTGAGCGTATCGATGCCCGGACCGCAGAATTCGATGGCGTAACCGGTCGCACCTGCCGCACCGATTTTCGCCACCATAGCCATCACCACGTCTTTTGCGGTAATGCCCTGATTAAGCTTGCCCTTCACCGTCACCCGCATTGTTTTCAGACGTTTATACACCAGCGTCTGGGTCGCCAGCAGATGTTCAATTTCGGATGTGCCGATGCCAAATCCGAACGCGCCTAAAGCACCGTAAGTCGTGGTATGGCTGTCACCGGCGGCGATCACCATGCCTGGCAGAATAAAACCCTGCTCAGGCGCGACGACGTGTTCAATTCCCTGACGCTTATCCAAAATATCGAACAGCTCAATGCCAAACTCTGCGCAGTTTTCGGCCAGATAGGAAACCTGACGCGCGCCACCGGCGTCGGGCATCTGACGCGTGCGCAGCGGCGCTGTAGGGTTCACGTGATCCACCACCGCCAGCGACGTTTCCGGCCGCCACACGCGACGACCTGCATCGCGCAGTCCGCTGAATGCCTGCGGGCTGGTGTACTCGTTAATCACCTGCCGGTCGATGTAAAGCAGCACGTGGCCTTTGTCATCCAGCGTGCGGACGGTATGGCTGTCGATGTGTTTTTCATACAGCGTTTTTGGCGTCATTTCATTGCCCTGATGAATCGAATGGATAATGCCAGCGTCGCAAACTTAGTGGTTATCAGGCAATGGCCTGAGTGTGGTGACTCAAAACACGGATCGTGAACCGGCGATCTTCATTTGCGGCCTTGTTGCCGCACCGTCATCCACTAAGATGGATGAAAAAGGAGAAAACCCATGTTTGAACATTTTACCCAAGGCCGGATGAAGGTCAGCGGCACCGAAATTGCTTATCGCATCGCCGGACAGGGCGAGCCTCTGCTGCTGTTGCATGGTCATCCGCAAACGCAGGCGATCTGGCATCGGGTCGCGCCTTACCTCACCCCGAGATTCACCGTCGTACTGGCCGATTTACGCGGCTACGGCGACAGCGGTAAGCCTGAACCAGACGCAGATCATCTTCGTTACAGCAAGCGTGAAATGGCGCAGGACCAGCTGGAACTCATGGCCGCGCTGGGTTTCAGTCACTTCAGCGTTATCGCCCATGACCGCGGTGCCCGCGTGGCGCATCGTCTGGCGTTGGATCATCCGCAGGCGGTGAAACAACTGGTGTTGATGGATATCGCCCCGACGCTTTCTATGTACCGGCAAACCAATGAAACGTTCGCCCGCGCCTACTGGCACTGGTTCTTTCTGATCCGCCCGGCACCCTTGCCTGAAATGTTGATCACCGCCGATCCGGCGCAGTATCTGCGCAGCGTGATGGGCAGCCGCAGCGCCGGGATGCAGCCTTTCACCGAAGAAGCTTACGCAGATTATCTGCGTTGTCTGCAACTTGATGGAACGGCGCGCGGAATTTGCGAGGACTACCGCGCATCGGCAAGTATCGACCTGCAACATGACGAGAAAGACCTGAATGCGGGCCGCAAAATCAGTTGCCCGCTGCTGGTGCTGTGGGGCGAAAAGGGCACCGTCGGTCAGTGTTTCAAGCCGCTGGAGGAATGGCGAAACGTGGCCGAAAACGTGCAGGGCGAATCGCTCCCATGCGGGCATTACATTGCCGAAGAACAACCGGAGTTGTTGCTGGAGAAGGTGCTGGCATTTTTGAGATAGTCTGTATAAAAATACAAAAACCCGCATTTCGCGGGTTTTGTATTTTACCTAACTTATCAAACTTACTCCGGGAACGTCAGCGTGTTCCCTGGTGCTTCGCGGTTGATATGCAGGAAGTTCAGGTGACGTTCGTACTGATCCAGAATGTCGTTGATCACCTGATGTTTGGTGAAGTCCATCAGGTCATTACCCTGCGTCCCTTCCAGCAGGAACGTCTCCAGACGATAGTAGTTGGATTTACCCGCCCGGGCGCGATAGGTAAACGCAGGGACGGCGTAACGCACCGGCCAGATCTGATAGATAAAGTTCTGCTCTTCGCCGAGCGCCACCTGCAACTCCAGATGATTAATCTTCTCGTCTTCTTCCGGCTCGTGCTCGGTAAACGTCACTTTCGCACCGCGCAGCACCAGTTCCTGCGCCACTTCCTGCATCGCAGGGCGGCAGACGGTATCCATCATTTTTTGCGTATGTGTGGTGCCCGGATAATTCATCACCCGCGTCAGGCGCTGCTTCCAGTTCAGCGCCGCATCGCTGGTCGCCGGCAGCGGTGCCAGCGATTGCTGATTGCTGGCGCGGCGATAATCTTCCAGCCGCAGCGATTTATACAATCCGGCCATGATGAAGAAAATCACAAAGCTGAACGGCAGACCCATGATCACCGTAGTGTTTTGCAGCGCCGATACCCCATCGGTCATCAACATCCCCAGCGTCAGCACACCGATGGTGACTGACCAGAAGATCCGCAGCCAGTTTGGTGCATCGTTATTGATGTCCGCCAGCTTCGAGGTGAAGTTACCCAGTACCAGCGAACCGGAATCTGCCGAGGTGACGTAAAACAGCAAACCGGTAATAGTCGCCACTGAAGCACTCAGCGTAAAGCCCGGATACTGCGCCAGCAGGCTGTACACACCGCGCTCAGGGTGCGCAATCACTTCGTTAGCGAAATCCAGATTCCCGTGAAGTATCTGATACAGCGCGCTGTTTCCGAAAATCGACAGCCACAGCAGGGTGAAGACGAACGGAATGATGAGTGTACCCAGCACGAACTGGCGGATGGTACGGCCACGGGAAATACGTGCCAGGAACAGGCCGACAAACGGCGACCATGCGACCCACCATGCCCAGAAGAACAGGGTCCAGCTGTTCATCCACTCGGTCGGGCGGTCAAACGCAAAGGTGTTGAGCGTCATTCCCATAAACCGGTTGATGTAATCACCGATGTTCAGTACCAGCGCATTGAGCAGGAACTCGGTATTGCCGAAGAACAGCAGGAACAGGATCAGCCCCAGCGCCAGCAGTACGTTCAGTTCCGACAAAATACGAATACCTTTATTCACGCCAGAGGTCACCGAGACCGTCGCCATCACGACCGACAGCAGGATCAGCGCCGCCTGAACCGTCAGGTTCTCCGGAATGTGGAACAGCACTTTCAGCCCGTAATTCAGCTGCACTACGCCGATACCCAGCGTGGTCGCGATCCCAAAAATCGTACCGACCACCGCCGCAATATCCACGCTGTGTCCAATCGGCCCGTTGATGCGTTTGCCGAAAATCGGGTACAGCGCCGAGCGGATAGTCAGCGGCAGGTTATAGCGGTAGCTGAAATAGCCGAGCGCAATTCCCATCAGCGCGTACATCGCCCAGCCGGTCAGGCCGTAGTGGAACAGCGTCCAGGTCATCGCCTGTCGCGCCGCTTCCAGCGTCTGGCCGTTGCCTTCCGGCGGCAACATATACTGCGTGACCGGTTCGGCGACCGAGAAGAACATCAGATCGATGCCGATCCCGGCGGCAAACAACATCGCTGCCCAGCTCATCATGCTGAATTCGGGTTTGGATTGTTCAGGACCGAGTTTGATCGAGCCGAAGCGCGAGCAGGCAATGAACACTACAAACACGATGTACAGCGTCGCCGCCAGCATGTAATACCAGCCGAAGGTGGCGGACACCCAGTTAAGAGTGAGGCTTATCCATTTTCCCGATAACTCGGTGAAGAAAATGGTCATCAATGTGAAGGCTAAAATCAGACCTGCTGAGGTGAAGAAAACCACCTTGTTAAGCTGATCGCGAGGTTTCTCAGAATGTTTTTCTGTCGTATCGGCAGTCGCCATCTTTTCCCCTGATTTGTTAATTACTCTCTAATTTTCAATAAAATGGGTTCTAATTCATCTCAAAATTCATACAAATTACTAACGTATTGGTAATAAAATATATGCATTTTTAATTGAACGTTCAATCAAAAAAAAGTTAAATAGGTGACGTCAGAGCGTTAACAAGGTTGAACGAAAGCGTAAAAAAGTGGTTTTTTTCGTACGTTTCAGCCCGCTCATTTTCAGGAGTCGGACCCATGCCCAAAGTAGGAATGCAGCCCATCAGACGGCAGCAATTGATTGAGGCAACACTGGCCGCGGTGAACGAAGTCGGGATGCATGATGCGTCGATTTCGCAGATCGCACGCCGTGCCGGCGTTTCCAACGGCATCATCAGTCACTACTTTCGTGACAAGAATGGGCTGCTGGAAGCGACCATGCGTTACTTGCTCAGTCATTTGGGAGAAGGGGTGCAGCTGCGGTTATCGCAGCTGACGGATATCGCACCGACGGCGCGGCTGCATGCGATTGCAGAAGCCAATTTTGACGACAGTCAGACCAACAGCGCGGCGATGAAAACCTGGCTGGCCTTCTGGGCCAGCAGTATGCATCACCCGCAGCTGTATCGTCTGCAACAGGTCAACAGTCGCCGGCTCTATTCAAATTTATGTTCTGAATTCAGACGTTTTCTGCCTAAGGCTGAGGCCCGTCTGGCGGCGCAAAGTACCGCTGCCCTGATTGACGGCCTGTGGCTGCGCGGGGCGCTCAGCGGTAAAGAATTTAACCGCGCTGAGGCGATGAAAATCACCCGCCGCCATATCGAAGCACAACTCATTCAGGTTCAGCAGTAATAGCGCAGAAAACCTTCAGACCGCACAGACCGAGGAGAGAATTATGTCCCGCTACGGCAAACAAAAACTTTATATCAACGGACGTTTTCAGGACAGCACCGGGGATGACACCTTTGACGCGATTAACCCGGCCAATGGCGAAGTGATTGCACAGCTGTCCGCCGCCACGCAGGCGGATGTCAGTCTGGCGGTGAAGGCGGCGCAAAAAGGCCAGAAAGTCTGGGCGGCCATGACCGCCATGAGCCGCTCACGTATTCTGCGCCGCGCGGTGGACATTCTGCGTGAACGCAACGATGAACTGGCCGCGATCGAAACGGCCGATACCGGCAAAGCGCTTTCCGAAACGCTGGCGGTGGATATCGTCACCGGCGCTGACGTGCTGGAGTACTACGCAGGGTTGATCCCGGCGATTGAAGGCCAGCAAATCCCGTTGCGCGATTCCTCTTTTGTCTACACCCGCCGTGAGCCACTGGGCGTGGTAGCCGGTATCGGTGCGTGGAACTACCCGATTCAGATTGCCCTGTGGAAATCTGCCCCGGCGCTGGCCGCCGGTAACGCCATGGTCTTCAAACCGAGCGAAAACACCTCGCTGACTGCGCTAAAACTCGCCGAAATCTACACCGAAGCCGGTGTGCCGGACGGCGTGTTCAACGTCGTCACCGGTGCGGCAAGTGTCGGACAGGCGTTAACCGATCACCCGGATATCGCCAAAGTTTCTTTCACCGGCGGCATCAAAACCGGCAAGAAAGTGATGGCCAGCGCATCGGCCTCCACGCTGAAAGAAGTCACCATGGAACTGGGCGGTAAATCACCGCTGATCGTGTTTGAAGATGCCGATCTGGATAAAGCGGCTGATATCGCGATGATGGCCAACTTCTACAGCTCCGGTCAGGTCTGCACCAACGGTACCCGCGTGTTCATCCCGAAAGCATTACAAAAAGCGTTCGAAGCCAAAGTGGTGGAACGCGTGCAGCGTATCCGCATGGGCGATCCGACGGATGAAAACGTCAACTTTGGCCCGCTGGTGAGCTTCGCGCACATGGAGTCCGTACTGCGTTATATCGAAAGCGGCAAGCGCGAGGGCGCAACCCTGCTGACCGGCGGTGAGCGCGTGACTACTGGCGAATTCGCCAAAGGCGCGTACGTTGCGCCAACGGTCTTTACCGACTGCCGCGATGACATGCTGATCGTCCGTGAGGAAATCTTCGGGCCGGTGATGAGCATCCTGACGTATGAATGTGAAGAGGAAGTGATCCGCCGCGCCAACGACACCGAATACGGTCTGGCGGCTGGTCTGGTGACGCAGGATCTCAACCGTGCGCACCGCGTGATCCACAAACTCGAAGCCGGGATTTGCTGGGTCAACACCTGGGGCGAATCCGCCGCCGAAATGCCGGTCGGTGGTTATAAACATTCCGGCGTGGGGCGCGAAAATGGCGTCACAACGCTCGAACACTACACCCAAATCAAATCCGTGCAGGTCGAACTGGGCGAATTCAGCTCAGTCTTTTAATCCGCCGCAACAGAGGAGATTTCAATGGATTACGATTACATCATCATCGGTGCCGGTTCTGCCGGCAACGTACTCGCTACCCGTCTGACCGAAGACAGCAGTGTCAGCGTGCTGTTACTCGAAGCCGGTGGCCCGGATTATCGTCTGGATTTTCGCACGCAGATGCCTGCGGCGCTGGCGTTCCCGTTGCAGGGGCGTCGTTATAACTGGGCGTATGAAACCGACCCGGAACCGCACATGAATAACCGCCGCATGGAGTGTGGACGCGGTAAAGGTCTGGGCGGATCGTCACTGATTAACGGGATGTGTTATATCCGTGGTAACGCGATGGATTTCGACAACTGGGCGACAGCGCCGGGTCTGGAAGACTGGAGTTATCTCGACTGTCTGCCGTATTTCCGTAAAGCGGAAACCCGTGATATCGGCCCGAATGACTTCCACGGCGGCGAGGGGCCGGTCAGCGTCGCAACACCCAAAAACGGCAATAATCCGTTGTTTGAAGCCATGATTGAAGCGGGTGCGCAGGCAGGATATTCGCGGACTGACGATCTCAACGGTTACAAACAGGAAGGTTTTGGGCCGATGGACAGAACCGTGACGCCAAAAGGCCGTCGCGCCAGTACCGCCCGTGGCTATCTGGATCAGGCCAAACCGCGCGCCAACCTGACTATCGTCACGCATGCCCTGACTGACCGGATCCTGTTTGAAGGCAAACGCGCCGTAGGCGTCAGCTATTTCAAAGGCGACGACTACAATGCCAAAACGGCTAACGCCAAACGCGAAGTCCTGCTGTGCAGCGGAGCCATTGCCTCTCCGCAGATCCTGCAACGTTCCGGCGTCGGTGCGGCAGAATTGCTGAAACGTCTGGAAATCCCGGTGGTGCATGATCTGCCGGGTGTGGGTGAGAACTTGCAGGATCATCTGGAAATGTATCTTCAATACAGCTGTACACAGCCGGTGTCGCTTTATCCGGCGTTGCAGATGCATAACCAGCCTGCGATTGGCGCCGAGTGGCTGTTCAAAGGCACCGGCGTGGGCGCGAGCAACCAGTTCGAAGCGGGTGGTTTCATCCGCAGCCGTGAAGAGTTTGCCTGGCCGAATATTCAGTATCACTTCCTGCCGGTGGCGATTAACTACAACGGCAGCAACGCGGTGAAAGAGCACGGTTTTCAGGCGCACGTTGGTTCGATGCGTTCACCAAGCCGTGGTCGTGTGCAGGTTAAATCGAAAGATCCGCGTCAGCATCCGAGCATTCTGTTCAACTATATGGCGACCGAGCAGGACTGGCATGAGTTCCGGGATGCAATTCGTATCACCCGTGAAATCATGGCACAGCCGGCACTGGACCCTTACCGCGGGCGCGAAATCAGCCCGGGCGAAAACGTTCAGACCGACGAAGAGCTGGATGCGTTTATCCGCGAACATGCGGAAACCGCGTTCCATCCGTCGTGCACCTGTAAAATGGGCACTGACGACATGGCGGTGGTCGACGGCCAGGGTCGCGTTCATGGTATCGACGCCCTGCGTGTGGTAGATGCTTCCATCATGCCGCAAATCATCACCGGTAATTTGAACGCTACGACGATTATGATCGCTGAAAAAATTGCCGATAAAATCCGTGGTCGCCAGCCGTTACCGCGCAGCACGACGGAATACTTTACCGCAGGCGATTTGCCGGTGCGTACTGAGCCGATGAAGAAAACCGCCTGAAGCCTTTCATAAGGCATGATAAAAAGAGATATCCTCCGGGGTATCTCTTTTTTTTGCAGCAACAAAGCTGCGTTTTCAGGCAAAGGCGGGGCAGGCATTCATGACCGAATCTTCATCTATCGACTGGCAGGACTATCACCATCGCGAGCTGACCGCGCAACAGCTTTACGCCATTCTGGCATTGCGCAGTGAAGTGTTTGTCGTGGAGCAGACCTGTGTTTACCAGGACATCGACGGCCAGGATCTGACTGGCGAGAACCGTCATATCGTCGCGTGGCTCGACGGCAAACCGGCGGCCTATGCGCGAATTTTGCGTCATGAAGAAGGTGTGGCGATCGGGCGGGTGATTGTGGCACCTTCAGCGCGGAGGCTGAAGCTCGGCTATCAGTTAATGGAGCGGGCACTGGTTTCATGCCAGAAACACTGGCCGGATATTCGCGTGGCGATTTCAGCGCAGGCACATTTAGAAGCGTTTTACGGGAAGTTGGGGTTTGTGGTGTACACCGAAGTTTATGAGGAGGATGGGATACCGCATGTGGGGATGGAGTTGATTCTTTAATTTCAACTTCAAGAGCTTGGGCTCGTCGCCCAAACCGGCTTTAAGGTCAAAACCGTGGGCGTCGGCCCACACCGACTTGGGGGACGGCGTATCGCCACCGCCCCCAAGACCCCCGGGCTCTTTAAAACACGTGCCATGCATCCTGGCTCTGTTTCAGAAACTCCTCCTATTGCCGCAAAATCCCGCCGCTGCGCGGTGCCCTTCGCTCGGGTTCCAACCCGCGCAAAAAGACGCGCGGTTTTCCACCTCTCGTGCCGGCGTGATTTTTGAACGTGGCCAAAGCTTTTTAGGTCACAACTTCACCTGTTTGGATTATTTCCAAAAAAAAACACCTGGTTTAGATTTCTTAGTTTTTGTTTTTAATAATGGTGAGAAGGCGCGATCAAAAATCCAGTTGAACGAAGCGGCTTCGAGACCAATGGCTCGAAGACCGAGTGAGGGGAGCACGAAGTGCCTGGATTTGCGCCACACGAGGAAGTGCCAGAACATGTCCTTCGTTCTGGCGATAGCGCGTATTTAATAAAGCGTGGAGAGATCCAAGAGAGGGAAAGCACTTCCCTCTCTTGGTCGGTTTCGGGGCAGCTAGCTAAGTGAACACTGCAATTAAGAAACCGAAACGTTCTCAATCTGTTTTGAAAGCCGGATTGCGCGGCATCCGCAATTGAGAGAATTTGTCAGCTTTCTAAAGCAGAAAATTATTATTTCTCGCTCCACGCCTTCAGATTCTGCTCCCGCACGGACAATTTTTGCTCCGGCGTCAGCTTATTGTAATCCTTCGCCAGTCCGCTCTCCCAGTCACCGTACAACGGGTTAGGCAGGACGATATATTGCGTGCCGAACTGCTGATGGTTTTGGTTCACGAAGGCGCGGCGCTGGGCGTTATCTTTGTGATAAGTCGCAGAGCCGAAGTCGTTCAGGTTGTCACCGACGAACAATACGATGTGATAACCGGCGGCTTTGATGGAGTCAAAACGCACCTGCTTGTTCGAGGTGTCAGAGCTCAGCAACATGGTTTGGTCATTTGCGCCGGTGAAGCCCAGACGGTTCATGTTGTCCAGCGTGGCGGCGTATTCGCTGGTTTTACGGTTGGATACGTAGAACATCGTGCCGCCGTGGGTGTTCACGTAGTTAGCAAATTCCACTGCGCCAGGAATCGCGGTCGCCTGACGTGCTGCGGTCCACTCCGACCAGGTTTTGCTGTCGAATGGCTTGTTCGCTTTGACCTGCCACGCACTGTACGCGCTGTTATCGAGCATGGTTTCATCCAGATCCACCACCACGGCTTTCTTCTTGCCTGCCAGCGGCTGTGCCTGATCGAACGCCATTTTCGCGGTGTTGAATGCCTGATAGGTCAGCGCCTGATATTCACCTGACTGCTGGAACCAGTTCAGTGCCATCACCGACTGATCGTTCAGTTTTTGCTGAGCATCAGTTTTCTGCTGCGCACAGCCGCTCAAAGCCAGCATGATTAAGGCACTGGTGGTACAAAGCGAAACTTTATTCATTGGTTATCCCTGTTTTTGTTAAGAGAAGTTCTCATTCGTAAAATTCTCTGAAACTTTAGCAGATTCAGCGTGATGCGAAAGCGAAAAAGGCGAATTACGCGAGATGTGCCGTAAAACACCAAAAACAAAAAAGGCCGGAGGGTGAGTCCGGCCGAATAAAATCAAGACAGAGAATAAAAGAGTGAATAATAATGAGGTGTAATTTGACTTAAATCAGAACTGATAAGCCAGGCCAACGGCGGTGACGTCGTCGTTATTCAGACCCAGTTTATTATCGTCATCCAGTTGGTTGATTTTATAATCAACATAGGCTGACATGTTTTTGTTGAAATAATAGGTTGCGCCCACGTCGAAATATTTAACCAGGTCAACGTCGCCGATACCTTCAATATCTTTGCCTTTAGTCTGAACATAACCCAGAGAAGGGCGCAGACCGAAGTCGAACTGATATTGTGCGACTGCTTCAACGGTCTGGGTTTTATTAGCAAAACCGCTGCCTGCCGGTGCGCCTGCAATACCTGCCGGAACGGTGATAGCAATCATATTACGGGTTTCAGCATACATAGCGGCTAAATAAACACCGTTAGCATCGTATTTCATACCGCCAGTCCATGCGTCGGCTTTATCGCCTTTGCCATAGGCTGAGTTGCTCTGGCCAGTCGTGCGGTCAGAAGAAGCGTATGCGCCACCGAAGCTCACGCCGGTATCACCGAGTGCGTAAGTGGTGGAAAGTGCATAACCGTCGCCGTTCGCCGTGCTGCTGCTGCGACCGTCGTTTTCGTTTTTACCCTGATACTGAAGCGCAACGTTCAGACCATCAACCATGCCGAAGAAGCCACGGTTACGGTAAGTAGCCACGCCGTTAGTACGGCCGGTCATGAAGCGGTCAGCCTTGGTGTAACCATCGCCGCCGAATTCAGGGAACATATCGGTCCAGGCTTCGACGTCGTACAGTGCGCCGTAGTTACGACCGTAGTCGAATGAACCGTACTGACCAAATTTCAGACCCGCAAAGCCCAGACGGGTTTTGGTGCCGGTGGTGCTTGGTGATTTGCTGTCAGACTCTGCGTGGTTGGCCTGAACGTTATATTCCCACTGGCCGTAACCGGTGATCAGGTCGTTAATTTGCGTCTGACCTTTAAAACCGAAACGGACATAACTCTGGTCGCCATCGCTGCCCGGCGCATCAGAGAAATAATGCAGACCTTTTACTTTCCCGTACAGGTCGAGTTTATTGCCGTCTTTATTATAAATTTCTGCTGCGTGTGCGCCTGATGCAATCAATAAACCAGGAATTAAAAGTGCCAGAATATTACGTTTCATGAATTTTTACCCTGCATTCTTATTTAAAAGCTTTTGGTGGAAAGCTTTATATGAAGTCTTGTGGAAAGACGCTAATCATCATTTTTTGCTATGCATTCCGTGTGAGCTCGGAATTTTCTCAGCGAAGGTTTTTTACCGTAGATTTGTGATCAATTTATGACAAACAGAAATGAACTTTTCTTTTTTTTACAAGTCCTCCATTTTTTAAACGGAAAGTGACGCGGTGAAAATGGCGCTAACGGGCGATTTCGGGCTGCGCCAAAAGCCGGTCTGTGGGACAATGGCTGCCACACTTTGGTCCCGACCCCAACAAAAAGAGATGCATGGCGCTTTCCCCCGCAGTAAAAAATCAGATCAGCCAGTGGTACAAAGCCCTGCAAGAACAAATTCCGGATTTCATTCCCCGTGCTCCGCAACGACAAATGATTGCAGAGGTGGCGAAGGCGTTCTCGGGGGATTCTGCACGGCATCTGGCCATTGAGGCGCCGACCGGCGTCGGGAAAACGCTGTCCTATCTCATCCCCGGCATTGCCGTCAGCCGTGAAGAAGAAAAGCCGCTGATTGTCAGCACCGCCAACGTCGCGTTGCAGGATCAGATTTACAGCAAAGATTTACCGCTGCTGAAAAAAATCATTCCGGATCTGAAATTTACCGGTGCGTTTGGCCGTGGTCGCTATGTCTGCCCGCGCAATCTGGCATCGATGAGCAATGAAAATGCGCAGGGCGATCTGGGCTTGTTTCTCGGTGACGAGCTGGCACCTTCCAGCGGTGAAGAACAAAAGCTGTGCAAAACGCTGGAAACCGCGCTCTCCCGCTACGAGTGGGACGGGCTGCGCGATCACTATAAAAAAACCATCGACGATCCGCTGTGGATTAAAATCAGCACGGACAAAGCCAACTGCCTCAGCCGCAACTGTCATTATTTCCGCGAGTGCCCGTATTTTGTGGCACGTAAAGAGATAGAAAGTGCTGACGTGGTGGTCACCAACCACGCATTAGTGATGGCCGCGCTGGAGTCAGAATCGGTGCTGCCACCGGCGAAAGACTTGCTTCTGGTGCTTGATGAAGGGCATCACCTGCCGGAGGTCGCGCGCGACGCGCTGGAAGTCGATGCCGAAATCACGGCGGTGTGGAACAATCTGCAACTGGATAATTTTGTGCGTCAGATTGAGCAATGTCTGGCACTGTTTACCCCGAAAAATCCACCGCCGCTGACCAACGCCGAGCGTCTGCACAATCACTGCGCTGAGATGCGCGAACTGCTGATGCTTATCGAGCAATCGGTCAGTCAATATCTGCCAGCGGATGAGCCGGAAGCGGAGTTTCGTTTTGAGCTCGGCGCGCTGCCGCCGGAGCTGACTGAGCAGTGCGGCCGCCTGTTCAAACTCACCGACGGCCTGCGCAGTCTGGCGGAATACATGGTGAACGATCTCAGCGAGAAGACAGGCAAGCACGACATTCTGCGTCTGCACCGCGCTATCCTGCACATGAGCCGCATGCAAAGCTATCTCGAAACCATGAGCAAACTGTGGCGGCTGGCGGCGCTGGATAAAGCCTCCAATGCGCCGATTGGCAAATGGGTCACACGGGCATATTTCGATAATCAGACGCATCTGGTGTTCCACTGCGCGGGTATTCGCGTCAGCGATCAGCTGGAAAAAATGCTGTGGCGCAAGGTGCCGCACGTGGTCATCACCTCCGCCACTTTGCGCTCGCTGAACAGCTTCTCCCGCTTGCAGGAAATGAGCGGTCTGAGCGAAAAAGCCGGTGATCGTTTTGTCAGCCTGGATTCGCCGTTTAATCACGTCGAGCAGGGTAAAATCGTCATCCCGAAGATGACGCTTGAACCCGTGATGGCCAACGAAGCGGCGCATTTGCAGGAGATGGCTGATTTCTTTCGCACCGAACTGGCGAAAGGGCTGCATACCGGCCAGCTGGTGTTGTTCGCCAGCAATCGCGCGCTGCAACAGTTTGTGGCTCTGCTGCCGGATTTGCGTCTGATGCTGCTGGTGCAGGGCGATCAGCCCCGCTACCGGCTGGTGGAAGAGCACCGCAAACGCGTTTCAGAGGGCACCACCAGCATACTGATAGGTCTGCAATCTTTCGCCGAAGGGCTGGATCTGAAAGGCGAGCTGCTGACGCAGGTGCATATCCATAAAATTGCTTTCCCGCCGGTCGACAGCCCGGTGATCCTGACCGAAGGCGAATGGCTGAAAACGCTGAAACGTTATCCGTTTGAAGTGCAAAGCCTGCCGAGCGCATCGTTTAATCTGATCCAACAGGTTGGCCGATTAATTCGCAGCCACGAATGCACCGGTGAAATCGTGATTTACGATAAACGTTTACTGACCAAAAGTTACGGTTCGCGCCTGCTGGCGGCGTTGCCGGTGTTCCCGATTGAGCACCGTGAAATGCCTGCGCCGGGGTCGGTTAAGCGGCCAGATATGCTCAAAACAGTGAAGAAAGATCCGGTTCGCCGCCGTGTGCGCCGCCGCTAATGATTTGAACAGATAAGGTAACGGTACGATGGATTACACCAAACTCATCAAAGAAGTCGGGCGCGGAAAAAATCACGCCCGTGATTTAGACCGGGATCAGTCGCTTGCGCTGTACCGCGAGATCCTCGCCGGTGACGTGCCGGATTTACAGCTCGGTGCTTTGCTGATCGCTTTTCGAATTAAAGGCGAAGCAGAAGAGGAGATGCTTGGTTTTTATCAGGCGATGGAAGAGCGCGTGATGCGCCTTCAGGCTCCGGCAGATCGTCCTTTGCCGGTGGTGATCCCGACTTACAACGGCGCGCGCAAGCAGGCGAACCTCACCCCGCTGCTGGCCATTTTGCTCAGCCGTCTCGGCCTGCCGGTCGTGGTTCACGGCGTCGACGAAGACCCGACCCGTATCACCAGCGCCGAGATTTTCCGTGCGCTCGGTATCGAAGCCGCACGCACGCAGGAACAGGCGCAGCAGCAGCTCGACGCTGGCACCGCGCCGGTATTTATCCCGATTTCTGTTTTGTGCCCGCCTGTCGATAAACAACTTTCGCTGCGCTGGCAGATGGGCGTGCGAAACAGCAGCCACACGCTGGCGAAGCTTATCAGCCCGTTCATCGGGCAGGATTCCCTGCGATTATCGAGCGTTTCGCACCCGGAATATATTCAGCGCGTTTCTTCATTTTTCCGCCAGATCAACGGCCGCGCCTTGCTGACGCAGGGCACCGAAGGGGAAGTGTATGCCAATCCGCAGCGGTTCCCGCAGACTCATCTGATTGTTGCGGGCGAGCAACAGGTGCTGGCTGAAAAGGAGGAAATATTCGGCTCCGATACGCCGGGAACGAAAGATGTCGCGGCGACGGTGACATTTATTCAGGAATGTCTTAAGGGGGAGCGCGATATTCCGGTGGCGATTTTGACACAGGCAGCCTGTGTGCTCGTCGGGTGCGGCGTTTCCGGGGATGTCGTGGAAGCACGAATGCTGGTTGATCAACTGTTTTAATCCCGGACCGGGGATTGGGGCGGCGTATTAATCGGTGCCAGGTTGACATTCGACACAGCTGCTCCCCCTTTGCAGGGGGAGCAGCGAAGGTGCCTTCTTTGTTGCGATCACGCCGCGGCGTCATCCGCCTCAGCAGTCTGCTGCGCCTTTAACCACGCGATTTCATCTGCCCATATCTCCGGATTTACCGTTTCCAGAATCATCGGGATCCCATCAAATCTCGGGTCTTTCATTACCCAGCTAAACACCGTATTCCCGATGTTGCCTTCACCCAGACTATGATGACGGTCGACGCGGCTGTTGAATTCGCTTTTCGCATCGTTGAGATGCATTCCGCGCAGATACTCGAAGCCGACGACGTCGCTGAAATGCCGGAAGGTATTTTCACACTCTTCGACGGTGCGCAAGTCATAGCCGGCGGCGAAGGCGTGGCAGGTGTCGATGCAGACGCCAACGCGGCTTTTGTCTTCCACGCCGTCAATGATTTTTGCTAAATGCTCGAAGCGGAAACCCAGATTGCTGCCCTGACCGGCGGTGTTTTCAATCACCGCCGTGACGCCCTTAGTTTGTGACAGGGCGATATTCAGCGATTCGGAAATGCGCTCGAGACATTTGTCTTCGTCGATTTGCATCAGGTGGCTGCCCGGATGGAAGTTGAGCAGCGAAAGGCCCAGCTGTTCGCAGCGTTGCAGTTCGTCGAGGAATGCCTCGCGGGATTTCTCCAGCGCTTCGGTCACCGGGTGGCCGAGGTTAATCAGATAGCTGTCGTGCGGCAAAATCTGGCTGCTCTGATAACCGTATTTTTCACAGGCCGCTTTGAATTTTTCGATGACGTCTTCCGGCAACGGTGCGGCTTTCCACTGACGCTGATTTTTGGTGAAAAGCGCAAAAGCCGTGGCTTCCAGCTCGTGCGCCCTCAGTACGGCCTGGTCTACGCCGCCTGCCGCACTGACGTGTGCTCCGACAAACTTCATTTTTGCTCCTCAGTTATTCATCGCGTTAATGGAGGGATGATAGCGCCTCCGTGAAGGAGGCGCAGCACTGAAGTGTAAAAGCTGGCGTGTAAAACCCACTACATCAGCCAAAAAGGTGGTGGATTAGCTGGTTAATGCCTGCGCCGCCGACAATCAGCCAGACGAATAACATCGCCGCCAGCAGCATTGGTTTCAGGCCTGCCTGACGCAGTGCGCTGATGTGCGTAGTCAGACCGAGTGCCGCCATCGCCATCGCCAGCAATACCGTGTCGAGAGTAATCAGCGCCGGGATCCAGCTGTGCGGCAGAATATCCAGCGAGTTAAACGCCGCCACCAGAATAAAGAACAGCGCGAACCACGGAATGGTGATGTTGCGCATTCCCGTTGCCTGACCTTCTGCCTGCACGCCTTTGCGACGGGCGATCCAGCCGGATAACAGCAGCAGGAACGGCGCCAGCATCATTACGCGGATCATCTTGGCGATCACCGCCGCGTTTTCCGCCTCCGGGCTGATACCCTGACCCGCCGCCACCACCTGTGCCACTTCATGCACCGTTGAACCGGTGTAAATGCCGAACTGTGACGCCGTGAAGTTCAGCCAGTGATAATGCGCGTTGAGCTGCCACAGCCACGGATAGAGGAAGATGGCGGCGGTGCCAAAAATCACCACCGTCGCGACGGCGACCGTCACTTTCTCGGCCTTAGCGTTGAGCACCGGCTCGGTGGCCATCACCGCCGCAGCCCCACAAATACTGCTGCCCGCGCCGATCAACATTGAGGTATCGCGGTCTAACTTAAATACCCGCTGCCCGAGCCAGCAGGCGAGGGCAAAAGTGGAGCACAGCATCGTGGCGTCGATCAGAATGCCGGTCGCACCGACATCAGCGATCTGCGCAAAGGTGAGGCGCAGGCCGTAAAGAATGATCCCCAGACGCAGCAGACGCTGTTTTGCCAGCGTCACGCCTTCGTCACACCAGGGTTTTGCGGCCGGATAGACCGTGTTACCGATCACCATGCCGATAACAATCGCCAGCGTCAGCGCGCTGAGGCCGAGCTGGTTCAGTGCGGGAAAATCGCTCAGCCACACCGCCAGGGCGGTGATTGCGCCGGTCAGTAAAAGGCCGGGCAGTACGCGGCTGAACCACAAAGGCTGCGGGCGGTCGTGTTTCGCCTCGCTTACGTGATTGAGCTGAAATGTCTTCATCGTCCGTTTCCTTGTTAGTGGTGAACAACAGGAGTGATGAGACAAGGCTACGCCGCCCTTATATAAAAATGAAATTGATTATAACTTTATAACCTATCACTAAAACTGGTATAAAAAGGGCGGTCGAAAAGAGCGGGCTGACCAAAGGTCTATACTGATAAAAGAAAACGCGTCGTCAGGCGCGCGAAGATAGCGGGACATTTATGCACATTACATTGCGACAACTTGAAGTCTTCGCCGAGGTGCTGAAAAGCGGTTCGACCACGCAGGCATCGGTGGTGCTTTCATTATCACAATCTGCCGTCAGCGCCTCGCTGGCCGACATCGAAAGCCAGCTCGGCGTGCAGCTGTTTGACCGCGTCGGGAAGCGGCTGGTGATCAACGAACACGGCCGTCTGCTGTATCCGAAAGCGCTGGCACTGCTGGAGCAGGCGGGTGAAATCGAACGTCTTTTCAATCACGATAACGGCTCGCTGCGCATTGGCGCGAGCAGCACCATCGGTAACTACATGCTGCCGGCGATGCTGGCGGAATATCGTCTGGATTTCCCCGGCACGCCGCTGGAACTCAACGTCGGCAATACTAACGACGTGATCAACGCCGTCGCGGATTTCCGGGTCGATCTGGGCCTGATTGAAGGGCCGTGTCAGATGCCGGAGCTTATCACCCAACCCTGGCTGGATGATGAGCTGGTGGTGTTTGTCGCACCGGAGAATCCCCTGGCAAGTCAGCCGGTAACGCTCGAAGCGCTTGCGCGCGAACCGTGGATTTTACGCGAGCGCGGGTCTGGTACACGCGAAGTGTTGGATCACCTTTTGCTGCCGCAGTTGCCGGATTTCAATCTGGTCATGGAGCTTGGGAATTCTGAAGCGATCAAACACGCAGTGCGCCACGGGATAGGCATCAGCTGCCTGTCGCGGCGCGTCATTGCCGAGCAACTGAGCAGCGGCACGCTGGTGGAAATCCGCCTGCCGGTCCCGCCGCTGGTGCGCAAACTGTATCTGATCCATCACCGCCAGAAGCACATCTCCAGCGCATTATCACGGTTTTTAACCTACTGTCGGGAATCGCAATAACAGTCTTTCGCTAATGATCGGCGGCCAGTTATGAAGGTGTCTTATAACAGGTCGTTCCTGCTATTCAGAGCGGCAGGTTTTGCTACAATCCGCGCTTAAATTTTAGAATGACGAGCGGATATAGGGAAAACATGGCTCAACAACCTACAAAAAATACGCAGGTGGCACCCACACTGCGTCGCGAGCTGAAGGCACGTCACTTAACGATGATCGCCATTGGCGGCTCAATTGGTACAGGGTTATTCGTCGCCTCAGGCGCGACGGTGTCACAGGCAGGTCCGGGCGGCGCGCTGCTGTCTTATGCGCTGATCGGCATCATGGTGTACTTCCTGATGACCAGCCTCGGCGAACTGGCCGCGTTCATGCCGGTCTCAGGTTCATTCTCCACTTACGGCTCCCGCTATGTAGAAGAAGGCTTTGGTTTCGCACTGGGCTGGAACTACTGGTACAACTGGGCGGTGACCATTGCGGTAGATCTCGTGGCCTCGCAACTGGTGATGAACTACTGGTTCCCGGATACGCCGGGCTGGATCTGGAGCGCCTTGTTCCTCAGTTTGATCTTCCTGCTGAACTACATTTCTGTTCGCGGTTTCGGTGAAGCTGAATACTGGTTCTCGCTTATCAAAGTCGTCACCGTCATCATCTTTATCGCCGTCGGCGTGCTGATGATCACCGGTATTATGCGCGGTGGCGAAACGGCGGGCTGGCACAACTGGGCTATCGGCGATGCGCCGTTTGCAGGCGGATTTGCCTCAATGATAGGCGTAGCGATGATCGTCGGATTCTCCTTCCAGGGGACTGAGCTTATCGGCGTCGCGGCGGGCGAATCTGAGAACCCGGCTAAGAATATTCCCCGCGCGGTGCGGCAGGTGTTCTGGCGTATCCTGCTGTTCTATATTCTGGCGATTCTGGTCATCAGCCTGATCATTCCTTACACCGATCCGAACCTGCTGCGTAACGAAGTCGGCGATATCTCCGTCAGCCCGTTCACGCTGGTCTTCCGTAACGCCGGTCTGTTGTCGGCCGCAGCGGTGATGAACGCCGTGATCCTGACCGCCGTGCTCTCCGCCGGTAACTCAGGTATGTATGCGTCTACCCGTATGCTGTTCACACTGGCCAGCGAAGGCAAAGCGCCGCGCATGTTCGCCAAACTGTCGAAAGGCGGCGTACCGCGTAACGCGCTGTATGCGACAACCGTCGTGGCCGCGCTGTGCTTCCTGAGCTCAACCTTCGGTAATCAGACCGTTTACCTGTGGCTGCTGAACACGTCAGGCATGACCGGTTTTATCGCCTGGCTCGGTATCGCAATCAGTCATTACCGTTTCCGTCGCGGCTATGTTTCGCAGGGGCGTGATCTGAAAGACCTGCCGTATCTGTCTGGTTTCTTCCCGTTCGGCCCGGTATTCGCCTTTGTGTTGTGTCTGATTATTACACTCGGCCAAAACTATCAGGCGTTCCTGAAAGACACCATCGACTGGTACGGCGTCGCCGCGACCTATATCGGCCTGCCGCTGTTCCTGATCATCTGGTTCGGTTACAAGCTGACAAAAGGCACGAAAGTGGTGAAATACAGCGAAATGGAGTTCCTAAAATACGTCGAGACTAAAAGTAGCGACCAATAACGGGATTTGCGTTTTTCACGCGGTTATCAAGGCGGAGCTTCGGCTCCGCTTTTTTTTTATGTCTTTATTTCGTTTTTTTCGCCCGGCAGCGTAATGCTTTGTTACCTCAGTCTTGTTTCGCCGCACGGCATCCCTCTATATTCTTTAGGGGTTATGTAAACTGCATTGATAATCGTTATCATTTCTTTTATTGTTAGCGCCTCTTCAGGGAAACGTAAAGGAATCGGAAGAAGATGAATTATCAGCAGAATTTGGTAAGCCCCCGCGTTGCCGGAGGCATTTTGGCACTGGCGATGGGCGTCATGAGTTTTGGTGCGCAGGCCATCACGGTGACCGATATCGCCGGGCGAACCGTTACGGTACCGGATGATGTTCAGCGAGTGGTGCTGGGAGAAGGGCGGTTGTTCTTTGCTGTTTCCCTGCTGGAAGGGCAGAAACCCTTCGACCGCATTGTTGGCTGGCAGGGTGATTTCCGCAAGTTAGATCCGCAAACCTACGCTACCTATCAGGCTAAATTCCCGCAGATCGACAAAATCCCGCTGATTGGTAACACCAGCGCCGACAGCATTAGCCCGGAGAAAGTGCTCACGCTCAATCCGCAGCTGGCGATTTTTGGTTTGTCGGGGCACGGTCCGGGCAAGGAAAGCGCGCTGGTCACGCAGTTACAAAAAGCCGGTGTGCCGGTGGTCTTTGTTGATTTCCGCACCTCACCGCTGAAAAATACCCTGCCGAGCATGGAATTGCTGGGCAAAGTCCTGAACCGCGAAAAGCAGGCGCAGGATTACATCGCGTTTTATAAAGACAACATCAAACGCGTTACCGATGTGACCAAAAACATACCCGAGCAGGATAAGCCAAAAGTGTTCATCGAACTGCGTGCGTCTACCGCTGATGAATGCTGCCGTTCAGCCGGAAAGGGCAACATGGGTGATTTTATCGATCAGGCGGGCGGCGTGAACATTTCCAAACCGCTGTTGCCGGGGCCGCTGGGGCTGGTCAATCTTGAAAAAGTGATCGCCGCGCAGCCGGACGTGTATCTGGTCAGCGGTGGCGGTAAACCGGCGAAAGCGGGGGATCCGCCACCGACCGGTCTGGTGCTTGGCGCGCAGACGACGCCAGAGCAGGCGCGCGCCAGTCTGACGCCGCTGTTGCAGCGTAAAGGCATCAGCACACTCAAAGCGGCGCAAGAAGGCCGCAGTTTTGGCATCTGGCATAACTATTATAACTCGCCGTATAACGTGCTGGCGGTTCAGGTTTTTGCCAAAGCGTTTTATCCAGAGAAGTTTGCGGACGTCGATCCGCAGCAAACCCAGAATCAGCTTTATAAACAATTCCTCGCCGTAGAGCCGACGGGCACCTACTGGACGGATGCAGTTAAACCGGAAAGCGGGAAGTAAGTTATCCTGCTGTAAGTTTTTACGTTGATGAGATTGAAGCAAAACATGAGTGCAACCACCGAACCTGCGCTGACGGCGAAAGCCAATGCCGACAACAGTGTTATGGGGCAATACCAGAATATCGTACGCCGCCGTTTGTCCATCATGCTTGTCCTGGTGCTGGCGATTGTCGTCTCACTGGTGATTGATTTCGTGATGGGGCCTTCGGGGTTGTCACTCAGTACGCTGTGGAAAACCTTGTTTAACGCGGCTGCTGCCGATCCGGGCACGCGGGTGATCGTCTGGGATATTCGTTTGCCGTATGCGCTGATGGCGATTGCGGTGGGCATGTCTCTTGGCCTCGCCGGTGCCGAAATGCAGACTATCCTCAATAACCCGCTGGCCAGCCCGTTTACGCTTGGCGTCTCGTCCGCAGCCGCCTTTGGCGCCGCGCTGGCGATAGTGCTGGGCATCGGTATTCCGGGGGTGCCCGACCAGTGGTTTATCTCCGCTAACGCCTTCATTTTCGCACTCCTCGCCGCGCTGATGCTCGATGGCATCACCCGCTGGACGCGCGTCGCCAGCTCCGGCGTGGTGCTGTTCGGTATCGCGCTGGTGTTCACCTTTAACGCACTGGTTTCGCTGATGCAGTTCATCGCCACCGAAGACACCTTACAGGGTTTAGTCTTCTGGACGATGGGCAGTCTGGCGCGCGCGTCATGGGTGAAACTTGGGGTGATGATGTTCGCTTTCCTCATTTTGCTGCCGTGGTCAATGATGAGCGCGTGGAAGCTCACGGCGCTGCGTCTGGGTGAAGATCGTGCAGTCAGTTTTGGTATCGATGTGCGTCGTCTGCGCCTCGGCACGCTGCTGCGCATCAGTATTCTTTCCGCACTGGCGGTGGCGTTCGTTGGCCCGATTGGCTTTATCGGCCTGGTCGCGCCGCACATTGCCCGCCTGATGTTCGGCGAAGATCACCGCTTCTACCTGCCGGCGAGTGCGCTGATCGGTGCGCTGGTGCTGTCGATGGCCTCCGTGGCGTCGAAAAACCTGGTGCCCGGCGTCATCATTCCGGTCGGCATTGTTACCTCGCTGGTCGGCGTGCCGTTCTTCCTGAGTATTATTCTTCGTCATCGGGGGAACGTCTGATGTCTGCCATGCTGGAAACCCCTTCTCAGGATCTCCTGAATGCCGCCACGCAAGGGCTGCAAATCCGTGATTTCAACGCCGGTTATCCGAAGCGCCGGGTTATCCGCGATCTCAACGTGCCGATGCTGCCACGTGGCAAAATTACCGTACTGCTGGGACCGAATGGCAGCGGTAAATCGACACTCCTGCGCTCGCTGGCAGGGTTAAACCGGGCGGAAGGGCAACTGATGCTCGATGGCCACGATTTGATGCCCATGCCTTTCGCACGCCGTGCCGAGCAGGTGGTGTATCTGCCGCAAACGCTGCCTGCCGGTGTGCATCTACACGTACTGGAATCGATTATCGTCGCCCAGCGTGCGTCCGGCGGGAAAAGCAAAGCGGCGGAAGGTACGGATAAAGTGATGACGCTGCTGCGACAGCTCGGCATCGAACATCTGGCGCTGAGTTATCTCGATCAGCTCTCCGGCGGGCAGAAACAGCTGGTCGGTCTGGCGCAGTCTTTAATCCGCCAGCCCTCGTTGTTACTGCTCGACGAACCGCTCAGCGCGCTGGATCTGAATTATCAGTTCCACGTGATGGATCTGGTGCGGCAGGAAACACAAAAACGCAATATCGTGACCGTGGTGGTGGTGCATGACATCAACATCGCGCTGCGCCACGGTGATCGTGTTTTGATGCTCAAAGACGGCCATCTGATCGCCGATGGCGAACCCGAGGCGGTGATCACCGCCGACAGTCTGGCGCGCGTTTACGGCGTGCGCGGACGTATTGAACGCTGCTCGCAGGGAACGCCGCAAATCCTCATCGACGGACTGGTCGGCGATCCTTCGATCTAAAACGTAGTCAGATGAAGTACTAAAAAAACGGACGCAGCCAAAGTAGCAGCGTCCGCCTTTCATATTGTGAGCCTGAAACTAAAAAATAAGATCCTGATCATCCGGGCGATTCCGTTCGCACTTTTTTTACCGGATTGACGGAAATGCATTGCAACGTCCCGCACCGACGGGGTTGTTTTATCTCATGGAGAGAAGAAATGGTTAAGGTTAAATTGACACCGGCAATCAAAGCCGGGTTATTCGCACAGCTGTTTGCCGCCGCGTTCCCTGTGATGGCGGAAGACACAACCGAAGTGAAAGAAAAAGAAGATCAGATGGTGGTCACCGCCTCCGCCGTCGAACAAAACCTCAAAGACGCGCCGGCGAGTATCAGCGTGATCACCCGTGAAGATCTGCAAAAGAAGCCGGTGCAAAATCTTAAAGATGTCCTTAAAGACGTACCGGGCGTGCAGATCACTAACGAAAGCGACAACCGTCAGGGCGTCAGTATCCGTGGTCTGGGCAGCGGTTATACCCTGATTCTGGTGGATGGCAAACGCGTGAACTCCCGCAACGCCGTCTTCCGCCATAACGATTTTGATTTGAGCTGGATCCCCGCCGAATCCATTGAGCGCATCGAAGTGGTGCGCGGGCCGATGTCCTCGCTTTACGGCTCAGACGCGCTGGGCGGCGTGGTCAACATCATTACCCGTAAAGTTGGTAAAGCCTGGCACGGAACGGTGAGCGCCGATACCACCGTGCAGGAACACCGCGATCGCGGCGACACCGGCAACGGTAACGTTTTCGCCAGCGGCCCGCTGATTGATGACCTGTTAGGCGTGAAGGTCTACGGCGCGCTGGGCAAACGTGAAAAAGATCAGGCCAGCTCCTCAAGTGGTAGCACCGGCCAGCCGCGCATCGAGGGTTACACCTCGCGCAACGCTAACGTCGAATTCTCGCTGACACCGGATAAAGATCAGGACATCACCTTCGGCTACGGCATGGACCGGCAGGACAGGGATTCCGATACGCTGGATAAAAACCGTATTGAGCGTGAAAATTACTCGCTCGGACACAATGGCCGCTGGGGTTTAGCCAATACCGAACTGCGTTTCTACGGTGAAAACATCGAGAACAAAAATGCAGAAACTATCACGTCGAAAAACAACTCTCTCGACGGCAAAGTGGTTATCCCTTTGGGCGAATACAATCAGCTGCTGACGTTCGGCGGAGAATACCGCAACGATAAGCTGGAAGACGGCGTGAACATGAAAAACGGTGGCAGCACGCAGGCCAATCAGTACGCACTGTTCCTCGAAGACGAATGGCGGATTTTTGAAAGTCTGGCGCTGACCGGCGGCGTGCGTATGGATGACCACGAAAATTATGGCGTCAACTGGAGCCCGCGTGCGTATCTGGTTTACAACGCCACTGACACCGTCACGCTCAAAGGCGGCTGGGCATCGGCTTTCAAAGCACCGTCGCTGTTACAGCTCAGCCCTGACTGGCAAAGTGCGTCCTGCCGCGGCGGGTGTAACGTGGTCGGCAGTAAAGATCTGAAAGCGGAAACCAGCGAAAGCATCGAGTTCGGCCTGTACTACGCCGGAGAAGAGGGACTGCTGGAAGACGTTAACGCCAGTGCCACGGTGTTCCAAAATGATATTGATGACATGATCACCGTTATCCGCACCGCCAATAAAAGCCTGGCACCGACCTACCAGAACTTCGTCGGCTTCGACGCCAGCGGCAATCCGATCTTCAAATATTACAACGTGAACAAAGCGCGAATTCGCGGTCTGGAAACGGAAGTCAGCCTGCCGGTCGCCGAGGCATGGGATCTCAAGCTGAACTACACCTACAACGACGCCCGCGATCTCAGCAACGGTGGCAACAAACCGTTATCGGAACTGCCGTTCCACACTACCAACGCCACGCTCGACTGGAAACCGTGGGACGCGTGGAGCTTCTATCTTTCTGCCAACTACAAAGGCAAAAGCCGCACCGTCACCGACGGCAACCCGACGCCGGGCGGCTACACAGTCTGGAACACCGGCGGGTCGTATCAGGTGAATAAGGCCGTGAAAATCCGGGCCGGGGTGTTGAACCTCGGGGATAAAGATTTGAATCGGGATGACTATAGCTATAACGAAGATGGACGGAGATATTTTGCCGCTGTCGATTATAGTTTCTGATTTGCAGGAGGCCGCTGCAATGGCGGCTTAGTAAAACAGTTCTCGGACAAATCCTCCCCTGCGAAGGGGAGGATCAACACCTTCAACGTTCCCAATACGCCGGTGCTCCAAATTTCTCCACCAGAAAATCAATTACCGCCCGCACCTTAATCGATGCTCTGCGGCCATTCGGATACAACGCCGCTATCGTCTGCGGCTCCGGAGACGTCGACACCTGATACGAGTTCATTACATTCACCAGCCTGCCATCGCGCAGGGCATCGCCAATAAGCCATGTGGGAAACACCACCAGCCCCATGCCGTCGATAGCCGCCTGCGTCAACGTTTCTGCGTTATTGCTGGTGAGTGCGCCGCGCAAGCTGTAGGAGCGCCATTCCTGATCCGATTCGCGCAAGTACCAGCGCTGTGAACCGGCGAATCCTTTGAAGACCAGACAGCTATGCGAAGCAAGGTCAGCAGGTGTGGCGGGTGTGCCCGCCCGCGCGAGATAGGCCGGGCTGGCGGCGAGACGGAAGTTCTGTTGCCCGAGCGTGCGTGCCTGCATCGTAGAATCGGCCATCACCCCGATGCGGATGAGTAAATCCACACTGTCCTGCAAGGGATCAATAAAATCATCCGTTTGCATCAGCTCAATGTTCAGCCGCGGATAGTGGGCACTCAGTTCATGCAACCAGGGCGCAATGTGCCGCTGGCCGAAAACGACGGGGGCATTGATACGCACCAGCCCGCCCGGTTCGCTGTCCTGCTCCTGCAAATCCAGCGCCGCCAGATCCAGCTGTGCCAGCACCTGACGGGCATGATCGGCCAGCAGTTTGCCGGATTCAGTCGGGCTGACTGCCCGCGTATTGCGATAAAGCAGTTGCGTTTGCAGTGCCTGTTCCAGCTGTGAAATGACCCGGGATACCGTCGAAGGGGACATCGCTTCGCGGCGTGCGACTTCTGAGAAATTCCCGTGATCCAGTACCGCGACAAACAGGCGCAAGGACTGGATATTGATCTGGTTGAAGGTTTTCATCTGTGCAATATCCGCAAAGGTATTTTCCTTATTGTGCTGTTTTTCGCAAAGAAGTGCCACGCTATAGTCGCCGCTTCTTAAAATAGAGTGAGCAAGCTAATAATGAATCTGATGTTAATTCCGCTGGTCATTCTGGCGGGCATGGGGCTTTCGCTGGAGGCCGGTCTGATCGGGCCGCTTGGGACAGAAGTAGGGCATCTGTGGGCCACGCTGAGCATATTTGGCGTCGGCGCGGTGCTGACCGGTCTGCTGGTGCTGTTTTTCAGCCCGCGTAATGCGCCGTCCTTTACACAACAACCTGGCTGGCAGCTGCTTGGCGGCGTGCTGGGGCCGGTGTATGTGGTCGTGCTGACGTTGGCGACGCCGGTGATTGGTATCGGTATGACGATGATTGCGATTTTGTCAGGGCAGGTGGCGAAAAGTGTCCTGATCGACCATTACGGCTGGTTTGGCACACCTCATAAGAAAGTCGGTGGCGAGCGTTTACTGGCTTTGGTGTTTATTGTTGCAGCCCTTGTTTTGATTGCCTGGAGTTAACTGATGTCTGAACTGATTATGATTATTCTGGCGATCGTCGCGGGTGCGGCGCTGAGTATGCAGGCGGCGGTGAACGGTCAGCTTGGCGAGAAGGTGGGCGTGCTGAAAAGCGCCTTCCTGACCTTCAGCGTGGGCGCGGCGATTACCGCAGTGCTGATCCTGTTTCTGCAAACCCCTCAACAGGCAACCTTGCTGACCGTGCCAAAATGGCAGCTGGCTGGGGCATTGTTCGGTGTGCCTTACATCATCATTATGGTGACTGCGGTTCCACGTGTAGGAACTGCTGTGGCGACGGTGGCCGTGATTCTGGGACAGCTGGCGATGGGGATGCTAATCGATAATTTCGGCTGGCTGGATAACCCGCAGATCCCGCTATCGTGGCATCGTCTGGCGGCGATCCCATGTCTTATTATTGCGCTGGTGCTTATTTACCGCAGTAACAGGAAAACAGAGTAATCCCTCACGACCCGCGTTTATTGCAGACGCGGGTCAAATATCATCGGCTCGCGTTCTACCGAGGCCAGTAAATCCCCAAACGCCGGATGCTGCGGATTGAGTAAAACGTTAGACTCCGATGGCACGATAACTGACGGCACTTTCAGCCCGACATAGTCACCTTCCACCAGCCAGATTTCTCCCTGACGCTGTGTACTGTCCGGCGGCGAAGGGCTGCGCCAGTCTGCCGCCAGTTCTGAGACCTCCAGCGTGTCGAGCAAATCGTCCGGCACCTCGATGCTGAGCAGCGTGTAGGATTGCATCAGCATACTGGAGTGGATGTGCACCAGCATTTCCAGAATCGCCAGCGACTGACTACCTGCCAGATAAACCACCGGTCTGCCGGGCGGATTCCATCGGCCGCCATAAATCTGAGCGCCGGTGCCCGACCACGCGGTGCCCAAATGCTTTGTCTTGGTGATACGGAACAGTTTCAACTAAATACCCCGTATTCAAGACGCCCGATCAGCCGGTTGACTTCCACGGCTCCCGCTTCTGACGAAAGCAGTTCCAGCGGGCGCGAACCGGCCAGCGCCGGAGCAGGGCGGGTTATCCATTCCAGTGCCGCCATACGGTCACCTTCAAACAAATCTGTGGCTGCATCAATGGTGCGTACCAGACGCGCGACCCGTTCACTCTCATCACTTTTCAGTAATCCGTTACCGGCTTTTCGCCGTGCAAAATTGCGCTCGTTAATGCCCATTACTTCCAGTAATACCATCTTCGGCCATCCCAGCTCATCGTTAAGACGACTGATACTATCAACCGGAAAACCCTTTTGTATGGCATTAATCAAACTGATTCCGCTACTTGCGGGAAGCCCCGCAGATTGCCAAAGCGGCGTTGCAGGTTGGTGCAAAGGGCTGGAAGACAGCCCAGAAAATTTCGTGTTCATCATGTGCGCCTCCGTACCGTTAATTGTCATAATTATAGCATGACAAATAACGATTGATGAATAATCGCACGGGTGTTTTTTTCGCTCTCCATCGCGTGAATGAAATCGTTCTGAAACATATATGTGATCAACGTCACATTGGGGATGTATCAGAATGAAACACAAATTGACAAACCTTGACCAAATCTATTTATTAGCTAAGAAAAGTTAACTCTTGTAGGAAGTAGCTGGTAATTGCATGTTCTTTGAACTATGTGCAGCAATCGGTTGCGGATCACAGTTTTAGGGTTTGATATATGCAACGTCTGAAAGTGGCAAGGCGTTGTTCCTCCCCCGCTTCTGGTAAAAATATGAAAAATAAAATTATTGCAGCAGGCGCTTTGATGGCTTTGTCCTACAGCGCGACCGTGCTCGCTGATGATAGCAAGGGCGAATTTGTTTCTGACTGGTGGCACCAGAGTGTAAACGTTGTAGGTAGCGCTGATACCCGTTTCGGGCCAACGATTCGTAACGACGTTTATCTTGAATATGAAGCGTTTGCGCACAAAGACTGGTTTGATTTCTATGGCTACATCGATATCCCTAAAACCTTCGGTGCGGGTAACGGCAACGATACCGGTATCTGGGATAAAAACGGTTCTCCGATGTTTATGGAGATCGAACCTCGCTTCTCCATTGATAAGCTGACCGGCACTGACCTGAGCTTTGGTCCGTTCAAAGAATGGTACTTCGCCAACAACTATATCTACGATATGGGCCCGGACAGCGATAACCGTCAGAACACCTGGTACATGGGTCTTGGCACCGATATCAACACCGGTTTGCCGATGAGCCTGTCTCTGAACGTTTATGCAAAATACCAGTGGGAAAACTACAGCGCGGCTAACGAAAACAGCTGGGACGGTTACCGTTTCAAAGTGAAATATTTCGTTCCGTTGACTGAAATGTGGGGCGGCAACCTGAGCTACATCGGGTTCACCAACTTTGACTGGGGCTCTTCACTGGGCGATGACGATTTCCGTGACCTGAACGGCCAAAAAGCCCGTTCTAACAACTCTATCGCCTCCAGCCATATCCTGGCGCTGAACTACACACACTGGCATTACTCGTTCGTGGCGCGTTACTTCCACAACGGCGGCCAGTGGGCTGACGGCGCTGAGCTAAACTTTGGTAACGGTAATTTCGAAGTGAAATCTACCGGCTGGGGTTACTACGGCGTGATCGGTTACAGCTTCTGATATCCGAAGTTGTATTGGAAAACCCGGCCGAGGCCGGGTTTTTTACGTTTATCCTCCTGACCTCTTTAAGGTATGGCCAATTGTTTTACTATTGTGTAAAACAATGACGCATTCATTATGGCGTTTGCTCTTTATTTCTATGCCAAACTCAGGAGTGATTTTCATGAAGAAATACGCAGTAGTTTTGATGCTGTGCACCAGCTTTGGCGCGGTTTCTGCCTATGCTGAAAAAGTACAAATAAATAAGAATATTGATAGCGTTCTTAAGCAATGTGCAGCTAATGCTCAAACCACGATGGACTCGTCTGAGTGTTACATACAAGCAACTCAATCATGGGATGCTGAACTCAACAAACAATATAAGTTATTGATAGATGAGCAGCCCGAAACGTCCAGGACGCCTTTAAAAGAATCTCAGCGGGCGTGGATTAAATACAAGGAAAGTTATTTTAAGGCTATCGACGCCTTCTATCAGAAAGAGCAGGGGACGGTGTGGTCAATCATCGCGGCCGAATCCAAAATGAACGTCATCAGGGATAAAGCAATTGATCTGAACCGTTTGTTAAACAGCACTGATTTGAGTTAAATCCTTGTCGGAGGTGGCCTAAAACGAAGGTGCCACCTTTCATCCTCCCAATTATTGCCTCTTTTGACATCACCTGCTTGAAAAATGACCACGCCGATAGGCGATCTCTTTGTGCCGTTGTGGCATAATGCGCGCCAAATCACATTTCCCAATTAAGAGCGAGCGTTGTGCTAAGTACTTACAACATCACCATGCAATTCGGCAGCAAGCCGTTATTTGAAAACATTAACGTGAAATTTGGCGGCGGTAACCGTTATGGCCTGATTGGCGCGAACGGTTGTGGCAAATCCACTTTCATGAAGATCCTCGGTGGCGACTTAGTGCCTTCAGCGGGTAACGTCGTACTCGACCCGAACGAGCGTCTGGGTAAATTACGTCAGGATCAGTTCGCCTTCGAAGAGTTCACCGTGCTGGACACCGTGATCATGGGCCACAATGAACTGTGGGCCGTGAAAGAAGAGCGCGACCGCATTTACGCGATGGCGGAAATGAGCGAAGCCGACGGCTATAAAGTGGCCGATCTGGAAGTCGAATACGGCGAGATGGACGGCTACAGCGCTGAATCCCGCGCGGGCGAACTGTTGCTCGGCGTCGGCATTCCGGTAGAACAACATTACGGCCTGATGAGCGAAATCGCGCCGGGCTTTAAACTGCGCGTATTACTGGCGCAGGCGCTGTTCTCTGACCCGGAAATTCTGCTGCTCGACGAACCGACGAACAACCTGGACATCGATACTATTCGCTGGCTGGAGCAGGTGCTGAATGAACGTAACAGCACCATGATCATCATTTCGCATGACCGTCACTTCCTGAACATGGTGTGTACGCACATGGCGGATCTGGACTACGGCGAACTGCGCGTGTATCCAGGTAACTACGATGAATACATGACCGCGGCAACGCAGGCCCGTGAACTTCTGAGCGCCAACAACGCCAAGAAGAAAGCGCAGATTGCTGAACTGCAATCCTTTGTTAGCCGCTTCAGCGCCAACGCCTCCAAATCTAAACAGGCGACGTCACGTGCCCGTCAGATTGATAAAATTCAGCTCGACGAAATCAAAGCGTCTAGCCGTCAGAACCCTTACATGCGTTTCGAGCAGGACAAGAAATTGTTCCGTAATGCGCTGGAAGTGGAAAAAATCACCAAAGGTTTCGATAACGGTCCGCTGTTTAAAAACCTTGGCCTGATGCTGGAAGTTGGCGAGAAAGTCGCGATTCTGGGCGCGAACGGTATCGGTAAATCGACCCTGCTGAAAACGCTGGTCGGTGAGCATGAGCCGGAAACCGGGTCAGTGAAATGGTCTGAAAACTCTAAAATCGGTTATTACGCGCAGGATCACGAATACGAATTCGATGACTCCATGAACGTATTCGACTGGATGAGCCAGTGGAAATCCGAGAAAGACGACGAGCAGGCCGTGCGCGGTGTGCTGGGCCGTCTGTTGTTCGGTCAGGACGATATCAAGAAGAAAGTGAAAGTGCTTTCCGGTGGTGAGAAAGGCCGTATGTTATTCGGGAAACTGATGATGCAGCGTCCAAACATCCTGATCATGGATGAGCCAACTAACCACCTTGATATGGAATCCATTGAGTCACTGAACATGGCGCTGGAAATGTACGAAGGCACGCTGATCTTCGTTTCCCACGACCGTGAATTCGTGAGTTCACTGGCGACCCGTATTCTGGAAATGACACCGACCCGCGTCATCGACTTCTCCGGCAACTACGAAGACTACCTGCGTAGTCAGGGTATCAATAGTTAATTATTGATTCCGTTCAAAAGGCCGCAACGGTTAACGTTGCGGCCTTTTTTATGTCCCAAAAATAATATTTCAGAATTTATTATATATATTCAAATTTATATTGATGATGTGAATGACTTAAATATTATGGCTGAATAATAAATTAATAGAGCTTGCATTTCAAAAAAAGCAGGAACAAAATTATACTGTAAAACATTTCATTAATATTTGTATAGTTATTATCAATTCATATTATTTGTAAGGGACTAATATGGCAAACTTAACCTATCTCACGTTAAACGGGCAAACACAGGGGCTGATCTCTGGCGGATGTTCTTCAATGGATTCAATTGGTAATAAAGCGCAAATAGGGCGTATCGACCAGATCATGGTCTACAGCATGAAACACACCTTATCTCGCGCGCAGAACGTTAATCACCACGTTGTAACCCTCCTCAAACCAATAGATAAATCCACGCCATTGCTGGGAAAAGCTATTTCAGATAATGAAATAATGACCTGTGATTTAGAACTGCACCGCATTAACAAAACCGGTATGGGAGAGTGTTATTTCAAAGTAAAGTTAACCGGTGCCCGCGTAACGAATATCGATTTTATCGTGCCGCACAGCATTCTCGAGAGTAATGCAGAAGCGCAGGAAAGAGTGAGCTTCAGTTATGAAACGATCACCTGGGAACACTGTATTGCGGGCACCAGCGCATACAGCCTGTGGAATGAACGGGTTTACTGATCAGGGATGACGAAAATGACAGAACTCAGAGGTGCGGATTACTGGCGACGGATGAATGAAGGCAAACGTATATTGCGGGGAGAAGACACCTTCAGTTCTTTCCCGAGCATAAACCCGCTGCAACGAGATATGGCATTCACGAATGGCACTTTCATTACCGAAAACCGTTACATCATGTTGCTAACGTTAGAGGAGGCAGAGAAAGTCACCGATGAACTGCTCGGTGACGTAGACGAGTTTTTCTCTAACAAACTGGCACCCGGTAACATCAAAGATATTCTTGAAGGCAGTAGCAGTATTGGCAAGTTGATGACATTCGAGAATTCTGCGGGAGACATCGCATTTCGTTTTAAGTCGCTCGGTATCAGAGCGATTGAATACACCTTTAAGGGCAAGACCTATATAAAAATAACCGGCTATCCGGGTATGCGCCGGATTCTGGAAGGCACACGATACGCCGTAGATCATCCGCAGATGCTGGAAATGGGCATCGGGATCCGCGGGTTGGGGAGTGCGCTGATAAAGGGCACAAAATTCTTTATTTTTGCCTCACTGGCCTGGCGAGCGATTGAACTTATCTTTAAATCCGACTACGACCTGGTCGATTTTCTCGGCGATATTACGATGGATGCGGCCAAGGCGGTGGTGGCGAGTGTGGTTATCGGAGTTATTGCTGGTGGAATATTGACTGTATTCAGTTTACCAATAGTTGTTACCACAATCATAGTAATTGGGGTAGGCGTAGTGCTAAATGCGGATTTGAACGCATTGGATGAGCATTTAGGATTATCAATAAGTCTCAAAGGAAAAATGCGCACAGCTTTGGTAGAGTATCAAAAAATGAACGAACGGAATTTTCGTAATGGGAATCCGATTTTCAGTCGTCCGCCAGGAATCAGGTATTAAAATGGAAAAAAGTAATGCTAAAAAATGGATTTTATTTAAAGGCGCATCGTTCTTATCGATAGTATTATCATTGGGGTATATTTATTCTGTTGTTCTTCTTATGGATATATTTAATACAAAAACATTAATCATACAAGGTGATACTATCGAATACAGTGGTAAAATTATAATTTGCATTGGAGGTATTCCTCTATTTATATGGTTATTCTTTTTTTCATTAAAAACGTTATTTAAGAAAGGCATTCAGCCTTTTAAAAGATACACTACGATAGGTTATATTTGGATGGTGCTGAGTGTAGGTTGTTTTATTTTAGGTTTTATTGCATCTTTCATTATTCCCTTTATCTTAATGGCATCCCCTTATACCTCATGTAATATTGGAAAGTATAGCAGTTACTATGTGATCAACCCGGAGTTGTGCAAAACCATTGTTCCTGACCAAAGGGTGAAAAAATGACAGAACCCAGAGGTGCGGATCACCGGCGGCGAACGAAGGACGGCACACGATACGCCGTAGATCATCCGCAAATGCTGGAAATGGGCATCGGGATCCGCGGGCTGGGAAATGCGCTGATAAGGGGCACAAAATTTTGCATTTTTGCTTCACTGGCGTGGTGAGCCATTGAACTTATCTTTAAATCCGACTACGACCTGGTCGATTTTCTCGGCGATATTACGATGGATGCGGCCAAGGCGATGGTGGTTATTGTTGCAGGCATTTTTTTGAATTTTTCTTTAAACGAGTTAGATGACAACGTGGGGTTATCTGTAACTCTAAAACAAGAGTTACGCACGGCACTGGTGGAATATCAAAGAATTAACGAATGGAATTTCCAATACTCGGGTCAGTTACTTAATAGTCGTTTCGGAAGGCAATATTAAAAATGAATAATACTGACTCTATAAAATGGTTATTGTTTAAAGTAGGGGCGGTTTTAGTAATGGTTTTCTCGGTGATTTATATCTATTTTACAGTTTCTTATATGAAAGCATATAATTTTTATTCTCTGATTACATTAGGAGATGTAATTGAATATAATGGCAAGATTATCATTTGTGCTAGCGGTATCCCTATTATTGTTTTGGTGTTCTTTTTTTCGCTACGTCTCCTGCTAAAAAAAGGCGTCGATCCGTTAAAAACCTCCACTAGTTTAGGTCGTATTTGGGGGGGGCTGAGTATGATTTCCATATGTATAGGATTAATTTCCTCTTTTATTATTCCCTTTATCTTAATGGCGTCGCCTTATACCTCATGCAATATAGGAAAACATAGTAGCTATTACGTGATCAACCCGGAGTTGTGCAAAACAATCACCCCGTAACACTGGCAGTCATATGACCATAAGTAGCATTATTATTTAACGGGCGGAGTGAAACCGCCCGTTATTATCTGGGGGCTTATAGAACCTGACTTTCTGTCAGCATTCCCCACACACCTCGCAACGCGGATCTTTCATCAGCTTCATCTCACGAAACTGCATCGTCATAGCATCGAACATCAGCAGTTTTCCGCGCGGAGTGTCACCGAATTTTGTCAGCAGCTTGATGGTTTCCATCGCCTGCAAGCTGCCGATGGTGCCGACCAAAGGTGCCATGACGCCTGCCTCGACGCAGGTCAGCGCATTTTCCCCGAACAACCGGCTGAGGCAGCGATAGCAGGGCTCCTGCGGCTGATAGGTGAAGACGCTGAGCTGACCTTCCATACGAATGGCAGCGCCGGAGACCAGCGGTTTTTTCTGCGCGAAACATTCACTGTTTAGCTGATTTCGCGTCGTGACGTTGTCGGTGCAATCGACCACCACATCACAGGCGGCGATAAGTTCGCTCAGCATGTCGTCATCTGCCTGCGCATTGACCTGATTCAGACGGGTATGCGGATTAATTGCCGCCAGCGCCAGCGCGGCAGATTCCACTTTCGACATACCGATCCGCGCATCGGTGTGCAGCGTCTGGCGTTGCAAATTGGAGAGCGAGACTGTGTCAAAATCCAGCAGCGTCAGTGTGCCGGTGCCGGCAGCGGCCAGATATTGCGCCGCCGCGCAGCCTAATCCGCCCAGCCCGACAATCAGCGCATGGCTGGCTTTCAGCTGTTCCTGGCCATCAAAATCAAACCCCTTCAGGACGATCTGGCGGTTATAACGCAGGGTTTCGGTGTCCGTCAGTTCCGGCAGCGTCGTCATATTCAGCTCCGCAGCAGGGCGTTGAAGGGTTCGATTTCGACGATTTCACCGGCGGTGACATTATCGCGCTCACGTTCAAGCACGATAAAGCAGTTGGCCTGACTGAATGAACTGAAGACGTGCGAACCCTGATGGCCGGTGGTACGTACTTCCAGCTGGCCTTGTGCGTTGGTGCTGAAAATGCCGCGCTGGAAATCGAGACGACCCGCCGACTTTTTCAGTGGCGTGACAGCGACAGCCTGCAAACGCGGCGGAAACTGCCACGCGGTGTGGCCAGACAGCTGTGCAATAAACGGCTGCACCAGCTGATAGAACGTCAGCGCCGCAGAGACCGGATTACCCGGCAGGCCGCAGAACCAGCTGTCTTTCAGCTTGCCGAAGGCGAAGGGTTTGCCTGGCTTCATTGCCAGTTTCCAGAATCCGATTTCGCCCAGCTCGTCGAGCATTTGTTTGGTGTAATCGGCTTCGCCTACTGACACGCCACCGCTGGAAATCACCAAATCGGCAAACGTGTTGGCTTCTTCAAACGCTTTGCGCAGCGCCTGCGGATCGTCGCGAATGATACCCAGATCCAGTACGGTACAGCCCAGCTGTTCCAGCATCAGACGTACCGCAAAACGGTTGGTGTCGTAAATCTGGCCTTCCTGCAGCGACGTTCCGACCGGTTGCAGTTCATCGCCGGTCGAGAACACGGCAACTTTCAACGTTTTCCACACCTGAACCTCGGTCACGCCGAGGGACGCCAGCAGCGGCAGCTCGGCCGCACCCAGCCGCACGCCCTGCGGCAATACGCTGTCGCCCTTTTTGATGTCATCACCTGTCAGGCGAATGTTCTGACCGGAGAAGGGCTGATGAGTAAAACGAACGCCAGCATCCGAGACTTCCGCCTGTTCCTGCATGACAACCGCATCTGCCCCTTCCGGCACAGGTGCGCCGGTCATGATGCGGATACAGGTCCCCGCAGGCCATTCACCATGGAAGGGCGCACCGGCAAAGGCTTTGCCTGAAACCGGTAATACCGCGCCGTCGTGCAAATCGGCACAGCGTACGGCATAACCGTCCATCGCGGAATTATCGAAAGGGGGAACAAAAACCGGCGAAAGCACCGGCGCAGCGGCAATGCGGCCACTGGCGGTATTGAGTGGAACGGATTCGGCGTCCAGTGCTGTTTTTGGCGGAACGTGGCCGCGCATTTTATCCAGCGCTTCCTGAAGTGAGATTAAACCGGCGGTATTGAATTCCATGAAAATTCCTTAGTGATAACGTCCCGGCGGCGCGGGTGATTTCACCGGAGGCCGGGCGGAAAAATAGAGCATGCGCACAGTATGACAGAGAAACGGGACGAACCAAAAATCGCTGCAGGCGTAAAAACTTCACGGGGATTGTCGAAAAATTGAGATCGATCCCAAAATTAACAATGTAACGCAGGTATCATGATTACCGTTATTTGTGACTTCCGTCACACAACTGTCATACAAACAGGAATAACCGGTGCTTAAAAAAAATCGCCATCAGGCCATCCTTCAGCTGGTTGAACAGCATGAAGTGTTACAGGTTAGCGAACTGGCACAATCGCTGGATGTGAGTCTTGAAACCATTCGCCGCGATCTCAGCGAAATGCAGGATCAAGGTTTGATCCTGCGTCGCCACGGACGCGCACGTCGTCTGGTCGCTCAGCCTCAGACATCCTGGCTCAACAGTTTGCAACGCTGCCCTCAGATGTGACCGGGTAGTAAGAATAAAAAAGGGAAGACAATTCAATGTCTTCCCTTTTTTTATTGGGGCAAAAAAGAGTTAAGCTAAATCAGCCAGATGCCGATATGCTTTTATATCCCTACTTTTATGCGTTGCATGGATGCAGCCGGTCGTGTAGTCCTGAATACCGACTTCAGCCATGTATCCCCGAAAATAATGTTGATAACGGCGAGCTGGTATAGCGATGATAAAGAGCCAATTTGGTTGGGTGGATTTTTCCGCCAGCGACCGAAGCAGGGTGCAATATGCACTGAAGCAACTTTCAGAGCCTGGCACCCTTGATGAATTGGGTATTGGCGGTCTGCGTGATGGTTTTGCTGATTTGATGTTTCCCGGATTTTCGACAATTCAGACCCGCGCAAAGTACTTCATAACAGTTCCACGAATTCTCAGAGATTATCTTGCACTCAGTGCGGTAGAAAGGCGTAAGTTGTCCCCTGGTGCGTATCTGAAGGAGCATGAAACCTATGTGGCCGACGCGCTTAAAGCGGCGCATCCAGATGGTGAACAGAAAGGCATTATCGGAGTCACTATGGAGGATGGCCAAACAGTGGCCAGATTACCTTCCTCGGTTTACTGGGTGGGATTACGCACCTGGGGGCTTGTGAATAGCCATGCTTCTCTCAATCAGTTTCTCCATACCTTCACTCCCCAAGATGAATTCTCCGGTAGCCTAAGCCTTGATGAGCCTGACGATGTTGATGCAGGCACAATTATCAATCGCGTCAATATTGATCGTTACATTCCCGACTGGCGCAAGCACTTAACCATAACGCTAACCTCATCTGAATCGGATTTTTTGAGCAATAAACTCAGAACCGGACCCTGCTACAGCTTGCCGAGGCAATTCGAACTGTGTGATTTACGTGCTCAGGCTTTGATCCATACTGATTTTCCTTCTCTTGCGGCCTGGATTGGCAGATGCAAAGTGCTGCCCGCTCATACCCGGGAAACGGTGAAGATGGCGCAGGCATTCAGTGAACTTATTTATGGGGCTCATCTGCGTTTCAACATCGTATTGGCTAAAAAGAATAAGCGAAATGACCTGTTGGAAAGTCTTGAGGAAAAATGGGAGGCCTGGCGTCAGCAACCGCAAGGGGTACCTAATGATATTGATATGTGGATCGCCCGAACCGACGTCCGTCTCCGACACCACACCAGAGTTTTCTTAAAGAAATGGTGTGTTGAAGCGCCCCGCAAAGGCAGCGAAGATTTACTTGACCTCCTGGTTGTGCGGCAGGCTGATGATAATAAGAAAGAGCGATCGGTTCTTCATAAACACCTTCCGGAAAGTTACCAGTGGGTTGGAATTGAGAGACTTAACTATCGCTGGTGGCAGGTGCGCACTATCTTAACGGATATTCAGGAAGGACAATCATGCTGAACCCGGGAAAGGATCGTATCGACTATGGTGAAAAACTGCGTCCTCCTGCCGGATATACACTCAGTTACGCGCTCGCGACGAGTTATTCATTAGAGCTGGATACATTGCTTGCTGTACCGCTGGCGCTGTCATTTAACAGCACGCTGGACGATGCGGAAAAAATTATTGGCGAAAAACTCGTGCTGCTTGAAGGGATTCATCAGTTGAAAGGTCGTATAAAAGTTTTCTTCCAGCAGGGAAATATTAAGCTTCCTGATACATCCAATAAACTTTATTCCCTGCTGGAACATTGTCTGGTACCGATGGTACCAGAGGGTCCTTTCAGCTCATTTCATCCTAAAATCTGGCTACTGAGATTTGTCAATGATGCTAAGGACGTGCAATACCGTCTGATCGTTTTATCGCGAAACCTGACCTTTGATCGCAGCTGGGATTTAGCCTGTACGCTGGAAGGGCGGGATTCTGGCAAAATCACTCAGGAAAATGACGGGTTGATAGCCTTGCTAGGCGATCTCGCACCCTGTGCGAAAGATTTCTCAACAGCTTTCAGACTGTTTAAAAAAGAATTACCCAATGTAATGTGGGATAAACCCACTGGCTTTCAAAGTCTGAAAACTCTGTATGGCAGAAAAGGACAAGTTCCGCTGGAATACGGGCTGGGCACGGACACGGTTTTGGTTATCTCGCCTTTCATTCACCGTGAAGCGCTGGCGATGCTCAAAGAGCGGGGAACCCGGCACTGGTTGTTCAGCCGTGGGGATGAACTGGAACGGATTGGTGAAGAGGATCTGCAAGGATGGGAATGTTTCGCGTTGAATGACCGTCTTATAAACGGTGAAGATGAACTCGAAAAAGCCAAGCAGCAAAATCTGCATGCCAAATTAGTGTTGTTGCAAAATGGCCGCACTTGTCACTGGCATATTGGATCCGCTAACGCGACAAAAGCGGCTCTTGGTGATAGAAAACAGGCCTCGCCGCGTAATACCGAATTCATGTTGCGGATGTCTGGTTCGGCTCAAAACGGCTCCGCTGAAAAGTTGCGCGAAGAATTGGTGGGAACAGAAAAAAAGCCAGCCGGTATTTTCATTCCCTATGTTTTCGGTTCTTATTTGCCGGATGAACAATCCGAGTCAGAAGAGGTGAGCAGAAAACTGTTGCACGCGCTCATTTCGGTTGATTGGAATGTGGTGGCAACCCATGATGGCGATGAACTTTATACCGTTACCGTCAGCTACCCTGACAGTCTCCCTCTTTACTCTGCCACTATCGATGTTCGGCCACTGATCATTGGCCATTCTCAGCCTCTGCAAAACGTCATGGTATGGGAGAGATTGCATCTCACACAAATCAGCGCGTTTCTTATCCTGACCGTCAGTACACCGGAAGGCAACGTAGAACAACGGGTGATCAAAGCGAGTCTGGACATTGACGGAGGTGATGACCGGGAGCAGAAAATATTCTCCAGCATGATCGACAAACCTGGCAAATTGCTGTGGTACATCCAAATGATTTTACAGCCTAATGCCGAAAAAATGGAATGGCTGGCGGCAGAGAAAAATATGCAGCTGTCTGGGGAGGAGGAGACGGCTTTGAGCACTGTTTTTGATGGACCAATCTATGAATCTTTACTTCGCTGCGCCTCACGTCAGCCAGAAAAACTGGCCAGAATAGAGTCGGTTCTCACGCATTCAAGTGCATTAAACGCACAAATGCCGAAAACGTTTAACATGCTCTGGGCTCATTATCGTGCGTTTTTGGGAAATATATAGCGATGAGTGATACAAACTCCTCCCATGGAGAAGCCTGCGGTAAGCTGCAGATTACACTAGAGAGTTTGAAGGATTTTCAGCGTGCTACGGTCTCTCGGATTGTCCAGTTGTTTGATGACCCTGAGCACAGCCACCGCATTCTGGTGGCAGATGAGGTGGGCCTCGGAAAAACAGTGGTAGCCAAAGGTGTCATCGCTTCACTTTTGCTTAAGTGGCGTGAATCACGTCCTTTTCGTGTCGCTTATATTTGCTCTAATCTTGGATTAGCCAACGAAAACCGCAACAAACTGGCAGTATTTAAAGATAAAGCTGATTTGGCTAAATGGGTGCGCGAGCCTTCCTTTTCTCGCCTGGCAGAAGTGGCGTTGTTGCCCAAAAAAGATAATCAGAAGGCGGCGTTGCTGGAGGTCTGTACGCTCACGCCCGGCACCTCATTTACCCTGACATTTGGGGCTGGGAATCGTCGAGAAAGAGCCATTATTTTCACGGCATTAATGCTTCACCCTGTTATTAAACCTTTGCGTGAGCGATTAAGTAACGTATTCCGGCAAAATGTCCAAAATAACTGGGAAGTGGATATCAGCAATGTTGAGTCGTATGAATTCAATATGGATATTGTCAGGGATTTCCATCAGAAATTGCATTTGCCGCTGGCGGGCGCAGAACAGACTCCACTGGATATTCTGAATGAGATTGCCACACAGTCTGGGCGTGCTTACAGCGCAATTCATCACTCTATTTTGCGGGATTTGCGGCAATTATTCACTGCATCCTGTGCAGCCCATTTACAAGCCGATTTATTTATTCTTGATGAGTTTCAGCGATTTGAAAGTCTGCTTGATCCCTCAGTGGAAAATGAGCAGGCGGTTATCGCCCAACAGGTTTTTGCGAAAACGCAGGGGCAAAAAATTTTGCTGCTTTCTGCCACACCGTTTAGGGCAATGAGCACAATTTCTGAGGATGAAAAGGACGACGGGCATCTGACCAAACTGCGGAAGCTCCTTGAGTTCCTCAATCTTTCCCCGCTGTATGACTACGAACCCGCAAGAAAATTACTCCAGTCAGAATTGCTGCGTCTTGGGTTCAAAGAGACCCGCGTTGAGGAACTTCAGGAGGCACCACGTCAGGCTGTAGAATGCCTTCTGCGCCCGCTGATTTCGCGTACCGAACGCAGTCAGATTGCAAAAGATGTTGATGGGTTAATCCGGGATTTACCGCTCGAATGTACTACAGAGCTTTGCGCGGATGACATCCGTTCATTCATTGAATTGGATCAGTTAGGACTATTGCTTCAAAAAAACGGGGCGCACGGCGTTTCGCGACAAATCCTCGATTTTTATAAATCTGCGGCCTGGCCGCTCTCGTTCAGCACCGGATACAGCTTGCAGGAGACGCTGAAAAAACAACTCGAAAAAAACACTGACGTTACTTCTCAACTGCGCAAAAGCAAGAATCTTTGGCTGCCGACCAAAAAGATTAAAAACTTTGAGCTTAACCTGGCAAAAGATGCACCCAATCCCAAAGTACGTGCCCTGGTGAAGCATTTATTTGGCGACAGTAAAAGAAGCGGCACGGAAATGTTGCTATGGATGCCTCCTTCCAGGCCTCATTATCCATTATCTGGCTATTTCGCAGGGCATGAAAACTTCACCAAAAGTTTGCTTTTCTCTGCGTGGGCGATGGTGCCGAGGATGCTGAGTGGCTTACTCAGTTATGAATCGGAACGACGCGTGCTGGGAAGACGCAGAGGCCCTGAAAATTATTTCTCGCAAACCGCTAATTCCGGACCAGATTCAATGGGGCAACTGATCAAACTCGATAAGGGTGATCTGGCCAATTGGTCTTTGTTATATCCGGCTAAAGTTCTTATTGATTTTCCGCCGGAGAATGGAAAAGCTTCGCTTGAACAAATTATAAATACGCGAACTGAATATTTTCAGAATTTACTTGCTCCTTTGAAGGGAAATCACGAAGGAGGTCGCAACCGGAATCATTGGTATTTGTTTGCCCCGATGCTGCTCGACCAGAGGTCTGCACCCGGTATGTATCAACAATGGATTGAGCAGATGAAATCCATTCCAAAGCTTTCAGAGGGTATGTGTAGTCGTCTTGATGAGATTGAAGGAAAGTTTGGGCGTCTCGATGAACTCGGTGAAATGCCGGATGGTCTGCCGGACTATCTCGCCCGATTATCCGTTGGTTCTCCAGCTGTCTGTGCTTACCGTGCCTTAATGCAGTACTACCCTGAGGAAAACGCGGGAAATCATGCAGGCCGACTCGCGCTGGCCTTTATCAGCTTGTTCAACAGCGTGACAGGCAGTGCTGTGGTCAGAAGAATGCGCAATAAGCAACACTGGCGCAGTGTGGTTGATTATTGCGCGCAGGGCGGAATAGAGGCGATGCTGGAAGAATATTTCTACATGCTTTTTCCCGCATCTAAAAGTATTGATGACATGGTAAAGATTGCCGAATCAGTATTACGGCCTTCCCATTCAAATGTGAAAGTATGGAAGCCAGGCAAAAGAGAAAATAATATAAACCTGCGCTGCCATTATTCTGTTCCCTTAGGAACGCAAAAATCTAGTGATGAAGCCGGGCAGGTGCGGGTCATTAATATTCGTGAGGGCTTCAATTCTCCTTTTCGGCCCTTTATTCTGACATCGACGTCTATCGGGCAGGAGGGGCTTGATTTTCATTGGTATTGCAGTGAGGTAATTCACTGGAATCTGCCGAACAACCCAATTGATTTGGAACAACGTGAAGGCCGCGTGAACCGCTACCAGTCGTTGGTGATCAGACGGCGACTGGTACAGGCGATGTCTAAACAAACTGAGAAGCCAGCTTCCTGGTTCGCAATGTTTGCTCAGGCAGAAAAAAAGTCGACGCGAACCGATCTTGTGCCTTACTGGCACTATCCTGAGGGGGATGCACAAATTAATCGCGTGGTTCCGCGACTGGAGTTAAGTTACGAACATCAGCGTTATCCGCAAATGTTGAAAATCCTTTCACTTTACCGTCTGGCATTTGGTCAGCCAGGGCAAAGCGAACTGCTTGAACATCTGAGAAAGCTTAAGCTTGGGAATGAGGCTCTTGAAACGCTAAAAAACCGGCTGATGATTCAGTTGGCTCCAGTACTGTATGCATCTGAAATCCAGACGGAGCAGGAGACTGAGCAATGAGAGAAGGGAAGACAATTCAATGTCTTCCCTTTTTTATGCATCAAATCAGACTGACTAATGTGCCGGTTGTTGCTCCAGTGCTTCGGCCTTGCTGTTTACTGAGGCGAAAATCAGCGCGACTAGCAGGAAGACGTAGGCGATGGTCGCGGTGTTGAGCGCCCAGAACAGGCCATATCTGCTGTACACCAGAGACGACAGTGTCGAGAAAATTAGCGTACCGATTGTGCCAATGGTCAGCAGTGCGGAGGTCAGCGTTGGCGGTGAGTTTTTCACTTGCAGGCTGCCGTAGCTCATGATGCCGGAGAACAAACCGGAGTTGCAGAAGCCGAACAGACCCGCGCAAATCAGAATCAGTGTGCTATTTCCACTGTTGGCGGCAGTCGCCAGGCAGGCCAGCCCGACCACGGCGGAGAGCAACAGGTAAGTGCGTAGTTTGACGAACCGCACGGTGAACTGGTTCACAAACAGGCCAATAGATTTCACCGTCCAATAGGTGGTGATGTAAAACGCCGCGCGATCCGCCGCCATACCAAAATGCTCTTTCAGCCAGCTCGGCAGCCACATGGTGAAAATCGGCTCAGCCAGCAGGAAGGCAAACAGTGCAAAGCACAGAACCCATACCGACATTCCCCAGTTTTGCTGTTCGCTTTTCGCCACGGAGCGGGTCACCGCCGCCTGCGGAATCGACGGGAATTTCTGCCCGACGCACAGCACAATCATCGCCAGACTCAACACCGCCATCACGCCGTACATGGCCAGCCAGCTTGCGCCGTGCTGGAACAGATAGCCCAGCAGCAGGGATAACACCACACCGGCCAGCGCAAAGAAAAAGTCGGTGAGGATTAAGTTCGCCGAGCGTTTCTTCGGGTCTTCATTAATCCGCACCACCAGATAGCTGCCGATGGACATCATGATGCCCGACGCTGCGCCAATCAGAAAAACGCCGATGCCGAACATGGTGATGGTCGGCACCAGAAACAGCGCGATACAGGTCAGCACGGAAACCGCCGACCCGGTGATCAATTGCTTACCCAGATTAAACCGGCGCATCAGTACGCCGCTGACCATGATCGGCAGGAACAGACCGATATTCATTAGCGTAAACATCTGGCCGATAAAGGCCGGATCTTTGCCAAACGCCTGGGAAACCGGGCCAATAACAATGCCGAGCGTGGAAACCAGCGCACCGGTAAAGAAGTAACTGAGCCAGGAGATCATGTTGATCCGCCGGCGGTTGAAGGTCTGTTCCATAGCCATTCCTTATTTTGCGGTCGCGGACAGGTCAGCGAAGAAGGCGCGGATCAGGCGGGTGAAATCGCCCACGGCCAGTTTGGCGCAGCTCAGGGTTTGTTCGTGTGAAAGCGGCGTATCGGAAAGGCCTTCGGCGAAGTTGGTCATGGCGGACACTGCCAGCACTTTCAGGCCGCAGTGACGGGCAGAGATCACTTCCGGCACGATGGACATCCCGACCACGTCGCAACCCAAGGTTTGCATCATGCGGATTTCCGCCGGAGTTTCGAAGTTAGGGCCGGTATAGGCGGCGAATACGCCTTCGGCGACGTCGATGTCCAGCGTGCTGGCCACCGCGTGAAGTCGGGCGCGAAGATCTTTGTCATAGGCGTTAGCCAGGCTAAAGAAGCGCGGCCCGAAGCGGTCATCGTTCGGGCCCGCCAGCGGGGATTCCGGCATAAAGCTGACGTGGTCGGTGAGAGCGACTAAACGGCCCGGAGCCACTTCTTTACGCATTGAACCGGCGGCGTTGGTGGCCAGCAGGAATTCACAACCGAGCAGTTTGAAAGTGCGCACGGCGCTGGTCATCACCGACATGCCGTGGCCTTCATACATGTGGCCACGACCTTTCATACACATCACCGGAACACCTTCCAGTGTCCCCAGTACCAGCTCACCGGCGTGGCCGACCACGCTGCTCTGCGGGAAGCCCGGCAGTTCGCTGTAGGGAATGGCGATGGCATCGGTCATGTCATCACACAAAGTGCCGAGGCCGGAGCCTAAAATCAGCGCGGCCTTTGGAATAAAGCCGGGGGCGCGCTGGCGGATAATTGCTGCACAGTCGAAAGCGTTGTTATTGAGCATGATCACTTCTCTCATTTTTCACAGTAGGTAGGAGTTACCGGCAATGCTAGGGTGAGCGGCCTTTCAGGTCTAATACCGTTGATGGCCGGGATTTATAGTCAAAACCTATAAATCTAATGAGCTAATATTTAAGGATAAATGAATGTTCCGGAGACATGCATGACGCGACCCTTTACCGATTCGGTGTTCGATCTCGGCCAGATCAACCTGCGGCTTTTGCACTATTTTCGCGTTGTGGGGGAAGAGCTGAGTTTCAGCAAAGCGGCGGTGCGCCTGAATATGTCGCAGCCGCCCCTCAGCCTGCACATCAAAGAGCTGGAAGTGATGCTCGGTACGCCGTTATTTTTGCGCACCACGCGGTCGGTTTCCCTGACGCCTGCCGGTGCGGCGCTGATGCGCGAAGCCGGGCTGATGCTCGACAGCATCAACCGCTCCCTGCATCAGGTGCGAAAAATCGGGCGCGGGGAAGTGGGGCATATTCAGTTTGGCACGGTCGGCACTGCCGCCTGGGGGCCTCTGATCCCTGCGCTTAACCGCTTTGGGCAGACCGCGCCGGAAATCAGTTGGTCAATTACCGAGCTGACGCCGGTGCAGCAAATCGACGCGCTGCAACTGCAAAGGATTGATATCGGTATCTGGCGCGAAGCCAAAGTGACGCTGCCGCAGGGGTTATCGAGCAAACTGATGGGGCGGGAAAACGTCGCGCTGGCGATCTCAGAGCAGCATCCGCTGGCGGCGAAAAACAGCGTCGGGCTGGAGGAACTGGCGCATGAGGATTTTATTCTGATGCCGATGAACAGCTCGAGCCTCGGCGGTTATCTCTATTCGATGTGTCGTCAGCACGGCTTTCTGCCGCTGGTCAAACATCAGGTGAATGAACCACAAACCGCGTTGGCACTGGTGGCGAACGGTTATGGCATCACGCTGCTGCCGGAAAGTTATGCGCGGATCCACTGGCCGGGGGTGCGTTTTTGCGCGCTAAGTGAAAGGTTGCCGGTGGATCTGTACGCGATGTATCAGGCGGATTCGATAACACCGGCGGCGGCTCGTTTTCTGGATTCACTGGACGGGGAAGGCTGAAGTAGCAGGGCCGAAGCCCTGCTGTAATCGTTGAGTTTAGTGTGCGGAAACTTCGTGGTTAATCTTCTCGGCCTTACTTTTCAGGCTGGCGAAAATCACCATCAGCACCAGCAACGCGTAGGAAATGGTCGCGATGTTCAGCGCCCAGAACAGACCGTACTTGTTGTAGATGAAAGAAGAGAACGACGCGAAAATCAGCGTGCCGACGGAGCTGGTGGTCAGCAGTGCGGAAGTCAGCGTTGGCGGTGAGTTTTTCACTTGCAGACTGCCGTAGCTCATCAGTCCGGAGAACATGCCGGAGTTGCAGAAACCGAACAGACCGACCGCAATCAGTACCAGCAGCTCGGAGTTGCTGGTGGTCAGCACGCTCAGGCTGGCCATACCCACTACCACGGACACCAGCAGGAAGGTGCGCAGTTTCACAAAACGGACGGTGAACTGGTTGAGGAACAGGCCAATCGCTTTCACCATCCAGTAAGTGGTGATGTAAATCGCGGCACGGTCAGTTTCCATGCCGAAATGTTCATGCAGCCAGCTTGGCATCCACAGTGTGAAGACCAGTTCAGTAAACACGAACGCGAACAGTGCGATACACAGGAAGAACACTGCAATTCCCCATTTCTCCTGCGCGACGTTGCTGTTTTTCTCGGTTTTCACCGGCTGAACCACGGTCGGGAATTTCTGGCCTGCGCACAGCAGGATCATCATCAGGGCCAGTACGCCCATGATGCCGTACATTGCCAGCCAGCTTGCGCCATGCTTGAACAGGAAGCCCAGCACCAGTGAGAGCGTCATACCGGACAGCGCGAAGAAGAAGTCGGTGAAAATCAGGTTCGCCGAACGCTTTTTCGGATCGTCATTGATGCGCACCACCAGATAACTGCCAATGGACATCATCAGGCCGGCCGTTGCGCCAATCAGGAACACGCCGACGCCAAACAGCGTGATAGACGGAACGATAAACAGCGCGATACACACCAGCACGGAAATGAAGGAGCCGGTCATCAGCTGTTTGCCCAGATCAAACTTACGCATCAGGATGCCGCTGACCATTATTGGCAGGAATAAACCGATGTTCATTAAGGAGAACATTTGCCCGATGAAACCCGGATCTTTGTTGAATGCGGTTGCCACTGGCCCGATAACGATACCGAGAGTGGAAACCAGTCCACCGGTAAAGAAGTAACTGAGCCAGGAGATCACATTGATCCGACGGCGGTTATAAACAGTTTCCATCACTGATTTCCTAAAAATAAAAAATATAAAAAGGCCGCAGGAAGCTTAGCCAGAGGTGCTTTTATCCACGGTTAGGACGTTTATTATTCCCGTTCTTTAGTCATTTGTCTTGGATGTTTATTCGATCCCCTTATTTAATTTTCTCAAACAATCTAAGCAATTAGCGCTGTATCGGTGGTTTTACATTTCTGCTTTACATACTGTAGCGGGCTAAATATAGTCAAAAACAGGTCCGCATTTCTCTTTACATAAATACAACAACACAGGGTGCAGTGCTAATGAGTTCTTCTACTGATAATTCAGCGGCTTCCGTTTCGAACAAGAAGCGCCCGGTCATTGCGATTCATGGCGGCGCTGGCGCGATTACCCGTGCGTCGATGAGTGCCGAAAAAGAACAACATTATTTAGCCGAGCTGGAACGCATTGTGTCCGGCGGGCAGGCCATTCTTGCCGCAGGGGGCAGCGCGCTGGATGCGGTGACAGAAGCGGTGCGATTGCTGGAAGAATGCCCGCTGTTTAACGCCGGAAAGGGCGCTGTTTTTACCCATCAGGGCACCCACGAATTAGATGCCTGCATTATGGATGGCCGCACACTGGACGCCGGTGCCATCAGCTGCGTCAACCATATCCGCAACCCGATCCTCACCGCCCGCAAGGTGCTTGAAGTCAGCCCGCACGTGATGTTTACCGGCGCAGGTGCAGAAGCCTTCGCCCGCCAACAGGGGCAGGAAATGGTCGGGGCGGAATACTTCTTTACGCAGGAGCGTTACGACCAGCTGCAGCGAGCCATTGCCGCCGACAGTGGCGTGCTGCTCGATCACGACGGCGCATCGCAAAGCGCTGATCCGCTTGATCCCGAACGTAAATTTGGCACCGTCGGTGCCGTGGCGATGGACGCACTGGGCAATCTGGCGGCGGCGACATCCACCGGCGGTATGACCAACAAACAGGCCGGACGCGTCGGGGATTCCCCCATCATCGGTGCAGGCTGCTATGCCAGCAACAACACGGTGGCGATTTCCAGCACCGGTACCGGCGAAGTATTTATGCGCACGGTGGCGGCCTATGACGTGGCGGCGCTGATCGAATACGCCGGTTTAACGCTGGAAGAAGCAACCCACAAAGTCGTGCAGGAAAAGCTGCTGCCGCTCGGTGGGATTGGCGGAATGATTGCCATCGATCGCTTTGGTAACGTGGCGCTGCCGTTTAACAGCGAAGGCATGTACCGTGGATTTGCACGCGTTGGCGATGCCCCCAGCGTCAGTATCTACCGTTCATGAATAATGCCATGAATCCCTCTCTTATCCTCCCGCCCGAGCGCGTTCTGGCGGTAACTAACCTCAGCGTGCAGTTCAGGCATGAGGGACAGGTGATCCCGGCAGTCAATAATCTGAGTTTTCAGGTGCGACGCGGCGAAACGCTGGCGATCGTTGGCGAATCGGGTTCGGGTAAATCGGTGACGTCGCTGGCGCTGATGCGTCTGGTTGAGCAGGGCGGTGGCCTGATTTCGCAGGGTGACATGCAGTTTCGTCGCCGTAACGGTGAAGTGGTTGAACTGCTGGCCGCCTCGCAGTCGCAGATGCGCAGCCTGCGCGGTGCCGATATGGCGATGATTTTTCAGGAACCGATGACTTCACTCAATCCGGTGTTTCCGGTGGGTGAGCAAATCGCCGAGTCTATTCGTCTGCATCAGGGCAAAGATCACCGCGCCGCCCGTGCGGAAGCGTTGCGGATGCTGGATTTGGTGCGCATCCCCGAAGCCAAAAATATCCTCGACAGTTTTCCCCATCAGCTTTCCGGCGGCATGCGCCAGCGCGTGATGATTGCGATGGCGCTTTCTTGTAAACCAGCGCTGCTGATTGCCGATGAACCCACTACCGCGCTGGATGTGACCATTCAGGCGCAAATCCTGCAGCTTATCCGCGTGCTACAAAAAGAGATGCAGATGGGGGTGATTTTTATCACTCACGACATGGGCGTGGTGGCTGAAATCGCCGACCGCGTGCTGGTGATGCACCAGGGTAATAGTGTGGAAACCGGTGACGTGGCGTCGATTTTTCATTCACCGCAACAGCCTTACACGCAGGCGCTGCTGGCCGCCGTGCCGAAACTCGGTTCGATGAAAGGCAAACCGCTGCCTGCGCGTTTTCCACTGCCCGAACAGCCTGAAAGCGATCCGCAACTGGTGCAAAACACCCTGACCCCCGGCGCGCCGCCCATTTTGCAGGTGAAAGATCTGGTCACCCGGTTTGATCTGCGCAGCGGCATTTTCAACCGTGTTACCCGACGCATTCACGCGGTGGAGAAAGTCAGCTTTGATTTACATCCCGGCGAAACGCTGGCGCTGGTCGGTGAATCCGGCTGCGGAAAATCCACCACCGGCCGCTCGTTGCTCAAGCTGGTGAAGAGTCAGGGCGGGACGATCACCTTTAACGGCCAGCCGCTGACCGACATGAGCGGCAGTGCGCTGCAACATCTGCGCCGTGATATTCAGTTCATTTTCCAGGATCCCTACGCTTCGCTCGATCCGCGCCTGACGGTGGGGTATTCGATCATGGAGCCACTGCTGGTGCATAAAATCGCTAAAGGCAAAGAGGCGGAAGACCGCGTGGCGTGGCTGCTGGAAAAGGTCGGGCTGCTGCCGGAACACGCGCAGCGTTATCCGCACGAGTTTTCCGGCGGGCAGCGGCAGCGAATTTGTATCGCCCGTGCGCTGGCGCTTAATCCTAAAGTGGTGATTGCCGACGAATCAGTCTCGGCGCTCGATGTGTCGATTCAGGCACAAATCATTAATTTACTCATGGATTTGCAGAAAGAATTTGGTCTGGCATTTCTGTTTATTTCGCACGACATGGCCGTGGTGGAGCGTATCAGCCATCGTGTGGCGGTGATGTATCTCGGGCAGATCGTGGAAATCGGTCCGCGTCGCGCGGTGTTTGAAAATCCACAGCACGCCTACACCCGCAAACTGATGGCGGCGGTGCCGGTGGCCGATCCGGCGCATAAGCGAAAAGAGCAGGCGCTGCTGGTCGATGAAATCCCAAGCCCGATCCACGATTTAAACGATGAACCGCGCGTGGCTCCGCTGGTACAAGTGGCGGAAGGGCATTTTGTGGCACGGCACGCCATTGCGGGTGTGTACTGATTTTTATGGCCGCTCATTTTGAACGGTCAATCTTGTATGACAAACGGGTAAGACAGGAAAAGGAACTGACATGAATCAGCAGAAACGTAAAGGTAAGAACGTTGTCCGTCAGGCCGTGCTCGCTGCCGCTGTTTTCGGTTCGCTGGCGTCCGCCTCTGCGTGGGCAGCCAAAGACGTGGTGGTCGCCGTAGGCTCTAACTTCACCTCGCTCGATCCTTATGACGCCAACGACACGCTATCGCAGGCGGTGGCTAAATCCTTCTATCAGGGACTGTTCGGCTTCGATAAAAATATGAAGCTGGAGAACGTGCTGGCGGAAAGCTACACGGTGAGCAAAGACGGTCTGGTGTACACCATCAAACTGCATCCGGGTATTAAATTCCAGGATGGTACGGATTTCAATGCGGCGGCGGTGAAGGTCAACTTTGACCGCGCCAGCAACCCTGACAGCCACCTGAAGCGTTATAACCTGTTTAAAAATATCGCCAGCACCGAAGCGGTAGATGGCACCACGGTGAAAATCACCCTGAAAGAACCGTTCTCGGCGTTCATCAACATTCTGGCGCACCCGTCTGCGGTGATTATCTCTCCGGCGGCGCTGACTAAATATCGCAAAGACATTGGTTTCCATCCGGTCGGTACCGGCCCGTATACGCTGGAACAGTGGAACCAGACTGACTTTGTAAAAGTGAAGAAATTTGACGGCTATTGGAAGAAAGGCGAAACCAAACTCGACACCATTACCTGGCGTCCGGTGGTAGACAACAACACCCGCGCGGCGATGCTGCAAACCGGTGAAGCGGATTTCGCCTTCCCGGTGCCTTACGAGCAGGCCGCCTTGCTGGAGAAAAATCCGAAGCTGGATCTGGTTACCGCACCGTCGATCCTGCATCGCTACATCAGCCTGAACGTCACGCAAAAGCCGTTTGATAACGTCAAAGTGCGTGAGGCAATCAACTACGCCATCAACAAACAGGCGCTCATCAAAGTGGCGTTTGCCGGTTATGCCGTGCCGTCCGAAGGGCCGTTGCCACAGGGTATTGAGTACGCCGCGAAATTCAAACCCTGGCCTTACGATCCGGCCAAGGCCAAAGCGCTGCTGAAAGAAGCGGGCTATCCGGAGGGTTTCACCACCACACTGTGGTCGTCGCATAACAACAGCACCGCGCAGAAAGTTTTGCAGTTTACCCAGCAGCAGCTGGCGCAGGTGGGCATCAAAGTGAACGTGACGGCAATGGATGCCGCGCAGCGTGCGGCGCAGGTTGAGAACGTCGGGCAGAAAGACGCAGGCGTACGCATGTTCTACACCGGCTGGTCTGCCTCCACGGGCGAAGCTGACTGGGCGCTGTCGCCACTGTTCTCCACCCAGGCGGCTCCGCCGAAACAATTCGGCACGGCGTTTTACAGCAATGCGCAGGTGGATAAAGATCTGACCGACGCGCTGAAAACCACCGACAAAGCCGAGAAAGCCAAACTGTACGCCGATGCCCAGAAACAAATCTGGACCGACGCGCCGTGGGCCTTCTTAGTGACCGAACGTCTGGTATCAGCGAAAAACAAACGCCTGAGCGGTTTCTATGTGATGCCCGACACCGCGTTCAGTTTTGATGAAGCAGATGTGAAATAATTATCTCTGTTTTTACAGCGTTTCATTTTAGGGGAAGCACGGTGATGGGATCCCGCAGGGATGCCCACGCCGCGCTAGCCCCGTGTATCTCGGATGAACTAATGAACGTATCTGATTTGTCATGCTGAATTATTTTCTAAAACGACTGCTTGGATTGATCCCGACACTGCTGATTGTGGCCGTGTTGGTCTTTTTGTTTGTGCATCTTTTGCCAGGCGATCCGGCGCGGCTGATGGCCGGTCAGGATGCCGATGCCAGCGTTGTGGCGCTGGTGCGGCAGGATTTGGGGCTGGATAAGCCGCTGTATCAGCAGTTTCTCACTTTCTTTGGCAATGCGCTGACCGGTGATTTCGGTCATTCGATGGTCTCGAAGCGTCCGGTCATCGATGAAATCAGTTCCCGCTTTATGCCGACTTTCTGGCTGACGCTGACCAGTATGGTGTGGTCGGTGATTTTCGGGCTGGTGATCGGCGTAGTGTCTGCCGTCTGGCGCAACCGCTGGCCGGATCGTCTCGGCATGGCGCTCGCCGTTTCCGGTATCTCCTTTCCTGCTTTTGCTCTCGGCATGTTGCTGATGCAGGTCTTCTCCGTCCAGCTTGGCTGGTTGCCGACCGTGGGCGCCGACAGCTGGCAGCATTACATTCTGCCCTCCATTACGCTGGGGGCGGCCGTGGCGGCGATCATGGCGCGCTTTACCCGCGCCTCTTTTGTCGAGGTGATGCAGGAAGATTACATGCGTACCGCACGGGCGAAGGGCGTTCACGAAGGCATGGTGGTAATAAAACACGGCCTGCGTAACGCGATGATCCCGGTAGTGACCATGATGGGCTTACAGTTTGGGTTCCTGCTCGGCGGTTCGATTGTGGTCGAAAAAGTCTTCAACTGGCCGGGGTTAGGGCGGTTGTTGGTGGATTCGGTCGAAATGCGCGATTACCCGGTGATCCAGGCCGAAGTGCTGCTGTTCTCGCTGGAGTTCATCCTGATCAACCTGTTGGTGGACATGCTGTACGCCGTGATTAACCCTTCTATCCGATACAAGTGAGCAAGCGCATGAAAAACTGGCGGCGAAATGCCGTACTCGCGGGCCTGCCGATGGTGACGGCAGAAACCACTACATCACAGGCGGTAAGGACACCGTGGAAGGCGTTCTGGCGGCGTTTTCGCAGGCAGCATATTGCGATGATTGCGGGCGCTTTTATCCTGCTGCTGATAGCCGCCGCAATTTTCGCGCCCTGGCTGGTGCCGTTTGATGCGGAAAACTATTTTGATTACGACCGCCTGAACGAAGGTCCGTCGATGATGCACTGGCTCGGCGTGGACTCTCTCGGGCGTGATATTTTCAGCCGCATCCTGATGGGCACCCGTATCTCACTGACCGCCGGGGTGCTCTCGGTCGTCCTCGGTGCCGCCATCGGCACAGTCTTCGGCCTGCTGGCGGGATATTATGAAGGCTGGTGGGATCGCATCACCATGCGCATCTGCGATGTTTTGTTCGCTTTCCCCGGCATCCTGCTGGCCATCGCCGTCGTAGCCGTGATGGGCAACGGCATGTCGAACGTAATCATTGCCGTCGCCATCTTCAGTATTCCGGCGTTCGCACGGCTGGTGCGTGGCAACACGCTGGTGCTTAAGCAACAAACCTACATCGAATCCGCCCGCAGCATCGGTGCCTCCGACACCACAATCTTGTTCCGGCATATCCTGCCGGGTACGCTGTCGTCGATTGTGGTGTATTTCACAATGCGTATCGGGACGTCAATCATCACTGCCGCGAGCCTGTCGTTCCTCGGCATGGGCGCCCAGCCGCCGACGCCGGAGTGGGGCGCGATGCTTAATGAGGCGCGGGCCGACATGGTGATGGCTCCGCATGTGGCGATCTTCCCGAGTCTGGCGATTTTCCTGACCGTATTGGCGTTTAATTTGCTGGGCGATGGATTGCGGGATGCGCTGGATCCGAAATTAAAAAGTTAGTGTTTTGGGGGGAAGCCCCCAAATGTCCCATGTGTTCTTTGGAACGGGGGAAATGGGTGATTGTTTTATATTGAGTGAGCTTTAGCCCGCTGCTAATGCAGAAGCCCGATTATAAATAATCGGGCTTCGCGGTCCCTCAAGGGGAAAGGGTGAAGCTTAAAGGCCTCTAAGGGCAACACGAATATATTATCAAGGTAGAGAATAGGATCAAGCTGAAATTGAATCTTTAACTAAAAAAATGTTTGCATTGATAGAACGAATCACCGCTATCTGGATTAATGTAACTATTTTATTAGGGATGCACTGCGATAATCTTCCACGATTAGCTAATATCGGTTTATTCAGACGATTATTGCTGACTGTCTGAACCAGATCGCATTTCGCCCAACATGTTTTAGAACGAAAGTGCTTTAGATCAGCGATTAAACCTGATTCTAACTCGACATGTATCCCTTTACTTAACTTACATTCATTTTTTGTTGTTGATAAGGGGACAACTATCGAGGAATTGTTATTGAGTCTGCCATTGAGAACGATGACCAGTCTTTGTTTAATCATTTCTGGCGGCATGTGGGCATCAACCCTATCGGGGATAACGTTCCCGTTAATATCTATCGGGTAGAGTCCATAGTTACAGTTGAGAATCTGCCCGATTTTGGGTTTAAAGTTGATTGGCATTCGATTTCCTTTCTTTGCATTCAAAAAGAAAAGAACATATCGTGACTTATAATACCTGCCAATAACCGGTTCTGCTAAATACGAGATGTCTTCCAATAAATAAAAGTAATTACATCGAAATTACATTCGAAAATTATCTATTTGATAAATACATTGAAACCGAATATTTAAAAGCTAATTAAAAAGACGTAGAGATCCCAGAGAGGGCCGAGAATGGCCCCCTTTGGTTGGTTTCGACGCAGCGAGTTAGGCGCTTACTACAGGTGATAAACCGAAAGTTTTACACATGCGTTTTAAAAGGCATCCCTGAACTCATGTCTTCGGGTGCAAATATCCCGAGTGGAACCGCAAATGCTCTTCCACAAACGACGCAATCGTAAAGTAACTGTGATCGTATCCCGGCTGCGCGCGAAGCGTTACCGGCCAGCCGCGCTGGCGGGCAATTTCTGCCAGTTTTGAGGGCTGAAGCTGATCCGCCAGGAACTGATCGCCATCACCCTGATCAATTAAAATTGGGAACGGTGTTTGATCCGCAGGCAGCGAACTCAGCAGGTGACAGCTGTCGTATTGCAGCCACTGGCTCTCGTCATCACCCAGATACGCACTGAACGCTTTGCGCCCCCACGGCACCTGTGCCGGATTGACAATCGGCGCGAAGGCAGAAACCGAGCGAAAACGCTGGGGATTGCGTAATGCCAGCATCAGCGCACCGTGGCCACCCATCGAGTGACCGAAGATTGACTGGCGATCGCTGACTTTGAAATGGCCATTGATCAGCGCTGGCAGCTCGTCTACCAGATAATCGTACATCCGGTAATGTGCCGCCCACGGGGCCTGCGTGGCGTTGAGGTAAAAACCTGCGCCCTGACCGAGATCGTAACCGTCATCGTTAGCGACACCTTCACCGCGCGGGCTGGTATCCGGCATTACCAGAACCAAACCAAGTTCGGCTGCGACGCGCTGCGCACCGGCTTTGGTCGTGAAGTTCTCATCATTACAGGTCAGGCCGGACAGCCAGTACAACACCGGCGGCGGGGTATCATCTTTCGCCGGTGGCAGATAAATACTGAACGTCATATTACAGTTCAGGCTTGCCGAGGTATGACGGTAGCGCTGCTGCCAGCCGCCAAACATCCGGTGCTCTTCGAGGAGTTCAATCGAGCTGCTCATCAACACTTTCCTTAATGGTTAAAATGAATAACGTTACGGATGGATTCAGTTTCGTGCATCAAATCCACTTCTTCGGAGGACAGAGGGTGTTTGAGTAACGGGATCACGCCGTCATTTTGGACGATGATCTGTTCTTTCAGCGCCCGGACGTTGGGGCTGAATGCATCCCGACGCCAGATAAGCCAGGTGGCGGTATCGGCAAATTGGTCAGGAATATCGTGGATTTGGACCCGCTCGTGGCCGGGCAGCTGTTCGAGCACCGAGCGCGGAACCATGGCGATCCCCGCACCGCTGGCCACGCACGCCATCATGGAATGGTAGGACTGAATCTCCAGGGTGTTGGCCACCGGTACGTTCATCTCTTTGATCCAGGCCTGTAATCGCTGGCGGTAGGAACAGCTCGGGCGGAAGGCAAAAACGGTGTGGCCGCTGCGCCCGGCGGGCGGTTTGAGCGGTGATTCATCGGGCGGGCTAATCACCACCATGCGCTCGCGATAGGAGATACAACCATTGAGATCGTCAAAATCGATCGGGCCATCCACCAGCGCCGCTGCGAGACGACCAGCCCGCACGCTGTCGATGATTTCGCCGGAGGTACCGGTGACCAGTGAGAGCGCCACCTGCGGAAACGCCTGATGATAGGCAGCGAGCAACGAAGGGAGACGCGTCGCGGCTGTGCTTTCCATCGAGCCCAGTGCGAAATTCCCAGCCGGTTCGCCCGCGTGGGTGATGCTCATTGCTTCATCGCTCAGCGCCAGAATGCGCTCGGCGTAATTAAGGAAGTTATGGCCCATCGCAGAAAGGCGGATGCGTTGTTTCTCGCGGATGAACAAATCCGTGCCCAGTTCGAGCTCAAGCTGGCGCAGGCGGGTCGTCAGGTTCGACGGCACGCGGTGTAACTGCTCCGCCGCGCGCGCGAGCGATCCGGTTTTTGCCACGCAGCAAAACATTCGCAACTGGGTAAGATCCATGAGGTGTTCCTGCGTTCTCTTTTCGTAAGTAACTTGGTTTGTATTATTCAGTTTTCGTGATTGTAACTTTCCTGCATCCTGTCTGACAACTTTCTTTTGGAAAGACACTGTTATCGGTGATCGGCCTTGAGTATGTTTACTCATTGTTTCTATTATGTTGCGTCGCGGTTTCTCTTATCGGAGCAGTTATGGCTTTTCGTATTGCGCTAAGTGGTTTTCTGGCCTTTGTGGTCGCAATGGGTATCGGGCGCTTTGCCTTTACGCCACAGGTTCCTTTAATGATAGCTGAACATCAGTTTACGCTGACCGGGGCGGGGCTGGTGGCGGCCTTCAACTATCTCGGCTATTTGTGCGGTGCGTTCGATGCCATGCGTGCGACGAAACATCTTGAGCGCCGCCTGTGGCTGGGCGTGTGGGGCGGGGTGGTGCTGACCTTGCTGTCGGCGGTGATTTCCGGCGAAGTGCTGCACAGCGTCGTGCGTTTTCTGATTGGCTGGACCAGCGGCTGGGCGATGGTGATGGTCGCGGCATGGTGTAACGAGCGGCTGGCGCATTTCGGTCGTCCGGCGATGAGCGCGGCGATATTTGCCGGTCCGGGCGCGGGGATTTTCCTCAGCGGTATGCTGGCAGTCGGTATCCACAGTTTGCAGCTGAGTTCTGCGCAGGCGTGGTGCGTATATGGTGTACTGGCGCTGATTTTTGTGGCGATTATCACGCCGAATCTGCCACGTAAAGGGGATTTGCATCGCTCGCACGTCGCGGCCGATCCGCTGGTGATGACGCCTGCACTAAAACGCTTAGTGTGGAGCTACAGTCTGGCGGGTTTCGGTTATATCCTGCCCGCAACGTTTCTTTCGCAGATGGCTAACGCACGTTTTCCAGACAGCCTGTTTGCACAGTTTGTCTGGCCGGTGTTTGGGGGCGCGGCAGTGATCGGCATTGTGATCGGTATTCTGACCCGTCACTGCCTGACCACGCACCGGCGTCTGGCGCTGACGCTATGGATCCAGGCGCTCGGTATTTTGTGTGCCGAAGTGGTACCGGGGGTGAGCGGGTTGGTGCTGGGCGCATTGCTCACGGGCGGTGGATTCCTCAGCGTAGTGCAGCTGGCATTACAATGCAGCCGCGAGCTGGCGCCCAATCACAGCCGGTATATGGCAGGGCTGCTGACCACCGGATATGCGGTCGGCCAGTTGTGCGGTCCGGTCTTGTCGGCCATTTCCACCGCGCTGACCCACCGTCTGGAGCCTGCGCTGTATGTCGCCTTTGTCGGATTTATTATCGCGGGGACTTTAGTGTTCAGGCATAAACGATAACTTGCAGCTATTTCATCCATCATGAAACACAATTACTGGATTCTGTTTCCGCTCTCCACTACAGTAAGCCACCTCACTTTGGCGTGATCTACGTCAAAGTGATTACATCTGCCGGAGAAGAAAGAATGCCTACCCTGAGTAAAGAAGCCATTTTGGTCCATGAGGCCCTGTTAGTCCGTGGTCTGGAAACCCCTCTGCGTGAAGCTTTGCCTATCGACAATGAAACGCGCAAGCAGCGGATCCAGGAACACATGACCGGTATCATGCAGCTTCTGAATCTGGATCTCTCCGACGACAGTCTGGCAGAAACGCCAAACCGTATCGCCAAGATGTACGTCGATGAAATCTTCTCCGGGCTTGATTACGCCAACTTCCCAAAAATCACCGTCATCGAAAATAAGATGAAGGTCGATGAAATGGTTACCGTGCGCGATATCACCCTGACCAGCACCTGCGAACACCATTTCGTGACCATCGACGGCAAAGCGACCGTGGCGTATATCCCGAAAGATACCGTGATTGGTCTGTCGAAAATCAACCGCATCGTACAGTTCTTCTCGCAGCGTCCGCAGGTTCAGGAGCGTCTGACCCAGCAAATTCTGGTGGCCTTGCAGACTCTGCTCGGCACCACCAACGTGGCCGTTTCGATTGACGCCGTGCATTACTGCGTGAAAGCGCGCGGCGTGCGTGACGCGACCAGCGCCACCACCACCACGTCTCTGGGCGGATTGTTCAAATCAAGCCAGAATACACGTCAGGAATTCCTGCGAACTGTCAGACACGCTAGCTAAGCGATGACGCTTTGACCGGACAGAAAGTTTGATATTGCGGCACCTTATGGGTGCCGTTAGTCTGTCTGGAGTCCGCAACTTTTTGCACCTTAACGTTAACAGGAACGTCTGGTATGCGCTCACGTATTGCCACGCTCGACTTTGCCCGTGGCCTCGCCATTTTTGGCATTCTTCTGCTTAATATCAGCGCCTTTGGATTACCCAAGGCGGCTTATCTGAATCCGGGTTATTCCGGCGTGCCATCGACGTCTGATAGCTGGACATGGGCAGTGCTTGATACTTTCGCGCAGGGCAAATTCCTGATGATGTTCGCGATGCTGTTTGGCGGCGGCCTGTATTTACTGCTACCGCGAGGCAAGCACTGGATCCAGGCGAGATTGTCATTACTGTTGCTTTGCGGATTTCTGCACGCCATTTTCCTGTGGGATGGCGATATTTTGCTGTCCTACGGGCTGATCGGTCTGGTGTGCTGGCGCATGGTGCGGGAAGGGCGCAGCAGCCAGTCGCTGATTTCGACCGGTATTATCCTGTATATGATTGGCGTCGCCGTGCTGGCGATGCTCGGCCTGATTTCATCTCCGTCGCCGGGTACGTTCTGGTTACCTGGCCCGGCGGAAATACAGTATGAACAATTCTGGAAGCTGAAAGGCGGCTGGGAAGCGATTCAAAACCGGCTGGATTTGTTGTCCTCAAGCCTGCTGGCAATCGGTGCGCAATACGGCTGGGAACTGGCGGGCGCGATGCTGATTGGCTCAGGGCTGATGCGCAGCGGCTGGTTGAAAGGTGAATTCCGTGAGTCGCATTACCGCAAAGTGGCGGCGGCACTGTTACCGCTTTCATTATTCATTCAAATCCCGGCGATTTATATGCAGTGGAAGACCGGCTGGGACTATCGCTGGAGCGGTTTTCTGTTACAGGTGCCGCGTGAAATCGGTTCGCTGATGCAAGCCGTCAGCTATCTGGCGCTGTGTTACGGCTTCTGGTCGGTGATTTCTGGCTGGCGCCTCGTGCGCTGGATCTCGCAGGTCGGCCGCATGGCGTTGACCAACTATCTGCTCCAGACGCTCATCTGCACCACCTTCTTCAACGTATTCGGCTTCTTTATGCACTTTGACCGCTTACAGTTGCTGGCGCTGGTGCCGCTGGTCTGGGCAGGTAATTTGCTGTTCACGCTGGTCTGGTTGCGGTATTTCCGGCAGGGGCCGGTCGAATGGATCTGGCGCAAACTGACCGTCAAAGCCTCGGGCGTCGAACTTAAATCTGCCTGAATTTTACACCGTCACATCACTCTAAATGATAGATTTGAGATGGACGTTGCATAATTGTATGTAAACGTTTTCTTTCCTGTGACGAGATTCACGCAGGCGTTTCCACAAAATGATTAGGATAGCGGTCGTGCCAGTCTGACGACCACTACTCTAATAAGGAAACGCCATGAGCACTTCACCTCGCTTCTCATTCTCTGCGTTATTTACCTCCTGGGTGATTAATTTCCGTATTCCTCCTTACCAAAGCCTGGCAGATCACGGAGCGACAAATGGTCACCATTCGTGATGTCGCACGTCTCGCGGGGGTCTCAGTCGCTACTGTTTCGCGGGTTCTGAACAATCCTTCTATTGCCAGTAAAGAGGCTCGCGAGCAGGTGTTACGCGCCGTCGAAACCTTAGGTTATCGGCCGAATGCCAATGCGCAGGCGCTGGCAACGCAAAGCAGCGACACCATCGGCGTGGTGGTGATGGACGTCTCCGATCCTTTTTTTGGCGCACTGGTGAAAGCGGTTGATACCGTCGCTCAGTTACATCAGAAATATGTTTTGATAGGTAACAGCTATCATATTGCTGAAAAAGAAAGGCACGCCATTGAAGTACTGATTCGTCAGCGCTGTAACGCACTCATCGTGCATTCCAAAGCGCTGGGCGATGATGAGCTGGCACGCTTTATGGATCAGGTTTCCGGCATGGTGCTGATTAACCGTGTCATTCCGGGCTACGAGCACCGCTGTGTCTGGCTGAACAATGTCAGCGGCGCGGAAATGGCGACGCGTCTGCTGCTGTCACAGGGGCATCAGCGCATTGGTTACATCGGTTCGAGCCATGCGATAGAGGATGATGTGCAGCGCTATCAGGGCTATGTGCAGGCGATGACGCAGCCAATGACGCAGTCACATCAGACGTATGACGCGCCGCCGGCCATCTGGCGCGCACAGGGTTCGCCAGATTTGCAGGGCGGTGAGGCGGCGATGGTAGAGCTGCTGGGGCGTAATCTGCACCTCAGCGCGGTATTTACCTACAACGATTCAATGGCCGCCGGTGCGATGGCGGTGTTGAAAGAGAACGGAATTAACGTCCCGAATGATTTTTCGCTGGTAGGTTTTGATGACATTCCGATCGCTCGTTACACCAGCCCGAAAATGACCACGGTACGTTATCCGATCGTTTCTATGGCAACGCTGGCGACTGAACTGGCGTTAAAAGGCGCAGCAGAACAGTTATCTGAAGGTATTTCGCACTGTTTTATGCCAACGCTGGTCAGACGGCATTCCGTTGCACCGTGGCAAAATGTGGCACCCGTCACTTATTGATCAAATAACGCGATGTAACCGTTTTCAATCTGTGAGAACTTTCACAGTTTATTAACATCGCGCCCATTATGATTCATTCGTTTTCGACATGATTCACTTTGTGTCCGGCTTACCGGACTGGTTTCACAGCGAGACAGGACGTTATAGGTCAAGGATGGCAGGCACCCCACACATGACGTGGAGCTGTACTGCTCCCACATGGATTTCCGGTGCCAAATTCTGTAACACCCTACATAACCGGAGATACAAATGAATAAGAAGGTCTTCACCCTGGCGACTCTGGCTGCAAGCATGATGTTTGGTTTTGCTGCGCACGCTGCTGATACTAAAATCGGCGTTACCATCTACAAATATGACGATAACTTCATGTCCGAAGTGCGCAAAGCCATCGAAAAAGATGCGAAAGCGACGCCGGACGTGCAGCTGCTGATGAATGACTCGCAAAACAGCCAGTCCACCCAGAACGATCAGGTAGACGTTATGCTGGCGAAGGGTGTGAAAGCTCTGGCCATCAACCTGGTTGACCCGGCGGCGGCTCCGGTCATCATTGAGAAAGCCCGCGGTGCTGGCATTCCTGTTGTTTTCTATAACAAAGAACCTTCCCGTAAAGATCTGGACAGCTACGACAAAGCCTATTACGTCGGTACTGACTCTAAAGAGTCCGGTATTATCCAGGGTGAGCTGATTGCTAAACATTGGAAAGCAACACCGGCCTGGGACCTGAACAAAGACGGCGTGATCCAGTACGTTCTGATCAAAGGCGAGCCGGGCCACCCGGATGCTGAAGCACGTACCAAATATGTCATCAGTACCCTGAACGGTAAAGAAGGCCTGAAAACTGACCAGCTGCAACTTGATACCGCTATGTGGGATACCGCACAGGCGAAAGACAAGATGGATGCCTGGTTGTCTGGCCCGAACGCCAACAAAATCGAAGTGGTTATTGCCAACAATGACGCGATGGCAATGGGCGCAGTCGAAGCACTGAAATCTCATAACAAATCCAGCATCCCTGTGTTCGGTGTCGATGCCCTGGCAGAAGCGCTGGCGCTGGTGAAATCTGGCGCAATGGCCGGTACCGTTCTCAACGATGCCAACAATCAGGCGAAAGCGACCTTTGATCTGGCAAGAAATCTGGCAGCCGGTAAACCAGCTGCAGAAGGCACCAACTGGAAGCTGGATAATAAAGTCGTTCGTATTCCTTACGTCGCGGTTGATAAAGACAATCTGTCTTCATTCGTGAAATAAGAAAACGAAAAAAGCAGCAAAGAGCGACAGCAATAGAAAAACAAAGCTAAGCAGTGGCATAAATAATTGCGGTTAAGCCGTAAAAAAAGACTAAGTATGACCTAACGTTAATGCTTATCTGACAGGACGTCATGTCGCCCTGCCAGTGGTGAGAGTAATGACCGCTGGCAGGGCTGACATCAGGTATTAATACACCCGTTTATTTTTATCTTTAGCCAGGTACAACTATGGCCGATAATTCGTTATCTGACACAACACAAAAGCCGGACGAATTCCTGCTGGAAATGAGTGGTATCAACAAATCATTTCCTGGAGTCAGGGCGTTGGATAATGTGAATTTAAAAGTACGCCCTAGCTCTATTCATGCCCTGATGGGTGAGAATGGTGCCGGTAAATCCACATTATTAAAATGCCTTTTCGGGATATACAGTAAAGACTCCGGTACGATTCTTTTTCAGGGACAGGAAGTTAATTTTAAAAGTTCGAAAGAAGCGCTCGAAAAGGGCGTGTCGATGGTGCATCAGGAATTAAACCTGGTATTACAACGTACCGTCATGGACAACATGTGGCTGGGACGTTACCCGACGAAAGGCATTTTTGTCGATCAGGACAAAATGTACAAAGACACCAAAGCGATTTTTGACGAACTGGACATTGATATCGACCCGCGTGATAAGGTGGGTAAGTTGTCGGTTTCGCAGATGCAGATGATCGAAATCGCCAAGGCGTTTTCTTACAATGCAAAAATCGTCATCATGGACGAACCCACTTCCTCGCTGACGGAAAAAGAGGTGAACCACCTGTTCACCATTATCCGTAAGCTGAAAGACCGTGGCTGCGGCATTGTGTATATCTCTCATAAGATGGAAGAAATTTTCCAGCTGTGCGATGAAATCACTATTCTTCGCGACGGCCAGTGGATCATCACGCAGCCGCTGGAAGGCCTCGACATGGATAAAATTATCTCCATGATGGTCGGCCGTTCCCTGAGCCAGCGATTCCCGGATCGTCTGAATGTACCGGGCGAAGTGATCCTCGAAGTGCGTAATCTGACCTCGCTGCGTCAGCCTTCGATCCGTGATATCTCCTTTGATTTACACAAAGGTGAAATTCTCGGGATTGCCGGTCTGGTGGGCGCGAAACGTACCGATATTGTCGAAACGCTGTTTGGTATTCGCGAGAAAGTCTCCGGTACCATTAAACTGCACGGCAAAAAAATTAATAACCACAGCGCGAACGAAGCGATTAATCACGGCTTTGCGCTGGTGACGGAAGAACGACGTTCAACCGGTATTTATGCGTATCTGGATATCGGTTTTAACTCGCTGATTTCAAATATTCGCCAATATAAAAATAAAGTCGGCCTGCTCGATACGGCCCGAATGAAAAGTGACACCCAATGGGTGATCGACTCCATGCGGGTAAAAACGCCGGGGCATAAAACCAGTATTGGTTCATTGTCAGGTGGTAATCAGCAGAAAGTCATTATCGGGCGCTGGTTATTAACCAAGCCGGAAATATTGATGCTTGACGAACCGACGCGTGGGATTGACGTTGGGGCGAAATTTGAAATTTACCAGTTAATCACCGAGTTGGCGAAAAGAGAAAAGGGGATCATTATTATCTCCTCTGAAATGCCAGAGTTGCTGGGTATTACTGACAGAATATTGGTTATGAGTAATGGACAGGTTGCGGGTATTGTTGACACCAAAAATACATCGCAGAACGAAATTTTACGCCTGGCTTCCTTGCATCTCTAATTTTTAAGGGTTCTTATTATGAAAGCATTAAATAAGAAAAGTGTGCTCACTTATTTAAAAGAGGGCGGGATTTATGTGGTGTTGCTGGTATTACTGGCGATTATTATTATCCAGGATCCCAGCTTCCTCAGTCTGGTCAACTTAAGTAATATTCTGACTCAATCCTCCGTGCGCGTCATTATTGCACTGGGCGTCGCGGGTCTGATTGTGACACAGGGTACTGACCTGTCAGCCGGGCGTCAGGTCGGTCTGGCCGCGGTTGTTGCAGCGACCATGCTGCAGGCGATGGATAACGTGAACAAGGTGTTCCCGAATCTTGAAGTGGTGCCGATCCCCCTGGTCATTCTGACCGTGTGTATCGTTGGCGCGCTGATTGGTTTGCTTAACGGTATTATTATCGCCTATCTGAACGTCACCCCGTTTATTACCACGCTGGGTACGATGATTATCGTTTACGGGATTAACTCCCTTTATTACGACTATGTGGGTTCATCGCCGGTTGCCGGTTTTGATCCGGGCTTCTCACAGTTTGCACAGGGCTTTATTCACCTGGGCGGCCTGAAGCTTTCCTACATCACCTTCTACGCCGTGATTGCTATCGCCTTCGTCTGGGTGTTGTGGAATAAAACCCGCTTCGGTAAAAATATTTTCGCCATCGGCGGTAACCCGGAAGCCGCGAAAGTTTCAGGTGTTAACGTCCCGTTAAACCTGATCATGATTTATGCGTTGTCCGGTGTGTTCTATGCATTTGGTGGATTACTGGAAGCAGGGCGTATCGGCAGTGCGACCAACAACCTCGGCTTTATGTATGAGTTAGATGCTATCGCAGCCTGTGTGGTCGGCGGCGTGTCCTTCGCCGGTGGTGTGGGCTCTGTGGCAGGTGTGGTGACCGGTGTACTTATCTTTACCGTCATCAACTACGGCCTGACCTACATCGGCGTTAACCCCTACTGGCAGTACATCATCAAGGGCAGCATCATCATCTTCGCGGTGGCGCTGGACTCCTTGAAATACGCTAAGAAGAAATAAGTTTTTGGCGGGAAACATGAAGGGCGCATATGCGCCCTTTTTTAGTTTTGCTGAAAGATGCGATTACTGCTGAAACGGATTTCTGCCCACGGGTTTAACTGGCTCCGGTTTTGCCGTCGGTTCCACATCTTCCGTTTCATCCTGCGCCGCGTCATTGGCTTCCTGTTCTGCCTTCACTCTGGCGGCTTCATCAGCTGCAGCTTTATCGGCAGCGGCTTTGTCTGCTGCGGCTTTCTCAGCCGCCGCTTTTGCTTCTGCGGCTTTCTTCTCGGCTTCCAGTTGCTGTTGTAACGCCAGAACCTGCTCTGGGGTGACGGCAGGGTAGCCCTGCGCATCATCGGGAACGTTGTGGATGGCCGGGATCGGGATCAGCGGGCCTAAGAAGCGCGGTTCGCGTTTGAGCAAATAGAGATCCGTCAGTGCACCGAGGCGGGCGAAGATTTCACGACTGCGGACGCTGAGCATGTTTTTTGGCGATGGCACGGCGAAACATTGCGCCTGAATCCCCATATGTAGCGCAATAAACAGCGCGCGCTCACAGTGGAAACGCTGGGTGATGATGATGAAATCGTTGGTGTCGAAAACCTTGCGGGTGCGCACGATGGAATCGAGGGTGCGGAAACCGGCGTAGTCGAGCACGATATCGCTGGAAGGGATACCGGCTGCGATAAGGTCGCGTCGCATGGTGCTTGGTTCATTGTAACTTTGCTGCGCGTTGTCGCCGCTCAACAGTAAATACTTCACTTTACCGCTGTTGTAGGCGTTGATCGCGCCCTGGATCCGGTAGAGGTAATACTGATTGATGACGCCGGTGCGGTAATATTTTGAGGTGCCCAGCACCACGCCGACCTGACGATGTGGCAACGATTGTACTTCGTCGTAGATATATGGCTGCGTGCGCAAACTGATCCAACGATCAAGCCCAATAGCGACTGCCAGCATCAGAACAACGATGCCGATAACGCCAGCTATAATTCGCTTAATCATAGGTATCCCTGTTTATGATCGGATGGAAATCGGATCCAAGGCTACTTTACCTGCCAGGGTGACGCAATACGTTGAACTCTGCATCACCGGCCTTCGCGGGTTTTTTCAGCACTTTTCATGAAATTACTTACCTGAACGCGTAGCGGGCCGCAATTTACGCAAAAAAAAGACCAATGCGCGAGGCATTGGTCCCGATGGTAGCCAGTCTTTCTTTATATCAGAATGACGTACGTTTATACGTCCGGTACTGCGGTGCCCAGAAGTTGCGTTCGATAGCTTTCGACAGCGTATCTTCCGACGTCACCATCGCCACACCCTGCAACTGCGCCGCTTTGGCGACTTCCATCGCGATGCATTTTGACACACCCTGAATATCATCGACGTCCGGCAGCAATGAGCCGGTACCTTCGGTTGCCAGCGGCGAACATTCTGCCAGCGTGCGGCTGGCGGCCATCAGCATTCCGTCGGTGACGCGCGTGGCGCCGGAGGCAATCACGCCCAGGCCGATCCCCGGGAAGATGAAGGAGTTATTACACTGTGCGATAGGGTACAGCTTGCCTTTAAGGCTGACCGGCGCGAACGGGCTGCCGGTGGCGACCAGCGCGGCGCCGTCGGTCCAGTTCAGAATATCCGCAGGTGTGGCTTCGACGCGGGAAGTCGGGTTGCTCAGCGGCATCACCACCGGACGCGCACAGTGCTTGTGCATCTCGCGGATGATCTCTTCAGTGAACAGCCCCGGCTGGCCTGATACGCCGATAAGCACGGTAGGTTTGGCGTGACGCACCACGTCCAGCAGAGAAATGCTGTCGTTTGCCAGATCCCAGTGAGCCAGTTCGCTGCTTTTTTGCGTCAGCTTGCTTTGGAAATCCAGCAGGTTCGGCAGTTTGTCGGTCAACAGGCCGAAGCGGTCAACCATGAAGACGCGTCCGCGTGCTTCTTCTTCGCTCAGACCTTCGGATTTCATCTGTGCGACGATTTGCTCAGCGATACCGCAACCTGCGGAACCGGCACCCAGGAATGCGACAGTCTGATCGCTCAGCTTGCCACCGGCGGCTTTGCTGGCGGCAATCAGGCTGCCCAGCGCCACGGACGCGGTGCCCTGAATGTCATCGTTGAAGCAGCACAGCTCATCGCGGTAGCGGGTGAGGAGCGGCATCGCATTTTTCTGCGCAAAATCTTCGAACTGCAACAGCACGTTCGGCCAGCGAATTTTCACTGCCTGGATGAACTCATCGACGAATGCGTCGTACTCTTCGCCGGTAATGCGCGGATGACGCCAGCCCATGTACAGCGGGTCATTAAGCAGTTGCGGGTTATTGGTACCCGCATCGAGCACGACCGGCAGGGTGTACGCCGGGCTGATGCCGCCACAGGCGGTATACAGCGAGAGCTTACCGATAGGAATACCCATGCCGCCGATGCCCTGATCGCCGAGGCCCAAAATGCGCTCGCCGTCGGTCACCACCACCACTTTCACGTGTTGTTTGGTGGCGTTTTGCAACATATCGTCAATGTGCGCGCGGTTCGGGTAGGAGATGAACAGGCCACGGGCACGGCGGTAGATATCGGAGAAATGCTCGCAGGCCTCGCCGACGGTCGGGGTGTAAATCACCGGCATCATTTCGCTCAGGTGACTGTCCAGCAGACGGTAAAACAGCGTCTCGTTGGTATCCTGAATGTTGCGCAGATAGATGTGCTTGTCGATGTCGGTTTTGAAATTCTGGAACTGGCGATAGGCGCGGTCGGCCTGTTCTTCAATGGTTTCAACCGCTTCTGGCAGCAGGCCGTGAAGGTTGAAATTGTTGCGCTCTTCTTCGGTGAACGCGCTGCCTTTATTCAGTAATGGGAATTCTAACAGGATAGGGCCGGCATGCGGGATATACAGCGGACGTTTGCTTTCGTATTCAAGTTCCATGATTTTACTCTTCCGGGGGCTCAGAATGGTGTTTTTTATTTTTTAGAGACATGAGGGTAACAGAGAGGAAAAGACGAATTCAAATTACAAATGTAATGACAATGTTATGTAACTAAAAACTCCGCGAACGGAGTCTTTAGTGTTATCTGGATCACGTCACTGCGGTGATTCAGCAGGTCACCGTGTTCACTTCTTCGCAGCCAATGGCTTTTAGCGTGGCGCGGGTAGCGTCGTTTTGTGTGAGCAGCGCGTCGGAATTCTCGACCAGCACCGCGCGGCGCACTTTCAGGCAATCTTCACCGGACATGTTCAGCAGGATCAGTGCCGCCTGAAGCGGTGGCAGGCTCGGGTTGAACGCGGCGTTTTCGGCATAGCGCCCGGCGAACTGCTTGCCGCTGTGCGTTTCCAGCGCGACACCGCTGTAAGACTTGCTGTATGGCGCGTGGCTTTGATTGCAGGCATCCAGCGCCAGCAACGTCAGGGTATCGGCGTTATCGAGCTGATAGCCGTGATCGACCTTGTCCATCAGCAGGGTGGTGATGTCCAGATCTTTAGGGCCAAAAGAGTGCGGCAGGTAATCACCCAGCGTGGCGACGTCGCGTTCCGGCAGGTGAATATCCAGTGCCGTGCCGCTGGTCAGTTCATTCATAAACTGACGGCAATGACCGCAAGGGGTGTAGTTGACCGTGATGGAAGCCAGACGGTTTTCACCCCGCAGCCAGGCGTGCGTCACGGCGGATTGTTCGGCGTGAACGGTCTGTTGCATCGGCGCACCGGCGAACTCCATATTGGCACCGAAATACAGGTTGCCGGAGGTTCCGCGGGCAATCGCGCCAACGTGGAAATGTGAAATCGGGGTGACGGAGCAGGCCGCAGCGAGAGGCAACAGCGCAAACGCCAGCGCATCGTCGTTGAGTCCGGTCGCCTGTTTTACTTGCGCAACGTCTGCCGCAGTGAGCATTGCCGGGAAGTCATCGTGTCGCAGAAACGGCTCAAGGGCGGAGGACAGATTTTCAGGGAGTGCCGCAAAGGCGGTGTGAAAACGTGCGTGCATAAACATTCGATCTCGAAGTAGTTACGGTTTAACAGTGTAGAAGTCATTTCATGAACTAAGTGTGATGAATGTCACTATTTTAATGAAATGCATGCATCGGCGTTGCAAATTTGAGAGATGTTACGCAGAAAGCCGCCCTGGCAGGCGGCTTTCAGAAGGGTGTAACAGGAATTAATGCGCAGGGAACCACTTATCATTGATCTTCTGATATTCGCCGTTGGCTTTGATCCCTTCCAGCGCCGCATTAAGTTTCGCCAGCAGTGCTTTATTCTCAGGACGCACTGCCATACCCACGCCGGTACCAAAGTATTGCGGATCTTTAATCAGCTCTCCGACTTCGCCCAGATTCGGGTTGGATTTCAGCCAGCCATTCAGCACAGCTGTGTCACCCAACAGGCCGTCCAGACGACCACTTTTCAGATCCAGAATCGCATTCTGATAGCTGTCATATCCGACGGTGGTGATCTCAGGATGTTTTTCCATCAGGTATTTCTGGTGCGTGGTGCCATTTTCCAGCCCGACGCGTTTGCCTTTCAGGTCAGCCATTGAGGAAAATTTGCCTTTCGGCCCGATGATCATCGCGGTATTGGCATAGTACGGCTGGGTGAAAGTGACCTGTTTGCTGCGCTCTTCGGTGATGTCCATGCCGGAAATGATCACGTCAAAACGGCGAAATTTCAGCGCCGGGATCAGGCCATCGAAAGGCTGGTTGGTGAAGGTACAGGTTTCCTGCATCTGCTTACACACCGCGTTGGCCAGATCGATATCGAACCCGACGATCTGGTTATTGGCATCCATCGACTCGAAAGGGGGATAGGTTGCGGATGTTCCGAAACGGATGGTGTCCGCCGCAGTAGCAGCGAAAGCAGTGGCAGATAAAACAGCAGCAAGGATAAGCTTTTTCATGCAATACATTCCTGTTCAAAAAATGACATTCCCTTCGCGGTTCAGTTTACTGATTTTATTAATGTAATCGGGTAACTGGCAGGAAGTGAAACCTGTAAAACAAAGTGCCATTAAATGAATTTGTATGCAATAAATTTGATTAAAAAATTATAAAAGAGAATAAGCACGCCTGCCGGAGACAGAAAAAAAGGGACGATTTCTCGTCCCTTCCTGTGTGATATATGCAACCTGAGCAATCAGTTACGGCGTTCAAACGCCAGCGCACGTCGCTCTATCAGGCGCATCATCAGGGTCAGTAAACCGTTGACGCACAGATAGACCAGACCGGCGGCCCCAAACACCATCACGTCGTAGGTCCGGCCATACATCAGCTGGCTGTGACCCATCACGTCCATCAGGGTAATGGTGTAAGCGAGCGAGGTACTTTTGAAGACCAGCACCACTTCATTAGAATAGGAGGAGAGTGCACGTTTAAACGCATAGGGCAGCAGAATACGCAGCGTTTGCGCTTTTGACATGCCCAGCGCTTCGCACGATTGCCACTGGCCGGACGGGATCGCCCGCACCGCGCCGGTAAACAGCTGGGTGGTGTACGCCGCACTGTTCAGCGCCAGCGCAAACATCGCGCACAGCCACGGTTGCGAAAGGACTTCCCATAACCACGGGATTTCCCGGATCGACGGAAATTGCCCCGGACCGTAGTAAATCAGAAAGATTTGCACCAGCAGCGGTGTACCGGTGAACAGCGTGATATAGCCTTTCACGATCTGGCTGATGACCGGCAGTTTCAACGTCAGGATCACGGTGAACAGCATTGCCAGCACCAGTGCCACAACCAGTGCGACCACGGTCAGCGTCAGGCTGGTGTGCAATCCTTTCAGGACTTCAGGTAAATATTCCCACATCAGGAAGCACTCCGTTCAAAGCGGGTGGTACGCAGTTCGATTCGTTTGATCACGAACTGGCTGAACAGGGTGACAAGCAGATAAATGCAGGCGGCAATCACGTACCAGGTAAATGGCTCCTGAGTACGGGTCGCGATACTTTTGGTTTGCAACATCAGGTCGTTCACGCTGATAAGCGAGACCAGCGCGGTGTCTTTGAGCAGCACCAGCCATTGATTGCTCAGGCCCGGCAGCGCGTGACGCCACATTTGCGGCATGATCAGACGGAAGAAAATCGCCGCCTTCTTCATCCCTAACACCTGACCGGATTCCCACTGGCCCTGCGGTACGGCTTTCAGCGCGCCGCGCAGGGTCTGCGAGGCATAGGCTGAATAGAGCAGAGACAGGGCGATCACACCACAGACGAACGGGCTGACTTCGAAGTTTTCGATAGGCAACTTGACCGGGATGGCGAACAGCCCGAGGTTGATGCTAAAGCCATCGGCCAGCACCATCAGCAGTTGTGAGGAACCGAAATAGATGAACAGCACCACCAGAATTTCCGGCAAGCCGCGCAGCACGGTAACCCACGCGGTGCCCAGCCAGCTAAGTGGCTTCCACGGCGCAGATTCCCAGACAGCGAAAATCATCGCCAGAACAAGGCCGAGGATCAGCGCACAAACGGCAAGGCCGACGGTCATCCCGGCGGCGCTTACTAAAGGTTGGAATTCATTCATTGATAGGCAAACTTATTGCTGGAACCATTTTGAATACAGCGTCTTGTAAGTGCCGTCAGCTTTTACTTTCGCCAGTGCATCATTCAATTTCGTCAGCAATTCAGTATTGTTCTGACGAACTGCAACGCCCAGACCGGTACCGAAATAGGTCGGGTCGGTGATTTTGTCACCCACGGCGGCAAGGTTTTTATTTTGCTTCAGCCATTCGTTGACCACAGCGGTATCACCAAATACGGCATCCAGACGACCATTTTTCAGATCCAATACGGCATTCTGATAGCTGTCATAAGGCACAGCAGTGATTTCAGGATGTTTATCCATCAGGTATTTCTGATGGGTGGTGCCGTTTTGCATCCCCACACGTTTACCTTTCAGCGACGCGACGTCAGTGAATGTGCCGGAGTGCGCGATGAACAGCGCAGAGTTGTCGTAATACGCATTGGTGAAGGCGACTTGTTTTTCGCGCTCTGGGGTGATGTCCATCCCGGAGATCACCGCGTCAAAACGACGGAATTTCAGGCTTGGGATCAGGCTGTCGAACGCCTGGTTAGTGAAGGTACAGGTGGCCTGCATCTCTTTACACATGGCGTTGGCCAGGTCGACGTCAAAACCCTGGATCTGGTTCTGGGAATCTACAAACTCAAACGGAGGATAAGACGCTTCCATCGCGAAACGGATAGTGTCAGCAGCGCTGGCTGACAAACTGACGGTAGCCAGAACCGCGGCAATTACTAATTTTTTCATCGCTAACTCCGTAGAAAACATCAATTGATGGTTTTATAGACAAAAACATTAATGGGACAGGTAGCTGGCAAACTCTTTGGTTTGCGGCTGCGTAAACACAGAGGCGTCGCCTTGCTCCACGATGCGTCCATTTTCCATGTACACCACGCGGCTGGCGGTTTTACGCGCCACTTCCACTTCGTGGGTCACGATAACTTGTGTGATCCCGGTACCGGCCAGTTCTTTGATGATGCTGACGATTTGGGCGGTAATTTCCGGATCCAGCGCGGCAGTCGGTTCATCAAACAGCAAGACCTGAGGTTCCATCATCAGGGCGCGGGCAATCGCCACACGTTGTTGCTGGCCACCGGAAAGGTGCAGAGGAAAACGGTCGGCGTAGTCGGTCAGTCGCAGACGGGTCAGCAATTTTTTGGCACGCTCCATCGCGACATCTTTTGTCAGACCCAATACACGCATCGGGGCTTCCAGTAAGTTGTCGAGCACGGTGCGGTGTGGCCACAGGTTGTATTGCTGGAAGACCATTCCGACGTTCTGACGCAGTTCGCGGACCGCTTTTTCATCCGGCTTGCGGGTGAAATCGAAGGTGTTACCGGCGATTTGCAATGTGCCTGAACGCGGCATTTCCAGCAGGTTCAGAACACGTAACAGGGAGCTTTTGCCTGCACCACTTGGCCCAAGTAAAACCAGTGTTTCACCAGCGGGGCAGTTGAGCTGGATGTCAAAAAGCGCCTGATGCACGCCGTAGAAGCAGTTGATGCTATTAAGTTGAATACTCATGCGCAAATAGTGAATAGCCATTGATGCCGCAGATGGTAACTTCCACAGCATAGTTATGCAACGATCGCGGGTTAAAAATTATCTGTCGCCGCAGGAATGCCAAAGTGTAGCACAAGATATTGTTGCATCACTGTGACGCAGATGTTGGTCAATGACGTTATTCATCATTAACCAACATTATGCATACGCTTTTTTAGGTTTTTTTCAGGAAACAAACCGGTTACTGATTTTCCAAAACCTGGCGCAACGTGCCGCTGGAGGCAAAATCGAGATCTGCCATATAACGGACGTCATCCACGGTCCAGCATTTGCCTTCACGAACCATCAGCACTTCATCTTTCCACGTTGTGGACGCGCCTTTATCTTTCTCATGTGTGAAGGTCACACGCAGAGGAATATTACGGGCATCGGTGTTGGGAATGGTCGAGGCGCTGTCGACAGACGCAGACGTCGGGCCGTCAAACAGGCTGGAGAACACGTCACCATCGCCGGAGCCGACGCCGGCTTTCTCGTTCGGAGACGCGGCGATATCGACTTTCGGCTGGGATTGCGCTTTCAACAATGCGTCATACAAACCGGTGCTCAGATAAGGGCGATATGCGGCGAGCTGGCTGGAGTTCGGTAACCCGCTGCCGCCTTGTTTGATGCGGAAGTCAAAAAACTGCTGGGCAACCGTGTCCGGGCCGCCATCAATGCACGGTGCCGTGCGGCTGCCGATATCTTTATACGCAGGTTCGACCGTGGTACAGGCACTGAGCATCAATGCCAAAGGGAGGGCGGCGGCAAGAATTTTCTTTTTCATTGTATTCCTTACTGAAAGATTGAACGTTTTCACCATGACTTTCTTTACCATACAGTATAAAAGCGATTTGGCTTAATGCATGGCGAAGAGAAAATGATACGTTTTTTGCCTGCGCATACTTTATGCTGTTCAGGTGCTTTTCTAAGAACCCGGACGAGAACTGATAAGGAATACTCATGCAAATTACGACGACCCCCACGCTCGAAGGTTTTGTCATCGCTGAATACTGCGGCGTGGTCACCGGCGAGGCCATTTTAGGTGCCAATATTTTCCGCGACTTTTTCGCCGGTGTGCGCGATATCGTCGGCGGACGCTCGGGCGCTTATGAGAAAGAGTTGCGAAAAGCCCGTGAGATTGCGTTCAGCGAGCTGGAAGAACAGGCCAAAGAACGCGGTGCCAATGCGGTGGTAGGCGTAGATATTGATTACGAAACCGTTGGCAAAAACGCCAGTATGCTGATGGTCAGCATTTCCGGTACCGCAGTGATTGTGCATCGTAAATGAGGTGCCGTGGCCTGAAAACTGGCGCGTGTGCGGCGCTGTTGCTGATGCTGGCCGGATGTCAGGCCGTCAGCCAGCCTGCGGAAAACGCGCCATTTCGGCTGGAAACCACCCGGCAGGCGCAAGGCGCAGATCAGCGGATCCGCTTTCTGGTCATCCACTACACCGCCGAAGATTTCCACAATGCATTAAATACTCTCACTGATGAACACGTCAGCGCACATTACCTGATCCCGGCCAAACCGCCGCTCGAACAGGGCAAACCGGTGGCCTGGCAACTGGTGCCGGAGGAGATGCGCGCATGGCACGCAGGGGCCAGCGGCTGGCGCGGACGGACCAATCTGAACGACACGTCCGTCGGCATCGAACTGGAAAATAAAGGCTACAGCGTGCATCTGCTGGGCAAGAAATTCTATCCGTTCCCGCAGGCGCAAATTGACCTGCTGGCGGATCTCAGTAAAGAAATTGTGGCGCGATATCAAATTGAACCGCGTAACGTGATTGGCCACAGCGACGTCGCGCCGCAGCGCAAAGACGATCCTGGGCCGCTGTTCCCGTGGCAGCAACTGGCAGAGCGGGGCATCGGCGCATGGCCGGACGCGGCGCGTGTTCAGGCGAATCTGGCAGGGCGCAGCCCGCTACAGCCGGTGAGTCAGGCACCGCTTCTGGCTTTACTGAAAGAGTACGGTTATACGGTAACGGATGACATGACGCCGGAGCAGCAACGCCGGGTGATCGCGGCGTTCCAGATGCATTTCAGGCAGAGTGATTACCGCGGGAATGCCGATGCACAGACCGAAGCAATTGTGCAGGCGCTGTTGCAGCAGTTTCCGGACAGTAGGAGTTAAACCGGCTGGCCCTCGCGGTCAGTCGCGTTTCGGGCCGATACCGTGCAGGCCCTGAAGTTTACCGTGATCGCGCAGCCAGTCCGCGGTGCGGATAATCCCCTGATCGAGCGAAATCACCGGCAGATAGCCCAGTTCTTTCTGCGCACGCTGCGTATCGAGCGTCAGGTCGAAATTGAGCTTCGCCACGCTGTAGTGGGTCAGCACCGGCTCTTTGTGCGAGCTTTTACTCATCCTCTCCATTCCGCGGGCCATCACGTCCAGCACCGGATAAGGCACCGAGCGGATGCGGTATTTGATGTCCAACTGCTCCATCAGCTGCTGCACCATAGTACGCAGCGGTCGCGGTTGCTGATTGGTGATGTTGAAGGCGCGGCCTGACTCGGTGGTGTCAGTCTGCGTCGCCAGCCACATGGCGTGAACGGCGTTCTCAACATAGGTCATGTCCACCAGCGCTTCACCGCCGCGCGGCAGCATCAGTGTGCCGCCGTATTTCAACATTTGCAGCAGACGCGGCAGCAGCACGTTGTCGTGCGGGCCGAAAATCCCCTGCGGGCGCAAAATGGTGAAATGGGTTTGCGGATTAGACATCGCCAGCGTATGGATCACCTGTTCGCCGGCAGCTTTACTGCGGGCAAAGGAATTCGCAAAGCGGTGAGGGCGGAAGTCTTCCTGAATATCGCGGTGATGATGGAAATCGAAATAGATCGCCGGTGACGAGATATGGACGAAGTTTTCGACGCCGTAGGCCGCCGACCATTCTCCCAGACGCCGCGTGGCGCGGACATTAGCCAGTTCAAATTCCTTTTCACTGCCCCACGGCGACATCAGCCCTGAACAATGCCAGACGGTGTCGATATCCGCGAGCAGGGCTTTGGCCTGCGATGAGACCAACGTGGTGAGATCGGCGTGAATAAACTCCGCGCCGATTTTCTGCAAAAGTGAACCCATCGCGGCATTGCGACCCGTCGCTCTGACGCTGATGCCTTTATTTCGCAGAAACTCAACCGCGTTACGCCCAAGACCGCTGCTGGCGCCGGTAACCAAAACTCTCATAAACAGGCCAATGCCTTCATAAACAGAGAAAAATTGTTGTTCGCTTCGGGGAGAATGCACCCATGAGCAATAAGGGTGCCATTCTTTCGTGAATTTGTGCGGCTTGCAATGGGAAAGGGCGTGAGTAATGTCTGAAAGCGCGTTAAATAACCCTTCAACGCCCGCAGCGATCTTTCTGTCGCGCGAGGCTGGCAATGCGCTTCGCCATCCCACGAAAAATAAACTGATGAGCGGGCATCATACTAAACCAGTAGATCAGGCCGCGGAACCCCGCCGGATGCCACCAGGCGCGCACATCAAGACTGCGGCTTTCACCATTGTTGGTGATGGTGAAGGTTAAACGCCCGAGTCCCGGCGCTTTCATCCCGAAGAGCAGTGCCAGTTCGCGCTGGGGTTTCAGGCCGATGACTTTCCAGCCATCAATTTTATCACCTAATTTCAGAAATTCGCGGTCGGGGCGGCCATACTTTACGCCGCCGCCGAGTAAATCATCCATACGCGCCCGCGTTTTCCATAAGCCGTTGGCATAGAAATAGCCTTCGCGCCCGCCCAGCTGTTGCACCACCTGCCACAATGCCGCTTTCGAGGCCGAGGTTTCCAGCGTAAATCCGGCCTGCTTGGGGTAAAAGCCGTAGCCCGGACGCCACCGTTCACGAGCGTCGGCATCGTATCCCCAGTCCGGTGAATCCATCACCTGATGCTCTTCTTTTTCCAGCGTACTGCGGATGGCCTCATCAACAGAGATAAGTTCCTGCGGGATAAGCGATTGTAACTCTGCGCTGTCTGCGGGGAGATCGTGGTTCAGCCCCTGAATCAGCGCTTTGGCGAGCGGCGTCGGTACTGAGGTGATCAGGCTGAGAAAATAGACGGAAATAAATGACGTCGGCATCGGAATGGGGATCAGCCAGCGACGTTTTCCACTCATGGCAATAAAGCGTTCAAACAGCGTCTGATAGCTGATGTACTCTGGCCCGGCGGCTTCCAGTATACGGTTTTCGTTGGCGGGCAAGGTCACCAGACCGCGCAGATAGACCAGCAGATTCTCCAGCGCCAACGGCGAGGATTTGGAGCGTACCCAGCGCGGCGGCGTCAACACCGGCAGGTTATAGACCATGTCGCGCATCACTTCGAACGCGGCAGACCCTGCGCCGATGACAATACCCGCACGTAACTCGGTGACCGGAATATTGCTCATGCGCAGTAAATCACCGGTCAGCTTACGCGCCTGTAAATGCGGGGAATCGCTGTCTTGCGGCTGCATTGAGCCAAGATAGACAATGTGTTTAATCGACGAGTCTTTCAGCGCCAGCAAGGTATGCTGCGCGGCCTGCCGCTCTTTCTCCAGCAGATCGTCGTCTTCGGTCATGGCGTGAACCAGATACACCAGCACTTCTGCGTCTTCGAACGCGGCGGCCAGCGTTTTACTCTGGTAGACGTCGGCAAAACAGCAGCGGACGTTTTGCCATTTCTGTTGTTGCAGCCATTCAAGGCGACGCGCGGCGGCAGTGACCTTAAAACCGTGCTGGCTCAGGTGGGCAGTCAGGTGCTGGCCAATATATCCGCTGGCACCGAGTATGACGATCCGTGGCATGTGCATAATCCGTTTTGCTAAAGGTCTGATGAATCATGAAATTGCGGCGATAATTCTCTTGTTATCGCCGCAGGCAGGGCGATGTCAGGCGTGGTGGTGCAGGAATTCCTGCCACAGGGCGACAACTTTTTGCAGGTCTTCACGGCTGATGTCGATGTGCGTCAGTACGCGGGTCAGCGGACCGGCGCTGATGATCACACCGCGCTCACGCATCCACGGACCCATTTTTTCGGCCAGTTCTGCGCTCTGTCTGATGTACAGCACGTTAGTCTGCGCACCGGGTTCGGCGATTTCCACGCCCAGTCTGGTCAGCTCTTCAGCCAGCCACTGCGCGTTGTCGTGATCGTCTTTCAGACGTTCCACGTTATTTTCCAGCGCATAAATAGCCGCAGCGGCCAGAATGCCTGACTGACGCATGCCGCCACCGGTCATTTTGCGCCAGCGGTTAGCGCGGTGAATATATTCTTTGCTGCCGACCAGCAGTGAGCCTATCGGTGCGCCCAGACCTTTGGAAAGACAGATGGTCAGGGTATCGCAGTATTGGGTGATTTCGCAAAGCTCAACGCCCTGAGCTACGGCGGCATTCATGATGCGCGCACCGTCGATATGCAGCGCCAGCCCTTTTTCGCGGGTGAACGCGTAGGCTTTTTGCAGATAATCGAGCGGAAGCACTTTGCCGCTGTGCGTGTTTTCAAGGCTCAGCAGGCGGGTGCGGGCGAAATGAATATCATCGGGTTTAATGGCGGCGGCGATTTTGTCCAGCGGAATGGAACCGTCGGCGGCCATATCCAGCGGCTGTGGCTGAATGCTGCCGAGCACCGCAGCGCCACCGGCTTCATACATGTAATTATGGGCTTTCTGGCCGACGATATATTCTTCGCCGCGCTGACAGTGAGTCAGTAATGCCACCAGATTGGCCTGGGTGCCGGTGGGTAAAAACAGCGCAGCTTCTTTACCACACAGTTTTGCCGCCATGTCCTGTAAAGCATTTACCGTCGGGTCATCGCCGTAGACATCATCGCCGACTTCAGCGCGGGCCATCGCCTGACGCATAGCTTCACTGGGGCGGGTTACGGTATCACTGCGTAAATCGATCAACGTCGGCTTCCTTCTGCTGGATGAATGTTAAGTGCAGGAAAAGGCGAGCGACAAACGCCCGCCTGATTCTCCACTATAGCCCCGTCGGGGTTATCGCAGCCAGTTGGTTTTTGCCAGTTCGACGACTTCGTCACCCCGGCCGCTTATCACCGCGCGCAGCATATAAAGGCTGAAGCCTTTGGCCTGCTCAAATTTGATTTGCGGCGGCATCGCCAGTTCTTCGGTTGCGGTGACGACATCCACCAGCACTGGCCCTTCGTAGGCGAAGGCGTCCTGCAAGGCAGCATCAACGTCAGAGGCTTTCTCCACGCGGATCCCTTTGATACCCGCAGCTTCGGCCATGGCGGCGAAATTCGGATTTTTCAGCTCGGTGCCGTCGGTCAGGTAGCCACCGGCTTTCATTTCCATCGCCACAAATCCCAGTACGCTGTTGTTGAAAATGACGATTTTCACCGGCAGTTTTTGCTGTGCCAGCGTCAGGAAATCCCCCATCAGCATGGAGAAACCACCGTCACCGCACAGCGCCACTACCTGACGTGAGCGGTCGACAGCCTGCGCGCCAATCGCCTGTGGCATGGCGTTGGCCATCGATCCGTGGTTAAACGATCCCAGCAGACGGCGCTGACCGTTCATTTGCAGATACCGGCACGCCCAGACAGTAGGGGTGCCGACGTCGCAGGTAAATACGGCATCGGACGCGGCAAACCGGCTGATTTGCTGTGCCAGATATTGCGGATGGATCGCCTGCTTGTCGTTTGGCGTCGCCAGCGAATCGAGATCCTTACGCGCTTCCTCGTAATGTTTGAGCGCTTTGTCGAGGAACTTGCGTTCGCTTTTCGGTTGCAGCTGCGGCAGGAGCGCAGTGAGGGTGGATTTAATATCGCCCACCAGCGCCATATCAACGTGACAATGCGAACCGATGCTGCCGGGATTAATGTCGATCTGGATGATTTTGGCGTCAGTCGGATAAAACGCGCGATACGGGAACTGCGTGCCGAGCAGGATCAGCGTGTCGGCATTCATCATGGCGTGGAAACCGGAGGAGAAACCTATCAGCCCGGTCATGCCGACGCTGTACGGGTTATCCCATTCGATATGTTCTTTGCCACGCAGCGCATGAACGACCGGCGCTTTCAGTGTTTCTGCCAGACGGATCACTTCATCGTGTGCACCTGCGCAGCCGCTGCCGCACATCATGGTGATATTAGTGGCGCCGTTCAGCAGTTCCGCCAGTTTTGCAAGCTCGGTGGGCTGCGGGATAACTCGCGGCAGCACCGGCGGGTACCAGCCAATTTTGGCATCTTCTGGCGCCGGTTTCAGCGCCACGTCGCCTGGTAAAACAATCACCGACACCCCACGGTTTAGGATCGCTTTGCGCATGGCAATAGCCAGCACCTGCGGCAGCTGTTCGGGGTTGGTCACCATTTCACAATAGTGGCTGCATTCGCGGAAAAGTTCGGTCGGATGGGTTTCCTGAAAATATCCGCTGCCTATTTCGCTGGATGGAATGTGGGCGGCAATCGCCACCACCGGTACGTGATTGCGGTGGCAGTCAAACAGGCCGTTGATCAGATGCAGGTTACCCGGCCCGCAGGATCCGGCGCAGACCGCCAGTTCACCGGTGATCTGTGCTTCGGCACCGGCGGCAAATGCGGCGACTTCTTCATGGCGCGTGCCCAGCCATTCGATAGTTCCCATGCGGTTGAGGCTGTCGCTTAACCCGTTGAGTGAATCCCCGGTGACGCCCCAGATGCGTTTTACGCCTGCGGCTTCCAAAGTTTTGGCTAAATAAGACGCTACGCTCTCTTTCATTCTGTGTTCCCTCAGTTAATCATCAAAAATGAATGCGTTAATCATAGTCCATGAATTCGCGGTGACATTTTCGCGGTGAATGACAGAGGTTAAACCATACAAAATTAGGCAGAGGAGGGGGGTGAAGATTTGTAAATATGCCCGCACAGACTGTAAAAAGTCATGAGCGGGCAGGGGCTTGCGGGGATCAGGCGAGGGTGACGTCACCCTCAAGCTGACAGCTGCAGGCCAGCACATAACCCTGTGAGACTTCTTCGTCAGTCAGCGTCATGCGGCTGGTGGTCTGATAATCACCGCTGAGTACGCGGGTTTTGCAGCTCCCGCAGACACCGGCGCGACAGGCTGCGGTTACCGGCAGCTTGTGTTGCTCCATGGCTGCCAGCAACGTAGTGCCGACGGCAACACGATAATTGGCCAGCGGCGTCAGGCGGGTCAGCGTCAGGATCCTTTCATCTGATACGTCCATTTCTGTTGCCTGAAACTGTTCTTTGACGATATTTTCCGTCGCAGCGCCCAGCTCCGCCGTCCAGTTTCCGGCCAGCGTCATATACGGCGCAGGGCCGCAAATCATCACACGCCGTGAGAGGATGTCCGGCACCTGACTTTGCAGGAGATCCTGACTCAGACGCCCGGCGATCTGGCCCGGCAGCGCATCCTGCTCTGCCAAAATGATCAGTTTCAGCTGCGGATACTGCGCGTCCAGTCGTTGCCATTCGGCAGCGAAAATCACATCCTGCGGGCTGCGTACACTGTAAAAGACGTGTACGTTTTGCGCCGGGCAGTTCGCCAGCACGTCGCGCGCAATGGACATCACTGGCGTCACGCCGCAGCCTGCGGCGAGCAGCAACAGCGGTTGTGCGGTGTCGCAGGTAAATTCACCCTGTGCGTCTGAAAGCCAGACATAGTCGCCCGTTTTCAATTGCTGCGTCAGCCAGCCGGAACCGCTGCCACCGCTGATGCGTCGCACTGTCAGCTGAATAAACGGGCTGAGGCCGGGCGTGGAGGAAAGTGTATACGCCCGCTGCACGTCGCCGCGGGGGCCAATATTCACCAGCGCAAACTGGCCCGGGCGATAGTCATAAACGTCATGAGTGAGGAGCGAAATCGTCCACACATCAGGCGTTTCCTGCGTGACGGAATGCACCTGCATCCGGTTCTGACACAGCGCAGTCGGCTGATCGGGAAATAACGGAAAGTTCATCGTGGTTTACTCCGCCAGCATAGTGTGCAAATCCTGCTCCACCGAGGTGATCGCCCGCAGACCGAATTTCTCATTCAGCACTGCCAGCAGATTATCGGTGAGGAAGGCGGGCGCGGTCGGGCCGGTGGCGATATTCTTCACGCCCAGCGACAGCAGGGTCAGCAGGATCACAATGGCTTTTTGCTCAAACCACGACAGGACCAGACTCAGCGGCAGCTCATTTACGCCACACCCCAGTTTTTCTGCCAGATTCACCGCCAGAATAATGGCGGAATAAGCATCGTTACACTGGCCGACGTCCAGCAGGCGCGGCAGCCCTTCAATGGTGCCGAAGTCCAGTTTGTTGAAACGGTATTTGCCGCAGGCCAGCGTCATGATCAGGCAATCTTTCGGCACGCTGACTGCCAGATCGGTGAAATAACTGCGCTCGCTGCGGCTGCCATCGCATCCGCCAATGAGGAAGATGTGGCGCAGTTTTTTGGCGGCGACGAGATCAATGACCGTATCCGCCGCGCTAAGTAAGGTCTGGCGGCCAAAGCCGACGGTAATTTCCTGCTCAATTTCACTGTAGCGGAAGCCCGGCAACTGCAACGCCTGGGCGATAACCGCCGCGAAATCTTCCCCTTCGAGATGCTGTACACCCGGCCAGCCGACGATACTGCGCGTCCAGATGCGGTCGCCATAATTGCCGACGTTGGGATCGATAATGCAGTTGGAGGTCATCACTACCGGACCGGGGAATTTCGCAAATTCCACCTGCTGATTTTGCCAGCCGCTGCCGTAGTTTCCGGCCAGATGCGGATACTTTTTCAGCTCAGGGTAGCCGTGTGCAGGCAGCATTTCGCCGTGGGTGTAAATGTTAATACCCGTACCGGCGGTTTGCTCGAGCAGCATCTGCAGATCTTTCAGGTCGTGGCCGGAAATTAGAATCGCCTTGCCTGCCAGCGGACGGACATTCACGGAGGTCGGCTGCGGGTGTCCGTAAGCGTCAGTTTCGCCTTTATCCAGAATAGCCATCACGCTGAAATTCATCTTGCCGATAGCCATGGCGTTGTCCAGCAGCTCGCCCATGTCCGCCGGTTGGGTGCCGAGCCACGCCATCAGGCGGTGATATTCTGCGTAAATCGCCACGTCCGCCTGGCCGAGGACGTGCGCGTGTTCCATGTAGGCCGCCGCGCCCTTCAGGCCGTAAAGACACAACATCCGCAGGCCGTGAATGTCGTCGCCCACGCGCGCTTTGTCGTCGTTCAGCGCAAACTGCTGCGCCTGCTGTTGCAGATCGCTCAGACTGTTGCTCACCAGTTCCAGTGCGGCCAGCGGATGATCGACGGAGATTTCAGGATCCATCAGGCGGCAGCGCACCCGTAAAGATTCGCGATGGATAATCGCGTCACGGGCGTAACCGACGATACGGTCTGAGTCGAAATTAACGTTAGTCAGCGTGGAGAAAAAGGCGCGCGGGGCGAAGCTGTCGATCTCTTCATCGACGATGCCGTAACCACGCGCCGTCAGCGTCCAGGCTGACAAGCCCTGAAGCACGGCTACCAGTAAGTCTTGTAAATCAGAGGTTTCTGCCGTTTTTCCGCACATTCCCTGCGCATACGCGCAGCCATTGCCCGCCGGGGTACGGACTGTTTGTTCACATTGCACACAAAACATTTTTAGGTCCTTTTTTAAAGTTGCATTTGAAATGCTTGTTTTAAAATAAGACTAAGACCGGCAGGCTCAGAAATGAAGCGTTTTTAAGACAATGTGAGGCAGAGTTGATTTATCGCAAGTTTTTGGCTGGGCTGAAAAGGGAGGTTCCCGCCGCAAAGTGCCGCGGGAAGGCAGGGCATCAGGCGGAGAAAAAGGCCATCAGCACCGGAGATAACAGGCTGAGTACGAAGCCGTGAACGACCGCAGGCGGTACCATGTCCAGCCCGCCGCTGCGCTGTAAGACCGGCAGAGTGAAGTCCATGGACGTCGCGCCGCACAGGCCGAGCGCGGTGGAACGGCTGCTGCGCACTAAGGTCGGGATCAGCATGATGGCGCAGAGTTCGCGCGCCAGATCGTTAAAGAACGCCGCGCTGCCAATGACCGGCCCGAACGAGTCAGTCAGCACGATACCCGAAAGCGAATACCAGCCGTAACCGGAGGCCAGCGCCAGCCCGGTTTTCAACGGCAAGCCGAGAAGCAGTGCGGCAACCGCCCCGCCAATCAGAGCGCTTAACGCCACCACCAACGCGACGATAATGCCGCGACGATTCAGGATGATCTGGCGTAGCGTCATACTGCTGTTACGTAGCTGAATGCCCACCAGCGCCAGCAGGAACAGCAGTGCGATTTCACTGGCCTGTGAGGCGAAGGTCAGCCAATGCCACTCCGTCAGACCGAGCGCGAAGCCGCCAATCACTACGCCGCACAATTTAAGTGACTCAAGCGCCATGTGTAAACGCGACGGTAGTTTTTCCTGTTTAAACTGGGTCTTCCAGGGACGGCGACGTTCGAGCAGCCACAGTGCGGCGTAGTTCATCACGAAGATACACAGAAAACAGACGGTGGCGTATTTGAAAATCAGCAGTAAATTGGTGCTGAGATTATCCAGGAAGGCCAGGCTGATGCCCATAATGAACAGAATGACGTACACCATCCAGCTCAGCATCTGGTTAACAATGTGCAGCAGCGACCGGTTTTTGACCGGAATAAGGTAACCGACGATGAGCGGCAAAAGAATAATTAACAGGCCGGAATACATGAGGTAAAAATCCCTGAAAAGTGAGGTTCCATGAGAGGAGCGCGGCACAGAAAATACCGCCCGTCACGCTAACCAAAAGTTATCTGACTGTAAAGCAGCTTCGCTACACAGAGATCCGCGGGCAGCCTTGACGGGAACCGATTTTTCACGCCATGCTCAGGAAGGTAATGAGCGCACAGGAGGCGTCTGATGTATCTGGAACATATTGATATTGTCGGTTTTCGCGGCATCAACCGGCTGTCTCTGACACTGACTCAGCCTGCGCAACGTGGCGCATCGATTACCGGCTCAGCGCATCAGGGGCAGAACGAATCCTTTCTCACCAACACCGTTTTGATTGGGGAAAACGCCTGGGGTAAATCCAGCCTGCTGGATGCCCTGACGCTGCTGCTCGCCCCTGACCCGAAACTGTACTGTTTTAAAGAAGAAGATTTCTATTTTCCGGCAGGAGAAAAAGAATCTAAATCACAGTATCTGCACATCGTGTTTACTTTTTGTGAAAATCAGGCCGGACACCACATGTCGCCGCGCTTCAATACGCTGTCGCCGCTGTGGGTGAAATGCCCCGACCGCCTTAACCGCATTTATTACCGGCTCGAAGGCGAGCTGGACGATGACGGCAGCGTGATGACGCTGCGCAGTTTCCTCTCCTCCAGCGGGCAGCCGCTGAATCTGACCACCATCGATCCACTGGCGCAGGCGCTGATCCGCCTCAATCCGGTTTTACGCCTGCGCGACGCCCGCTTTATCCGCCGTCTGCGCAGCGAAACGCTGGCGCCACGGCTTTCTGCCAATAACGAACAGCTGGCGCAGCAGCTGGATGAGCTGACGCGCGGACTGGTGCATAACCCGCAATCGTTGACCAACAGCGAACTGCGTAGCGGGCTTTCGGCCATGCAGCAGTTGCTGGAGCACTACTTCGCCGAGCAGGGGACATCCAACAGTGCTCCGTGGCAGCAGAAGCGTCATGGCCGCGCCGAAAGCCGACGGGCGTGGCGTTCGCTGGATAATATCAACCGGATGATTGCCGAGCCCAACAGCCGCAGTATGCGCGTGATGCTGCTTGGGATGTTCTCCACGCTGTTGCAGGCGAAAGGTTCGGTGGTGCTGCATCCGGATGCACGGCCACTTTTACTGATCGAAGACCCCGAAACCCGCCTGCACCCGATTATGCTGTCGGTCGCGTGGGGACTGCTCGATCAATTACCTTTACAGCGCATTACCACCACCAACTCCGGCGACTTGCTGTCGCTGGTGCCGGTCGAGCAAATTTGTCGTCTGGTGCGCGAATCGTCGCGCGTCGCAGCGTATGCCATCGGCCCGGAAGGGTTGAGTATGGAAGACAGTCGTCGGATCGCGTTTCATATCCGCTTTAATCGTCCGTCCTCTTTATTTGCCCGCTGCTGGCTGCTGGTGGAAGGCGAAACCGAAGTCTGGCTGCTCAATCAGCTGGCGCGCCAGTGTGGTTATCATTTTGAGTCGGAAGGGATCAAGGTCATCGAATTTGCCCAGTGCGGGCTGAAGCCGTTGCTGCGTTTTGCCCGGCAGATGGGCATTGAATGGCACGTGCTGGTGGACGGCGACGAAGCGGGGCGCAAGTATGCGGCAACGGTGACGGCTAACGTGGATAATCACGATGACAATCTGCGCTACCGGCTGACCTCGCTGCCGACTCAAGACATTGAATATTTCTTGTATCGCGAAGGGTTCGAAGACGTGTACCGCAAACATTCGGCGATACCGGAGAACGTGCCGATGTCGCCGAGAAGAGTGATCGATAAAGCTATTCATCGCAGCTCGAAGCCGGATCTCGCGATTGACGTCGCGCAGTCAGCATCGCTGCGAGGGATCTCCTCGATCCCTCCGCTGCTGAGGCAAATGTTCTCCCGCGTCGCCTGGCTGGCGCGCGGCCGCGCGGATTAGGCTGCGCGGCTCTCTTCAACGATGACCTGATGACCATGTCCGCTGGAAAATGTCTGGCGGATCTGGCTTTCCAAATCGTCTAACAGCTGGTAACGGCGGCGGTATTCTGCGCGACGTTTACTGGCGATCTCTTCCAGGGGACGGTGGGCTATCTGGCGCGGCAGATGGAAATACCCGTCTTCGCCCTGTTTCGCCTCCATCGTTTCCCAGAAACTGTCGTAATCGGCAAATACCATGCCTTTACGCTTTTTGTAACGCGGGTTTTCATAGATGTGCGTGTGGTTTCCCACCGCGACAATCTGCGTCATGCCCGCCAGATCCGCCAGCGTGGTCAGCGCTTCAATCACCAGACGTTTCGGGAACAAACCGTGGCAGGCTTTGGTCGCTTTTTGGATTTCCTGATGATCAACCTGCGCTTTCGGGCCCTGAAGTGCGCCGATGAACAACGTTGGCTGGCCCTGATAATAGATGAAAGAGAAAGTCACTATGGCGATCGGCTCGCCCTGCGGATTGTTAAAGGTCAGCGTGGCTTCGCCTTCTTTATCAAGACGGCTGACGGAGTTAAAAGTGATCGCGTAACGCTGCTCTTCCTTGCCGGTCAGGGTAGCTATCGCCATCGGTTTTTTATTCAGATAACCGTGGTTAATTGCCTCCGGCAGGCAGTGGCCAATCATGTCGTAGTGATCGGTGATGCGCTTCATCGCTTCTTCTGGCGTGATATTGGATGCCTGATAAACGCGATGCAATTTGCACGGCAGACTCGGCTGCGCCGTCAGGATCTCATCGCGTTGCGGGTGATGGGCCAGATAATCCAGCAGGCCAAAAGTGCGGCGCGGTTGGGTCAGCGCGCGGAACAGAAATTTAAACCGGTAGCGCGGCAATTTCCATGACGGTCCAGGCACCAGGCGTTTGGAAAGTAACGCCGTCATTAACTGAAGGCCGGAAAGAGGGGCCTTTTCTTCGCAAGGGCAACTGAATGTCGTCATGGTATTTACCTGTTATATCGGGCCGGATTTCAATAACGGCTATTTCAACAGGCCAACAATAAACAGGTGTGCAACGGGCAAAATTATGAAGGGAATGAACGGGATTTGTTGAGATTGTGTTTAGATTTAATTTGTTTTGTGCCGTGTCTTAGCAATCGGTGTCTAAAAAATGTACTTTAATTTGCACTGAGGACTTGAAGCCTGAGGCATTCTCCCCCATAAATAAAAAATGCCAGTCAGAGAGTGACCGGCATTGGCTTTTAATCAAACGGACAGAACAGAACCGGTCAGGCGACCGCTTCACTTTCCACTGGAATAATGAGGCTGGCATGATTCCCCTTTGGGCCTTCATGAACATCAAAGTTGACCTGCTGGCCTGCCTTTAACGTTCTGTAACCCTCCATCTGAATCGTGGAGTAGTGGGCAAAAATGTCTTCACCGCCATTTTCCGGGCAGATGAAGCCAAAGCCTTTAGCATTATTGAACCATTTAACAGTACCCGTCAGCATGCTTCTCCATCCCTCTTATGGCTAGTCTGGTAGTAAAGAGTTTAAAGCCAGTTGAGTGAGCGGGAAGGTGAGAACGCGGCGGAAAAAGCCTGCTCAAAAGACGTCCAACTCACGAATTTACACTCTAGTGGAATCGGGTTAGAGATCAAGGGAACGGCATTTGTCATCAGGGATCAGATAACCAAACTTTGAAGCAGGTAACGCTATTGACATATTTTGTTAAATTTATGCCAGCGGGGCTGATGGCAAAGAGGACATTTTGTGCAGCGGCGCCGTGATGCAAGAGATGGTAAAATGGGGAAATAACCTGGTGAAGCCCCGCAGAACGCTTTCACGTCAGGTATTTAGCATCCAATACGATCTTTACAGGTGATGAGCAGGCAATGGGCGACAAACAAGACTGGCTAAATTTTGAACATTTGACGGCGAATAAGCAAAAGGATGAGGTAAAACCGCCATCTATGTATAAAGTTATATTAAACAACGACGATTACACTCCAATGGAATTTGTGATTGACGTTCTGCAAAAGTTCTTTTCTTATGATATTGAACGTGCAACGCAACTGATGCTCCAGGTGCACTATAGAGGCAAAGCAATTTGCGGCGTTTATACCGCCGAAGTCGCCGAAACCAAGGTCGCACACGTCAATGAGTACGCCAAGGAGAATGAGCATCCGTTGCTGTGTACGCTGGAAAAAGCCTGATTAAGGCAATCTATTTGGGAGGTGCCTATGCTCAATCAAGAACTTGAACTCAGTCTCAACATGGCTTTCGCAAGAGCCCGTGAGCACCGGCATGAGTTTATGACCGTGGAGCACCTGTTGCTGGCGTTGCTCAGCAACCCTGCTGCCCGTGAAGCGCTTGAAGCTTGTACAGTTGATCTGGTGGCGTTACGCCAGGAGCTGGAAGCCTTCATCGAGCAAACCACACCCACCTTACCCGCCAGTGAAGAGGAACGTGACACCCAGCCTACGCTGAGTTTCCAGCGCGTTCTGCAACGTGCGGTATTCCACGTGCAATCTTCTGGCCGCAGCGAAGTGTCCGGCGCCAACGTTCTGGTCGCGATTTTCAGCGAACAGGAATCTCAGGCCGCCTATCTCCTGCGCAAACATGATGTCAGCCGCCTTGATGTGGTGAACTTTATCTCGCACGGCACCCGTAAAGATGAATCGGGCAGCCAGGCGCCAAACAATGCGGAAAACCCAGTTAACGAAGAGCAGTCGGCGGGGGAAGATCGTATGGAGAACTTCACCACTAATCTTAACCAGTTAGCGCGTGTTGGTGGCATCGATCCGCTGATTGGCCGTGACAAAGAACTGGAGCGCGCCATTCAGGTGCTCTGCCGTCGCCGCAAAAACAACCCGCTTCTGGTGGGCGAATCCGGCGTCGGGAAGACCGCGATTGCTGAAGGTCTGGCATGGCGAATCGAACAGGGCGACGTGCCGGAAGTGATGGCCGACTGCACCCTGTATTCTCTGGATATCGGTTCGCTGCTGGCGGGCACTAAATACCGTGGTGATTTCGAAAAACGTTTCAAATCACTGCTGAAACAGCTTGAGCAGGATAAGAACAGCATCCTGTTTATTGATGAAATCCACACGATTATCGGTGCCGGTGCGGCGTCCGGTGGTCAGGTGGATGCGGCAAACCTGATCAAACCGTTGCTGTCGAGCGGCAAGATCCGGGTGATCGGTTCCACGACGTATCAGGAATTTAGCAATATTTTTGAAAAAGACCGTGCTCTTGCGCGTCGCTTCCAGAAAATCGATATTGTTGAGCCAACCGTCGAAGAAACCGTGCAGATCATCAATGGCCTGAAAACCAAATATGAAGCACACCATGATGTCCGTTATACCGCGAAAGCGGTGCGTGCGGCGGTGGAGCTGTCGGTCAAGTATATCAACGACCGTCATCTGCCGGACAAAGCTATCGACGTCATAGATGAAGCGGGCGCGCGCAGCCGGTTAATGCCGGTCAGCAAACGCAAGAAAACCGTTAACGTCAGCGATATCGAAAGTGTGGTGGCGCGTATCGCCCGCATTCCGGAAAAAACCGTGTCTGCGACCGATCGCGATGTGCTGAAAAATCTGGGCGACCGCCTGAAAATGCTGGTCTTCGGGCAGGATCCTGCCATTGAAGCGCTGACAGAAGCGATCAAAATGAGCCGCGCAGGTCTGGGTCAGGATCGCAAGCCGGTCGGTTCGTTCCTGTTCGCAGGTCCTACCGGTGTGGGTAAAACCGAAGTCACGGTACAACTGGCCAAAGCGCTGGATATCGAACTGCTGCGCTTTGATATGTCGGAATACATGGAGCGTCATACGGTCAGCCGTTTGATCGGTGCGCCTCCTGGTTATGTTGGTTTTGATCAGGGCGGTTTGCTGACGGATGCGGTATTGAAACATCCTCACTCCGTTGTGCTGCTCGATGAAATCGAGAAAGCGCACCCGGATGTCTTTAACCTGCTGTTACAGGTCATGGACAACGGTACGCTGACTGATAACAACGGGCGCAAAGCCGATTTCCGTAACGTGATTCTGGTCATGACCACCAACGCCGGTGTGCGTGAAACCGAACGTAAATCCATTGGCCTCATTCATCAGGACAACAGCCCTGACGCTATGGAAGAGATCAAGAAAGTGTTTACGCCAGAGTTCCGCAACCGTCTGGATAACGTGATCTGGTTTAACCATCTGTCTACGGAAGTTATCCAGCTGGTGGTCGACAAATTTATCGTCGAACTGCAGGCGCAACTGGATGCCAAAGGCGTTTCGCTGGAAGTCAGCGATGAAGCCCGCGACTGGCTGACCGTGAAAGGCTATGACCGTGCAATGGGTGCGCGTCCGATGACACGTATCGTGCAGGAAAACCTGAAAAAACCTCTCGCCAACGAGCTGCTGTTTGGTTCACTGGTGGATGGCGGTTCGGTCTCGGTAGCGCTGGATAAGGAAGCCGATAAGCTGACTTACCACTTCATGAGTGCGCAGAAGAAAAAGCCGGAAGGCGCGGTGCATTGATCCGCTGCTGAGATAAGCTGAAAAGCTTCAGGCAAACAAAAGGCGATGTGAAAACATCGCCTTTTTTCTTTCTGAAAATTCTTTATGAAACGTGAGTTAATGAGGAATAAGCAGAAAGGATAATGAAACTAAATGCCGAATTGCGGATACCACAAAACGCCCTTGCAACTGCAGGAAGGGCGAAGAGGGTATCCTCAGGTATCGCCGGAAAATCAGCGATGAGTGAGCCGTTTATTAGCGGCTACGGAAGACAATGCGGCCTTTGCTCAGGTCGTACGGGGTCAGCTCTACAGTGACTTTGTCGCCCGTCAGGATGCGGATATAGTTCTTACGCATTTTACCGGAGATGTGTGCGGTAACTACGTGTCCGTTTTCTAATTCTACGCGGAACATAGTGTTTGGCAGCGTATCAAGTACGGTGCCCTGCATTTCAATGTTGTCTTCTTTGGCCATCGAATCCTCTAGGTCTAACTACCATAGTTTTTAACCGGCAAGATAATGCCGAAAAACCCACATTATGTAAAGAAGTATGGTTCATGACCGCACCTATTCCCTATCCTTCGGGAACACCGGCAGGTCTTCATCATGTGGGGATAAGTCTTGTGGCAACCAGCAATCCGGCGCTAACGCGCGTTGCGAAAGTTCGGATAACTGCTGCAAAAATTGGCGGCGGGGGATCTCTCTCGCACCCAGCGACGCAGTGTGAGGGTTGAGCACCTGACAGTCAATCAGTTCTCCACCATTGCGGGAAAAATGTTGGCAAAACATCATCAGCGCGCACTTTGAGGCATTTTCACGGCGGCTAAACATGGACTCGCCGCAAAATAGCCCGCCAACGGAAACACCGTACAAACCGCCGACCAGCTCATCGCCATCCCAGACTTCAAGTGAATGGGCGTGTCCGGCTTCGTGCAATTCCTGATAACCGCGCTGAACCAGCGGCCCGATCCAGGTGCCATCTTCCCGTTCAATTGCACACGCGTGGATCACCTGTTCAAAGCAGCGATTGAGGGTAAAACGGAAAGGCATTTTACGCATAAATTTCTGTAAGCTGCGGCTGATATGGCGCTCTTCGGGCACGAGAATAGCCCGCGGATCGGGTGACCACCAGAGGATCATTTCGCCGGGTTCAAACCAGGGGAAAATCCCGTGCTGATAAGCGGAAAGCAGGCGCGGCGACGTCAGATCGCCACCAATAGCCAGCAGGCCGTTGGGATCCTGCAATGCAGTGTCAGGATCCGGAAAATGAACAGAACTGGCCTCAAGCTTAACTAACCGCATAGATCTCCTTATCCGGCGACTCACGGGCCGCCACATAATTCATGGACAGACTTTCAGGTACGCGCAAGAAAACGCGTGTACCGGCCTTGTGCGGCTGCTAAGGTCTGATGATCGCCTTGTTCGACAATCTCGCCTTCCTCCATCACGCAAATCCTGTCGAGGTTATCGAGACCGTGTAAACGGTGCGTGACTAAGAGTAGCGTTTTATTTTCACAATACTTGTGCAACAGCGCCAAAATATGGTGTTCCGTTTCTGCATCCAGCCCTTCGGTCGGTTCATCGAGCAACCACAACGGAGCATCATGCAGCAGGGCTCGCGCCAGACCCAGGCGACGCTGTTCGCCGCCGGACAGTTGACGTCCGCCTTCACCCAGCCAGGCGTTCAGGCCTTCCCCTTCGAGAAGCACGTGTAGATCCACCTGTTTCAGCGCGTCGGCAATCTGCTCATCAGAGCGTTGTGTCGAGGCCATACGCAGGTTTTCACGCAGCGTGGTGTTGAAGATATGAACACGCTGGCTGACCACGGTGATCATCTGGCGCAGCGTGGCCTCATCATAATCTGCGATTGCATGACCGTTAATGCTCAGTGCGCCGCTGTTGATATCCCAGCCGCGCGTCAGCAATTGCAGCAGAGTAGATTTCCCACAGCCGGTCTGGCCGAGCAGGGCAACATGCTCCCCGGCGGCAATCTCCAGCGTAATGTTTTTCAGCACCGGCAGTGGCTGCCCCGGATACGTGAAATTCACGTTAGTGAGCGACAGGCTGACCTGTTTGGCGGCGACAGGGCCCTGTGACGGGAAAGTCACGTCGGCCGGCTGACTGATGATCTGGCTGACGCGCTGCGCAGAGGCGATAACTTGCCCGAGGTGCTGGAATGCTGCCGCAACCGGCCCGAGTGCTTCGAAAGCGGCCAGCGGCGTAAACACGAACAGCGCAATCAGCGCGCCGGGTTGTGCGATGGTTCCGATACCGCCTGCGGCCAGCCACAACATCAGCGTCACGGTCAGACCGGCGGCGGCAATCACCATCGCCTGCGACAGGCCTGTCAGTTTCGCCTGCTGCTGCTGGCGCAACATCCAGCGGCGTTCGATATCATCAAGTTGCTGGCGAAAACGCGGCTGCGCACCAAATACCACCAGCTCGGACTGCCCCTGTAACCACGAGGTCAGTTGCATGCGGTAATCGCTGCGCAAGGCCGTCAGTTCCCGTCCGGCAGGTTTCCCCGCACGGTAGAAAATCACCGGCAGGAGTAGCATCAGAACCAGCATAATCGCTCCGAGTGTCAGAGCGAGTTTGACGTCAAGAAAGCTCAGGCCAAAGGTCACCAGAACAATCACTACCAGCGCGCTGACCAGCGGGGAGATGACGCGCAGATACAGGTGATCCAGCGTATCCACGTCGGCGACCAGGCGGTTCAGAAGATCGGCCTGACGGAATCGCGCAATGCCGCCCGGCGACAGCGGCATAATTTTGGTGAAAGTGAACACCCGCAAATGCGCCAGCACGCGGAAGGTCGCGTCGTGGCTGACCAGACGTTCAGCGTAACGGCCTGCGGTGCGGAAAATCGCTGCACCGCGTACACCGGCGGCGGGCAGCATGTAGTTGAACGTGTACAAACCGGCGATCCCGGCGACGGCAGAAGCCGCTAGGAACCAGCCAGAAAGTGTCAGCAGGCCGATGCTGGCGAGCAGCGTTACGATGGCCAGAATCACACCCAAAGACAGGCGGAACCAGTGACGGCGATACAGAGCGAGATAAGGCAGAAGAATTTTCATGATTACAGCTCCTTACTGCGCTGGGATAACAGGCTGGCGAATAATCCGCCCTGAGCAACCAGCTGCGTATAGCTGCCGCGTTCAGCAATCTGGCCCTGGTCCATCACCCAGATTTCATCGTAGTCCTGCGTATCCTCCAGCTGATGGGTCACCAGTACCGACGTCTGCGCTTTTGATGCATCATTCAGCGCGCTCATCACGCGCTTTTCGCTGTGGGCATCGAGGCTGGCGGTCGGTTCATCCAGCAACAGTAATTCGCATGGCGAGAGCAGGGCGCGGGCAACGGCAACCCGCTGAGCCTGGCCGACTGATAAACGCGCTGCGCTGTCGCCGAGTTCCGTTTCCAGACCCAACGGCAGCAGCGGTAAAAATTCGCTCACGTAAGCGCGATCAATGGCTGACTGAAGTTGCTGTTCACTGACATCCGGCTGGTTGAGCAGAATATTGGCGCGCAGCGTTTGTTCCGGCAGATGGGGATTCTGACCCACCCAGCTCAGTTGCTGACGCCATGCGTCATTGCCTAACGATTTCAGCTCAATGCTGCCTGCGGTGAGTGATCCCTGATAGGGCAGGAAGCCGAGCAGGGCGTTTAACAGGGAGCTTTTCCCCGCACCGCTCAGCCCGACAATCGCAATACGTTGCCCGGCCTGAATGTTGAACGTCAGCGGCCCGGCCAGCGTTTTACCCTGCGGTGACTGGATGATGAGATCGCGGGCTTGCAGCGAAACTTTTTGTCCCCTTGGCCAGCTCTGGTTCCCGTCGCCCATTTCAGCACTTTCAACGGTCAGGAAGGTCACCAGACTTTCCGCAGCACCGACTGCCTGCGCTTTGGCGTGATAAAACGCGCCCAAATCACGCAGCGGCTGGAAGAACTCCGGCGCGAGGATCAGCACCAGAAAACCGGCAAACAGGGTAACCGGCGTACCGTAGCTGCCGAAATTCAGTTCTCCGAGATATGAGAAACCGAAGTACACCGCCACAACGGCGATTGAAATTGAGGCGAAAAATTCCAGAACGGCGGAAGAGAGAAATGCCAGACGCAGCACGTCCATCGTACGTGCGCGAAAACTTTCGGTGGAGCGTTTGATCTGCTCGATTTCCGCCGTACCGCGATGGAACAAACGCAGAGTATCGAGACCGCGCAGGCTGTCGAGGAAGTTGCCGCTCAGACGTGCAAGTGCGACAAAGTTACGGCGGTTGGCATCGGCAGCGCCCATTCCGACCAGCGCCATAAACACCGGAATAAGTGGCGCAGTAACCAGCAGGATCATGCCCGCCGCCCAGTTAATCGGGAAAATGCTCACCAGAATCAGCAGCGGGATAATCCCCGCGAGGGCAATTTGCGGCAGATAGCGGGCATAATAATCCTGCATATCTTCGATTTGTTCCAGAATGATGCTCGCCCAGCTGCCCGCCGGTTTGCCCTGGATCCACGCCGGCCCCAGTTTTTCCAGACGGTCGAGGACTAACTTACGCATCTCCTGACGAATAATCCGTCCGCAGATAAAGCCCACCTGCTCACGCAGCCAGGTCACGACGGCTCGCAGAATAAAGGTCAGCGCCATCAACAGGAAACTTTGCAGCAGCGCCTCACGCGGGGTGTGCTGGATTATCAGGCTGTGCAGCAGACCGGCCATCAGCCAGGCCTGCGCCAGAATCAGTAAACCCGAAAGTAAACCCAGCATCATAGACAGACGGATCCAGCCTTTGGCGCGTGAGCTTTGTTGTTTTAACCAGCGGATAAGTTCTTGTTGTCGTGTTTTATTCATCAGGCATCAGTCTGCGCAGCTATCCGGTTCGGAGGCTGAACATGTTACATGCTGAGTTCAAAAACTGAAAATATAAAGGCGGCACTGTGGCCGCCTTCCTGCAACTCGAATTATTCAGGATAATTGGAGAAAAGATTTTGAAAAGAGGATTACAAATCCGGGGCTTGCGATAAGCCATCCAGATAACGCTCTGCGTCGAGCGCAGCCATACAGCCGGTGCCGGCGGAGGTAATCGCCTGGCGGTAAATATGGTCCATCACGTCACCCGCAGCAAAGACGCCGGGAATGCTGGTTTGCGTGGCATTACCGTGTGAACCGGACTGCACTTTGATGTAGCCGTCTTTCAGCTCCAGCTGGCCTTCAAAAATGCCGGTGTTCGGACTGTGGCCGATAGCGATGAAAACGCCTGCAACGTCTACCTGAGATTTCTCATCGGTGCGCACGTCCATCAGGCTCGCGCCAGTCACACCCATTTGATCGCCAACCACTTCGTTCAGCGTTTTGTGGGTATGCAGCACAATGTTGCCGCTGGCGACTTTATCATTGAGGCGGTCAACCAGAATTTTTTCAGCGCGGAAGCTGTCGCGGCGGTGGATCAGATGCACTTCTGACGCGATATTTGCCAGATACAGCGCTTCTTCCACTGCGGTATTGCCGCCGCCGACCACCGCCACTTTCTGATTACGGTAGAAGAACCCGTCGCAGGTCGCACAGGCAGACACGCCACGGCCTTTGAACGCTTCTTCAGACGGAAGGCCGATATAGCGGGCGGATGCGCCAGTGGCGATAATCAGGGCGTCGCAGGTGTACTCGCCACTGTCGCCGGTAAGGCGGAACGGACGGTTCTGTAAATCTACTTTGTTGATATGGTCGAAAATGATTTCGGTGTTGAACTTGGTGGCGTGCTCATGCATGCGATCCATCAGCGCCGGGCCGGTCAGACCTTCTGGATCACCCGGCCAGTTTTCCACTTCTGTGGTGGTGGTCAGCTGACCGCCTTTTTCCACGCCGGTAATCAATACAGGATTCAGGTTGGCGCGCGCTGCGTAAACCGCTGCGGTGTAACCTGCCGGGCCGGACCCTAAAATCAATAATTTACTGTGTTTAACCGTACTCATGGGCAATCTATCTCCGCGATGGGGACTAGCGATAAAGGGATTGTAGGGAAAAGTGCGTGTTAAAAAAAGTAAACTCAGATGTTGTTAGCGATTTGTCTGATAGTTTTTACTGCGTAACCCGCGTAAAAAGGTTTTCGCGCATGACCATGTCTCAGGTAACTGATTGATGGTAAGCATAAAAAACCAGCATGTCTCAGCTGTACGGCATGTTGAATGTTGTCTACAACGCGTCAAGTTAGCCACATATCACGGTAAGTTGTAAGGATTTGGCAGTAATAACGCGTGAACTGAATTGTTATTGTTCAAAGAGAAAACATAGCTAAAAAGGGGGCGTTGGCTTTTCAATCTGGCACGTTCTTCTGATTTTGCTTCTTTTACTTTGACAATCCGCTGTGCATTTGCGAAAACATCAGGGTAAGAAGAAATTAACTGCCTGTCAGTGACTTGAATTTATCCAAATGGCTGCTACCCGATCCGTTCTGGTGTTGCTGTTTGATTTTTTTGTTGCCGCAGGGTTTGGTGAATCAGATTGGCAGTTCGCAATCTATTAATTCCACAAAGTTATTTCTTTTGAGTGTCCGGTTTTGGTCGTGTTCCTTATGACAGGGGATCAACGCGGCTTTTGGATGCGTAAACCTTAATAATCGGGTCTTCGCTTGGGACAACCCTTAGACATTGAAGTTGGCTGGGGTAGGCAGGTGCAGGGAAGGACAGCAGAGAGACAATAATAATGGTAGACAACAAAAAACGTCCGGGAAAAGATCTCGACCGTATTGACCGTAACATCCTCAACGAACTTCAAAAGGATGGCCGGATTTCAAACGTCGAGCTTTCCAAACGTGTGGGATTATCGCCAACGCCATGTCTGGAGCGCGTTCGTCGTCTGGAACGACAGGGCTTCATTAATGGTTATACCGCACTGCTTAACCCGCATTATCTTGATGCATCGCTTCTGGTATTTGTTGAGATAACCCTCAACCGCGGTGCGCCAGATGTGTTTGAGCAGTTCAATGCGGCAGTACAAAAACTCGAAGATATTCAGGAGTGTCATTTGGTTTCAGGGGATTTCGACTACCTGTTGAAAACCCGCGTACCCGATATGTCTGCTTACCGTAAGCTGTTAGGTGAGACATTGCTTCGTCTTCCTGGTGTGAACGACACCCGTACCTATGTGGTAATGGAAGAAGTGAAACAGACGAATCGCCTGGTCATTAAGACCCGGTAATTGTCAGGTGCAAAACCTTGTTTTTTTAGCTACACTCCTGTGTATCTATACAGCTATGGCGCCGGGGTCAACTCTCGGCGCTGTTGCTTTTTCTCAGTTCACAGGAACCTGGAGAGCCTTTCTTGAGCCAGGAATATACAGAAGATAAAGACGTTACCCTGAAAAGACTGAGCAATGGCCGCCGTATTCTGGAGGCTTTGCTGGTTGTGGTAGCTATTTTTGCTGCGTACTTGATGGCAGCACTGGTGAGTTTTAACCCCTCGGATCCCAGCTGGTCTCAAACCGCCTGGCATGGTCCTATTCATAACTGGGGTGGTGGCGTTGGGGCCTGGATGGCCGATACGCTGTTCTTCATATTTGGCGTATTTGGTTACGCAATTCCCCCTATTATCCTGTGTCTGTGCTGGGCGGCTTTCCGTCAGCGTGATAATCAGGATTTCATCGACTATTTTGCCTGGTCGCTGCGTCTTATCGGGACGCTGGCGCTTATTGTCACGTCTTGTGGTCTGGCGTCGGTCAACATCGATGACCTCTATTACTTCGCCTCCGGCGGGGTGATCGGTAGCTTGCTGAGCACGGCGATGACGCCTTATTTCAATAACGTCGGCGCCACGCTGGTTCTGCTCTGTGTCTGGGCTGCCGGCCTGACGCTGTTTACCGGCTGGTCGTGGCTGACCATCGCAGAGAAGATTGGCGGGGCAGTGCTTGGCGTGACCAACATTGTGACCAACCGTTCCCGACGTGATGATGATTACGACTACGACGAGCATGACGATCCGTTACTGGAAGAGGATGATGCTGAAAAACCGGTTGCGAAAGCGGCACCGGTTGCCGCTGCTGTAACGACAGCCGCAATCGCGTCAACGGCCGACGCTGCGCCATCTGACGTTGATGACGATGATGTACTGCTCTCTGCGCCGTCAGTTCATCAGCCTGCGGCACCTTCCGCTGCGGTTGTCGTTGAATCTGCACCGGTAACGCCTGCGGACGTCGTCGATCCTTACGCGGCAGAACCACCGGTAGCGAACATTGCGCCACCGCCTTCGGCACCGGAAACGGCAGCACCGCCGCTATACAGTTTCGAAATTCCTGAAGAAACGCCGGTACCCCGCCATCCTCAGCCTGTTCAGCAGTCACCTTCACCGGTGCGGGCAGAGCATAATGATGATGACGGCCCGCGTATGGGTAACTGGCAGACAGCGGCAGAACACACTTCGCGTTCACCGTTTGATTTCAGTTCTCCGACGCCTGACAGCGCGCACGCGGCGAGCGTGGCGGCGACCGCTGCGCTGGCAACGGGCCTGGCGCAGGCGGGGCAGTCTGCCGCGTCCTCTGCGGGTAACACCTTCATGCCTGCATTCAGCGCAGTCAGTGATGAAAATCCGCAGATCAAAAAAGGTTTTGGCCCGGAGTTACCGAGGCCGAATCCGGTGCGTATTCCGACACGTCGTGAGCTGGCTTCCTACGGGATTAAGTTGCCTTCTCAGCGCCTGGCTGAACAGCAGGAACAGGAACAAAGCGCATCACAGCAGAACGCCTCTGTGCAACCTGTTTACCTGGATGAACAAGCTCAGGCTGATGAAGAAGCGATGCAGGAAGCCGCATTGCGGCAGGCATTCTCCGATCAGCAGCACCAGCGCTATGGTGAGTCTGTCACACAAGAAGAGCCTGACGATGAAGCCGCCTTGCAGGAAGCAGAATTGCGTAATGCCTTTGCGGCACGCGAGCAGTCACGCTATCAGCAGGACGTTGAGCCGCACAGCGGCGTGGTTGTGCATCATCATTCGCAGAGTCCGCAGGTGGACACACAGACCTCAGCGGCCGATGATTTCGCTGCTGCAGCGATGAAACTCAGTCAGCACGATGCGTTCAGCTTCTCACCGATGGCCGATCTGGTGGACGACACGCCAAGTGAACCGCTGTTTACGTTACCTGCTCAGGCAGAGGAAGAACCGCAGCCTGCAGAATTTGCACAACAAACGTATCAGCGTCCGCAGTCGCCTCAGCCTGTGCAACATGCACAGGAATATGAAGCGCCGCGTCAGGCACCTTCACCGGCTAAACCGGATATGGACAGCCTGATCCATCCGTTCCTGATGCGTCATGAACAACCGCTGGTGAAACCAACGACACCATTACCTTCGCTGGATTTACTGACTTCACCACCGGCTGAAGCTGAGCCTGTGGATGAGTTCGCGCTTGAGCAAATGGGTAATCTGATTGAAGCGCGTCTGAACGATTACCGCATCAAAGCCGACGTGGTCGGTAAACTGCCGGGGCCGGTCATCACGCGTTTCGAGTTGGATCTGGCACCGGGTGTCAAAGCTGCGCGAATTTCAAATCTGTCGCGTGACCTTGCCCGCTCATTGTCCGCCGTTGCGGTTCGCGTAGTGGAAGTTATTCCTGGCAAACCTTATGTGGGCCTTGAATTACCGAACAAAAAGCGTCAGACCGTGTATTTGCGAGAAGTGCTGGACTGCGCGAAGTTCAAAGACAGTCCTTCACCGCTGACTATCGTGCTGGGTAAGGATATTTCAGGCGAGCCTGTAGTGGCCGATCTGGCGAAAATGCCCCACCTGCTGGTAGCCGGTACAACCGGTTCCGGTAAGTCGGTGGGTGTGAACGCCATGATCCTCAGTATGTTGTATAAAGCGACGCCTGAAGAAGTGCGCTTCATCATGATCGACCCGAAAATGCTCGAGTTGTCGGTATACGAAGGTATTCCACATCTGCTGACCGAAGTGGTTACCGACATGAAAGACGCCGCCAATGCGCTGCGCTGGTGTGTCGGTGAAATGGAACGTCGTTATAAGCTGATGTCGGCGCTGGGAGTGCGTAATCTGGCTGGCTATAACGAACGTATTCAGGAAGCGGAAGCCATGGGCCGTCCGATCCCCGATCCGTTCTGGAAGCCGGGCGATGGCATGGCAGCAGAACCACCCTTCCTCGGTAAAGAACCGTTTATCGTCGTGCTGGTGGATGAGTTTGCTGACCTGATGATGACCGTGGGTAAAAAGGTGGAAGAGCTGATTGCACGACTGGCGCAGAAAGCCCGTGCAGCAGGGATCCATCTGGTACTGGCGACGCAGCGTCCGTCTGTTGACGTTATCACTGGCCTGATCAAAGCCAACATCCCGACGCGAATTGCATTTACCGTGTCGAGCAAAATTGACTCCCGTACGATCCTCGATCAGGGCGGTGCAGAATCCCTGTTGGGTATGGGGGATATGCTTTATATGGCGCCAAACTCCTCGATTCCGGTACGTGTTCACGGTGCGTTTGTGCGTGATCAGGAAGTGCATGCTGTCGTGCAAGACTGGAAAGCGCGCGGTCGTCCTAAGTATATCGAAAGTATCCTCTCCGGTGGCGAAGAGGGTGAAGGCGGCGGGCTGGGTCTGGGGGACGACGAAGAGCTGGATGCGTTGTTCGATCAGGCTGTGGCATTCGTCGTTGATAAACGTCGTGCGTCGATTTCCGGTGTACAGCGACAGTTCCGCATCGGCTACAACCGTGCAGCGCGTATCGTTGAACAGATGGAAGCGCAGGGGATTGTCAGCACGCCGGGCCATAATGGCAACCGGGAAGTACTGGCACCACCGTCACACGAGTAAATGACGACTGATTTGCACATTTGATATTAAGCAGGGTCGCGAATGCGGCCCTTGTGCAAAGATGCGTAAAACAATGTTTTTTCAGATGATTGAGCTACCGCTGGCGTTCAGCCTCGGATAGAGTTCGCACCATACGTCTTTTGCCTGTGTGAAAGGCATCGTCTGAAGTTTATGGATTTCTGAGGTAATTATAAAAATGAAAAAATTGTTAATGGTAGGGTGTTTACTGACCGCATTTACCTCCGCTTCCGTTTTAGCGGACGCCAGCAGCGATCTCAAATCACGCCTGGGTAAACTGAATACTTTCCATGCGAGCTTCACTCAGACCGTCACCAGTGATGACGGCGCTGCCGTTCAGCAGGGCGAAGGCCAGCTGTGGGTGAAACGTCCTAATTTGTTCAACTGGCACATGACCACGCCGGATGAAAGCATTCTGGTTTCCGACGGCAAAACCCTGTGGTTCTACAACCCGTTTGTTGAGCAAGTCACGGCGACCTGGCTGAAAAATGCCACCGGTAACACGCCGTTTATGTTGATCACGCGTAACGACAGCAGTGACTGGGCGAAATATAACGTGAAGCAGAAAGGCGATGACTTCGAATTAACGCCGAAAGCCGCCACCGGTAATCTGAAACAGTTCACCATCAACGTTACGCCAGCCGGCACCATCAAGAGCTTCTCTGCGATTGAGCAGGACGGCCAGAAAAGTGCGTATGCCCTTAAAGGCGAGCAAAATGCGTCCGTTGACGATGCTAAATTTAAATTTACGCCACCACAGGGTGTGACGGTGGACGACCAGCGTCAGTGAGGTCCCTTTGAGTAATATGTCACTCGATTTTTCTCATAATGAATTTCAGCCACTGGCCGCAAGAATGCGGCCAGTCACTCTTGCAGAATATATCGGTCAGCAGCATCTTTTAGCGCCGGGCAAACCTTTGCCACGTGCGATTGAAGCAGGGCAGTTGCATTCGATGATTTTGTGGGGGCCACCGGGCACGGGGAAAACGACGCTGGCAGAACTGATTGGCCGCTATGCCAATGCTGATGTTGAGCGCATTTCGGCGGTCACCTCAGGTATCAAAGAAATCCGTGAAGCGATTGAACGCGCCCGTCAAAACCGCGATGCCGGGCGTCGTACCATTCTGTTTGTGGACGAAGTCCATCGCTTCAACAAAAGTCAGCAGGACGCATTTCTGCCGCATATTGAAGATGGCACAATTACATTTATTGGTGCGACCACCGAAAATCCTTCATTCGAACTTAACTCCGCATTGTTGTCCCGCGCCCGTGTTTATCTGCTCAAATCGCTGACGGCTGAAGATATCGAAAAAGTCATCGATCAGGCGCTGACCAATGCAGAGCGCGGCTATGCCAATGAAAAAATCCGAGTCCCGCCAGAAACACGCCGTATGCTGTCCGAGCTGGTCAATGGCGATGCCCGCCGTGCGCTGAACAGCATTGAAATGATGGCAGACATGGCTGAAATCGACGCCAGGGGATATCGCACATTAACGCCGGAACTGCTGACGGAAATTGCCGGTGAACGCAGCGCGCGTTTCGATAATAAAGGTGACCGCTTCTACGATTTAATTTCCGCGCTGCACAAGTCGGTGCGTGGTTCATCCCCTGATGCGGCGCTTTACTGGTATGCCCGGATTATTACCGCCGGTGGCGATCCACTGTATGTCGCACGCCGTTTGCTGGCGATTGCGTCAGAAGATGTGGGCAATGCCGATCCGCGCGGTATGCAGGTGGCGATAGCCGCGTGGGACTGTTTCACCCGCGTCGGACCGGCAGAGGGTGAGCGTGCAATTGCTCAGGCCATCGTTTATCTGGCCTGCGCGCCGAAAAGTAATGCGGTGTATAGCGCATTTAAAGCGGCGATGCGCGATGCGCGCGAGAAATCCGATTTCGATGTGCCGGAACATTTACGCAATGCGCCGACCAAACTCATGAAAGAAATGGGGCTGGGTGCCGAATATCGCTATGCGCACGATGAGCCGAATGCTTACGCTGCCGGAGAAGATTATTTCCCACCGGAAATGGCCCGTACGCAGTATTATTATCCCACCGCGCGTGGCCTTGAAGGGAAGATCGGCGAAAAGCTGGCATGGCTTGCTGAACAAGATCAAAATAGCCCGACAAAACGCTACCGCTAACTTTATCGTTGCGGTAAGGTTACCTTGATAACTCTTTGACACGCTGCCTTTTAAAGCCGCGTGCATCATCAAATTAACATTCAATAACGACACGTACAGGATTAGCATGCTCGATCCCAATCTGCTGCGTAATGAGCTAGACGCAGTTGCAGAAAAACTCGCTCGCAGAGGTTTTAAACTCGATGTGGAAAAGCTGCGTTCTCAGGAAGAGCGCCGCAAAGTCTTGCAGGTAGAAACGGAAACTCTCCAGGCTGAACGTAACGCACGATCGAAAACTATCGGTCAGGCTAAAGCCCGTGGCGAAGACATCGAACCCCTGCGTCAGGAAGTGACTACGCTGGGTGAGAAGCTGGATGCTGCGAAAGCTGAACTGGACGCATTGCAAAATGAAATCCGGGATATAGCTTCCGCCATTCCTAACCTGCCAGATGATTCCGTACCTGCCGGTAAAGACGAAAACGACAATCTTGAAGTGAGCCGTTGGGGAACTCCACGTCAGTATGATTTTGCCGTACGCGATCATGTGTCGCTGGGTGAAATGGCTGGCGGTCTGGATTTCGCTGCTGCTGTAAAACTGACGGGCTCTCGTTTTGTGGTGATGAAAGGGCAAATCGCCCGCATGCACCGCGCGCTTTCCCAGTTCATGTTGGATCTTCATACCGAACAGCATGGTTATCTGGAAGCGTACGTTCCTTACCTGGTTAACCATGAGACGCTCTACGGTACAGGTCAGTTACCGAAGTTTGGTGAAGATTTGTTCCACACCAAGCCTCTGGATGAAGAAGCGGGCAGCAGTAACTATGCACTGATCCCAACTGCTGAAGTACCGCTGACCAATCTGGTGCGTGACGAAATTCTTGAAGAAGAATCGCTGCCACTGAAGATGACTGCACATACGCCATGCTTCCGTTCCGAAGCCGGTTCTTACGGTCGTGATACCCGTGGCCTGATCCGTATGCACCAGTTCGATAAAGTCGAGATGGTACAGATTGTTCGCCCTGAAGATTCCATGCAGGCGCTGGAAGAACTGACCGGCCATGCAGAGAAAGTGCTTCAGTTGCTGAATCTTCCGTATCGCAAAATGCTGCTCTGTACGGGTGATATGGGCTTCGGTTCAAGCAAAACCTACGATCTGGAAGTGTGGTTGCCGGCGCAGGATACGTACCGTGAAATCTCTTCCTGCTCAAACATGTGGGATTTCCAGGCACGTCGTATGCAGGCGCGTTGCCGCAGCAAAACTGAGAAGAAACCGCGTCTGGTTCATACCCTGAACGGTTCTGGTCTGGCTGTTGGCCGTACTCTGGTTGCTGTGCTGGAAAACTATCAGCAGGCAGACGGCCGTATCGAAGTGCCTGAAGTGCTGCGTCCTTACATGGGCGGTTTAGAATATATCGGCTAATCCCGTTATATATTCTAAAATATAGCGATAAAGCGCCTCCGGGCGCTTTTTTTATGGGTAAAATCGTGCGCTGATCGATAATTCTCCTGTTGCCTTCCAGACAATCCCTTCTTTTTTGATAGCAAACAAAGTTTCATACCCCATCGTGAGTAATATCCATGCATTCTGAGTGGGTAAGTGAATACTCCCAATCCTGCGCATATCTGCCCGCTCAACTCTTCGTCAATGTCTGATGACGCCGGTGAACACTGGTACGGATGGCGGAGTCACTTACCGGAGCGGAAATATGTCGGAAATCAAACCAGAAATCGCTGCTGAACAAAGCGGACTCAGCCGCCGGACGTTGATGAAAACCTCGACGCTGGCTGGTCTGGCTATCGCTGCGGGCGGCGTTTCGCTGCCCTTTGGCCGTACGGCGCTGGCCGCTGCCATAGGTGAAACAAAGCAATCAGAGCCTGAAGATAAAGTGGTCTGGGGCGCGTGTTCGGTAAACTGTGGCAGCCGCTGCGCATTACGTATGCACGTGCGTGATGATGAAGTGTATTGGGTCGAAACCGACAACACCGGCGACGATGTCTATGGTAATCACCAGGTCCGCGCCTGCTTGCGTGGGCGTTCAATGCGACGCCGCATGAATCACCCAGAACGGCTGAATTATCCGATGAAACGCGTGGGCAAGCGCGGCGAAGGAAAATTCAAACCTATTAGTTGGAAACAGGCCTTCGACGAAATTGCCAACAATCTCAAGCGAATCGTCGCGAAATACGGCAACGAAGCGGTGTATATCAACTACACCTCGGGCGTGGTCGGCGGCAATATCACCCGTTCTTCACCTTACGCCTCTCTGGTCGCTCGCCTGATGAACTGCTACGGCGGTTTCCTTAGTCATTATGGCACCTACAGTACCGCGCAGATTGCCTGCGCTATGCCCTATACCTACGGCAGCAACGATGGCAACAGCACGTCTGATATCGAAAACAGCAAGCTGGTGGTGCTCTTTGGTAACAATCCGGCCGAAACACGGATGAGCGGCGGCGGCATTACTTACTATCTCGAACAGGCCCGGGAGCGCTCCAATGCACGAATGATCGTCATCGATCCCCGCTATACGGATACGGCAGCGGGTCGCGAAGATGAGTGGATCCCTATTCGTCCCGGTACTGATGCCGCGCTGGTCGCAGGTCTGGCGCATGTATTGATTTCCGAAAACATGGTCGATCAGGCGTTTCTTGATACGCACTGTGTAGGCTACGACGAAAAAACGTTACCAGCGGATGCGCCAGCCAACGGTCATTACAAAGCCTATATTCTCGGGCTGGGCGCGGATGCAACAGCGAAGACGCCGGGGTGGGCTTCACGCATCACCGGTATTCCGGCAGACCGAATCGTCAAACTGGCGCGTGAAATAGGGCAGACCAAACCGGCTTACATTTCACAAGGCTGGGGGCCGCAGCGTCAGGCCAACGGCGAACTGACCTCCCGCGCCATCGCTATGCTGCCGATTTTAACCGGCAATGTTGGCATTAACGGCGGTAACAGTGGCGCACGTGAATCGACCTACACCATCACCATCGAACGTATGCCGGTGCTGGAGAATCCGGTAGAAACCCAGATTTCCTGTTTCAGCTGGACTGATGCCATCGCGCGTGGCCCGGAAATGACCGCAAAAGCCGACGGCGTGCGCGGTAAAGACAAGCTGGATGTTCCCATCAAATTCATCTGGAACTATGCCGGTAACACCATTACCAACCAGCATTCTGACATCAATAAAACCCACGATATTTTGCAGGACGATACACAGTGCGAAATGATCGTCGTGCTCGAAAACTTCATGACCTCGTCGGCTAAATACGCCGACATTCTGTTACCTGACCTGATGACGGTTGAACAGGAAGACATCATCCCAAATGATTACGCCGGGAACATGGGTTACCTGATTTTTATCCAACCTGCGACATCGGCAAAGTTTGCGCGCAAAGGCATCTACGAGATGATGAGCGAAGTGGCGCGTCGTCTCGGGCCTGAGGTTTACGACAAGTTCACCGAAGGCCGAACTCAGCGCGAGTGGCTGCAATACCTGTACGCCAAAATGCTGGTAAAAGATCCGACTCTGCCTGGCTATGAAGAACTGCGCGAGATGGGTATTTATAAGCGTAATGACCCCGCAGGGCATTTCGTAGCGTACAAAAAATTCAGACAGGATCCGCTGGCCAATCCGCTGAAAACCCCGTCAGGAAAAATCGAAATCTACTCTTCTGCACTGGCGAAAATTGCCAGCGAATGGGAACTTCAAAAAGACGAAACTATCAGTCCGTTGCCGGTCTACGCCTCCACCTTTGAAGGCTGGGATGATCCCAAACGCAGCCAGTTTCCGTTACAGATGTTTGGCTTTCACTATAAAGCCCGTACCCACTCCACCTACGGCAATATCGACGTGTTGCAGGCAGCCTGTCGTCAGGAAGTCTGGATTAACCCGCTGGACGCCAAAACCCGTGGCATCCGAAACGGCGACAAAGTGAAAGTCTTTAACGATCGCGGAGAAGTCCGCGTGGCGGCCAAGGTCACCCCGCGCATTATCCCCGGGGTGGTGGCAATGGGGCAGGGTGCATGGCATCAGGCCAATATGAGCGGCGATCGTGTTGATCACGGCGCCTGCATGAACACGCTGACGACCCAACGCCCGTCCCCGCTGGCGAAAGGCAATCCTCAGCATACGAATTTGATTCAGATAGAAAAAGTTTAAAGAAGCCACGGACCAAGAGCCTGGCTCAATGACACGGTTGTTAATTTTTCGCCCCCCTGAGCGGGGGCGTGAGCGGAGTAAGTCATGTCGGATTCAAAAAACAGTCAACCAGATCAGGGCGGGATCTCCCGCCGCAGTCTGGTAAAAGGAACCACGCTCGCCGGAATGGCAGCGGCGGTCGGCGGAATATCGCTGCCGTTCAAATCATTACGTGCAGAAAATATCCCTGCGGCCGCAAAAGCGGTGGACGAGAAAATTGTCTGGAGCGCTTGTACGGTTAACTGCGGTAGCCGTTGCCCGCTGCGCATGCACGTGGTGGATGGCGAAATTCGTTACGTCGAAACAGACAATACCGGCGACGATAACTATAACGCGCTGCATCAGGTTCGCGCCTGTCTGCGCGGGCGTTCCATGCGCCGTCGCGTGTATAACCCTGACCGTCTGAAATACCCGATGAAGCGCGTCGGTAAGCGCGGAGAGGGAAAATTCAAACAAATCAGCTGGGATGAAGCCTTCAATACGCTGGCGGGTAGCCTGAAAGATATCATTCAGCGCTTCGGTAACGAGGCAATTTACCTGAATTACGGCACTGGCACATTGGGCGGCACCATGACCCGTTCGTGGCCACCGGGCAAAACGCTGATCGCACGTCTGATGAACTGTTGTGGCGGTTATCTGAATCATTACGGTGATTACAGCTCAGCACAGATTGCAGCTGGCCTGAATTACACCTACGGCGGCTGGGCCGACGGCAACAGCCCGTCGGACATCGAAAACAGCAAACTGGTGGTGTTGTTCGGTAATAATCCGGGCGAAACCCGCATGAGCGGCGGCGGTGTAACCTACTATCTTGAGCAAGCGCGTCAGCGTTCAAACGCGCGCATGATCATTGTTGATCCGCGTTATACCGATACTGGCGCGGGTCGTGAAGACGAGTGGGTACCGATCCGTCCGGGTACTGATGGCGCGCTGGCGGCAGCGCTTGCCCACGTCATGATCACCGAAAATCTGGTCGATCAGCCGTTCCTCGATAAATATTGCGTCGGCTATGACCAGAAAACCTTACCCGCCGGTGTGCCGGAGAATGCCCATTATAAAGCTTACATTCTGGGGGGCGGCCCGGATGGCATCGCTAAAACGCCAGCGTGGGCGGCAAAAATTACCGGTATTTCGGCGGATAAAATTGTCAGGCTGGGGCGTGAAATCGGTCAGGCAAAACCGGCGTTTATCACCCAGGGCTGGGGACCGCAACGTCACTCAAACGGTGAAGTGGCGACCCGCGCTATCGCGATGCTGGCGATCCTGACCGGCAACGTCGGTGTGAACGGCGGTAACTCCGGCGCACGCGAAGGATCGTACGAAATCCCGTTTGTCCGTATGCCGACTTTTGATAATCCGGTGCAGACCAGCATCTCCATGTTCATGTGGACCGATGCAATCGTGCGTGGCCCTGAAATGACCGCCACCAAAGACGGTGTACGCGGAAAGGAAAAGCTGGATGTTCCAATCAAATTTATCTGGAACTACGCCGGTAACTGTCTGATCAATCAGCATTCTGATATCAATCGTACGCATGACATTTTACAGGATGATAAACAGTGCGAAATGATTGTGGTGATTGATAACCACATGACGTCCTCGGCGAAATATGCGGACCTTATTCTGCCGGATTGTACGGCGTCTGAGCAGATGGATTTCTGTCTGGATGCGTCCTGCGGCAACATGGATTACATCATTTTTGCCGATCAGGTCATCAAGCCGCGCTTCGAATGCAAAAATATTTACGAGATGATGTCCGAGTTATCACGTCGAATGGACGTTGAAGAGAAATTTACCGAAGGCCGTACGCAGGAGGAATGGCTGCGTCACCTGTATCAGCAATCCCGCGAAGCCCTGCCAGAATTGCCAGACTTCGACACCTTCCGCAAACAGGGCATGTTCAAGAAACGCGACCCTGAGCAGCATCATGTGGCTTACAAGACCTTCCGTGAAGATCCGGTAGCCAATCCGCTGACCACGCCTTCAGGCAAAATCGAAATCTATTCCGCTGAACTGGCAAAGATAGCCTCAGAGTGGGAACTCGCTAAAGAGGACGTGATCGATCCATTGCCGGTGTACGCCGCGGGCTTTGAGAACTACGACGATCCGCTGGCCAGCAAATATCCGCTGCAATTGACCGGTTTCCACTACAAAGCCCGCGTTCACTCAACGTACGGCAACGTGGATGTGCTCAAGGCGTCCTGCCGGCAGGAAATGTGGATCAACCCGCTTGATGCCGCCCAGCGCGGTATCAAAAATGGCGACATGATCCGTATTTTTAACGATCGCGGTGAAGTGCATATCGCGGCGAAAGTCACGCCGCGCATGATGCCTGGCGTTGTCGCGCTGGGCGAAGGTGCCTGGTATTCACCCGACAGCAAGAAAATCGACCGTGCGGGTAGCATCAACGTACTGACGTCTCAAAGACCTTCACCGCTGGCGAAAGGTAACCCCTCTCACACCAACCTTGTGCAAGTGGCTAAGGTTTAAAGGAATAAAACATGACTACTCAATATGGTTTTTATATTGATTCAAGCCGCTGCACTGGATGCAAAACGTGTGAGCTGGCCTGTAAAGATTTTAAGAATTTAACCCCGGATGTCAGCTTCCGCCGCATTTATGAATATGCCGGTGGCGACTGGCAAAAAGACGGTGACGGCTGGAATCAGAACGTGTTCGCCTATTATCTGTCGATTTCATGCAACCACTGCGCCGATCCGGCCTGTACCAAAGTCTGCCCGAGCGGTGCTATGCATAAACGCGAAGACGGATTTGTCGTCGTCAACGAAGACGTGTGTATCGGTTGTCGTTACTGCCATATGGCCTGTCCGTACGGCGCGCCACAGTACAACGAAGCGAAAGGCCATATGACCAAGTGCGACGGCTGCTATGAGCGCGTTGCCGAGGGTAAAAAACCTATCTGTGTCGAATCCTGCCCGCTGCGTGCGCTGGATATGGCACCTATCGAAGAGTTGCGTGCGAAATACGGTGATCTGGCGGAGGTAGCACCGCTGCCAGCCGCGCATTTCACTCACCCAAATATCGTCATCAAACCCAATGCGAATTGCCGTCCTGTAGGCGATACCACGGGTTATCTGGCTAACCCGAAGGAGGTTTGAGATGGGAAACGGATGGCATGAATGGCCTTTAATGGTCTTTACCGTATTGGGGCAGTGCGTTGTGGGGGCCTTTATCGTGCTGGCCATTGCGCTGCTGACTCACCGTTCCGTGGAAGAACATCGTCGCATTCACCTCTCGATGTTCTTTCTGTGGGTGCTGATGGCGGTGGCGTTTATCGCCTCTGTTCTGCACCTTGGCTCGCCGCTGCGTGCTTTCAATTCGCTTAACCGTCTCGGTGCATCGCCGCTGAGTAATGAAATCGGCAGCGGTTCACTGTTCTTCGCACTGGGCGGCATTTACTGGCTGCTGGCGATGATCAACAAAATGCCGCGTGCGCTGGGCAAAATCTGGCTGGTGATCACCATGCTGGCGGGTGTCGGTTTTGTTTACGCGATGTGTCGTGTGTATGAAATCAATACTGTGCCTACATGGGATAACGTCTATACCGCGCTCCACTTCGGGCTGACGGTGCTTATCGGCGGACCTGTGCTGGGCTATCTGCTGCTCCGCGGTGCCAACATTAATGGCTGCGGTTTGCGTCTGCTACCGGCGATCAGCCTTATTGCATTGATAGTGAGCATGGCGTTGGTCGTGATGCAAAGCGCTGGTCTGGCGGGCATCAACAGCTCTGTTCAGGCGGCTTCTGCACTCATCCCCCAATATGGCGCATTATCTGCGTGGAGGCTGGTGCTGATTGTTCTGGGCCTGGGCTGTTGGTTCTGCCCGCTTATCCTGCGCAAACGCCCGGCGTTAGCCTCTATGATTCTGGCCTTTGTGCTGGTCTTCGCCGGTGAGCTGATTGGGCGTGCGATTTTCTACGGGCTGCATATGACCGTGGGTATGGCCGTCAGCGGTTAATGACCGGCCAGTAATGAGTATCAGGAAACGCGTTGCCGCAGGTGGCGCGTTCCTGCAACAATGAGTGAATTATGTCAGCAGAATCTATTAGTTTAACCGGAAAGATTTTAGGCGCGATGCTGTTCTATCCACCAGGATCGCAAGAGGTTGAGCCTCTTGTCGCCTTACTGAAAAGTAGTGACTGGGCATCGCTGTGGCCCTGCGCTACGGAAGAAGCAAAAACACAGGCCGCGATAATGTTTAGTCAGATTGAAAGCGCAGAGGAAAGTATCGATGATGCCTATCAGCGCCTGTTTATAGGGCCGTATGCCTTACCGGCTCCACCGTGGGGTTCAGTTTATCTGGATAAAGAATCGGTGGTGTTTGGTGATTCCACGTTGGCATTACGTCGGTGGATGCGCGAAAACCATATCGAGCCGCAGCTGACGCAGGCAGAACCTGAAGACCATATCGGCCTGATGCTGATGATGTGTGCATGGCTGGCAGAGAATTCACCGTCATTGCTGAACGTATTTCTGACAGTGCATTTACTGCCGTGGGCTACGCGCTATCTCGAATTATTGCGTCAGAAAGCTGAGCATCCCTTGTATGCGGGTGTGGCAATTCTCGCTGAATCGACTTTGGCTGGCTGACAACAGGCGCTGGTGGTGGAAACACCTGTAGCTGAGCTTTATTTCTAATGAATAATTCACCAGGCGGGATGAGCAACCGTAACGTCAGTCGTCGCGGATTGTTTCGTGGCCTGCTGGCGTCAGGAAAGCAGGCAATTGGACCGGCTGCGGCGCCTGCAACTCCACCGTTGCAGCGCCCATTACCCCGTCCGCCGCAGGCCGTGGCTGAGCCTCAGTTCATGCTGCTCTGTAGTGGCTGCGGAAAATGTACTGAAGCCTGCCCTGTAGGGATCCTACGTATTGAGCAAGATAAAGTCGCCCTGAGTATCGAACACGCGGAATGCGATTTTTGTGGTGCCTGTACGCGAGCTTGTGAAAGCGGGGCACTGGATCTTTGCGTATCAAGTGATACAGGATTACGACCTATTATCCTGCCGCAGTGTCTGGGACGTTTGGATGACCTGTGCCGGATGTGCGAAATTGGGTGTCCGCGCACGGCAATATTTTTTAATCAACAGAATCAGCCCACTGTTGATCCGCAAAAATGCGACGGCTGCGGAAAATGTAAACTCGTTTGTTATCATGGCGATATTAGCTTGTCATTCAAGCCTTATGATTCCTAGTCGCACCGCTTGATTAACGATTTCAATCATCGCCATCCAGTTTGTGCTCACGCCTCTTTTTGCCAGATTGACTTTTATTACGCCGGTGGCATGATGCGCGCAATTTCTTCCTCTTTGTGGTCATCAACGCCCTATGTCCGCCTATTCCCGTCCCGTTTTTCTGCTGCTGTGCGGACTCCTTCTGCTGACGATTTCTATCGCCGTGTTAAACACGCTGGTTCCTTTATGGCTCAGCCATGAGCAGTTGCCGACCTGGCAGGTGGGCCTTGTCAGTTCATCTTATTTCACCGGTAATTTACTGGGGACGCTGATTGCTGGCGGCCTGATAAAACGGTTCGGTTTTAATCGCAGCTACTATTTCTCGTGCTTTCTGTTTGCGGTTGCGACAGCAGGTCTGGCGCTTTCCATGAGTTTCTGGAGCTGGATCGGGGCGCGTTTTGTAGCTGGTATTGGCTGTGCGCTCATTTGGGTGGTCGTGGAAAGCGCGCTGATGCGCAGCGGAACCGTGAAAAATCGTGGGCAGCTACTGGCGGCGTACATGATCATGTATTACATCGGCACGGTCGTCGGGCAGTTGTTGGTCGGTACAGTCCCAACGTCGTTATTCAGTGTATTGCCGTGGGTTACGTCGCTTATCGTGATCGCCATGCTGCCATTGCTGTTTGCTCATCTCGAAAATCAGGACAGCGAGGAGCCGCGTCATTCGGTTCTGCCAATGTTTCGCCGCCGTAACGCGCGCCTTGGGATCAACGGCTGTATTATTTCCGGCATTGTGCTGGGCTCGCTGTATGGCCTGATGCCTTTGTTCCTGGCGCATCAGGGTATGAGCGATGCGGATGTTGGCTACTGGATGGCATTGCTGGTCAGTGCAGGGATTATCGGGCAATGGCCGGTCGGGCGTCTGGCAGACCGCTATGGACGCCTTATGGTGTTACGCATTCAGATTTTTTGCGTGATCCTCGGCAGTATCGCTATGCTCAGTGGTTATGCGATGGCACCGACGTTATTCATTCTTGGGTGCGCCGGTTTCACCCTGTACCCTGTCGCGATGTCATGGGCCTGTGAAAAGGTCAGTTCAGAAGAGCTGGTTGCCATGAATCAGGCGCTGCTGATGAGCTATACACTCGGCAGCCTAGCCGGGCCAACCATGACTGCAATGCTCATGCAGAGCTATTCTGACCGCCTCCTGTTTGTGATGATTGCCGTCGTTTCCCTGGTGTATCTGGTGATGCTGATGCGTAAAGCCGACAAGAGTCACAACCCGGTGGCAGCTGCATAATCTTAAAGTTCTGAGCCGCTCCCAATAAAAAAGACGCCGTAAAGGGCGTCTTTTTTGCATTGGATTAGGCATCAGTAAATAACTTTATGCCCGTAGCTGGCAAGAATGTTTTTTACTCTGTCCATAATTTCTGTGGTGGGCGGGTTCACTCCGTCCAGACCATACTTCTCACCCATCGCCGTCCATTTATGCTTACCCAGTTCGTGATAAGGCAGCAGTTCAATTTTCTCGATGTTAGTCATGTCTTTGGTGAATTCACCGAGTTTATGTGCGGACTCATCATCGTCAGACCAGCCCGGCACCACGACGTAACGGATCCACGTGCGCTGATTACGTTTCGCCAGATAACGGGCAAAATCCAGCGTTCGGTGGTTCGAGACACCGACAAGATTCTGGTGAATGTCATCGTTCATCTGTTTCAGGTCGAGCATCACCAGATCGGAAGCATCCAGTAATTCATCAATCACCGGGTCGTAACGGCGGACAAAACCGTTGGTATCCAGGCAAGTATTGATTCCTTCTTTCTGGCAGGCACGGAACCAGTCACGCACGAACTCAGCCTGAAGAATGGCTTCCCCGCCCGACGCGGTGACACCGCCGCCGGATGCATTCATAAAGTGGCGATAGGTCACCACTTCTTTCATTAAATCTTCGACATTGATTTCTTTGCCGCCGTGGGTGTCCCAGGTATCGCGGTTATGGCAATACATGCAACGCATCAGGCAACCCTGGAAGAAAACAATGAAGCGGATACCTGGGCCGTCTACGGTGCCACAGGACTCATATGAGTGGATTCGACCTTGAACTGACATTGCGGGTTATTCTCCATATTGACCAATGAATAGCAGTCTAAAAGTGCGGATGCTGGCCTGGCAGAGATAAACTGGGTTCTATCTGTTTATGATACCAGACAATCAATAAGGTTGATTGCCAGCGATTGCCGGAACTGCTTTGCCAGAGGTCCACAATCATAGCGCTCTGGCAAAACAGACTGTCGGGCAGACAGTAAAGGATAGGGCAGATGAAACAAAGGCTCCACAGTGTGGAGCCTTTTTATCAACTAAACCAGAGCGTTAGTTATTACAGGGACTTGGTGAAAGTACGGGTAATAACGTCTTGTTGCTGTTCTTTGGTCAGTGAGTTGAAACGTACAGCGTAACCAGAAACACGGATGGTCAGCTGAGGATAGTTCTCAGGGTGTTCCATCGCGTCTAACAGCATTTCACGGTTCATTACGTTCACGTTCAAGTGTTGGCCACCTTCGATGGACGCTTCATGGTGGAAGTAACCATCCATCAGACCCGCGAGGTTCGCTTTACGAACATCATCGTCTTTACCCAGCGCATTTGGAACGATGGAGAAGGTATAAGAAATACCATCTTTCGCGTAAGCAAACGGCAGTTTAGCAACGGAGGTCAGAGAGGCTACAGCACCTTTCTGATCACGACCGTGCATTGGGTTAGCGCCTGGACCGAATGGCGCACCAGCACGACGACCGTCTGGGGTGTTACCAGTTTTCTTACCATAAACCACGTTAGAGGTGATGGTCAGAACAGACTGAGTTGCTACAGCGCCACGGTAGGTACGCAGTTTCTGAATTTTCTTCATGAAACGTTCTACCAGGTCACAAGCGATGTCATCTACGCGAGAATCGTTGTTACCGAACTGTGGATATTCGCCTTCAATTTTGAAGTCGATAGCCAGGCCGTCTTCGTCACGGATGGTGCTAACTTTGGCGTATTTGATAGCAGACAGGGAGTCAGCAGCAACGGACAGACCTGCGATGCCGCACGCCATAGTGCGATAAACATCACGGTCATGCAGGGCCATCAATGCAGCTTCGTAGCTGTATTTGTCATGCATGTAGTGAATGATGTTCAGGGCCGTCACGTACTGTTTAGCCAACCAGTCCATGAAGTGATCCATGCGATCCATGACTTTGTCATAGTCAAGCACGGTATCCATCATTGGCGCTTCTTTCGGGCCAACCTGGATTTTCATTTTTTCATCAACGCCGCCGTTGATTGCATACAACATGGTTTTCGCCAGGTTTGCACGTGCGCCGAAGAACTGCATTTGTTTACCCACAACCATCGGGCTCACGCAACAAGCGATAGCATAGTCATCGTTGTTGAAGTCAGGACGCATCAGGTCATCGTTCTCATACTGTACAGATGAGGTATCGATAGACACTTTCGCAGCGTACTTTTTAAAGTTCATTGGCAGCTTTTCAGACCACAAGATGGTCATGTTCGGCTCTGGTGAAGGCCCCATGGTGTACAGGGTATTCAGGAAGCGGAAGCTGTTTTTAGTGACCAGTGTACGACCATCAACACCCATACCTGCCAGGGATTCAGTCGCCCAGATTGGGTCACCAGAGAACAATTCATCATACTCAGGCGTACGCAGGAAACGTACCATACGCAGTTTCATGACCAGATGGTCGATCAGTTCCTGAGCTTGTTCTTCGTTCAGTTTGCCCGCTTTGATATCACGATCGATGTACACGTCAAGGAAGGTAGATACACGGCCGAAGGACATTGCAGCGCCGTTCTGAGATTTCACCGCAGCCAGATAGCCAAAGTAAGTCCACTGAACTGCTTCTTGTGCGTTAGTCGCAGGACCAGAAATGTCGTAGCCGTATTTCGCAGCCATTTCTTTAATTTGACCCAGAGCACGGTGTTGTTCTGAGATTTCTTCGCGCAGCTGGATGGTCATTTCCAGATTCACGCCGTTTTCCAGATCGTCTTGCAGAGACTGGAACTGTGCGAATTTGTCAGCCATCAGGAAGTCGATACCGTACAGCGCAACGCGACGGTAGTCACCAATGATACGGCCACGGCCATACGCATCTGGCAGACCAGTCAGAACACCGGATTTACGGCAGTTCAGAATGTCTTTAGTGTAAACGTCGAACACACCCTGGTTATGGGTTTTGCGGTAATCGGTGAAGATTTTTTTCAGCGCTGGATCCAGTTCACGGCCATAAACTTTACATGAACCTTCTACCATTTTGATGCCGCCGAATGGGATCAGGGCACGTTTCAATGGAGCATCAGTTTGCAGACCAACGATGGTTTCCAGAGATTTGTTGATGTAGCCAGCGTCATGAGAAGTAATGGTAGCCGCAACGTCAGTATCGAAGTCAACAGGAGCTTTGGTGCTGTTCTCCAGTTTGATACCTTCCATTACTTTATCCCACAGGGTGGTTGTCGCTTGTGTCGCGCCAGCCAGGAAGGACTCATCACCTTCATACGGGGTGTAGTTCTTCTGAATGAAGTCACGGACGTTAACGCCATTCTGCCATTCACCCGCACTAAAACCTTGCCATGCGTTGGTCAATTTTTCATTGAGCTTGGACATTTTGCACCTACCTTCTAATTTGGATTTCTTTAAAAAATCGCGTGTAAAACTGTCGTAACGAGATCCACGTTGAATCAGTGATTTTTCTCATCGCGAAGATATATGACCCAGTACGTTAACCCTACCAGCAAACCACCCCCAATGATGTTACCTATGGTCACAGGGATGAGGTTGTCGATGATAAAGTTACTGATGTTTAATTCTGCGAACTGTGCCGGCGTTGTACCGACAGCTTGCCAGAATTCGGGTGTTGCAAAGTTCTTAATGACGATACCTAAGGGGATCATGAACATGTTGGCGATGCTGTGCTCGAAACCGCTGGCGACAAACATGGCGACCGGCAAAATCATGGCAAACATTTTATCCATCAGGCTGCGGCCGGAGTAACTCATCCAGACAGCCAGGCAAACCATCAGGTTAGCCAAAATCCCAAGGCAAACGGCTTCGATAAAGGTGTGATGCATCTTATGGTCGGCTGTTTGCAGAACGTTCAGTCCCCACAAACCGTTATCGACCATGTATTCACCGGAGAACCAAATCAGGGCAACAAAGAACAGTGCGCCGATCAGGTTGCCAACATAGACATTGGCCCAGTTGCGTGCTAGTTGTCCCCAGGTGATACGCCCGCTGGCTTTAGCAATAACAATCAGCACAGTGGAAGTGAACAGGTCTGCACCACACACGACGACCAGCATCAGACCCAATGAGAAGCAAATGCCCCCGACGAGTTTTGCCAGGCCGAATGGAACGGTCCCGGTGCCAGTGGTGGAAGTGATATAAAAAGCAAAGGCGATAGAAATAAAGACGCCAGCAGTAATGGCTAAAAAGAACGTTTTTAACGGCTGTTTGGTGGCTTTATAAACGCCGGCATCTTCAGCAACTTTAGCTGTAGCGGCGGGTAATATAAGATCGAAGGGGTTGTCAGCTTTCACATTAACTCTCTTATTCAGGGCTATGCACTGCGCAACGAGATACTAGCAAAGCAGTATAACGTAAAAATTGACGTGGATCATAAGGGGAGAATTTTAGTGGTTTGTAGGCTACTACTGAATGGGTGCTTTATTGGGTAACTTGTTGAAATTATTAAATTAAAAACATTTTAAATTTTACAAAAAAAGTTGATGGATACTTAAAATATTTTTATTAATAAGTGAATGAAAATGATTGCCTGTTAATTATTATCATTTATTTCAGTTCGATTTCATTACACATAATTAACGTTGTCGGTTTTTGCGGCTATTAACGCCCGAAAAGGCCATGCATCGTTATTTAGCGCGAAATTACACGCCATTTCATTAGCTGAGTCAAACCTTAGATTCCTGATAAAAGCACCAGGCGAGAAAGGCAGATAAAAAAACCGGCAGAAATGTCTGCCGGTTCAGATTTGTCATCGTGCGGTAATAATCAGGCCTTGGACCAGTGACGACGCTTTGCCACCTGTAACTTCTCGTAGGCGCCGAGTAAGGCCTGATGGGCTGGCAGCGCTTTAAGATCTGGATCAACCGCAAACAGGCTGTGGAAACGCACTTCGCCGCTAATTGCCGCAGAAGCATCTTCCACCGCTTTCTGACCGTACATTTTCACGAAGGCATTGTAGTACTGAGCCGGTTCGCGATCTTCTTCCAGCGAAAGCTGAAGCAAGGTTTGCAGACAACGATAATAGTTGTTGCGTTCGTCGCTGTAGACCGATGAGTTAAACTCATGTGCCCATTCCGCCCAGGTCAGTGCCTGATCGAAATCACCGCCCGCCAGTGCAAGCATTGATTTCAGCTCGCCAACGCGCAAAGTGTACCAGCCGTTATCTTTACCGCTGGCGATACCCAGCAACTCGCGCACGCGGGTGAAGTCATCCAAACCTTCATCATCGAGCTGAGTTATCATCTCGAGATAGGTTTCTTTCGGCAAATCGCTGTCCGGCAGTGCCAGAAGCTGTTCGCGCAGGTGTGCGCCCATGCTGTTATTGGCCAGCAGTAAATCTTCCGCCGGATAAATATCAGACATGCCCGGAACGATGATGCGGCAGGCATAAACGTCCAGATGCTCGTAATCGGCAATGTATACTTCAGCACCTTCTTTATCGAAGATGGCCATCAGCGTGGCGAACTCTTCTTCGGTCGATCCGCTGAAGCTCCAGTCAGCAAACGGATAGTCTGCGTCTTGTTTAAACATATCCCACGAAATCAAACCGCTTGAATCGATGAAGTGCGTTTCGAGGTTAGCGTGTTCGGCAACTTCTTCGTCATCGAAGGTCGGCGGGGTGAACACATCCAGATCTTTCAGGCTGCGGCCCTGCAGTAATTCGGTCACGGTACGCTCGAGCGCCACGCCGAAATCAGGGTGCGCGCCAAATGAGGCGAAACAGGTACCGTTGGCCGGGTTGAACAGAACTACGCAAATGACCGGATAGTTGCCGCCCAGTGAGGCGTCATAAGAGAGGATCGGGAAACCTTCTTCTTCCAGTTTCGCAATAGCTTCCACCACGCCCGGGTAACGCGCCAGCACGTCGGCAGGAATTTCAGGCAGGCTGATAGATTCTGCAATGATGCGGTTTTTAACGTAACGCTCGAAGACTTCTGACAGACCCTGCACACGAGCCTCGTTGGCGGTGTTACCGGCCGACATCCCGTTGGAGACATACAGGTTGCCGATGATGTTCATCGGAATGTACACAGTTTGCAGATCAGACTGACGGGTGAACGGCAGGGCGCAGATCCCGCGATCGGGATTGCCCGATTGCAGATCGACCAGATCGCTGGCTACCAGCTCTTTGTCGGCATCGTAAAACTCATGCAGGCGCTCATCCAGAATGCCTTCCGGCAGCGCGTTGTCTTCGGCAATCGGGAACCATTTTTCGTTCGGATAATGAACGAAATCACTATTGGCAATTTCTTTACCCAGATAGAAATCGGCGAAGAAATAGTTTGTCGACAGACGCTCAAAATATTCACCCAACGCAGACGCCAGAGCGGCCTTCTTGCTCGCACCTTTACCGTTGGTGAAACACAGCGGACAGTCGCGATCTCGGATATGCACGGACCAGACGTGCGGAACCGGGTTCAGCCAGGAAGCTTCTTCGATGTTAAAACCGAGATCGGTGAGTTTTTGTTGGAAGCGGGAAATGGAGTCTTCCAGCGCCGCGTCTTTACCAGGAATAAAAGTTTGCGTCATTGAGTTCACTTTTGAGCGTGCTAAAAACGCGCAATGATACGGGGTTTTACGACGTACCTCCACGTATTCGTGTTAAGAATGTAATCGCGTTGTAACGCGCTAAGCCTGTCTATAAGGAGGCATCCGATAAGCGACTGTTTTTCTACTATCTGTGTAGCCGGGTGAAAGAGCTCAAAGTGGGTGAAAAGGCAGTCTGTCCACGCGGTCAGAATCTTACGTGAGTCAGGGCGCTGAACAGGGTGCGCGTGTGAACAGATAATCCTGTTAAATCAGCTTTCCAGGGAGGAAAGAACCTTGTGACCCAGATCTCATCGTTGATTATCAGGTCGTCATCAATAACCGTTGCAGACTGCTTGTCTCGGATGATAAAACCGGTAAATTAATGGTTACTATGTGGCTGTCTCAGAGAAGTGGTGAGGGGAAATGACTCAGGTTTATAATTTTAGTGCAGGCCCGGCAATGATCCCGGCAGAAGTATTGCGTCGTGCGGAACAGGAACTTTGTAACTGGCACGGGTTGGGTACTTCGGTGATGGAAATCAGTCACCGCAGTAAGGAATTTATCCAGGTAGCCGAGGAGTCCGAAAAGGATATTCGTGACCTGCTGAATATTCCGTCGAACTATAAAGTTCTCTTCTGCCATGGCGGCGCGCGTGCGCAGTTCGCCGCAGTGCCGATGAATCTTCTGGGTGATAAATCTACCGCAGATTACATTGATGGCGGTTACTGGGCGCACAGCGCAGTAAAAGAAGCCCAAAAATACTGCATACCCAATGTCATTGACGTCACCACCACGATTGACGGCAAACGCGGCATTTTACCCATGAGCGAATGGAAGCTGAGTCCAGATTCTGCCTATGTTCATTACTGCCCGAATGAGACTATCGACGGCGTAGCTATCGATGAAATGCCTGATTTCGGTGACAAAATTGTGGTTGCTGATTACTCCTCCTGCATCCTGTCCCGCCCGATCGATGTGAGCCGCTTTGGTGTGATTTACGCCGGCGCGCAGAAAAATATCGGTCCTGCCGGCCTGACCTTGGTGATCGTCCGTGAAGATCTGCTGGGTAAAGCGCGCACTGAGTTGCCTTCCATCCTTGATTACACCGTGCTGGCCGATAACGATTCTATGTTCAACACCCCGCCGACGTTTGCATGGTATCTGTCTGGTATGGTCTTCAAATGGCTCAAAGAGCAGGGCGGCCTGCGTGAAATGGAAAAACGTAATCAGGCGAAGGCCGAATTACTGTACGGCGCCATCGACCGCACCGGTTTCTATCGTAACCCTGTTGCCGCGGCTAACCGTTCTTGGATGAACGTGCCATTCCAGATGGCGGATGCTTCTCTGGACAATTTATTCCTGGAGCAGGCGCAGGCAGCCGGCCTGCATGCACTGAAAGGCCATCGTGTAGCTGGCGGTATGCGCGCATCTATTTATAATGCGATGCCTCTCGAAGGTGTGAAGGCTCTGACCGACTTTATGGCGGAGTTCGAAAAACGCCACGGCTAAGCGGGCTGGCTTTCGGGCAAGCAAAATGCTTTTGTAAGAAGCCTTAAAAATGACCCCGATTTACAATCCGGGGTCATTTTATGAAATGAAGAATTGGAGAAAGAGTGGAATCCCTGACATTACAACCCGTTGCATTGGTTAACGGCAGCATCAACTTACCCGGCTCAAAGAGTGTTTCTAACCGTGCGCTTCTACTGGCTGCTTTTGCACAGGGTACTACCCGCCTGACTAACCTGCTCGACAGCGACGATGTGCGCCATATGCTCAATGCGCTGACGCAGCTGGGTGTTGCGCATCGCCTGTCTGCTTCCCGCACTGAGTGTGAAATCGACGGTCTGGGCACGGCTTTTTCCAATGCTAAAGGGCTGGAATTGTTCCTCGGAAATGCGGGCACTGCGATGCGTCCTCTGGCTGCTGCATTATGTCTGGGCGAGCAGGACGTCGTACTTACCGGCGAACCGCGCATGAAAGAGCGTCCGATTGGCCATCTGGTTGATGCCCTCCGTCAGGGCGGCGCGCAAATTGATTATCTCGAGCAGGAAGATTATCCGCCGCTGCGCCTGCGCGGTGGCTTTACCGGCGGTGACGTCAGCGTGGATGGCAGCGTATCCAGTCAGTTCCTTACTGCTTTATTGATGACCGCGCCTTTGGCTGAAAATGACACCACAATTCAGATCAAGGGTGAACTGGTTTCTAAGCCTTATATCGACATCACCCTGAACCTGATGAAGACCTTCGGAATTGAAGTCGAAAATCATCAATACCAGCAGTTTCGCATCACCGGTAAACAGCAGTACGTTTCGCCGGGTGCTTATCTTGTGGAAGGGGATGCGTCTTCCGCGTCCTACTTCCTGGCTGCGGCGGCGATCAAGGGCGGCACCGTTCGCGTCACCGGTATCGGTAAAAACAGTATGCAGGGTGATATTCGCTTTGCTGACGTTTTGGAAAAAATGGGCGCAAAAATCCACTGGGCTGATGATTATATCGAATGCACCCGCGGTGAGCTGAAAGGCATCGACATGGACATGAACCATATCCCTGATGCAGCCATGACCATCGCCACGGCGGCGCTGTTCGCACAAGGTCCAACGAGACTTCGCAACATTTATAACTGGCGTGTAAAAGAAACTGATCGTCTCGCGGCGATGGCGACGGAGCTGCGGAAAGTTGGGGCGACAGTGGAAGAGGGTGAAGATTATATTCGTATAGAACCGCCGCAATCCCTTAAATTTGCAGAGATTGGCACGTATAACGATCATCGCATGGCGATGTGTTTCTCGCTGGTCGCGCTTTCCGATACGCCGGTTACCATCCTTGATCCGAAATGTACGGCGAAAACGTTCCCTGATTATTTTGAACGTCTCGCGGCAATAAGTACGCTGGCATAGTCTATAACTATGTGGGTCAATGCAGCGGACATCCTTGATGTCCGTTTTTTTTGCTTATTCTCTTTGAGAACCGTCCGCTTTTTAGACAACTGGTCAATGTGGGGTAACAGTTACCGCAAAGGCAGCGTATAATGCCGCTCCTGAATTAGTCCTCTCAGGCTAATGAAGCGGGTATCACCCACCGAAAGGAGACAAAAATGACGGCTTTAGCCCCGGTAATCACCGTTGATGGGCCAAGTGGTGCAGGTAAAGGTACGTTGTGTAAAGCGTTGGCCGAAGCCTTTAACTGGCATCTGCTCGATTCTGGTGCCATTTACCGCGTTTTAGCGCTGGCTGCACTGCATCATCAGGTTGATATCGTCTCAGAAGAGGCATTAGTTCCGCTGGCCGCACATCTCGACGTGCGTTTTGTCGCTCAGGATGGGCAGTTACAAGTAATTTTAGAAGGTGAGGATGTCAGCAATGAAATCCGCACCGAAACGGTAGGCAATACCGCGTCTCAGGCGGCCGCTTTCCCTCGTGTCCGCGAAGCGTTACTGCGTCGCCAACGCGCATTTCGTGAGGCGCCGGGCCTGATTGCAGACGGACGAGATATGGGTACGGTGGTATTCCCCGATGCACCGGTGAAAATATTTCTCGACGCCAGTTCCGAAGAACGTGCCAACAGAAGAATGCTACAGTTGCAGGAAAAGGGCTTTAGTGTTAACTTTGAAAGGCTTTTAGCCGAGATCAAAGAACGCGATGATCGGGATCGTAATCGATCCATTGCGCCTTTAGTGGCTGCTTCCGATGCGTTATTACTGGATTCAACCAGTATGTCCATCGATGAAGTCATCGAAAAAGCGTTGGCTTACGCCACAGAAATTCTAGGGTTACCGCAAAAACAAACCCGGTAATCGAGCCGTAATCTGGTGCTGGAGTCTATTCAGTGCCAGTTTTGGCTATAGTTTTTTTTAACCTCGCCGCAAGGATCTGTAGCGGGGCATTTGAAACAACCCCATCCAGCAGGACGCCAGATGGACGTTAAACTTAAGAACCTAAAGATTAACAACATGACTGAATCTTTTGCTCAACTCTTTGAAGAATCCTTAAAAACAATCGAAACCCGTCCTGGTTCCATCGTTCGTGGTGTTGTTGTGTCCATCGACAAAGATATCGTACTGGTTGACGCCGGTCTGAAATCTGAGTCTGCAATTCCGGCAGAACAATTCAAAAACGCACAGGGCGAACTGGAAATCCAGGTTGGCGACGAAGTTGATGTTGCGCTGGACGCTGTCGAAGACGGCTTCGGTGAAACTCTGCTGTCCCGTGAAAAAGCTAAACGTCATGAAGCTTGGATCACGCTGGAAAAAGCTTACGAAGAATCTGCAACTGTTACCGGTGTTATCAACGGTAAAGTTAAAGGCGGTTTCACTGTTGAGCTGAACGGTATCCGTGCGTTCCTGCCAGGTTCCCTGGTAGACGTTCGTCCTGTTCGCGACACGCTGCATCTCGAAGGCAAAGATCTTGAGTTCAAAGTCATCAAACTGGACCAGAAACGCAACAACGTTGTTGTTTCCCGTCGTGCAGTAATTGAGTCTGAGAACAGCGCAGAGCGCGATCAACTGCTGGAAAACCTGCAGGAAGGCATGGAAGTTAAAGGTATCGTTAAGAACCTCACTGACTACGGTGCATTCGTTGATCTGGGCGGCGTTGATGGCCTGTTGCACATCACTGACATGGCTTGGAAACGTGTTAAACACCCAAGCGAAATCGTCAACGTGGGCGACGAAATCACTGTTAAAGTTCTGAAATTTGACCGTGAACGTACTCGTGTTTCCCTTGGCTTGAAACAGCTGGGCGAAGATCCATGGGTCGCTATCGCTAAACGTTACCCAGAAGGTACTAAACTGACTGGTCGCGTTACCAACCTGACTGATTACGGCTGCTTCGTAGAAATCGAAGAAGGCGTTGAAGGTCTGGTTCACGTTTCTGAAATGGATTGGACTAACAAAAACATCCACCCATCTAAAGTTGTTAACGTGGGTGATGTTGTTGAAGTTATGGTTCTGGACATCGACGAAGAACGTCGTCGTATCTCCCTGGGCCTGAAACAATGCAAATCCAACCCATGGCAGCTGTTTGCAGAAACCCACAACAAGAACGACCGTGTTGAAGGTAAAATCAAGTCAATCACTGACTTCGGTATCTTCATCGGTCTGGACGGCGGCATCGACGGCCTGGTTCACCTGTCTGACATCTCCTGGAACGTTGCAGGCGAAGAAGCAGTACGTGAATACAAAAAAGGCGACGAAATCGCAGCTGTGGTCCTGCAGGTTGACGCAGAACGTGAACGTATCTCCCTGGGCGTGAAGCAACTGGCTGAAGATCCATTCAATAACTACCTGTCTGTTAACAAGAAAGGTACTATTGTTACTGGTAAAGTCACTGCAGTTGACGCCAAAGGTGCTACAGTTGAATTAGCTGGCGGCGTAGAAGGTTACCTGCGCGCTTCAGAAGCTTCTCGCGACCGTATTGAAGACGCAACTCTGGTTCTGAGCGTTGGTGATGAAGTTGAAGCTAAATTCACCGGTGTTGATCGTAAGAACCGCGTAGTAAGCCTGTCCGTCCGTGCTAAGGACGAAGCAGACGAGAAAGATGCAATCGCTGTGGTTAACAACAAACCAGCAGAAGAAAGCAACTTCTCTAACGCTATGGCTGAAGCGTTCAAAGCGGCAAAAGGCGAGTAATGACGGGGGGCGGTTCTGCCGCCCCGATACGGTAGTTTAGCTGCAAAGCTTGGAGGTAATATGACCAAGTCTGAACTTATTGAAAGACTTGCTGGCCAGCACTCTCATATCCCGGCGAAAGCCGTTGAGGATGCAGTGAAAGAGATGCTTGAACATATGGCTGCAACCTTGGCTGATGGTGAACGCATCGAGATCCGTGGGTTTGGCAGTTTTTCTCTTCACTACCGTGCTCCGCGTGTTGGGCGCAACCCTAAAACTGGCGACAAAGTTGAGCTGGATGGCAAGTATGTCCCTCACTTCAAACCGGGCAAAGAGTTGCGTGATCGCGCGAACATTTATGGTTAAGGTTTCGGCCTGAATCGTGAATGACTGCCTATAGCGAATGCTAAAACGGTGCCTTTCAAGGCGCCGTTTTTTTTGGTTTAAATTATCCAAATTTATTTCTCAATTTCTCCCCCTTATTTGCGTAACGTCCCGCATTCCGTCGTTCTTCTTCTTGTCCCCTGTTCATCTCAATACCATACTCCAGCCAGAATCTGACCAGGGTGGTCGAATGATGAACGTAGAGGGAGCGCCATCAAAATCTCATTGGACGAGGTCGCTGTCGCGGTCGTTGTGGGTATGACTCCGCTGGTATTTATTGCTCAACTTCCCTCAATGCAGTGGATTACGGCGATGTGCTTTATCGCATGGATTCTGTGGGGCTCACGCAGGAAGATAATCAGACTGGTGATGATCGCTTTACTGAGTTTCGTCTGGGCCAGCATGCAAGGCAGTAGCCTGCTTGAGCAGACGCTCACGCTTGCGGGTGCCAATCGTGAAGTCGTCGCCAGCGTGCAAACTATTAATCTGGGGCAGGGCGGTGCGACATCTCAGTTTTTCAAAATTGAAAAGGTAGGTGGGAAGCAGATATTCCCGGCGGTTCTATTCCGTGCCAAATGGGAAGGAGCGGAAACGCCCCTCTCTGCGGGACAGAAGTGGAAATTGAACGCCAGTTTTCGTCCTGTCCACGGCCTGTTAAATGAAGGGGGATTTGATGCACAACGCTGGGCGTTGGCGCGGCATGCACCACTGACGGCGACGATCCGGCGAGGCGTAGTGCTGGAGGGAGGGAGCACGTTCCTCCAGCAATTCATCCATCGCGTACAAGCTGCAATGCCTGAACTGGCGAATACGCCGGTGCTTATCGCCTTGGCGTTTGGTGAAAAGGGGTTAATTAATGGCGATGAAAAGCTTTTACTGCAAAGAACCGGCATCGCTCATCTCGTGGCGATTTCAGGCCTTCACATTGGTATTGCCGCCTTGTTTGGCTGGTGGCTGGCGCGGGGAATGCAGTTTTTTCTGCCAGTAAGGCTGATTGATTACCGCTACCCGTTACTGGTCAGTGAGATATTTCTGCTGACGTATACCTGGCTATCTGGTTGTAATGCCCCCGCATTACGCGCCGCGCTGGCAGTCTCGCTGTGGATTGTACTGAGGTTTTTTCGTATAAGTTGCCATCCGTGGCAAGTCTGGTTATGGGGCGTCGCGTTGTTGTTACTGGCTGACCCGATGAATATTCTGTCGGACAGTTTCTGGTTGTCTTGCTTTGCCGTAGCGTCTCTGGTTTTCTGGTTTCAATGGATGCCGTTATCTGCGTCTTTTCAGAATGCATGGTATTGGTCTTTCTTACGCTGGGGACATCTTCAGGTGGGTATAACTCTGCTTCTGTTACCCTTACAAGTCGCGATTTTTCATGGCCTGAATCCCTCATCATTTCTGGCAAACATGTGGGCGGTTCCGATTGTTTCGATGGTGACTGTGCCGATAGTCCTGATAGTTTTACTCTTAAATTTATTCCCTACTGGCTGGATGTCAGGGATGCAAATCATCTTCTGGAAAATGGCAGATCACACCCTTAGCCTGGCGATCTGGGGCGTTAAATCCTTTTCCGAGAACTGGTTTACACTGGGGGAAAGCTTCTTGCTAATCAGTTTCTCAGGCTGGTTGGCAGTTCTCTTATGGCGACTGAGCGACATCAGGCATCGCTTGTCATTGCTGACTTCATTATGCATGGTCTCTCTGTGTTGGGTCACTCGCATGGCACCTGAGCGCTGGCGGGTGGATATGCTGGATGTCGGGCACGGGCTATCGGTGCTTATCAGCAAAAATGGCAGAGGAATTCTTTACGATACCGGCAACCGCTGGGAAGGGGGCTCGGCGGCAGAGCAAAATATCGCGCCACTGCTACGCTGGAGGAATATCCGTTTAGAGCAGATAATCATCAGCCACGATGATATGGATCACCGGGGAGGGCTCGAAATTTTACAGGTGATGTATCCGAAAGCGAGCCTGCGCGACAGTTCCCTCTCTGCGGGTCATCTACCTTGTATTGCTGGAGAACACTGGCGATGGCAAGGACTGAACTTCAACATTTTGTGGCCGTTGAAGCCGACGACGGATGCACGTAATGATGACAGTTGTGTCATTCGCGTTGATGACGGCACATTCAGTCTGCTGCTGACGGGTGATATTGAGGCCGGCACCGAAAAGGCGTTAATCAAAAAGGAACGAAAGGGGTTACAGTCCACCTGGCTTCAGGTGCCACATCACGGCAGCAATACCTCCTCTTCCCCCCCATTCCTGCGGGCCGTTCAGCCGGCAATGGCGATGGTATCGGCAGCGCGTTTTAATAAATGGCATCTTCCGGCGCATAAAGTTGTTAGCAGATACAACAAAGCCCGCTATGACTGGCACTCGACCTCTGTATCAGGTCAGCTGAGTATCTTCATTTATGATGATTATTGGGCAATTAAGGGCTTACGTGAGCAATTAATTCCCCGTTGGTACCACCACCGGTTTGGAGTATCTGAAGATAATGAGTAGAATAGACCGCTATTTCTTTCGATGCTGGTTGATATTGCATGATGAACGATAAAGATCTCTCCACGTGGCAGACATTCCGTCGCTTATGGCCGATGATCACACCTTTTAAGGCCGGGCTGATTGCTGCGGCTATTGCACTGGTCGCTAACGCCGCCAGTGATACATTCATGCTGTCCTTGCTGAAGCCACTGCTTGATGACGGGTTTGGTAAAGCCGACCGCTCAATTTTACTATGGATGCCGCTGGTCGTTATCGGCCTGATGATTGTGCGTGGGGTCAGCGGATATATTTCAAGTTACTGTATCTCATGGGTTTCAGGCAAAGTGGTCATGCATATGCGTCGCCGCCTGTTCGGCCATATGATGAGAATGCCTGTCGCTTTCTTTGATCAACAGTCTACCGGTACCTTGCTCTCGCGTATTACTTACGACTCCGAGCAGGTTGCTTCGTCCTCCTCCAGCGCACTGGTTACCGTGGTGCGCGAAGGGGCGTCGATTATCGGGCTGTTCATCATGATGTTCTACTACAGCTGGCAGCTGTCAGTGATCCTGCTGGTGATTGCGCCGATCGTTTCTGTTGTTATACGCGTGGTGTCAAAACGTTTTCGTAACATCAGTAAATCCATGCAGAACACCATGGGGCAAGTTACGACCAGCGCCGAACAGATGCTGAAAGGCCATAAAGAAGTGCTTATTTTTGGTGGTCAGAAAGTCGAAACTCAGCGCTTTGATAAAGTCAGTAATCGTATGCGTCAGCAAGGTATGCGTATGGTCTCTGCTGCTTCGATTTCAGACCCTATCATTCAGCTGATCGCTTCTCTGGCTCTGGCATTCGTGCTCTATGCCGCAAGCTTCCCGTCCGTGATGGAAACGCTGAGTGCCGGTACGATCACCGTAGTGTTCTCATCGATGATCGCCCTGATGCGTCCGCTGAAATCCCTGACTAACGTGAACTCCCAGTTCCAGCGTGGTATGGCTGCCTGTCAGACTCTGTTTTCTATTCTGGATATGGAGCAGGAGAAAGATGAAGGCAAACTCGAAGTGAAACGCGCTAAAGGGGATGTTGAATTCAAAAATGTGACCTTCACTTACCCTGGCCGCGACATTCCTGCACTGCGTGAGATTTCTTTCAGCTTGCCTGAAGGAAAAACCGTAGCACTGGTTGGGCGATCTGGTTCGGGTAAATCGACCATCGCAAACCTGCTGACGCGTTTCTACGATATTCAGGAAGGGCAAATTCTGATGGATGGCCATGATTTGCGTGAATACACGTTGTCTTCACTGCGCGATCAGGTGGCGCTAGTCTCCCAGAATGTCCACCTGTTCAACGATACCATCGCCAATAACATCGCTTACGCCCGTACTGACATCTATTCTCGCGAAGAAATCGAAAAAGCGGCGACTATGGCGTATGCCATGGACTTCATCAGCAAGATGGATCAGGGGCTGGATACGGTGATCGGCGAAAATGGTGTGCTGCTTTCCGGCGGTCAACGTCAGCGTATTGCTATTGCCCGCGCATTGCTGCGTGATTCGCCAGTCCTCATCCTCGATGAAGCGACCTCGGCGCTGGATACAGAATCCGAGCGTGCAATTCAGGCCGCTCTTGATGAGTTGCAGAAAAACCGTACCTCACTGGTGATTGCGCATCGCTTATCGACCATTGAAAAAGCCGATGAAATTCTGGTGATTGAAGACGGACGCATAGTTGAACGCGGCTCGCATACGGTTCTGCTGGAAGAGCGTGGCGTTTACTCACAGCTTTATCGGATGCAGTTTGGCCAATGATTGAGCGCATCTGGTCAGGTCAGTCACCGCTTTACTGGTTACTTCTGCCACTTTCATGGCTGTATGGACTGATCGCTACGATCCTCCGTTACAGCTATAAATCAGGGCTAAAAAAAAGCTGGCGGGCACCTGTGCCCGTTGTGGTAGTCGGTAATCTGACTGCCGGAGGTAACGGTAAAACACCGGTGGTGATCTGGCTGGTGGAAACGCTGCAATTGCATGGATTCCGCGTTGGCGTAGTGTCACGCGGTTACGGTGGAAAATCATCCCACTATCCGCTTGTGCTGTCTGAAACCACGACGACAGCCCAGGCTGGTGATGAGCCAGTGCTGATTTATCAGCGGACGGGGGCACCGGTTGCGGTGTCACCGCTGCGTTCTGACGCGGTTAAAGCGCTACTTGCTGATAATGAACTGGATGTAATCATTACCGACGACGGTTTACAGCATTACGCACTTAAGCGAGATGTCGAAATTGTCGTCGTGGATGGTGTGAGGCGTTTTGGCAATGGTCTCTGGTTGCCAGCGGGTCCTATGCGGGAACGTGCATCCCGTCTGCGCTCCGTGGACGCCATCATTACCAATGGTGGTACTGCAGAAACAGGTGAGCTGGCGATGGTTTTGCAGCCTGGCAAAGCGGTCAATCTGATGACGGGCGAACAGCGCGATGCGTCAGCATTGCGAAATGTTGTGGCAATGGCCGGGATAGGGCATCCACCGCGTTTTTTCGCTACGCTGAAACAATTGGGGCTGAGTTTGCAAAAAGAGGTCGCTTTTGCGGACCATAAGGCCTATCAGGTTGAGCAGCTTTCTGCATTAGCTCAGTCGGAACAAACACTTCTGATGACTGAAAAAGATGCCGTGAAATGTCGTGATTTTGCGCAGGCCAACTGGTGGTATTTACCCGTTGAAGCAAAAATTCAGGGTAGAATGGCTGAGGAATTACTGCAAAAAATCACTGATCTCATTCTTAAGAAATCCCACTAATTTTCTTTAAACTCGCTTGAATCATGTTTTCTGTTAAATTTCTGACTATTTTTTAAAATTTAAACTACATGATTTATAAAGATTAATTCTCTTTATTCAGAGAATCATAACAATTTTTTCAGCACGCCGCTTGCTATTGTTTTATGAGTGTGAGTTAATGCGTGCAGCCTGTGTTGCAGCGCTATTTATGTATGAGTGTAGAGTAAAGCAGTTCCTCCCAGACGTTATCTCTTTCCCGATGATTCCGCTTCCAAGACGAACCTTCTAAGTCCTCCCCATAAGTAATTGTCTGAACTATTGGCCAACATTGCCAAATGGCAGGATTTTATATTTCGTAAAAAGGTTTTAAAAATGTCTAAGAAAATGGGTCAGGTTAAGTGGTTCAATGAAAGCAAAGGTTTTGGTTTTATTGAGCAAACTGATGGCGGTAAAGATGTCTTCGTACATTTCTCTGCAATCGCAACCGATGGTTTCAAAACTCTGGCCGAAGGTCAGCGTGTAGAATACACCATTCAGGATAGCCCGCGTGGTCCTGCTGCTGCTAACGTTATCGCTCTCTGATAAGAGGCTGACGTGATGATATGAAATAACGTTACCCGTTTTTTTATATCAGCAGAGCAAAGCCCGCCGGACGGCGGGTTTTTAATGCCTGTAAAGTGACATACGGCGTGAAGATAAGTCGTAAAGTTAGTTAAAATAATCGTTAAAACATATTCGCTCATTAGAGGTTTTTTATAAAAAAATAAACTTAGAAATGGGCAAACGCATCCGAACAATAATAAAAAAGTGTGTTCATGGATGCCCAAAAGAAAGGATAGAAATTATGATGTTAAAAATGGGTTTAGTTAAATGGTACAACCAGGCGAAAGGCTATGGTTTTATTTGCCCTCTCGACGGTTCTTCTGAGATTTATGTTCAGCGTACTTCCATTGCGAATACCAAAAATAAATCCCTGAGTGCCGGTCAACGTGTCGAATTCACTACGTATCGCAGTGTAGCGCACGGCCCTTCAGCGGCTGACGTTATCGCATTCTGAGTCTGAATTTTGTTGTTCCCCGTTGAGCTGAATTTTACGCTCCGGTAAAAATATGCTATCGGTATCCACAGTTTATTTGCTGCCATGGATACCGATATGTCTCACCCGGTTATATCTCTCGTTTCTGCCCGCACCCTGCATTTGTCTGCTCAAAACCTTCATAAACCTCGGATCAAAAAACCGTCCCCCGACGATGTTGTGCAGGCAATCCGCACTATGGGATTATTGCAGATCGACACAATAAGCGTGGTTGCCCGCAGTCCGTATCTGGTGTTGTTCAGCCGGCTTGGCAATTATTCACCACAGTGGCTGGAAGACGCGCTGTCAGCGGGTAAGATTTTTGAATACTGGGCGCATGAGGCCTGCTTTATCCCCAGCGAAGATTACGGCCTGCTGCGCCATCGCATGTTGAATCCGCAAAAAATGGGATGGAAATTCTCGCAGGCATGGTTCGATGAACATCAGCAGGATATTCAGGCATTACTGGCCCATATTGCGGAGAATGGTCCTGTACGATCAGCGGATTTCAGCGCCGGGAAAAAACCAAACAGCGGCTGGTGGGACTGGAAACCGCATAAAAAGCATCTGGAAACCCTGTTCACGTCCGGCCAGCTGATGATCGCTGAACGGCGTAATTTTCACCGTGTCTATGATCTGGCTGAACGTGTTATGCCTGGCTGGGATGATGGGACCCAGTCACTGACGCAAGAAGAGGCAGAGTTTCAAATGCTCAGGCTTTCTGCGCAATGTCTCGGCTTATTCAAAGCGGAGTGGCTGGCGGATTATTACCGGCTTAAGCGTGTCGATACTAAAAAGGTAATCGCGCAGATGCTGGCGGATGAGGACATTACGCCCGTTGAAGTTGACGGACTGGAAGGTGTTTTTTATGTGCATCAGCAACAATGGTCTCTGTTACAGCAGGCGCTGGATTCAGGTATTTCCTCTACCGTAACGACGCTTTTATCACCCTTTGACCCCGTGGTGTGGGACCGCAAGCGTGCATCGACGCTGTTCAATTTTGACTATCGGATCGAGTGTTACACGCCAGAAGCGAAACGCCAGTATGGCTATTTCAGCTTACCCATTCTGCAACGTGGTGAACTTATTGGCCGCGTTGACGCCAAAATGCATCGTAAGGAAAAAATCCTTGAGGTTAAAAGTTTGCATCTGGAGCCAGGTACAAGAATCACATCCCGACGGGTGCAGGATATCACCGGTGCTGTGAATCGGTTTGCGTTATGGCAGGGGGCCCGGCAGGTGACAGTCGGAAAAATTCCTGAATCGTTAATCACTTACTGGAATACAGGCTGGCCGATAGGGTGAAAAAGCAAAACGGCTGCGTCAGGCAGCCGTTGATTCACGATGATTGCAGGTGTCACGCAATGTTAGTTGCTGAAGTTTGCGAACATTGCGATGATTTTGTTAATGGTTTTCATTTGATGACTCATATTGGAAGTTATTTATGTGATGCAGCTCACAAAAAATTCTACTCCGGCTCCGCCAGTAACGCAATCCTCACAACGTGAAAATTTTCTCGTTACATTTCGATCTCTCTCTACCTCTTCCTGGGGATGTGGGTATTAACGCTGATCGGGCGGTTATGTTATTCTCTGGCACCGTCGTATTGTGTTTTCCAATGCATTTTCGCGCTGCGCCACATAGATAATGGGCGTATTCGCCCCCGGGAGAATTTTATGGATCACCGCTTGCTTGAAATCGTTGCTTGCCCTGTGTGCAACGGAAAGTTGTATTTCAATAAAGAGTCGCAGGAACTGGTCTGCAAAGCGGACAGCCTTGCGTATCCCGTCCGGGATGGCATACCTGTTTTATTAGAAAACGAGGCCCGCCCACTTTCTGTTGATGAGACGCATCCATGAGTTTTATTGCTATTATTCCCGCCCGTTATGGCTCGAGCCGTTTGCCGGGTAAACCTCTGGCGGATATCAACGGTAAACCAATGGTTGTCCACGTTATGGAACGTGCGTTAGAGTCGGGCGCGAAGAGAGTCATCGTTGCGACCGATCACCCAGAAGTCGTGAAGGCTGTTGAAGCTGCCGGGGGGGAAGTGTGTCTGACGCGTGCGGATCATCAGTCGGGGACGGAGCGTCTGGCCGAAGTGATTGAATTATGCCAGTTTGCCGATGACGAAATTATTGTTAACGTGCAAGGGGATGAACCGTTAATCCCGCCGGTAATTATCCGTCAGGTGGCTGAAAATCTGGCCAACAGCGAAGCGGGAATGTCCACACTGGCCGTGCCGATTGAAACCGCCGAAGAAGCGTTTAATCCAAACGCTGTCAAAGTTGTGCGCAATGCTCAAGGCTACGCGATGTATTTCTCCCGGGCAGCCATCCCCTGGGAACGCGAGCGGTTTGCGGTATCAAAAGAGTCTATTGGCGATGTATTCCTGCGTCATATTGGTATCTACGCCTATCGCGCCGGGTTTATTCGCCAGTACGTTAGATGGGAGCCGAGCGAGTTGGAACATATCGAACTTCTCGAGCAACTGCGCGTGCTATGGTACGGTGAAAAAATCCACGTTGGCGTTGCGAAGGCCATTCCTTCTGTCGGGGTGGATACGCCGGAAGATTTAGAACGCGTGCGCGCAATCTTGAGTCGCTGATGATTTTCAAACGGGATGCCATCGCATTCCGTTTACCCTTTCCTGATTTACATGAATTTCATTTCTTTTTGCGTGATGTCTTCCCCTTTCTCTCCCGACTATCCGGTTTTTGTTTGATCTGAAACGGGGTATTCCTGCATTGAAGCTTCCATCATAACCGCTACTCTTTTCGTCACTGCGAACACGTTATGGAACAGCTAAAAGCCGAATTAAGTATTGTGCTGGGCGAGCGTTTATCCCGCCTGGAGTGCGTCAGTGAACAGCCTTATGCCCATCTTTTTTCACTTTACGATGAGCAGGGCTACGCCATGCCTCTGATGGCGAAAAGCTTTACCTGTCTGGGCATTGCTGGCCAGGAGGCTTACAAGCTGTCGATGCTGGCGCGCGAAGGCGTGGTGCGCGTGCCGACGGTGTACGGCATGGTGACCACACACCAGAAACCCTATCAAGAAATTTTGCTGATCGAACGCCTCCGGGGCGTTTCGGCGGAAGCGCCTACGCGAACCCCTGAGCGCTGGCAGGTGTTGCAGGATCAAATCGTGGAAGCGATGCTGGCCTGGCACCGCATCGACAGCCATGGTTGCGTGGGTTCGGTCGACAGTACGCAGGAGAACCGTTGGGGAAACTGGTATCCGCAACGTGTAGAAGTGTTATGGGCCACGTTGTCGAACTTACAGGCCCCCGAACTCACGCCTGAGGATCGCACGCTGTTATTTCGATCACGCCAGTGTCTGGATGCCATGTTTGATGATTTTGACGATACGCCGGTGCTGGTTCACGGTAATCTTTCACTGCGCAGTATGCTCAAAGATCCGCGCAGCGATCAGCTATTGGCAATGATCAATCCCGGCACCGTACTGTGGGCGCCGCGTGAGTTTGATATGTTCCGTTTGTGGGAAAAGGGCATGAGTGAACAACTGCTGTTCAGCTATTTGCAGAAAGCGCCCGTTTCGGAAACATTCCTTGCCCGTCGCTGGCTGTATCTGGTCTGGGAATCAGTAGCACACCTGATCCATACCGGTAAGCTTGATCGACGGCAGTTTGATTACGCACGGCAACAGCTGCTGCCGTGGTTGAATTAAGTCAATTTGCTTAAGCCTTGCGTCCGGATAACCATTGCCATCCACGACCTAGCGTTTCATACCATGCGCGCTCGCTGTGGGAAAAATACAAGGCCTGCGGCAAGGTTTTCTCCCATGGATTGAGCGGGGAGTCGATCGCCAACTGGTTCGCCGGTGCGGGTATCGGTGACAAGCCCTGCTGATGGAAGAAAATCATCGCGCGCGGCAGGTGATTGGCCGATGTAACCAGCACGAATGGCTGTTGCCCGATCAACATTTTGACCTGCTGCGATTCCTCATGGGTATCTTTCGGCTTATCCAGTAGCAAGATGTCGCTTTCAGGCACGCCTAAACTTTCTGCTACTTTTCCCGCAACCGCCGCGCTGCTGACTGGATTGGTCATCGCCGCGCCGCCGGTAAAGATCAGTTTTGCCCCCGGATTGGCGCGGTAAATTCGGATCCCTTCTGCCACGCGTGGCAGGCTATTGCTGATCAAATTCGAACTTGGTGCCCAGTCAGGATTGAAGGTATAGCCGCCGCCCAGCACCACGACATATTTCACCGGCGGATGTGCCTGTGGCTGATACGTCGGATATTCTGATTCTATAGGTCGCAGCAGACTGTCAGCGACAGGTTGCAGGCTCAGCAGTAGCAACAGGAGCCAACTCAGCGAAAAACAAACTTTTCCGGTTTTCTGCCAGCGGGTCATCCACAGCAACACCAGCGCAACGGCCATGATCAGCAAAATAAACGGTAAGGGAAGCAGCAGGCCGCCCACGGTTTTTTTAAGGATAAACAACATCAGAAACCGGTCCTTTTGAGTGAAAAAACGACATCCGGGCGTGATTCCGCTTCAGGATGATTTATTCTACGTCCGCCTGTGCCAAAATAGCAGCCACATAGCTGTACTATGAATTATTCAGCAGGTATGTTTCCAGCAAAATGCTCAACCGCGAACAGGTAACACTTCATGCAGGATCGTAATTTTGACGATATGGCCGAAAAATTTTCGCGCAATATCTACGGCACAACGAAAGGACGTATCCGTCAGGCTGTGCTGGGTCAGGATCTGCAGGAGTTGATGAAAAGTTTGCCTCAGCGGCCGCTGCGCATTTTAGATGCGGGTGGCGGCGAGGGACAAATGGCCTGTGAACTGGCCGCTTTAGGACATCAGGTCTTGTTGTGCGATCTTTCAGGTGAGATGATCCGTCGCGCCCAGGCAGCGGCGATTGAAAAAGGTGTGAGCGGTAACATGCAATTTGTACAATGCCCCGCTCAGCACATTGCAGAACATTTGGAACAGCCGGTTGATCTGATATTGTTCCATGCTGTCATCGAGTGGTTGGCCGAACCGCAGGAGGCGCTGGCTGCGCTGGTCGATTGTCTTGCACCGGGTGGCGCATTATCCCTGATGTTTTACAATATCCACGGTCTGGTCATGCGGCATATGATCCTCGGCAACTTCGGTCATGTTGAAGCCGGCGTGCCAAAAATTAAAAAGAGTTCATTGTTACCCGATCATCCGCTTGAACCTGCGCAGGTCTATCAGTGGCTTGAGCAGCTCGGGATGCAGATAAGCGGTAAGACCGGTGTTAGAGTGTTCCACGATTATTTGCGAAACAGACAACAACATAAACAGGATTTTGACGAGCTTCTGGCGCTGGAACAGCGTTATTGCCGCCAGGAACCTTTTGTTAGTTTGGGACGTTACATCCACGTGATGGCGCATAAACCCATTCTGAAGGACGAATTATGAGTGAATTTTCCCAGACTGTACCCGAACTGGTCGCCTGGGCACGGAAAAATGATTTCTCAATTTCGCTGCCAACGGAGCGGCTGGCTTTTCTTCTGGCGATTGCCACATTAAACAGCGAGCGCCTTGATGGGGAAATGAGTGAGGGTGAACTGGTCGATGCATTTCGTCACGTCAGCAAAGGTTTTGAGCAGACCAACGAGACCGTCACCGTGCGTGCCAATAACGCCATCAATGATATGGTGCGTCAGCGTTTGCTCAACCGTTTTGTCAGTGAGCTGGCGGACGGCAATGCCATTTATCGCCTGACTCCTTTGGCGATCGGCATTTCAGATTATTATATCCGTCAGCGAGAATTTTCTACGCTGCGTCTCTCTATGCAGCTATCTATTGTTGCGCAGGAACTCAAGCGTGCGGCCGATGCCGCTGACGAAGGCGGCGATGATTTCCACTGGCATCGTAATGTCTACGCACCGCTCAAATACTCGGTCGCTGAAATCTTCGACAGCATTGATATGACACAGCGCATCATGGATGAACAGCAGCAGGGCGTGAAAGACGACATCGCCGGCCTGCTCAACAAAGACTGGCGTGCGGCCATCTCCAGTTGTGAACTTCTTCTGTCAGAAACCTCCGGTACGCTGCGTGAGTTGCAGGATACGCTGGAAGCAGCGGGTGATCTGTTGCAGGCGCATCTGATGCGCATTCAGGACGCTACGATGATCGACATGGATCTGAGTTTTGTCGACAAGCTGGTCTTCGATTTGCAGAACAAACTTGACCGAATCACCAGCTGGGGCCAGCAGGCGATTGACCTTTGGATCGGCTATGACCGTCACGTGCATAAATTTATCCGTACTGCGATCGACATGGATAAAAATCGCGTATTTGCTCAGCGGCTGCGTCAGTCGGTGCAAAATTATTTCGATCAGCCATGGACGCTGACTTTTGCCAATGCGGACCGTCTGCTGGATATGCGTGACGAAGAACTGGCGCTGCGCAGCGAAGAAGTGACCGGCGAACTTCCGCCTGATCTCGAATTTGAAGAGTTTAACGAAATCCGCGAACAACTTGCGGCATTGATTGAACAGGCATTACAAGTTTACCAACAACAGAAAACGCCGCTCAATCTGGGCATGGTGATGCGCGAATATCTCATACAGTATCCGCGTGCCCGACACTTTGATGTCGCGCGAATTGTGGTCGACCAGGCTGTACGCCTTGGTGTGGCTGAAGCAGATTTTTCAGGGTTGCACGCCGAATGGCAGGCAATCAATGATTACGGAGCCAAGGTGCAGGCCCATGTCATCGACAAATATTGAACACATAATGCCAGCTAAGCTGGCGCAGGCACTGGCGAACTCAGTGTTTCCTGCTCTCGACAGCCAGTTACGTTCTGGCCGCCACATCGGCATTGATGAACTGGATAACCATGCCTTCCTGATGGACTACCAGGAAGAAATGGAACTCTTTTACAGCCGCTATCACGTGGAATTGATCCGCGCGCCGGAAGGTTTCTTCTATTTGCGTCCGCGTTCCACCACGCTTATTCCGCGTTCAGTCTTATCTGAGCTGGACATGATGGTCGGGAAAATTCTCTGTTATTTGTATCTCAGCCCCGAGCGTCTGGCGCATGAAGGTATTTTCACTCAGCAGGAGCTTTATGACGAGTTGCTGAGCCTGGCCGATGAAAACAAGTTGCTGAAATACGTTAACCAGCGCTCAACCGGCTCGGATTTAGACCGTCAGAAGTTGCAGGATAAAGTCAGGACTTCCCTGAACCGTCTGCGCCGTCTGGGTATGGTGTTTTTCATGGGGGTCGACAGTACCAAATTCCGTATCACTGAAGCGGTATTCCGTTTCGGCGCCGATGTCCGCAGCGGAGATGATGCTCGTGAAGCCCAGTTGCGGATGATCCGTGACGGCGAAGCAATGCCCGTCGACAGTGCGTTGTCATTAAATGACGAACCCGAAGAAGGTGAAGCGCTGGCCGGACAGCAAGTACGCGAGAGCTCAGAGGATGAACAGGAATGATTGAACGCGGTAAATTTCGCTCACTGACGCTGGTTAACTGGAACGGCTTTTTCGCCCGCACATTTGACCTCGATTCACTGGTCACCACGCTTTCAGGCGGTAACGGTGCGGGTAAATCCACCACCATGGCAGCCTTCGTTACGGCATTGATCCCCGATCTTACGCTGCTGCATTTCCGTAATACCACTGAAGCGGGTGCGACCTCCGGTTCGCGCGATAAAGGTCTGCACGGTAAATTGCGTGCGGGCGTCTGTTACTCGGTGCTGGACGTCGTGAACTCACGCCATCAGCGCGTTGTGGTCGGGGTTCGCCTGCAACAAATCGCCGGGCGCGATCGCAAAGTAGACATTAAACCTTTTACGATTCAGGGCCTGCCGGTCGCGGTGAATCCGACCGAAATGCTGACCGAAACCGTCGGGGAGCGTCAGGCGCGCGTACTGTCTTTGCAGGAATTGAAAGACCGCGTCGAAGCGATGGAAGGTGTGCAGTTTAAGCAGTTCAACTCCATCACGGACTACCACGCGCTGATGTTCGATCTGGGCGTGATCCCGCGTCGCTTACGTTCGGCGTCCGACCGCAGCAAGTTTTATCGTCTGATTGAAGCCTCGCTGTACGGCGGGATTTCCAGCGCCATCACCCGTTCTCTGCGCGACTATCTGTTGCCGGAAAACAGTGGCGTACGTAAAGCCTTCCAGGATATGGAAGCTGCGTTGCGTGAAAACCGCATGACGCTTGAAGCGATCCGCGTTACGCAGTCCGACCGTGATTTGTTCAAGCATCTGATTTCTGAAGCTACTTCCTACGTGGCTGCCGACTATATGCGTCATGCCAACGAACGCCGTAAACATTTAGATGTCGCGTTGGTATTACGTAACGAATTGCTGTCGAGCCGTAAACAGCTGTCCAGTGAACAATATCGCCACGTTGAAATGGCGCGTGAACTGGCTGAGCAAAGCGGTTCACAAAGCGATCTGGAAACTGATTATCAGGCCGCCAGCGACCACTTGAGCCTGGTTCAGACCGCCATGCGTCAGCAGGAAAAAATCGAGCGTTACGAAAGCGACCTCGAAGAGCTGACCTATCGCCTTGAAGAGCAGAACGAAGTGGTTGCAGAAGCCAGTGAGCTGCACGCCGAGCACGAGGCTCGTGCAGAAGCGGCCGAGCTTGAAGTGGATGAACTGAAAAGCCAGCTAGCGGATTACCAGCAGGCGCTGGATGTTCAACAAACCCGTGCGATTCAGTATCAGCAGGCGTTACAGGCAATCGAACGCGCCCGTGAGCTGTGCCAGATCCCCGATCTGACCACGCAGAACAGCGAAGAGTGGCTGGAAACCTTCCAGAGCAAGGAACAGGAAGCGACAGATATCCTGTTGATGCTCGAGCAAAAAATGAGTGTGGCGTCAGCCGCGCACAGCCAGTTCGAAACGGCTTATCAGCTGGTGGTGAAAATTGCCGGTGAAGTCAGCCGCAGCGATGCCTGGAAAACCGCGCGTGAGTTACTGCGCGAATGGCCATCGCAGGTGCATCAGGCAGAACGCGTTGAACCGCTGCGGATGCGACTTTCCGAACTGGAAGGTCGTCTGCGTGAGCAACAGGACGCTGAGCGTCAGTTGCAGGAATTTTGCAAACGTACCGGACAGGACGTCCAGCCGGAAGATTTGGACGAAATGCAGCGCGAGCTGGAAGTGCAGATCGAAGAATTGCAGATCGTGGTATCGCAGGCCAGCGAGCGTCGCATGGAAATGCGTCAGGAATTAGAGCAGGCTCAGGCGCGTATCCGCGAACTGACTGCCCGCGCGCCGGTCTGGCTGGCAGCTCAGGAAGCCCTGAGCCAGTTAAGCGAGCAGAGCAAAGAGCCGCTGGAAAACAGCCAGCAGGTGACTGAGTACATGCAGCAGTTGCTGGAAAGCGAACGCGACACCACCGTTGAACGTGACGAAGTGGCTGCGCGTAAACGTCGCATTGAAGGCCAGATTACCCGCCTCAGCCAGCCGAGTGGTGCAGAAGATTCCCGCATGATCGCGCTGGCAGAGCGTTTTGGTGGCGTGTTGCTGTCTGAGATTTATGATGACGTAACCATTGACGACGCGCCTTACTTCTCAGCGCTCTACGGTCCGTCGCGCCACGCGATTGTGGTACCTGATTTATCGCTGATCCGCGATCAGTTAGACGGTCTGGACGATTGTCCGGAAGACTTGTATTTGATCGAAGGGGATCCGCAATCCTTCGATGATAACGTTTTCGAAGTCGATGAAATGCAGGGCGCGGTACTGGTAAAAACAGGCGATCGCCAGTGGCGCTATTCTCATTTCCCGCAGGTGCCATTGTTTGGCCGTGCGGCGCGTGAGAGCCGTCTGGAAACGTTGCATAAAGAGCGCGAAAGTCTGTCCGAGCGCTATGCCACGCTGTCGTTTGACGTGCAGAAAATTCAGCGTGCGCATCAGGCGTTCAGCCGCTTTATCGGCAGCCATCTGGCCGTTGCCTTTGATGCCGATCCGGAAGCGGATATTCGTACTTTGAGCGGCCGCCGCGGTGAGCTGGAACGTGCACTGAACGCGCATGAAGGCCAGAATCAGCAGCAGCGTCAGCAGTACGAGCAGGCGAAAGAGGCTGTCGGCATGCTCAACAAATTGCAGCCGCGCGTTGGACTGCTGTGCGATGAAACGCTGATTGACCGTGTGGAAGAAATCCGCGATGAAATGGAAGAAGCGCAGGACGCTGCCCGTTTCATTCAGCAGCACGGCATTTCTCTGAACAAGCTGGAACCGCTGGTATCGGTCTTGCAAAGCGATCCGGAACAGCACGAACAGCTGAAGGAAGATTACGCGCAGGCACAGCACGCGCAGCGTCTGGCGAAACAACAGGCCTTTGCACTGACCGAGGTGGTTCAGCGCCGCACGCATTTCAGCTACACCGACTCTGCCGGCATGTTAAATGAAAACGCTGACCTCAACGACAAACTGCGCCAGCGTCTTGAACATGCGGAAGCGGAACGTACCCGCGCGCGTGAGCAAATGCGTCAGCATCAGGCACAATTCACGCAATACAGTCAGGTTCTGGCTTCGCTGAAGAGTTCGTTCGATGCCAAGCGCGACATGCTTAAAGAGCTGGGTCAGGAGTTGCAGGATATCGGCGTTCAGGCCGATCCGAATGCCGAAGCGCGCGCCAAAACCCGTCGCGATGAACTTCATGTCGCACTCAGCACCAACCGTGCCCGCTGCAATCAACTTGAAAAACAGATCACCTTCTGCGAAGCCGAAATGGACAATTTGCAGAAGAAACTCCGTAAGCTTGAACGCGATTACCATCAGAGCCGCGAGCAGGTGGTGACATCGAAAGCTGGCTGGTGTGCGGTGATGCGCCTGGTGAAAGACAACGGGGTTGAGCGTCGTCTTCACCGTCGTGAACTTGCGTACATGGATGGCGACGAACTGCGTTCTATGTCGGATAAATCACTGGGTGCGCTGCGTCTGGCGGTATCGGATAACGAGCATCTGCGCGACGTACTGCGTTTGTCTGAAGATCCGAAACGTCCGGAACGCAAAATTCAGTTTTATATCGCCGTGTATCAGCATCTGCGCGAGCGTATCCGTCAGGATATTATCCGCACCGATGACCCGGTGGAAGCCATCGAACAGATGGAAATTGAACTGGGTCGCCTGACGGAAGAACTGACCGCCCGCGAGCAACAACTGGCGATAAGTTCTAAAAGCGTGGCGAACATCATCCGAAAAACAATTCAGCGCGAGCAGAACCGTATTCGCCAGCTGAACCAGGGCCTGCAGGCCGTGGCATTCGGTCAGGTGAAAAGCGTTCGTCTGAACGTTAATGTGCGCGAAGCCCATGCTGGTTTGCTGGATGTGCTTTCCGAACAGCAGGAACAGCATCAGGATCTGTTCAGCAGCAACCGTCTGACCTTCTCCGAAGCGCTGGCGAAGTTGTATCAGCGCCTTAATCCACAAATCGATATGGGTCAGCGCACGCCGCAAACCATTGGGGAAGAGCTGCTGGACTACCGCAACTATCTTGAGATGGAAGTGGAGGTTAACCGGGGTTCCGACGGCTGGCTACGTGCAGAGAGTGGTGCACTGTCGACGGGTGAGGCTATCGGTACCGGTATGTCGATTCTGGTTATGGTGGTTCAAAGCTGGGAAGACGAATCGAGCCGTATGCGCGGTAAAGACATTTCACCGTGTCGCCTGCTGTTCCTGGATGAAGCGGCGCGTCTGGATGCTAAATCCATCGCTACGCTGTTCGAGCTATGTGACCGCCTGGAAATGCAGCTGATCATCGCTGCACCTGAAAACATTAGCCCGGAAAAAGGCACGACCTACAAACTGGTACGTAAGATGTTTGGTAACAATGAACATGTACACGTTGTGGGGCTGCGTGGTTTTGCGCCACCTGAATTACCGGTGCTGGCAAATACGGAAGCTGATATTTCCTGATCTCTTTTTCAGACAACATTTTCTCCTGAACTTCAAAAGCCTTGGCTATAATGCCGGGGCTTTTTTACGTTTTTTCATTCACTTAAATTATGTATTACTGTGAGTTCTCGTTGGGTACTTATATCTGCCGAGAAATATCTGATGCATCGGTTGAAATGTAATCGACTGGCTAAAAACAGTACGGAAACCTTTAATGAAAGCTTTATTTCGGCTGGTTGCTGGCTTAGAGTCTTTAGGTTAGACGAGGGCTCTATTTACTTGAGTTTCTACGCAAAAAATGAATTTTCTTTATATACTTAATTACAGTGTCGCTGGAATATTTCGGGGATGAAATTGAGCAATTTACCGGGAGGCAAGGGAAGATGTTGATGAATCAAAGGTCTCTCAAGTTTTTAGTGGCCAGCTGCCTGCTGGCAAGCGGCCTGTCGCCGTGGTTTACTGCCTGGGCTACAGTACCGAACATGCCGGTGCGAACCGCCACGCTCTCCAGTGTACAGAGCATGAGCCAGCTACAAGCTGAACTATTACCGCGTGGCATTCGTCCGCTGTATTTGTCTTCCCTCTCATCACTCTATGCATCGAACCATATGCAGCCTATGTGGAAGGACCGGGAAACCGTCCAGATATTTCAGCAGCAGCTCGCAGAACTGGCTATTTCCGGTATTCAGCCGCAGTTTACACAATGGGTAAGATGGCTGACCGATCCCGAAGTCACTGGCATGGCACGCGACGTCGTGCTGTCTGATGCGATGCTAGGCTATTTGCAATTCACCAGCAGCGTAGAGGCCAAAGGCGATACCTGGCTTTACAGCAATGTGCCTTACAAAATGACGACACCACCGCTGACAGTTATTAATCAGTGGCAGCTGGCTGTGCGTCAGGGCACGACGGCACAGTATTTGTCGACGCTGACACCGCAACATCCTTATTATGCAAAAATGCACGATGCGCTGAAGACCATGCTGGCGGATAATCGCCCGTGGCCGGTAATAACCGGGGCGACCAGCCTGCGTCCGGATCAGATAAGTGACGACATTCCTGCACTGCGTGAAATTCTCAACCGCACCGGCATGATGGTCGCGCCGCCAGAGGAAGCCAAAGCGCCGAAGCCGACGGATGAAACTATCGCACCAAACGTCCCAGGCAGCGCGGCAAATGACGATCTTTCGGTTGATGAAAGCGCCGACAAAGCGCAGGCAGCTACGCCAGCGGTGAGCCCATCGGCGACTTCTGTGCAAGACGTTCTGCCAACGGTCCAGTCAGCAGAAAGCCCGGCTCCGGCGGCACCTGTTGTGGTATCCAACAATCAGTACACGCCGGAACTGGTCGAAGCCGTTAAGCGTTTCCAGAAATGGCAGGGGCTGGAAGCGGATGGCATTATCGGTGCCCGTACGCGCCAGTGGCTAAATTCATCACCGCAGCTGCGTGCTACCTTGCTGGCGCTGAACATTCAACGGTTGCGTATTCTGCCGGGCAATGTGAACACCGGTATCATGGTGAACATTCCGAACTACCAGCTGACGTATTATCTTAACGGTAATGAAGTGTTGTCATCGCGGGTAATTGTTGGCCGCCCAAGCCGTAAAACGCCACTGATGAGCAGCGCATTAAATAATGTGGTGGTGAACCCGCCGTGGAACGTGCCGACGACGTTAGTGCGTGAAGATATCGTGCCGAAAGCCCGCAATAATCCGACGTATTTTCAGCAGCACGGTTATCAGGTGTTATCCGGCTGGAGTAATGATGCCGAAGTGATCGACCCGACAATGATTGACTGGGCCATGGTATCACCGAGCCATTTTCCTTATCGCATTCGTCAGGCGCCGGGCGCGAGCAATTCCCTTGGTCGATACAAATTCAACATGCCAAGTTCCGATGCTATCTACCTGCATGACACGCCGAATCATAATCTTTTCAGTAAAGATATTCGTGCGCTCAGTTCCGGTTGTGTTCGGGTGAATAAAGCCTCCGAACTGGCCAATATGTTGTTGCAGGACGCAGGCTGGAATGACACGCGTATTTCCTCTGCATTGCAGGGGGGTAATACGACTTACGTGTCTATTCGTCATCGCATACCCGTAAAACTGTTCTATCTGACGGCGTGGGTAGCGGAAGATGGTAAGCCGCAATTCCGTACAGATATTTACAATTATGATTCTACCGTGAGATCCGGCGCACAAATCTTGCCTCAGGCAGAAAAATTACTGCAATAAATGCAGTAAAACTAGTCTGATAAAGGTCAGAGTAGTTGGCCATTGAACGAGCGTGAGCTACAGGCACGCTCGTTTTGCTTATTTGGGTCCCTTGACTCGTCCAATTTTGGACGTTAAGGTTCGAAGCGGTGCTGGCATTGCACCTTTTTGACTCTCTTACCGGATAGTAAACTGTTCATGAATGAAATCGACAAACATCGCCGTAAATGGCTGGCATTAGGCAGTGCCGCTATGGGGATTGCATTGCTTCCGAGTCGTGCTTTCGCCACTCTTTCCACTCCTCGTCCACGTATTCTGGTCGTTAACAATCTTAATACTGGCGAAACCCTCAAAACTGAGTTTTTTGATGGAAAGCGTTACAACAAGGATGAATTGGCCCGGTTAAATCATTTGTTCAGGGACTATCGGGCTGAGAAGGTGAAATCCATTGACCCAGCTTTATTCGATCATCTCTATCGCTTACAGGTCATGCTCGGGGGAACGAATAAACCCGTGCAGCTGATTTCTGGCTACCGCTCGCTGGCGACGAATAACAGCATGCGTGAACCAGGAAGTGGTGTGGCTAAGCATAGCTACCACACGCTAGGTCAGGCGATGGATTTCCACATTCAGGGCATCGAACTGAGCAATATCCGCAAAGCAGCATTAAAAATGCGGATGGGTGGTGTAGGATATTATCCACGAAGTAACTTTGTGCACATCGATACCGGCCCTGCAAGGACCTGGTGATGTGTGTCATTAGTGGCCTGCCCAAATGGACAGGCCATTTTGTGGAGCCTTATGAAAACCCATCTCATTACCGTCACGGCGTTCAGCCAAAATTGCTCACTGATTTGGTGTACTAAAACCAATCAGGCCGCGCTTGTCGATCCGGGCGGCGAAGCAGCCAAAATCATCCGCGAAGTCTCCGCTCAGGGCGTACTGGTCACGCAAATTCTGCTGACACATGGTCATCTTGATCACGTTGGTGCTGCCGCGGAACTGGCTGCACATTATCAGGTGCCTGTGATTGGTCCTCATAAAGAAGATCAATTCCTGTTGGATGCGCTTCCAACCCAAAGCCAAATGTTCGGGTTAGATCATTGTGACCCGCTGACGCCCGATACCTGGCTGGAAGAGGGCGATCACGTCAGTGTGGGCGAAGAAGAACTTTCCGTGCTGCATTGTCCCGGACACACGCCGGGTCATATCGTTTTCATCAATGATAAAGCGCGTTTAGCCGTTTCCGGCGACGTCATATTTAAAGGTGGCGTCGGCCGTAGTGATTTCCCGCGCGGAGATCACCAGGCGTTGATCCGTTCGATCAAAACCAAATTGTTGCCACTGGGCGATGACATCGTGTTTATCCCAGGTCACGGGCCGATGTCAGATTTTGGTTATGAACGTAAAACCAATCCTTTCCTGCAGGATGAATTACCGGTCTGGTGATTTAATTCCCGTCTCAGAAACAGTAAAAAGCCCGTCAGTTTCCTGACGGGCTTTTTTAATGGAGCAGCGTTGCTTATCTTTTACAGCACAGCGACGATGGCTTCACACAGCGGTGCCATGTTATCCAGCGTAATACCGGCTACGTTAATGCGTCCGGAGTTCACCGCGTAAACACCGAATTCATCACGCAGACGCAGAACCTGATCTTTGGTCAGACCGCTAAATGAGAACATACCGTTCTGGTTGATAATAAAGCTGAAGTCCTGTTTAGCGCCTTTTTCCTGCAAGGTGGTGACGAACAACTGACGCATGCGGTGAATACGCTGACGCATGTCGCTCAGTTCCTGTTCCCACTGCGCGCGCAGTGAAGGGTTACCCAGTATTGTAGCGACGACGGCTGCGCCGTGTGCCGGTGGGTTAGAGTAGTTTGCACGGATAACGGATTTCACCTGGCTGAACGCACGATCGGCAGTTTCGGCATCAGATGCAACAATCGTACAGGCACCCACACGTTCGTTATACAAACCGAAGTTTTTCGAGTAGGAGCTGGCAACCAGCAGTTCTTTGTGTTTTGCCACGAACAGACGCAGGCCACCCGCGTCTTCTTCCAGACCTTTCGCAAAGCCCTGATAGGCGAAGTCAAACAGCGGCAACCAGCCTTTCGAGACAGATAATTCTGCCAGCTGTGACCATTGTTCCTGTGTAGGATCGATACCGGTTGGGTTATGGCAGCAACCGTGGAACAGCACTACGTCACCCGCTTGCGCTTCGCTCAGGCTTTTAAGCATACCGTCGAAATCAAGGGAGTGGTTTTGCGCGTCATAATAGTTGTATTCAGCCACTTCCAGACCGGCAGCATTAAATACGCTTTTATGGTTCGGCCAGCTTGGGTTGCTGACCCATACGCGTTTAGCACTGGTTTGGGTGGCGATAAAATCTGCTGCGATACGCAATGCGCCAGTGCCTCCGGGCGTTTGCGCGGTGCGTGCACGTTTCTCAGCGATCACTGCGCTGTCTTTGCCGAACAGCAATTCCTGTGTACAGTGAGCAAAATCAGGCAATCCATCGATGCTCAGATAGGTTTTGGTCGTTTCATTTTCCAACAGGAATTGTTCGGCTTTCTTCACGCTGGCCAGAACCGGCGTTTTACCTGTTTCATCTTTATAAACACCAATCCCAAGATTGATTTTATCAGAGCGGTCGTCAGCGCGGAAAAGATCGGAAAGACCCAGAATCGGGTCGGCAGGTGCTGCAGTGATTTTTTCAAACATGTTGGAAACTTCCATTAGCCTGATAATACGAAAGAGGCCTTAAGGGTAACGCCAGAGCGCGGTTTTTGCCAACCGTTTGCGGGAAAAAGTAAGCAGAGTTGTGAGGGCGAATCCGAGATTAAAATATTTTATGAAAAGCGGCGGGAAAAGCTTGTTTTTAGCATTTCAGAAATGCAAAAGGCAGAGCCGAAGCCCTGCCTTGATATCCACTTTGATGCGCCCGTAAGCGCATCGTTAAGCGATATTAGAACTGGTATTGCAAGCCAACACCAACAGTGTCGTCGGTGCTGCGACCGGCGGCTTTGGTGTAGCTGTTGTCGTCCAGCAGGTTGATTTTGTAGTCAACGTAGGTAGACATGTTTTTGTTGAAGTAGTAGTAAGTACCAACTTCTACGTATTTAACCAGGTCAGCATCGCCGCCGGTGTAAGTAGAGCCGTTGTCGGTGAAGCCGTTCAGCTGCTTGCCTTTAGATTGCAGGTAAGCGATAGATGGGCGCAGACCGAAGTCGAACTGGTACTGTGCAACCACTTCGAAGTTCTGAGTTTTGTTGGCAATCGCATTTGGGTTGCCGTAATCAGTAGTGTTACGTGATTCGCCGTAGAAGGTTGCCAGGTACAGGTTGTTAGCGTCGTATTTCGCGCCGAATGCGTATGCGTCAGCTTTGTCGCCGTTGCCGTCAGCTTTTTGAGTCACGGTACGGTTAGAAGAGAAGTAAGCACCTGTCAGGCTAACACCAGAGTTGCCCAGTGCGTATGCAGCAGAAGTACCCCAGCCGTCGCCGTTGGAGTCAACTGCGCCACGGCCGTCACGACCTTCGTCGTTTTTACCCTGGTACTGTACAGCGAAGCTCAGGCCGTCAACCAGACCGAAGAAGTTGCTGTTACGGTAAGTTGCCATGCCATTACCACGACCAACCATGAAGTTGTCGTTGTTCTGGTACATGGTGTCATCGCCAAAGATTGGCAATTGGTCGGTGTAGGACATTACGTCGTAGATTACGCCGTAGTTACGACCGTAGTCGAATGAACCTGCATCACCGAATTTCAGACCTGCGAAGCCCAGACGAGTTTTGTTGCCTTCGTCACCAGCGCTTTCTGCATGGTTAGCCTGAACGTTGTATTCCCACTGGCCGTAACCGGTCAGTTGGTCAGTAATTTGAGTTTCGCCTTTGAAGCCGAAACGAACATAGGTCTGGTCGCCATCATCACCAGCGTTATCAGAGAAGTTATGGCGTGCGTCAACTTTACCGTACAAATCCAGTTTGTTGCCGTCTTTGTTATAGATCTCTGCTGCATTAGCTGCACCAGCAACTAACAGAGCTGGGATTACTACTGCAAGAATGTTGCGCTTCATCATTATTATTACCCTCATTGGTTTTATTCGGACACCTGCCACTGCCGTCAATAATTCTTTGGGGAACTATTCATGAAAGTTTGGTGTCTCCTGTGTCTGAACGCACTATTCCATCCGAGGTTCGCTTAATCTACAGCGAAAATGCTACTAAATTACTAAATATGTTTCAGCGAGAAAGAGTGTATTACAAAATGTGTATTTAAGGGAACTTTGTGACGGGGATCTATTTTTAAAAATGACTAAGGCCAGCATTGCTGGCCTTAGTTTTGTGAGCATTCTGTTAATTAAAAATAGTTTATTTAATTAGAAGGTTGCATTACGTGGTGTGCGAGGGAACGGAATCACGTCGCGAATGTTCTGTACGCCGGTGACATAGGCTACTAAACGTTCAAAGCCCAGACCGAAGCCTGAGTGTGGCACTGTGCCGTAACGACGAAGATCGCGATACCACCAATAATCTTCAGTTTTGAGTCCCATTTCGACCATTCGCGCGTCCAATACATCCAGACGTTCTTCACGCTGTGAACCGCCGATAATTTCACCGATGCCCGGCGCTAATACGTCCATCGCCGCTACAGTTTTGCCATCATCGTTCAAACGCATGTAGAAGGATTTGATATCCTTCGGATAGTTTTTCACTACCACCGGCGCTTTGAAATGTTGCTCTGCAAGATAACGCTCATGCTCTGAAGAAAGATCCACACCCCATGAAACGGCGTTCTCAAACTTCTGGCCACAATTCATTAGAATTTCTACTGCTTCAGTGTAATCCACCTGCGCGAAATCAGAGGTTACAAAACGCTCAAGGCGGGCAATCGCATCTTTGTCTACGCGTTCAGCAAAGAAAGCCATATCGTCAGAACGTTCGTTCAAAACGGCCTGGAAAACATATTTCAGCATGTTTTCAGCCAATGCGGCGATATCGTCCAGTGTGGCAAAGGCCACTTCCGGTTCCACCATCCAGAACTCAGCGAGGTGACGGCTGGTGTTGGAATTTTCTGCACGGAAAGTCGGGCCGAAGGTGTACACCTTGGACAATGCACAGGCGTAAGCTTCACCGTTCAGCTGACCAGAAACGGTCAGGAAGGATTCTTTACCGAAGAAGTCTTCGCTGAAATCGATCTCGCCTTTGTCTGTCCGAGGCAGGTTTTGCAGATCCAGCGTGGACACGCGGAACATCTCGCCAGCACCTTCGGTATCGGAGGCTGTAATCAGCGGCGTTGACACCCAGAAGTAGCCGTTTTCATGATAGAAACGGTGAATTGCCTGAGACAGGGTGTTACGTACGCGAGCCACCGCGCCAATCAGATTAGTACGTGGACGCAGGTGCGCCACTTCACGCAGATATTCGATGCTGTGACGTTTAGCCGCCATCGGATACGTATCAGGATCATCCACCCAGCCGACGACTTTAATCGCAGTGGCCTGTAGCTCAAAGCTCTGGCCTTCGCCAGGGGAGGCGACAACGGTACCGGTCACTTCAACAGAACAGCCGGTCGTCAGGTGCAGAACCTCATCCTGGTAATTGGGCAGAGAATTATTGACGACGGCCTGTAATGGATTAAAGCAGGAGCCGTCATAAACGGCGAGGAATGAGATACCAGCTTTAGAATCTCTCCGGGTACGCACCCAACCGCGTACGGTGACTTCACTGTCAACCGCAGCACGGCCTTGCAGTACGTCGACTACAGGCACAACGCTCATAGATTTCTCTCTTTCTTTATATACAGATGTTGACTAAGAAATAATGGACACCCTGTAAAAAGGGATTTTGCTATGTTACTTAGCCTTTCTCAGGACACAAGCAGAAATCAACGTCGTGGTGTAAGAATTGTCAGGCAGGGGCGGGGATACACGAAAATTATTGAGTGAATGAATGAAAGCCGAGCAAATTGAATATCATCTATATAAAGGAGGAAAATACGCGGGGTAAAAAATCAGCAAAGCACCGGGGGTGATTTTCCGGCACTTTGCGGTGGATCAGGAGGCTTTTTTGACCAGCGGCAGATCAAATGCTTTGCGCAGCGCTTTCACAAACGCTTTATCCTGACAGATGGTTTTCCCCGGACTGTCGGAAAGTTTCGCCACCGGCTTACCATTACACTGAACCAGCTTGATGACAATATTCAGCGGTTTCACGCCGGGAATATTACAGGTCAGGCGCGTACCGATGCCGAATACCAAATTCACCCGTTTGTGGAAATGGCGATATAAATGCAGCGCCTTATCCAGGTCGAGATTATCGGAGAACACCAGTGTCTTGGTCATCGGATCAATATCCAGTGCGTGATAATGCGCGATGGCTTTTTCACCCCATTCAAACGGATCCCCCGAATCATGGCGCAGGCCCTGATACGCGTTAGCGAATTTCGGTCCGAAATCACGCAGGAAAGCATCCATGGTTATGCAATCGGTGAGGGCGATACCGAGCTGATCAGGATATTCATCCAGCCATGCCTGTAGCGCCGCGCGCTGACTGTTGGCCAGCACCGGGCTGATTTGCTGATGCGCCTGAAACCATTCATGAGCCTGCGTTCCGACCGGTGCCAGTTGCAACTTATGGGCAACATCGTAGTTGCTGGTGCCGACCAGATAAGGGAATTCACTTTTCAGCGTGCTGACAATCGCTTCCTGCACCTCGCCTGAGAAACGGCGGCGCGTGCCAAAATCCATCAACCGGAAAGCGGAAAGATCGATATCAGAGGCCTGCTCATTAAAACTGATCAGATTTTTACGCAGCTGTTCGACCGCCATCTGCGCAGTGATTAGCGGTGAACGATGGCGATGTACCACTTCACTGATAACCGCCAGCAGCGGCACTTCCCACATGATGACTTCACGCCACGGCCCTTCGATGCGCACATGCAAATGCCCGTCGCGGTCAGAAACCGTGACATGTTCCGGATTGTAGCGGAACGTTTTCAGCCAGCTGAGATAGTCCTGTGTGAAGAAAGGCAGCCCGGAGAGGTAGGTGGACTCATCGTCGGTCAGCGCCAGTTCGCTCATCAACTGGATTTGCTGACGGATTTCACCGGCGTATTCGCCCAGCAATTCATCACCGCGGCAACGGAACTCGGCCACCACGCTGATACTGTGATAACGATGGAAAACCGCTTGCTGCATATGAAGCTTGTAGGCATCGGTATCTAACAGCGAAGTCAAAATCGGGGAGGCGTATGGAGTCATAGCGCTTTACAGCATCCTCGTCAGAAACTGAGTGTTTGAACACAAACAACCGTTCCGTAATAAAAACGTTCCGAATAAAACAGCAAAAGTCTGTGAAGTATACCGTAATATCCCGCCAAAGAACCCTCATCACATCATAATTGTCCGTGGTGGGTCGAGGCCAAAATGTGCTCACAGGCGGGGTTTACGGTGATATGCGCCAATTTGCGCAATAAATAAGGCACAAATTGATTACATTTAGTGGGGCAGATAAGTCTTCTTAGTAGACAGCACGAACAAAATTCTGTGTTTTGGTTGAAAGGTGCGCATACGAACTCACAACCTTGCAACAATCTGGGATTTCCTGATGCCTGTGGTAGAGTTTAGAGAGAAAGTATGAAGGTCGCGTCAGGTTCTGTGCAGCTCTATGCTGATGACAGGAACCCCCTTCAACGCCATAAATCGTCATCACCATAAACTATGAAAACGCCAAAAGGTTTTTTATGACTCAACTGCCGCAAGCCAAGTTCCGCCACGATTACCGTGCGCCGGACTACACCATCACGGATATTGACCTTAATTTCGAGCTTGATGCACAAAAGACGGTCGTGACGGCCATCAGCCAGATTAAACGTCTGGGCGCAGAAGGGGCTTCCCTGACGCTCAACGGTGAAGATCTTCAACTGGTCAGTCTGAAAATCAACGGTCAGGACTGGCCGAAGTATCAGTTACAGGAAGGCACTTTGGTGATCGACGGTCTCCCGGAAGCATTTGAGCTGGCGATCGTCAACGAAATTCACCCGGCGAAAAACACCGCGCTGGAAGGACTGTACCTGTCAGGAGAAGCGCTGTGTACCCAGTGTGAAGCCGAAGGTTTCCGTCACATTACCTATTATCTCGACCGTCCCGATGTGCTGGCGCGTTTCTCCACCCGCATCGTGGCCGATAAAGCCCGCTATCCGTACCTGCTGTCGAACGGTAACCGTATCGACCAGGGCGAACTGGAAGACGGCAAGCATTGGATTAAATGGCAAGATCCGTTCCCTAAACCTTGCTACCTTTTTGCGCTGGTGGCAGGTGATTTCGACGTGCTGCGCGATACCTTTAAAACCCGTTCAGGCCGTGATGTGGCGCTGGAGTTGTTTGTTGACCGCGGCAATCTCGATCGCGCCGGCTGGGCGATGGAATCTCTAAAACAATCAATGAAATGGGACGAAACCCGTTTCAATCTGGAATACGATCTCGATATCTTCATGATCGTGGCGGTTGATTTCTTCAATATGGGCGCGATGGAAAACAAAGGCCTGAACGTCTTTAACTCCAAATACGTGCTGGCGAAAGCTGAAACCGCCACCGACAAAGATTACCTCGGAATTGAAGCGGTGATCGGCCATGAATACTTCCATAACTGGACCGGTAACCGCGTGACTTGCCGCGACTGGTTCCAGCTGAGCCTGAAAGAAGGCCTGACCGTTTTCCGCGATCAGGAATTCAGCTCCGATCTCGGGTCGCGTTCGGTCAACCGCATCGATAACGTCCGCGTAATGCGTGGCGCACAGTTCTCTGAAGATGCCAGCCCGATGGCGCACCCGATCCGCCCGGATAAAGTCATCGAAATGAACAACTTCTACACCCTGACGGTGTATGAGAAAGGGTCTGAAGTCATCCGCATGCTGCACACCCTGCTGGGCGAAGAGAAATTCCAGGCCGGTATTCAGCTGTATTTCGAACGTCATGACGGCAGCGCCGCGACCTGTGATGATTTCGTGCAGGCGATGGAAGATGCGTCCAATGTCGATTTGTCACTGTTCCGCCGCTGGTACAGCCAGTCCGGTACGCCGGTCCTGACCGTACGCGACGACTATGATGTGGAAAAACAGCAGTACACTCTGACCGTCAGCCAGAAAACGCCGCCGACGCCAGATCAGACCGAAAAACTGCCGCTGCATATCCCGCTGGATATCGAGCTTTACGATCCGCAGGGCAACGTTATTGCCTTGAAGCAGGATGGTCAGATTGTCAGCAACGTGCTTAATGTGACCGAAGCTGAGCAGACTTTCATCTTCGAAGACGTGGAAGCGCCGCCGGTGCCTTCTTTATTACGTGAATTCTCCGCGCCGGTGAAACTCGATTACAAGTGGGGCGATCATCAGCTGACCTTCCTGATGAAGTACGCGCGTAACGATTTCGCCCGCTGGGATGCGGCCCAAAGCCTGCTGGCGATTTACATCAAACTGAACGTTGCGCGTCACCAGCAAAAGCAGCCGCTGTCTCTGCCGCTGCACGTTGCTGATGCGTTCCGCGCGGTATTGCTAGATGAAAACATCGATCCAGGCCTGGCGGCGCAGATCCTCACGTTGCCTTCGGATAACGAAATTGCCGAACTGTTCGACATTATCGATCCCGAAGCAATAAGCGCCGTACATGAAGCCATTACCCGCTGTCTGGCCACCGAAATGGCCGATGAGTTCCTTGCCGTTTACAACGCGAACCGTTTGCCGGGCTATCGCGTGGTACATGAGGATATCGGTAAACGTACCCTGCGTAATACCTGCCTGCGCTATCTGGCCTTTGCCGATGTGACGCTGGCCGATCAGCTGGTGAAAACACAGTTTGAGCAGGCAGATAACATGACTGATTCTCTGGCCGCGATGTCTGCGGCAGTGTCTGCGCAACTGCCTTGCCGCGAGGCGCTGATGGCGGCTTACGATGAGCGCTGGCATCACGACGGTCTGGTGATGGATAAATGGTTTATCCTGCAAGCCACCAGCCCGGCGGCCGACGTTCTGCAGAAAGTGCGTTCATTGCTCAATCACCGCTCGTTTAGCATGGGTAACCCGAACCGCGTGCGTTCTTTAATCGGCGCGTTTGCGTCAGCCAATCCTTCTGCGTTCCACGCAGCGGACGGCAGCGGATATCAGTTCCTGACCGAAATGCTGACGGATCTGAACACCCGTAACCCGCAGGTGGCGGCACGTATGATCGAGCCGTTGATCCGTCTTAAACGTTACGATGCAGGCCGTCAGGCGCAGATGCGCAAGGCGCTGGAACAGCTGAAAGGGCTTGAAAACCTGTCCGGTGATTTGTTCGAGAAAATCACCAAAGCGTTAGACGCGTAATCAAAAAGTAGAAATGACAAAGGGCGATGGAAACATCGCCCTTTTTACATCCAAAGATCTCAAAATAAGTTACCGCTGCGCACGTATCGCTTTCTGTGAAACCGTCGGCGCAGGCTGAGGCGTCAAAACTCGCTCCAGCACTTCGGCTTCCAGTTCTGCCAGTCTTGCCGAACCTTTACGACGTGGACGCGGCAAATCGACGGTTAAATCCATCCCAATCTGCCCCTGATCAATCAGGATCACCCGGTCGGCCACCGTGACGGCTTCACTCACATCATGCGTCACCAGCAGCACGGTAAAATCATGTTGCTGCCACAGGCGTTCGATCAGGCTTTGCATTTCGATACGGGTCAGGGCATCCAGTGCGCCGAGTGGTTCATCCAGTAACAATAAGCGCGGGCGATGGATTAACGCACGTGCCAGCGCCACACGCTGTTTTTGTCCGCCTGACAGCGCCGAAGGCCACTCGTCGGCGCGATCCGCCAGTCCGACTTCTTCCAGAGCCGCCAGCGCAGCTTCGCGCCATTTGCCTTTTAAGCCCAGCCCGACGTTATCGATCACTTTCTTCCATGGCAGCAGACGGTCATCCTGAAACATCAGCCGCGTATCATCACGTACCTGACTCAGCGGGGCGCTGGCGCTGAGCAGTTCGCCCTGCGTGGTTTTTTCCAGACCGGCGAGCAGGCGTAGTAACGTACTTTTTCCGCAGCCGCTGCGGCCCACCACTGCTACAAACTGGCCGGGCGGAATGCGCAGATTGATATCATTGAGCACGGCGCGGTTGCCGTACTTTTTGGTGATGCCGGAAAGCGTAACCGGCGTGCCTTGCGGGATTCGTGCAGGTGCGCTCATGCGGCGTCTCCTTGTTTTTTCTGATATGCGGGATGCCAGCGCAGCCAGACACTTTCCAGCTGGCGCGCTAAAATATCGGCCAGTTTGCCAAGGATTGCGTACAACACGATGGCGACCACTACGACGTCAGTTTGTAAAAATTCACGCGCATTCATCGCCAGATAACCTATGCCTGAATTGGCCGAAATGGTTTCGGCGACGATAAGCGTCAGCCACATGAACCCGAGCGCAAACCGCACGCCGACCATAATCGACGGCAGCGCGCCCGGTAACACCACCTGAATGAACAGCGGGAAACCGGACAAACCGTAGCTGCGCGACATCTCCAGCAGGCCGCGGTCAATGTTGCGGATACCGTGATAGGTATTGAGATAAATCGGGAACAGCGTCCCCAGGGCGACCAGGAAAATTTTGGCGGTTTCATCAATGCCGAACCACAAAATCACCAGCGGGATCAGGGCCAGATGGGGAATATTGCGCAACATTTGCAGAGAGCTGTCGAGCAGCCGCTCGCCCCAGCGGGAAAGCCCGGTGATAAAGCCGAGCAGCAAGCCCAGGCTGCCGCCGATAGCAAAACCGGTCAGTGCGCGGAAAGTGCTGATTTTCAGGTTTTGCCAGAGATCACCACTCTTCGCCAGTGTCCAGAACGCTTCGACCACCGCACTGGGCGCGGGAAGAATCCGGTTGGATAACCAGCCCGCTTCGACGGCAAGCTGCCAGCCGCCGATCAGCGCCACCGGCACAATCCACGGCAAAAAACGGTCTAACCAGCGTTGTGATGAGGTCATGTCTGTTCTCCTTAATGCTGGCTGGCGACTTTTTTGTTGGCGAAGTCGTGAGCAACCAGCTCACCGCGCGGTAAAATAGCCTTCTTCACCACCTGCTCATCTTCCGGTTTCGCCAGATCCAGATGCGGGAACAGCAGCTCGCTGACGCGGTAGGCTTCTTCCAGATGCGGATAACCGGAGAAAATAAAGGTATCGATGCCCAGATCGGCGTATTCCTGCATACGTGCCGCCACGGTTGGACCGTCGCCTACCAACGCAGTGCCTGCGCCAGTGCGTACCAGACCGATGCCAGCCCAAAGATTCGGGTAGATTTCCAGTTTGTTGCGATCGCCGCCGTGTAAGGCCGCCATACGGTGCTGGCCTACGGAATCGGTTTTGGCAAATGCCGCCTGGGCGCGTTGAATGGTTTCATCATCAATGTTGGCGATAAGACGGTCGGCGGCCTGCCAGGCTTCTTCATTCGTTTCGCGCACAATCACATGCAGACGGATCCCGAAGCGCACCGTGCGACCATGGGCAGCAGCTTTCGCGCGAACCTGATCAATTTTCTCTTTCACGGAAGCCGGTGGCTCCCCCCACGTCAGATATAGCTCAACCTGTTCTGCAGCCAGATCCTGCGCTTCCTCAGACGAACCGCCGAAATACAGCGGCGGGCGAGGGTACTGAACCGGGGGATGCATCAGGCTCGCGCCTTTAACCTGAATATGTTTGCCTTCGTAATCCACCGTTTCGCCTTCCAGAACGCGACGCCAGATACGGGTGAATTCGGCAGAGGCTTCGTAACGCTCTTTGTGATTAAGATGAAGACCTTCGGCGGCCAGCTCAGCCGGATCGCCGCCGGTCACCAGATTAAACAGCGCGCGGCCACCGGACAGCCTGTCGAGCGTTGCCGCCTGACGGGCAGCCAGCGTCGGAGAGATAATCCCCGGACGCAGCGCCACCAGGAATTTCAGCCTCTGAGTAACAGAAATCAGTGAGGCGGCGACCAGCCATGAGTCTTCGCATGAACGGCCTGTAGGCAGCAGCACGCCGCCGAATCCTAAGCGATCGGCCGCTTGTGCAATCTGTTGCAGATAACCGTGGTCAACGACGCGCGCACCTTCTTCAGTGCCTAAATAGCGACCGTCGCCGTGGGTAGGTAAAAACCAGAATACGTTAAGACTCATGGGTTGACTCCTCTGTCGTTTGTTTCCGCTCGTGGGTGGCGGTTAAATAGTCGGATATTCAGTTCGCTTGTACTGTTGGTTTCCAGATGCGGTCTTTGATTTCGACCTGCTTTGGCAAAATATGGTTTTCGTAGAACAGATCGGCGGTTTGCTGCTGGCGCTTTTCCGTTTCGGCACTGACGGGTGTGATAGGCAAATCCGGCAGATGATCCAGATACGACGCCACTACTTTTTCCGGCAGGCCCATCGACTGGGAAAGCAGCCTGATGCTCTGGTCGCGATCGGTTTTGGTCAGCGCATTCGCCTGCGTTAACACCGTCAGAACCTGCTGGATAAACTGCGGATTGGCTTCGGTATATTTTTTCGGCGCAAGATAGAAGGAACCGGTCTGATGGAGAGACGAGCCATCTGTCAGCACCCGGACATTTCCCTGAACCTGCGCGGCGGAGTAGTACGGATCCCAGATGGCCCAGGCGTCGACGTCATGCTGCTGAAAAGCCGCGCGGGCATCGGCGGGCGTCAGATAGACCGGCTGGATATCGCTGAGTTTGAGCCCGGCCTGTTGCAGGGCGCGGATCAGTAAATTGTGCGAGCTGGAACCTTTCTGGAAGGCAACTTTATGACCTTTAAGATCGGCGACGTTTTTGATCGGGCTGTCATTGTCGACAAGAATCACTTCTGCTTTGGGCTTTGGCGGTTCCGAGCCGATATAGAGCAGATCTGCGCCAGCTGCCTGCGCGAACAGCGGTGGCAAATCACCGGTGCCGCCTAAATCGATACTGCCGACATTAAGTGCTTCGAGGATCTGCGGCCCGGCAGGGAATTCAATCCAGGTGATTTTGGTATCAGGAAAACGCGTTTCCAATAGCTTGTGCGATTTCGCCAGCACCAGTCCGACAGATCCTTTCTGGTAAGCGATGCGCAGTTGCTCCGGCGCTTTTTCTTCTGCTCCCGCATACGTGCTAAGGAGAAGGCTGGTCAGCAAACCGGCAATTACTGGCAGCCTGCGTAGTGATAACAAAGAGAATGACGCAGTCATGGTGAATTCCTTTTTAGTCAGACGCGCAAAACTTGCGCTGAAAGAGAGGCTGCGGAGTTCGCAATAGGCCGGCGACGGCTGAGTGCCAGATAAAAGTTTTCCAGCGATTCGTTCAGGCGCCCGGCAAGTGCCGGATCCAGCGTCGCAGGGAAGGTGTGATAATCAGTAATCAGGCTGTCATCGGCGAATACACCCTGCAAAACCTCCTGCGCTTTTAACGAGGCGAGGACCGGTTTGAGAGCATAGTCCACCGCCAGCATGTGGCCGATAGACCCAGCGGTCGCCAGCGGCAGAACGACTTTATGGTCGAGCGCGCGTTCAGGCAGTAAATCCAGCAGCGTTTTCAATGCGCCGGAAAACGAGGCTTTGTACACCGGCGTGGCGACGATCAATCCGTCCGCGCTCGCCAGTTCAGCAATCAGTTGTTTGAGCTGCGGGCTGGAGAAATTGGCAAATAGCAGATCATCAGCGGAGAAATCCTGAAGATTGTAGGTAAAAACTTCCACACCGCGGCTTGCCAGCCACTGATGACTGAGCGCCAGCAGGGAAGAGGAACGGGACGGCTGTCGGGGGCTACCTGCCAGGGAAATAACACGCATGTTTATTCTTCCTTATAACAATATGTTATAGAACCATCATTTTTCTTAACAAAGTGAATTAAAACTAGCAGGCAACGCCGTGGGAGCGGAAATCTCAATTTTGGCTATGCATAGTCACAAAACGGATAAAGACGGCAGCCAGGCAGGCGGGAAAGGAGAACAAAAGGCGTAAAACGTGAATCGAAAGTAAATAGAAAGTAATCGTTTGCGCATAAACGCATTTATTGCCACAAATGGCCGGTTATCGTTTCCAATTGCCCGGCGGTTAGTCGATAATACTGCCCCGTCTAGCCACCGGGAATCCAGGAGTCTCCATGTATTATCCTCTTGTCAGGAAAGCACTGTTTCAGCTCGATCCAGAGCGCGCCCACGAGTTAACCTTTCGTCAGCTGAGCCGCATTTCCGGCACTCCCCTTGAATTTTTGATCCGCCAGTCTGTACCAACTAAGCCTGTCAGCTGCATGGGATTATCTTTTAAAAACCCGTTAGGTCTTGCCGCTGGCCTGGATAAAGACGGCACCTGTATTGATGCGTTTGGCGCAATGGGCTTTGGATTTGTAGAAGTGGGCACCGTAACGCCACGTGCGCAGGACGGAAATGAAAAACCCCGTATATTCCGAATTGTTGAAGCAGAAGGCCTGATTAACCGCATGGGCTTTAACAACCACGGCGTCGATAATCTGGTCAATAACGTCAAGAAATCTCGTTTTGGCGGCATCATTGGTATTAATATTGGTAAGAATAAAGATACCCCGGTGGAGCAAGGTAAAGACGATTATCTGACCTGTATGGAGAAGGTATATCCGTATGCGGGCTATATCGCGGTGAATATTTCATCGCCGAACACGCCGGGATTACGTTCGCTGCAATACGGCGAAGCGCTGGATGATTTACTGGCGTCGATCAAAAATAAGCAGCTTGAGCTTCAGCAGCGTCACCAGAAATATGTCCCCGTTGCCGTGAAGATCGCACCGGATCTTTCTGAAGAGGAATTGATCCAAATAGCCGACAGTCTGGTGCGTCATAATATGGATGGTGTTATTGCGACCAACACAACGCTCGACCGCAAACTTGTTCAGGGACTTAATTATTGCGAACAAGTGGGTGGCCTCAGCGGTCGTCCGGTGCAGCTGCGCAGTACAGAAATCATCCGTATGTTGTCGAATGAATTACAAGATCGCCTCCCTATTATTGGCGTCGGCGGGATTGATTCTTTAACCGCTGCGCGCGAAAAAATGGCGGCGGGTGCATCTTTAATTCAAATCTATTCCGGATTTATCTTCAAAGGTCCGCGTCTCATCAAAGATATTGTTACCCATATCTAATATTTTTCATCCTGAAGACGAGTCAGGGGTTTATTTATTAACCCGGCTCGTCTATATTTTGTCCACTGACCTTAATTAAGACTCAGGATTTGTCTGATTTCTTTTCATTATAAAAAATTCTATTCTTAACAGAGTAGCGGGTAATGAAGTCAGATTGGCGGGCATTGAGGGTGAACAGGATGACGAAATGAAAATCAAACCAGATGATAATTGGCGTTGGTATTTTGATGCTGAACATGACCGGCTGATGCTGGATCTGGCCAATGGCATGATTTTTCGTTCCCGTTTCCCGGCTAAAATGCTCACGCCTGATGCATTCGGCGATATGACTTTTTGCGTCGATGACGCCGCGTTGTATTTCGATTTCGAAGAACAATGCAAACAAATTAAACTCGGTGCAGAACAACGCGCCGAATTAGTATTAAATGCCCTAGTCGCCTTCCGTTTCTTAAAACCACTGATGCCAAAAAGCTGGCATTTCAGTCAGCAGGTTCGCACTTTCCAGCCTGGCAACGGGCAGCTTGCAGAAGTGCAGGTAACAGAAAGCGGTGAGCGAGCAACATTGTTGATTGTCGAATCAGGCGAAAACGCCAGTCTGTGCCTGCTGGCGCAAGAAAGACTGACGGTCGCGGGCCGGGGAATGGTGCTGGGTGATGCGATTAAAATCATGCATGACCGTATGATGCCAGCCGCTGTCCGCACCAGCAATCGCGACCTGTACGATCAGGCGGTTTAATCCTTTATCTTGTTGAATGAGTTAAACACTGATAAAGCCCGCCTGACCTTCCTGCCAGTTTCAAATATTCTAGCCGAGCACGATGTCTGATGCCGGAATACAGCTGCATGCCAAAATCGTCCCGTCTTTTCCCACTGCGCTTTCTTTTAGCGGCGACACTTGCCCGTCTCGTAACGTCATTTTACAGGCTCCACAAATTCCTGCCCGGCAAGAATAAGGGATGCGTAACCCCTGTAACTCAAGCTGTTCGAGTAAAATCTGCTGATTGTTGCCGGTAAATTCGGTGCCCCGATAATTTATCGTCAAAGTCTGCGCGCTGCTTTTAGGTGCTTCAACGCTTTCTACCAATTTACCGACGCCGTAAGGGCGGGGTGGTCTGGTCGCCAGCACCTCAACATTATCGCCTGCGCGTATCACACCGCTATTACGGGCAATCATGTTCTGACCGAAATCAACATCGCCGTCGCTGGCCGTACGGTAACTTTGCAGTGTTTTCAGCGGTTCACCGCCGGGATGTTTGCGCCCCTTCTCAATGCTGACCGTTGTGAAAACACAGCGGCTGCACGGTTTGACAACATCAAAAATTACCTCGCCAACACGGATCGTCTGCCAGGTATCTTCGGCATAAGCCTCAGCGCCGCTGACCACAATGTTCGGGCGGAATTGCTCCGTTCTGACGCCGACCGGACAGCGACCTTGTAAATCCAGCATGGAGGCTTCATTAATCAACAGATACGGGAATCCGTCGGCAAATGAAAGTGGCACTTCAGGATGTTTTTTTACCCGTCGGGTCGGTTCTTCGCCGACCCAGCGCAGTTGAACTTCACGCTTTAAATAACCACTTAACCAGCGATTTACCGGTTCTGGCGCGATGAGTGAGGTAAACTGATTGCCCCAGACTTCTGTCGGCGCATTCTGCCCGTTGAATTCAGCGAATTTTACGCTGATGTTGTCGCCTTCCGGCGCGGATAGCATCAGGCCATCGGGTAACAAAACCGGGGTGAACAGCACCAGATTCGGATACTGCCGGGCGGTAATAAACATGCCCTGAGGATCCGTAATCATAAACTGACGGTCAAACGCCAGACCCGTCGCGGTAACCAACGCATGTGAAACTTGCAGGCCGCGCATGGATTTAACCGGGTGAACAAATAAACGTGAAAGAATGGGCACTTAACATCGCCTCTCTGATTTCTGATCCTAAAAGATAACCAGAGACTTTATGACAAGCGCCCGGGATTAGCTATAATGCGCAACTATTTTATTTTTGGTGATATGTCGATATGAACTCTTTGTTTGCCAGCACGGCGCGTGGACTGGAAGAACTGTTAAAAAGCGAACTGGAAACGCTGGGCGCGCAAGCCTGCAAAGTTGTGCAGGGAGGGGTGCATTTTGAAGGTGACGATCGCCTGATGTATAAAAGCTTGCTGTGGAGCCGTCTGGCTTCGCGCATCCTTTTGCCTCTGAACGAATTTAAAGTCCACAGTGACTTAGACCTGTATATGGGCGTGATGGCGATCGACTGGCCGGAAATTTTCAGCGTCGATAAAACCTTCGCGGTCCATTTCAGCGGCCTGAACGACGAAATTCGCAACAGTCAGTACGGTGCCTTGAAAGTGAAAGATGCCATCGTTGACAGCTTTACCCGCAAAATGGATGAACGTCCTAACGTCGCAAAACAGTTGCCTGACATCCGCGTTAACGTCTTCCTGCAACGTGACACCGCCAGTGTGGCGTTGGATCTGAGCGGCGAAGGCCTGCATCAGCGTGGCTACCGTGATCTTGCCGGCCAGGCACCGCTGAAAGAAAACCTCGCAGCCGCTATCGTCATGCGCTCCGGCTGGCAGTCGGGCACACCGATGCTGGATCCGATGTGTGGTTCCGGTACTTTGCTTATCGAAGCGGCAATGATCGCAGGCGATCGCGCGCCGGGCCTGCATCGCCCGCACTGGGGTTTCACCGGCTGGAATAAATTTGATACCGAACTGTGGCGTGAGCTGACCACGGAAGCGCAGGTACGTACACGCCGCGCCGTACAGGAAACCACATCGCGTTTCTTTGGCTCTGATATCGACCGTCGTGTGATCGAGATGGCGCGCTCCAACGCCCGCCGTGCCGGTGTTGCGGAGTTGATCAGTTTCGAAGCCGCTGAAGTTGGCAAACTGGTGAATCCGTTACCTGAAGGCCCGACCGGCACCGTCATCAGCAACCCGCCATACGGCGAGCGTCTGGAAAGTGAACCGGCGCTGATTGCGCTGCATAACCAGCTGGGCCGCATCATGAAGATGCAGTTCGGCGGCTGGCAGTTGTCGCTGTTCAGCGCATCGCCTGAATTGCTGAGCTGCGTGCAACTGCGCGCCGACCGCCAGTTCAAAGCCAAAAACGGCCCGCTGGAATGCGTGCAGAAAAACTATCAGCTGTCGGAAAACCCGACTGGCGCCGCGGGCGTGCAGATGGCGGAAGATTACGCCAACCGTCTGCGCAAGAACGTCAAAAAGCTGGAGAAATGGGCCAAACAGCAGGGAATCGAATGTTATCGCCTGTATGACGCCGATTTACCGGATTACAACGTGGCCGTCGACCGCTACGGCAGCAAAGTCGTGGTTCAGGAATACGCACCGCCAAAAACGGTTGATGCGCAAAAAGCCCGTCAGCGTCTGTTCGATGTGATAAATGCTACGCTCTCCGTGCTGGATGTTTCCTCCAGCCAGCTGGTGTTGAAAACCCGCGAACGTCAGAAGGGCACCAACCAGTACGAAAAACTGGCGCAGAAAGGTGAATTCCAGCTGGTAGAAGAATTTAATGCCAAGCTTTGGGTGAACCTGACTGATTATCTCGATACCGGTTTATTCCTCGATCACCGCATCGCGCGCAAAATGCTGGGCGAGATGAGCAACGGTAAAGACTTCCTTAATCTGTTCGCTTACACCGGCACCGCCAGTGTTCATGCGGGTTTGGGTGGCGCTCGCAGCACTACCACCGTCGATATGTCCCGTACTTATCTGGAATGGGCGGAGAAAAATCTGCGCGTTAACGGCCTGACCGGTCGTCAGCATCGCCTGATTCAGGCGGATTGTCTGTCTTACCTTGGCATGTGTGACGAACAGTTTGATGTGATCTTTATCGATCCACCGACGTTCTCTAACTCCAAGCGTATGGCCGAAAGTTTCGACGTTCAGCGCGATCATCTTTCATTAATGAAAGATTTGAAGCGTATTCTGCGTCGCAACGGTACCATCATGTTCTCCAACAATAAGCGCGGTTTCCAGATGGATCTCGACGGACTGAGCAAGCTGGGTCTGAGCGCGAAAGAAATCACCAGCCAAACCCTGTCACAGGATTTTGCCCGTAACCGTCAAATTCATAACTGCTGGCTGCTGTCCCATGCTGGCGAGGAAAAATAAAGTTTATGTCGTTAATTAGTATGTCAGGTGCCTGGCTGTCATTCAGTGACTCGCCGCTGTTGGATAACACCGAATTGCACATTGAGCCAAACGAGCGCGTTTGCCTTGTTGGCCGTAACGGCGCCGGTAAATCGACGCTGATGAAAATTCTGAACCGCGAAGTGCCGCTTGATGACGGGCGCATCGTGTACGAACAGGATCTGATTGTGGCGCGTCTGCAACAGGATCCGCCACGTAACGTTGCCGGTACCGTATTTGATTTCGTCTCTGAAGGCGTATTTGAGCAGGCTGAGCATCTGAAGGCCTATCACGCCATTTCGCATCTGGTCGAAACTGACCCGAGCGAAAAGAACATGAACAAACTGGCGCAGGTGATGGAGATCCTCGATCACCAGGGCCTTTGGCAGCTCGACAGCCGGATCAACGAAGTGTTGTTGAAACTGGGTCTGGATGCGGATACCGAATTGAAATCTCTGTCCGGCGGCTGGCTGCGTAAAGCCGCGCTGGGCCGTGCACTGGTCAGCGCGCCACAGATCCTGTTGCTTGACGAACCGACCAACCACCTGGACATCGAGAGCATCGCGTGGCTGGAAGAGTTCCTGAAAGAGTTTCAGGGCAGCATTATCTTCATTTCCCATGACCGTTCTTTCATCCGCAATATGGCGACCCGAATTGTCGATCTCGATCGCGGCAAACTGGTGTCCTACCCGGGCAACTACGAAGCTTACCTGCTGGAGAAAGAAGAAGCGTTGCGTGTTGAAGAACTGCAAAATGCTGAATTCGACAAGAAACTGGCGCAGGAAGAAGTGTGGATCCGTCAGGGCATTAAAGCGCGTCGTACCCGTAATGAAGGCCGCGTTCGTGCTCTGAAAGCGTTGCGTAAAGAGCGTTCAGACCGTCGTGAAGTGATGGGCACCGCCAAAATGCAGGTGGTTGAGGCCTCAACGTCCGGCAAGATTGTCTTCGAAATGGAAGACGTCAGCTATGCGATTGCCGGTAAGCAGCTGGTAAGTCACTTCTCTGCACAAGTGATGCGCGGTGATAAAATTGCGCTGGTGGGTCCGAACGGTTGTGGTAAAACCACATTGCTCAAACTGATGTTAAGTCAGATTCAGGCCGACAGCGGCCGCGTTCACTGCGGCACCAAGCTGGAAGTGGCTTACTTCGATCAGCACCGTGCCGAACTTGATCCTGAACGTACCGTGATGGATAACCTTGCCGAAGGTAAACAAGAAGTCATGGTCAATGGTCGCTCCCGCCATGTGCTGGGTTACCTGCAGGACTTCCTGTTCCACCCGAAACGCGCAATGACGCCGGTGAAAGCGCTGTCAGGCGGCGAGCGTAACCGCCTGCTGCTGGCTAAACTGTTCCTGCGTCCAAGCAACCTGTTGATTCTCGATGAACCGACCAATGACCTGGATGTGGAAACGCTGGAGCTGCTGGAAGAAATGATCGACAGCTATCAGGGCACCGTGATGCTGGTGAGCCATGACCGTGAATTCGTGGATAACTCGGCGACTGAATGCTGGATTTACGAAGGCAACGGCGTAATCAACAGCTATGTGGGCGGCTATTTTGATGCGCAGCAGCAGCGCCGTAACCAGAAGCCAATCCGTCAGATTGCGCCGACCGAAAATAAACCGTCTGCACAGCCTAAAGCAGAACCGGCCAAACGCACGGCGAACAAGCTCAGCTATAATCAACAACGTGAGCTGGAACAATTGCCTCTGCAAATCAGCACACTGGAAGAGAAAATTGAAGCACTGCAACAGCAGATGAGCGATGCGAATTTCTTCACACTTCCTCATGAAGAAACGCAGCAAGTGCTTGCCGCTTTCGCTGCGGCAGAGCAGGAGTTAGAGCAGGCGTTCGAACGTTGGGAAGCGCTGGAAGCGCAGAAAAACGGCTAACACTGCACGCTTATCGGTGACCGGTCTAATGGATAACCGGTTGCCGATATTTTTGGCATTTCCGCTATTGAGGAGTCGATTGTGTGTTCTGATGCCCATGGCCCGCACATTTTATGCCCCCAATGCGACATGCTGGTGGCAATACCTGGTCTGCATATCGGGCAGAAGGCCGTGTGTCCCCGTTGCCATACAACGCTGACAACCCGCTGGAATGAACCACGCAGACGCCCCGTCGGTTACGCAATCAGCGCCTTATTTATGCTGGTGCTGGCCAACCTTTTCCCCTTCGTTAATATGAATGTTGCCGGACTGAGCAGCGAAGTCACGCTGGTGCAGATCCCGCAGGTATTGGTGTCAGAAGATTACGCCAGTATGGCATCACTGTTTATGATCGTGGTGCAACTGCTTCCGGCAATATGCATGGTGTCGATCATCATCCTTTATAAGGGGATGAATATTCCAGTCCACTGGAAAGTCAGTATCGCCCGCACTCTGTTCAGGCTGAAAAGCTGGTGCATGGTGGAGATTTTTCTCGCAGGCGTCCTGGTCAGCTTCGTGAAACTGATGGCTTACGGTGACGTGGGGGTCGGGACCAGTTTCATCCCTTATGTCCTGTTTTGCTTACTGCAACTACGCGCCTTCCAGTGCACCGATCGTTTCTGGCTATGGCAGCACATTGAGCCAGCGCCGGCGGTGGAGCAACCAGTTCGCGTGGGTGAAAGCGGTCTGCGTCAGGGGCTTCGTTCCTGTCATTGCTGCATGGCGATTTTGCCGGTCGACCAGACTGAGTGCGGACGTTGTAAAAGCAAAGGACATGCGCGGCGTAAGAACAGCCTGCAATGGACGATGGCGCTGCTGGTCACCTCAGTTTTGTTATATCTCCCGGCGAATCTGCTGCCAATTATGATCACACAGGTATTGGGAACCCCGATGCCTTCGACGATCATGGCCGGCGTCGTGCTGCTATGGAGTGACGGTTCGTACCCGGTAGCGATGGTGATTTTTATCGCCAGTATCATGGTGCCGACCTTAAAAATGATTGCTATTGCGTGGCTATGCTGGGACGCAAACAGCAATAAAGAAATCGACCGTGAAAGGTTGCATGTGATTTACGAACTGGTTGAATTTGTCGGCCGCTGGTCGATGATAGACGTGTTTGTAATTGCGGTACTTTCTGCGCTGGTAAGAATGGGGCAGCTCATGAGTATTTATCCGGACATCGGGGCGCTGCTGTTTGCTGGCGTCGTCATCCTCACTATGTTCGCTGCAATGACGTTTGACCCAAGGCTCATTTGGGATCGTGCCGGAATGAAATCTACAAAGGAGCCACAAGATGGCAGGAAATAATATGGCAGAGCATGACGGAACTGCCAAAGTAGAAAAGATTAAACGCTGGTCACCGGTGTGGATTGTCCCGATCGTCACTGCGCTGATCGGGGCATGGATCCTGTTTTATCACTACAGCCATCAGGGACCGGAAGTCACTCTGATCACCACAACAGCAGAAGGAATTGAGGGCGGGAAAACCACCATCAAAAGCCGAAACGTTGATGTGGGTAAAGTTGAAACAGTGACCCTGAGCGATGACTTACAGCAGGTTATTATCAAGGCACGTCTGAACACCGGTATGGAAAAAATGCTGCGTGATGATTCCGTATTCTGGGTGGTCAAACCGCAAATCGGCCGCGAAGGCGTCTCCGGTCTGGGCACATTGTTGTCCGGCGCGTATATCCAGCTACAACCGGGCAATAAAGGCAGCGAAAAATCAGAATATAAACTAGATGACTCTCCGCCGCTGGCCTCGCCAGATGCTAAAGGTATTCGCGTGGTTCTGGAGAGTGAACGCTCTGGCCAGCTTAGCCCCGGTGACCCTGTGCTGTTCCGTGGTTTCCAGGTGGGTACGGTTGAAACCAGCCACTTTGATCCGAAAGCCCGTAACATCAAATACCAGCTCTTCATTCGCGCGCCTTATGACACGCTGGTATCTGACAATGTGCGCTTCTGGAAAGACAGCGGCGTTAACTTTGATATGTCTGCTGCCGGTATGCGTGTGGAAATGGGTTCCCTGACCACGCTGTTTAGCGGTGGCGTCAGCTTTGATATTCCTAATGGCTGGACGCAAGGGCAGGAAGCGAAAAACGGCGATAACTACCAGCTGTTTGACGATCAAAAAAGCATTCAGGAATCGCTGTATACCCGCCATATGGATTACGTGATGTTCTTCTCTGATTCTGTTCGCGGCCTGCAACCGGGCGCACCGGTCGAATTCCGCGGCATCAGGCTCGGTACGGTTTCAGAAGTACCTTTCCCGATCAATGCGCTGAAACAGCAAATTGCGAACGACTATCGTATCCCTGTGCTGATCCGCATTGAACCGGATCGCTTTGCACAGTTACTCGGCAGCGATTTTAACATTGCCGATCATATTCGTGATGGTATCGCTGAGGGCCTGCGTGCTTCGATGAAATCAGCCAACCTGCTGACAGGCTCGATGTATGTTGATCTCGATTTCTATCCGAATGAAAAACCGTGGAAAGGGCCGCTGGAAGTTGCCGGACATAAACTGCTGCCGACCGTGAGTGGTGGATTCGCGCAGATCCAGCAAAAACTGATGACCACGCTGGATAAAATTAACAATCTGCCAATCGAACCTATGCTACGTGAAGCCACCAGCACATTAGCCGAAAGTCAGAGAACGATGAAGTCCACGCAGAAAACCATTGAGTCTCTGAATGCGATTGTCAGCAGCAAAGAGATGAAGGCGTTACCTCAGGATATGCAGCAGACGTTGATCCAGCTGAACCGCAGCCTGAAAGGCTTCCAGCCAGGTTCACCTGCGTACGGCAATCTGGTGGGCGATATGCAAAGCCTGGATAAAACCTTGCGTGAGCTTCAGCCGGTACTGAAAACGCTGAACCAGAAAAGTAACGCTCTGATTTTCGCCGCCCCAGGGCAAGATGATCCTCAGCCGAAGAAGGCCAAATGATGAAAAAATGGATACCCGTCGTCTTAGCATTATTCCTGACTGCCTGCAGCAGCAGTGAGCAGAAAACCTACTACCAGCTGCCGGTGCTGAGCAGCTCACCGGCAGCGGGCAGCGCGTCGTCATCTGGCATGGTGGAGCAGCGTAAGCTGTGGGTTGAGCACGTAAGCGTGGCTGATTATCTGGCAGGTTCAGGGCTGGTGTATCAGACCAATGATGTGCAATACACGCTGACGCAAAATAACCTGTGGGCCAGCCCGCTGGATCAGCAGCTTCAGCAATCACTGGTGACCTATCTGCGCCGAGATTTGCCAGGCTATCTGGTTTCAGGTCAGCCAGCCAGTTCCGACGATCAGGATGTGCTGAATGTGAACGTCACCGGTTTCCACGGTCGTTATGATGGCATCGTCGTAGTAAGTGGTAGCTGGACGCTGACTCGTCAGGGGCAGACCGTTCAGCGTGATTTTGCACTGAATCTGAAACAGGGTGAAGACGGTTATGACGCTTTGGTCAGGACCCTGGCGACCGGATGGCAGCAAGAAGCAAGCCAGATAGCTGCACAAATAAGATAAAAACTTTTTTAGCTTAATTTTATTTAAGCTAAACAATATAAATCCCGGTTTCTGAATTTCAGACGCCGGGATTTTTTATTTGTGATCAGCCAGATGTGATTCTTGATGCGCTATTGATTTGCGCGCAATCCGATAAAATATCTCAAATTTATGACATTGGCGTGAATTTTGAGCATTGACCTCGTCTGCGATTGCGGCTATTTGTTAGAGGTGGACGCAGAAGCGTACCACTGTTTTCTTTCCACCTAGACCTGAATAAATGAGGGATACAAGGCATGAAGAGACAAAAACGCGATCGCCTGGAACGGGCACAATCACGTGGTTACCAAGCAGGTATTGGCGGGCGCTCTAAAGAGATTTGCCCCTACCAATCGTTAGATGCCCGATCACATTGGCTCGGGGGTTGGCGACAAGCCATGGAGGTCAGGGCCGTTAACGCTTAAGCGACAGCTCTGTCAGAATAAGGAACAACCTCCGCTACGCGCGGAGGTTTTCGTTTGTGTGGCTAGCGATGACGCAAACATGATTCCCGGTAAAATGTTCTCAATAAAAAATAATCAAAAAAAATCACCAGACATAAAAAACGGCGAACCCTCAAGGCTCGCCGTTCTGTAAAACGCGGTATTTTAACATTTAGAACGCAGCGGCGTCCTTGAACAGACCGACTTTCAGATCGGTCGCGGTGTAGATAACCACACCGTCAACCAGAACCTCACCATCGGCGACGCCCATGATCAGTTTACGGTTGATGACGCGTTTGAAGTTCAGGCGATAAGTCACCACTTTGGCCGTAGGCAGAACCTGTCCGGTGAATTTCACTTCGCCGACACCGAGTGCGCGGCCTTTGCCTTCGCCACCGAGCCAGCCCAGATAGAAGCCGACTAACTGCCACATGGCGTCCAGACCCAGACAACCAGGCATCACCGGGTCACCGATGAAGTGGCAGCCGAAGAACCACAAATCAGGATTGATATCCAGTTCAGCTTCTACATAGCCTTTGCCATGGCTGCCGCCATCTTCTTGCATCTTGACGATGCGATCCATCATCAGCATGTTGCCTGACGGTAACGGAGGACCGCCAGCGCCGAAGAGTTCACTGCGGCCGGAAGCTATGAGGTCTTCTTTCGTATAGGAATCGCGTTTATCTACCATGTTCTAAGTAAGCCTTATTTTAATGAAGGACGAAGATTAGCTTACAGCTGTAAGCTGAACAACTCCGATCAGCTGTGACTAAACCAGTTCAACCAACGAAGAGGCCAGGGATAACGCGGGCCACCTTGCGATGTTGCCAGCGCAATGCGCTGCTGGATCAACCCCAACAAACTCGGACGCTCTTCTTCACCTTCTCCTTCGTTTGAGTAAATCAGTCCGGTCAGGATAGGCAGCGCTTCGGCTGCGTTATCTACTGCCCATAAATGAAACTGGCCTTCGCGAACGGCGTCCAGGACCTGCGGATGCAGGCACAAATTACGCACGTTGCTGGCAGGCAGAATGACCCCTTGCTTACCGGTCAAACCGCGACGTTGACAAACTTCGAAGAAACCTTCGATTTTCTCATTAACGCCACCAATAGGTTGCACGTTCCCAAACTGATCGACAGAACCTGTCACCGCAATTTGCTGGTTTATCGGCTGCATCGAGAGCGCACTGATCAGTGCGCAGAGTTCAGCAAGGGAGGCGCTGTCGCCATCCACTTCACCGTAAGACTGCTCAAACACAATCGAGGCGGAGAAGGGCAGTGGCTGGTCAAGTTCTAACTCGGATATCAAAAAGGCCTGCATAATCATCATACCCTTGGCATGAAGATTACCGCCCAGTTCCGCTTTACGCTCGACATCAGTAAATTCACCGTCGCCGGTGTGTACGACACAACTAATGCGCGAAGGTTCACCTAATGCCCTCGGGTGCCCTGGATATTCCAGAACGGAGAGGCCGTTGATTTGGCCGACGACTTCTCCTTCGGTTTCAATGCGGATCTGCCCCAGCTCAATTTCATCCTGCATGCGTTCCTGCAAATAGCTTTCACGCCATGCACGGGCATTGGACGCCGCTTCTAACGCCTTCGCGCTCAGAAGCTCGTCTTCGTTGTAGAGAGCCGCTTCGCTAAGTTGCATATTCAGCCAGACCGGGTCTAATGTCAGACTTCCCTGATCGGTACTCTGTCGGATTGCTATTTTCAGAAACTCTGGCCACGCATCCGCAGCAAGCCGCGGGACTTCCAGCTCATCCGCCAGCGTATTGATATATCCGCACCAGGTTTCCATGTCACTCGGTTCGGTCAACGGCAGGTCAGCTTCGAATTCACCGTAGATGGAAGAATCCATCAGCTCCGGTTCCATATCACTGAGATCCCCCAGAGACAGGCGATCACCGACCAGAATTACGCGGATATCCAACGGCATCGGCGGAATGGACGCGGGCAGAGGACGAGTTTCATCAGGTGACACCCAATGATATTGCCCCTCAGTAATCATCTGCTTCAGACGTAACCACATCAGGGGCTGAGCGAGCAGGCTGCGAATCGACAATATCAGCACGCCACCATTGATGTGATGTACCAGACCAGGCTCAAGTTGGAGCTGGTCCTTATACACGCGGACGCAACCAAACAGCTGTTCAGGTTCAATCCATTCGCGGTACTGGCAGGTAAACTTGGCTGCAAAAGCATCTTCTGCCGATTTAGCCGCCAGCAAAGTTACCTTGTTACCTTCAATGTGATAGCGGTTTCCGACGACGTCATCCGGCTCAGGCAACAGCTCGCTGACCACATTGCAGATACGGGAAAGGTACTCACGGTTTTCCTGCGCTTTAAGAACCATAAAGCGGGGGCGCGAGCGGGGATGACAAAACAGCGTTAAACCATTTTCCAGCCGAGGCTGAGTTCCAGCGAAATCGACAGGGGCTAACTGGGCAGCCGTTGCAAAAATTGCCTCATAAGGCGCGGAGTCGGGCAGTAAAAGCTGCCAGTCAAGTCGGTTATTGGTCAATGTGTTAGCTGTTTTCTATAAAAAGGGAAAGTGCGATTATACAAGAATAAACACGGCTGCATACAATGAGAGTCACGACCGAATCCGAGTTACTGCACATTGCTGAACAGGTGCGCAAAAAACAAACAAAATATGCGGGTTTATTTGCAGTGAAAAATGAAATAAAGCTGTTATGCTTAGTAAAGTTACGTGGTCACATAAGAGTTCACGATGAAATATCAGCAACTGGAAAATCTGGAAAGTGGTTGGAAATGGAAATACCTGGTCAAAAAACACCGGGAAGGTGAGCGGATCACCCGCCATTTAGAAAACAGCGCTGCGCAGGAATCAGTGAATCAACTTCTCAGTCTGGAAAGTGAGCCGGTGAAGGTCATGGACTGGATTGCTAACAATATGAATCCGGCACTGGAAAATCGTCTCAAACAAACAATCCGTGCGCGCCGCAAACGTCATTTTAACGCTGAACATCAGCATACCCGCAAGAAGTCCATCGATCTGGAGTTTCTGGTCTGGCAGCGTTTGGCTGGGCTTGCGCAACGACGTGGTGCGACGTTATCCGATACGATTATTCAACTACTCGAAGACGCTGAACGCAAAGAGAAATACGCCAATCAGATGTCTTCACTGAAAGAAGATTTACAGCAAATTCTGGGTAAACAAGACAGCTGATCCTCTCGTCATCAGTGTTTCATAAATAACAGTGACGTTGCTGAATTAATACCCACTTTCAGTCATAACAATAAGCCATAAAAAAACCCCGCCTTGGCGGGGTTTTTGATATCTGTAGCAAAAGCTAAAGAGTGTTATTAAGCCTGTGGCTGAGTAACAGTATCTTTGTAGCCTTTAACTTCGATTTCTACACGACGGTCTGGTGCCAGACAGTCGATCAGAGCAGCACGGCCTTTAACGGAGTCACAGGTAGAACCAGTAACTGGGTTAGATTTACCCTGGCCTTGTGCAGAGATCTTGTTAGCAGGGATACCTTTAGATACCAGGTAATCTACTACGCTCTGAGCACGTTGCTCAGACAGTTTCTGGTTGTATTGTTCTGAACCGATACGGTCGGTGTAACCCAGAACGATAACAGAACCGTCTTTAGGATCGATTGAGCTCAACTGGCTGTACAGCTGATCCAGAGCCTGTTGGCCTTCTGGTTTCAGAGTCGCTTTGTTGAAGTTGAAGAGAACGTCAGATTTCAGAGTGAATTTCTTAGTCTCTACAACTGGAGCTGGAGCTGGTGCCGGAGCAACAACTGGAGCTGCTGCTTCATCTTGACCGAAACGGTAAGAAACACCCACAGCCAGCATGCCGTTATCAGGACGTGCGCCAACTGTAGCTGCGTCACCGATGTTGTTAACCCACTGGTAATCCAGACGGGTAGCCCAGTTTTTGGTAACTGCGTATTCAACACCAACTGCTGCCAGTGGAGAAACACCGGTGTCGTGGTCGCTGATGCGGCCAGCTGCGCCATTGTTGAAGTTACCTTTAGAGTCTGCACGCCAGACCATACCACCCAGACGGGTGTAGATGTCCAGATCGTCAGTCAGTGGGTAGCTCAATTTAGCAGCCAGCTGAACGCCTTGTGCTTTGAACGCGCCGTTGTTTACGCTGCCTTTAGAAGGCATGCGACCAAGCCAGTCATATCCCATTTCAAAGCCCAGGTATTGGTTCGCTTGGTAACCCAAGAACGCACCTGCACCCAGTTGGCTTTCGTGGGTAGGGCCGTTGCCGATACCTTCGTAAGCGTTTGCGAAACCAGTGTCATGGTATTGGGACCAGCCCAATTTACCACCGGTATACCAGGTGTTATCTTTAGGGGCGGCTTGCGCTACGGTAGCGAAACCTGCCAGTGCCACTGCTAATGCGATAGCTGTCTTTTTCATTTTTGCGCCTCGTTATCATCCAAATAGGCAATTGAGCTTTAAGCTGTAAGCCCTTGGTTAAAATCCTTACGCCAAGGTTATTGCTTCAATTAGGAACTTGCCACTTTACGTTGGCATTATAGAGCAACCTTGGCGTTGTAAAGTCTACAACGTGGCGCGAAACTTACAAGCTTGAAGTGTTAACACCGTGGAAAAAAAGGGAAAAACGTACACATTTTTTAACGTGTTTGACCTTTTGATGACAAAACTTGGAGGATAACTGTGTCAGGAATGCCCGTTTTTACTGGCTTTGGCGCTTGTTCCAGCACAAATCACTAAGTTCCGTATTATTTTCATCAGAACATTCCTAATTTGAACTAATGATATACAGACGAGTGAATTTTTACTGTTGAGTGATGTCCATTGGCTGAACTTTGCTCATTTGTTGGCTTCATAATGAACCCGTAAGCCCCTCCCTGACGTGCTGCAATTTGCAGTCTTTCTCTCTCCACATCATTCAATTCGGGTAGCCATCCCAACACCACGCTGTAATTTCCTGTTTGAAGCGCTTTTTCCATCGCATCTACTGTCGACATCGCCGTAATCTGATTCACCTGAACCATTTTATCAACGGGCAAACCCGATTCAGACAGCCATACACGACTCAGTTTTTGTTGTGGAGTAAGCCATAACAGCCAGCGTGACTGTGTACCGAGATGGTGAAGCAGAGGCAGGAGTAACTGGGCAAAAGCAGGTTGGCTCGCACTATAGACGAACTCAGTGATCAGACCATTATTCAGGGATGCAGACATATTTACCTGTGGATGACTTACCGGCAAAGCAAGCTGACTAAAATGATGATTTGCATGTTGTTGAGTTCGCATAATGGTGTACCCCAGTGAGTTACTGTATGAATGTACAGTACTCTGGTGGTGAACAAAGATCAACCCAATTTTTTCCAAGATATCTCGCAAATTTCGAAGGTAACAGGCTGCAAATGCATTTTGTATTTGGCGGGATGCACCACATTGCGTATTTTGATTTTAGCTGTTTAGCTAACCCATAAATGGGGTGTATGGAATTAATGTGAAAAGGATAACGCAATGATAAGTCAGTCAAAAAAACGTATTCTTCAATGTATGGAACTCTTCGCTTCATTCGGTAATATTCGCGCCCGCTCACAGTTTGGTGGGTACAGTTTATCGGCCAATCGCGTGATGTTCGCCCTGGTCTCAGACGGTGAGCTGTATCTGCGTGCGAGCCATGAAACCGAACAATATTTTTGTGAACAGGGCATGGAAAGGCTGATTTATCGAAAACGCGGGATGGCCGTTCTGCTCCGTTATTTTAAGGTGAGTAAAGCCCAGTGGGAAAATCCGAGAGCATTGCGTCAGATGGCAATGCTTTCTCTGCGAGGAATGCAACGTGATATCGACAGACGAAAAAACAACGAAGCCGGGCGGCTCAAAGACTTACCTAATCTGACGCTGGCATTGGAAAGAATGCTATGGGAAGTGGGGATCGAAAATTCAGATGATCTTCGCCTGCAAGGGGCATGTGTGACGTATGAAAAGCTCTGCGCAGTCAAAAAGGATCTGAGCATTAACATATTGATGGCTCTTGAGGGCGCAATTCTGGGCTTTCATGAAGCGGCTTTGCCAATGGCATCCCGTGAGTTGTTAACTCAGTGGTATAACCATCAGCAAGAGCGGATGGAGCAGCAACGTCAAAATACACATAACGTCGCAGCAAGTTGACAGGCGCGGGACGTGCTTCTCAGGGATGACTTTGTCCGGGCAGAATTTTGTTGTTTAGGCTGGTGAGCTCAGGTAAATGAGCCACCAGCAAGCCAATCTGCTGAAGTACGAGCTGTTCTTTACTGTCGGATTCTGTCGTTCGTAATTGGATCCGCGCAGTCAGATGATTAAGCGCGCGCTGTATCCGGTCTGTTTCTGTCGGCATATGATTGAGAGCACCATCCACACAACACGCCGCATCATCGAGCAGGTGAAGTGTTTCAGTATCTTCAAGCTTCTCCCGGTGCGCACCGAGTGCTGAAATGTAGCTCAGCATAGTGTGATTGAGGCATAACAGTCTGAATGCAGCGTCGAGCGTAGCAGGATCGTTATTTTTCTCGGAGCTCATGTTGGAGACCACCGAAGCCAGTTCTGCATCGCAGTTATGCGCATCGCGGCGTGCCAGTCGGTAATCCAGGCTGTTATCTTTGCCCTGATGATATTGCACCAAAATGGCATCCAGATAGCGGCAGTTAGCTTCAAAGGTTTTGCTGACTACCCTGTCAATCTGGCGGAATTTCCAGTCAGGCCAGATATAACTCACTGCCGCCCAGGCAATCCCACAGCCAATCACCGTATCGATAATACGCGGTATGGCTACTTCGAAACCTTCGCCCAGCAAATTGAAACACAATAACACCAACAGGGTGATAAACATGGTGGCCTGCGCATATTGCACGGTACGAAATGCGAAGAATAACAGTCCACTGATGACAATCAGGATCATCTGGCCGTCAACGGAAGGGACGAAATACAAGATTGGAATACCCAGCGCGATACCTGCTAGTGTGCCGATAATCCTCAGCGCTAGACGACGACGCGTTGCGCTGTAGTTGGGCTGGCAAACAAACAGGCTGGTCAGCAAAATCCAGTATCCGTGATTCATTCCACTAACCTGAATAAACACATATCCGACAAATAGCACGACGGACATGCGAATGGCGTGGCGAAACAGCACCGACTGCGGCGTAAAATGGCGCGAAATGCGCAGCCAGATATCATCCAGACCGGTTAACCGGTCCTCTGCAAAAGGACTCTTGCCGGACTGGTTCTCAGGTTCTGACTGCTCTGATTCGATGTTTGCCAGCTGCGCATCGATCGCATGCAGGTTGCGTAAAAGATGTCGCAATGCCTGTAACATTTCACGATGATCACCCTGGGCTTCGAGGCGTTTGAGCGCTTCTTCGAGCCGTGCAAATGCGCGCTCGAACTGGCTGTTATGCGAGTAAGGCTGACGATAAAGAATGCACTGCGAAAGTTGAGAACAGGCGCGGGCTTGCATACTCATCAGGCGTTGGAAACGGAAAAGGATGTCACTGTGGTGGAACTGTTCGCTGAGTTTCAGGTATTTCACATGCGAAGAACTGGCGCGCTCGTGAATATCCTGCACGACAAAATAGTAATGAAGCGTGCGGCGGGTGCCTTTCTGCCCCCGATCACCTTTCAGGCGGGTTTGCAGCGTATTTTTGGTCTGGTTCAGCGTGGCAACCAGTTGCCCGTTGGCCATCGCGAGTTCCACCAGTTGCTGATTATTGTCTTCCTGATCGGGGTCAAACAAGGTCGCTTTGGCTTCCAGATACGCTGCCAGTTGAGTGAAACAGCGTGAAATCTGATCCTGAAGGGGTCGGATAGGGTAGAGCAAATGGCCGGCAAGAGTAAGCAAGTTATACCAGATGGCACCAGCCAGCAGGAGCAGCGGCTGCTGATACCAGATATGGTACATACTGGTGCCAAGCATCGTGTAAATCGCAATCAGCAACGCGCCAAACGCAATAGTGGCGTAGCGCTGGCCGAGTGCGCCAAGCAGTATGAATCCGCAGGTTGAGAGCATCAGTCCGGGCGCGAAAAGCCACGGATGGGGAAAAAGCAGTTCTATTGACGCCGATGCAATAAAAAAACACACCAGCGTAATCAGCAAATTGCGCAAACGGCCAGCCAGCCGGTCGTCGAGGTCGGCCAGCGCGGCGGCAACCACGCCCAGCGTCAGAGGTATGGTCAGCGTAATCTGACCTAACCACCATGGCACCGCTGCGGCGCCTGCCAGAGCAATGAAAATCCTGATGTGATAAAGAACATTGCTGTTATAGGCGTAACGCCTTAAACCTGGTGCAATAGAGAGCACGAAAACCCCACGTTAAACAAAAAAGTCACAGCAATTAAAAAGCGGTTTTATTCAGCGAATACGGCCATTTTCACGAAGGCGGGCGGCATTGGCCTCACGCATCTGTTTGGCCAGTTCGACAGAGACCACGCGGCGGCCGACAGGCCAGAGTGCGATCGCAGCGATTTTAAAATTCGCGATGCCAACAGGAATTCCGATAATACTGATACATTGAGCGATACCCGCAACAATGTGAGAAATACATAACCACCAGCCAAAGAAAATCAACCAGAAAATATTCAGCAGGGTACCACCGCCGGAAAGCAGGGCATTACGTCTCTCGGGATATAAATCATCGACATGCACGGCTTCATTACCAAACGGCAGCAATGACAGGCGGGTGATTTCCCAGCAGGAGCGGGTCAGCGGCAGGGTGAAAATCAGCACAATACTGACCAGCGTGGCGAACAGCCAGGCGAGCGTGGTGAAAAAACCACCTAAAACAAAGTTAAGAATATTGAGTACAGTGCGCATGTGGGGATTTTCCCGAAGTTATTAAAAATGTTAAAAGATTTCATGTTCACTAAATGGAAACACCTGCTTTATTCTACCTTGTTTTTTCGAGCGGATCGCCTCTGCTATTCACAGGTGAACTCCTAAATACGCTTTACCCATCTTAAGATGTAAAATAACGCATACTATTTTTCCGTCAGGAATAAAAAGAAAACACGGTGTGATGATATGGAATTGAAATCGACTTCTTTCGGGAAACATCTGGCACAGCACCCTTACAACCGGGTACGCATGCTGAACGCGGGCGTTGAAGTCAGCGGCGACAAACATCACTACCTGATCCCTTTCAATCAGTTGATCCAGATCCGCTGTAAGCGCGGCATTGTCTGGGGTGAGCTGGAATTCGAACTGCCGGATGAAAAAGTCGTGCGACTACACGGCACCGAATGGCAGGAAACGCAGCGTTTTTATCAGCATTTGCTTAAGGTCTGGCAGAGCTGGAGCGTTGAAATGAGCGACGTCAGCGCCGGGGTATTGCACGGGCAGGTCCAAAAAATAGAGCACATTGAGCAGCAGGATAAATGGTTCAAACGTGTCGATCTTGCTGATGTGCAAAAAGACATCGCCGAGGCCTTTAGCGCCATACCGGTACCGGTTGAGCGTCTGGATGATTTTGATAACTGCCGCGACGATTATCAGACCTGCCTGCGCTGGCTAGAACAGGGTAAACGCAGCGTAGAGCGGCGCAATCTGGCCTGGACTGAACGGGTCATTGCTGAGAATCGTGACTTCTTCGACACTGTTGAAGTTTCTCCGCTCAACGACAGTCAGTGCCGCGCAGTGGTCAATGGCGAAGATGCGGTTCTGGTACTTGCTGGCGCGGGCAGCGGAAAAACATCGGTGCTGGTGGCGCGCGCAAGTTGGTTGCTGCGCCGTCAGGAAGCGCAACCGGAGCAAATTCTCCTGCTGGCATTTGGCCGTCAGGCCGCTGACGAAATGAACACCCGTATTAAAGAGCGTCTGCACACCGACGGTATCAAAGCCAAGACGTTCCATGCGCTGGCCTTACAAATTATCCAGGAAGGTAGCAAGAAAGCGCCGAAGATAAGCAAACTGGAAACCGACGCCAAAGCGCGCCGCAGCCTGCTCATCAAAACCTGGCAACAACAGTGTGCCGAGAAAAAAGTTCAGGCCAGCGGCTGGCGTCAGTGGATGACAGAAGAGCTGGAATGGACGGTGCCGGAAGGTGATTACTGGAAGAACAAAGCGCTGGCCGAACGCCTGGGCAGCCGTCTGGAACGCTGGCTGAGCCTGATGCGCATGCACGGCGGAAGTCAGGCGGAGATGATTGAAGCGGCACCGGAAGAGGTGAAAGAGCTTTTCCAGAAACGCATCCGTCTGATGGCCCCGTTCCTGAAAGCGTGGAAAACCGCACTGAAAGAAGAGGGCGCCGTTGATTTTTCCGGGCTTATCCATCAGGCAGTTAATATTCTGGAGAAAGGTCGTTTTGTCAGCCCATGGAAACACATTTTAGTGGATGAATTTCAGGATATTTCGCCACAACGCGCACAGTTGCTTTCGGCACTGCGAAAACTTAACAAGCACACCAGTCTGTTTGCCGTCGGCGATGACTGGCAGGCGATTTACCGTTTCAGTGGCGCTGAACTTTCACTGACAACGGCGTTTGCAGATAACTTTGGCGAAGGTGTGCAGTGCGCGCTCGATACCACCTATCGCTTTAACGATCGCATCGGTGAAATCGCCAATAAATTCGTCCAGCAGAATCCCTATCAGCTGAAAAAACCGCTTAACAGCCTGACGAAGGGCAACAAGAAAAACGTTGTGATCCTTCCTGAGGATCAGATGGAGCAACTCCTGGATAAGCTCAGCGGTTACGTTACGGCACAAGAGCGAATTATGGTGCTGGCGCGCTATCACCATCTGCGCCCGCAAATTCTCGAGAAAGCGGCCACGCGCTGGCCGAAACTTAACCTGGAATTTATGACCATTCATGCCAGTAAAGGTCAGCAGGCGGAATACGTGATTATTGTCGGGTTGCATGAAGGCAATGACGGATTCCCCGCGCCGGCACGTGAATCAGTGCTGGAACAGGCGTTACTACCGGAGCCGGAGAATTTCATGGATGCGGAAGAGCGGCGCTTGCTGTACGTGGCGATGACCCGTGCAAAGCATCAGGTCTGGCTGATGCAGGATAAAGCGCGCCCGTCGGTGTTTATCGGGCAGCTGGAAGATATAGGCGTACCGGCGCAGCGAAAACCGTAACGCAAAGGCCCGGATTGCCGGGCCTTTGATAAATCATTCTTTTAAGCGCGCCCACAAATAGCGCTGATAATCAGGGATAGTAATTTCAACCTCTGACTGGAACAGCGGTGACTGGATCAGAAAGTCAGCGGTAGAGAGGTTGGTGGCGACGGGGATATTCCACACCGTTGCCAGACGCAGCAGCGCCTTGACGTCCGGATCGTGCGGAACAGCATTGAGCGGATCCCACAGAAAAATCAGCATATCAATTTTCCCTTCCGCAATCAGCGCACCGACCTGCTGATCGCCGCCCATCGGGCCGCTCAGCATACTTTTGACATTAATCCCGGTGTTGCGCTGAACCAGATTTCCCGTCGTGCCGGTGGCATAAAGGACATGCTTAGAAAGCTCAGCGACGTTTTTATCCACCCATTTCATCAGAGTATTTTTGCAATGGTCGTGCGCGACGAGAGCAATATGCTTTTGTTTGGCGATCGTGCGGGTTGTGAATTCCATCTAAATCCCTTCAACGCGAAAGTAAGAGTGGATCACAGAATACTGAAACTGGGTTTTACTGCATAGGGCGGGGGGAATAATTTGGTGTTAAGAAAGAGAATGCGTGATGCAGATTAAGTTACGACGCTTGTTCCTGTTTAACCGGAAGTTTAAACCAGAGCAAAAACTGTTCGATACCCGCATTGGCGGCGAGACGTGTCCACAGCGGATGAAGATAAGTTAACTCAATCTGCGAAGGCATTTCGCGAGTCATTACCGTTTTTCTTTCAGCGTTATTTTTGGCGAACGTGGGCACGGCCGCGCGCGCACCGGACAGGTTATAGGTCATCATGAGTTTTTCAGCGTCTGCGACATGCTCGGGATTAAACACATTCAGCACATCACGTTGGGTTTTAATCTGAAGACCTTGTTCATTGACCAGCTGATAATTCATCATGTGGCTGAACTTTACGGTTTCTTTTTCGCTGCTTAATGACGGCAGAACGAAGGAAACAGAGCGGTGACCCTGCGCATTAAAGGTGACGATAAACGCCGGAGAGTGGTAAAGCAGGGGAGTTTGCGGTGCAGCCGTATGAACACTTTTGCTAACCTGAAACAGGATCTGATGCTGACCACCATCGAGTTCGAGGCTTTCCGCACCTTTAAGAATGGCACCAGACATCAGTTTGCCGTCAATCACCAGAACATCCACGTCCGGTGAAAGTTTGAGGGAGGTCGCCGAAGCTGACGCCATCAGGCTGAGACTCGCTAATGCGACCAGCGCATGACAGACTTTCATTCTTCTCTCCTCAAATACAACGCTCTTCATTGTCTATTATCAAGCAACGCTGATAGTGTGTCAAAGTTTTACAAAATGTTTTAAATTCACACGTTTCAGTCTGAGGTATGACGCTCCTTTTATAAGCGGCACACTGTCGGAATCCGGATGCTGAGTTACACTTAGCTCAGACAGGTCAAAGGAGATAATCCCGTGCAAGACAATGAGATCCGCGACATTCTGCAGAATGTGAAAACCATCGCACTGGTTGGTGCCAGTGATAATCCGGGGCGTCCGAGTTACGGCGTCATGGCTTACTTACTTTCCCAGGGCTATGAGGTCACCCCGGTCAGCCCTAAACTCGCCGGGCAGGAGCTGTTTGGGCAGAAAGTTGTCGGTTCGCTGGCGGAAATCGCACATCCGGTGGATATGGTCGATGTGTTCCGCAATGCCGACGCTGCTTACGGCGTGGCGCAGGAAGCAATCGCGATTAAAGCGAAAGTCCTATGGCTGCAAATAGGTGTGATCAACGAACAGGCCGCAGTGCTGGCCAAAGAGGCCGGGTTGAGAGTGGTAATGGATCGCTGCCCGAAAATCGAAATACCACGCCTGGGTATCGAACAATAGTTTTATGCAACAATCGTTTTGCTAGCGGTTACGGCAAAAATCGAAACAAAAAACCGGCTGCAACGGC
>NZ_CBCPJJ010000005.1:0-195447 GCF_965118895.1 Rahnella inusitata
GCTGCAACGGCAGGTTTTTTTAATGTGCTTTGCTGATGATCAGTTACGCAGACGTGGCGCCTGAAGCTGGCTGCGAACCGATGCGGCCAGGTCATCCAGAGACGTTTGCTCCGGGTGCGCCCGTGCTGCTTCGTGATCGATCTGAATTTCAGCCAGATAAGTATGCACTGGCTGGCCTTCATCATCTTCCATCACCACGTGATACCAGGGGGCAGCTCGCAGAGAGTCGTCAGTCGCGAGTTCAGCGATATCAGGCTTTTCCAGCGAGTACTGGGCATCGACATCGATTACCACGCCTAAATAGCCCAACATTCTGTGGCGGACCTGCTGGCCGATACCAAATTTACTGGCAATCATAGTCATCTCCTGAAATTAGTGTCTTATCTTCTATATGGAGATAAAACGCGCTGTTTCAAGTTTCGACCACTTAATCCACTAAACATTCGCCGGTCTGCGGCTAAAACAGCACACCGTGATCAATCAGTTTGTCACCAGACAGGCGAAACCTTTCAGATATAAGCCTTCCGGATATGCGCCGGTCACCGGATGGTCGGCGGCCTGACGAAACTGTTCGACGAACTGAATTTCGCGATGGGCGTCGAGTGCAGCGTCGGCCAAAATCTTCTGGAAAAGATCTGTAGGCAACAGGCCGGAACAGGAGAAGCTCAGCAGGATACCGCCGGGACGCATAAGTTGCAGAGCCAGCATATTGATATCTTTGTAACCACGGCAGGCACTCGCCAGCTGGTTCTTGTTCTCCACGAACTTCGGCGGGTCCATCACAATCATGTCGAACTGTCTGCCTTCGGTGCGGTATTTACGCAGCAGCTGGAACACGTCTTCGCGCACAAACTCTGCTTTGGACAGATCCAGCTTATTCAGCTCGACGTTCTGACGCGCCACATCCAGCGCCGCCTGAGAAGTATCGACGTTGGTCACTTTAGTACAACCGCCCATCAGCGCCGAAACGGCAAATGCGCCGGTGTATGAGAAGCAGTTCAGCACGTCACGGCCCGCTGCATAGTTACGTGCGGCAAGGCGGCTGTCGCGCTGGTCGAGATAAAAACCGGTTTTATGGCCTTCTTTGATATCCACCAGCAGGCTCATGCCGTGTTCCTGAATCGGCAGCAGGGCAGGAGGCTCATCGCCCAGCACATGCCCCTGCACCATTTCCAGACCTTCTTTCTTACGCACGGCCACGTCGGAGCGATCCCAAATCGCGCATTCCGGGTAGCAGTGTTGCAGGGCGGCAATCAGCGGCGCGCGCTGATATTCCGCACCGGCAGACAGCAATTGAAGGACCAGGAAGTTCTGGAAGCGGTCGATGGTGATACCTGGCAGACCGTCGGATTCACCGGCAATCAGGCGGTAACCGTCCAGACCGTCGCGTTTGGCGATATAATTACGCCAGTTCTGCGCCTGCTGTAAACGGTGGATAAAGAAGTCGATGTCAATCTCTTCATCCTGGGTGAAGGTCCAGACTCGGGCACGAATTTGAGATGACGGCGAATAGGCACCGCGCGCGAGCCATTTGCCCTGACTGTCTACAATATCAATAGTGTCGCCGGAATTGGCTTTGCCATCGATGCGCTGAACAGCGCCGGAAAACACCCACGGATGGCGGCGCAGAAGAGATTTTTCGCGGCCTTTGGCCAGAATTAAACGTGCAGTCATAGAATTAGGTTCTGTCGGTTTGGAGACAAAAAAGAGCGACATTGTCCGGTCATGCAGGTGAAATTGCAACGAACCATACCGCTAACGGAGAGATTATTATGGCAACAGTCAGTATAGCCGCCTGGGTGCACGGCATGGTGCAGGGCGTCGGTTTTCGTTTTTCCACGCAACATCAGGCCACCGCATTAGGGCTCACCGGTTACGCCAAAAACCTGGAAGACGGCAGCGTAGAAGTGGTGATGTGCGGCGAGCAGGAAAAAGTGGAACAGTTGTTAGCCTGGCTGAAACAGGGCGGTCCGAAACATGCGAGGGTGGATCGCGTGCTCAGTGAACCGACCGCACCCGGCAATTACAGTGATTTTAAAATCAGATACTAAAGCGCGGCGCTACAGGCATTTCACCGGTTTTGGCAGGCCCGCAATTTTCGTGGCCTGCCTGGCCGGGCCTTTCGGGAACAGCCGGAACAAATAGCGACTGTTGCCTTTTTCTTCGCCATATTTTTGTGCCATGGCTTTTACCAGCATGCGCACTGCGGGCGACGTATTGAATTCGAGATAAAATTCGCGAACGAACCGCACCACTTCCCAATGTGCCTCGGTCAGCTCGATACCTTCTTCTTCCGCCAGGAGCGGCGCCATGCCTTCCTGCCAGTCTTTACTGTTTTTCAGGTAACCCTGTGCGTCGGTTTCAATAACCTGACCGTCAAACTCCAGCATACAACCTCAAACCTGTAAAAATGCAGTGACCAGTTTAGCAAAAAGCCGTGCCTGACAAAATAAAAAGCCCCGCGGGAAGCGGGGCTGCAATTTACTTCGGACTTAATTAACGGCGGACTACGCCCAATAAAACCCAATCAGTTACGTGATGACAGGCCGAGGATGCTCAGCAGGCTGACGAACACGTTGTACAGCGAAACATATAAGCTGACGGTAGCGCGAATATAATTGGTTTCGCCGCCGTGAATGATGTTACTGGTTTCCCACAAAATCGCGCCCGCCGAGAACAGAATGAACAGGCAACTGATTGCCAGAGACAGCGCAGGGATTTGCAGGAACAGGTTCGCGACCACCGCGACCAGCAGCACGACAAATCCAGCCATCATCATGCCCGACAGGAACGACATGTCTTTACGCGTGGTCAACACGTAGGCCGAACAACAGAAGAACACCAATGCTGTACCGCCGAGCGCCAGCATAATAATGTCACCCGCACCGGCTGCCAGCAGCGAGCTCAGCAACGGCCCGAGCGTGTAACCCATAAAACCGGTCAGCGCAAAGGCGGAAAGAATACCGGCCGGACTGTTTGCGGTGCGATAGGTCAGGAACATCAGGCCATAGAAGCCGACAATCGTCAGCAGGAAGCCCGGCGATGGCAGACGCAGAACGGTACTTGCCGTTGCAGTTATGGCCGAAACACCTAAAGTCAGGGCCAGCAGGAAATACGTATTACGCAATACCCGGTGTGTGCTTAACAACGAGCCTGCGCGCGATGACGAAGAGGCAACGTAACGATCCATAATAAAATTCTCACTCTTATAAAAGGATTGGAGTCGGTGAAAATACAATCAGACTGGAGTGTAAGTAGTTGCGCAGCGTCATTAAAGTCGTTTTACCCTTCTTTACCTCGCCGAACGGGGCAGGGCGCGGTTTGCTGACGCCAAAATCGCCGTAATGATGCTTAAATCATCATTTACGATTTGAATGCCTGTTTTTCAGGCGATTGAACGGGATCAGGCTTTACAAGAGGATCGGCACTGTTTATAGTTCGCTTCGTTGCGGAGGGGTGGCCGAGCGGCTGAAGGCACCGGTCTTGAAAACCGGCGATGGGAAACCATTCGAGAGTTCGAATCTCTCCTCCTCCGCCATAAACAACACAAGAAAGCTGCTAAGCAATTAGCGGCTTTTTTTGTGCCTGTGATTTGGGTGAATTTAAACGAGCGTGGTTTAAATGCTCATAAAATCAACAAACTAGACTGAAAATAATGTTTGCATCTTTTCATCGGTCTTGTATACTACGCCCCGTACTGAACGACTGACGTCGAGAAGTGCTTGTTGTTTACGGAGGGGTGGCCGAGCGGCTGAAGGCACCGGTCTTGAAAACCGGCGATGGGAAACCATTCGAGAGTTCGAATCTCTCCTCCTCCGCCATAAACAACACATCAAAGCTGCTAAGCAATTAGCGGCTTTTTTTGTGCCTGAAATTCCTGCCTTCTCCGTGGTTTTAATGGTGTTAATTGCCTAAAAAACGCCCCGAATCACACTTCGGGAAGATAAAAAATTTACCCCATTGCCTGTCAGATGTTATGCGCTATGTTGATTTTTAGTTTCTCAAATGTAACTAGAGGTTAACAATAATGTCGAATAAATTACGTATCTCTCTGATTGCTTCCGCTGTACTGATGTCTTCCTCTGCAATGTCAGCATTACCTCAGGGGTATCCGGCCGATTATCAAAAAATCGTCGATGCCGCGACCAAAGAAGGCAAAGTGGTGGTGTATTCCACCACGGACACTAAAGCCGCAGGCCCGCTGATTCAGGGGTTTGAGGCAACGTATCCGGGTATCAAAGTCGAATATAACGACATGAACAGTACCGAACTGTACAACCGTTATATCAGTGAGCAGGCCGCAGGCGGCACCAGCGGCGATGTGGTCTGGAGCTCATCGATGGACACCGCGCTGAAGCTGGCGACCGATTACGCTCAGGAATACAAATCGCCGGAGCAGAGCCAGTTGCCGAAATGGGCGGTGTGGAAAGACAAAGCCTACGGCACCACCTACGAGCCGGTGGTGTTCATCTACAATAAACGGCTGATCCCCGCGGGTGACGTCCCTGATTCCCACGCGGCGCTGGCGAAGCTTATCGCCAGCCAGACCGACAAATTCAGCAAAAAAGTCACCACCTATGACATCGAAAAATCCGGTCTCGGTTTCATGCTGTCGGTACAGGATTTCAAAGCCGATCCCAATTATTTCAAAACGCTGGCTGACGTCGCCAAAGGTGGCTTAGCGGTACAGTCTTCTACCGGTACCATGATGGAGAGGGTCTCCTCGGGCGAAAACCTGATCGGCTTTAACATCCTCGGCTCCTATGCCGAAGCCCGCGCCAAAACCGATCCGTCACTCGGTATTTCCTATCCGAAGGATTACACGCTGGTGCTTTCCCGCGTTTCTTTCATCAGTCAGGAATCGAAAAACAGCAACGCAGCCAGACTGTGGCTGGACTATGTGTTGTCTGAGAAAGGCCAAAGCATTCTGGCGAATCAGGCCGACATTCCGTCCATCCGTAACGATATCGAAGGCAAAAACGACATCGATGGTCTGACCAAAATGCTGGGTAACGCGCTCAAGCCAATTCCGGTCGATGAAACCCTGCTGGAATATCTGCAACAGAAAAAACGTCTGGATTACATCAAACAGTGGCGTACCGCCGCCGCCAAATAAGAATTACGGAGGCGTCCGCGCCTCCCTTTCTCTTGCCTGATTCCGTTGTTCAGGGTTCCTGACCTAAGGGAAGTAACATGAATGCATTGCGCAGAAAGTGGCAAAGTTTGCCGCGTGGCATTGTGGTGCTGATAACCGCGCTGGCTATCTACACTCCGTTGTCGTTCATCGTGATACAAAGTTTTCTCTCCGCGCCTTTCTTCTCGCCGTCGAAAGAGTGGAGTCTTGAGTCGTTTGAGTTTATTTTCACCGATCCGGATTTTTACAAGGCGCTGAAAAGCGGCTTTATTCTGGCGTTCGGGCTGGTGGTGATCGCTATCCCGCTGGGCGGAATTCTGGCGTTCCTGATGGTACGCACCGATTTGCCCGGCAGGCGTCTCATCGAGCCGCTGATTCTGGTGCCGATTTTCGTCTCGCCAATGGTTCTGGGGTTTGGTTATGTGGTCGCTGCCGGGCCGGTAGGCTTTTTCTCGCTGTGGGCGCAGGCGATTCTCGGATTCGTGCCGTGGAATATCTACGACATGTCGAGCATCGTGGTGATCGCCGGCCTGACCCACGTTCCGCACGCCTATCTCTATATTTCTTCGGCGTTGCGCAGCGTTGGATCTGACGTCGAAGAGGCCGCGCGAACGGCCGGCGCTTCGCCGTTACAGGTCATGACCGCTGTCAGCCTGCCGATGGTGCGCCCGTCTATTTTGTACGCCACGGTGTTGTTGTTCTTCCTCGGGCTGGAAGTGTTCGGCCTGATGCTGGTGCTCGGCGACCCCGAAGGCAACATGGTACTGGCGACCTATCTCTATCAGTTGACTAACAAACTCGGAACGCCTTCTTATCATCTGATGGCCGCCGTCGCTGTGGTGCTGATTTGTATCACCATTCCGCTGGTAATGTTGCAGCGCCGCCTGATGCGCACCGCCAATCGCTTCGTCACCGTTAAGGGAAAAGCGTCGCAGGCGCGGGCGTTACCGCTGGGTAAATGGCGCTGGGTGGCGGGCGCAGTGGTGGCTTTCTGGCTGACCGTGACCATCGGCGTCCCGCTTTTGGGTGTGGTTCTGCGGGCGTTCATCTCCAACTGGGGTGTCGGTGTCTCACTGTGGGATGAGCTGTCGCTGAATACTTTCCGTACCATCTGGGAGCAGCCCAATCTGCTGCGTGCCATCGTCAACTCAATGGCTATTGGCGTGATCGGCGGGGCGCTGGCCGTCGCCTGTTATCTGTTTATCGGCATCGCCATGCACCGCAAACCTGATGGCGTGACCCGTTTCCTCGATTACAGCGTGCTGGTACCGCGCGCCGTTCCGGGGCTGCTGGCCGGTCTGGCCTTCCTGTGGTTATTCCTGTTCCTGCCTATGTGGCTGGATAATGCGCTCAAATCGGGCTGGCTTTCCGGGATGCCGTGGTCGCAGTGGCTGCGCGATAACCTGGTGGTCTGGTTGCGATCGCTGCGCAGCACGATTTTCAGCGTCTGGCTGGCATATACCGTGGTGTGGATGGCGTACGGTCTGCGGCTGATTTCCTCGACGCTGTTGCAGGTCGGGCCGGAGTTGGAAGAGGCGGCGCGCAGTGCCGGAGCGACACGCGGGCAAATTACCCGTCACGTCACCATTCCGCTGTCACGTTACGGCCTGATTGGCTCCTGGCTGCTGATGTTCCTGATTTTCGAACGCGAATATTCCACCGGTGTGTATCTGCTTTCACCCGGCACGGAAACCATCGGTTCGATGCTGGTTTCCCTGTGGGCGGCCGGAGCGATTGATATCGTCGCCGCGCTCTCCTTTATTAACATCCTGCTGGTGGTGTTAGGTCTGGGTATTGCCCTTCGTTTTGGAGTCAAATTACATGATTGAATTATCGGTCGAGAATCTGCACTTAACCTACGGCGACAATCCTGTGCTGAAAGGTGTGTCGATGGATCTGAAGCGTGGCGAAGTGGTGTCCTTACTCGGGCCTTCTGGCAGTGGCAAAACTACCTTACTGCGCGCGGTCGCCGGGCTGGAAAAGCCGACGCAGGGCACGATCATTATCGGAAAAAATAAAGTCTACGACGGCACGCCGCGCAGCGAAATTCCCGCCGAGGAGCGCAATCTCGGGCTGGTATTTCAGTCCTATGCGCTATGGCCGCACAAAACCGTTTTCGAAAACGTCGCGTACCCGCTGAAACTGCGCAAGGTAGCGTCGGGTGAAATCACGCAAAGAGTGCAGGCGGTGCTGGATCAGCTTGGTCTGGGGCATCTGGGCAAACGCCATCCGCATCAGCTTTCCGGTGGTCAGCAACAGCGCGTGGCGATTGGTCGTGCGCTGGTGTATAACCCGCCGGTGATTTTGCTCGATGAGCCGCTGTCTAACCTCGATGCCAAGCTGCGCGAAGAAGCCCGTGTGTTCCTGCGCGAACTGATCATCAAACTTGGCCTGTCGGCGCTGATGGTGACGCACGATCAGAACGAAGCGATGGCGATTTCCGACCGCATCCTGCTGCTTAACAACGGCAAAATCGAACAGCAGGGCACGCCGCAGGAGATGTACGGTTCGCCCAAAACGCTGTTTACCGCCGAATTCATGGGCAGTAACAACCGACTGCATGGCAAAGTTACCGACGTGCGCGACGGCAAAGCGCGCATCGAAGGCAAAGACTGGGCGTTGTGGGGGCAGGCAGGCGAAGGCGTCCAGAGCGGGCAAGAGGGCACGGCGGTGATCCGCGTCGAACGCGTGGTGCTGGCCGACGGGCCGGGGGATAATCAGCTGGAATTACCGCTGCTGACCAGCATGTACCTTGGAGATCGTTGGGAATATCTGTTCCGCACCGCCGGCGATGATTTCGTAATCCGCGCCTATGGCACCGATGTACGTGATCCTCAGCACTGCCATCTGGCGTTGCCGGAGCAACATGTGTGGATCTTCCCGAAAGTTTAACGAGTTAACTTAAGGCAACGGCTTGACACTCGCAGGGGGAATCCGCAAATTGGTTCCCCCTGATTGTTTAAAACGGTTTTTCCATGACTCAAAACACCTCCCCCACTGATACCGTAAAAATCGCCAGTCTGGCTGATGTCCCGCAATACCTTGAGACTGTCACCGAATATCTGCACGGTGAATGGTCTGATTTCGCCCACTGGGCACAAAAAGATTTTATTCGTCAACGCCTCGAACAGCGTCTCCTCAGTCGTGGCCGCCAGTGTGTGTTAATCGCATTGGATGAAAACGAGCAGGTGGTGGGAACAGCTGGCGTGATGCGCTATGAGCTCAGCGATGTCGCCGAGCGCAAATACTGGCTCGGCGAAGTGTTCACCTGCCATCATCTGCGCGGGAAAGGGATCGGTTCGGCGCTGGTCAAAGCCTGTATCGAGCGTTCACGTGCTGCCGGTATTGATACGCTGTGGCTGTATACGCCCGATCAGCAGGGCCTGTATGGGCGTCTCGGCTGGCAGGGGGTGGAACAGCGCGAGCAGTCCGGTGAGTGGGTCACGGTGATGAAATTACCGTTGTAATACGCTCGTTTTTTATTTCTGATGCCACGTGATCATACTGCCCTCGTTGTGTCCGGTCACCGGATCGGTCGCAGGCAGCGGTACCGCAACGACAGCTTTGGTTCGCGCCGTCAGCTGCGCGGGCTCGTCATGACAAAGATCGGCCTTCATTTCGGGCGGATATGCGCCCACCAGCATGAATTCCTCATCGGCGGAAATCTGTTTATGACCGATGCCCGCCGGTAAGAGCAAAACATCCCCCATCTTCACTTCAATGATTTTCCCGTTCTCGCCACCGAGTTGTAATCTTGCCGTACCGGCAAATACGCCCAGCGCCTCATGAGTGTTCGAATGGAAATGGGTAAAGGTGTACACCGGGTAGCGCCACTGCGGTGGCCAGCCATTGGAACGGAACAGATGCTCGAGGTAATCGGCATTATCGACGACGTTAGGTGGGATAACGCGGTGATAAATCATGACGGGGAGTTTGTTGTTGGGCACGCCACCCGAAGGTTTATCAATCAGCAAGGTTTCCATCGCGACCTCTCTGGGAGTGGCAAAAGCAACCGGGGGAAGCGGCATCAGCGCGATGACCCCCAGTAACGTAACAAACCGACGTCGATCCACAGGCATCAGGGCGTGCTCCTTTTATCTCAATGGCTTACCTCATTCAGGTATAGAACAAAATTGCCTGAAAATCATCTTTTCTAAGACAGTTTTACAGGGGGCAAATAACAGGCAGGCTTATCAGATAAAACTTAAAAACTGTAGCATTCAACAATTAGAAGTCCTGAACACTGGATAAATGCCTTATGTCTTCTATGCTTAAGTGGCTTATACAAAAATAGAAAATGGCCTCAGGAGGAGATGTTATGAATAAGAAAATGTTACTTGTGGTTGCTACAGCAGTTTCTGTACTGGCAGGTTGTCAGACTTATGACCGCGCAGCGAGCTACGTAAAAGAGCCAGTGGTCAGCGATGTTAAAGTCGGTATGACGAAATCTCAGGTTCGCGCTATTGCAGGGCCACCGTCTACAGAAGCGACGCTTATCCATGCGAAAGGCACTTGCCAGACGTATGCTGTCGCTCCGCGTGATGGTAAAGCACAGACCTACTTTGTCAGCTATAACGACACCGGTCATGTCATGAACAAAGGCTATCAGTCCTGTTCAGACTACGACAAAGACCCGCAAGCTACTCAGTAATTTAAGCGCCTCCCCCTGCAAAGGGGGAGGAAATCAGATCAGGCCTTCTCCGTCACAATCCTCACACCGACTTTACTGACCCGGTTGCCCTCCATCTCGGCAATTGTCCACGTCAGCCCATCCCATTCAATATGGTCACCGATCACCGGTTCACCGCCCAGCAATCTGATAACGAAATGCCCCAGCGACTGTGACTGATCGACGGTGTCTTCCAGATTCAGGCCGTAAAGTTGTGAAATCGCATCCAGCGGCGCATCAGCCTGCAAGATGAAATCCCCGAAGAAACGGTCATCGAGCACCACTTTATTGCTGTCGCTGAACAGTTTGCCCAGTTCCGGCAGGTGTTTTTCCTGGCCGATGACACACAGAATATCGCCTTCTTTCAGCCGCGTACTGCCGGTCGGGTGCAACATCTCTTTGCCACGGAACAGGGCGGCAATACGCGTTTCCTGCGGCATCTGCAAGTCACGCAGCGCCGCGCCGACGCACCACTTCTCCGAACCCAGCTGGTAGATAAACTGCTCCCAGTCGTTATACACATCGATATCCAGCCCGACGCGTGAAATCGGCGTCGGCTGCGGTGGTACCAGCACCTTGGCTTTTTTGGCTGCGAAACCCAGCGACGTGCCCTGCACCAGCAGCGACACCAGCACGATAAAGAACGCGACGTTGAAGAACAGGGTGGCGTTAGGCAACCCGGCCATCATCGGGAAAACGGCCAGAATGATCGGTACCGCGCCGCGCAGGCCTACCCAGGAGATAAAGAACCGTTCGCGCAGGGTGAAGTTTTTGAACGGGATCAGGCTGACAAATACCGACAGTGGGCGTGCCAGCAGGATCATCCACAGGGACAGCGCCAGTGCAGCAACGGCAATCGGCAGCAAATCGCTTGGCGTCAGCAGCAGGCCGAGCACCAGGAACATGCCGATCTGGCTCAGCCACGCCAGCCCGTCGAAGGTTTGCATAATCCCGTGGCGGTTGCGGATCGGCATGTTGCCGAGCATCAGCCCGCACAGGTACACGGCCAGAATGCCGCTGCCTTCCAGCGCCATAGTGGCGGCGTACACCAGCAGGCCGCCGCTGAAGGCCAGCAGCGGATACAACCCGGCTGCCAGCGTAATTTTGTTGATGAGTTTGTGCAGCAGCCAGCCGCCGCCGACGCCAAACACAATGCCGAGGCCAAACTGGCGCACCACATCGACCACAAACATCAGGCTCAGCCCGTGTTCGCCCTTAGAGATCATGTCGATGAGCGTAATGGTCAGGAATACCGCCATCGGGTCATTGCTGCCGGATTCAATTTCCAGCGTCGCGCTCACGCGTTCGTTCAGCCCTTTACCGCCAATTAACGAAAACACCGCTGCCGCATCAGTTGAGCCGATAATTGCGCCAATCAGCAGGCCCTGCATGAGGTCGATTTTAAACAGCCACGCCGCCGCCATGCCGGTCAGCCCGGCGGTTATCAGTACCCCAACCGTTGCCAGCGACAGGGCCGGCCACAGCGCCACGCGGAAAGAGGACGCACGGGTGCGCATCCCGCCGTCGAGCAGAATAACGGCCAGTGCGAGGTTACTGACCAGATAGGCCGCCGGATAATTATCGAACGCAATACCCCCGATGCCGTCGACGCCCGCCAGCATGCCGATGGCAAGGAAAATGACTAAAATAGGGATGCCGAGCTTAGAAGAGAACGAACTGAGCAAAATGCTCGCTGCGACTAACAGGGCGCCAATAAAGAAAAGTGTGTTGATCGTGCTGGCGTCCAAGATAAATCTCCTGTCAGTGCAAAAATATGGCTAAGGCGCCATTAGAAAAGCGCTCCTTAATTTATCAGGAAAATGAGGGCGTTGCTGAGTTCATTTGGGATTTTTATTAACCTAATAAGGCTTTCCGCCGGATCGGTAACCCAACCGGCGGAAAGATGAGGAAAGGCTAAACGCCCAGACGATCACGCAGGGAATAATAGGCCGCGCCAAGCATAGTGAAAGGCACCTGGAAGTTGCGGCCACCAAAGAATGGCATATGCGGCAGGCGGGCGAAGGCATCAAAACGCTCGGCGTCGCCGCGCAGTACTTCGGTGATCAGTTTCCCTGCCAGATGCGTCAGTGTCACGCCATGTCCGCTGTCGCCCTGCATATAGTAGATGTTGTTCTCCAGCCGCCCGAACTGCGGCAGGCGTGAGAGAGTCAGCAGGAAATTACCGCCCCAGCGATAATCGATTTTCACGCCTTTCAGCTGCGGGAAGGTGCGGTTGAGCTTGGGCAGGATCACAGAATCTATATTCGGCGGATTTTTACCGCCGTAGGTCACGCCGCCGCCGTACAGCAGCCGGTTATCCGCGGTAAGACGGAAATAGTCGAGCAGATAGTTGCAGTCTTCCACGCAATAATTATTCGGCAGCAATGACAGCGCCATGTCTTCTGAAAGAGGTTCAGTGGCGATGATTTGTGAACCACACGGCATACTCAGACGCGTGAGGCGCGGCGCGAGTTGCTGGCTGAGATAAGCGTTGCCCGCCAGAATCACAAACTTCGCTTTCACCTGACCCTTCGCGGTGTGTACACGAGCCGGATCACCGTGTTCAATGCGCGTGACCGCCGAGCCTTCGAAAATGCGTCCGCCGTGACGGCGTATAGCTTCGGCCTCGCCCAGCACCAGATTTAACGGGTGAATATGCCCGCCATTCTTATCCAGCAGCCCGCCGACGTAGCGGTCGGTGGCTATCTCGCGGCGAATAGCACTTTCATCCAGCAGGGTTAATTCGGTATGGCCGTAACGGTTCCACAGCTTTTGCTGGTCACGCAACCTGGTAAGCTGGCGCGCACTCAGTGCGGCAAACACGCAGCCCGGCCGGTAGTCGCAGTCGATGGCGTACTGGTCGATGCGCTGGCGGATAATGTTCGCGCCTTCAAACATCATGCTGCCGAGCATATCGGCGGTCTGACGGCCGTAGCGGTCTTCGATGACATCAATATCGCGGCTGTAGGAATTGACTACCTGACCGCCGTTGCGCCCGCTGGCGCCCCAGCCAACGCGTGCAGCTTCCAGCACCACTACGTCGTAACCGGCTTCACAGAGATATAAAGCAGAGGAGATGCCGGTGTAACCGGCGCCGACAATGCAGACATCGCACTCAATATTGTCAGTCAGCTCCGGCCATGGCGCGTGCGCGTTGACGGAGCTGGCATAGTAGCTGTCGGTGTGGGGCACGCCGGCAGCGTCGGGACTTCGTGTGTGAGTACTCATAGTGACATCCTTCTTTTGGTTCCCGTTGTCAGGCCCAGATCCTGCGACAACTAGAAGGTATTAGGGGTATGTGCGCTAACTATCCTGCAAATTCGCGTGGAAATATTACTGAAGCTGTGTGGGTTGGCGGTATTGATGGCATAACTCTGCCCGGCACGCAGCGGATAACTCTGACCATTGATGGTTAAAATAATCTCCCCTTCTAACAGGGTGCCGACTTCCTCTCCCTGATGCTTGATTTTGTCGCCGGTGGTGCTGCCGGGCTGATAAGTTTCCAGCAGCATGGCGACCGCGTGGTTGGGCGTGCCGTTGTGCACCATTTTCATGGACACGCCACGGCTGCCGATTTCAATCAAGTCTGCCGAATTGATGACAATTTTTGGTTTGTCACTCTCGCGGGCTTCAGCAAAAAATTCGGATAACGACAGCCCGTATACCCGCAACAGTTTTTGTAACGTGCTGACGGCGGGGCTGACTTTATCCTGTTCGATGGTACTGATGGCGCTGTGGGTCAGGCCAGACAACTCGGCGGCTTTGCGTTGAGACATGCCGAGTTGCTGACGAATTTCAGAAAGCCGGCGGCCAGGCGCCAGACTGACTTCGCTCATCCGTCTATTCCTCGCGAGCGCTCCGGGCCTGATGGCCTTTGCGGCAGGCATTAATAAAAGCGTTGAACAACTGACGAGACACCGGGTCCGTCAGGCTGTGCCATTCAGGATGCCACTGCACCCCCAGAGCAAACGGATGATCGCGAACGCTAACGGCCTCTACCAGATTATCCGGCGCACGGGCTTCCACATTCAGTTCCGCCCCCAGCGTTTTTGCCCCCTGACCGTGCAGGGAGTTCACCTGAAACTGCTGATAATCGGGTAACAATTCCGAAAGTAGTCCGCCCGGTTCGATATGCACCGGATGCACGACGTTATATTGGTCGTCATGTGGCAGGCTGGTGTCTTCGCGGTGATCCCTATAGCCCGGCACCTCCTGCACCTTGCGATACAAACTGCCGCCGGTCGCGACGACCAGTTCCTGCATGCCGCGGCATGCCGCAAATAAAGGGATCTTTTTATCCAGCGTGGCACGGATAAGTTGCAGGCTCAGACGATCGCGCCCCGGATCGGCGAGTGCCTCGACACCTTCTTCACCGTACTGATGGGGTTCAATATTGCTGGGGCTGCCGGTGAGGAAGATGCCGTCAAGACCGCGGAGGATCTGATCTATTGCACCTTCGCGCGCCGCCAGTTCATGCGGCAGACAGACGGGCAGGGCGTCGGCGTTAAAAATGGCGTCCAGATATTTTTCGTGGACGGTGAGAGCCGGGTTTTCATCAACGGTGTTTTCACACATTACTACCCCAATGATCGGTCTGTAGCTGGTCTGTTTTCCAGCGGATGCCGTGGAAAATATATTGCCCATAATACCGCCTCGTTGAGTGGATGAATGAAATGACAGCGGGCGTCTCTCCACACGCGGCTGTTCGGAATTATTTCAATGATTCTGGCCTTCTTCTGACCAATTTAGCAGCGCATTGATGGCATTTCAAACTGAGTTGTTATCAAATTGTATGTGTTGCAAAAAATTAATGTTAAGGCTAGGGTTAATCATATGGCCTATATTTTGAGCACGGTCGGGCGGATAAGCGAATCACTGTGATAACTGAGAATGAAGACTCATGAGAAAACTGCGTTGAACAGAGCAATCAAACGGTAAGGCTTAACCGGCAGGCATCATGGTGGTGCCGTTGACGCCGGAAACCAGCAAATGGCGGAAAACCTATGCAAGCGACTCAACTGATGAATGAAATTAAGAAAGAGATTAGCGAGAACGAACCTCTTGCTAAGCACATTGAAGAGCGAAGTAGCGCGTTCCAGGATGAAGTGTCTCAATACCTGGAGCGTCACCCGCTTACCCTTCACGTCGACGTCCTGCTCACCGATCTCAATGGTTCCTTCCGCGGCAAACGCGTTCCCGTCTCTTCATTACGTAAACTCGAAAAAGGCTGCTATTTCCCGGCATCCGTATTCGCCATGGACATTCTCGGTAATGTCGTGGAAGAAGCGGGCCTCGGCCAGGAGCTTGGCGAACCCGATCGCAACTGTATTCCGGTTCCCGGCACCTTAACGCCTTCAGCCTCTGATCCTGAGCACACCGGGCAACTGCTGCTGACTATGCTTGACGAAGATGGCACTCCCTTTAACGTTGAACCCCGCAATGTGCTGAATCATATCTGGCAAACATTGCGCCAGCGGGGCCTGTTCCCGGTGGTAGCGGTAGAGCTGGAGTTCTATCTGCTTGACAGGCAGCGCGACGCTGAAGGCTTTATCCAGCCGCCATGTACACCCGGCACGCAAGAGCGCAGCATGCATACGCAGGTTTATTCTGTAGATAATCTCGATCATTTTGCTGATGTGCTGAGTGACATCGACCGTCTGGCGCACATTCAGGGCTTGCCGGCTTCTGGCGCGGTGGCGGAGTCCTCTCCGGGTCAGTTTGAAATCAATTTACAGCACAGCGAAAATATTCTGCGCGCCTGCGACTATGCCCTGATGCTCAAGCGTCTGGTGCGTCTTGTGGCGGAAAATCACGAAATGGACGCCACCTTTATGGCGAAACCTTATGACGAGTATGCTGGCAGCGGGATGCACATCCACCTGAGCGTACTCGACGACAATGGCAAAAACCTGTTTGCCAACGCCAATGGCGATGACTCCGAATTAATGAAACGGTCACTGGCCGGGATGATTGCCCTGATGCCCGCGTCGATGGCGGTGTTAGCGCCGAACGTCAATGCGTTCCGCCGCTTCCAGCCGGGCATGTATGTGCCGACGCAGGCATCGTGGGGGCATAACAACCGCACAGTTGCACTGCGCGTGCCGTGCGGTGGCGTGGCCGATCACCGGGTTGAATATCGTGTGGCCGGTGCTGATGCCAACCCGTATCTGGTGGTCGCCACCGTGCTGGCGGGAATGCTGTACGGGCTGGACAACGATTTACCGCTGCCGGAACCGGTGACGGGGAACGGTCTGGAGCAGGAGGGCATTCCGCTGCCTATTCGTCAGAGCGATGCTTTGTATGACTTTGATGAACAACCGGCGTTGAAAAAATACCTCGGCGAGCGTTTTTCGCAGGTTTATCACGCCTGTAAGTCAGATGAATTATTGCAGTTTGAACGCCGTGTAACGGAAACAGAAATCGACTGGATGCTGCGTAACGCATAGTGAATGGTTAACAGACATGCACATGATGTTCAAAACTGGAAAAGAAATTGTAACTGGACGCCACTGATTGTTGTCATTCATGCGTGATTTGTGCAAAATACGCCGCACTGCAGATAACCGACGCTTAAAGGCGCCGGTTATTTTTTTTGTATGTGCAGTACCCAAACTAATTTAACAGAGGCCGGACCCAGATCCGGATAGATAACAAGGTGCGTGTGCGATCCCAAATTCAAAACGGTCGCCACTATGAGGAAATGTAAAATGGGGCAATACTTCAAACCTGTACCGGTGCCCGCCGGTGCTTCTTTCAGCTGCAGCCACCTTCGCTCAGCCTTCACTTCCATGTTCAGCGATGTGAAGATCAATCCCCCGTTTACTGGTAATAACTCACGAAGTTTTCCCTGTACGTTGCGTTCAGAGGCGTCTAAGCGCCCGGTGTCTGCAATCCAGGGAGGGCTGAGCCATGTCTGCTAATGTTTCTGCCGCTCCGGCACCTCAGCGCGCACAACTGCGTAAAACCCTGACGCTGGTTCAGGTTGTGATGATGGGCCTGGCCTATCTGCAACCGATGACCATTTTCGATACTTTCGGTATCGTCTCCGGCCTGACCGATGGTCACGTCGCGACTGCGTACATCTTTGCACTGATTGCCGTTCTGTTTACCGCCGTGAGTTACGGCAAACTGGTGCGTCGTTTCCCGTCCGCCGGTTCTGCTTACACTTACGCACAGAAGGCGATTAGCCCTCACGTCGGCTTTATGGTGGGCTGGTCATCTCTGCTGGACTATTTGTTCATGCCGATGATCAACATCCTGCTGGCAAAAATTTACCTGGAAGCCATCTTCCCGGGCATTCCGTCGTGGATCTTCGTTACCGCGCTGGTCGCACTGATGACTGCGTTCAATCTGCGCGGCATTAAAGTGGTAGCGAACCTGAACAGTATTATCGTGGTCGTTCAGGTTGCGATCATGGTGGTCTTCCTCGGGCTGCTGGTGCATGGCGTGTACATGGGCGAAGGTATGGGAACGCTGGCGACCACCAAGCCGTTCTTCAGTGAAAACGCGCATGTGGTGCCGATGATTACCGGTGCGACTATCCTGTGCTTCTCGTTCCTCGGCTTCGACGGCATCAGCTCGTTGTCTGAAGAAACGCCAAACGCGGGTAAAGTCATTCCGAAAGCGATTTTCCTGACGGCGCTGATCGGCGGCATCATCTTCGTAGTGGTGTCTTACTTCCTGCAGCTGTACTTCCCGGACATTTCGCGCTTCAAAGATCCGGACGCTTCTCAGCCTGAAATCATGTTGTACGTGGCCGGTAAATTCTTCCAGTCCGTCATCTTGTGCTTTAGCTGCGTGACCGTTCTGGCCTCCGGCATGGCCGCTCATGCGGGCGTATCACGTTTGTTATACGTGATGGGCCGCGACGGCGTCTTCCCGGAAAAAGTGTTCGGTTATGTGCACCCGAAATGGCGTACCCCGACGTTCAACGTCGTGCTGGTAGGGGTTGTTGCGATGTCAGCGATAACGTTCGATCTGGTAACCGCGACGGCGCTTATCAACTTCGGTGCGCTGGTCGCTTTCACCTTCGTGAACCTGTCGGTAATCTCGCAGTTCTACATTCGTGAGAAGCGTAACCAAACCTTTAAAGATCATTTCCATTATCTGATCCTGCCGGTGATTGGCGCACTGACCGTCGGTGCCCTGTGGCTGAACCTGGAATCGAGCTCAATGACGCTGGGTCTGGTCTGGGGCGCGATTGGGTTGGGATACCTGGCATTTATTACCAATGCTTTCAGGAAGCAGCCACCGCAGATGAGCGGAGAAATCGCCCCCGAGGCGTGATGGATGGCCCTTTGGAAAGGGCCGGAAACTTTTTTTGCAGAAGGCCGCTGCAATGGCGGCCTTTCAAATCTGATCGAGATGATTTCGGTTTCTTAATTGCGGTGATCTCTTAACGCGCAGCGCCGAAACCGAGCAAAGGGGGAAGTGCTTTCCCCCTTTGCATTCCCCCCGCTTTTTCAAACACGCGCTATTGTCTGGCCGATGGACGTGTTCTGCGAGTTTCGCGTGTGGCTAAAACCCTGCCGCTACGCGGTGCCCTCTCTCGGTCTTCGAGCCTAAGGTCTCGAAGCCGCTCCGTTCGGCAGGATTTTTTGATCGCGCCATTTCACCATTTTTCAAAGTCAAAACCAGATGAATTTTGAGCAAAGTGTTTTGCTTTTAAAGTGATCCGGGCGGGCCAAGTTGCGGTAATAGCGGGAGTTTATGAAACATAGCCGATTTGCATGGCACTGGTTTGAAAAAGCGAGGGGAGTCCCGAGGGGAAAAGCTTTTCCCTCGGGTCGGTTTCGGCGCGAAAGGTCAGGCAATTACAGATATTGAGAAACCGAAATATTCTCGATCAGATTTAAAAAGCCGCCATTGCGGCTCTTGTGCAATCTACGAAACCAACTTTTTCCCATATTCAAACAGCGCCCCGAGAAGCGCTATCTTCTCCGCATCCCCCTCATGCAAGTTATAGAGCGATTCAAGCTCAAAAATATACGCCTGCACGCGCTCATTAGTGAGCTTCGTCTGCCGGTGCGCCATCCATCGTTTTTGTTCGGCGTCCGTCAGCGTCTCGGGATAATTCCTCGCTCTGAAGCGAAACAACAGAGGTTCGATACGTGAATCGTTAAACGTCAGATCCAGCGCAGGGAGGTTCTCGGGGCGAGTTTCAAGGAGAATGCGCATCGCGGCGCGATCGGCGTCGCTGAAGAAACCGTCATACAGGCGGGCATCAACGTCCTCGGAGGCGACAAAAGGCTCGGCTTCGGCGAACATTGTCACCACCTTATCGCGCACCTGTGGATTCTGACGCAGCAGTTGCAGGTTCTCCAGACAACGCTGACGATCAATTCCTAAGCGCTCGGCATTTTCCGGCAACAGCGTTTTTGCCGGGGCAAGCACCGGACATTTATTGATGTGTACCAGCTTGACCGGCAGAGGAGACTGGCCGGGCTCGAGCGAATCGCGGCGGCTGTACAGACGTTCGCGCATCTGATCGGGATCGAGATCCAGCAGCGTCGACATATCACCGGCCAGATCGCACATGATCACGGCATTTTTATTCTCAGGATGCCACGCCAGTGGCGCGACCCACGCAGTGTTGCCGCGTGCGGCACCAAACATACCGGAGACATGAACCAGCGGTGCCATAGACGGGATGTCGATAAGCTGGTTGAGTTTGTGTTTACTGCGATGCTCCAGCAGGAAGCTGAACAGACGCGGCTGCGCCTGCTTCACCAGCTTGGCCATGGCAATGGTGGCGTAAACGTCAGCCATCGCATCATGAGCATTTTCGTGTTCGATACCGTTGGCTTTGGTCAGGTGCTCAAGGCGGAAACTCGGGAAGCCTTCGTCATTTTCCGGCCAGTTGATGCCTTCCGGGCGCAGCGCGTAGCAGGCGCGCATCACGTCGAGTAAATCCCAACGGGAATTGCCATTCTGCCAGCTGTAGGCGTACGGGTCGTAAAAGTTGCGATACAGAATGTTGCGGCTGACTTCATCGTCGAAACGGATGTTGTTATACCCGACGATACAAGTGGCCGGTACGCTGAAGGCTTTATGGATTTGCGCGGTAAACTCCGCTTCGTTCACGCCGCGTTCGAGAGCGATTTGTGGCGTAATGCCGGTGATCATCACCGCTTCCGGCTCTGGCAGATAATCGTCAGACGGGCGGCAATAGATGACTAACGGTTCTTCGATGATATTGAAATCTTCGTCAGTTCTTACCCCGGCAAATTGTGCCGGACGATCCAGCGCCGGATTTTTACCGAATGTCTCGTAATCGTGGAAATAAAAGGTTTTTTGCGGCTTGTCTGACATTACGGAGATAACCTTATCACTGCGGGAATGGGACGAAACTGCGGATAGGATACCATCCGTCGGCCTGATGTCATGACAAAATCCTCTGCTCTGGAAGACGGTACTAAAAACGCCGGGATTTTCCGTCCCCATCTCCCCAAACCCTGACCAAACCGGGGTGATCCACTTTATTAACTCAGCTAAACTAGCGGCATCATTTAACTTTCGCCTACGGCTGGCTAAACGTGCGTCTCGACAAGAAAATTTCTCCGCTGGATAACGTCATCTACCGCAATTATCGGGTCACCCATGCGCTGCGTATCGCGCTGGCGTTTATCCTGACGTTCCTTATCGTACGCCTGACCCATATTCCTGAAGGCACCTGGCCGCTGATCACGCTGGTGGTGGTGATGGGGCCGATTTCATTCTGGGGAAACGTGGTTCAACGGGTGATGGAACGCGTGACCGGCACGGTGCTCGGAGCTGCGTCGGGGCTGATTGCCCTGTGGCTCGAGCTTTATTCCCTGCCGGTGATGCTGGTCTGGTGCGCGTTGGTAATGTTTGTCAGCGGGTATCTGACCCTCGGCAAACGGCCTTACATGGCGCTGCTGATCGGTATTACGCTGGCGGTAGTATGCGGGGCGGGGCCGGGGGATATGGAAATGGCGCTGTGGCGTTCCGGTGATGTCATTTTCGGATCCCTGCTGGCGCTGTTGTTTGCCAGTATTTATCCGCAGCGCGCCTTCATTCACTGGCGTATGCAGATGGCAGATTATCTGATGTCGCTGAATAAAATCTACAGCGCGTGGCTGTCGCCGAACCTGCTGGAACGCCCGCATCTGGATCGTAAGCTGAAAAATGCCATGAGCCAGATGGTCAAGATGCGTTCCCTGTTTGCGCCATCGAGTAAAGAAACCCGTGTGCCGCGCGAGGCGTTTGACGCTATCCAGACACTGAGCCGTAATCTGCTGTGCACGCTTGAGCTGCTGGCCGATGCCTACTGGAGTTCCCGCGAAAGCCATTTTCTGATGCTCAATGCCCGCACCTTACGCAGCGCACAGCTGCTGATGCTTGATACGCTGGAAAAACTGAGCCTGATGCTGCTCAACGGTACGCGCGGCGATGAACTGAAAATTTCCAATGAGCTGAATGAATCGGCGGAAGAGCTGAAAGCGCTGATGACCGAAATGAATGCCGCCCACCATCTGGAAGCGCAGGTGTATGGCTACGTCTGGCTGAGTGCGCAGGTGGCGGAGCAACTCAAATCCATGGGTGACCTGATCACCATGGTGATGCAGAAAGAAGAAGCTCAAATAAGCAGCGTTAAAACGCCGAAAGCGTGAAGGGATTTTTGTCTGCGGCCTAAAACGGGTAAGATGACGTTATTGGACGATTATCTGAGCGCGCAGCACGAATTTTGCTACGCTTTTTGCTAAGTTGTTATTCTTTGTAGGCAAAGCGGTTGCGACAAGTCAGTCACTGAATCTGTGTAACTTAATCGAAGGTGTTAAAATGGACAATATCAATAAGCCTAGCTTCCAGAACGTTCTGGAGTTCGTGCGTATTTTCCGTCGTAAAAACAAATTACAACGTGAAATTGCTGACAACGAAAAGAAAATCCGCGATAACCAGAAGCGCGTTCTGTTGCTCGACAACCTGAGCGATTACATTAAGCCAGGCATGAGCATCGACGAAATTCAGGCAATCATTGCCAGCATGCGCGGCGACTATGAAGATCGCGTTGATGACTACATCATCCGTAATGCAGACCTGTCGAAAGAACGTCGTGAAATGTCCAAAAAGCTGAAAGCGATGGGCGAAATCAAAGCGAACGAAACCAAGTAATTTCGTTACTGCTAAAAGCAAAAAACCGGGTTTATGCCCGGTTTTTTTACGCCCGAATTTTACAGGAGGGGATGTGGCGGTTAGTGAAGATGAGACAAACTTGCCGCGCTGATACGCAGACCGGCGTCGTTGAACACCATGCAGCGATCGGCATCAAACCATGTGGTCAGGCTCTGGTACGGATTGAACGCCATGTCACCTGGCAGCAGCATTTTGAAACCGTCGGTGCCGTAGCACTGGCCGAACAGGTACGTACTGTTGCCCAGTCGCTCGACCACTTCGCAGTTAAACTCCAGCTGATTTTCCGTCTCTTTCGATAATAAGTGCTCCGGGCGGATACCGAGCGTAATGGCATCACCGATAGCCAGTTCGCTGGTGCGCAGGGCCAGCGTCAGGGTTTTCTCCGGCGTCAGGCGGACTTCCAGCCGCTCCGGCTGCCAGCTGATCACCTCGGCGGGCAGGAAATTCATCTTCGGCGAACCTATGAAACCGGCGACGAATTTATTCACCGGGTTGTAGTAGAGATCCATCGGCGCGCCCATCTGTTCCACTTTTCCGTAATTCATCACCACAATTTTATCCGCCAGCGTCATCGCCTCGGTCTGATCGTGGGTGACATACACCATGGTGGTTTTCAGTTCCTGATGCAGTTTAGAAATGTGCAGACGCATGTCCACGCGCAGTTCGGCATCGAGGTTGGAAAGAGGTTCATCGAACATAAACACCTGAGGATTGCGTACAATCGCCCGTCCGATGGCGGTGCGCTGGCGCTGACCGCCGGAAAGCTGTTTCGGCTTTCTGTCCAGCAGATGGGAAAGCTGTAAGGTTTTGGCGACCATCTCCACCTGATGGCGGATTTCCTCTTTTGGTACGCCGTTCACTTTCAGCCCGTACCCCATGTTCTCGGCAATCGTCATGTGTGGATAAAGCGCATACGACTGAAACACCATCGCCACACCGCGTCGTGACGGATCGACGTCATTCACCCGCTGCTCACCGATATATACATCACCTTCAGTAATCTCTTCCAGCCCGGCAATCATGCGCAGCAATGTGGATTTTCCGCAGCCGGACGGCCCGACGAACACCGTGAATTCGCCATCTTCAATATCAATATTGATGTTATGCAGCGTCACTGTCTTATCGAAACGCTTCACCACATTTTTGAGTCTGATGCTGGACATGTTTGACCTCTTAAAGATTCATACCGCTGATATTTCGGACTATAACCACCTTGTGTAAACGTTTGCACAGGGCGGTTCGAATTTTGGAGAGCAGATCACACAATACACATCTTTTGGTAGTGATTTTGTTATTCAAAGTTTAACGTATAACACGAATTCAAGAGCGACATTAATCACCGTGCGTACAGGTTTTAAGGGTTTTTTTAGCATGGGTTGTTGATTGGGTGTCGTCAGGTTTCACACAAAAATGTTATACCTTCACATCCAGGAGCAACAATGAAAATTACACACCTTACTGCCTTGGTACTGATGTCATTAAGCCTTAGCAGCCAGGCCGTCCGGGCAGCCGAGGGTCAGTTACTTGTCTGGGAAGATATTAAGAAATCTTCAGGTATTGCCGACGCCGTTAAAGACTTTGAAAAAGAGAACAACGTCAAAGTCGTCGTGCAGGAAACGCCTTACGCGCAGCAAACCGAAAAATTGCGTCTGGATGGCCCGGCGGGGATTGGTCCTGACGTGGTGGTGATCCCCAATGACCAGCTTGGCACCGCCGTGGTTCAGGGATTACTGGCGCCGCTGACGCTCGACAAAGCGTTCACTGACAGCTTTACGCCGTCGGCGATCAACGCGTTCCAGCTGAAAGGGCAAACCTATGGCGTGCCGAAAGCGGTCGAAACGCTGGTGCTGATTTACAACAAGGACCTGCTGCCAAAAGCGCCGGATACCCTCGATGAGTATTACGCCTTCTCCAAAGAGGAAAGGGCGAAAGGCAAATATGGCCTGCTGGCCAAATTCGATGAGGTGTATTACGCCTACGGCGCGATTTCATCAATGGGCGGCTACATATTTGGGAAAGACGCCAAAGGCGAGCTGAACGTTGAAGACATCGGCCTGAATAAACCCGGCAGCGTCGAAGCTGTGACCTATCTGAAAAAATTCTATGCCGACGGATTATTCCCTGCGGGCATCACCGGCGATAACGGCCTGAACGCCATCGATTCCCTGTTTACTGAAAAGAAAGCGGCGGCAGTGATCACCGGCCCGTGGGCGTTCCAGCCGTATGAAGCGGCGGGCATCAACTACGGCGTGAAACCGTTACCGCTGTTGCCCAATGGCAAACCGATGAGCTCTTTCCTCGGTGTGAAAGGGTATGCGGTATCGACCTACAGCAAACAGAAACCGCTGGCAGAGAAATTCATCACTTTCATCAACCAGCCTAAGTACGCCAAGGTGCGTTACGAAGTGACCAAGGAAATCCCGGCACTGACTGCGCTGGTCAATGATCCGATGATTAAGAACGATGAAAAAGCCAACGCGGTGGCGTTACAGTCCACCCATGCGACCGCTATGCCGGGCGTACCGGAAATGCAGGAAGTCTGGGGACCGGCTAACAACGGCATCCAGCTCGGCGTGACCGGCAAGCAGCCGGTGCAGGCCGCGCTCAATGACGCCGTGAAAAACATCCAGATGCAAATTGAAGCGGCAAAAGCCAGCAACGAGTAATTCGCTAAATTATTCGCTTACCAGCCAGTACGTCTGAATGGAGGGAGTGATTTCACTCCCTCACCAGTGAAAGGAATATCTTTGTGTCTATGCGTCTTGACGAGGAAAACCACGTGCCACACTCCGCCAGCCACCATGCGCCGGTGGCACTGGCTGCGGCGCTGATCCCCGGTTTTGGTCAGTTCTATAACCGACAATGGGCCAAGGGAGTCATCTTTTTTATCATTCTGTTTTGCTTCGCCGGGGTATTTTATGATTTTCTGCAACAGGGCTTGTGGGGGTTATATACGCTGGGCGAAGAAGTTCCGCGCGATAATTCCATCTTCCTGCTGGCTAAAGGGATTATCAGCGTCCTGATCGCCGCCTTTGGCGTTGGTTTTTATTACTGGAGCCTGCGCGATGCGTGGGTGAACGGAAAACGACGTGATCTGGGTATGGAATTACCCGGCGTCAGAAAGCAGTATCATTTACTGCTTCGCGAAGGCTTTCCTTATCTGATGATAACGCCAGGCTTTATTTTGCTGGTGTTTGTGGTGGTATTTCCGATTATTTTCGGCTTCTCCATCGCGTTTACTAATTATAATTTGTACCACACGCCGCCGGCGAAATTGGTCGACTGGGTTGGGTTCAAAAACTTTATTAATATCTTCACGCTGAACATCTGGCGCTCAACGCTGCTGGACGTTTTACAGTGGACGGTAGTCTGGACCGTGCTGGCGACCACGCTGCAATGTACCGTCGGCGTGATGCTGGCGATTCTGGTAAATCAGAAAGATTTACGCATCAAGGCGCTGATCCGCACTATCCTGATTTTGCCCTGGGCGGTGCCTGGCTTTGTGACCATTCTGGTGTTCGCCGGGATGTTTAACGATACCTTTGGTGTTATCAACAACGGCATTCTGGCCGCGTTAGGGATTGAGCCGAAAGCGTGGATGACGGATCCGTTCTGGACCAAAACTGCGCTGATCATGATGCAGACCTGGCTGGGCTTCCCGTTTGTCTTCGCAATGACCACCGGCGTATTGCAGGCGATCCCGAATGATTTATATGAAGCGGCGACGATGGACGGCGCGAGTACCTGGAAGAAGTTAAAAACCATTACGCTGCCGCTGGTGTTGTATTCCATTGCGCCGATCATTATTACGCAATACACCTTCAACTTTAATAACTTCAATATTATCTATCTGTTTAATAACGGTGGCCCGGCTGTGGCCGGTTCGAATGCGGGAGGAACGGATATTCTGGTGTCATGGATATATAAACTGACCATGTCGTCATCGCAATATGCCATTGCCGCAACCATTACGATTTTGCTGTCAATATTTGTTGTCGGTATTGCGCTGTGGCAATTCCGTTCAACCAATTCATTTAAACAAGATGATATGGCGTAAGCGGGAGCAGGGTGATGAGTAAAAACAGCAGTATTAAAAGAAGTAAGTTTATCCGCCTGTCGCTGAGTTATTTCCTGTTACTGATCGTGGCGGTCATTATTATTTATCCGCTGATCTGGACCGTCGGCGCCTCACTGAATGCCGGTAACAGCCTGCTCAGTACGTCGATTATCCCGGAGAACGTCTCTTTCCAGCATTACAAAGACCTGTTTAACGGTGACGTGAATTACGTCGGCTGGTACTGGAACTCGATGAAAATCAGTTTCCTGACCATGATCCTGACGCTGATTTGCGTCAGTTTCACCGCCTATTCCTTCTCGCGCTTTCGCTTTAAGGGGCGCAAAGACGGGCTGATGCTGTTCCTGCTATTGCAGATGATCCCGCAGTTTTCGGCGCTGATCGCCATCTTCGTGCTGGCGCAGCTTCTGGGGCTTATCAACAGCCATCTGGCGCTGGTGCTGATTTACGTCGGCGGCATGATCCCGATGAATACCTATCTGATGAAAGGCTATCTGGACGCCATTCCAAAAGATCTGGATGAATCAGCGCGGATGGACGGTGCGGGCAATTTCCGCATCTTCATCGAAATCATCATGCCGCTGTCGAAGCCAATTCTGGCAGTCATTGCGCTGTTCTCCTTCACCGGGCCGTTAGGGGATTTCATTCTCTCCAGCACCATTTTGCGCACGCCGGATAAATACACGCTGCCGATCGGCCTGTACAACCTGGTCGCGCAGAAAATGGGGGCGAACTACACCATGTACGCCGCCGGTGCGGTGCTGATCGCAGTGCCGGTCGCTATTTTTTATCTCGCCTTACAAAAATACTTCGTCTCCGGCCTGACCGCCGGCAGTACTAAAGGATGATCATCATGACTTTGCTGAATAAAAAGATTTTCAATAAAAGCACGATTGCCTGCCTGTTGCTGGCGATGTCATTTTCCTGTGCGGCTGAAAGCGTCAACATCAAAAAGGTCGCCAACGTTCCGGCAGATTTCATCAAAGGTGCGGACATTTCCACGCTGATTGACGTCGAAAAACACGGCGGTAAGTTTTTTGATCAGAACCACAAGCAACAGGACGCGATGGTTATCCTCAAACAAAACGGGTTTAACTACGTGCGCCTGCGGCTGTGGGTCGATCCGAAAGATGCGGCGGGTAAACCGTACGGCGGCGGCAATAACGATCTGGCGACCACGCTGGAACTGGCGAAACGTGCCAAAGCGCAGGGCTTCAAAATCCTGCTGGATTTCCATTACAGCGATTTCTGGACCGATCCGGGCAAACAGTTCAAGCCGAAAAGCTGGGCGAAGATGGATTATCCGCAGCTGAAAACCGCCATTCACGATTACAGCCGTGACGTGATCGCGCAGTTCCGCCAGCAGGGCGTGGTGCCGGATATGGTGCAGGTCGGCAACGAAATGAACGGCGGGATTTTGTGGCCGGAAGGCAAAAGCTGGGGCGAGGGCGGCGGTGAGTTTGACCGTCTGGCCGGGTTGCTGAATGCGGCGATTTCCGGCGTGCGGGCGGATGAGAAAGATCCTTCGAAAATCAAAATCATGCTGCATCTGGCCGAAGGCACTAAGAATGACACCTTCCGCTGGTGGTTCGATGAAATCAATCAGCGCAACGTACCTTACGACGTGATTGGCCTGTCGTTTTATACCTACTGGAACGGTCCGATTTCGGCGCTGCAAACTAACATGGACGACATCAGTAAACGCTACAACAAAGACGTGATCGTCGTGGAAGTGGCGTACGGCTACAGCACCCAAAACTGTGATGCCGCCGAGAACAGTTTCAACGAGAAAGAAGCCAAAGACGGCGGCTACCCGGGCACCGTGCAGGGGCAGGCCGACTTCCTCAGCGCCATGATAAAAAGTCTGGTCGCCGTCCCGGATAACCGTGGCAAAGGGCTGTTCTACTGGGAGCCGACCTGGATCCCGGTTAACGGTGCGGGCTGGGCGACACCGGCCGGAATGACCTACATCAATGACCACTGGAAAGAGGGCAACGCCCGCGAAAATCAGGCGCTGTTCAGCTGTGACGGTCAGGTTTTACCTTCCATCAAAGTCTTCAACTGATTCCCTTTTCCCCGGTCACCTTGGCCGGGGAGCACTGTCTATTTCTTACGGATTTAAAGGATTAAGCATGACGAAATTCCCTCTTCTGAGCAGTAAGATTTCCGGTCTGTTACACGGCGCGGATTACAACCCTGAGCAATGGCTGGATCACCCCGATGTGCTGGTGCGCGATGTCGAAATGATGAAAGAAGCACGCTGCAACGTGATGTCAGTGGGGATTTTCAGCTGGTCAGCGCTGGAGCCTGAAGAAGGCCGCTACACCTTTGACTGGATGGATCAGGTGCTAAACCGCCTGCATGAAAACGGTATTTCGGTGTTTCTCGCCACACCAAGCGGCGCGCGTCCGGCGTGGATGTCGCAGAAATACCCGCAGGTTCTGCGCGTCGGGCGCGACCGCGTTCCGGCGCTGCACGGCGGGCGTCATAATCATTGCATGAGCTCACCGGTTTACCGCGAGAAAGTGCAGCTGATGAACGGCCAGCTGGCGAAACGTTATGCGCACCATCCGGCAGTGATTGGCTGGCACATCTCCAATGAATATGGCGGTGAATGCCACTGCGACACCTGTCAGGGGCAATTCCGCGACTGGCTGAAAGCACGCTACGTTACGCTCGATGCGCTGAACAAAGCCTGGTGGAGTACCTTCTGGAGCCACACATACACCGACTGGTCGCAGCTCGAATCACCGTCGCCACAGGGCGAGAGCGGCGTTCACGGTCTGAATCTCGACTGGCGACGCTTTAACACCGATCAGGTCACGCGTTTTTGCAGCGATGAAATCCGTCCGCTGAAAGCCGAAAACCCGGCGTTACCGGCGACCACTAATTTCATGGAATATTTCTACGATTACGATTACTGGAAACTTGCCGGGGTGCTGGATTTCATCTCCTGGGACAGCTACCCGATGTGGCATACCCGTCAGGATGACATCGGTCTCGCGGCGTATACCGCGATGTATCATGATCTGATGCGCACCCTCAAACAGGGCAAGCCTTTTGTACTGATGGAATCGACGCCGAGTTTCACCAACTGGCAGCCGACCAGCAAACTGAAAAAGCCGGGAATGCATATTCTGTCTTCCCTGCAGGCGGTTGCGCACGGTGCGGATTCCGTCCAGTATTTCCAGTGGCGTAAAAGCCGTGGTTCTTCCGAGAAATTTCACGGTGCGGTGGTCGATCACGTCGGGCACATAGATACCCGCGTCGGGCGCGAAGTCGCAGAACTCGGCTCGATTTTAACGGCATTAGCGCCGGTGGCGGGCAGTCGTGTGGAAGCCAGAGTCGCCATTATCTTCGACTGGGAAAGTCGCTGGGCAATGGACGATGCCATGGGGCCGCGTAACGCCGGATTGCATTACGAAAATACCGTCGCCGACCATTATCGCGCACTGTGGGCGCAGGGCATTGCGGTAGACGTGATCAACGCTGACGGCGATTTACAGGGCTACGATCTGGTGATCGCCCCGATGCTTTACATGGTGCGCGAAGGCGTCGGTGAGCGCATCAGCGCCTTTGTTCAGGCGGGCGGTCGCTTTGTCGCGACCTATTGGAGCGGCATCGTCAACGAAACGGATTTGTGCTTCCTTAACGGATTCCCCGGACCGCTGCGTCCAGTGCTGGGTATCTGGGCGGAAGAGATCGACAGCCTGACCGATGACCAGCACAACAGCGTCGCCGGTGTCGAAGGTAACGTGCTGGGGCTCAGCGGTCCCTATCGCGCCTCGCAGCTGTGTGAAGTGATCCATCTGGAAGGGGCGGCGGCGCTGGCCACGTATGGCGACGATTTCTATGCCGGTAATCCGGCGGTGACGGTGAATCTGTACGGCCAGGGGCAGGCGTACTACGTGGCGTCGCGCAACGATCAGCAGTTCCACGCGGACTTCTTCACCGCGCTTGCCAAAGAGATGAACCTGCCGCGCGCCATCAATACGCCGCTGCCGGAAGGGGTTAGCGCCGCACGCCGTACCGATGGCGAAAGTGAATTTATCTTCCTGCAAAACTACAATGCTGATAGTCAGACCGTTGTGTTGCCGCAGGATTATCAGGATATCGTTCACGGTGGAAATCTGCCGCGCAAACTGACGTTACCGGCATTTGGATGCCAGATCCTGACGCGTAAAATTACACAATAATTTTTACTCCTGACGTGCCGTGGGGAATATTCCCTGCCGCACGTTTTTTCATTTCTGCAAGAGAGGATTAATCATGGTCAATATTAAAGACTTTATGCATGTGTTCTCGGCGAAGAATAAAAACCTGAAAGATGAAGTGCCGCCGTCCACCGACGTAGCGTTATTAATAGAGGCGCTCGGCGGGCGCGATAACATTATAAATGTCGATGCCTGTATTACCCGTCTGCGTGTGAAAGTCAGAGAGTTAAAGCGCGTTAACTCCGGCGCTATCCAGCAGACCGGTGCAATTGGCGTGGTGATTATCGGCCAGGAAGTACATGCGATATTCGGCAAGCAGTCCGACAGCCTGAAGAAACTGATGACTGAGAAGTTTGGTTTGCAGAGTAATTAAGGTTATTTAAATTTAAAATACACTGAAATAATAAAAAGGCAGCCAGATAATTTGGCTGCCTTTTTTATTTACTTTGACACTTTAGTAATAATAACGATGCTGCTGTGCGGGCACAAAAAACGTCACGATCCCCTACAAGAGAAAATGCGTTAAACCCTGAGCATTTATAACAATGAGGTTATTTCTTAATATCATCAGACACAGATTTATTTTAATACGGTATTTCAGGCATAACGTTTACTTCATGAACAAACAACTTACCACCAGGCTTCAACCTGAACCCCAAAGTTCCAGGTGTCGGATTTGGTGTGATCTTCAAACGTATCGCCATGCTCTGAGTCATTCAGATAAGACGCAAACACGCGCAGTTCAGGACGGGACATAAACTCAGGACCTGCCGCCAGGCCCATCGCCAGGGTGTATTTCTGGCCGCCCTGTTTGTAGTTAGAGCCGTTCTTGTAATCGTCTTTCTGGTAGAAAGTACCGACTTCACCGATGGTACGCACGTAATCCGTCCACTGATACTGCGCGCGGCCAACCAGCGAGACCAGTTCGGTGGTGTCAGTGTATGCCGTGATGTTATCCGCATGACCGTAGGTCAGCACGTGGTTAAGGCTGAATTTACTGGTGATCGGAATCAGACCGGTTATGATGCCGCGATAACCGGTGGCGTCATTGGTGTAGTTCCACATGTCATACCAGCCGCCGCCCTGAGAGATCATGTTCTGCGCCAGACCTTTGTCCGCGTACTGTAAAACCAGTTTGTTGTAGCCGCCCCACATGTCCTGACTGATTTCGCCGGTCAGCATCACGCCGTTATCCGCGTCGTACAGACCGCCGTACTCTTTTTGATCGTGCGTCAGGTTCGGCATGGCGTAGTCAGCACCGATTTCCATCCACGCGCCGTTCCACGGTTTGATCCCGGCATAACGCACGTCGATGTAGTTGATGTTGACGTCGTTATCGCCGTCGACGCGGTAATCCACGTCATTGGCATCGCCACGGATCCACGCCACAGACAGCGCGCCTTCGCCCAGCTTCAGGTTTTCCACCCCGGCTCCGGCCCCGGAAATGTTCCAGTATTTGGTGTCGATGATGTGTAAATCATGGCGCTGGTAATAGCGTTTCCCGCCCCAGATCACCGCATCTTTATCCCACGGCACCAGCCCTTTGATTTGCAGGTTCAACTGACGCAGGCCGAACTGCGCGTCATCGTTGACGGTGCTTTCATCATCATTTGAGCCGTCGGAGACCATGCTGACCATGGAATCAACATAAAAACTCACATCATCTTTTTTATAAACTTCACTGCCCAGTTCGACTTCGCCGTAGGTATCGTTTTCGTTGCCAAGACGACCGACTTTATTTTTCTGGAACTGTTCTAAGCTGCCGCTGCCGGAAACACCCAGCCCTGAGCGCAGATAGCCATGAAAATCAATATCGTTTGCCACTGCCGGGCTTGCCGTGATGGCGAGGGAAACCGCCACAGCCAGAGTGCGTAAGTTGTGTTTCATTCTTTTTCCTTATGATTGTATGACGTTCACATTTACGGAATCTATAAGATACCCAGAAACAATAATGATCAATTTTACACATCCTGAATTGTGATTTAGATCCAGAACTTGTGGTGTATAAATAAACGGGTAGTGATTTAAATCACAAGATTATGCAATGTTAACGTATAACTTATGCAGTGTTTGGTACGCCAGATTGAACTTTTAGATGAGATCCCGTAGTTTGAGTCGATTGATGTGGGGGTAAGCTACGTTCACGGGTTCCAGCAGGGAAAGAGAATGAAATCGAAAAGTTCGACGTTAGAAGATGTTGCCCGCTATGCCGGTGTGTCTTATCAGACCGTTTCGCGGGTTTTAAACAAGTCAGCCAACGTTTCTGACGCCACCCGTCTTAAAGTCGAGCAGGCAATTGAAGTCCTGCGTTATGTACCGAACCGTCTGGCACAGCAGCTGGTCGGTAAACAAAGTTTCACGCTGGGGCTGGTCACCACCTCGCTGGCGCTCCACGCACCTTCGCAGATAGCCGCCTCCGTCAAAAAATATGCGTATCAGGCCGGTTATCAGGTGCTGATTTCGATGATTGATGAGGACGTGAATCAGAGCATTCAGGACTCCATTAACGAGCTGAAATCCCAGCGGGTCGATCGTGTGATCATCAACATCCCGCTGGAGAGCGATGAAGCGGAGCAAATTTATGAGAATAACCGCGATATTCTCTGCCTGTTTGTGGACGTCGATCCGACCAGTCCGGTATTTAACGTTTGCTTCAACCCCGCCGACGGTTCACGCGCCAGCGTTGAATATCTGCTGGAGCTAGGCCACCGGGAGTTCGCGCTGCTGGCGGGGCCGGAGGATTCGGTGTCATCGCGTCTGCGCCTGAAAAGCTGGCAGGAGACGCTGACGGAAAAAGGGTTACAGCCGGTGACCGTTATCCACGGTGACTGGAGCGCGAAAAGCGGTTACTACAATGCATTGCAGATGCTGCGTGAGACGCCGCAGTTTACTGCGGTGCTGGTGGGAAATGACCAGATGGCGCTCGGCGTGATAAGCGCCTTGCATCAGCACAATGTCGCTATCCCGCAGCAGGTATCGATCGTCGGCTACGATGACACCTACGACAGCGCGTTCTTTCATCCGGCGCTGACCACAGTGTCGCTGGACCTGGATTTGCAGAGCAAAGAGGCGGTAGAACGGCTGCTGGCGACAAATAATGACGTTACGGTCTCCAAAGTGTTACCGGCAAAGCTGGTTGTGCGTAATTCCACCCGTGCGCCGGGTGAACAGGACAAAGACCTGAACCAGATCGCCGATCAGCTTGATAAACTCGCTTCGCAGTTGCGCGGCCAGTAAGAAACGGTTTAAATCCCTCAGACTTTTAAAAAGACAAAAGGAAATGAAGGAATGACCTTATGGCAGTGTTATTTACAAGGCTGGAAAGGCTATGTGAAATTTGCGGGCAGGGCGCCCAGAAAGGAATTTTGGGTCTTCACGCTGGGTAATATCTTGTTAATGATTTTGCTGGTGATGGGCACCATTTCGTTCTTCTCCATGGCGGGGGATCCTTACATCGGCGTGCTCTATGCCGGCATGGCGTACAGTCTTTTCGCCCTGGTACTGGCGCTGCCTCTTCTCGCCGTCGGTATCCGCCGTATGCACGATATTGGCCGCTCCGGTTGGTGGTTTGGCGGCGTCTATCTGGCGGGTGTTATATCGCGGTTACTTAATATCATCCTGCTACAATATGCTGCGCAGGAAACTTACGCCGTGATGAACGTAGTGCTTGGCATTCTGCTTGGCTGGATCCCGCTGCTGGGGATTATTTACCTTTGCTGCCAGAAATCTAAAACGTCGGTGGATTTGCAAAAGCAGGTTATTGCTGACTAAAAAGTTAACAGGCGTTTGTGGTCAGGTATGGGGCTAGCCCTTATGACGCGGACATCGCAAACGCCGTTAGCTGAATTATTTTCCCTGATATTTCAATGATAATCGACGTGGGAATATCGTCCCTTATTATAATTGCAATAAATTACATTAATTAACGAACATTAAAGCAATGGACATAAAGTTCATTGTATGATGGATATTCATTACGAATAAATGATTCGATAAATCGGGCCATAGCAGCGCCATTGGCTTTGCGATAGGGTAATATAAATTCACCCAGATTTGGATCGAAAAAGTGAATGGTACCCTGACCAACTCTCAACCCTAAAACATGCCCTCCCGTAGGGGAATTAATGATGAATAAATATCCAATCTTGGTATTTAGATTGGACACTACATCCCTACGTAAAGAGTTATAGCAATTATTTAAAGGAACCTTCCCGCTTTTAATATGAGTAACGTCGTTATTTTTAAGTATTATTTTATGAATATCCAGTATTATTATGCCCCCGTGATACCATCCATTTTTACAGTTAGATATTAGTTGTTCTTGAAAATTATGATTTCCACGAATCACACTTTTACCGGCTTCACTTGCGATATAGTGAGTAAATGAAGTCCATTGGCTTCCGGCGATAAGGTAACAAGATGCTAATCCCGCGCAAACGCCACCTTCCAGGCCATAAGACGTTACTTCTCCTTTTTCATCATAATTATTATACGTCCAGGCTCCTTTTCTTGTTAGCGGATTAATACTATCCCACTGATTTTTAGTTATAAACTGACCCTGCTGGAAATCGTTATGTCTTCCTCCGAGCAGGATAAGAAGATTTCTGGTTTCATTTCTCATGTGCACCTTAATTAATTATTAAATTAGATTGAGTTAACTATGGGTAATTAACATTCATGATATGGCGAAAACTATAATGATGAGTATATGTAAAGCAAACCCCTATTAACTTAATTAATAATTAAGTAATTTAAAAGTATTTGATTTCAATGGTTTGTGTTTTTTTTGATATTTTATTGATCTAGGATCTTTATTATTTGTGGATGTAGGGTGGCTGAAGTGGGGAGGGGAAATATTTTTTTATTATCAGGTGATTGCTGATTTAGCCACTGTGGTTAAACGAAAAAAGTGCCCCCCACCAACGATACCGGCGGGGGGCGCAGAGGCTATTGCGTTCTCTTCGATTTAGGATACTTCCACAGCCAGCGGCCGCTGGCCATGCGCCAGTAGAAGAAGACTCCGCGCACGATCCAGTCGAGGAACATGCCCAGCCAGATGCCCACGACGCCAAAACCGAGCACGATGCCGAGGAAATAGCCGACCACAATGCGACAGCCCCACATGCCCACCATCGATACGTACATGGTGAAGCGGGCGTCACGCGCGCCTTTCAGACCGGCGGGCAGCACCCAGGAGGCGGCCCAGAACGGCATAAACGCGGCATTCAGCCAGATCAGGATTTTGACTACATCAATCACGTCTTCTTCGTTGGTGTAAAAGCGCGCCAGCAGGCCCGCGAAGGGCACAGACAGGAACGCCAGTACGCATAGCCCGAAGGTGGAAAGCCAGAAGATGTGACGCAGCTGGCGCTCGGACTGGGCGATTTGCCCCTTGCCCAGCCGCGTACCGACGATAATGGTCGACGCCGAGCCCAGCGCGTTCCCCGGCAGGTTTATCAGCGCGGCAATCGAGAAAGCAATAAAGTTACCGGCAATCACGTTAGTGCCCATCCCGGCGACGAAAACCTGCGTCAGTAATTTCCCGCCGTTAAACAATACGGATTCGATACTGGCGGGAATGCCGATCCCCAGCACTTCGCGCAGGATATTGGTATTGAGCCGCTGGAAGTAACTTTTCAGCGAGATTTTCAGTGCCGGATTAAAACCCACCATCAGCACATAAATCACTGCAATCGCGCCGATATAGCGCGCAATGGTCAGCCCGAGGCCCGCCCCGATAAAGCCCAGTCCGTTCCAGCCGAAACAGCCGTAAATCAGCACGCTGCTGATCACCAGATTGAGGATGTTCATGCCGCCGTTCAGCAGCATCGGAATTTTGGTATTGCCCGCGCCGCGCAGTGCACCGGAGCCGATCAGCGCAATCGCCGCTGCCGGATAACTCCAGCTGCTGATTTGCAGGTAGGACAGCGCCATCTCTTTCACTTGCGGTTCTGCCTGACCGGCGATCATGTCGATGATCACATGGCCAGAAAACTGTAGCGCCACCGCCAGCAGCACTGCAAAGACGGTCATGATCGCCAGCGACTGACGCGCCGCCGCGCGGGCGCGTTCGTGATCAAGTTTGCCGAGGCTGAAGGCGACCACCACCGTCGTCCCGAGATCGACGGCGGCGAAGAACGAAATGATCACCATGTTGAAACTGTCTGCCAGCCCGACGCCCGCCATCGCTTCTTTGCCCAGCCAGCTGACCAGAAACGTACTCAGGACACCCATCAGCAGAACACAGGCATTTTCGAAGAAAATAGGCACGGCGAGGGGCGTGATTTCACGCCAGAACAGGGTGCGGTAGGAACGCCGTTTCAGATACCAGGGCGTGCGCTCGATGGCTTTGCGCAAAGAGACGATGACGTTTTGCAAGAGAATTCCAGATGCCAGAAAGTAGAACAGCGTTTTAATTTATGATGGTAAAAGACTCTGCATTATGCAAAGTCTTTTTTAAGAAGCGGGGTAATTAAAGTGTTAAAAAACAATTATCGGAAAGGTGGTTCGTTAAAGGTACGTAATTTGCGTGAATGCAGATGATCGCCCTCGGCGCGCAGCAGATCGATGGCGCAGATACCGATTTGCAGATGTTCTGAGATCGCCCCTTCATAGAATTTGTTGGCCTGACCCGGCAGTTTGATTTCGCCGTGCAACGGTTTATCAGACACGCAAAGCAGGGTGCCATAAGGCACGCGGAAGCGGTAACCCTGCGCGGCAATCGTCGCACTTTCCATATCCACAGCCACCGCGCGGCTGAGATTAAAACGCAGCGCCGAGGCGGCGTAGCGCAGCTCCCAGTTGCGGTCATCGGTCGTCACCACCGTTCCTGTGCGCAGGCGTTGTTTCACTTCCTCACCCGGCATGCCGCTCATCTTTTTCGTGGCGTCGTACAGTGCGCGCTGCACTTCGGCAATGCTCGGGATCGGGATATCCGGTGGCAGGACGGCATCAAGAACATGATCATCACGCAGATAAGCATGCGCCAAAACGTAATCGCCGATCGACTGTGTTTCGCGTAATCCGCCGCAGTGACCAATCATCAGCCAGACGTGCGGGCGTAATACAGCCAGATGATCGCAAATGGTTTTGGCATTCGCCGGGCCGACGCCGATGTTCACCAGCGTTATACCCGCACCGTCGCGGGCAATCAGATGGTAGGCGGGCATCTGATGCTTTTTCCACGCCAGATCCGAAACGGCCTGTTCCGGATAGAGCGTATCGGCGGTAATAAACACGCTGCCCGCACAGGCCAGCGCTTCGTACGGACTGTCCGGATCGGCAATCTGCGCGCATGCCCAGCTGACAAATTCATCGACGTAACGGGTGTAGTTGGTGAACAGCACGTACGGCTGGAAATGCTCAATAAGCGTGCCAGTGTAATGGCGCAAACGCGCGAGGGAGAAATCAGCGCGCAGCGCGTTAAAATGCGAAAGCGGGAAGGTATCGCCGGGATAATACAGACCGTCTGCGGTTTCATCGCCAATTTGCGAAAGCTCTGTGGTCGGAAAATGTTTCGCCAGCCCGGCGCTCATTGAGCGGTCGAGCATTAAATCAGAACCGTCGATGACGTAGGAATAGGGGATCTCCTGCTGCGAGGGTACAACCTCAATCACCGCATTATATTCTTCCTCAAGCAGTGACAGCTGCTCGATCAGATAACGGTGGAACAGTTCCGGGTGGGTGACGGTGGTGGCATAACGTCCGGGGTGAGAAAAGCGGCCATAGGCGCGGGTAGGATTTTTAGCGGGCGTTACGCCGTCCCAACTCACCCGTAGTTCCGGGTAAACGAATAATCCCGCTGCGCGCGCCGCCACGTCCGGCAGCGTGCCCTGAACGATGAAATCTTTAATCGCATCCCGCAGTGCCGCGACCGAGTTATTGTACATCTCTTCGAGTTTATCAATCGCCTCTACAGCGGTAAGTGACTTGTTATCCATACGCTTTTCCTTTTTTCTTCGTTCATCATCAGGTCACTCTAAATATGGCGGGTCTGGCCGGTGACGCCAATGTTTTATTGGTACGGGAGGAGTAAAAATCACGCGGTACAGTGTTCAGCCCCTGCAATCTGGCATAGCATCAAAAATTACAGGTATAATCCCGCACATTATTCAACGGATTTAGAAACGAACATGACAAAACTTACCTTACAAGAGCAGCTGCTAAAAGCGGGATTAGTGTCCAGCAAAAAAATGGACAAAGTCCAGAGAACGGCGAAAAAATCACGCGTTCAGGCCCGTGAGGCCAGAGAAGCAGTGGAAGAGAATAAAAAGGCGCAGATTGAGCGTGATAAACAACTGAGCGAGCAACAAAAGCAAGCGGCCTTGTCGAAAGAACATAAAGCTCAGGTAAAGCAGCTGATTGAAATGAACAAAATCGATTCAAAAGGCGATATCGGCTTTAACTTCACAGACAATAATTTGATCAAAAAAATCTTTGTGGATAAGACCACTCAGGCTCAGCTGATCAGCGGCCGTCTCGCTATCGCCCGTCTGCTGGTCGAGAGCAGCGGCGAAAGCCAGTATGCGATTATTCCCGCCAGCGTCGCCGATAAAATTGCCCAGCGCGACGCCAGCAGCATCGTACTAAACAGTGCGCTGAGTCAGGAAGAGCAGGATGAAGAAGATCCGTATGCTGACTTTAAAGTGCCCGATGATTTGATGTGGTAATCGACGTTTTCAGAACGGGCTGTCATTACGGGCAGCGACCGGCTCTTCGCTGACCGGATGCACAAAATGCAGCTCACTGGCGTGCAGCATCAGCCGCGGTGTCCGTTCAGTGCCTGGCAGCAGAAGGCCACCGTACAGGTCACAGCCTAAAATAGGGTGGCCGAGCTGCTGGCAATGGATGCGCAGCTGGTGCGTACGACCGGTTTCCGGGATGAGATCTACCCGCGTCAATGGCAGTAACTTTCCATCTTCCCGCTCGTGATAAATCCGCTCAGCGACCCGATATCGGGAGCGGGCGGGTTTACCCGTCATTGCGCAAATCGACATCAGCGGAAACAGCGCCGGATCTTTGGCAATCGCCGCGTCTATTATCCCTTCGTCTTCATCCAGATGTCCGCACAGCAGGGCGCTGTACACTTTGGTCACCGTACGGTTGCTGAACTGCTGGCAGAGTGCGGCGTTTATTGCCTTATTGCGGGCAACCACCATCAGCCCGGACGTCCCGAAATCAAGACGGTGGACCAGCGTGCAGCCGGGGAACAGCTTTACCAGCCGGTGATGCACTGAATCGAGGTTTTGCGGATTCTTTCCTGAAAGGCTGAGCAGCCCGGAAGGTTTATTGATCAGCACCAGATGATCGTCCTGATAGAGGATATCTATCTGGTCATGGCACGGCGGGGCAATAAAAGTATCGATAATGGCTGACATCAGACTGGCCGGAAGGAAAGTGGGGGGCGGATGATAACGAATTTTACGGCGGCTGACGAATCACGCCCTAAACTGTCTTCCATAAAATTACAAAAGCAAAAAGCCCGCTTAGTTTCCTAAGCGGGCTTTTCTAATTTGGCTCCTCTGACTGGGATCGCCTTTGCCAGTAGCTGGCTAATAAATAAGCTAAACCTGAAAACTCTCCCTGTCAAGACCACCAGAATGACCACCAATCAAAACTGATTAAATAAAACTGATTAGAGCGGTCTCGTGCATTTGGTGATCGCTACTATTGTCACATCTATAAGGGCTGTCTGTTCTGTGCCAGAAACGGACACCCAATATGCCGTATTGTAATATTTGAATGACGTGATACACAATATTATTTTCAGGTTGTTAAAAATAATTCAATGGAGTTAAACTTTTTCTTCAGTCCATATATTTGGATAGTGACTCTTTATTTTTTCAATACGTATTGATCCAGATAATTTGGAACAAGCATCAATGATCGCATTAAGCAAAGCCTCAAGTTTGGAGGTGTCATATTTACTTTCGATAAGCTTAGCTTCTGATGTATCAAGATATCTTTTTGCGTAATACTCTTTAAATTCAAGTGCGCCTTGATACATCCCGGTCTCTTTTTTATAGTTAGTCCATCTAACAGTGTATGAGTCATATTCACTATATGTTAAATCCAAGTAACACTCTATAGCGGCAGCAGTTCCATTAATATTGGATAAGGTTAGGCCGTCTGGGCCACAAGTAGGGAAACTTTCAAACTCCTTAAGATTCGGAAGACATATGCAACTCATATTATGAGGAAGCTTCATCTTTATGATTTTCTTGAAAGCTTCAACCCCTTCACTATCATTGTCGAGTACAAAAATGATTTGGTTCTGTACATCAATTTTTACTAATCCCTCAGCAAACTTTGATAATCCCCCAGTGCCGGGGAATGGATGGCCAGATGTTACATCGATGAAACGAAAAAATTCACAAACGCTAGGCTTAATTAGCTTAAATGCCTTTTGTAATATATGTGAGTCCGAGGAACCTTCAGTTGCTATGAGAAAAGAATTTTCACGGTTAATTTCAGTTTTTATTTGGTTAATGTGAACCCATCCGTTAGCGACTATTTCCCCATAGTCCCACTCGACATACTCACTAAGATTATGTTTGTTTTCACTTAAAAGTTTGATCATAGAGTATGGATGAAGTATGTTTATGACACTGAAAAACGCTGTTTTTTCTGACCAGTAAAAGTTGTTATAAGGATCATAGAGAGGAATTCTTTTTAAAATGTCGTTAGGGAATAACTTCAAAATGAAATTATCATTCTCTGTTTTTTTTGAATTATCAAAGTCGATATCTTTATCGTTTAACTCCCCCAGATCATAGCTCTTAAGTAAGCCCAGAAACTCATCAAAACTAAAAAGATTTTCTAAAGGTTCCCAATTATCGGGATAGGCTTCAATCATTTCGTTTCTTTGATAAACCTCATGCTTTACAAGATTTTCATATTCCGCACGAATAGCAGTAAGAGAAAAACCAAGTAACTCAACCCGTTCAGCTACTGCTGCAAGAGGCTTCCTGAGTACGGTCCACTGAAGGCGTCTTTCTTCATCAATTTCATCGGTTTCTTCCAGATCATAGCGTTCGTGCTGAGGTATCATTATGTGGTCGGTTGACTGGAACAATGCACCATGATCAACACCTAAGCTATTTTTACTCCAATCTAGCGTTGCACCTGAAACCTTAAGTGAAATTTCCGTGCCCATAATTCCTCTTTTAAACTGTTGGCAATCACTTAATTAAACCATCAGGAATATCATCTGTCATCAACTATGCTATGAAATTACAAGCGGTATAATGTCTTCAAAATTCAAAGTGAATATCAATCATTATAAATTAATCCAAGGGCAGAACCAAGCGATCGGCTCGTTGCAGATTATCGCGCTGTAAGTTACGTATTGCACCATCGGAGGTGAGAACAATTATGAGCTTCCACTTTTTGCTCATAGCGGATCTGACAGCCAACAGGACTGGCCGCTTTGTGCCAGCAGTAGGCGTTGCTAACGGCGTAATGTGTCACTCAACGCGGAGCAGTCAAACTAATTAATAGACTTTGTCTCTTCCCTAAATTTGTTTGGTAAACACAGTCAATCAGTGGGTAGCATCATCTACATATTTTTAGACGGACTTTTGGCTTTCAGATGTTGACACGAGGGGCTTACTTGAGCACTTTGAGTCATTCTTCCATCTCGGCCAGATCCCGCACAACGCATCGTAGCGTCAGATCAAAGCGAGGCGGAAATTCACTTCCGCACCCATCTCGTAGATAGTCGTTTTGGCTACAAGGCCAATCTCAATCTGCCTCAGCTCTTGGCGACGGATTGTGTTAAGAAATAGCAGAACGCCGTTTTTGATTAATTGAGACAGGTCGTTAAGGACACTCGATCCGGAGATTTGTTTTGTGCGCGAGCTACAGTGCTGCTGTCGCGTCCAGTTTACTAATAAGTTATTCTGCATTTCAAACTCCGTGGGCATTTGGCGAAGCAAGGTTTGCCACCAATATTTGGTGCTTTTCATTGGGTAACGGCGGAAATTCACAGGGACGTAGTAAGGTTTACCGAAGACTAATAGCAGCAGAAAAGGAGCGAGTATGGCGACGATAACGGTTTCTCCGGTTCATTTTGAGGACTACAGTGGTATCCAGTTCGAGCGCCTAGTTTTTGCATACCACCTGCGCGCGGGTTGGCATGATCTGATTTGGCACGGTCAATCAGGAGGTGATCAAGGGCGAGATATCTCGGGTATTGAACCATTTGATGACCAGCCAGCACGTAAGACCATCATCCAATGCGCGAACCGAGACACATTGACACTGGCAAAAGCTAAGAGCGACATGAGTAAGTCGATTAAAGCAACTGGCAGTGTCCCAGACGTCTTTAAGTTCGTCTCTCGTGGTGCGGTCTCGGATGCTGGCAGAACGCGCATCGAGCAAGCAGCAGCTTCCTTGGGCGTCAGGCATGTAACGATATGGTCGGGCGTAGAGTTCGAAGAAAACTTGCGTCTTCGTGCTGAATATCTGCTGCACCGTTTTGTCCAGGGCGTCGAGTTTCCTGATGTTGAAGCTGATATTCAAAAATTCACGGATGATTTTCCCGACCTTTCCGACGCCGATGTTCTGCAACTGATGGCTGCCGTATTTGACCGGCCAGCATTTCGCACACCGTTTCAACAAGAAAGTTCTCTCCCTGCTTTTCAGAAGGCAATCGAAGATACCATTGGCGCACTAAATACAGGTTTGTGGAGAACGCGTGAGGGCGTCGAGATCAGGCGCATTCCTTCGATCCACCATCTCAAAAATCAACGCATCCAGACAGTGATGGGAAAAGTGGTTCGTCAGGTCGACCAACTGCGGCGCATCTTCGTAACTCGGCTTAAGGAAGGGGAAATCAGACCTTGTGGATGTGGTCAGCCCGATTGCCCCACGTTTACGCTCACGCAACGCGTGGCTGACGAGCTAGACGACGCGAGACAGAGAATCTTCACGACGTTTCAATCAGTGTATACTTCCTTCAGTGTGAGCCTTAGTTAGGCAATGAAAAATGGAACCTACAGCGTACTCATTCTTCTTGAAAGCCCAATATAATTTCTTAAGTATGCGAATGTGATGATGGCACTGACCCCGGAACAAATTCACTACCTCAACCAATATGCACCAGGCGAAGCTGTGTCACATGCATTATCCGAGCTACTATTCATTGATCATGATCTTCTCGGTATCGATGCTAACGAACGGTCGATTACCTTTCGCTTTGCGATGTACCTCCAACAATGTTTCCCCGGTTGGACTGTAGATTGCGAATACAACCGGGACAGCATTGACCCTAAACGGCTCAGACATTTGGAACTTTATCCAGACAGCGAAGACGTTGAGGCAAAGACAGTATTTCCTGATGTGATCGTGCATCGGCGAGGTACACGACAGAATCATTTGGTCTTGGAGTTCAAAAAATCAACGAGTCGCGTAGATAGAGAGATCGATCTACTAAAACTTCGAGGTTATAAGCAGCAGCTTGGTTACGAGCACGCTCTGTTTGTGGAGGTCGGCACCGAAGGGCAATCGATCATCACGGCGCTCGAGTGGGCCTGAGAGGTGATAGAAAGATAATTCATGATACGTATTCCATCATTCAACTCTCAGCACCTTGAGGCCGCCTGTCGCGTCCTTGCTGATACCGAACGTGGCTTGAGTGGGTCGCAGATCGAGCGACTGCTACAAGAAATTAAAGTTGCGGACACATCGCCAGGAATGACAAAGTGGAAACGTCTGTTTAATGCGCTCGCAGGTGCGCAGAACCAGTATCAGGTCGGCAACCATCTTATTATGTTCATTAACCGTGCGATGAACCCGGTTAATTACGCCCGTGATCCATCGGTGTTTGCCTGGCGACGTGATGAACTCAATGTTGTCCTGGCTTTTTCCGGTTTTTATATCCGTGAGGATGGTAAGGTCGCGAGCGCCGCTAAAGTAACGACTCTGGATTCTGCTCGAGCCCGCGCTGGGCGACTTAAGGCTGCACTCGAAAGCCGTGCTGTGCATGCGGAAGTTTTGAACTATTGCCGTGCCGAACTTCTTGACGAAAACTATTTTCATGCCGTCTTCGAGGCGACGAAGGGGGTTGCGGAACGTATTCGTCAGTTGTCCGGGTTGAGCGGTGATGGTGCTGACTTGGTGAACAAGGCATTTACCGGACAACAACCTGTTCTGACTTTGGGATCGCTTACCACCGACTCAGAAAAGAGCGAACAGAAAGGTTTTGCGAATCTACTGATTGGTCTATTCGGCGCTGTGCGCAATCCACTAGCCCATGCGCCTAAGAAGAATTGGCCCATGTCTGAACTGGATGCGCTGGACATCCTTACGTTGGTTTCGCTTATTCATCGCAAGCTGGATGGCACACACAAAAAAATAGCCTCCCCATAGGAGAGTTGCATGAGCTATACGGACTGGCGAGTTTATCAGGAGGCCATTGTAGAGGTATTTAGACGTCTTGGATGTAATGCTCTGATTGACTATAGAGGCAAAGGCAATCGAGCGGCTCATGATATTGACGTCTTCGCGATCTTTCTTCGACCGGGTAGTGGATGTCGAATCGTGGCGGTGGGAGGGTAAGTAAACGCTAAAACGAAGAATTTATTATTGGCGTTATTACAATATATCGAATGGCCTTATTAGAGGAATATACAGTCTGATATTTTAATCCATTAGTACAACCGGCTATCTTCATTTGTCTCGGAGGCAATGCTGTTATTCATGTTTCATTAAGGGGCATATGGATTGATTGCCCCTGTTTAGAGTTATGCTGCTGCTGCATAAAACTCTATGTAACATTCAATAATGCTGGTTTTATCATTAAAAGTAAGCTCATGCTCAACTAGTTGTAGTTGAGCACACAGCGCTGGCTTAATTCCTAAGAATCTACGGTAGTCTTCAATAATTATTGCTGCAGATGGGATTCTCTGAACGATTCTGTATGAGGATAAACAGTCCCTTATGATTTTTATGAATTTTTCAGGGCTATTGTCATGTGACATAATGTCTTGTCCTGAAATATCTGAAATATATTTTTGATATCGGTATTTTTCATTGTCGACAATAATTGCTAGTTTGCTTTTTTGATTTTTACTCGAGCCAAATTTTTTAGCACCAAGAAATAACCCTAGTTCCAATGGCATATTAAATCTAGGCAAATTATTGACGTGATCTAATTCAGTTCTAGATATGTCATGGATTCCAATTTTACAATCCTTGATTATGCGATTTATTTTATCGAGCCGTTGATCACCAGCGTCATTTATTTCCAATGCGCATCGAGGTTTAAAATTACAACGGTAAACTGCAAACAATGCTGCATCAATAAAATCAGTGTAAGCATCGTCAAATGGGCAATTTATAAAAACATTAGTCTCATAGCTCATACTTACGCCTTGTTTTTTTCTAAGTTGTCAGCAAGGATTTTAAATATCTCTTTCTTAGCTATTCTGTTGCTAGTATTTGCCCTTTTAATGTTCCAATTTTCGCTGTTCTGGCTAATGACATCACGTATTTTTCCATCTGCAGAATGAATGGACACAATCCCTCCATTCTTAATTAAATTTCTTGCTGCCTCTATAGCATCTTTTTGTGTCCTGTAATTTTGACTGGTAGCTATCTTTTCATTTTTGGCCGACAATATTCGCCAATCAGCGCCAGATTTAACAATGGTATAGTAGTTTTTCATGAACTCCCCCATTCAGTTAGAAAAATTAAGGCACTAGCTGCTTTAAGATTCAGCATACCTTACAGCCTAGTTTTTGTCAGCGAGCTTCGTACGGTTGAAAAAATTTTTTCAATAAGAGTGATACTTATCAAACATATTCACAGGTAAAGACCATCAGATCACCTAAAACTGATGAAAAGAAACACTGTCAAAAAACCTGTTGTTTTAGACGCGCAAGAGGCGCCCATACAAACAATGTTGCATTGGGGTCTCCTGTGATCTTTTCGTTCAATTATAGGCTTACGGCTGATCGTTTCCTAACACAACCCGTCCCGCTAGGATTAATGACAGGCGTTATGTGCACTTGTACGACAGAACAATGTCAGGAAGGTGAACTATCAGGCAATACGAAGACAAAATCACACTACATAACGGAGAAAACATCATGACAATTTCCCTGCATACCCAGATTAGCGTCCTTAACACAGCAGTGGCGACAAGCGCACATTACTCTGTGTATTTGTTGAGGTTAGCTGATTCATACCATACTATTTGATACCCTCGTTCTGTTTAAAGTACTGTATAAAAACCTAGTAACTCAAAGGGTCGCAAGGGAAGAAAATTGAAACACCCAAGGTTGCATCTGATGGGCTGCACTCTATCCATGTGATGGATCTACTGTGGAAGGGGCTAAAAAGCATGATCTGATAGACTTTGTGTCCTTCATAAATTAAATTGATAAGAAATATTAATGGTGAGCCGAGTCATCTCCACTAGAAGGATGGACTTATCAATGGAAAGTAATATTTTAGGTCATGCTCAGAGAGAAACTTCAGGAGCAACTACATTTGGAAAATATAATTTCCAATATCATTGGGCTTTATGCAGAATAATTGAAAAACATAAATCCAATGCAGACTATGCATTATTAATTGAATATCATGAGGATGTCGTTATCGCAGACTCATTGTTTGGCAGTTCGGCGAAATTTGAATTTTTTCAAGTGAAAAATACTGGGAATTCCTTCACTGTTGACTCTTTAACTAAACGAGTAAAAGGTGCAGAGGGACTTAAGAACTCCATTCTAGGAAAACTATTAAGCTCATGTATAGGCACTGAGTATGAAACACGTATTACGGAAATAGGTCTTGTATCCGCTAGTGGCTTCTCATTTGATCAGAAAGATAATAAGTTAAAGTTAGATATTATAACTTCGGGTGATCTTAGCGTGGATTGTCTATCGGGCTTAACTGGGAAATTAAAGTCCGAGCTTGGGATAGATATTTTTCCAGAAAATCTAAAGTTCATCATTCCAAAAATAAAGTTAGAAAATCAAGAAGAATTCGTTATTGCCAGATTTGCTGAATTAGTAAATGAAATATTTCCAAATAGTCATTGTAATGCTGTCAATATTTATAGGGCAATTATCGACGAGATTCATCGCAAAGGACAGAATACTTACGACTTTACTATGTGGGAGAAAATGGTAGAGGATAAGTCTCTCACATCTCATACGGTAAAAGATGTCATAGCTGTAAATACAACGAGTCCAAAATTTGAAGACTTTGAGAAAGACTTTGAGTATTTAGCTAAAAGCGATATGAAATGGAATACCTTAACATATCGAAAGATGGTAAAAAAAATAAAACAAATTTACTTACGTAGAGTCGGGTATGCTTCAGCTTTTGATATGAATATAATGAGAATAGCTCAACAGGCGCTCAGTAATGTTCCGGAAGAAGACTATACTGAAACAAGCGATTACATTAAGGCAGTTGTTATGAAAGCTAAACAGCTGAATATTGAAAGCCAAATCCCAGAAGATGATGATATACTTTGCGAGATAATTTACTGTTTTTTGAAGGTGATGCATGAATAATATAAAAATAACAAAAGAACATTATAAATTATTAATTAGAAATTTAAGGAACAAGAAAAATGAGAAGCTTGCAATTTCAACGATTGGTTCTGATATCAGATTCGAAAAGACTTGCGAATCAGTTCACGTTCCCGAAGAGATTGAATCTAATTACAGGAGAAGATAACAGTATCGGCAAGTCCACTCTAGCCAAGAGTTTACTATGGTCGCTAGGATGCGATCCAGTTATCGACGAAGAATGGAAATCAAATGACATTAAATCGATATTATATTTCACTATAAATAATAAAGAATATTTTTCTTGCCGTGGAAGCCACTCAATAATTTTGGGCGCTATCGATGGTGAAGCGAAAAGATACACACATATAACTGGTGATTTTTCACAAGACCTATCAGATCTTGTTAACTTTAAAATGAAGCTTCCTAATCGGACTGATGGGAAATTAGAGACTCCTCCGCCAGCATATTATTTTTTACCATTCTATATTGATCAGATAAAAAGCTGGAGTTCACCTTGGGATTCATTTGAAAACTTAGGTCAGTATGCCAACTGGAAAAAATCGTTAATAAAGTATTTTACTGGCTATCTGAAACCAGAACATTTTGAATTAGAAGAAGAAATTTATGAATATAGTGAGGTAAAAAAAGAATCAACAGCAAAAATAGAAAAATTTCAAAGCGCAGTTGACGTCATAGTTGATAATTCTGCTGATATCACCATAGCATTAGATAATGAGAAATTTAGCGAAATTCAGAAAGAGATAAATACTGAGCTTCAAGAGTTTATCGATTACCAAAGGAGGCTTTATGATGCTCAGGCTACGATTACCTCAAATATATATGATCTCGAAAAACAGTATGAATTAGCCACCAGTTCTGCAAACGAACTCGAAGAAGATTATAAGTTTGCGGTCGAATCTATACCGACAGATCATTTAGAGTGCCCATTGTGTGGTACTCTTCACGATAACTCACTGACTAACAGAGCATTGCTTCTTTCAGAGAAGGATTCGCTACTTGACGAGGCAAACTCAATAGCATCAGAAATAGAGGCGCTTAGATCCTCATTATTTGAGTTAAATGAGGTAGCTCAATTTGCTACTAATGAAATTGAAAGAATTAATAAGAAGTATCTCACCGATGACAATGCGGGCGAAAAAACACTCATTACACAAGTAATTGATGCTATTTCGAAAGAAAAGGTCTCAAGAAGTATTCAAGTTAAAATTGATAATGAAGATCTTAAAATCAGCAAAGCCAATAACTCTGTCGCCGAATTGAAAAAAGATCAGAGAAAACTTCTTTCAAACAAGGATAAGGAAGAACTGAATTCTTCTTTTATGTCAAAGCTATTGGGAAATATTGAAGCACTAGGATCAACAGGAGTAAATCTTAGCAAAGTGAAATCACCTACTGATTATAAACAGTTACTTGGTGGCGGTGCTGCTGAGGCTGCCAGGGGATTGCTTGCTTATCAACTCTCCGTACTGCAACAAATACATAGTGCTAAAACTTGCATAGTGCCTCCTTTCGTCATTGATACACCCAACCAGCAAGAACAGGCGGGGCATCGTTATGAAACCGTCATCAAAGAACTAATGCGCAGTATCCCAGAGGACTATCAGATAATACTGTGTGCAATGGAGAATAATGCATTAAATGAATTTAAAAATGATGCCAATGTTATTACATTAAATTCTGGAAAGTTATTGGATTCTTCCCAATATGACTCTCTAAGATCTGAGTATAAAAACATTCAATTGGCTGTAAGAGAAACGAGGGATGATGATTAAACAATAAATATTATTTGTAACTTTATGCATAGTAGCGAGTATATTGCTATATACTATATGAATCTTACTTAGCGCTGATCTAATTTTATATAGTAGAGCTAAGTAATTATTCATGACCTTTCTGTGAGGCGGAGAGTGGTCTTTTCAAAATTACTACGGCGTTTAACAAATAGTTGAACGCTGCTAATTATTACCGTTTAATAAATGGTGTAACATAACCAATATATTCGGATTGAACAGTTCGATGGACTTCCCAACGTTTGGCATTAGCAGGCCGTTCACGCTGTGCAGCATGAGTTAAAAATAATCGTCTCTTCGTCCGTGAAACACCAACGAAGAATGCACATCGATTCTCATCTTGGTTACCAAAGAAAATCTCGTTTTCCACCGCCATTATAATTACAGAATCGAACTCAAGCCCTTTGCTTTTGTGAATGGTTAAAATTCTGACTGCTTGGTCATCCGTAAACCGTCCAAGAGCTTGTGGCAAATCTGATTCAATTTCAAGCAACTCTTCAATCCTTGCTTTGGTATCACGAAAAACTTCCTGTAGACGCTTGTGTGATTCGTAATCAGGTGATAGGGCTACGATTGTATCAGTGCCAATATGTTTTAAAAACTCCTTTACAAACTTCCACCAACAAGAAAAAGGTGAATCAAGCTGTTCAGCACTAGTTGCTTCTTTGCGCTGTTTTTTTAACAAACGATCAAGGTCCTTTCGCGCACAGGACTGTACTTCTTCATCAGCAAAAGGAATCAGCTGATTCATCAGACGGATCCAAGCCTTGGGTTCACGCTTTCCATAGAGGCATGAAAGATAATCTACGATTAAACGTGCAACTGGCTCAACAGTAATATCCTGCATTTGCTGCTCGTTTCGATATGGAATTCCTCGTAATTCCAGCTCCATCATTAGGTGGTCAGCATAGAGATCTAACTGCTTAGAAACTAAGACGGCAATTTCTGTTGGTGCCAATCCTTCTTTATTAATCCAGTCATTAATAATATTTGCCAAATAAATGGCTTCTTCTTGACTGTTTCTGAAACTCTCGACATGAATCTCACCTTCGTCACCATTCAATTGTTCATCTGGCATGACAGATGCAAGATCAAGCCGACGAATTATTTCGTTTTGTACTCGCAGCAATTGTGGCTTTGACCGGAAATTTCGGTACATGTTAAGTGGAACTGCATTGAAATCATCAGTAAATGTTTGGAATATACCATCCATCGCTCCCGCCCAACCCATGATTTTTTGCTTGGTATCACCTACTGCAGTAAGCCGGATTTTAGTCCCTAGAAAAGCAAGTTTAACCAATTCATATTGCAAATTTGTACAATCCTGAAATTCATCAAGGAAAATATCGCTGTAAGTCTGACGAATAGAATTACGAGCAATTTTTGAGTTTTGCAATATTTTAATAGCCAACGGAACAAGATCACTAAATTCGATTTGGGAACGAGAAATACTGATTTTCTTATCAACGATCGTATAGTCTGAATCTAATGCCTCTCTTCCTTTCAGTACTGGTCTAAAGCGATCAATTATTCGCTTGGCAAATGCATGGAAAGTATAACTATCGAAACGGGAGGCAAGGTCTGCACCACAGCGCCGTTCGACGCGCTCTTTTAGATTTCTACTAGCATCAACCTTGAAGGAGATAGCGAGAATCCGCTTCGGATACCGACATGTCCCTGTCCGTAACAGGAAATCTGCCCGCTGCGCAAGCATTTCAGTTTTACCTGCGCCCGGTCCAGCGGTAAGAGCTAAGCAACGTTTGCGGGCTTTTGCTGCTCGTTTTGCATTTGGTTCCAGCGTTAATCCATCTGCGGGTTGCCATGCTTCAATAGGAATCATTCAGGTAATTCTCCAAGTTTGGCAATAACGGCATCAACTAGTCTATTAAGCGACTCTGGCATATTCGCAATTAATTTTTTGTCGCTTAGTTTCGCTAGAGCATCAATGTGTGCGGCGGGCTTACTACCTAATTTAAAACGTAGATGATATGTAGCGAAAAAACTCTGTTCATCTACGCTATATTGAGAAATATTGTCATAGCTTTTGCCAAGCACTGCTTTTATTGTTGACTCATCCGGCTCCTCTTTTTCAACTCCATAAGCTTCGGGATAAGCTAGCAACATGGAAAAGTCCAAATCCATAGGAAAGGAAAAAAACACAGATCGGTTTTCAAGTTCTTTGAAAATGTCTTGAGTGCCTTTATTAAAAAAATGGTGAGTTCTTATTGGCGTAGTTTCATCATTCCATTTTGTAATTTTCCATTCTGTAGGAAGTACTTTCTCCGGCTCAAATGCTGCAAGCTGATCGTTAACGTATTTAATTCGCCCCCATCCAGCGCCATACCGAGCTACATCCAGATCAAGCAAAGTCAGATAGGGAATCTGCAGTGCTGAAAGCAACCGCCAGAAATGATTTACATGCCTGCCACCTAACGGTGCTACCGTAATAGCTGATTCATCCACAGGAGTGCCTTTAACTTGGAGCAAACGAGGCAGTACGATTCCTTCACTATCTCCTTCACCAAGCACAACCAAGCGTGAGAAATAGATCTCAGGGAATGCTTGTACAGCCTCTCTCACAAATTTATGTGCTTCATCTGTTTTAGGGGGCAATTTGATACACGTAATTCGTGTTTTTCTTTCCTCAGTAAGTCGTAGATAACGTATAAATTTAGGATCAACTCTTCGTAACATTGATGGTGCATGAGTAGCAATTAAGGCTTGAGCATCAATATTTTTTGCCATGGTATTCAAGGCACTGACGATACGTCCCAGGTAATGGGGAGAAAGGCTATTCTCTGGTTCTTCCACTGCGACCAGCGTAAAAATCGGAGGGCGCAACTTGTCGGGATCAAATGTAACATCTTCCTCTGCGAGAACAGCTCTACCGATCGCTTGAGATGATAGAACAAGAGAAAGGTAAAGCATCGATTTTTGACCATCGCTCAACCGAGAAAAATCGACAAGCGAGCCATCATGGCCGGGAGTAAATGAAACCGATAAATGGCGTAGCAATGCTTCAATCTCCGAAGCCACAAATGTAATTTTAGGATCTGAGAAAAATTTACCTTTGTGTAGGGTTGCCCAAGTTAATTTCAAACTTTCACTGAAAGCATTGATGGAGGGATTAGCTGCTAGGCTGTCGCTTATCTGGTTGGTTAATCCTCTAATCGTATTACGTTCATCATCCCAACGAACAGCACGGAGTAAACGTCCGAGTAAAGCGTTAGCACCGTAAGCAATATGGTCTGCAGGGTCCCGTCTGGCTGGTAAGTAGTGAACTTGAATATTATTACGCTCTGCCCTGGTTACTTGAGCTGTGGTTTGAGGTGAGCTATCAGGACTGACATCCAAAACATATACTAAGTTTTCTTCTATATCCCCATCTGTTCCCATAGTAGCAGTGAGGCGAAAACGCACACGTGGAATACCTTCTGGCTCATCAAGTCGCATGTGACCAAAATAAGGAGCCACAGTACTGTTATCCTCGTCCTCCGCAAGTTCGTGAAACAGAAAGTCAGCTTCAATCCACAACTGTCTCTCAGGAGGAAATTCATCCTCATCAAAAGGGACATGGAAATCTGTTCGCTGGACACGACGCAATGTTGGATCAAACGCAAAAAGTCGGCATAAAGCCTGAAGTGCTGCTGTTTTACCTGATCCATTAGGACCAATGAGATAGGTCACATCTTCCAAGCTTAGTTCAGTTGGTTCTTTGCCAAAAGACTGGAAACCAGATAACCGAATTGCTTCAAGCTTCATTCTACTTCTTCCCTCAGTACAAGTTATCCATTGAATTGATAAGCGAACCCACTTGTTGTTAATAATACGGTAGCCATTCTGCCATTAATCCCATACAGCCCTTAAAGAGAGTTGTTAAAGGGTATAGTCATTAGCGAGCCTAGGGAGTCTAGGTGGCCTTACACTCATAGGAAATTTCAGCGATTGTAATTAAACCGGATGCAACAAAAAATTTCTGGTAAATCTTGAAGCAAAGATCAGTTTTGGGTGGCCCCGACAAAATTACCTTATGCCTAAATTCAATAAACCGCTATACCCTCAAAAAAAATAAAACCATTTCACTTCTGCGGAGCAAGGGCGCTACGCCCGGATATGCAGGGGCAAGTTTTTTCTCCTGTGCGCTTTTCGTTCCTGTATCGGCTTCCTGTTAATCGTTTCCCAACACAACCCGTCCCGCAAGGGTAAATGGCACGCATGCTGCGCCCTTGCAGCACAGAACGATGCCGGGAAAGCGAACCGTCAGGCGATACGAAGACGAAAATCACACACTGACGGAGAAAAAACCATGACAATTTCCCTGCTTAACCCCCGGACAAGCGCCCCTAACACCGCAGCGGCGACCAGCGTATCCCCGCTGGACCCGTCAGGCTCCTCAAAAACGAAATTTTCTAAAACCAGAAAGGATATTTATCAGACCGTTACCGACAACATCATTGCAGCACTGGAAGCCGGTGTTAAACCCTGGTCCTGCCCTTGGCAGCGTGTATCCGGCATGTCTGGTCTGCCATCCAATTACACAACCGGAACAGTCTATAGCGGTATTAATATCATGCTGTTATGGTGCAGCGCATCTAAACAAGGTTTCAGCGATTCCCGCTGGGTGACTTACAAACAGGCACAGGCAACTGGTGGACAGGTTCGCAAGGGTGAGCATGGCACAACAGCTATTTTCTACACCACACTTGAGAAGGAAAACGACGCCGGAGAAATCGACCAAATCCCGATGCTGAAAACCTTCACCGTATTTAACGTTCAGCAAATCGACGGTTTGCCCCTGACAACGGAAACGGTCAGCCCGGAAGCGACATTTGACCCGTTACCGCAGGCTGAAAATTTGTTAAGGAAGAGCGGCGCAAACATCATCGAGAAAGGACAAAATGCTTTTTTCAGCCCATCAACAGATGAAGTCTGGCTACCGGAGCGCCATCTGTTTTCTGATGCGGCGAATTTCTACGCTACCGGCCTGCATGAGCTGGTTCACTGGAGTGGTGGCAAAAAACGTCTGGGCCGTGAAATGAAAGGGAAGTTTGGCAGTGCTGATTATGCAGAAGAAGAACTGGTGGCGGAGCTGGGAAGTGCCTTTCTGATGGCGGATCTGGGGATTGAGGGAGAGGTACAACATGAAAGCTATATTGCTTCCTGGCTGAAAGCGCTGAAAAACGACAAGCGTTATATTTTCAAAGCGACCAGCGCAGCCTCTAAAGCACATCGTTATCTGATGGATAAACTCTGAGGCCGGAGCCGGACAACCGCAAGGGAATGCGGTTACATGGTTTTTAACCGGCAACGCTGCAAGGCGCAGACTGAGGCGGAACGCAGCACAGCGAGTACCGAACAGTCTGCGCCTCGCAGTGGAATAAATAATTTCTGGCCTGGCGGTATCGCCGCCAGGCCGGTGAGGCCACCATGATGGCCTGTGTAAAAGCTTACGTATAGCTGTCTAATGACAGGCGTTTCAGTTCATCAAGGGTATAAATGCGAAACACCCGGCGGTGGCGTTCTTCCAGCGGGACGTGCTGATGGTTGATGATGACATGCCTGATGCTGTCAAACAGCAGTTCAAGTGCACGCTTCTTCTGTGGATCGGGTACAACATAAAAAACGTAAATCCACTGCTTGCGGGTACGGGCCAGCAGGTGGCTTGCCATGATCGACTGATACCGGGCTCGGGTTTTCAGGCGGCGCTCGGTTTCAATGGCAATAACGTTACCGTCGGGCAGCGTCAGTAATCCGTCCGGGCGATGTTTTACCTGATACTGGCTGAGAAAGGTGGCCCGGTCGCCGTTAATCCATCCCGAAGCGCCTTTCTTCTCCAGAATAAGTCTGGCGGCCTGATTATCAAGATGGTGCTCCAGCGTCCAGCCGGTGATTTTTGATGGTTCAAACCGCGCAGGAAAGATTTTATCATTCGGGGTTAACACCACCGCCAGCCCGTCGCTGGTGATCCCCCATAATGAAATCTTCATTGTTCGTGATTCAAGCACATGCTTCTGGATTAACCCCATTTGCTCAGTTTTTGCCAGCAGCGAATAAAGCGATTTATGATCCCGGAAACCAAATAGCAGCATCAGCGTTTTGAAATCGCTGTAGGTTTCTTCTTTCAGGAAGTTCAGCAGTTGTTTTATTTTTTCTCTGTTGCGTGTCTGGCGCTCTTGATATGTCGAAATCAGCATAACCGCTCCTTAAAAATCCAGCGGGGACAGGTGTTCTCCCTCATGAGGTTGGGGCTCTGCCGGTTTGACTTCGCTTTCGTTGAAAAAAAGACCCGGGTGCGTTGTCATTACATCCTGTATGGATGGTTTATCATCCTCGTCAAAATCCAGTGCGATTTTCACCGGTGCCGCCGATGCGGTAATATCAGGGGAAACCGAGAAGATTTTTAGCTGACGCTTTCTGATCTTTATCGGTGAAATCAGTGAGGCAGAAGGTAGCGTTTTTGTCGTAAAGATAAAGCTGACAAAATCGGGCAGGTTCAGGATCATATTACTGTCAATAAAGAAACGTTCGGCCTGGCGAATGGTACGCTCACTGTCGATGGTCTCCGTCAGCATATTATCCGTTTTAGCCTTACGGAGTTCATCATCCACCAGAATAGTGCCTGACATTCTTGCAACCCATTCCGCCGTATCCGGGTCCATAACCCGGTAAACCAGTTTGAATTTAGCGTTCTCAACGACCGCACCGACAACGGCGTCACCTTTCAAATCTGCCGGGCAGTCTTTTAAATCGGCAATGGACTGGTGATCCATAATAATATGCACACCTTTATCCCGCGCCGCACCTAATCCCTCCAGTGCTGGCCTGGATAAATGGTATTTCAGTTCTGAAAGATAAATAGCAATGGGGCGGGGTATGTCTGTTACACGGTCGCGCCTTTCTGCTAACTGGTACAGGCGAACCAGCAGCATGCGCTGTGCGGTAATTATTTTGCTGTTTCGCATTGAACCGATGACGTAACAGCAACCGCCTTCATCAAATATCTTATTAAGCGAAAATCCGGTAGGGGCATTGATGGCATTGAGCAAGGCCAGTTCCTCAATCTTGCCGAAAAAGGCTTTTATCTTATCTGCAATACTTTGAACATAGTCTCCGTTATAAACTTCTCGAATGGTTGAGGCTGTATTATGGATGACAAATTGTGCGGCTATTCGGGCGGCTTTCCGGTCGTCGATCCGATAAAAGTCAGCTTCCTGTCCTTTTTCTGCCAGACTGAAACCTGCAACGAACAATTCTTCCAGTTCCTCGGGCGTAATATCTTCAATCAGGTTTAGCTGGTATTGCTTTTTTCGCAGGTCGATTAAGGCAAAGGGTTTGCCTGCATCCTCGCAGGCTTTGCGGTAAAGATGCGGTGCCCATTCATCATCCTTGGGGTCCATAACAAACACACCTTCACCGGCCAGAATGCTTTGATAAAGCAATATACCAGCAGCAACCCCTTTACCGGCTCCTGTGGTGCCGATAATATCCGCGTGTTGTTTCTGCCAGTCCTTTAACGGGAGATACAACGGCTCCTTCTCGCTGTCCATACCAGTAAAAATACCTTTATTCAGGTCGATATAATCCAGCGGGTTATAATGCAGTGTTTCCGGCAGCAGGGATTTTACGGTGCGGACATCGGTGCGCAATTCCCGTTCAAGGGTGGTTTTTTTAACAAGGCGTTTCTTTATTCTGTCCAGTTCAGGCGTGAATACCCGGCGAAGCATAATATGAAAAATAATCCCGGTCACAGTGAAAGTAATCCGTGCTGACCAGGCCAGTACTGTATTATCACTGGTGAGTCTGGTCTTAAACAGCCACTGGAAGGATCCGATGACTATCGGGGCCAGTGTGCCGGAGAGAAAACACAACAGGGAAAAAGCGATAATCAACCTTTTCCATAACGGGGCTTTCTGCGGTTCATCGCTTTTCATCAAGGCCAAAAACGGCATCGTCAGCCCCGCTAATAACGCCAGCATAAGCTGATTCTGTTGCATAAAAGCAATGAAGGGCAGAGCGCCATTCATTATCGGAGACAGTGAAACGGCGTGCTTATTTAAAATCATGATGCCTCCTTCGTCAGCTATTCGCCCCATAACATCGCCCCATCAATTCGCCCCACGGTGTCGGGCGAAAAGGCGGGGCGAGCGTATGGGGTAAAGAAGGTGGCCGCTGTGCGGCCATGCGTCGGAAAGCATGCTTCCCGGTAAGAAACAGCGTGCGCCAGTACATGCGGGCTGGACGCCCTTATTGCCTGTCACATGGGGGTAATGACGTTGCTGGACGCCGCGCCAAAACCCCCAAAGTCAACGGCGGCACACCGTCGCCCGCTACGCGCGACCACCCCCTTTAAGACGGTCGCTTTCGCCTTTTTCTTCCCTTTGCTCGTTCCTCGCAGCGGGAATAAAAGGGAAGCTGACCTTTAAAGAGGGTGGTCGCGCCACGCTACCGGCTTTTGGCCGGAGACTTAGCCGCGACGGTGTGCGGGGCTGTGCCCCCCGGGTAAACCGCTGTCGTGGGCGACAGCTTTTCGCTCGCTGGGGCGGCGAAATTTATCCGGCTCCCCCCGGCCTGCAAAATCCGCGTGGGCGCGGCTGTTTGCAGGTGAGGCGCGGTGCCTGAATTATTTTCGCTCCTTAACCCGCGAAAATATTTCTGTCCGCTGCCTCATTTTTACGGCCCCTGTTTCTTCGCTCCTTAATCCGCGAAAAACAGAAGCCGTAAAAACCTGAAAACCGTCATGCGCTGTGCCCGTCTCGCCAGTATTAACCACGAACGCGGCCATATTTACTGATGATCTGACTGATAGCCGCCGGGTCTGCCGAATCACATTCAAGTAAAAACGATTGTCTGGCATCAGCTGTATGGTCAGGCAGAAAACCGTGTTTATTCTTTTTCACGATATTAAAGAATGCACGTTCAGCGGAATGACATTCACTGCCGCCGCCATTTCCGGTTGCTTTACCGTACATACATAACACCACCTCGCAGGCATCAGCAGCCAGTACAGATGTTGAACATGATGCAATAACGCAGAACAATAATACGGAGGATATTGCTTTTTTCATTTCAGTTACCATTATGATTAATTAAAGGTTGCGTTTTTTGGCTAATGTTATTTGTCGGGGTTATTTTCTGAATGTCTCTTTCGTGCTGTTTAAATGAACTGGCTTAAAGTAAATATCACTCATCCGGCGCACATCGCCGTGTATATCAATGCTGACGATGACATCAATGCTTTTAAGTACCTTGCGTAACAACACATCAAAAGGAATGTTCCGGCAGTCGGGGTTTTCATAACAGCGGTCAATGATCCCTTCAATACATTCTGCCGGACAGCCCGCATGCAGGGAGGTGATTAACCCCTCATGCCCGGAGCCGACAATTTTCAGCGCGTCCCACGCTTCCCGCCCACGAATTTCCGCCAGTAATATCCGGTCAGGGTTCATACGATAATTAGCACGGATCAGCCTGCCGGGCGTGACAATAGCATTATCCCCGGCATCCGCCGGGTAAAAAAGATGAACATAATTGCTGTGGTGATAAAAACGGATTTCGGGATTATCCTCAATCGTTACCAGACGGAGATGCAGCGGAATATAATGCAGCAGCGTTTTCATATAGGTGGTTTTGCCGGAGCCGGTTTCACCCACAATAAAAATCGTTTTGCCGTATTCCACCGCCTTTTCCATAAAGTGGGGAATATCCCCGCTGTGATATAACCGGATTAGTGCATTATCCTGACTTTCCGTTTTTTCCTGACCGGCCACGCGCTGATAAAATCCCGCATCAATCCATGACTGATGTGTTTTCTGCTCAAACGAGGGTTTGCGCAGCGTAATGGACACCGTATTACGTTCACAGGCCGGAGGAATAATCGCCTGAATACGTTCGCCAGATCCTAATGTTGCAGAAAGGATGGGTGATGTATCGTCAATATTATCGTCATGCCAGGACGCCAGCGCTCTGGCAAAAGCATGGCACTGACGCAACGTGATGGGGGATGCCTGTTTTTGCCATTTTCCCCGAATTTTTGTATGCAGCTCACCCGGCCGGTTAACAGCAATTTCTGTCAGGCCATCCTGAGCAAGAAAGTCGCCAAACAGCCGGTTTTTCATAAAATCCAGTGACAGGTTTTCAGCGTTCATACCATTTCTTTTTCAGCCGTAGTTGATAAACAGAGGAAAAATCAATATCCGTACCGGTCATGATGCCGATCACATCGCCCTGGTTCAGGTACATCGTGGGCGGGATATTGATGCTGTTTTCCAGCGTCGTTTTCGCCATTTCCGCCGTGGCGGCGCGGGTGTTTTCGGTATAGTCGGTATTGCGGTCTTTACCCGGCGCGGCATCTGATGCCGCTGCCGCCACGTCCTGCACGGTACTGAGCATCAGGGCGTTGCCGAAACGCGCCCAGAAATGGCTGTCGATCCAGCCCGCGATACCCGCCTCACCGAGCGGGCCGGTGGCCTGCGTATCGGTGAGCGGGATTTGCAGGCTGCCGGGCTCCGGCGTGCGCAGCTCCGTCCACAGCACAAACATCCGGCTGCGCCCGTGTTGCAGTGCGCCAGTGCGGTAGACGCCACGGGCGACCGTTCCTGCCGGGATCAGCTTCACGTGGTTACTGGCGCTCCAGACATTCTCACCGATCAGGCAGGAGATATGACCGCCAACATCGGATACGAAGCGCCGCATCATCGAACACGGAATATAACGATCCACCGGGATATAGAGATCGGGATCGAGGCCCAGCCGCCTGACACCAGTGACACTGGCAACGCCCGGATTGTCGTTGTTATTGCTGCCTGCCGGTGCTGTCGTATCCGGGCAGCGCAGACGTCCATCTTCGCCACTGACCAGTACAGACTGACAGGATGTGTACGCCGTGGAGGCTGACGGGCTGCCCGACGTTCCCGCGTTGCTGCGCGATCCGCTTCGGGACGTGCGTGTATCGTCGCCTGACCCTGTACTGTCGCTGTTCAGCCCGTCTGCCAGTGCTGCCGCCTTGTTCAGGGCGGGCGGCCCGGGCGGCAGAGCTGGAGTGGCCGGGGCGCTCTGACTGGCAGGGTCTGTGCTTTCCTGCCTCCCAGGCCCGAACAGGCCAAACGGGTTACTGTCCAGACCCAGATTCTTACGCTCATGCTGCACCGTACCGGAGGAGGGCGGCGCGGTGCCAGATTCTTTCTCATCACCCGTTTTCAGGGCGCTGAGAAGACGATCGCCACCGGATGCCAGCGCGATGACCAGGACCAGACTCAGCAGGCTGACGATCAGCGTGCGGCGACCTGAAGCTTTACGGAAACGGGTCACTTCCGGCTGACCGGGCGGCGTTTTCTGCTCCGGCTCCTGATATGCCATTGCCGCGCGGGCGCGTTCACGGGCTTCCGCTTCCCGTTCTGCGGTGGTTTTTTCCGGTTCGTCCGGGAAAGATTTGTCGGTCATTTTGCCTCCAGCGTAACGGACGGCGAAACGGTGTCACTGTTGGTCAGCGGGATACGCCCGGATCCGTCGTTTTCGATCCCCACCACCGAGGTGCCGTAACGCAGAACCAGTTGCGGCGATGCCGGAACCGCCATCACGGTGTAGTTGCCCTGTTTAATGGTTCGGGGCGTGACCGCCTGCTCCAGGCCGTTCACCACCCGGAAAACGGATGGCAGGGTTTTCGCAGGAGAAAAACCGATATACGCAAAACGACCGTCATCCCAGGTAAAGTCCGGGGCGATGGAGGCTGAGCCAGCTGCCACCCGTTTTGTATAGCGCCAGTTGCGCGGCGTGGTGGCCTGCCCGAATGCCGCCGCTATCCGCTGCCGGTCCAGTGCTTCCTGCTGATGTTGCTGACGGGCGGCGCTGGCGGCGGCAGACTTTTTTCGCAGTTCGTCGGGATAGCGGTAGCGGATAACAAAGGCCTGGGCGGGCGAGTCTTTATCCAGCACGTTCAGTTCCAGGCTGTAATCGCGCTTCGAGGTCACCACGAACAGATTGGTTTTCCAGTCTTTTGCCGTCGGCAGAAACACCTGGCTGACGTTGTTGCCGCTGGCGTCCGTGACCGGCTGGGTAATCGGGTTCGGGCTGACGCCCACCCGGTTGTCGCTTTTCGTCACGGTCCAGCCTTTGGGGAAACCCGCCTGCGCATCGATAACGGTTTCACCGTCATCAAACACCAGCATGGTGACGTAGCCGGGGCGGGTACTGACGACCGTGGCGTTCTGGCTGTTGTACGTGACGTTCTGCATCCGGCTGTCATACGCGCTGCCGCGCGGTGTCGCTGCGCCCCATGCCAGGCATGACACCATTAAGCCAGAGAGGAGCAGGGGATGTTTCAGCATCATTCCCCCCTCAGCTCTTTATCGCGCTGGTAGCTGGTGACGATAAAGCCCAGCGGGTTCACTTCGCGCTGGCTGTCGGTCAGTTGCCGGTGCGGGACGTAGCGGTAAGTGAGGCGGATATTCCACACATCCGTTTTCACGGAATTATCAGCAACACGACGGATTGTGCGCTTAATACGCAGTGTTGCCAGATTATCCGGCCCGGTGGCAGGCGCATGCACATTGGAAATAATGGCGATATAAACGACATATTCCGCCTTATTAAAAATCACGTCCGGTGCCTGGTCGCCGTTAAACCCGTCCAGATAGTCCCGGTTCACGCTGTCGCTGTTAAATAACTGCACGTCGTCATAATCACGCTGGAGGGAGAAATAATTATATCCCTCGCGAAGTCTGACATAGTGTGCTGCCAGTGAATGTGCCAGCGCTTTTTCAGCAGCAATATCCCGCTCCTTCACGCGGGTCATATATTCATAGCGCCCGGTCTGTTTATCCACTGACCATAATTCAGTGTCGGAGGTTTTCAGCGGCAGCAGAATAATAATGGCCGCAATCGCCATTGCGGCCAGAACCAGTCCGGCAGCGGCCACCCGCCAGGCGGTTTTTCGGGAACGCTCTTCCTTTTCCAGCAGTATGGATTCAAAAGAGCGGGAAACATTAACAATGTTCTGAATATCAGACATGGTGAGTCAGCTCCTGAATGATGGCGGGGGAATTCACTGGCTCGGGTTCGCCGGATACCGGTGGGAGGTCGCCCTGATGCCGTGCGCAGCCCGTGAGCGCGCACAGCATCAGAAGGATGATGCTGAATTTCATGGAAGCCCCTTATCGTATGGATGCAGGAATGCCGCACCGGTGGCGCAGGCCACGGCGTGACGGGGAAAGGAAATTAACGGCAGGGAGGATTAACGGTGACGCTGCCGGTTCAGGCGTTTCATGCTTTCGATGGCGGTGGTGCGTTTCTGCCAGGCGCTCACGGTTTTACCCGCGCCTGCGCCGGTGAGCCTGCCGGTCGCCGCGGCGACGGCCATGCCGCCTTTCGCAGCCAGGCGGGCACTGCCTCTGACGCCCGGCCCGGCAAGGCTGGAGGATTTATTCGCCAGTCCGCTCAGGCCACTCATGGCTGCCCCCTGCAGCACCGCCTGTACAGCGGCCCCGCTGAGTGCGCTGGCGAGCCTCGCGGAGAACCAGACCACCACACCTGCCGCAATCCCGGCCAGCAGGCACTGCGCCGCCAGCGTGACCATATTGGTTTCAGCGGATGTTTTTGTTGCAGCATCCAGTATCTTATTCAGGTAATTAATGGCGATACGGATGGATAAGGCGGAAAACATGATCGTTAATATTGCCGCAAAAATCGTTTTCAGCCAGTTATCAAACATCGGTTTAAGAAAACCGTACAGCAGGCAGAAAATAAAGAGCGGCGCGGTGGTGGTCATTAACAGGATGGTGATTTCGGCGAGCAGGTTGACAAAGGTGGCTGCCATCAGCAGGACAATAGAGCCGCCCCATACCAGCACTTCGGCAAGGCCGCCATTCAGTTTGACGTAAGTTGATGTGTCCATATTAAATAACTTTTGCCCCAGCGCCTGTGCCTTTCCCCAGACAGTATCGAGCAGCGCCCAGATATTATCATCGCCGCTGACACCGTCTTTGAGTCCCTGGATAGCCGCTACCGCCATATCAAGCCAGCCATCCCGGTTTAACACAAAGGTGGTGATCAGCAACATTCGCCCCACATCCCAGACGACATCTTCAACCGGGGTCCGGAGTTTGCCAGCCAGTGTCTGATAACCGCGATACAGTATAAATAAGGTAAAAGAGCTGACAATGATGACGCTGATCATCGTGCCGTAAGTGGAAGACTGACCTTCCAGTACAGCATTCAGTCCATCCATGATGTTTTTGTCCATACCAACAAAAATACCACCGGACATGGTGCCTCACCTGATATTTAAAGAAAGGAAATAAAAAAACAGGGAGAATTCCCTGTTTTGTTGGAGGAAATATTATTACTGTGTCACTGCATTTCGTTTTGCAGCTTCCTGCTGAAATATCGCCTCGAATTTTTCCTTAACCCCGGGCTGGCCTTCCTGTGCAAACATAAGTGCTGCCCGGTGGGCAAATTCGCAGTTATCGCTTGCCTCGCCATCCTTCAGGCATTGCGTATAAACCGCATAAGTTTCGTCAGGATGTTGCTTATACCAGGCTTCGGATTTGGTTTCCTTGCAGCCGGACAGTAATATCACGCCTGAGAGTGTGCATAAGGTGAATAAGGATCTGAGCACGGATAACCTCCTTATAAATTATTAAGGTCAGCAACAGGTGCCGTTAGCTGCTGCTGTTCAAAGGCTTTCTGTCTTTGCTGTTCCAGCAATGTCGTTCGCTGTTCAGCCTGCCTGACAGACATCTCCCACTGATTCGTCAGCGCATTTAACTGTACGCTTTTCGCCGCGATGGCGTTAGCCAGATCCTGAGACTCTTTCGAGTCCTGCGCATTCGATATACGGTCAGATAAGTCTGATATATCGCTGAGTGTGCTGTTAATCCTGTTTTCAACGTCAGTGGTATTCTCAATCGCCATTGCCTGATTGAGGATTATCTGTTTGCAACTGTCGGCCAGGGCCTGATATTTTATTCCTTCCTGTTCCTCGCTGCATACGCTGAACGATTTGTATTTACTGTAAAGGTGTTGCAGTTCATAAGAATATGAACTGTTCTTCGTGGTCAGCAGATCATCCAGTGAAATACCGTTCTTACGGAGATTATCAATATCGGTTTTCAGGCTTCGGGCATCACTGAGAAAACCCTGAATATCCCGCACGCCGGTTGCGGTAGCCAGTTGCTTCTTATACGCATTAAGTTCGCTTTTATAATGGGTAACCGTACCCTCCCATTGCTGTAGTTTCTGCATCCACTGGTTAATGGATTCGGTATTCTGCACGGCGTCGAAAACCGGTATTCCGGCGCTGAACGCCTGCGCCGAGAAAAATAACAATAATGCCAGACGGTGATTCCTGGAACGCATTGATAGTACCTCAGGTTGGCTTTCAGATTGCCCGGTCAAAAAAAGTATCTTTCCATTCATCAGGTCGCATACCATCCTGATAAATGGCATCGAATATTTTCAGGTTGTCCTCACTGCCGCTGAGAAGCCGGGTGAATTTACCCATCCCGGACAGATCCATTTTCGCCATCGCCACAAACGGGCGGGTTTCCCCGGCCCGCAGCGGTGTTTTCAGGATGACCATATAATGCTCGCCCGGATCCAGGCTCCTGACCGTGTCATAAACACTTTCCGGCACTTTCATTTTCTCCACGTAATCCGCATGGCTGGCTTTCGGGTTGGCGAGGAAAATCTGGGTACCGCACTGCTCAATAATCGCCGGGGCGATGGGGTGTCTGACGATTTCATCCGGTGACTGTGTTGCCGGAACGAAGATACCGTTCAGCTTTCGGATGACTTTCAGCATATTGAGGGAGAAGCGGGAAAATTCGACATCGGCCAGCCAGCGCCAGAACTCATCCATAAACATCACCAGGCGGCGACCATCCAGAAGACTGGTCACACGGTACAGCAGGTAAAAGGTCACGGGGCCGCGAATATCGTCATCATCCAGAAATTCGGTGCCGTCGATACCAAAGTTATCGACATCGCTGATGGTGAAAGTATCGGCCTCGTTATCAAACACCCAGCCGAACTCGCCCCCCTGCGCCCACTGTTTCAGGCGAATACGCAGCCCGTTGGTGCGGGCGTCTGTGGTCGGCGGCTCCGGCAGCACTTCCAGCAGCCGGGTGATCCCGTACCGGCGGTACTCCGGCGGATAGTCCAGCATGATGGTGTCCACGGCGGCACTGATCCGCTCCTCATCGCGCGGATCGAGCGGCTTACCGTTGCGGCGGCACAGCATGCGCACCAGCCGTTTGATGAAACTGATGTTCCGGCGGGTTGGCTCCAGCGCAAACGGGTTGAAGCCGGTGGGCTCGCCGGTATGGATGCGGAAATAACGCCCGCCCGCCTGGCGGATCGCCATCTCCGCCGCCCGGTCCTTATCGAAATACACCGTGGTCAGCCGTTTGATGGTGGCAGAAGGCGCAAACGACGCCGGGTTACGGTACTTCTGCATCAGTTGTTGCATAATGGTCATCAGCAGGGTTTTGCCGGATCCGGTTTTCCCGATAATCGCCGTATTCCCCGGCGTTTTCTCACCGGTGTCATCCCGCCCGGCCTGGCTGTCGTGCAGGTTCAGGTAATACCCGCCACCGCCGGGAGATGTGAGGATGGCGATGGCTTCCCCCCACGGATTACCGCTGCGTTTGTGGGGATGGAAGTTATGCAGGCAGGCTATATCGGCAAAATTCTGGCTGCTGACGGCCACCAGTCGGGGTCGCAGCGTATACACGCCCGGCAGTTGCGCCAGATACGCGGCGGGCAGTGACAGGGTGGAGAGCGTTGTCATAATACCAAGATCGGCGAAGGGCTGGGCCAGAACGTTAGTGTCCTTCACCACCTGTCCGGCACTGTCTGAGGAGATCAGCAGGGAAAAGTGGAATTTACCGCACGACACATGTCCGGACTGGAGCAGGTCGCGCAGGACAATCAGCTCTTCGCGCTGGGAAGTCGCGTCGTCGTCCGTGGAGTTAAGCCGTTTTTCCGCCAGACGGATATGATTCTGCGCCTCATCCCGTGCCATGCAGGTAAAGGACTGCGTCAGAACATACTCGCTTTCGGCGTACAGCAGCGCATCCAGCATACCGGTATGGGTTTCCGGGGAATAATCCTTAATCTCCAGGCTGCGGAAGAAACGGGAACCGCTGACCGTCTGGCATTCACCGGTGTCGGTGGTGAAAAAGACGTCTGGCGTACTGAGCGTTTCATAAAATGGTGAGCGCGTTACGGCCACCTTCTGCCACTGACCGGTAAGCAGACGATGGAAGAACGCCAGTTGTGAGGAATACACCCGCCCGTTTTCTTCATATATCCCCAGCGGCGTTGCCATATAGCGGGATAATGAAGATTCCAGTGCTTCGCGGTATTCCAGCATGATTTTGAGCGCGTCATCCAGTGCTGCCTGGCGTTTACTGTGCGACTGCGCTTTCATGGTTTTCTTCTCAATCTGAGAGAACGGCGCGTAGCAGACGGTGAAAAACAGCCGGTGCCGCCAGAACGGTTTGTCTTTTACCGGCTGGTAATACCGACGTGTTACCTCATCGGAAAAGGGAATACCCGAACAGGCTTCAAAAACATCATGGTATTTTTCACGGAGCCGGTGAATATAGAATGTTACCGGCAGACCCTCATACGAACGAATAACGTTATTCAGGTGCGTGGCCATCAGGGTCAGGTGATGTTCGTCTTCACATTCAAAGACTGTGCCGTCCAGCTCCCAGGTGGCAACCAAATCACGGTGACGGTTTCTGATGACGTAAGGGTGAATATGGGAGGAGTACGGAATATATTTATCCAGCGTAATACGCTCGTTTAATTTCATTTTCTGAATAAACTCCGAGACATCAACGTTATCGTACTGGTTTGCCAGCAGGGCATTCGCGCCAAAATGGGTATTGGTGAAAAGCCGCCCACGGGTTTTAAACGCCAGCCAGAGCAGACTGAAATAATGAATGTCCTTTCGGGTTTTATTTTTCATTTCCGCCCATGCAGGAATGAGCATAATCGCCAGGTAATAGCTGACATAGACTGCCAGCAGGACGATGGCCCCGCTGACGAGAACGAACGGCACCAGAGGAATACCCATAATGGCGGCAGGCCGCGTGAGTGCTTTATTCAGCGTAGCCATCGTTGCCTCCCTTATGACGCCCAGTAGGCACCGAAGCCGGACGCGCCGACGATCAGGATCGCGCCGATGATGATGTTACGCATGTCATGCAGGCTCTTGCCGTCGAACAGCACCTTGTAGCCCACCCACATAGTCGCCAGTGTGATGGTGACGGCGGCCAGTCCCAGCAGGCCGGTCGAGGTATTGCTCAGTGTTTCATTGGCCTTGTTAAAACCACTGTTCGCCGCCAGCACCGGGGCAGACAGCAGCACGGAAACAACAGCGGAGTAACGGCGTTTACGCATGATCATTTCTCCTCATCAGGGATAACAGGGATAGCGCCGCGAATGACGGAATCGGGATAATGCAGGGAAGTCAGGATCGGCGCAGTGGCACCGGCAGGCTCGCCGCGCAGCACAACGGCGGGATAACGGGCAGACGGTTGTGTGCTCGGGTCAGGGGCTCGCTGCCGGTCTTCCCGGGTGGACGGGACGACATAGCCAATGCGCTGTACGTAGCTGGTCTGGTTAAAGGCGGATTCCGGTCGCTGACCGGTTTCAAAGTTGCCGGAGTAGTAACAACTGAGCGCTCGTTTCAGAGTGCTACCGCGCCGGTAACAGTCGGCGAGAATGCGCTCAAATACCGACAGATTGATGCAAGGGTTAAGTAAGTCGCTGGCCGTGACGCCGTAATGGCGGAAATTGGTGCTGGTGATTTGCATCAGGCCGACCGAATAGCGTCGGCCTTGCGCCGCCAGCCGTCCGGTGAGGCTCATCGCCTCATCATGGCTTGCGGGAAAATGTGAAATCACACCTTTGCCGCCCGGCACGATTTCAGCAATGGCGTAAGGGTGAAAACCGGATTCGACCCGTGCCACATCAAGTGCCGTGGACGGGTGAACACTGGTGGCGCACTGCGTCGCCAGCGCCAGAAAGGCTGTGGTGGAAAGCATAGTGGCCTCGTAACCGTGGGTCCGGCAGCGTATACAAAAACACGTTACCGGGGAGAAGGACAAAAGCGGGTTAAACGGCTGCGGCATCCTGTGAAATGTCACTCTCTTCTCTCGGTTCAAGCAGTACCAGCCTGCCTGAAACCGCAATACCGGGGATCAGCACGATATTCAGGCCAGGCTTACCGTTATGTGCGAAGGCCACACCAACCCTGGTCCAGTACGTGTTTTTCTCGCCCTGTGCATCGGGCTGACTTCCCTGAGTGATAAAGACGTGATAATTGGGTTTTCTCATGGTATTTCCTTTAATAAAATAGCCGTGAAAGCAATAAAAAGGTCACATCCCGGTTCTGCATTCCGGTTTTAACGGGTCAGCGAGAACATTCAGCGGCACCCTGAATTGTGGTTACGTGACAGCCCGATCCAATTTGTTAAAGAACAATCCCCGGCCTGGACGAATGAACGTCCATCAGGGCAACCATGTTGTTATGGCATTTTCAGAATCAGATATTCAGTGCGGGATATAAACGATAAATTCAAAACAAAAATAAGAGAGATAAACTGGCGAGGATTATCAGATGCGGAAAGAGGGAGAAGGATGCAGAACAGATAATAAAGAAGGCATTCTATTTTAATGGAAACAGAAAGACGTGCAGAGAAATAATATCCCCGAACGTCTTTATCGCTATTATTAGCGTCTGCGATGCTCAAGTTGTTCCTGACATTCTGTACAGGTGGTTATGCCCGGCAGAGTCTGCCGTCGTTTTTCAGGAATAGGTTTACCACATATACGACAGTGAAATAATGATCGTGTTGAACCCGGCTTAAAACGGTTCTGCTCAATCATCTCCTCCAGTCGCTGTTCATTAAATTCCTGATCGCGGTCGATCTCATCCGGCATGGAGAGTCCTCCTGCCAGTAGCGGCTTCCTGTTCGCACAGTGCGATACGTTTCCAGACCGTGGTGAGTGACAGCGCTTCGGCCTCTGGCTGCAGGATTTCCGTCACCTGCATCATGGTGATCAGTGCATCGGGCGATTCAAGGTTTTCTACCCTGCGCTGCTGCCATTGCAACCAGATAGCCACATCTGTCTTTTCATCCGGTTCAGGCGTTCGGCCATACGGCACGCTGACACCCAGCAACCGACGGCGAAGGCAGACTTCATTGGAGGTGAGACCAAAATAGTGGTTCATCAGTGCGATGGAGCCGCCCAGTCGTATGGCCCGGTCAATTAGTTGTCGGCGCTGTTCTTCCTGACCAGAATGGGCCAGCAACTGGTGCAGAACATCGTGGCGTAGCGAGACTGCGATAAAAGGCGCGGCTGCTCGGCTCAGCGTAAAGAGTGCATCTGGCGAGAGCTGGCTGAGGGCATTCATTTCGTCAAATGTGAAACCGAGATCTTCACAGTGACGAATATTGCCTTCATTAAGCGCCTGCAGGGCATTGGTGAGTACGGCGTAATTTAGTGAAGGGATCATAATATGTATTCCGTATATTTTTTTCAACAGGCAAGATAGATGCAGAAATATCTGGGTATATAGCCTGTTGGAGGGTATTTAGTTGAATCAGTTGCTTTAATTCGCCTTCCCTTGACCGCGTTTAGCGCCGGGACAATTTAATATTGATCCATTCGTCAATTTCTGATTCCAGCCAGGCCACACTGGCTGGTCCGATTTTTATTGAACGAGGAAATGTACCCTCTTTCATATACAGATAGATTTGTGAACGTTTCAAGCCGGTTTTTTCTTCAACCTTTTTTAAGCGTAATAACTGATGTGATGTCATGATTGTCTCCTGTAGCAAAACAAACATTGGTATGCCTGGAGATAATAAAAAAGCATAACGGAAGGAGAAGTGGTAGTGGTAAACCCCGTATTACGGGGTTTAATAAACTAAATACGGGATCATATTGTTGACAGATAAACACAATATCAATTTAATAAGGATGAGGACGGAGGGGAGCCACGCTCTAGTGCTGTTTTTAAAGTATCACCGCTTAGACGGTCAGTGATACCATCAGCTGCCGCCCATTCTTCAAAAATTGTCAATAATTTATAGGGTTGTTTTATTAATGGACTGATAACATCATTGTGCCTACAAGCGAGCCAAAATAACCTTGACAAGGGTGTGGATATTCTAGTTGAAGAGGGGAGGGATTTCTCTGTAACCTGGGTGCTAATTAGTTTCTCAATCTCTGAGTAACGAATAACAAAGCAGGAATCCTGAGGCAAATTATAGAGGGGGAAATATTCTTGCTTTGTATTTTGATTTATCGTTCCCTCTGAAGAAATTCTCTCCATAATATCAAACGCCAGATCTGTTGGTAGGTTTTTTATTTGATGTTCAATTCTACACTTCCAGGTTGTTTTTTCAAACAGCTGAAAAACTTCATTGGACATAGTAACAGTGATGCCATAATTTACCGTGTTTTTCCCAATAATTGGTAATGGTATATTCAATGAGCATGCGAGAAATCGCTTTATTAAAATACATTCAAACCCAATAAGTGATGTATCAATAATATTTTGTGTGGAGTGGACGTATCTGCCCTCAGTACTGAAAATTGAGTCCCATCCATTAATAAAGCTATTTTTTTCTAGCAGACATAAACGATGAATCAATGTCCCTCTAGCTGGATGCATTTTTACTTTTTGAAATGCATATTTTATTTTTCGCAGAATAATTGGAGATTGAAAGTATATGGCGAGATTAATTTTATTATATAATGCATAACGGTAAATATCACTCTCTTTGATTCTTTCGTTGCTCTCTGTATTAATTATGTTAACGGCTTCTTGTATGGTTACCCAGTCAGGTTTCGGAAGCGAACCGTTTATGATCTCGCTGCTTTTCAACATGAAAAACTCCTTTTACATATTTTTCTATGCAAAACTTAAATTACGATTCACTGTTTCATTATTCATGAATATTATCGATAATGTACAAATGAACCCTATTTTATAAAGTAAAGAGTTTAAAAATAAAATTGTTAAACTAGTTTTTAGTTCGCTATGAAATTTTCTCTCGTAACTATGGATGAGGAGACAATTTCCTGAGAGCATAATGAAGGATGAACTGAATAATATTAAGACTAACGAAGATAAAACTCTATGAATAAAATATCGAGCCGAAATAATAAAGAGTAGTAGTACAAGATCTTTATGGCGAAAATTTTCATATTTTCGTTTGTAGGATCCCTGTTGAGAGAATTCAATAGTAATCCAATCTTTTATGTTGCAAGGGTTATGTTTGAGGCAGTTGCTTGAGCGCTGCTTTGGCTCATAGATGCTTCCTGGTGCTGGTAGAGAAATTGCCTCCCAGTGCTCCATTAGTTCTGAAAACCTTACTACTCCGATCATGCTAACGTCTCCTGACTAAAACGAACGGTACGGTTCGATTTGATCAGGATAGACAAAATTTCTGTCAAGAGGCAAGTTAGGGCGCTAACTAAATTTAGTCGCCTGGAGTTATAGAGAAGAACGATTCGGAAAATGTAATCCACTTGATGGTAGTGTTCCATATAATAATATGGAACAAATTGATAATATTATAAACTCCTGAGCATCTTCTAATTTCTTTAAAACTGGAGATTATAATTATCCTTTACGAAAGGCTAATAAAAAGGCATTGACCGCATCCTTTGCCCATTGATCACGCTGTGCAGCAGAAGTGGAAGATTTTGGATGCATTAAGCACTGTATTTGAGGCTCACCGCGTACCATATTCACGAATAAGGAAGCAACTGCATTTCGCCCAATACCACCTAACGAGATTTCTCCTTTAGATTCAGCTTGTTGTAGTATTTCTTCAACAATGTTATTTATCTTTTCTGGACCTGCTAAATAGAAACGTCTACCTAATTCAGGAAAACGCGGTGCTTCAGAAGCTACAACACGGTAGAGAGCGAGGCCATTTTCCGAAAGCACAATATCCAGATACGTTCGGGCTATTTTAAATAATTTATCATAAATATCTTTTCCCGAAATTTTAATTTTATGTACTTTTTGAAGAAAACGCTCACATTCTATTTCAATCACTGCTGTAAATAATGCTTCTTTATTTGGATAATATGCATATACGGTTGATTTTGAGACTCCGGCAGCCTGTTGGATCATATCTGTTGATGCTGCTGCATAGCCTCTTTCCAGAAAAATAGCTTTTGCTCCTTCAAGCACGCGTTGTGCTTTTTCAGGTAAGTTACTAACTATATCATTAGAAAGTATTTTATTTTTTCTTCTAGTGTCAATTGAGGTCTTTGTTGATACCGACATCTGCACTTCCTTATCCGGAATAAAGCTTGATCTTACCATAAGATGAAACTCGAAATCATATCGTTCAGGCCTGAGTGCTACTCACGTATTTTTGCGACGTAGTTGAGTGAAATTTGGTCTTGACTGTACCGAACCGATCGGTTTACTTTGTTCGCCGTAAACTAGAATAAACAGGGCGATCAAGAATGAGGTGTGTGTCAGGTTACAGATTTGCACATGGGACGAAGTCAGTAAGGTACCGTCCGCATTATCTGAAAGGATGTGTTATCTCCGTGCTCAGTCTTGCTTTGGGGTCATGTGCTGCGATCCCCGATCTGGGAACTGCTCCTCAGCCGGAGCAGGCTGCGGCGCTGATTTCACAACGCAGTTTTTCCGCTCCGCATGCTGACTGGCCGCAGGAAAAATGGTGGATGGCCTTCGGCGATACGCAGCTTAACCAGCTGATGAGTGAAGCCACCGCGCATTCACCTTCTCTGGCACAGGCAGAAGCCCGGGTGCGTGAAGCCACGGCCAGAACCGGTGTCGCCCGTTCCCGGTTATACCCGTCAATGGACGCCAGCGCGTCCATTGATAAAGAGAAGCTCAGCTACAACTACATCTACCCTAAAACAGCCGTGCCGCACGGATGGAATGATATGGGGCAGGCCAGCCTCAACTTTAGCTGGGAACTGGATTTCTGGGGTAAAAACCGGGATGCGCTGCGTGCCGCGACATCCGAAGCCAGCGCTGCTGAGGCAGATGCCGCCGCCGCGAAACTGATGCTGACGACGATGCTCGCGGACGCTTATATCCGTCTGCAGTACCAGTATGACAGTCGTGACATTGCGGCCCGACAACTGCGTAACCGGACGGATACCGTCAGGCTGGTGCAGTTACGCCATGCTCAGGGACTTGATTCCAGAGTCTCCGTGGAAGAAAGCGGTGCCCGGCTGGATGTCGCCAGAGCGGCGCTGGCTGAAGCCGATGAGCAAATCAAATTAACCCAAAACGGCATCGCGGCTTTACTGGGCCGGGGGCCGGACAGAGGGCTGGATATCCTCAGACCCCGGTTGCAGATGCGCCGCCCTGTCGGGTTACCTGATGCGCTGAACGCAAACCTGCTCGGACGCAATCCGGAAGTGGTGGCCGCACGGTGGCGGGTTGAAGCCGCCGCCAGCAATATCGGTGTTGCCAGAGCGCAGTTTTACCCGAACGTGAACCTGATGGCCTTCGTCGGATACCAGTCACTGGGGCTGAATAACCTGTTCAGCTCGGGCTCTGATATCGGGAGCGTCGGACCTGCCATCAGCTTACCCCTTTTTGAAGGCGGGCGTTTACGCGCCAACTATAAAGGTGCGAGAGCGGAATATGAATATGCGGTGGCGTCGTATAACGAGGCGCTGACACAGGCATTACGTGAAACTGCTGATGTTACACGGAGCCTTGCTGCTCTGGTGGGCAGGTCAGAAGCAACCGCATCTGCTTTGTCCCACAGCGAGGAAGCTTATCATCTGGCAAAAGCCCGGTATCAGGGGGGGCTGGCCGATTATCAGGAAGTTCTCATTTCTGAAGATGCGTTACTCCAGGCTGAGCTGGCGAATACAGCCATGCATTCCCGGGGTTATGTCTTGGATGTGTCACTCGTCAAGGCCCTTGGGGGCGGATTTGAATCCAGTTCAACATTTGATGCGCAGGTGAAACCGTAATGACTGAAGATAAAGATAAAAACGGCCCACAGGATATGGACAGGGCTCCGGATAACACGAATGCAAAACCGGATAGCGGTGATAAAAAAAAGCATCGCCGTAAATTATTCGCTTTGTTTGGTGGCGTCCTGATTCTTATCGCCATCGGTTATGCCATCTGGCTGATTTTCTTTGCCGGTAAATCCGTCTCAACGGATAACGCCTATACCGCTGCCGAAGTCGCAGACGTCACGCCGCTTGTCGGCGGACCGGTGAAGAAAGTAAATGTGGTCAACACGCAGCTTGTGCATGCCGGTGATGTACTGGTCGTGCTTGATGAGACGGACGCCAGAATTGCGGTGTCACAGGCTGAAGCTGAGCTTGGCAGCGCCCGGCGGAAGGTGATGCAGATTATGGCCAATGACACCGCTCTGGGCGGACAGCTTGATTCGCGTGAAGCAGGTATTCAGAGCGCCGAACATGATGTGGCGAGGGCACGAGCCCGGTTTGATAAGGCCACCCTTGATGAGCGACGTCGCCGGAATCTGGTGAAAGCCGGGGCCGTATCTGAGCAGGATTTTACGGATGCGCAGACAGAATTACGGGAGGCAACGGCCGCGCTGGGAGAAGCGGAAGCCAGTCTGAAAGCTGCTCGCGCTGGCAGTGTCGAAGCAAAAGGATCCCGGCAGGCGAACGAGGCCCTGTTTCTGAACAGTACCGTTGAAACTAACCCCATTGTGGTGGCGGCCAGAACCCGTCTCGATCAGGCCCGTATAAACCTGGCGCGTATGGTTATCCGGGCCCCGGTGGATGGAGTGGTAACACAGCGCTCAGTGGATATCGGGCAGCATGTTCAGGCTGGAAACCGGCTGATGCGGGTTGTGCCCATCGAGGATATTTATGTTGATGCGAATTTCAAGGAAGGTCAGCTCAGCGACGTCAGACCGGGCCAGAAGGTAGAGCTGACTTCAGACCTGTACGGCAGCGGTGTTGTTTATCACGGCGTGGTTCAGGGATTTGACGGAGGCTCCGGTTCCGCGCTTTCACTGATACCGGCGCAGAATGCCACGGGTAACTGGATTAAGGTCGTGCAGCGACTGCCGGTGCGTGTTCGTCTGGAGCGGGAAGAACTGCGTAAAAATCCTCTGCGCATCGGGCTGTCCATGGAAGTGACGGTGGACCTGACATCGAATGCCAGAGATGACCACACGGAGAAATAAGGTATGTCTGGTTCAGCATTTCCACCTCTGTCCGGATTCAAACTGGTTGTTGCGGCAATCGTGCTCTCGCTCGGGAATTTTATGGTGGTACTCGATACCACCATTACTAACGTCGCGATGCCCACAATATCCGGTTACCTGGGCGTGTCGACAACAGAAGGAATCTGGATCATCACCGCCTATGCGGTGGCTGAAGCCATCACGGTGCCGCTGACCGGCTGGCTGGCGATGCAGTTCGGTCAGGTGCGCGTATTCCTTTTTTCTGTTGTTGCATTTGTGATTTTTTCTGTCTGCTGCGGTCTTTCCTGGTCACTACCGAGCCTGGCCATTTTCCGTGTGCTGCAGGGGCTTGCCGGTGGCCCGCTGATCCCGCTTTCTTCCACGTTGCTGCTTGCAGCCTTCCCGAAGAAACAGGCCAACATTGCCGTGGCGCTCTGGGGAATGATGACGGTAGTAGCGCCTATATTCGGTCCGATACTGGGTGGGCTTATCTCGGATAACTGGAGCTGGCAGTGGGTATTTTACATCAATATCGGCTTTGGTCTGATTGTGGGGTTTGGGACCTGGTGGGTGCTGAAGGGGAAAGAAACACATATCAGCCGTTCCCGGCTGGACAGCGTGGGGCTGGGTCTGCTCGTCATCTTTGTGGCAGCCTTTCAGATCATGCTGGATAAAGGACGTGAACTGGACTGGTTTTCCTCGGATATTATCATTGTCTGCGCCATTGTGGCCGCTATTGCCCTGATCTCGCTGATTATCTGGGAGCTCACCGCTGAGCAACCGGTGCTGGATCTGAGCGTATTTAAGTCACGTAACTGGGTGGTATCTACCGTCACGCTCTGTCTGATGTTCGGTATTTTCTTCGGGAATATCGTGCTGACCCCCCTCTGGTTACAGCAATGGATGGGATACACGGCAACCTGGGCCGGGTATGCGACGGGCCCCATGGGGATCCTGGCCGTCCTGAGCTCGCCCATAATTGGTCGTCTGCTGCCGAAGGTCGATCCCCGTCTGCTGGTGAGCTATGGCATGGGGGTACTGGCGGTCTCCTTTGTGATGCGTGCCCTGCTGACGTCGCAGGCTGACTTTATGTCAGTTGCCGTTCCCATGTTCGTTCTGGGGGCCGGAGTTCCCGCCTGCCTTATCACGCTCACCTCGCTGGGCGTGTCCGAACTGCCGCCGGAGAAAGTGGCAGCCGGTTCCGGGCTGCAGAACTTCCTGCGTGTCATGTGCATGGCGGTAGGCTCTTCCCTGACCCAGACCTACTGGGAACATATGACAAAATTTAACCGAGCGGAGCTGGTGACGGCAATCAATCCTGACGTGCCAGGGATTGTCAGCAACACGCTGGGCGCGGCCGGTATTCCGACAGACACGTCAGCGGCTCTGTTTTCGAGAATGATCGACAGTCAGGCCATCATGCTGGCAACGAACGATTTCTATCAGTCGGCCACCGTTCTGATGCTGGGGTCCATAGGCATTATCTGGCTAATCAAAAAACCGAAAGGACCGCTTCAGAAGATGTCGGGCCATTAAATAACAGGAATGGCGGTAGCGGGAATGAGAAGGGCAGAGTATCTCCCCGTGAAAAGGTTTCATTATTTATTGCCGGTCTGCAAGTCCGTGAAATGAGGTTGTCCCATGCGATATCATAAATATAAGACCATTGTGAAGTGCCTGCCGGTAATAACAGGGACGTTATTACTAAGCGGATGTCATGCTGTTTTACTTGATCCCAAAGGGCAAATCGCTATTGAACAACGGGCGCTAATCATTACGGCTTTTTGTCTGATGTTAGTGGTCGTTATTCCCGTGGTTCTGATGGCAGTTGTGTTTACCTGGAAATACCGGACCACGAATACCACGGCGAAATATACGCCTGACTGGTCCCACTCCAATAAAGTGGAGGCGGTGGTCTGGACGGTGCCCGTCCTGATTATTCTGTTTCTGGCCGTGCTGACATGGAAGTCCACCCATGCGCTTGACCCATCCAGGCCACTGACCTCTGCGGTGAAACCCATCGATATCGAAGTCATCTCCCTGGACTGGAAATGGTTGTTTATTTATCCCCAACAGGGCATTGCCACCGTCAATCAGATTGTATTCCCGGTAAATACCCCCTTGAATTTGCGTATTACATCCAATTCCGTGATGAATGGCTTTTTTATTCCGGCACTCGGCAGCCAGATTTATGCGATGCCGGGCATGCAGACCCGGCTGCATCTGATCGCCGGTGAAACGGGAACCTTCAACGGAATCTCGTCCAGTTACAGCGGCAGGGGCTTTTCCGGCATGAAATTTAAAGCGACTGCCGTACCGGATAATACCGCGTTTGAACAGTGGATCGCTGATGTGAAGAAATCACCGGATATGCTGCTCGGTCCGGCTGATTTTGAAAAACTGGCTGAGCCTGACGAAAACCACCCGGTTGAATTCTTCTCTGTCATCGATCCGACGTTGTTCAGATACGTGACTGAAAAATTTAAAGCACACGATCACGATAAGGAGACGGGAATGACTGGGTCAGAGCCGGAACAACACCTCTCACACAGAGCGCGGGGAAATTAATTATGCTCACAGGAAAACTGACGCTGGATGCCATACCTGAGGACCCGATTGTCAGGGTAACGATCGTTGCTATTCTGATACTTGGTGTGGCAATTGTTGCCGCCATCACATATTACGGTAAGTGGAAATATTTATGGTCCGAATGGCTGACCTCCGTTGACCATAAAAAGCTCGGGATCATGTACATCATCGTCGCGTTCGTGATGTTACTGCGCGGCTTTTCCGATGCAATCATGATGCGCAGCCAGCAGGTACTGGCCTCATCCGGAGTGGAAGGGGCGGGGTATCTGCCGCCCTGGCACTACGATCAAATTTTTACGGGTCACGGTGTAATCATGATTTTTTTCGTGGCGATGCCTTTCGTTATCGGCCTGATGAATATTGTGGTGCCCCTGCAGATTGGCGCGCGTGATGTGGCTTTTCCTTTCCTGAACAACCTGAGTTTCTGGTTAACGGTGGTAGGCGTGGTGCTGGTTAATCTCTGCCTGGGAGTGGGGGAGTTTGCGACCACCGGCTGGCTGGCATATCCGCCGCTTTCGGAGTTAGCGTACAGTCCCGGTGTCGGGGTGGATTACTGGATATGGACACTCCAGCTGTCGGGGATCGGGACCACACTGACCGGGATTAACTTCTTCGTCACCATACTGAAAATGCGTGCACCGGGTATGACGATGTTTAAGATGCCGGTGTTCACCTGGGCGTCGTTGTGTACCAACGTGCTGATTATCGCTTCTTTCCCTGTGCTGACCGTCACGCTGACATTGCTGACCCTTGACCGCTATCTGGGCTTCCATTTCTTCACCAATGATATGGGCGGCAACATGATGATGTACGTCAACCTGATTTGGGCGTGGGGCCATCCGGAAGTGTATATCCTGGTGTTGCCGGTCTTCGGGGTCTACTCGGAAGTGGTGGCAACCTTTTCCAGGAAACGTCTGTTCGGTTATACCTCGCTGGTGTGGGCAACTGTCGCCATCACTTTGCTTTCCTTCCTGGTATGGCTGCATCACTTCTTCACCATGGGAGCCGGTGCGAACGTTAACGCCTTCTTCGGGATCATGACGATGATTATCGCTATCCCGACTGGTGTGAAAATCTTCAACTGGTTGTTCACCATGTATCAGGGGCGCATTCAGATGCACTCCGCTATGTTATGGACGGTAGGTTTTATTGTCACCTTTTCTATAGGGGGTATGACCGGCGTCCTGCTGGCCGTGCCGGGAGCTGACTTTGTCCTGCACAACAGCCTGTTCCTGATTGCCCACTTCCATAATGTCATTATCGGCGGAGTGGTGTTCGGCAGTATGGCTGGTGTGTCCTACTGGTTCCCGAAAGCGACGGGGTTCACCCTGAATGAAAAATGGAACAAGAGGGCGTTCTGGTTCTGGATCATCGGATTTTATGTGGCGTTTATGCCGCTCTATGTGCTGGGGTTCATGGGGATGACCCGCCGCTTGAGTCAGAATATTGACCCCCAGTTCCATCCCCTGCTGGTCGTGGCAGCCAGCGGTGCTGCGCTGATAGCCTGCGGGATACTGTGCCAGGTCATTATGTTCTGGGTGTCGGTGCGCGACCGCCACGAAAACCGGGATATGACCGGCGACCCGTGGGGCGGACGGACACTGGAGTGGTCCACCTCTTCCCCGCCGCCATTCTATAACTTTGCTGAAGTGCCTTTTGTCCACGAACGTGATGCGTTCTGGGAAATGAAGGAAAGAGGGGAGGCATACAAGCAACCTGCTAACTATGCCGAAATCCATATGCCGAAAAACAGCGGGGCGGGGCTGATTATTGGTCTGCTCTGCATCGGGTTTGGCTTCGGGGCTATCTGGCATATCTGGTGGCTGGCGGGATTGTCATTCCTCGGGATTATCCTGACCTGGGTTATTAAAAGCTTCGATGAAGATGTGGATTATTACGTACCCGTCGCCGAGATAAAAAAAATCGAGGATCAGCACTTTGCAGAAATAAACAAAGCCGGTGTGACATATGGTAAGTGAAGCCCTGGATTCATCCTTCCGCACCCGTGCTGAGCACGGGCATCAGGGTACAGGTACCAGTAAGGTCTTCGGCTTCTGGATCTACCTGATGAGCGACTGCATTATCTTCGCCACCCAGTTCGCGACTTACGGCGTCATGGTTCATAACATTGCAGGTGGTCCGGCGGGTAAGGATATTTTCGAACCTCCGTTTGTACTGGCGGAAACTGTGCTGCTTCTGTTTAGCTCGATTACCTATGGTTTTGCTGTTATCAGCATGGATAAAGACCGCGAGGGCGGTGTACTTGGATGGCTGACCCTGACATTTCTGTGTGGTCTGGGTTTTATCGGAATGGAAGTCTGGGAGTTCAGTCACCTGACTGCTGAGGGTTTCGGCCCACAGCGCAGTGGCTTCCTGTCAGCGCTGTTTACTCTGGTGGGCACCCATGGTCTGCATGTGACATGTGGACTGATCTGGATGCTGATCCTGATGTATCAGGTTGCCCGACGAGGTCTGTCAGGATTCAGTCGCCCCCGTCTGATATGCCTGAGTCTGTTCTGGCATTTCCTCGATGTCATCTGGATTTGCGTGTTCAGTATTGTTTACCTGATGGGAGCAATGCCATGAGACATTCTGCAGACGCACAGGGCGTAGCTTACGGCAATACGATGTCTTATATAACCGGCTTTCTCCTGTCGGTCATTCTGACGGTGATCCCGTTCTGGCTGGTTATGGACAGTGGTGTTTCCGCAGGGATCATCGCAGGCGGGGTCATGACGTGTGCCGTTGTTCAGGTGCTGGTACATCTGGTGTATTTTCTTCACCTGAATGCTTCTTCTGAAATGCGCTGGAACCTCGTAACCATTGTCTTTTCCGCTGCCATTATCTTTATCATTATTACCGGGTCGTTGTGGATCATGTGGAATCTCAATCATCAGATGATGTGAACAGGGCTTTGGCCTTTCTGTTATTCCTGTCTGCCTCATTGTGGGGGGCTATATATGGACATAAAAAAAATACGGAAGGAAAAGATAAACCGACTTGTGGTGTATGAAATTATGCAATGGATTGATGAGCATCTGGAGGAGCCGCTGAAGGTTGAGGATGTTTCTGCAAAAGCTGGTTATTCAAAATGGCATTTTCAACGGATGTTCAAGGAGGTGGCAGGAATAAGTCTAGGGAAATATATAAAGCTTGAAAAACTAAGACGTGCTTATTTTTTACTGGAGAATACGGATATACCCGTCATAGAGGTGTGCTTTATGCTCGGGTTTACCAGTCAGCAGGTATTTACCCGAGCGATGAGAAATGAAATGCATCATACACCAGGGGCTGTCAGAAGGAATAAACCTGTTCTGAAAAAGAGTTCTGGTATAAAGCGTGATGAGTTATAACCCTCTGTGAATATCATACCCCTCATTGTTTTGTTCTAAAATTACAGGGCGGATTTTAATACCAACTGACAAGGATAAATGGAAGGGGAAATACCATGAAGAAGATACAGAAAAATAACAACAGCATCTGCGTTGTCAGATGCTGTTGTTATCGTAATCCTGATTAGTTTTTTGCTGACTCAGGTAGCTTCATGACTGATATTTTTACTATATATATATGGGGGAACATAGTTTTCCCGGCACGTATAAAGATAATCAGACCACCACTGCATCATCGCTTTACGGGCTTCCAGATGTTCAGCTTTGTGGATATAAGCTATCCGCACGCTGTTGCGTTCCTGATGACTCATTTGGCGTTCAACAGCATCCTTCGACCAGAGTCCGGATTCCATTAAGGCGCTGCATGCCATTGCCCGAAAGCCATGGCCGCAAATGTCCATTTTTGTGTCATAGCCCATCAGTCGCAGTGCCTTGTTGACTGTATTTTCACACATTGGCCTGTAAGGGTTATGGTCACCGGGGAACACTAGTTCCAGATGACCTGAGATTTCCTCTACTTGTTTCAGGATAACGATGGCTTGCCGGGATAATGGAACAATGTGGGGCGTGCGCATTTTGGCTCCGCGTCCGGAATAACGAACACCGGGAAGAGCTTCGCGGGTAGCGGGGATGGTCCAGATACAGTTCCTGAAATCAAACTCGCTCCATCGGGCGAAACGCAGTTCACTGGAACGGATAAACAGGTGAAGGGTCAGAAGGACCGCTTGACGGGTTAACCCTCGTCCCTGCTGATAACCATCAATGCGCCCCAGCAATTCCGGCAGGCGTTCCAGCGGCAGGGCGGGGTAGTGGCGCTTAACGGGGGGCGCTGTCACGCCGTCAAGGTTTGCCGCCGGGTTGCTGTCAATGAATCCCTGATGAACCGCATGACGCATGATGTTACAGAGGTGCTGCCGCGTGCGGGACGCGACTTCCAGCAGACCTTTTTTCTCAATGCTTTTCAGCAGGTCAATGAAATGACGGGGTTTAAGTTCCGTGACGGACAGATGTCCGATAACCGGAAAAATATGATTGTGCATGCTGGCAAGCAGACGGTCAGCGGTATTCTGCGACCATTTTTTATTGCTTTTATGCCACGCCAGCGCCACTGTCTTAAAGACCTTTTCCGGTGAGCGGGCGGCTCTTTCGGCTATACGTTGCTGAGCGGGGTTAATGTTCTGCGCCAGCAACTTGCGGATACCGTCTCGTTGTTGCCGGGCGTCGGAAAGGGATACATCGGGATAAGCGCCTAAGCCAAGGCGGGATTCTTTACCGTTAATTCGATACTTAAGATACCAGAGACGTGAGCCGCCTGGATTGACCAAGAGGTATAGACCGTGTGAATCGGAGACTTTGAAGGATTTTTCAGAAGGCTTGAGACTGCGGATTTTCGTGTCGTTGAGAGACATATGGGGGTCACTCCATAATCGAACCAAACTGACCCCAAATCTGACCACCAAATTCTCCCGATGCGGAGGATAAAATCAAAATGCATCGGGAAGAGTTTTCACGCTAACCTGTTGAACCAACATCATATAATGATTCGCAAGGATGCATGAAAGCAGGAAATTGGCTCCTCTGACTGGACTCGAACCAGTGACATACGGATTAACAGTCCGCCGTTCTACCGACTGAACTACAGAGGAATCGTTGGAACAGGGCGAATAATAACGACTGCCCCTGTGCATGTCAAAGGGGAAACTGCATAAATGTGTGCGTTTGCTGATACTTTGCTCAAGTTGTTGAGAATAGAGTCAAAAAGGCCATTTTTTAGCGTTGCACAGGGGCAGAAGGCTACATTTCACCGGTGGTTATTAACCCTGCTAATTGATAAGGCTGACCCATAAGAATGCATTATGTTGGTGCAGCACACGCGAAAATCCCCCTGCTTTTACCTTTCTTTTTCTCTGTGCCAGGCTTTTCTGCGAACGTCCTGCGATAGTTTTCTCTTATGTTCTGCGGCGTTGTCACGGTCAGGTAGGGTTTTTCTCATCCAAACCCGAGATTGGCGCAAATCTTGCTTTTATCAGACCTGCTAATAAATACACCGTTCGACTTTTTATAGTTCAGGGCACCCCTTACCGCGCAAGATGGAGGCAGAGATGAATCTCAGACGTTTAAAGTACTTCGTGAAAATCGTCGATATCGGCAGCCTGACGCAGGCCGCTGAGGTTCTGCATATCGCCCAACCGGCGCTGAGCCAGCAACTGGCGACGCTGGAAGGTGAATTGCAGCAACAATTGCTGATTCGCACCAAGCGCGGCGTGACGCCTACCGAGGCCGGTAATATTCTTTATTCTCATGCGCAGGCGATATTACGCCAGTGCGAGCAGGCACATTGCGCGGTGAGCTGCGCAGGGCAGTCGCTGAGCGGGCAGGTGTCGGTCGGGCTGGCGCCGGGAACGGCGGCCTCGCAGCTGGCGTTGCCGCTGTTGCAGGCCGTCCGCGAGCAGCATCCGGGCATTTTGTTGTATCTCAATGAAAATTTCGGCACGGCGCTCGGCGAAATGGTGCTCGATGGCCGCATGGACATGGCGGTGCTTTACGGCGCACGCCCTGAAATCGGGCTGTGCAGCCAGCCGCTGATGAAAGAAGATCTGTATCTGGTCGGCACGCATGCCGTACCGAATCCGGGAAAATACGTTGATTTGAGCGATGTGGCAAAACTGAATCTGTTCATGCCGCGTTCTTATAATGTGATGCGTCGTCTGGTGGACGATGCGATGGCGATACGTCGTCTGAGCGCCAACGTGATTGGTGAAATCGAATCCTCGGCGACGCTGACCGCGGCCGTCGCCAGCGGTCTGGGGGCGACGATTTTGCCGGAATCTGCCGCGCGGGCGATGACCGGCCCGGCGAAAGCCTGGATGTCCTGCATCAGCAGCCCTGCCATTCAGGTGCCGTTGTCTTTATGTGTTTCTGAAACGCTGGCGCTGTCACAGGAGGCGACGGCGGTGAAGAAAATTCTGCTGGGATTGGTTCACGAACAAACGATACCGGTGCTGGAACCGATGCTGGCGGCAAGCTGAATCACGAAAAAATGGGCGATCACCGATCGCCCATTTGATTTTCCCCGGTCAGGAGTGACCGTAATAACAAAGACTACTTACAGGCTTTTATTTCCTTCCATTGCGACCACTCACCAGTGAACTCCGGGTTACCGGGCTCATTGTTTTGTGTCCAATAGTTAGCCAGATACTCCTTGCCTTTCCACACAACGCTTTCACCACCGTAATAGATTTTCTCTGCGTCCCAGTTATTTGCACAACTTGTTCCCGTTCCGCTATCCGGCAACGGCTGAATCTGCGGCGTTACCGTCAACGTATAAGCAGCCACGTTACTTTTCTTGCCGTCAGAGACCGTCAGGTTGAAGGTGTACTGTTTTTTCACCGTCACAGTTGGGGCAACAAAACTGATACTGTCGCGGTCGGTGCCCTCAAGCGTGGTGCCGTTGGGCAAGAGCCAGGTGAACGAAAGTTTGTCACCGTTGGCATCGCTTGATGCCGAGGCATTAAGGGTTACGTTTGCCTGACTTTCCACATCACCAATTGGACCGGTCAGTACCGCAACGGGTGCCACGTTGGTGTCCGTCGGGGTTGGATCCGGTGTCGGTGTCGGATCCGGCACTGGTGTAACCGGCTCTGCTTTACCGGAGTCATCGACAATCGTCACGTTGAAGAAATGCTGCACGCAGCGCTGGTAGTCGCCCTCTTTGAACGCGGAGAACGGCGTCTGGTAACCGACTAACTGACAGGAATACGTTGAGCCTGTCGGCGTGGTCGGGTCCCATCCCCAGTCCTGTTCCCAGTACTGCGGCAGAGCACCGGAACCGCCTTCGTCGAACTGTTTCATGTTCTTACAGCCCAGCACTTCATCGGCGGCGATCGGCACCTTCAGGTAATCAGCTTCACTTTTGTAGTAGGAGATACGGTTTTCGCCCTGAGCAATTTCAGTCGGGCCGCCGCATTCCACACCGCCGTTGATGATCTGAATGGTGACGCCGAAGCCCGGCACCAGGCCGTTGGCTTTATCGTGGTCGTTCGGTACCCAGGTTCCGTCGATGACGTGCAACATGCTTGGCTTAGGTGCCTGCGGGGTAACGAAGAAGAACACGGCGCTGGCGAGGTTTAGCCAGGTGTCCGCCACCAGCTCCGGTTTATCGAGCAGGGTTCTGACGGTGCCAAACATCGCATCCGAGAACGGGCCATAATTATAGTTATAGGAAAGTTGCTTCGCGCCACGGCCAAAGTAGCTGACAAAATCACCTTGCGCATCTTTGCCGCAAGGCCATGTCTGACCCTGCCAGACATCCGGATTACATTCGCCGTTATAGCCACCTTTCTGGCCTTCAACCCAGCCCATTTCCCGCAGCCATACCAGCCCCTGTCGCCATTCGGCCTCAGGACGCCAGCTTTCATGCCCGCCGGTTTCCTGCGCGAAGTGCGCAAACATGGTCGCCAGCCCTTTGCGGCAAATGGCGTCGGAATCACGGCCGTCGGTGTAAGTGCCGCACACTGCCGGGAATTTGCCTATCGCCTTGAGGAAGTTTTCGTAGCTGTATTCCGGCGCGCGCAGCGGGAAGATATATTCCCATTGATCTTTGCTGAGGATTTTTTCAACCCGTTTCACGTTATCGGGGTTAGCTGCGCGTCCCGGCGCAATTTTTTCAACGGAGTCGTTATCGAGCGTGCGGATGGACGCCTTCACTTCCTGCATCAGCGGATTTTGCGTCAGTGAGGCTTCTTTTTTGACCAGATCACTTTCTTTTATGACATAGGGTTCAGAGGTGGCGGCAGTATCGTCCGCAATAGCAATTGATGAACCTGCCAGAAGGCAAGACAGGGTAATGAGATTGAGGCAGAGCTGGGGCTTTAATCTGTGCATAGTTAATACCCTTAATACGTTGCATTAAAAACAGAAATACGGATCTTCAGCGTGGATTAATTATATGCCAGTCGGAAACTGACATATAAAGAGTAGTGCTGACTTGATTATATAACGATTAAAATAACAACATATTTCATCATAAACTCTGTGTGATGCTGGCTGTGTGGTTAATTAAATAACTCATTTTTATTGACAGGTTTCTACGGCCTTGAGTGAAGATATAATATGATTAACGCCGCGAATTTTGGTGGTGCGTGTGACAAAGTTTGCGTATGTTTTTAATGTTTCATGATGAATGTCATCAGGTAAGGGGAAGATAACTAATTTGCTGTGACGTTTATCAATAAAATATTCTGCGACTTTGGTGGGGAATATGGCGATCATATCACTGCGTTCAATAGCGGCAATGATGCCATTGAGTGAGGACGAGTTATAAACCACTTTTCTCATATTGTTTTTATTATTTTGTACATGCTGGTTACTGACTGAAATCAGTTTCTTTGCCTGACTTTCACTGTGGCAATAGACAGCATGAGGTAACGTATAATAATGTGAAAGTGTAAAGTTTTTTTGTGAAGCCAGTAAGCTGGTGTCGCTGCACACCACCACGAAATCATCGACGGAGTCAATTTCGACGGAAGTAATACTGCTGTGATGCAACGGGAAATTACTCAGAACAATATTATTGCCAGACTGCAAAAGGTTTCTCACGCATTCATCATGGTTAAAGAGGGTTGCATTGGTGAAAGCGAACAGAGTTTCCTGTAAATCATCTTGTTGATGCAGACGTTGAAAATAAAAACTTTCGATCAAATCGGAACACATGACTCTGACAGAGGACACTGTTTTTTCGTGATTTTTGGCCTTGTGCACCACATCATCAATAATGCACATGGCATGTGAAAAAGATTCATGAATATCCAGCGCGGTTTGTGTGGGTTTCATCCCCTGAGCCGTACGGATAAAAAGTTCAACGCCTATGTAGCGTTGCAGCTTATTAATCGAGAGGCTCACCGCAGAGACCGAAAGTTCCAGTTTATCGGCAGCGCGGGAAAGGCTACCGGAAACAATCACTTCATTCATTATCTTGATCAGATTATAATCAAATTCATTTATCTTTTCGTAATTCATTACTTTTCTCATAACACAGACAGGGAGCCAGCATCATTCACATTGTGACGCTATAAATAAAGTAAAAAAATCTCAAAATATCATGGCATTGCTTTAATTTGATAACTGTGTTGAATAATTAATTAGCAGGTGAAACCCTTTTTACATCACAAGTGAAAGTCTGTGACTGCGATTATTAATATAAGGAATACTTATGTTTATGTGTTGCTCAGACGAACCCGGCCTTTCATCCAGCCATAGATAAAAGATTCATTACTGGCTTTATTCTCTGCTAAATCCAGATAGCGTTGTCCCTGACTGCAATTGAGTGAGGTGACAAGCACGGCATCACCTTCCTGGCCGCGTACTTTGAGAAAAGCAGATAACGCATCGAGGGTGAGTGGTCCTATTTTCCCGTCTACGCTAATGTCAGGATAATAGCGAGCTTGTTGATTGTAGGCATTGAGCCAGCGCTGTAACCACTTAATTCCAACGGACGGTCCCATATTGGTTCCTGTATCACATAGCTCAAGTGCCAGTGCCGGAGAGAGTGCATTGACTTTGTCAAATCCTGGCTGATACCAGTAATTTTTCTCAAGTATGGCGTAAGCCTGATCGCGGGTAAAATCTTTCATATCTCCGCTATAGCCATTCTCCCTCGCCGTTTTTTCAGTGATCCCCCAATGGGTAGCACCGCCCGGGTCGTCGGGGTGATTGACATAAGCACCTTCGTTTTCCAGTACTGCCTCTATCACGGGATTAGTCGACATGGTCAGGCCCTCGGTAGTGTCAGATTGTCAGAGCCAGATATGCACCCACGCCAATTAAAAGCAGGGAAGCGATCAGGCTTAATAACAGTGGTTTATAAGATAATTTGCGTTTGGGGATCTTTTCCTGAATAACATCAATGCTTACCGACGTATTTACCCGAATTCCAGATTTAGGCACGGTGATAAACAATTCATCCAATCCTAAGGTTTTAAGATCACGACGAATTAAATACAGCGTTTGGGTCAAACTGGCATCGCTGGTAAAAGTACTTCTCGCTCCCCATAACGCATAGGATATCGCCGATTTCTCGATAACTTCATCTTTAGCATGTTCAATGATAAAGCTTAGGCAGCGGGATCTCATTGTTGTCAGTTTAATATTCATACCGTTATTTAGAGTCTTGAGTTCTTTGGTTCCTTCATTGAATACATATTGACCATTAATAAGATAAACACTCATCTTTAAACTCTCTCCACACCGGTGATTGAAAATATCAGAAGTCCACTTTTCGATAGGATTTATCGTATATGGTTTTTTAAAATTCACCATGCTCAATCAGATTATTATGAGTAATTTTAGATAAGTTGTGATCTGTTATAAGAAATGATGCCCATTTTGAGTGAGGCTAAAAATAGTTTTTAGTTTTACTCAAAACTGAAATAATAAAAGATGTAATAATTCAAGTTAAGTCGCGTGCTTTATTAACATCATTTGTCTCACTACAGAGTCACTGCTATCTCAGTCAGTCTGATCTTCTATGTTGATGATTTAATCAACAATTCCCGGTCTTATTCACCCTTTTCGCTATTTACAGCACCCTCAGATTTAGAATTGATATTCATCAATGTCATATCATTGCCGTCATAAATATTTTTGCTGAATGATGATTTGAGAGAAATAGCATCCTCTCCAATTATAGACCCAACAGCACGACGCTGTTAGACCCTTAACTTTTTATTCAGGAAACTTATATGACAACCAGTAAATTGATCCAGACTGATTCCCTGACTGACAAATCTTATAAAGCAGACGGCTTTGATGCGTCCAAAGATACAGCGAAATACAGTTATACCTCTGCCCGCGTCGCTAAACCGGTTTACAACAAGTATGACACCACCAACAAACCGAAAGTCTTCGGTTACTACACCGACTGGTCACAGTACGACAGCCGTCAGACCGATGGCGATGACACACCCGCAAACCGCGGCCGCGGATATGATTTAGCCAACGTCAGCCCGACGGCGTACGACAAAATCATTCTCGGCTTCCTGGGCATCGTTGGCGATACCACCGGTGAGAAAGCGGACGTTATTGCTCGCGCAGCCACCAGTTTACTTAAAGTGAACAACGAACCGACTTTCCTGGATCCGTGGGGCGACTTCCATACCAGCACCAACGTGGGCCTGGCCGATTCCGGCTGGGTGGAAATGGACGTGAATTCCGCTACACAGGCGACGGTAAAAGGTATCGTCGGTGGTCTGCGTGATTTACAAGCGAAAGCCAAAACGCTGGGCCATACGCTGGCGCTGTCGATGAGTATCGGTGGCTGGACCATGAGCAGCGGGTTCCATAACATGTCGCAAACTGCCGCAGGTCGCAGCACCTTTGCAAAGGGCGTGGCGAAACTGTTCACCCGTTTCCCGATGTTCTCCGAAGTGGATATCGACTGGGAATATCCGGGCAACGCCGGTAACAACAATGCGTACAGCGATACAGATGGTGCGAACTATGCATTATTGCTGGCTGAAATCACCAAAGAGCTGAAAGCCATTAAGCGTACTGACGTTAAAATCAGTATCGCCAGCTCCGCCGTGGTGGCGATTCTGGAAAAATCCGATGTCTCTACGTTGCTCAAAAATGGTCTGTACAGCATCAACGTCATGACTTATGACTTCTACGGTACGCCGTGGGCGGAGCAACTGGATCACCACACTAACCTGCATGCACTGGTAGAAGGCGGCTGGGGCGTGGACACAATCGTCGATTATCTGCTGGCGAAAGGCTTCCCGGCTGATCGTATCAACGTGGGTTATGCCGGTTATTCACGTAACGGCCAGAACGCGGTACTGGAAAGCTACTCTCCGCTGAAAGGGACGTACACCCCAACGGCAAATGCAGAAACGACCGGGACATTTGAAAGCGGTTGTAGCGAATGGTATGACCTGATCAATAACTATCTGGATCTGGAAAACCAGAAAGGCCGTAACGGGTTCAGCGTTTACACCGATCAGGTGGCCGATGCTGATTACCTTTACAACAAAGACACCAAACTGTTCATGTCCCTCGACACGCCGCGCAGCGTCCGCGCCAAAGGGCAATATGTGGCGAAAAAAGGCCTTGGCGCACTGTTCACCTGGACTATCGATCAGGACAACGGCGTGCTGGTTAACGCCGCGCGTGAAGGTCTGGGCTGCACCGTGACTAATCAGGTCATCGATATGGCACCGTTCTACTTCGATGGTGTCAATATTTCGGGCGAAGTACCGGATGAGGATAAACCTTCGACTAACACTGCGCCGGTTGCTGACATTCAGCTGCAGGTCATCAGCGGTTCGAAAGTGCGTCTGAGCGGTGCCGCGTCAAGCGATGCTGACAACGATTCCCTGACCTACAAATGGAGCGTTCCAGCCGGAATTTCTCCGAGCAGCACTACGACATCGACTATTACCTTCATTGCGCCAACCGTAGTCAGCCGTGCAGAGTTCTCATTCTCTCTGACGGTTACGGATTCTAAGGACGCGTCTTCCGTTGCCAAACAGTACACGCTGGTGGTGTTTGGTGAAGAAGTCGTGGAGCCGGTTGTAGATCCGGTTGTCGACCCGGTAGTTGACCCTGTTGTAGATCCTGTGGTTGACCCGGTTGTCGATCCCGTTGTCGATCCGGTTGGCAAATATGACGAGTGGGTCTCCAGTAAGGTGTACAACACTGGTGATAAAGTCAGCCATAAAGGGAAAGACTACCAGGCTAACTACTGGACTCAGGGTAACGAACCGGGCGATGCCCAGTTCACTGGTGAATGGGCGCAGTGGAAATTACTTTAACAGTTCGATGCAATATCCCTGAGGTTAAGGCCTCATGATATTGAAAGCACAAAGCGGGACACTTTCTGGTGTCCCGTTTTTTTTGGGTCCGATTTCAGGATAACAGCGCGAAGAAAAGGGCTTACCGGCGCGCATAGGCAGGCGCAGGGCGAATCTGAATACGTGGAGTGGGAGGGCAGAAGAGCCGAAATTCAGGCAAAAAAATCCCCCGGGAGAGGTTTCTCGCCGGGGGAAATGTTATTCAGAGGTCTTTGGGGTTTTCTCTGTTTCTGCATCCTTAGGGCCGGGAGCGAAAGTATCAATCATCGCGGCAATTTTCTTACCCAGCAACGTGATGATAGGCCCCGCAAAGACACCTCCCAGACCGGCGATGACCAGCAATCGGTCATCGTTGGCATTACGTGAAAGAACAAAAATACTCAATATCATGCCGCTGAAACAGGAGACGATAATTTGCATCAGACAAGCTTCGAGCTCCTCCATAAACGGTTTTTTCTGCCTTAGCATGATGTAACGGACTATCCCGCCCCATGCTGACATTCCTATTACTGAAAAGACGATACCGTGCTCCATCGTAACGATGTCTCTGGCATGTGCTGCACCAATCATGACGCTTTCCTCAGAAGTAAAAATAAAGTGGGTATGATTAAAATATCACCAGAGGACGCGGGGCAAAAATCACAAGACAACACATTTTGGCATGAGCATTTTTAGTCAGACAGCGGGCAGAAAGTGAGAGTGATGATGGATTTCAACCGGATAGCGGTGTGATTTTTTTGTTCGAAATCCAGGGCTTTCTGCCCGTCTTGTGAGACGGGCAGAAAGGGGCGGATCACTCAGGCGTTAACACGGGCATTTGCCCATCTTGCCGCCTTCGCTCGGGAATCGGGCCTCGAGACACCGGCGGTGAAAATCCCGCTCGGTCATGGGCTCGACACCGGGATGTCGCACTTTCATATGCTGCACGTAATTCTGGTAATCCTGCACGCCGACCATCAGCCGGAAACTTTGGGCGGTGCGCCGGATCGCCAGTTTCAGCCAGTCGGCAACGTTATGCGGTTTAGGTTCGACGATAAACAGCGGCTGGCAACGGATGATTCGCAGCGCAGCAGGCCGTGGCGTTTTAAACAGCGCGCGCGAATCAGACATGGCGCACCTCACGGGTCGGGCGGCCTTCGCGGCGGTTGACCACGGCGGTTTCATGCACCGTCGGCGTGGCAGATTTCAGCGCGCGGCGGATAACGAAGAACGACGACACCAGCATAGTCACGGCCACCAGCATGAAGAATCCGCACAGCACGGCGTTGATCTGATTGTTCAACACAATGGTGTGCATGTCGGCCAGCGTTTTGGCCGGTTTGATGATTTCGCCGCTGTCGATCCCCGCAGAGAATTTCTTCGCCTGCGCCAGGAAGCCAATCGACGGTTTTTCGTGGAAAATCTTCTGCCAGCCAGCGGTCAACGAGGTGATGAAAAGCCAGACGGTCGGCAGAATGGTCACCCACGCATAACGCTGTTTCTTCATTTTGAACAGCACAACTGTACCGAGGATCAGCGCCATCGAGGCCAGCATCTGGTTACCGATACCGAACAGTGGCCACAGGGTGTTGATGCCGCCCAGCGGATCCACCACGCCCTGATAAACAAAGAAGCCCCAGCCTGCGACCGCCACCGTTGTTCCGGCAAAGGTGCCGAGCCATGAGCGGTTGTTGGCGAGAGAGGGCACAGCGACGCCCACCAGATCCTGCACCATAAAGCGGCAGGCACGGGTCCCGGCATCGACAGCGGTCAGGATGAACAGCGCTTCGAACAAGATTGCGAAGTGGTACCAGAACGCCATCATCGCGCGGCTGTTAAATACCTCGGTGATGATATGCGCCATGCCGACGGCGAAGGTCGGTGCGCCACCGGCGCGGGAGAGAATCGACTGCTCGCCGACGTCTTTGGCGATTTGCGTCAGGATGTCCGGCGTGATGACAAAGCCCCAGCCGTTAATCACCTGCGACGCACTTTCCACCGTAGTGCCAATCAGCGCCGCGGGTGAGTTCATTGCAAAGTACACGCCCGGATCGATAACCGATGCACAAATCAGCGCCATGATGGCGACGAAAGATTCCATCAGCATTGCGCCGTAGCCGATAAAGCGGATGTGGCTTTCACGTTCAATCAGCTTCGGCGTGGTGCCGCTGGACACCAGCGCGTGGAAACCGGAGATGGAGCCGCAGGCGATAGTGATAAACAGGAACGGGAACAGGCTGCCGGAGAAGACCGGGCCGCTGCCGTCAATAAAGCGCGACACCGCAGGCATTTTCATTTCCGGCATGGCAAAGACGATCCCCACCGCCAGCCCGGCGATGACGCCAATTTTCAGGAAAGTTGAGAGATAATCGCGCGGTGCCAGCAACAGCCAGACGGGCAGAACCGAGGCGATAAAGCCGTAAATCACCAGCACCCAGGTCAGCGTCGTGCCGTGCAACGTAAAGAACGGTCCCCAGTAAGGATCTGCCGCAACGTTACCGCCGTAGATAATCGCCAGCATCATCAGCACGAAGCCAATCACTGAGACTTCGGCGATTTTTCCCGGACGCAGAAAACGCATGTAAACGCCCATAAACAGCGCGATCGGAATGGTCGCGGCAATGGTGAACAACCCCCACGGGCTGTCGGCCAGCGCTTTTACCACCACCAGCGCCAGCGCCGACAGGATGATGATCTTCACGCCCAGCGCGCCGAGCATGGTGACCACACCGGCAAAATTGCCCAGTTCCTGCTTGGCCATTTCACCGAGCGAACGTCCGTCGCGGCGGGTGGAGATGAACAGGATCAGGAAATCCTGCACTGCACCTGCCAGCATCACGCCGACCAAAATCCAGATTGTGCCCGGCAGGAAGCCCATCTGCGCGGCGAGGATCGGGCCGACTAACGGCCCGGCACCGGCAATCGCGGCAAAGTGGTGGCCGAACAACACCCATTTGTTGGTCGGCACGTAATCGAGCCCGTCGTTGTGACGTTCGGCGGGGGTCATGCGTTTATCATCCAGTTCGAAGACTTTTTCAGCGATAAACAGGCTGTAAAAACGGTAAGCAATGCTGTAACAGGCGATGGCGGCAACCACCAGCCAGAGGGCGTTGACGTGTTCGCCACGGCTTAAAGCCAGCATGCAAAAAGCAAAGGCACCGATTAACGCCACCACCAGCCAGATAATTCCGGACTTGACGTTTTTCATGATTACAACTCCTTGTGAGTGGTCCGGCGCAGGGCTGGCCACTTTTTTTTGCGAGAGTGTGATGTAGGGAGGTAAGTGTCGCCGGCAGATTTGCACGTTACGACTTTGTTAAATTACTGGATGAAAATAATATTTTTGAACAGAAAAGTTTGAAGTTAAAGATGAAAATGTGATGCGGTTGACGGTTTGCGCCGAGACGGCTGGTCGGATGACATCAAAGTTGTGGCGGAGCGGGGATAAAAGCAAAAAAAAACCGGCCTTAAGAAGGCCGGTCTGTGGGTAAACCTGTGAGTTACAGTATCAGAACTTATTCAGCATCAGCGGGTTTTGGCTGACCGGGTTTGTGGTCACGCATCTGTTCCATTTTCTCAGCACGTTTCTGATAGTTCTCGTTGAACTGTTTTTTCTGCTCTGGCGTCAGCAGGTTGTACATCTTATTTTCAGCACGGGCGCGGTCCAGCATACGATCGGACTGCGCTTTGGTGATGGTATCAATCTGCGATTTCACTTTCGCTTCATCGAAGCTGTCGGAAGCTACCAGGCTATGCATCTGATCCATCTGCGCTTTCATGGCTGCGCGATCCGGACGTGCGCCGCTGTCTTTCATAATGTCTTTCATCTGAGTTTTTTGTTGCTCAGTGAGGTTCAGACCGGCAAACGGATTCATATGCTGCGGACCTTTATGGTGCAGCATTTTGCCGTGTGCAGCTGGTGCATCCGGTGGCGTTGGTGCAGTTGTCTCGGCAGCAAACGCGATAGAAGCAGAGCTCAGAGCCAGAGTTGAAGCCACAATCATTGCGGTAAGTTTACGCATAATTAAATTCCTCATTGGAGATTCAGGCACGTCGCCCGTTTTGTTTCGACGAAAGCAAGTCTACTGAATCCAATGAATAGTAATGCGATGGTGGTGTAAAAGAGTGAAAGGCGAAGAGTCATTTTTCCGGCAATCGTGGAGAAAATGTTTAGAAAGCGTAAGGTTAGGCGAACAGACGTGAATGGATGTTCAGATAAATCCGAGTCATGCAGTGAATTCACACATTAACATGCTGAATGTTTCGCCGCTACAGGTCGCGTGTAAAGAATGCCATAAGTTTACTCAGGGTTTACTTAGCGGTGATGGCCTTAAAACAGGCATAATAGTTTTCATTCCATTAACACCTTCTGTAACAGTGACCCGGACGATGACTGAATCCCGCTACGCCACACTGGCGCGCACGCTGCGCAAACAAATCGAGATGCAGGTCTGGCTGCCCGGCGACAGGCTGCCTTCGCTGCGCGATACCTGCAAACAGTCTGGCCTGAGCCTGATGACGGTTTTGCAGGCTTACCAGCTGCTGGAAAGTCAGGGCGTGATCGTCGCCAGACCGCAGTCCGGTTATTACGTCGCGGCAGGATTGCAGCGTCCGGTACGTCATCAGCCGGATGAGCGGCTGCACGCCGCCGAACAGATAGACGTCAACGACGCGATTTTCGATATCCTGAAAGCCGGGCAGGATCCGGCTGTCGTGCCACTCGGCTCGGCGTTTCCCGATCCGACCTTATTCCCTCAGCCACGTCTGGCACGCTCCCTTGCCAGCGCCGTTCGCCGGATGTCACCGCACAGCGCCACCGCCAATTTACCGCCGGGCAACGAAGAGCTGCGCCGCAGCATTGCCCAGCGTTACGCGCAAAACGGCATTGAAGTCGCGCCGGATGAAATCGTCATTACCTCTGGCGCAATGGAATCGCTGGGGCTGAGTTTGCAGATGGTGACCGAACCGGGCGACTGGGTGGCGATTGAGTCTCCGGCCTTTTACGGGGTTTTACAGGCGATTGAACGGCGCAAACTGAAAGCCGTGGCGATACCGACTGATGTGCGTTTTGGCATGGATCCGGATGCGCTGGAAAAAGCGCTGGAAACTTATCCGATCAAAGCCTGCTGGCTGATGTCCAGCTTTCAGAACCCGCTGGGCTGCACGTTGCCACCGGAGAACAAAGTGCGGCTGGTGGAAATCTTGCAGGCGCATCAGGTCGCTATTATAGAAGACGACGTTTACAGCGAACTCTATTTTGGCAGTGAACGCGCCGTGCCGCTGAAGGCCACGTCCTACCGCAGCGAAATTCTGCACTGTTCGTCATTTTCAAAATGTCTGGCACCGGGTTTTCGCGTCGGCTGGGTGGCGGCGGGGGCATATGCTGAGCGTATTCAACGTTTACAGCTGATGAGCACATTATCGGCCAGCGTTCCGGTACAACTGGCGCTGGCGGATTATTTACAGCAGGGCGGATACGACACTCATCTGCGCCGCCTGCGTCGCGTTCTCGAACAGCGGCAGATGGCAATGCACCACGCCATCATCAGAGAATTTCCCGCGCAGGTCTCGGTCAGCCAGCCCAAAGGCGGCTATTTCTTATGGCTGGACCTGGGCGAAAACGTTGATGCGGCGCGTATCTATCAGCTCGCGCTGGCGAAAGGCGTCAGCATTGCGCCGGGCACCATGTTTTCCGCCGACGAACGTTTTCGCCACTGTATCCGCATCAACACCTCATTCGAATGGGGGCCGCACACCGCCCGCGCGATTTCGATATTGGCGGCGCTGGTGGCGGAGGAAATTCGGGGGTAACCGGGAAGTGCTTAACCTCCATCGTCTTTCAGACGGTGGAGGTTTTACTGATTACCAGCCGCGCTGGATCCTCCCCGCGCTGAAAATCGGGGCTTCATAATTATCAGAGATATTGCGTACCCGATAAATTTTCCACGTCATGTTTTCACGTTTCAAATACGTCTCAAGGTGAAGGCTCTTTCCGTGGTCGATCCCAAGCCAGATATCCACGACTTTTCCGCCCGTAACACTGCGTACGGTCCCGGTTTTAAAAGCCGGGATCCACGCTGCGTCATAATCTTGCGTGTACGTAAAATAATCTGCGCTAACGATCTCCTGTTCCGGGATTTTATCCACGGCGGCAAGTCGGCTTAAGGTGTCAGCTGCTACATAACAACGCATTTCAGGCGACTCATACGTCGGAGGAGGATCTTTCAGAAAAGCCGCAAGATAAAATCCATAAAAATCGGTGACCTGTTTAATCACCAGCTGATTATCATCGGAACGGGAAGAACACGCTGTTAATAAGCTGAGAGCTAATAGAAGAAGTATGCGCATTAGTTCTTCCGGTAAATTTTGTAGGCGGGGTGTGTGCTCCGATATCCCGGGCCGGGATACATGCTGGTTTGGCGAAAATCTGAAAACCACGTTGTACCGTCGTACATCGTCATATGGCCCGATGGATTACCGCCTTGGTAGGGTTGAATTATTGCCACATCTCCCGCTACTAAAGTTGAACCGGCAGGTACCTCCCTGAACCCGGCGCGTTCAAGCGAAGCACCGTAGTCTTTCGCATCAGGTATATTGTCCAGATGAACGCCGCCAGCCTCTATCGCCTGCCGGGTGTAACGTGCACAGCGATGAATAGAGTGTGAGCCCGCATGAGTCCTGATATGTGATATTGCGGCATCTCGGTTCCAGCTCATAATTATCCCTAATTTGAGTTAAATTGAGCAGGCAAGGTACGCCGCGAAAAACAACAAAACAATAAAACCAATGCACGTGGAGTCACTTTCAGAGGTTTGTTATACGCAAACGCATTAGCCGAAACGATTATTCCCCGCCCAGATTCACAAATCCTGGGCCCTTAATGTCTTCCCGACATTTCCCCCCGGATGGACTTTTAACAGACGCTGCTGATCGAACCCGTTGCGGTGCATAATGCTGCCGCACAGCGCATCGAACACGGCCAGCACCAGTACGATGGAAGTCGTGGCCAGCATATTTAACGGATCGATTTCTCGCTGAATGTGCGTTTTCACCACCAGCGTTGCGGCACGGGCAATCGCGGAATCCAGATTCTCGGTGACGCTGATGATGGCTACGCCTTTGGCTTTCAGCGTCGGCAACAGGCGCGTCAGCTCTTCGGAATTGCCGCCGCGTGAAATCAGTATCATCAGGTCATCGCTGCGCAGAAAACCCAGATCGCCGTGAGCCGCATCGGTGGCGCTGAGATAAACCGCAGGCTGCTCGACGCACGCCAGCATGTGCGCGATTTTCCGCGCCGCAATGCCGGAAGTGCCGACGCCGGTGACGGCGATTTTGCCGGTGCAGCCGGTAACCCGCGTCAGCAGTTGTTGCCACGTATCGGCGTTAAGATTGTGTTGCAGCGCCAGCAGCTCCTGGCTGTAGGTTTGCCAGCCCTGACACGCCTGCATAAACTCCTGTTCCGCATTCATTTTCTGTTCTGTATTCACTCGTTTTCCCCCTGCATCAGGCGGCGGTACTTCATGCTGTCGTGGTACATCTCATGAAATACACGGTATTTACGGTCGTAATACTCTTTGATTTTGTTGGTCTGCGGCGTGACGGTTTTGCCGATGCGGCTCATGGCGGCCATCGCCTCCGGCAGAGAATCGTAGGCGCCCGCCGCGACGGTGCCCATCATGGCACTGCCGAGCAACATTGCTTCGCTCTCTTCCGGCAGTAACATCGCGCAGCCGGTGGCGTTGGAATGCTCCTGCACAAACACCGGATTCTTAGTGCCGCCGCCGCTGGCCATCATGGTATCAATGCGGTAGCCGCTCTGGTTCATGGTCTCAATGATATGACGGGTGCCGAGCGCCAGCGCCTGAATAGTCGCCAGATAATGCAGCGCCATATCTTCCGGCGTGCGCGAAAGCTTCAGGCCGGTCAGCGTACCGGTCAGCGTCGGGTTGGCACGCGGCGAACGGTTACCGTGGAAGTAGGGCAGCATATGAATGTCTTTGGTCAGGAAGGCAATATCCTCCGGCTCACCGGCCATTTTGCGCAGAATCGCGTTCAGGACTTCGTAAATGGTTTTGCCACTGTCTTTGCCCTGTTTGAGCAAATCCTGATAACAAGGATGCGACTGAATCACGTGGTCGATAAGCGCCCCGGTGGTGGACTGGCCGCCTTCATTCAGCCAGTAATCTGGCAGAATGGCGGAAAAATACGGGCCCCAGATACCGCCGATATAACGTGCGCTGCGTGACATCGCCATGTGCGCCGTCGATGTACCGCCGATCAGCGCGATACGGTTGTCGAAATCAGCAGTTTCGCCGGACGCCCCGCTGGCACCGAGAATGCCAAGGCTGCCGGCGTGAGCATCAATGATCGACACGCTGACCGCCGTCCCCGCCATCAATCCCATTTCGGCGGCGGCGCGCTGGGTCAGGCCATGGCCGAGCGGTTCGCCCATGGTTTTTACTTCACTGCCGATTTTCGCCGCGTTGTTTTCCAGCAAATCTTCCAGCCCTATCTGGCGGAAATAGCTCGGATCCCAGCGGTCTTCGTGGCCGACGTAGGTCCATTTACACACCGTGGAACACAGCGAGCGGGTAGTGCTCTGCGTGGCGCGCCAGGTCAGGAAGTCTGGCAAATCAAACAGATGCCCGACGTTGTTCCACGTCGTTGGCATATGCTGTTTCAGCCAAAGAAGTTTTGGTGTTTGCATCTCTGGCGAAATAATTCCGCCGACAAATTCCAGTACCCGATGGCCGGTGGCGTTGATGCGTTCGGCCTGCGTGATGGCGCGGTGATCCATCCACACAATGATGTTTTGCTCGCTGCGCCCGGACGGGCTGACGGTCAGCGGTTTGCCTTCTTTATCCAGCACCACCAGCGAACAGGTGGCATCGAAGCCGATCCCTTTGACCTGAATCGGGTTGATATCGGCCTGATTCACCGCATCTTTGACGGCGTTGCAGACGGATTGCCAGATCTCATCGGAAGACTGCTCGACGAAATCGGCTTTCGGGCGGTACAGCGTGATCTCACGGCTGGCCTGGCCGACCATGCGGCCGGTCATGTCGAAGACGCCCGCGCGGGCGCTGCCGGTTCCTACGTCTACTCCAATAAAATAACTCGCCATGTTCGTTCCCTTCGGTAAAAAGCGTGAGCTTAAGATTGTCGATTTTGTAAGGCGATAAACAGGATCAGGACGCCGCCCCAGAGTGCCATCGTCAGGTAACTGCTGACGCCCATCAGGTTCAGGCCACTTTCCAACATTTGCAGGACGATCAGTGCCAGCACCAGCCCGATGATCCGTCCGAAACCACCGTCGGGGTTGATCCCGCCGAGCACGGACGCGAGGATGGTGACCAGCAGATAAGAGTCGCCGTAGCCCGCTTTCGCCGAGTTAAATTTGGACATCATCAGCAGCGCCGCGCCCCAGCCGAGCAGGGCAGACAGGACGTACACCGCAATGGTCACTTTATGCGTGTTGACGCCGCTAAAACGCGTCGCCTGTTCGTTGGAGCCCATCAGATACAGGCTGCGCCCGAGCGTGGTGTGTTCGAGTAATACCCACAGCAGCAGCGCCACCAGCAGAAACAGCAGCAGGGCGACCGGGATACCGAGCACGCTGGCGTTGCTGAGATACTCAATCGCCGGAGGGAAACCGGAAATTACCGCGCCGTTGGTGAGCAGAATATTCAGCCCGGCGATAAGCGTCATAGTGCCGAGCGTCGCCAGAATCGGCGATACACCGATGTAAGCGATCAGCGCACCGTTCAGCACGCCAATTACCACCGCCACTGCCAGTCCGGCCAGCAAGGCCAGCGCGAAATACTCCGGCTGGCCGGGGTGTGCGACCATAATCGCCGCCATCGCCAGAGAACAGGCGTTGGCACCGGCAATCACCGAAAGGTTAATGCCGCCGGTGAGCATGGTGATGCCCATTCCCAGCGCCAGCATGCCCAGAATCGGCAGCTGCGAGGAGATCGACTGGAAATTACCGACGCTGTAAAAACTGCCACCCAGCGTGAACGAGAACAACACGGCCACGGCGACGATGATCAGCAACTGCAAACGGATGATGCGGTCGCCGGGGAAAAATCGGTTTAAGGTGCTCATGTCACATCCCCTTCGCCAGTTTGCGTTTTTCGTTCCACGCGGTGCTGCTGATGCTGATCAGGATGATCACGCCGCTGAAAACCTGATGCCAGTAAGACGAAATACTCAGCAGCGTCAGGCCGTTTTGCAGAAACGCCAGCAGCATCACACCGAGAATGGTACCGGTCAGCGAACCGCGTCCGCCGGTCATGCTGGTGCCGCCAAGCACCACCGCTGCCAGTACCGTCAGCTCGTAGCCGAGCAGGGAATTCGGCGCGACCGACTGGGTGATTTGCGCCTGAACCACGGCGGCGATCCCCGCCAGTAATCCCATAAAACCGTAAACGTAAAAGTGCAGACGCAGAATGTTCAGGCCGAGGCGCGAGGCGGCGTCGCGGTTGCTGCCCATGGCGTAAATCTGGCGGCCCACGCGGGTACGGTTCATCAGCACACCGGTGGCGATAATCACGCCCAGCAGGCTGAGCAGCGGCAGCGTAAGCCCGTAGTCATAGCCGTCGGCGGCGGTAAATTTGAACCAGCTGATGCCGTTCATAAACCAGTCCGGGAAGCCGTACAGCCAGGTGCCGTTGGTGAGATACACCAGCAAACCGTAGAACAGGTTCAGCGTGGCGATAGTAATGATGATGGCCGGAACGCGCAGCCAGTACACCAGAAAACCGTTGACCAGCCCGAGCAGCAAACCGGTGCCCATCGACATCGCAAACGCCAGTGGGAAGCTGCCGCCGTGGTGAATGATGTAGCTGGCCATCACGTACTGCCCGATGGAGGTGACGGCCGGGAAGGAGATGTCGATCCCGCCGGCGATCAGCACCACGAACAGGCCGCAGGCCAGAATGCCAAGAATGGCGTAGCTGGTGGCGACATCGGTCAGATTGCCGAGGGTCATAAATTCCTGGGTGCTGACGCTCAGGCCAATCACCAGAACCAGCACCAGTAATCCCAGCCAGAATTCGTGTTGAGAAAATAACTTCGACAGGTTTTTGTTATCCATTGATCGCCTCCGCAATCTGCGCTTCGCTGCTCTGATGCGGCGCGAATTCGGCCACCAGCTCGCCTTTGCGCATCACCAGCACGCGGTGACTGTTGTAATAGGCTTCAGGAATTTCATCGCAAATCATCAGTACCGCCATGCCGGATTCCGCCAGATCCCGCGCAATGCGGTAGATGCCTTCTTTATTGGCGATATCCACGCCGACGGTCGGCGAATCAAGGATCAGAATATGGGGCTGCGTCGCCACCCATTTGGCGATGGCGATACGTTGTGCATTACCGCCGGAGAGCGTTTTCACCGGCAGACCACTGTCGGAGACTTTAATGTTGAGGTCGCGGATCAGGTCTTTCACCACCGATGCCGCTTTGCGATGATCCATCAGGCCGGTGCGGGTTTGCAGCTTGCCGAAAATCGACACCAGCGTGTTGTCATAAATGGATTGTTCCATGATCAGTCCCTGCGTCAGACGGTCTTCCGACACATAAGCGATCCCCTGACGGATAGCGTCGCGGTTGCTGTGAAATTGCACCGCTTTGCCGTTGACGCGGATTTCCCCACTGTCCGGCTGGGTCATGCCGAACAGGCTCAGGCACAATTCGGTGCGCCCGGATCCGAGCAGGCCGATAATCGAGGTGATTTCCCCCTGACGCAGCGACAGCGAAATATCCTGATACTGGCCTTTGCGGCTGAGATGGCTGACTTCCAGAAGGGGCGTGGCTTCTGCGGGCGCGCGATGCGGCAGATGGCTGTAGCTGAAACGCTGTCCGGTCATCAGGAAGGCCAGCTCGTTGCTGTCGAGACTGCTGGCCGGATAGGTGCCGACCAGTTTGCCGTCGCGCATCACGCTGATGCGGTCGGCGACTTCCATCACTTCATCTAAACGGTGGCTGACAAACACCACGCAAATGCCCGCCGCTTTTAGCTCATTAACCACGCGCAGAAGGCCGTTGACTTCGGTGCGGGTCAGTGACGCCGTGGGTTCATCCATGATCACCAGACTGGCGTCGGCGGCGATCGCGCGACATATCGCCACCAGCTGGCGATCGGCGATGGATAATTTTTCGACTTTACGATCCGGATCGAGAGAAACGCCGACCCGTTGCATGGCGGCCATCGCTTTTTTGCGCATCGCCTCGCGGTGTACCCAAAAATCGCCGCCCGGCAAATAGCGGTGAATGGCAATATTTTCGGCGACCGATAAATTAGGGAATAAAGACAAATCCTGATAAATAACCTGAATACCGTAATAAGAAGAAAGTTGCGGCGTTAATGTGTGAAATAATTTCCCGTCGAGCGTAATATTTGCGCCTTTTTCCGGCTGGTAGACGCCGGAAATAACTTTAATAATGGTACTTTTACCGCAACCATTCTGACCGGCCAGACAGTGCACTTCGCCTTTATTCAACGTCAGGCTGACATTATCCAGCGCTAAAACGCCGGGGAATTTTTTGCTGATTTTCTCGAGGCTGATAAACGCCTCAGCAGGAACGGCGGGCGTGAGAACATTCATCACATTATCCTTTCTGCGTTCATTGTTTTATATTTTTGACATGTCTTGTAGAAAAGCAGATACGGCACCACACACTACGCCGTACCTGTTCCTATTTGCCTGGTGATGGCGTTGGGAATAAAACTATTCCCGGTAAATATTAAACGTGTATCGTTATTTTAGAAGCCGAGTGATTTTGCATTTTCAGACGTCACTTCGAGAATTTTATTAAAGCGGATAACGTGCGTATCCATATCCACATCGGCTTTACCCAATCCATCAATGCTCAGGTCTTTAGTGACTTCTTTACCCTGTAATAACTGATCCGCCACGCTTACCAGCGCGAAGCCAGCATCTTTCGGATCCCACAACAGGACTTTCTTGATATCACCGCGCATCAGATATGGCGCTGCCTGTGCAGGCATGGCGATTCCGACCACGGCGATTTTATTTTTCGCACGTTTCTGCTGAACGGCCTGACCAGCCCCGATTGGGCCGAGTGAACCGAATCCGATGATCCCTTTCAGGTCAGGATAGGTTTTCATCAAATCGAGCGTAGTGGAGTAGGACTTGTCGATATTTTCTGCCACCGGCAAACGTGACGTGACTTCATGCATATCCGGGTATTTTTGTTTCTGATATTTGATGGCCGCATCCGCCCACGCGTTGTGCAAAGGCACGGTCAGAGAACCCACATAGATGGCATATCCGCCTTTACTGCCCATGTCTTTGGCCAGCTCATCCATGTTAGCTTCGGCATATTTCTGACTATCAATGGTCTCGATATCCCACTGACCGATCTGTTGATCCGGGGATTCGTGGGTCAGCACCACGATGCCTTGTTCGCGGGCTTTTTTCAGTACCGGTTCTAACACTTTAGCGTCATTTGGCACCACGATAATGGCATCGACTTTTTTGGCGATCAGGTCTTCAATCACTTTCACTTGCTGAGCCGGATCGGGCGTCGAACCACCGACCTGGTAGGCATTGACATTGAGTTTCTGCGCGGCTTCTTTTACGCCGACTTCCATGCGCGTGAACCAGGGAATACCGGTCACTTTCGCGACCACGGCGATATCGTAGGGCTTGGCGGCGAACGTTGGTGTGGTGAATAACATGCATGCTGAAACCACACATGCATTGACTAATGCGAGGTTAAATTTCATGTCTGTACCTTTCTTATGATGTTCTGTTCTGGTGTAGGGGACGGGCGGTGGTTATTTATTCCACACTCAGAGATTAACTTAACGGGAAAGGCGTTTTCGCGCAGTCGTGAATGAAATGTGATCAGTATCCGTAAATGTTAATTTATATAATTTTATTTGTTAATTTAAGGTTATTTAAAACCATGAAAAGTGTACGAAGGACAAGCATGGGCTGAAGTTACCGATAACAATGACACCAAATAAAAACAATCTATCAACATTTGTGCATCATTTGTAACGAGTGGAGGCCTGAGGAGGCGGGAACACCGGAGCTGCTGGTTTTTATTTACGCAGAGTGTGAAGGCGGTCACGGAGCGAGATTGCGCCAGAAAAGTGCAATGGCGCACCTTTATCGGGCATCGCACCACGAAGTGGTAGAGCTGATACGCGCCGGATCACAATCCTGCACAATATCTGTCAGCCGGAATGGAAATAAATCCCTGCATACTCATTCTCTGTCCCTCGTTGCTGCGAAAGGGTATTTTTCCTCTTATTCATTTTTTATGCAATTTAAGTGAATAATCGACGCTTTTAAGTGATTGTTTTTTCTAACTCCCGCCGGTTTTATTCACTTTTATCCTTTGCTGGCACGAAGACTGCACTCTATGATGTGACTGAGTGAGATTATTCATTAACTTTTAGATAACAAACCAATAACCAAAATTCCCGCCAGTCCGGGGGGCGGAAACGTGCACCCTGAATTCAGCCAGTCACTGGCATTCAATAAAGAGGTTTATATGGAACACCAACAGCAACCGCAAAACGTCAGCCGCCAGAACTTTGATGACTGGATGGTGCCGGTATACGCCCCTGCCGCGTTTATTCCGGTGCGTGGCGAAGGCTCCTGGTTATGGGATCAGGCGGGCAAAGACTACGTGGATTTTGCGGGAGGTATTGCGGTGAACGCGCTGGGACATGCGCATCCTGAAATTCGTAAAACGCTGCACGAGCAGGCCGACAAAGTCTGGCATCTGGGCAACGGTTACACCAACGAACCGGTGCTGCGGCTGGCGAAGCAGCTGATTGATGCGACGTTTGCCGACAAAGTCTTTTTCTGTAACTCCGGTGCGGAAGCTAACGAGGCGGCGCTGAAGCTGGCGCGACTCTACGGCCATAAAGCCGGCGGCGAAAAGAATGAAATCATCGCCTTCAAAAATGCCTTCCACGGCCGCACGCTGTTTACCGTTACTGCGGGTGGTCAGCCGAAATATTCGGAAGATTTCGCGCCGCTGCCACCGTCTATTACCCATCTGCCGTTTAACGATCTGGCCGCCGTGGCCAGCCAGATTTCCTCACGCACCTGTGCGGTGATCGTCGAACCCATTCAGGGTGAGGGCGGCGTGGTGCCTGCTGACGCCGAATTCCTGCAAGGCCTGCGTGAGCTGTGCGACAAACACCAGGCCGTGCTGATTTTCGATGAAGTGCAGACCGGCGTGGGCCGCACTGGCGAGCTGTATGCCTATCAGCATTACGGCGTGGTGCCTGACATTCTCACCAGCGCCAAGGCGCTCGGCGGCGGTTTCCCGATAGGCGCGATGCTGACCACCGACCGTTACGCCGTGCTGTTCCAGCCGGGTACCCACGGCACCACCTATGGCGGCAACCCGCTGGCGACCGCGGTCGCAGGTAAAGTGTTTGAGATGATCAACACGGCAGAGGTGTTATCTGGTGTCAGCAAGCGTCATGAGTGGTTTATCGCCGGACTTAAGCGCATTAACGACCGTTATCACGTCTTTAGTCAGGTACGCGGTCAGGGCCTGTTGCTCGGCGCAGTGATGAGCGAACGCTATAAAGATCAGGCAAAACAGCTCAACACGCTGGCGGCGGAAGAGGGGCTGATCGCCCTGATTGCCGGGCCAAACGTTCTGCGTTTCGCGCCATCGCTGATTATTCCAGGTGCGGATATCGAAGAAGGGTTGAACCGGCTGGAACGCGCAGTGGCACGCCTGTGCGTGTGATTTCTCTGTATGAATGAGGTAAAGCATTATGATGTTGATTAGACCTGTGCGGCCCGGCGATCTCGCCGATATCCTGCAGTTGTCAGGCAAAACCGGCATCGGTTTAACGTCTTTGCCCAAGGATGAAGCGCATCTGCGAGCGCGCATTGAACGTTCCGTGGCGACCTGGGAAGGCAGTCTGGAGAAAGCCGATCAGGGCTATCTGTTTGTGCTCGAAGACACGGAGCAGCAGAAAGTCGTGGGCGTCAGCGCCATTGAAGTGGCGGTCGGGCTGAGTGAGCCCTGGTACAACTTCCGCCTCGGCACGCTGGTGCACGCGTCCAAAAGTCTGAACATTTATAAGCCGGTGCCGACGCTGTTTCTCAGCAACGATCACACCGGCTACACCGAGCTTTGCACGCTGTTTCTCGACAATGATTATCGCAACGGCAAAAACGGTCAGCTGCTGGCGAAAGTCCGTTTTCTGTTTCTGGCGGCGTTCCGCCAATACTTCTCCCGTAAGGTGATCGCCGAAATGCGCGGCGTTTCTGATGACACCGGCCATTCACCGTTCTGGGACAGCGTCGGGCGGCATTTCTTTGGGATGGAATTCGCCGAAGCCGACCGACTGACCGGGATGGGACAGAAATCCTTTATTGCCGAACTGATGCCTAAACATCCGCTTTACACTGAACTGCTGAGCCCCGACGCCCGGGCGGTAATTGGCGAAGTGCATCCGCAAACCGCACCGGCGCGTGCGGTGCTGGAAGGAGAAGGTCTGAGTTATCAAGGGTATGTGGATATTTTCGACGCAGGTCCGACGCTTGAGGGCGAAATCGATCAGCTGCGCGCCGTCAAAGAGAGCCGGCTGATTCCGGTTCGGCTTGCACAACACAGCGATCAAGCCGACCAGCCGTTGTACCTGGTGGCTAACGAACAGTATCAGAATTTCCGCGCGTTGCTCATTACCGGCGGAGAATCGCCAGAATCTCTGACGCTGAGCAGCGCCGAAGCTGAAATTCTTGGTCTGCGCGAAGGCGACACTCTGCGTGCCGTGGCGCTTTTTCCCGGCAAGGATCCCAATCCCGCTCCGCAATCTTTCAAAAAGGAAACACTCGCATGATGCAACCCGCACTCTATATTCAGGGCCAGTGGCGCAGCGGACAGGGCGCGCAGCTGAGCAAAACCAATCCGGTGGATAACACGCTGCTGTGGTCGGCGCTGAGCGCCACTGCGGAAGATGTCGATATGGCCTGCCTCGCCGCCCGCACGGCATTTCCGGCATGGGCGCGCAAAACCGTGGCCCAGCGCGCGGAAGTCATTACACGTTTCGCCGAATTACTCACTGAACATAAAGCCCGGCTGGCAGACGTCATCAGCCAGGAAACCAGCAAACCACGCTGGGAAACGCTGACAGAAATTCAGGCGATGATTGGCAAAGTAGCGATATCACTGGAAGCTAATCAGCACCGTACCGGCGAAAAACACACTGCAATGCCTGATGGTGAAGCGGTACTACGCCATCGTCCGCACGGCGTGCTGGCGGTATTCGGCCCGTATAATTTCCCCGGTCATCTGCCGAACGGCCACATCGTTCCGGCTCTGCTGGCGGGCAATACGATCGTTTTCAAACCGAGTGAGCTGACGCCGAAAACCGCTGAAGAAACCGTGAAGCTGTGGGAAGAGGCCGGTTTGCCGGAAGGCGTGCTGAATCTGGTGCAGGGCGGACGCAGCACCGGTGAGGCTCTGGCCGCCTGTGCTGATATCGACGGCCTGCTGTTTACCGGCAGCGCGGGGACCGGCTACCAGTTGCATCGACAGCTGGCCGGTCAGCCGGAAAAAATTCTGGCGCTGGAAATGGGCGGCAACAATGCGCTTATCGTCGAACCGGTGGAAGACATTGATGCGGCGGTCAATCTGACCATTCAGTCGGCGTTTATTTCTGCCGGGCAGCGTTGTACCTGCGCGCGCCGTTTGCTGGTCAGAGAGGGCGCAGCGGGCGATGCATTTATTGCACGTTTGCTGGATGTCACCATGCAGATCCGCACTGGTGGCTGGAATGACGAACCGCAGCCTTTTATGGGCGGCGTGATTTCTGACGCGGCGGCCCGCAACATGCTGAAAGCGCAGGACAGCCTGATGGCGCTCGGCGGTAAACCACTGCTGTTACTGACCCGCCCGGATCCGCTCAACACCCTGCTGACGCCGGGGATTATCGATCTGACCGGCGTAGCGGGTGTGCCTGACGAAGAATATTTCGGTCCGCTGCTGAGTATTTATCGTTACAGCGACTTTGACAGCGCTATCGCTCTGGCCAATCAGACCCGCTTCGGGCTGGCGACTGGCCTGATTTCCGCTGAGCGGGTTCAGTTTGAGCAGCTATTATTGGAAGCACGGGCGGGCATTGTGAACTGGAACAAACCGCTGACCGGTGCCTCGAGCAATGCGCCATTTGGTGGCATCGGTGCGTCGGGCAATCACCGTCCAAGCGCGTATTATGCGGCGGATTACTGCGCGTGGCCGATGGCCTCGCTGGAAACAGACAAGCTGGAACTCCCTGCGACGCTGTCGCCGGGTATTGATTTCCGCACAACCTGAGGAGACAGGCATGTCTGGATGTGAAGCAAATTTCGACGGGCTCGTCGGGCCGACGCACCATTATGCGGGGCTGTCGTTTGGCAACGAAGCCTCGACTAAAAACCAGAATGCGGTAGCGAACCCGCGTCTGGCAGCGAAACAAGGCCTGCTGAAAATGAAAGCGCTGGCGGATCTGGGGTTTGCGCAGGGTATTCTGCCGCCGCACGAACGCCCGCATCTGAGCACATTGAGACAAATGGGTTTTGGCGGCAGCGACCGCGAAGTGCTGGCTAAAGCGCAGGCCTATTCGCCGCGTTTGCTGTCGTCGCTAAGTTCAGCGTCATCTATGTGGGTGGCAAATGCCGCCACGGTGTCACCTTCCGCCGACAGTGCGGACGGGCGCGTGCATTTCACCGTTGCCAATCTGAATAATAAATTCCATCGCGCCATTGAAGCTGAAACAACGTCTGCGATTTTGCGCGCGACGTTCCATGCGGATCGTTATTTCGCCCATCACGCCGCATTGCCGCAGGTGGCGGCGCTGGGTGATGAAGGCGCGGCTAACCATAACCGGCTGTGTGGGGAATATGATAAGCCCGGCGTGCAGGTGTTTGTCTATGGTCGCGACGGGCTGGTGACCGGCGATAACGAACCGGTGCGCTATCCCGCGCGTCAGACGCGTTTAGCCAGCGATGCCGTGGCGCGTTTGCATCAGCTCGATGAACGACGCACGGTGTTTATTCAGCAAAACCCACAGGCCATCGACAGTGGCGTATTCCACAACGATGTTATTTCGGTCAGCAACGGCAACGTGCTGTTCCATCATCAGCAGGCCTTTGTGAATTCCTCCGCTGCGCTTGATGAAATCCGCCGCAAAATGGCGGCGCTTGAACTGGATTTCCAGCCGATTGAAGTTCCGCAGGCCAAAGTCTCTCTCGATGACGCTGTGGCAACTTATCTGTTTAACAGCCAGTTGCTGACCAAATCCGACGGTAAAATGTTGCTGGTGGTGCCGGAAGAATCCCGTCAGCACCTCGGCGTCTGGACGTATTTGTCGGCGCTGACGGAAAGCGGTGGCCCTGTCAATCAGATTGAAGTGTTTGATCTGCGCGAAAGTATGCGCAACGGCGGCGGCCCGGCGTGTTTGCGCCTGCGCGTGGCGTTGAACCGTAACGAACTTAATGCGGTGAACGTCGGTTCGCTGATGAGTGATACGCAGTTTATCAGCCTCAATAACTGGGTGGATAAACACTACCGCGACCGCATGCAGGCGAAAGATCTGGCCGATCCGCAGCTGCTTACCGAAGTGCGTACTGCGCTCGACGAGCTGACTAATATTCTCGGTCTGGGACCGATTTATCCGTTCCAGCGCTGAGCCTTCAAAGGAGTGAACCATGTTTGATTTACTGGCGATGACGCTTTCCGGCGAGCCGGTTGCTGAGCCTTGCGGGCAAACGGAAACGCTGGACTGGCAGTGGCGCGGTGAAGGCATTCTGGAGTTGTCACCGCGTCAGCCCTGCGATACGGCGTTGGTGATTTCCGCCGGTATTCACGGCAATGAAACCGCGCCCATCGAACTGCTGAATCAGCTGGTCAGCCAACTGCTGGCGGGGGAGCGGGCGTTGACTGTCCGTCTGCTGGTGCTGCTGGGGAATCCGCCGTCGATGCGTATCAACCAGCGGTATGTCGATGCGGACATGAACCGCATGTTCGGCGGCCGCCATGCCCGTTACAAGCCGAATGATGAAACCCGACGTGCGCAGGAACTGGAGCAGGTGATGGCGCTGTTTTATCGCAGCGCAAAGGCTGCCGGCGCGAAGCAGCGTTTTCATTATGATTTGCATACCGCTATTCGCGGATCTCAACACCTGCGTTTCGGTCTGCTGCCTTTCCAGTCACGGCCGCAAGGCAAAGCAATGCTTGAATGGCTGGATGCCGCCGGGCTGGACGCGCTGGTGCATCATCGCTCGCCGGGTGGCACATTCACGCATTTCAGCAGCGAGGTGTTTCAGGCCGACAGCTGCACGCTGGAACTCGGCAAAGCCTTACCGTTTGGCGGCAACGATCACGCGCAATTCATCGGTGTGCGGCGGGCGCTGGAAACACTGGTCAGCGGTGAACCACTGCCTGGCCGTGAAGCCGGTTCCCCCCTGTTGCATTACCGCGTAGTACAGGATGTGATCCGCTCCAAAGAGGATTTTCAGCTGTTCGTTCCCGGCGACGCCCTGAATTTCACCGCCTTCAAAAAAGGGTTTGTGATTGCGCAGGAAAACGGCAAAACCTATCGGGTGGAGGCGGAGGAAGAAGTGGTGCTGTTCCCGAATCCGAACGTGGCGATAGGATTACGGGCAGGTCTGATGCTGGTACGTTTTTAATTTATCATTCATCTTTTTAAATTATAAATATTATGCATTGATGTTTGTTGTTCAATTACTTAATTATATCATTTAAAAATAAACCTCATTCCTTAATATTTATTATGATTTTTTTTGGCATGAGGTGCTTTTTTTGTGTTTGACTGAACATTAAAGAAATATTTAGCATTGCTTAACGAATAATAGAGTTTTATTCTTACCGCCCGATTTTAGTATCAAGTATTTGTAAATAAATGGATTGTTATTTATGCCTCTAAAAAACTTTAACTACGAAAAAATATTAGATGATATTTACGAGACTGCGTCAGAAGGTGAAGATGAATACTTTTCTGACGACGGGGAGACACCTTGGGCGGTGGGTGCTATAGCGAAATTACCTGTCTCACAAGTCCAACCCTCCGAACCTGTCAGATTTCGAAGAAAGAAAGCACAAAAAATAACAAAATTACAATTGAAAATACAAAATCAGATGGATGCAGCTGAGAACAGCAGTAAAACCGAAGCCTTACCAAGGCTACCTACTTATATCCCCCCTTTCAGCGAAACATCGGCTTCAGAACTTACTGTTACATTACCGGTTCAGCCAAAGCCTTTAAAAAGATGGCAATCTTCTGCTGCTGCTGGTTATGACCAGCCTTCAACTTCAGGAGGCGCTAAAAGTAAATCAAAGAATTCCATGCCATCTGCTTCGGCGGAAGATTTGCCAAGATGGTCAGTTGATGAGAGTGATATGTCTATACTGGATCTTGACAGGCCTAGCATCAGAAAATATAACGAATTTAAAGCAGCAGTAATCAGGTCAAACTGTAGTCCGGTGGACACGCTTCACTTTGTTGACTCAGCGCGCTGGCATCTTAAGAGAACTAAGCAGAAAGATGGCTACAAGCTGTATAGAATTAAACTTGTGGGACAGTATCGGGCCGCTTTTCTTATCGACAACGAAAAACGAAAAGTGATGATGATGACCGCATCGCCACATGAAAGTTGATATGGAAATGTGCCTCATACTATAAAGAATCTTCAAGTAGGGTTTCCAGGCCACCTTGCTGATGACTGAAAATGGGTAGATGCATTAAAGAAAAAGGGTCCTGATTTTCATCAGGACCCTTTTTCTTTAATTTGGCGGTGAGAGAGGGGTTCGAACCCTCGATACGATTTCTCGTATACACACTTTCCAGGCGTGCTCCTTCAGCCACTCAGACACCTCACCGTTTCCGTTACATCGCGAACGCTGCAACGGGGCGCTACTATAGGGAGCCTGCCGAAAAGGGTCAAGCAGAATTTAGGACATTTGTGCCGTCTGGTCAGAGACTGTGCAGGCTAATGATTTGTTAACCCTGGTGGACTTGTAAAAGCCAAAAAGAAAAAGGCCCGGATTTTCATCCGGGCCTTTCACTTATAATGTGGTGGAGAGAGAGGGGTTCGAACCCTCGATACGATTGCTCATATACACACTTTCCAGGCGTGCTCCTTCAGCCACTCAGACACCTCTCCAGCTATCAGCTGCACCGCAGTACTGCTGACCGGCGCTAATGTAGGGAAAAGCGGGGCCATCGTCAACACTCTTTTGCAGGATCCGTGCCGATTAGCCAAACTTAGAGCAATCTGATGATTTACAGAACAAATAGTGCTTTAAGCCTGAGCAGATGGAAACTGTTGCACGTGGTCATTAGCCAGGCTAATAAAAGTGAATAAATAATTAGCCTGGTTGCATAAAAGCGCAATTTACCCGCAAACACTTTTTGTTACTCACAAATAGCAACATATGTTGTGAAAAACAGCATTGGCGGAGGTATAACAGTGCCCTTTGAAAAATTGCTTCCTATTAGAACCGTAAAAGTCGCACAGCGAAGCTGCATTAATTTCTCATATCACGACAGGGGTCACTCTTGAGTCAGCCAAACAACGCGACCACGTCGCAGCACCGTACGGCGATCCCCGCCGGTGCGGGCACGTTATTCTTCGTTCAGACATTCGCGACGCTCGGCTTCGCGGTGCTGTATTCCACGCTGGTGCTGTACGCCACCCAAAAGCTCGGATTTAGCGAAGACAACGCCAACGCTATTATGGGCGTCTTCGGGGCATTCAACTACGGCCTGCACATGTTCGGTGGTTACCTCGGCGGGCGTTATCTTAGCAACCGTAATCTCTTCGTGCTCGGAATGGTGTTGCAGGTCTTTGGCTGCGCACTGATTGCACTGGAAGGCGTAACCGGTCTTTACTGGGGGCTGGCAATGTTCCTCACCGGCAGCGGGCTGAACGTCACCTGCCTGAACATGATGCTGACGCAGCGCTTTGCGCCGGACGACGATCGCCGTGAATCGGCCTTCCTGTGGAATTATGCCGGGATGAATCTCGGCTTCTTTATCGGGTTTGCCGTCGCCGGGTATTTCCAGCTCAGCGAAAACTATCGCGCGCTGTTCCTCTTCGCCACGCTGGGTAACGTGGCGGCGATCGTCGTGACACTTTCCCGCTGGTCAATTCTCGCCGATATCAGTACGCCGCTTAAAGAAGCCAGCCGCAGCCAGATGCTGCGCCGCATGGCTGTCGGCATTGCGATTCTGGTCGTTCTGGTGCCGGTTATCCGCCTGCTGCTAACCCACGCCGAGTTCAGCAGCTACTTCGTCGTGGTGCTGGGCTTGATTATCTTCGCACTGATGGCGATGGTGACGTTCCGTCATCGCGATGCCGGCGAGCGCCGCCGCATGAAAGCCTATCTGCTGCTGGCACTCGGATCATTGGTGTTCTGGACGCTGTATCAGCTGGCCCCGATGGGCCTGATGCTGTTCTCCGAACACAATATCGACCTGAACGTTTACGGCATTCGCGTGGCGCCGCAATGGATCCAGAATATTAATACCGTGGTGATCGTGTTAGGTGGCCCGCTGATGGCGCTGTGGTTTAAAAACCTGCGTCAGCGTGGCTGGAACATTGATATTCCGACGCAGTTCTCTGCCTCCCTGTTCTGCATGGGGCTGGGTATGCTGGTGCTGCCGCTGGGCATTCATCTGGCGGGCGGCGACGGGCTGGTGGCGTTCAAATGGATTGCCATCAGCTATCTGCTACAAAGCATCGGCGAGCTGCTGATTTCACCAATCGGTTACGCGATGATCGGTAAACTGGCTCCGGCCCGTTATCAGGGCGTGATGATGGGCTGCTGGATGATGGTTACCGGTGTAGCCTCGGTGCTGGCGAGTTACATCTCGGGACTGATGCCGCAGAACGCTGGCAGCACACCAGTACTGACCAATCCGGGCTACAGTCAGGTGTTCAACGCACTGGGCTGGGGCTCTGTCGCCACCGGCGTAGTGCTGCTGGTGCTGATCCCTCTGTTACGCAAAATGATCAGCCGCGAACCCGCTGCTGTCTGAGTGATTTATCGCATCAATGTCTCATCTCACAGGCTCCAAATTTCGGGGCCTGTTCTTTTTTCAGCCTCAGGGTTGCATCCTGATGATATTCAGGGAAATCTATCAGGACAACGGAGGTCACAAAGATGAACATAATTTTTTACCACCCTACATTTGATGCAAAACTCTGGATTGATGGAATAACAAAAAGATTGCCGCAGGCCAGCGTCCGCGCCTAGAACGCCGCCGACCATCAGCCCGCCGACTACGCGCTGGTCTGGCGTCCGCCGCATGCGATGCTGGCGCCGCGCAAGGAGCTTAAAGGCATTTTTGCGCTGGGGGCGGGCGTCGATGCCATTCTCACGCAGGAACAGCGTCAGCCCGGCACGCTGCCCGCAGGCGTGCCGCTGATCCGCCTCGAAGACACCGGCATGGCGTTGCAGATGCAGGAATATGCGCTGGCGAGCGTGTTGCGCTATTTTCGCCGCATGGATGAATATCAGTTGTTCCAGCAGCAAAAACAGTGGCGTCCGCTTACGCCGCATTCCCGCAGTGATTTCACCATCGGTATTCTCGGCGCGGGGGTACTCGGCAGCCGGGTGGCCGAGGCGCTGGTGGGAATGCAATTTTCCGTGCGCAGCTGGAGCCGTAGCCCGAAATCCGTTGAGGGCGTGCACAGTTTCTACGGCGACGATCAGTTAGCCGCATTTGCTACCGGCTGCAAAGTGCTGATTAACCTTTTGCCCAATACGCCGCACACCGCCGGGACGCTCAATCATCAACTGTTCACATTCTTATCGCATAATGCGTACCTGATTAACCTCGGTCGTGGCAGTCATCTGGTGGAAGGGGATTTACTGCGCGCGCTGGACAGCGGGCAAATTGCCGCTGCCCAGCTCGATGTCTTCGTCGAAGAACCGTTACCGGCCATGCACCCGTTCTGGTCGCACCCGCGCGTCAGTATTACGCCGCACGTGGCAGCTGATACGCTGCCTGAAGAGGCGATGGATAGCATTGTCAGGAATATTCTGGCAATGGAGGCGGGGCGCGAACCGGCAGGGCGCGTCGATCTTGAGCGAGGTTACTGACTCATCTGCTAACATTATTAAAGCTGCGGTTATTGCGCCGCAGCGGAACCTTCTCAAGGAGAGCACATGCCGTACCCGGTCGATTTACATATGCACACCGTCGCCAGCACCCACGCCTACAGCACGCTGCATGATTACATTGATGAAGCAGCCGAAAAGGGCATTAAGCTGTTTGCCATCACCGACCACGGCCCGGATATGGCCGATGCACCGCATTACTGGCACTTTATGAATATGCGGGTCTGGCCGCGACTGGTGAACGGCATCGGCATCCTGCGCGGGATAGAATCGAACATCAAAAACATCAACGGTGATATCGACTGCACCGGTCCGATGCTCGATGAAATCGACGTAATCATTGCCGGTTTCCATGAGCCGGTGATGCTGCCGGTCGATAAAGAAACGCACACCGCCGCGATGATTGCCGCGATGGCGGGCGGCGAGGTTCACATTATTTCCCATCCCGGCAACCCGAAATACCCGATAGATATTCCTGCCGTAGCGGCGGCAGCGGCGAAATATGACGTGGCGCTGGAACTGAATAATTCCTCCTTCATTCATTCACGAAAAGGCAGTGAACCGAATTGCCGTGCGATTGCGCTGGCGGTAAAAGAAGCCGGTGGCTGGCTGGCGCTGGGATCGGATTCGCATATTGCCTATTCCCTCGGCGGATTCGAACACTGCGAACGTATTTTGCAGGAAATTGATTTCCCTGAAGATCGTATTCTAAACGTCAGCCCGCGACGCTTCCTTGATTTTCTTGAGAAGCGCGGTCGCGCGCCAATTGCAGAACTCAGCGAACTGTGACATTGTCGCCGCCAATTCGCAGGGGTTTAACCCTTTACACCGTCTGATCAGGTTACTGTTATGAATGAATTTTCAATTGTTTGTCGCGTACTCGGCACGCTGTTTTACCGCCAGCCGCAGGATCCGTTACTGGTTCCACTTTTTGGCCTGATTCAGGACGGTAAGCTGCGTGAGCACTGGCCGCTGGAGCAGAACGCGCTGCTGATCCGTTTGCAGGAAAGCGCCAACCCGGAAACCCTGGCCGCAGAATTTAACCATCTGTTTGTCGGTGCCGAATGCGCTGTTTCGCCTTTCCGCAGTGATTACGTCGAAGGCGCGAATGAGATGGATGTGCGGACTTTCCTGCAACACCGCGGAATGCCGCTGGGCGACGGACCGGCCGACCATTTCGGCGCGATGCTGCTGGCCGCGTCATGGCTGGAAGATCAGTCAACGGAAGATGAAGTCACGGCGCAAATTACGCTGTTCGATGAATTCCTGTTCCCGTGGTGCGGTAAGTTCCTCGGCAAAGTAGAAGCCCATGCGACCAGCGGTTTCTACCGCACGCTGTCTGAAATCAGCCGCGAAGCCTTGCAGGCAATGCGTGACGAACTGGAAGAGCAACTCCCGGACGATTTGGAAGATGACGAGGAAGACGATCAGTAATCGACTCTCCTGAAATGCGAAAAGCCCGGCCATGAAGATGCGCCGGGCTTTCTATTGACATGCGTATGGCTAAATCAGTCAGTGAACGGGATCACCAGTTGCCCCGGTTTCACTTCAATACCTTTCGCCAGTTTTTTGGCCATCGCTTCGCCTTTACTACGATCGGCGTTCAGCACGTAGGCCGGACGCTGGTCAAAGTAGGTTTTCAGCGAGTTGTTCAGATACGGCATCAGGCCTTTCATCACGCTGTCCATTTTTTCCGGCTTGATGGTGTAATCCACCACCTGCATATCTTTGAGGAAAATGGCGCTTTTCTCGCGGTCAAACGAAGGATTGGCCTTCAGCGTCAGGTGCATATCGGCTTTCTGCGGGCCGAACAGCGAGGAGATATCCACGCTGGCATCGCCGGTCAGTGTCACAACGCCAGGATCAGCGCGACCAATCTGGCTGCTGAGGTTGGTCAGAACGATTTTCGCATCTACCAGCCCCGGCACGCCGAGCTGCTTCTGGAAATTATTGTTCTTTTGCAGATAATCATTCACCTGCTGTTCGCTGATGGTGTACTGCGTGAGCTGGTTACAGCCGGTCAGCAGAGTGGCGCACAGCATAAATGCGGCACCGAGAATTCGTTTAGTCATTCTTCCCTCATTACATGAACACTATTTTGTCAGCATGACCGCGAAACGGCATGACTCCAATCAGACAACGCTGATTAGCCTAAGTGCTGGGGGCGCAGAAGAAAAGGAAAATGAGCCGGAAGCGAGCTTCCGGCAGAGTGAGGAAGGATCAGCGGGCGATGCCGGTGAACAGATTGACCTGGGTTTGTTTTGCCATATTGTCGCGGTACGCCTGCACGCGGGATGGCCAGTCGATGCCTTGAACAATGGAAAGCGAACGAAGCAATGGCCACAGATGGATGTCATCCTCGGACAGTTCGCCGTTCACCGCATTAGGCTCGACGATCAGTTTGTCGAGGGCGCGCAGATCCTGACTGATTTTTTTCACCAGACCGTCGGAGTGTTTCAGATGCTCCTGGAAATCCCCGCTGGCGGCCTGTTTTTTATCGGAGAAATACTTACGCGCTTCCGGCGTGGCAAACTCTTCCAGTGGCGCAGCGGCAAAGCGTGGCAGTAACAGACGGCCGGTATATTCAGAGACGTGGCGCAGCCAGGTCGCAATGGCGGCGTTGGTCGCGCCGGTCAGCAGCGGTTTGCCGTCACTTTTATCGATGAAATTCACGATATCCATACTTTCTGGCATGAAACTGCCATCCTGTTTTTGCAGGATCGGCACCATCTTTTTACCCACCATCGAAATCGGGGTTTTCTCGTCGTCGTTGGGCAGAACTTTAATCTCAACGGGAATGTTCTTCAGACCGAAAATCATGCGTGCTTTAACGCAAAAAGGGCAATGTTCGTAAACGTAAAGTTTCATATTTCATAGCTCCTGTTTTCGCCGGCGTTGACCTGTAGGGTGCGTGAAAATTGCCGGATGTAGGTTCGGATTTTATCGACGTGTTAAAACCAGTATGGGTATAGATGGTAGCGAGATCAAACGGCGATACTGTGACCGCCGTTTTAATAAGCAGACTAATTGCCGTTGAGCATCGCCGGTTCAATACGGCGAAAATTAAATTGCCAGTACAATCCGGTGAGGGTGATAAAGCCGACTACGCCGAGTAATAACCACGGTAATTCAGGCAGTTCGAGGGCGCGGCCAGTGTCATACATCCAGCCTCCGCCGGTATAACCAATAACGCCGCCCAGCGCCAGCCCCAGACGGCTGAAGCCCATATAACTGCCGCGTGCGCGGGCGTCGGCCAGTGATGCGCTCAGCGTCTCGCGCGCCGGTTCCGCGATGATTGAGCCAATGTAAAAGAAGCCGATGAGCAGCAACAGCGGGTTGATTGATGTCACCAGCCCGACCGGCAGCAGGCTCAGAGTCATGATCAGCAGGCCAAACATCAGGCGCTGCTCGAGGCGGAAACGTTTTTCGCTCCAGCGGGCGATCGGATAGAGCAAAGTCAGAGAAAGCACGGCTTCGATGGCATACATCCATTTCACCGCTGACGGACTGCCCGCGACGTCGTTTACCGCAATCGGCAACATCAGCATGACTTGCACGGTTAGCATGTAATAGCCGGTGAGCGTCAGCACGTAGGCCAGAAAACGGCGATCGCGCAGTACGCGCATCATGCCTTCACGCATCGGTGTGCGCATCGTGGAAATCCTGTAGGCGGGTAACAACCAGGCGTTACAGGCGGCGGCCAGAACAAAGATTGCCGCACCGGCCCAGCAGACATAATGGAAATCATATTGCAGCAGCCAGCTGCCGATCAGCGCGCCAATTACCGCACCGGCGCTGTCTTGCATCATCATCAGTGAGAAAAAGCGGCTGCGCTCATGCGGGCGGGTGAGTTTGATGACAAGCGCAGTGCGCGGCGGGTCGAAAAGCGTGCCGCCAAGCCCGGAGAGAATGCACGAGCAGATTAAAATCCACGGCTGGTCGGCCATCGCCATGGTGGCGAAACCGGCGGCGCGTAACAGCATGCCGGTGATGATCATTGGCTTGGCACCGAAGCGGTCGGCGATGGCACCGCCGAATATCCCTAATCCCTGTTGCGTTAACTGCCGGACACCCAGCGCCAGACCGACGATCATCGCGGCCCATCCCAACTGATCAACAAATCGAATCGAGATCAACGGAAAAACCACGAAAAAGCCTAAAATAACCAGCGCGTTGTCTAATAACAGAAAATACTTACCCAAGCTCCGAGCTTGTGATACCAGAGACATGCTTCACCATGAGCGATTATTTGTATCCTGTCCGGCGGATACAGAAAGGAGAAAAGACCGTTCCAGTCTGAACCGGAAACAGGCATTTAGATAGGGCGCTATAGATAATATTTTTTTATCGTCAAGCCGCGTTCTGACTGGCAGAATTAGGCATGTTTTATGGTTTCCTATAAATTCTATTTATCGACCCATGCGGGATGTGGAGGGAAGGGATGTTTGGCTATAAATCTGCCGTACCAAAAGTACGGCTTACCACTGACCGGATGGTTCTGCGACTGGTGCACGATCGCGATGCGCACCGGCTGGCGGAGTACTATGCGGAGAACCGGGCATTTCTGAAACCCTGGGAGCCGGTCAGGGACGAAAGTCATTGTTATCCTTCGGGGTGGCAGGCACGTCTGAGCTTAATTACCGAAATGCAGAAACAGGGCAGCGCTTATTATTTCATTTTGCTCGATCCTGATGAAAATCGCGTGATGGGCGTGGCGAATTTCAGCAATGTATTACGCGGCTCATTCCATGCCTGTTTCCTCGGTTATTCGCTGGGTCAGGAATGGCAGGGGCAGGGGTTGATGCAGGAGGCGTTGCAGTCGCTAATCCGTTATATGCAACGTCAGCAAAAAATGCACCGTATTATGGCCAATTACATGCCGCACAATAAACGCAGCGGCCAGTTGCTGGAGCGTCTCGGTTTCGAGCGCGAAGGGTATGCGAAAGACTATTTGCTGATCGACGGTAAATGGCAGGATCACGTACTGACTGCGTTAACCTGGCGAGAATGGACACCCCCGTCCCGATAAGGAGAGCAAGATGAAACATGAACTCAGTGCCCGGGAGGCCCGTGTTGTGGGCTGTTTGCTGGAAAAACAGCTCACGACGCCAGAGCAATATCCGATGACTCTCAACGGTTTGACCACCGCCTGCAACCAGAAAACTAACCGTGAACCGGTCATGGATCTGAGTGAAAGCGACGTTCAGCAAACGCTGGATCTGCTGCTGCGAAAACACATTATCCGCACCCTAAGCGGTTCGCGCACCATGAAGTATGAACATCGTTTCTGTAATTCTGAATTCGGCAATCTCAAATTTTCCCCGCAGGAAGTGGCAGTGGTTACCACGCTGCTGTTGCGCGGTGCGCAAACGCCGGGCGAATTACGAACGCGTACCAACCGTTTGCATGATTTTGCCGACGTCGCCGAAGTTGAACAAACCCTCACAAAACTGACCGTCCGCGAAGACGGCCCGTTCTGCGTGCGGCTGGCGCGTGAGCCAGGTAAACGTGAAAGCCGGTTTATGCATCTGTTTAGCGGTGAAGTGAGTAATGTAGCCAGCGCGACGGAAGAACCGTCATTCTCCGCCGTGGCTGAAGAGTCAGGTCTGGCAGCGCGGGTGGAAACACTGGAAGCCGAAGTCGCTGAACTGAAACAGCGTCTGGAAAACCTGCTGCAACATCTGGCCGATTAAAAGGAATCTCTCGTGAGTAAACTTCGTTTAGGCGTTATCGGGCTGGGTGGCATCGCGCAAAAAGCCTATCTGCCGGTGCTCAGCCACGCGGATAAATGGACGCTGGTTGGCGGCTTTTCGCCGAATCAGCAAAAAGCACAGGCCGTTTGCGACAGCTATCGCATGGCCTGTTTCCCGCGCATCGACGAACTGGCCAGCCAGTGTGATGCGGTGTTTGTACACAGCAGCACCTCCAGCCATTTCGAGGTGGTCGGCCAGTTGCTGGCGCAGGGCGTGCATGTTTATGTCGATAAACCGCTGGCGGCTGAACTGGACCAGGCCGAACAGCTGGTCGAACAAGCTCATAAAGCGGGTAAAGCGCTGATGGTCGGATTCAACCGTCGCTTTGCGCCGCTGTATCGTCAGTTGAAAGAGCAGATGCAAAATCCGGCGTCCGTACGCATGGATAAGCACCGTACCGACAGCGTCGGTCCGAACGATCTGCGTTTTACGCTGCTGGATGATTATCTGCACGTGGTCGATACCGCGCTGTGGCTGGCGGGCGGTAATGCGAGTCTGGAAAGCGGGCTGATTCAGGTGAATGAATCGAACCAGATGATTTACGGCGAGCACCATTTTCTATGCGGTGAAACGCTGGTGACGACCTCGATGCACCGTCGCGGGGGCTCGTCCCGTGAAAGCGTGCAGGCCGTGACCGATGGCGCGTTCTATCAGCTCGACGACATGCGCGTCTGGCGAGAAGAACAGCAGGATGTTCTGACTCAGCCACCGGTGCCAGGCTGGCAAAGTACACTCACTCAGCGCGGTTTTGTCGGTGCGATTGAACACTTCGTCGATTGCGTCAGCAACCACACCGCGCCGGAAACCAGCGGTGAGCAGGCAATTTACGCGCAGGCATTTATCGAGAAATTGCTGGAAAATTAAGCATTAGAGACAAAACCGCACAGGGTCGTCTGGTAACAATATATAACAACTGCCGGTGGCTATTGCATGGCGGATGCGTAGACTATGCGCATCTTCAAGCCATGCTGGTGACTTCTGATGTTTAACGCATTGATTTACAAGTAACACCGGCAAATAAGAAAAGTGACATGAACCTACTTAAATCTTTGGCAGCCGTCAGTTCCATGACGATGTTTTCACGTGTATTAGGCTTTGCGCGCGACGCCATCGTGGCCCGCGTTTTTGGTGCCGGTATGGTGACCGACGCCTTCTTTGTGGCGTTTAAATTGCCCAATTTGCTGCGCCGGATCTTTGCCGAAGGCGCGTTCTCTCAGGCCTTTGTGCCGATACTTGCCGAATATAAAACCCAGCAGGGCGAAGAGGCCACGCGGACGTTTATCGCCTATGTGTCAGGTTTGCTGACGCTGGTGCTGGCGGTGGTGACCATACTCGGCATGTTTGCCGCACCGTGGGTGATTTATATCACCGCGCCCGGTTTTGTCGATTCTCCGGATAAATTCGCGCTGACCAGTTCTCTGTTGCGTATTACTTTCCCTTATATCCTGCTGATTTCTCTGGCTTCGCTGGCCGGGGCGATCCTCAATACCTGGAACCGTTTCTCGATACCCGCATTTGCCCCGACGTTTCTTAACGTCAGCATGATCGGTTTTGCGCTGTTCGCCGCACCTTACTTTCATCCGCCGGTGCTCGCGCTGGCCTGGGCAGTGGTCGCCGGTGGCGTTTTGCAACTGGGTTATCAGCTTCCTCACCTGAAAAAAATTGGCATGCTGGTGCTGCCGCGTCTGAATTTGAAAGATGCCGGTGTGTGGCGTGTGATGCGTCAGATGGGCCCGGCGATTCTGGGTGTTTCAGTGAGCCAGATTTCACTGATCATCAACACCATTTTTGCCTCGTTTCTGGTTTCGGGTTCGGTATCGTGGATGTACTACGCTGACCGTCTGATGGAGTTCCCGTCCGGTGTGCTGGGCGTGGCGTTGGGCACCATTTTGCTGCCATCGCTGGCGCGCAGTTTCTCCAGTGGAAATCATGCTGAATACAATCGCCTGATGGACTGGGGGCTGCGCCTGTGTTTCCTGCTGGCGCTGCCAAGCTCCGTTGCGCTGGGCATTTTGGCGAAACCGCTGACCGTCGCGCTGTTTCAGTACGGAAAATTCAGCGCCTTCGATGCATCGATGACGCAACGCGCGCTGGTGGCGTACTCCGTCGGCCTGATGGGACTTATCGTAGTCAAAGTGCTGGCACCGGGCTTCTATTCACGTCAGGACATCAAAACGCCGGTGAAGATCGCCATGATTACGTTGCTGATGACGCAGGTGATGAACCTGGCCTTTATCGGGCCGCTGAAACACGCCGGGCTTTCGCTGTCCATCGGTCTGGCCGCCTGCCTCAACGCCTCGCTGCTTTACTGGCAGTTGCGTAAACAGGATATCTTCCAGCCGCAGCCGGGCTGGAGAATCTTCCTGATTAAACTGTTTGTGGCGGTTATCGCGATGTCAGCCGCGCTTGTCGGCATGATGTGGCTGATGCCTGCCTGGGACGTCGGCGGAATGGCTTATCGTCTGGCGCGTCTTGCGGCAGTGGTTGCCGCGGGCGTGGTGGCGTACTTCGCCGTGCTCGGCCTGTTAGGTTTTCGTGTGAAAGAGTTTGCGCGACGGCTGGATTAACTGGCTGAGATGACAGAAACAGAAAAGGGCGCTGAGCGCCCTTTTTTATTGTCTGCGAAATTCAGTTAATGCAGATTACATACGTTCTACGGTTTCGATACCCAGCGTATCCAGGCCGGTTTTCAGCGTGCGCTGGGTTAACAGAGCCAGCTTCAGACGGCTGTTACGGCTGGTTTCATCTTCTGCATTAAGGATCGGGCAGTGTTCGTAGAAGCTGGAGAACAGGCCGGCAACGTCATACAGATACGCACACATGGTGTGTGGCGTGCCTTCGCGGGCAACGACGGTCAGTACTTCTTCGAACTGCAACAGGCGGGTTGCCAGCGCGGCTTCACGCTCTTCGCGCAGCACCACCGGCTGGGTCAGGCTGTTCACGTCGATGTCGGCACGTTTGAAGATAGACGCGACGCGGGTGTAGGCATACTGCATGTACGGCGCGGTATTGCCTTCGAACGCGAGCATATTATCCCAGTCGAAGATGTAGTCTGTAGTACGGCTTTTCGAGAGATCAGCATATTTGATCGCGCCGATACCGACGGCGTTCACCAGCTTATCCAGTTCTTCGGCGTCTTTCAGTTCCGGGTTTTTCTCAGTGATGAGCTTACGCGCGCGATCAATGGCTTCATCGAGCAGATCGGATAGTTTCACCGTGCCGCCTGAACGGGTTTTGAACGGTTTACCGTCCTTCCCCAGCATCATGCCGAACATGTGGTGCTCAAGCGCCACGGAATCCGGCACATAACCGGCCTTGCGCGCTATGGTCCACGCCTGCATCAGGTGCTGATGCTGACGGGAGTCGATGTAGTACAACACGCGATCGGCGCCCAGCGTTTCGTAGCGGTATTTCGCACAGGCGATATCGGTGGTGGTATAAAGGTAGCCGCCATCCTTTTTACGGATGATAACACCCATCGGATCGCCGTCTTTGTTCTTATATTCATCAAGATACACGACGACAGCGCCTTCGCTGTCCACTGCCAGACCTTTGGCCTGTAAATCAGACACGATACCCGGCAGCATATCGTTGTACAGGCTTTCACCCATCACGTCGTCTTCAGTCAGCGTCACGTTCAGGCGGTTATAGGTCAGCTGGTTTTGCGCCATGGTGACATCCACCAGTTTGCGCCACATCTGACGGCAGTATTCGTCGCCGCCTTGCAGTTTCACCACGTAACCACGGGCGCGCAGGGCGAAATCTTCATCTTCGTCGTAGTTTTTCTTGGCCGCGCGATAGAACTCTTCAAGGTCAGCCAGATTCATGTCACCGGCGTTTTCGTTCTGCACTTTTTCGAGATAGGCGATCAGCATGCCGAACTGCGTACCCCAGTCCCCCACATGGTTTGCGCGGATTACTTTATGGCCGAGGAATTCGTTAGTACGCACCGCCGCGTCACCAATGATGGTGGAGCGAATGTGGCCAACGTGCATCTCTTTTGCCACATTTGGCGCGGAATAGTCGATTACGATGGTCTGCGGCTCAACCGGCGTGATGCCCAGTTTAGGCGCGGTCAGCGCGCTGTCGACGTGTGCACCTACAAAGGCAGGATCAAGGAAGATATTGATGAATCCCGGCCCGGCGATTTCGACTTTATTAGCGATGCCGCTCAGATCCAACAGTTCAACCACTTTCTCTGCCAGTTGTCGTGGTGGCATACCAAGTTTTTTTGCCACTGACATAACGCCGTTAGCCTGATAGTCGCCAAACTGTGCTTTGGCGGACTGACGGACTTGCGCTTCGCTGTCGGCAGATGCGCCTGCAGCGATCAGCGCCTGGCTGACTTTTTCTGAAAGAAGTGACTGAATATTCACCGGATTACCTTATGTGTTATCCCCGTCATCTTTCGTGCTGCCTCTGCGTTGGCTGCCTTGATGCAACCCGAAAGATTGAGGGGAAGAATGTAGTTGTTTACTGATTATCCGCTTTAAGCGGATTAACCGAAAATGATGCGTGTTTATATCATATCAGCCATAGGGAGTCAGTATCGCCGCACCTTTCAGAGAGTGGAAAACCCGATTCTGCGGCATGTCTCTGGCAACCGAATGAAAGCCTGTGTAAATTACCCGCCCCGGAAGATTTGCAAATTGAAAAGAGTTAGGATGCCCGTCATGAAACATGTGCCTGAGTTACAAGATTTAGTCGATGATCTGCCACGCTTTGCCCGCGTATTGACGGCATTCGCCGCGAAGTTGCAGGTAAATTTGGGAGATTTCCATGCTGATCATATCTCCGTGCGCTGTCATCAAAATACCACGGCGGATCGCTGGCGTGCAGGGCTGGTAAAATGCGGTTCGTTACTGAATGAAACCCAGATCAACGGGCGTCCCATTTGTCTGTTCACGCTCAACGAACCGCTGACGGTTGGCCCGCTGAAAATCGATTTGGTGGAATTGCCGTATCCGGGCGAGAAGCGATATCCGCATGAGGGCTGGGAACACATCGAGATTGTGTTGCCGGGCGTTGCAGATGAGCTCTATACCCGTGCACTGGCGCTGATCGCCGATGACGCGCTAATTATGCCAGGTATCAAACTCAAACAAAGTTCGCCTAAAGGTGAGAACGAACGCCTGCCCAACCCGACGCTGGCGATCACCGACGGGTCAGTGACTATCAAATTTCACCCGCATAGCTTGCGGGAGATAGTCGCCAGCGAACGGGAACAGGATTAATCTGCCAGCGCCTGAAGGGCGATGTCCATGCGATCCAGTGCTTTTTCCAGCAGCGCGCGCTGGCAACCGAAATTGATACGCACGAACTTAGGCTCGCCAAATTCCGCGCCTGAAGTAAAACCAACGCCGGCCTCCACGAAGAAGCGGTAGGGGTCTGTGACCGGCAAAGCGCTGGCGTCGATCCAGCCGAGGTAGGTACCTTCCGGTGCAACCATCTTCAGGCCCGGCATCGCGTTGATCCGGTGCTTCACGAGTTCACGGTTATCACGCAGGTAATCGAGCTGGGCGCTCAGCCATTCGTCGCCATCGCGATAGGCAGCAGTTGCAGCGACGAATGCCAGAATGTTGACGTGCGGAACGATGCCTTTGCTGGTTTCGAGGAATTTACGGCGTAATTGCGGATTCGGGATAATCGCCATCGATGCGCCCAGACCGGCCAGATTGAAAGTTTTTGAAGGCGCGAGAAGCGTAATTGAACGCTGTGCGGCATCGTCATTGAGCGACGCAAAGGGAATGTGTTTGAGGCCGGGCTCCAGAATCAGATCGCAGTGGATTTCGTCTGAGCAGACCACCAGATTGTGGCGTTTGGCGAACGCCTGCTGTTCCAGCAACTCTTCGCGGCGATACACCGTGCCACCCGGATTATACGGGTTGCACAGCATTAACAGGCTTTCACTGCCGTCGAGCCGGCTTTGTGCAGAAGCAAAATCTGCCACCCAGCGTTGTTGCTGTTGTTTTACCGCAATGGCTTTGTACTGACGGCCTTCTGACTCTGCCGCCTGAATAAAAGGCGGGTACATTGGCATGGGGACTAGGCTGGTTTGCTCTGGCGTGACGTTTGCACGTACGGCGACGTTCAGGCCACACACCAGGCCGGGCAACCAGACAATCCAGTCGGGCTGGATCTGCCAGTCATAGCGTTCGGCCATGCGTGCGACCACTAACTCAGTCAGTTCGGGTGGCGTAAAACCGTAACCAAAAACGCCCTCGGCGACGCGCTGTTGTAATTCTTTAATGACCTGCGGCGGGGCAGTGAAATCGGTATCTGCTACCCAAAGCGGAATGACATCCTGATTATGGTATTTATTCCACTTAACGCTATCACTGTGACTGCGGTCTACCCGTAAATCAAAATTGAGTGCCATAGTTAGTTTTCCTAAGTAAGCAATAAGCAATTGGGCGGGGATGCTCATCTGTAAGAGCCTACGCGACATGGCCGGTTACAAACAAGTGTTGTAGCATAATGCCGTTATCAGGAGAGGTCACATGACTAAGTTAGAAGTGTGTTGTTACAGCGTGGATTGTGCGCTGACGGCAGAACAGGCCGGAGCCGATCGCGTCGAGTTGTGCGCGAGTCAGGCCGACGGAGGGATCACGCCAAGCTATGGCACCCTCAAACTGGCAAGGGAAAAAGTGAAGATCCCGGTGCATCCGATTGTTCGCCCGCGGGGTGGTGACTTTTGCTATAGCCAGAGTGAATTCGACGTACTGAAAAGTGACGTCGCTTGTATCCGTGATATGGGGTTCCCGGGCGTGGTGGTCGGGATGCTGGATGCGGAAGGGCATATCGATATGCCGCGCATGTGGGAAGTCATGGCGCTGTGCGGCGAGATGGCGGTGACGTTTCATCGAGCCTTTGATATGTGCCTTAATCCAAAGGTTGCGCTGGAGCAGTTGACTCAGTTAGGGGTGGCGCGCATTCTGACTTCTGGCCAGCAGCAGAACGCTGAAGTTGGATTACCGATGTTACGGGAACTGAATCAGCTCACTCGTGGTCCTATCATTATGGCGGGTGCGGGAGTACGTCTGACCAATCTGCAAAAGTTTGTGGATATCGGGCTGACCGAATTGCACAGTTCGGCGGGGCGTCAGGTGAAATCTTCTATGCGCTACCGGAAAGCCGGTGTCACCATGAGTTCTGATACAGATTTTGATGAATTCAGTCGTTATTGCGTGGACGGCGACATTGTTGCTGCAATGAAAAGCACATTGCAATTCGACGATGAAATATCACGCACGGCGTAATTAAGCAGTTTTAATTACGCCAAAAGTTTTATTGGGTCTCACGACCCTTATTGCGTCGCCCTGCGCAAGTACCAGGCCCCGTCATGTTGGCGGGGCTTTTTTTGTGCGCGCAATTTATTGCAGTTTATTAGTGCTACTCTTTTAGCCGGCGGCCGCCATTAACCCCAGGTCAGCAACGCTACGCCAAACATTCCGGCTTTCACCACCAGACACATAATAAATAGGCCTAAAACGATAAAGGCTCTGTCTAAAAGGAAGCGGATCTTTCTGCGCATGATTTTCCCCGCGAAGCTGAAAGCATCGCGATACTGATGAATAAGTTTGGCCGAATTTATACACGAAAAAGCAGTAATCAATCCATCAATTAAGCGCATAAAGCGGAAGCTTTACAAAGGCCTGTAACGCAGCGCGCGTTAATGTCAAAAAAGTGTCGTTAATCCGGCGGGTTTATCGCCACTTATGTTGCGGTACGGGCAGTCAGGCTACTTCTCATAAAAGTTTTTAATGCGGATGGCGACGTCAATATTGGCCCAATGCAGCTCATTTTCCTGATGCATGCTGCTGGTGCCGTCTCCCCACGTCACATAGTACGACACATTTCCCTTTTCTGATTCAAACGCATTGATAACGGTACCTTTGATATCACCGGATCTATGTTTAACGATACTGCCTTTAGGGAACTTCATATTTCCTCCCAAAACGTTAACGACGATCTCTTTCACAACAAACGGATAGCAATAATAAAAGGTTAGACCTTTTTCACTGAAGTTGTTGCTGATGGTGTTACAGAACGTGTAGGCAAATATCGGAGGATGACTCCCGCCTGATGACGGGAGTAAAAGCAGAATTACGGCTTGCGGGCGATAAGCAGTGCGCGGCGGGGTGCCGGATAGCCTTCGATGGTTTTGGTCGGATCGTTTGGATCGAGGAACTCGGCCAGCGATTCACTGGTCATCCAGTCTGTGCGGCGTTGTTCTTCAACGGTGGTGACGCTGACGTCAGCAATGCGCACATTCACAAAGCCACATTTGATCAGCCAGTCCTTCAGGGCATCGGCAGAAGGGATGAAGTAGATATTGCCCATCTGTGCATAACGATCGCCCGGCACCAGTACCTGCTGGCTGTCGCCTTCAACCACTAAAGTCTCAAGCACCAGTTCGCCACCGTTCACCAGCTGATTTTTTAGCTGATACAGATGATCCAGCGGCGAACGGCGGTGATACAGCACGCCCATCGAGAATACGGTGTCGAACGCGTTCAGCTCTGGCAGCTGCTCGATGCCCAGCGGCAGTAAATGCGCACGCTGATCGCCACCCAGTAATTTACGCACGGCTTCAAACTGGCAGAGGAAGAGCTGCATCGGGTCGATACCGACCGCCAGATGGGCGCCTGCGCCAATCATGCGCCACATGTGATAACCGCTGCCGCAGCCGACGTCCAGAATGGTGCGTCCGGTGAGGGGAGAAATATGCGGCAGAACGCGATCCCATTTCCAGTCTGAACGCCATTCGGTATTGATTTCAACGTCGTACAGCGAGAACGGGCCTTTGCGCCACGGCATCATATTACGCAACAGGTTTTCGATCCCTTCGCGCTGGCCGGCCGGCAACGGTGTTTCCATATTGGCGGTGACACTGTGTAGCAAATCCAGGCGTTCCGGCTTAATCAGCGGCAGGCGGTCCACCGAGTTAAACCACAGTTTGAATTTGCCATGCAGGGATTCTTTCTGCCACGCGGTCAGCTGAGATGGAAGGGTGTTTAGCCACAGGCTTAACGGGCCTTTGGCGATGACGCGGTAAAAATCACCAAAATCGATCATGCGGGTTCTCCGGCTTTCAGCGCAATCAATGAGCCGAAGTTAAAGCACTGGAACCAGACTTCCGTGTGCTGGAAACCGGCCTGACGCAGGCGGGTTTTGTGGGTTTCGACCGAATCGGTCAGCATGACATTTTCCAGCATGCTGCGTTTCTGGCTGATTTCCAGCTCGCTGTAACCGTTGGCGCGCTTGAAATCATGATGCATGTTGAACAGCAGTTCGCCGACGTCTGTATCTTCAAAGCTGAATTTTTCCGACAGCACCAGCGCAGCCCCCGGACGCATTCCCTGATACACCTGATTGAGCAGGCGCTGACGATCGTCAGGCTCGAGGAATTGCAGCGTGAAGTTCAGCACCACCATCGAGGCGTTTTTCAGCTCAATGTCCAGAATGTCAGATTCAATCACCGTTACCGGCGTTTCGGCGCGGAACGCATCAATATGACGACGGCAGCGTTCCACCATGGCAGGGGAGTTATCGACAGCAATAATTTCGCAGCCCGGCACCTTGATATTGCGACGCATGGAAAGCGTGGCGGCACCCAGCGAACAACCGAGATCGTAGACATTTGAATCCGGCTGAACGAAACGTTCGGCGAGCATGCCAATCATAGAGATAATATTGGAATAACCCGGTACGGAACGTTGGATCATATCGGGGAAAACTTCGGCCACGCGTTCATCGAACGTCCAGTCGCCGAGCTTATCTATTGGTGCAGAAAAAAGCGTATCGTGGTTTGCCATAGTGGTGAGTCAGGCCAGAAAAGAGTGTGGGTAAAAAGTGAGGGCAGATTTTAGCAGATACTGGCGCAGGCAGATACCTGCGCACCGGTGTTCACTGCAAACTGCCCGGAAAAATGGCCGAAGTCAGTTGAAGGCGAGGAACTGGGACCACGGCAGATAGATAATATTGACGACAACCATCAGCACCAGCGAAATATAGGTCGCCGCCATGCCGTTGCGACGCCAGGTAAATTCGCGGTTTTTCAGGCCGTAATAGTGGAATAAGCGCCCGACAATCAGAAGCAGGCCGCAGGCGTGAACCATCCAGACGGCGGCACCGTTCATTTCCATAAACAGCAGTAATAAACAGCCAATCGGCAGATACTCAACGGCGTTGCCGTGCACGCGTATAGCGGTCTGCAGTTCGTAGGATCCCCCGTCACCGGTGGCAATACGGTATTCCATGCGCAAACGTACAACATCGAAAGAGAGTTTGATCAACAGTATGGCGGCAAGCACGACGTATAACGCGCTAATCATGATGACTTCCTTGGTTATTCCAGGTAATCCGGCGGAATATTTTTCTTCTCCGCTGCCCGGCTATGATAGCGGTCTGACTAAAACCTGTCGTCATGAAAAAGTGAATTTTTTAGAACAACGTATCCTGCAACGGCCAGTCTGGCTCCGGCTGAACTGACGGCATCTGCTGGCGCAGTTGTTGCCACAGGCTGCGCGCCTGCTGAGGCGCATCGGTGCAATCGGGCGTATGGATGAATAAATACGGCGAAAGGCCATCGGATTCCCACGCCTGAAGCTTGTTGATCCATTGTGCGAATAAAGGACGGTTGGCTTCCAGCTGGTCGCCGCCGATGAAGCGGACGAGGGGGCGTGAAGCGGTGGCTAAGGCGTGCAGCGGCAGAACAGGTTTTTTGCGTTTGGCTTCAAGAACGGCTTCGGTCACGGAGCCCGAACTGTGCACCGGGCGGCTGTCGAGAATGGCACGGTTAACGCCGCGCTGACGTAAACCTTGATTCAGCCATCGCTCGGCATCGCCTTTGGCAAAGAAATCCAGGTGCCGCACTTCCACGCCGTAATCAAAACCGGCAGGCAGGGCATCAAGGAATAGCCACAAACGATCCAGATGCTGCGGCGCAAAGGTCGCGGGCAACTGCAACCACAGCTGTCCGATGCGTTCGCCAAGAGGTTCGAGTGTGCGATAAAAAGTATCGACATCTTCCTGACAGTCCGCCAGCGCCGCTTTGTGGCTGATGGCCGAGGGGAATTTGAAACAGAAACGGAACGTTTCCGGTGTCATATCACGCCAGCGCATCACCACGTCCTGTTTTGGCAGGGCATAAAAGGTGGTGTTGCCTTCGACACAGTTGAAATACCGCGCGTAATCCGCCAAATCGCGCAGTCCGATGCGTGCCCAGGCGCTGTGATGCCATTGCGGTAAACCAATATACATGCCGGTATCCTCCCGTTCTTCCTTATGAAAACGCCGCCTCTGCGGGCGGCGTCTGGATATCAAAAACAATGCCTTGAGGCAGGGTAACGTTACTGTGGCAGAGCGGCAAGTACTTCGGCGGTGGAGCGTACGCGGCTGATGCGCGGGAAAATAAACTGCACGCTGGACTGATGATGTTCATTGTTGTGCGCGCTGCATGCATCTTCGGCGATCACCAGCTCATAGCCGTGTTCCCAGGCGTTACGCGCGGTAGACTCAACGCCGATGTTAGTAGAGATACCCGCCAGCACGATGCTTTTAATGCCACGACGGCGCAGCTGAAGATCCAGATCGGTGCCGTAGAACGCGCCCCACTGGCGCTTCACCACCAGTAAATCTTTGTCGGTAACCGCCAGTTGCTCCGGGAATTCCCACCAGCTGGCAGGCAAACCGCCTTCAGGAGCAGCCGCCGGGACATCAACCGGTTGTTTCAGCGCTTCGTCGAAAGAATCGGACCAGCCCACGCGAACCATGACGACCGGTGCGCCCAGTTTACGAAAGCGGTTTGCCAGTTCTGTCGCGTTATCCAGCACCTGCTGCGCTGTGTGTGGGCCGCCTGCAAACGGCAGGATCCCTTTCTGTAAATCGATCAGTACCAGTGCGGTGGTTTTAGGGTCAAGTTTCATGGCGTATAGCTCCCGGTTATCTCATTAATAGCGAAAGGAATAATGAACAGCGTGTACAAAGGGGAATGCGCGAGTCTATGCTAACGCGTGGGTCAATTTGGGGATAATTTTGTTAAATTATGTGTAGCAGGCAACATGAGTGAATTTCCGCGCCAGCCGTGACGTGTTCGCACTTATCCTGCGAAGGAAATTCCTTTATAATAGCCGCCTTTTTTAGAAGCTTAGATTTAGAACATAAGCAAACCTATTCCGCGCGCCGCAGTGTTTTGCGGGCGGGCGACCAGAGTGAATAACCGTTTCTGTACCTGTGCGCAGTGAGGCCGGGTAGTGGGATCAAAAGGATACCGTTATGCGTACTGTATATTGTGGAAAGCTGAATGCGTCCAATGTGGGCCAGGAAGTGACATTGTGTGGCTGGGTTAACCGTCGACGCGATTTGGGTGGTCTGATTTTCATCGATATGCGTGACCGCGAAGGCATCGTGCAGGTTTTCTTCGATCCGGATCAGGCCGACGCCTACAAACTGGCCTCTGAGCTGCGCAATGAATTCTGTATCCAGCTGACCGGCACCGTCCGTGCGCGCCCTGAAAGCCAGTTCAATAAAGACATGGCAACCGGTGAAGTGGAAGTGTTCGCAAGCGGTCTGAACATCATCAACCGCTCAGAATCCCTGCCGCTCGACTCCAATCACGTGAACTCCGAAGAAGCGCGTCTGAAATACCGCTATCTGGATCTGCGCCGCCCTGAGATGGCCAATCGCCTGAAAGCGCGCGCAAAAATCACCAGTTTCGTACGCCGTTTCATGGACAGCCATGACTTCCTCGATATCGAAACTCCGATGCTGACCAAGGCCACACCGGAAGGCGCACGCGATTACCTGGTGCCAAGCCGCGTCCATAAAGGGAAGTTCTACGCGCTGCCTCAATCCCCTCAGCTGTTCAAACAGCTGCTTATGATGTCCGGTTTCGACCGTTATTATCAGGTAGTCAAATGCTTCCGTGATGAAGATTTACGTGCTGACCGTCAGCCAGAATTTACTCAGATCGATGTTGAAACCTCCTTCATGAGCGCCGAGCAAGTGCGTGAAGTGATGGAGAAACTGGCGCGCGAACTGTGGCAGGAAATCAAAGGCGTGGATCTGGGCGATTTCCCGATCATGACTTATGCAGAAGCGATGCGTCGTTTCGGTTCTGACAAACCTGACCTGCGTAACCCGATGGAAATGGTTGACGTTGCGGACCTGATGAAAGACATCGAGTTCAAAGTGTTTGCCGATCCGGCCAACGATCCGAAAGGACGCGTGGCCGCGTTGCGCGTACCGGGCGGGGCATCACTGAGCCGTAAACAAATCGACGAATACGCGAAATTCATCGAAATCTACGGCGCGAAAGGTCTGGCTTACATCAAAGTGAACGAAGTGGCGAAAGGTCTTGAAGGTATTCAGAGCCCGGTCGCTAAGTTCCTCAACGCTGGTTTGCTCTCTGCACTGATCGAACGTACCGGCGCACAAGACGGCGATATGATCTTCTTCGGCGCAGCCAGCGCGAAAATCGTGACTGACGCCATCGGCGCACTGCGTCTGAAAGTCGGCCGTGACCTGAAAATCACTCAAGACGACGTGTGGGCACCGCTCTGGGTTATCGACTTCCCGATGTTTGAAGACACCGACGAAGGCGGCCTGAGTGCGATGCACCATCCGTTCACCGCACCGAAAGAGATGAGCGCAGATGAGCTGGCAGCCAACCCGGTTTCTGCGATCGCCAATGCCTACGACATGGTGATCAACGGTTACGAAGTCGGCGGCGGTTCCGTGCGTATTCACCGCAGCGAAATGCAGCAGACCGTGTTCAGCATTCTGGGCATTAACGAGCACGAACAGCGCGAGAAATTCGGCTTCCTGCTCGACGCCCTGAAATACGGCACGCCGCCACACGCCGGTCTGGCCTTTGGCCTGGATCGTCTGGTGATGTTGCTGACCGGTACCGACAACATCCGTGACGTCATCGCCTTCCCGAAAACTACCGCAGCGGCCTGTCTGATGACTGAAGCGCCAAGCTTTGCTAATCCGGCGTCACTGCTGGAGCTGGGTATTGCGGTAGTGGCGAAAAAAGAAGTGACGCCAGACACAAATACAGAGAATAACTAATGAGCGACAAGCGTCCTGAGTCGATACTGTGCGTCATCTACGCCAGAAACACCGGCAGGGTGCTGATGCTACAACGAAAGGATGACCCGAATTTCTGGCAGTCGGTAACCGGCAGTCTGGAAGACGGGGAGTCCCCGAAAGACACCACGCAGCGCGAAGTCATGGAAGAGGTCGGTATCGACATTGCAGGTGAAAACCTGACTCTGCAAGACTGCGATCGCTGTGTGGATTTTGAAATATTTGCGCATTTGCGCCATCGCTATGCTCCCGGCGTGACCCGCAACAAAGAGCACTGGTTCTGTCTGGCATTACCGGAGGAGCGTGATGTGGAACTTACCGAGCATCATGCTTACCGTTGGCTCGACAAAACGGCAGCGGCAGCGCTGACGGTGTCCCCGAGCAACCAGCAGGCGATTGAAGAATTTGTAAACTATTCGGTCTGTTAAGACTTTAGACTTTTTGGAGATTTGTTATGGCAGGTCACAGTAAGTGGGCCAACACCAAGCACCGCAAAGCGGCGCAAGATTCTAAGCGTGGCAAAATTTTCACCAAAATCATTCGTGAACTGGTGACGGCAGCAAAACTCGGTGGTGGCGATCCGGCGGCTAACCCGCGTCTTCGCGCAGCTATCGATAAAGCGCTGTCTAACAACATGACCCGTGACACTCTGAACCGCGCCGTTGCGCGTGGCGTGGGCGGCGATGACGATACCAACATGGAAACCATCATTTATGAAGGTTACGGTCCTGGTGGTTCAGCAGTCATGGTGGAATGCCTGAGTGACAACCGCAACCGTACCGTGGCTGAAGTGCGTCACGCCTTCAATAAAACCGGTGGCAATCTGGGCACTGACGGTTCCGTTTCTTACCTCTTCTCCAAAAAAGGTGTGATCTCTTTTGCGCCGGGTCTGGATGAAGATGTGGTGATGGAAGCCGCTCTGGAAGCGGGCGCAGAAGATATCGTCTCTTATGACGATGGCGCGATTGACGTGTTCACAGCCTGGGAAAGTCTGGGCGATGTGAAAGACGCACTGGAAGCGGCCGGTTTCAAAGCCGACTCCGCAGAAGTCACTATGATCCCATCGACCAAAGCCGACATGGATGCAGACACTGCGCCTAAACTGTTGCGCCTGATCGACATGCTGGAAGATTGTGACGATGTACAAGAGGTTTACCACAACGGTGAAATCTCAGACGAGATTGCAGAAACTCTGTAATTTCCGTGCAGCCGGTGGTTTCCACCGGCTGGCTATCCTGTTATCCCGCAGCAGTTTATACTCTCCCCACTTTCTAATAAAAACGACAACACAAGGCGTTGAGCGGCTATGGCTATTATTCTGGGGATCGACCCCGGTTCGCGTATTACCGGCTATGGCATTATCCGCCAGACAGGGCGTCAGCTGAGCTATCTCGGCAGCGGTTGTATCCGCACCGTGGTGGACGATATGCCCGGGCGTCTGAAACTGATTTACGCCGGTGTGTCGGAAATCATTACCCAGTTCCAGCCTGACTTTTTTGCCATCGAATCTGTATTTATGGCGAAAAACGCCGATTCCGCGTTAAAACTCGGCCAGGCACGCGGTGCGGCGATTGTCGCCGCCGTGAATCAGGATTTACCGGTGTTTGAATACGCTGCGCGACAGGTTAAGCAGACCGTTGTGGGTACCGGTGCCGCAGAGAAATCGCAGGTTCAGCATATGGTGCGATCATTGCTGAAATTACCGGCTAATCCGCAGGCGGATGCCGCCGATGCGCTTGCGATTGCTATTACGCATTGCCATATGAGCCAGAACGCAATCCGTCTTAGTACGGACAAATTACAGATGGCGCGCGGGCGTATGCGATAGACGCCGCAAGTCCATTAGGCTGGATATCCATCCAGCCTTTTTTATGATATAAACATCGCAGTTTTTGACCCGATAAGGAAAATGAACGTGATAGGCAGACTACGAGGCATTATTCTGGAAAAGCAGCCACCTTTGGTGCTGCTGGAAACCAACGGCGTGGGCTATGAAGTGCAGTTGCCGATGACCTGTTTTTACGAATTGCCGGACCTGGGTCAGGAAGCTATCATCTTCACGCAGTTTATCGTCCGCGAAGATGCGCAACTGTTGTATGGATTCAATGACAAACAAGAACGTGCGCTGTTTCGTGAGCTGATTAAAGTCAACGGTGTCGGGCCAAAACTGGCGCTGGCGATTTTATCAGGCATGTCGGCTCAACAGTTTGTCAGTGCGGTGGAAAAGGAAGAAATCACCGCGTTAATTAAGTTACCGGGTGTGGGTAAGAAAACCGCAGAGCGCCTGGTTGTCGAGATGAAAGACCGGTTTAAAGGATTAAACGGTGATCTATTTAACAATCATACTGATATCACGCTACCTGCATCGTCGTCGAAAACTAAAGAATCTGATGCCGAAGGCGAAGCCGTCGCAGCCCTGATTTCACTGGGCTACAAACCACCGGAAGCCAGCCGTATGATCAGCAAAGTTGCCAAACCGGGTGCTGAATCCGAAACGTTGATTAGAGAGGCGCTGCGCGCTGCGCTGTGAGGTAAGAGATGATCGAAGCTGACCGCCTGATTTCGTCCGAAGTCTTCACTACGGAAGAAGAAGTCATTGACCGTGCGATCCGCCCGAAGCTGCTGTCGGAGTATGTCGGCCAGCCGCACGTCCGTTCGCAGATGGAAATCTTTATTCAGGCGGCTAAGCAACGTAAAGATGCACTCGATCACCTGCTGATTTTCGGGCCGCCGGGGCTGGGTAAAACCACGCTCGCCAATATCGTGGCCAATGAGATGGGCGTGAATCTGCGCACCACGTCTGGCCCGGTGCTGGAAAAAGCTGGCGATCTGGCGGCGATGCTGACCAACCTTGAGCCACACGACGTGCTGTTCATTGATGAAATTCATCGTCTGTCGCCGGTGGTTGAAGAGATTCTGTATCCTGCGATGGAAGACTATCAGCTGGATATCATGATCGGCGAAGGGCCTGCCGCGCGTTCCATCAAACTCGATTTACCTCCGTTTACCTTGATTGGTGCTACTACACGCGCCGGTTCGCTGACGTCGCCGTTGCGCGACCGTTTCGGTATTGTGCAACGACTTGAGTTCTATCAGGTGGCCGATTTACAGCACATCGTCGGGCGCAGCGCATTATGCCTGGGGCTGGAACTGTCAGAAGAGGGCGCGCATCAGATTGCCCGCCGTTCTCGCGGTACGCCGCGTATCGCCAACCGTCTGCTGCGCCGCGTGCGCGACTTCGCCGAAGTTAAAGGCGACGGGACGATTAACGGTGATGTCGCCAACGGCGCGCTGGATATGCTTGACGTCGATGCCGAAGGTTTTGATTACATGGACCGCAAACTATTGCTGGCCATTATTGATAAATTTTCCGGCGGCCCGGTGGGGCTGGATAACCTGGCGGCAGCGATTGGTGAGGAACGGGAAACGATTGAGGATGTGATTGAACCCTTCCTGATCCAGCAGGGCTTTATTCAGCGGACGCCGCGTGGCCGCATGGCGACCAATCATGCGTATAAGCACTTTGGACTTTCTCGCGCGGAAGAATAAAACCGGTCGTTTGACAATAAAATTCCTAACGGGCGCTTTCGCGTCCGTTTTGCTTTTTGCAGTTCACCACAAAGGAATCAATACCATAGGACAAATTGCGGTGAAAGACAGGCTTCCACCGCGTCACGGATTACGCTTCCGCTTTAGGGGTACGCAACTTCGGCACAACTAACTCACCCTTGGCATTGTAGTAACGGCTTGGCCAGATTTCCCAGGCCGGAACACCAATCATTTGCGCGATGATCATTTCGCCTTTAGGCCATCGTCGTGACAGGGTGTTAGAAAGTGTGGAAGAACCCAGTCCGGACTCACGAGAGAGCGCCGTCAACGTTGAACCTTTCTTGCGGATTGCCGCGATGATATCGGCGGGATGCCAGTCTTCTCTGGTTATCATAATACGGCCACCTTTGGAGAACAGGGGCGCAGAATAAACAGAAGAGTGGGGGGTGCCTGCCTTGGCTTGTCTTTCATATAACATTGTCCAGTAGATTAGATTTATGGCGACCACTGGAGTTGAGAATCTCACTGGTGGTAGCCCTGACGGGGTTCTCAACACCGGTTCTACTGGATACCGGCCTGACCTAAGTCAGCCCCGCCTGAGCCACCATTGAGATATTGCTTGTTGTTTGTACAGGCAATAGGTGTGCGCAGACTCAGACGTGAAATGCGAGTGCGCATTCCATGTCGCCAGTGAACATTCAGGTTGAGAATCCCGATCGCGGATTTTGCCGCGACGATGAATTATAGCGTAACGGGTAAACGGTTACCAAGGCCGTGATATCCGGCTCACTAAATTTTCAACGTTAAATGAGCTATTTAACGTCTGGAGTCTGTCGCTGCATCTGTTAAATAACGCGCCACATCACACTTCTGCGCAAAACCGGAAGCGGGTCACATTTCCATGTTTTACCCATTATTACGGCTTGTTTCTGTAGACGATTCGACTGAGAATCATTGTCAGAAAGCAGGATTGTTACTGTCTGACAGGCAAAACCTAAACTTCTTGTCTCTTCGCCTAACGCGGAGAGGCCGGACGTTTAGGTTTTTTTTTGGCCTGAATTCAGGGGCCGGCCGCCCCGTTAAAAATACCGGCAATGTCGTGCACGATGCCATTACTCTGATGAGATAACACCATGGAATATAAAAGCTTAGCCGAAGAAATTCTTCGCGGTGTCGGTGGAAAAGAGAACGTTAACAGCGTGGTCCATTGCGCTACCCGTTTACGTTTTAAACTGAAAGATACGCATAAGGCCGATGCAGAAGGCCTGAAAAAAAATCCCGGCGTGATAATGGTAGTGGAAAGCGGCGGTCAGTTTCAGGTCGTGATTGGCAATCATGTTGGCGCAGTGTACGAAGCGTTGATAAAAAGCAGCTCGCTTTCAGAAGACGCTGGGGAAGACTTGGGGGATAAGGGCAGCCTTTTCGCCAGGGCGATTGATATCATCTCCGGCATTTTTACCCCGTTTATCGGCATCATGGCCGCATCGGGTATTCTCAAAGGTTTTCTGGCGCTGTCGCTGGCCTGTGGCTGGCTGGTGCCGGAGAGCGGGACGTACAAAGTCTGGTTCGCAGCCAGCGACGCCATGTTCTATTTCTTCCCATTAGTGATTGGTTTTACTGCCGGTAAAAAATTCGGCGGTAATCCGTTTGTCACGATGATGATCGGCGGTGCGATGGTGCATCCGCTGATGATCGCCGCCTTCGATGCCCAGCAGGCCAGCGCACATAACGAGCATTTCTTCGGTATTCCGCTGGTCTTCATTAACTATGCCTCATCGGTTATCCCGGTGATCCTTGCGGCGTGGGCTTCCAGCTGGCTGGAAAAACGGGCGATGAAAATCCTGCCTGGCGCAGTACGTAATTTTATCACCCCGCTGATTTGTCTGATGGTAATTGTCCCGCTGACCTTCCTGGTCATCGGCCCTGTGGCCACGTGGGCCAGCCAGCAGCTGGCGAACGGCTATCAGTTCGTTTATCACATCAGTCCGCTGGTGGCGGGTGGCTTTATGGGCGCGCTATGGCAGGTCTGTGTGATCTTCGGCCTGCACTGGGGGCTGGTGCCATTGATGATCAACAACTTCAGTATTCTCGGTCATGACACCATGCTGCCACTTTTACTGCCTGCGGTGATGGGACAGGTTGGCGCGGTCATCGGCGTGATGCTGCGCGCCAAAGATGCACGCACAAAAGCGTTGGCGGGTTCAGCCATCAGCGCCGGGATTTTCGGCATCACTGAACCGGCGGTGTACGGCATCAACTTACCGCGTCGTCGCCCGTTTATCTTTGGCTGCGTCGGTGGCGCACTGGGCGGGGCGATCCTCGGGTATTTCCAGACCACCGCCTATTCCTTCGGTTTCGCCAGTATTTTCACATTCACCCAGGTGATCCCGCCAACCGGCTTTGACCAGAGCGTGACTGCCGCGATTGTCGGTACCGTTGTAGCGCTTCTCTTTGCTGCGCTGGCAACCTGGTTCTTCGGCATGAAAGAAGAAGCGGCTGCTCAGCCTGCCGATCCCAAAGTGGTCGCGGAATCGATACAGGCACCGCGCGGTAAAACGCTGATTGGCAGCCCGATGACCGGCCCGTGCGTAGCGCTTGAAGAGGTGAAAGATCCGACGTTTGCCAGCGGTTTGTTGGGTAAAGGCGTGGCTGTCGTGCCAACCATCGGGCGCGTCGTTTCACCGGTCAACGGCACCATCGCCTCCCTGTTTAAAACGCATCACGCCATCGGAATTGAATCCGAGGACGGCGCTGAAATCCTGATCCACGTCGGCATTGATACGGTGAAGCTTGACGGCAAATTCTTCACGCCGCACGTCGCGGTGGACGCGGTGGTTAAGCAGGGCGATTTACTGCTTGAGTTCGATATACAGGGTATTACCGATGCAGGGTACGACCTGACGACGCCGGTGCTTATTACCAACAGCGACGATTATCTCGACGTCATCCCGGCCGGGGTCGGTCAGGACGTCAGCGAACAAATGCCTTTATTAACTTTATTACGTTAACGACCAGAGCCAGGAGGTTCATATGAACAAGCAATTCCCAAACGGTTTTTTATGGGGCGGTGCAGTCGCTGCCAATCAGGTGGAAGGCGCATACCTGACCGACGGTAAAGGGTTGTCCACGTCAGATCTGCAACCGCAGGGCGTTTTCGGTCCGGTACAGGAACGTGTTGAAGGTGATTTCGGCGTTAAAGACGTGGCGATCGATTTCTATCACCGCTATCCGCAAGACATGAAGCTGTTTGCGGAAATGGGCTTTACGGTTCTGCGTACGTCGATTGCCTGGACGCGAATTTTCCCGCAGGGCGATGAAACGCAGCCAAATGAAGCCGGTCTGGCTTTCTACGATCGCCTGTTCGATGAAATGGCGAAATACGGTATCACGCCGCTGGTGACGCTTTCCCACTATGAAATGCCATACGGTCTGGTGAAAAAACACGGAGGCTGGGGCAGCCGCGATACCATCGGTTTCTTCGAAAATTATGCCCGTACGGTGTTCAGTCGCTATAAAAATAAGGTTAAGTACTGGCTGACCTTCAATGAAATCAATATGTCGCTGCATGCCCCGTTCACTGGCGTCGGCCTGCCGGAAGACAGCAGCAAGCAGGAGATTTATCAGGCGATCCATCATCAGCTGGTGGCCAGCGCCAAAGCGGTGAAAGCCTGCCACGAGATAATTCCGGATGCTAAAATCGGTAATATGCTGCTCGGCGGGATGTTGTATCCGCTGACCTGCAAACCGGCTGACATGATGGAAACGCTGCAACAAAACCGTGACTGGTTGTTCTTTGGCGATGTGCAGGTGCGCGGTGCGTACCCCGCGTATATGCAGCGCTTCTTTAAAGACCGTGGTATGAAAATAAATATCACTGCTGAAGATAAACAGGCACTGAAAGAAACGGTCGACTTTATCTCTTTCAGTTATTACATGACTGGCTGTGTGACCACCGACGAAGAGTTAAATGTTAAAGCGCGCGCCAATATTTTAAATATGGTGCCAAACCCGCATCTGCAAAGTTCCGAATGGGGCTGGCAGATTGATCCGCAAGGTTTGCGCTTCCTGATGAACGAATTATATGACCGCTACCAAAAACCATTATTTATTGTGGAAAACGGTCTGGGTGCCCGCGATAACGTGGAAGCCGACGGCAGCATCAATGATGATTACCGCATTCAGTACATTAATGATCATTTGGTTCAGGTTCGCGAAGCGATTGAAGATGGCGTTGAAATTATGGGCTACACCAGCTGGGGCCCGATAGACCTGGTCAGCGCATCGAAAGCAGAGTTCTCAAAACGCTACGGCTACATTTACGTTGACCGTGACGATCAGGGGAACGGTACGCTGGAACGTCGCCGTAAGAAAAGCTTCTACTGGTATACCGATGTGATTAAATCCAACGGTGCTTCGTTAAAATCGTAATCTGATTTATCAGTGTAATACGCTGAGCGATTGATTTAACCTGATCATCTTTTTTGGATGGTCAGGTTTTTGTTTTCAGGGAGTCATGATGAAAATCGCCAAAATACTCAATAATAATGTGGTGGTTGTCATAAACGAGCAGCAGCGCGAGCAGGTCGTCATGGGCCGCGGGCTGGCGTTTATGAAGAAAGCGGGGGATGAGCTTGATGACAGTAAAATCGAGAAAATCTTCGCCTTACAAAATGACGAGCTGGTCGCGCATCTGACTGAACTGCTGTCGCACATTCCGATGGAAGTGATGACCACCTGTGATCTGATCATTTCGCTGGCGCGCAGTCGTCTGGGAAAATTGCAGGAGAATTTGTACATTGCGCTGACCGATCACTGCAACTTTGCCATAGAGCGTCAGAAGCTGGGCGTGCCAATCAGCAATGCGCTGCTGTGGGAAACCCGCCGCTTGTATCCGAAAGAATATGCGCTGGGGCTGGAAGCGCTGGACATCATCGACACCCGTCTTGGCGTGCGTCTGCCGGTGGACGAAGCGGGCTTCATTGCGCTGCATCTGGTCAACGCTCAGCTTAACGGCGAAATGCCGGAAGTGGCGCAAATCACCCGCGTCATGCAGGAAATCCTCAATCTGGTGAAATATCAGCTGCGTCTGGAATATGACGAAGAAGCGCTGAGCTATCAGCGGTTTGTGACCCATCTTAAATTCTTTGCCCAGCGGATGTTCAACCGCACAGTGGTCGCCGACGACGACATGACGCTGCACGTTGCGGTAAAAGATAACTATCCGCAGGCATGGGCCTGCGCGGACAAAATCGGCGAATACCTGACCGCGCAGTATCAGCGCGAACTCACCACCGAAGAGGTGATGTACCTGTCAATCAACATTGAGCGGGTACGTAAAGAGAGCCAGCGAAAGGCACCGTCCTGACCGCACGGAAACACAAAATTCGTCCTGCGAAATATGAGTGATAACAATTTTTAATTACGTTTTTTTTGCCTCGCTTAGTCAGAAAAGGTAGCATCCTTCGCCGTTATTGCTTGAAAACAGTTCCGGCTTAAAAAAATACAGTGGATAAACCACGTAAACGTCGAGGCTTGCAATCGGTTGCTTGCAGCGTCAGACGTCAGGCGAAGGTCATTTTTTGGAGAACAAGATCGAATGAAGTCTCATAAAAAGTCGGCAGAGGCTAAACGCGCTGCTAAAAGACGCTGGTTGGATTCGCACGACGACGGGTATCACAAAAGTATGGGTAATCGTCAGGTTCAGATGATTGCTATCGGGGGTTCTATCGGCACCGGCTTGTTCCTCGGTGCGGGCGCACGTTTGCAGATGGCCGGTCCGGCATTGGCCATCGTCTATGCGGTGTGCGGTATTTTCTCATTCTTCATCCTGCGTGCGTTGGGCGAACTGGTACTACACCGTCCGACCAGTGGCAGCTTTGTTTCCTACGCGCGTGAGTTCCTTGGCGAAAAAGCGTCTTACGTGGCCGGTTGGATGTACTTCCTCAACTGGGCGATGACCGGGATTGTCGATATCACCGCAGTGGCTCTGTATATGCACTATTGGGGAACCTTCGGTGATGTTCCGCAATGGATGTTTGCGCTTGGCGCGCTGGCGATTGTCGCAACCATGAATATGATCGGCGTGAAATGGTTCGCCGAAATGGAGTTTTGGTTTGCGCTGATTAAAGTTGCAGCGATTGCCATTTTCCTGGTGGTCGGCGTGGTGTTCCTCGGCACCGGCAAAGAGCTTGCGGGCAACGCCACCGGTTTACACCTGATAACTGATAACGGCGGAATATTCCCGCACGGCCTGTTACCCGCGCTGGTGCTTGTGCAGGGCGTAGTCTTTGCCTTCGCGGCGATAGAACTGGTCGGTACTGCGGCGGGCGAAACTAAAGATCCTGAGAAAGTGCTGCCGAAAGCCATTAACAGCGTGATCTGGCGTATCGCCTTGTTCTACGTCGGTTCCGTGGTGCTGTTGGTTCTGTTGCTGCCGTGGAATGCCTATCAGGCAGGTCAGAGTCCGTTCGTGACCTTCTTCAGTAAGCTGGGTGTGCCGTATATCGGCACGATCATGAACATCGTGGTGCTGACTGCCGCACTGTCGAGCCTGAACTCTGGCCTGTATTCTACCGGTCGTATTCTGCGTTCACTGTCGATGGGCGGATCTGCGCCGAAATTCATGTCGAAAATGAGTGCGCAGCAGGTGCCTTACGCGGGCATTCTGGTAACCGTCGGGATTTACATCATCGGCGTGGTGCTGAACTACTACGTGCCATCGCAGGTGTTTGAAATTGTTCTGAACGTCGCGTCACTGGGCATCCTCAGTTCATGGGCATTTATCATTGTCTGCCAGATGAAGCTGCGTACTGCAATCAAAGAAGGCCGTGCGAAAGACGTGTCCTTTAAGATGCCGTGGGCCCCCTTTACCTCGTGGCTGACGCTGATATTCCTGGCCAGCGTGCTGGTACTGATGGCGTTTGACTACCCGAACGGCACCTATACGATCGCGACCATTCCGGTGCTGATCATTTTGCTGGTGCTGGGTTGGATTGGTCTGCGTAAACGCGCGGCCGAAGTCAAAGAAGCTCAGATGGCACATGAAGACGCGCATCACGATGGCGCAGAAGTGAAGTAAATCTTCCCGCTCTATGACGATGAAGACTCAGGGCTGCCACAAGGCGGCCCTTTTTTATGTCGCGGCATCAGCGTTATAAAAGTAAATACTCCTAAACTGCCCGGTGTTTCCCCCATTTCTTTCTGAGTTGACTAGTCTTAGGTCTTTGCAAAGACAAGAGAGCCGCATGTTTAGGATCCTGCTACAAATTTTTTCCAGCCCCGAGCAATTTCTTGGGTTGTTCAGCGCCGCCGATATTGAAAATACGCTGGAAGAAGGCGAACGCATTTTAATTGATGAAAACGGTACCGCTTCGGTAAATCCCGCCAACGTGGACATGCAGAAAGACTTCGCCCGTCACGTCAAACGCATGAGCGTGCTGTAATGGCGACGGCGGTCTTCATGGTGTTAATGGTCTGCGGGTACTGGTACACCACCCGCGACATCTCATCGCGTTTCAAACTCAAACGTACCTTCGGCTGGGACGTCTATTTTCTGGTAGCGCTTTACGGCTGCATTTTCGTCTTGCAGGGCGTGCTGGTTATCGCGTTGGTGTACATGGCGTTGTGGGGCATTTCCGGGGTGATTAACTGGCTGCCCGCGCTGCCGCATTTGCATCAGGACGTGCATTATCACCGCGATTTCATCAACTGGAGTTTCCTCGGTATTCAGGCACCGGTGGTGATTATGCTGGCGGTGTCGGTGATGCTTTGTCTGGTGCGTACCACCTGGTCAGCCGGCCTGCGGCTCAACACCGCCGGGCGCAGAAAGCTTTATAAGCAGCTGACGCGCGCCAACGGCGTAGAGGGTATTTTGTATCAGTGCATGGAGCAGGGCGATATGGTGTTTATCACGCTCCAGTCGCGCCGCGTCTACATTGGCATGGTGCACACCGCGCGTTGTGAAACGTCTTCCTCGGACAACGTGGTGGTTATCCCGATGGTCAGCGGCTATTGCGATAAAGACACCCTGGAGCTGCGGGTTGAGCACAACTATGCCCGCTACTATAGGGATCACGACATCACGCCGGTATCGGAGCCGGTGAACGTGTTGAACTTCCGCAAAGTGATTTTGCTCAGCCAGATTGAGACGCTGTCACTGTTTGACCCGGCCAGCGCGTGCGCGTTTGAAAAACTGATCCCGCTGATCGAAGAAGACATGAAGAAGAAAATCGGTGAAACGGACGCCTGAGTTCAGGCATCCGTTATTACTCAGGCCAGCGTAAAGCTGAAATCGCTCAGGCCTTCGATGCCGCCGGTGATCACATCACCGCGCTGCACTGCACCGACGCCCGCAGGCGTGCCGGTGTAAATCAAATCGCCGGGCTGCAATTCTACCGCCTGCGACAGATAACTGATGACGTCCGCCACCTGCCAGATCTGATCGCTTAAATCGCCGCGCTGACGCTGCTCACCATTCACGTCCAGCCAGATTCTTCCTGTTGCCGGATGACCGGTCTGACTGACCGGAAGCAGCGGATTGGCGGGTGCGGAGGCATCAAAGCCTTTGGCAAAATCCCACGGACGACCCATTTTTTTGGCCTGTGCCTGCAGGTCGCGACGGGTCAGATCTACGCCTACGGTATAACCCCAGACATGCGAAAGCGCATCGGCGACAGCGATATTTTTACCGCCCTGAGCGATCGCCACGACCAGTTCGACTTCGTAATGCAAATCTTCAGTCAGGGTCGGATAAGGCACGCTGCCGCTGGCCGGAACCACGGCGTCAGCGGGCTTGGAGAAGAAGAACGGCGGCTCGCGATCGGGGTCGTGGCCCATTTCGCGGGCGTGCTCGGAATAGTTGCGACCTACGCAGTAAACGCGGCGTAAGGGGAAACGCGCACTCTGGCCTTCAACGGCCAGAGAAGGCGTTTTGGGTACGGCAATTACAAATTCGGTCATCGTATTCACTTCACAAAGTTAACGTATTGTTATATTTGCAAAGCGAACAACGCTTGACCAGCAAATTGTTGTTACTGATCAATGTCAGTCGGTCAGGATTTGTAACGTGGCGCAGCGTGAGATTGCAGGAAGTTCTGCAGCATCCCCCAAAGCCGCTCCGTTGAGCTGGATCTTGCGGCAGTCCAAGGTGTAGACGTTGACCTTAAAAAACGGTTAGCCTCTTACCGCGCCACTCTCTGATGCCAGTACCTGCTCACTTCTTCCTCCCCGTTCAGACTCACCACCATGTCGCCGCTGACAATAAAGTGCGTCAGGTCACTGCGCATTTCCAGCGTGATGACGGCTTCCATCCACCAGCCTTCGCGGCCCATTTTCATGGTTTGTGTGAGCAGATAGCGCGCTGAAAGCGGATCGCTGTTGCTGACCGTCAGCTCGCGACGCAGGCTGTGATCCACCGTAGTATCGATATCGTCGAACCGATAGACGCCTTCGCCGAACACGCCGCCGACACCGTGAGTGACGCTGGTCCAGCTGTCGGTGAGGAAATCATAGGTGATGTTGCGGTCCACGCGGCCCGGTGACAGCAATGTTTGCGGCGTCGGAGCGGCGCTTTGCGGTTCGGCAATCGGCCCCGGAATGCTGACCGGCTCAGCACACACCGGCAGGCTAAGCTGCGCACTGTGCAAGTCGAGGGTGAGCGTCGCGGCTTCCGCCATCGGCCAGATCATCGGCCAGAAAGTGGTGGCCAGCGAAATTCGCATCCGGTTTCCGGCGGCAAAGCGGTGGGCGATGCCGTCCAGTTGCACCAATACTTTCACTTTTTGGCCGGGAGTCAGCGGGACAGATTTATCATGACCCTGAAGATGAGACAGGTTTAGCCAGCCGTGGGTGACGCGGTTGACCGAACCGTCGGGGGCGACATCGGAAAGACGGACGTACAGCATCGCGGCGGGTTTGTCGCTGCTCAACTCAACGGTGAACTGCGGGAAACCGAAAATGGTCAGCGGTTCGGCCAGCGGTTCACCGTCGAAAAACTCGGCCATGCCGTCGTCGACGCGCTGATCCGGCGGCATTTCGCCAGGTACGCCTGCGCCCATCCATTCACCGGCCATCAGGCCGTGGTTCTGGGGTGAACAGATATTGATGACGCCCGCGTCGGCGTCTGGTTGGGTATTCAGCTGTCCGCGCGTCAGCCAGCGCGGGCTGTGATGCACATTGCTGGCTGTGCCGCGATCAAATCCGACCCACTCGCCGCAACTGACCGGGCGCATCGCCGACGGGGGCTGGCTGTCCTGCAACCAGGTCTGGATCATCGGGCCGTCCATCGCGCCGTTGTCTTCACCCTTCAGCCAGTGATCCCACCAGCGAACCGCTTCCTGCAGAAAACCGATAGCCGGTTCCGGCGTACCGTCCTGCGGGTAAATATGTGCCCAAGGGCCGAGAATGGCGCGGCGCGGCACCTGTAAATTATCCATCAGACGGAATACGGCGTTGCTGTAGGCATCTGCCCAGCCGCCGACCGCCATCACCGGACATCGAATGGCCGACCAGTCTTCGCACACCGAACCGTGCTGCCAGTAGGCGTCGCGCAGCGGATGCTCCATCCACAGCGCCGGAAAGAATGGCATGTTTTCCAGACGGTTGATCCAGTCTTTATGCCAGCTTTCACCCAACAGCGCCGGATCTGCCGGACGGCTCTGGTAGGCCAGCATAATGCCGCCCCACCAAAGGTTATCGTTGAGCAAACAGCCGCCTTTGTAGTGAATGTCGTCGGCATAGCGGTCATCGGTGGAACAGACGGTGATGACGGCTTTCAGCGCGGCAGGGCGGCGTGCGGCGACCTGCAAACCGTTAAATCCACCCCAGGATTTTCCCATCATGCCGACGTTGCCGCTGCACCAGCGTTGCTGCGTGATCCAGTCGATCACTTCCAGCGCATCGTCCTGCTCCTGCAACAGATATTCGTCGGCCAGCAGGCCATCGGATTCGCCGCTGCCGCGCATGTCTACGCGCACCACCGCGTAACCGTTGCCAGCAAAGAAACCGTGCATTGGTTCATCGCGGGTGCGGGTGCCGTCGCGTTTGCGGTAGGGGATGTATTCGAGGATTGCCGGAACCGGCTGGCGTACGGCGTCATCCGGCAGCCACAGGCGGGCGGCGAGACGTGTGCCGTCGCTGAGCGGGATCCACAGATGTTCGGTCACGGTGACGGCGTGAGGGAATTCGGTCACGATGCGTTTGGTGCTCATAAGACTCCTGTCGAAGGAATGGCTGACGCCGGAAGCGAAACATTGCGCAGGGCGAGGACGTCGTCCAGCCAGCTGGTGCGCATTTCCGGTACGGAGGTCAGCAGTTTTTCGGTATAGCTGTGCATTGGCGCGCGAAAGACCACATCGGTATCGCCGCTGGCGACCACTTTGCCCTGATACATCACGGCCACCTGATGGGCGATGCGTTTGACCGTCCCCAGATCATGGGTGATGAACAGGTAAGAAAGCCCGAACTGTTGCTGCAACCGGCGCAGCAGATTCAGTACTTCCTCTGCGACCAGCGGATCGAGCGCTGACGTCGCTTCATCACAGATAATCAGCTCCGGCTGTGCGGCCAGCGCGCGGGCGATGCACACTCGCTGCTTCTGCCCGCCGGAGAGTTCGCCGGGGCGCCGGTCGAGAAGCTTCACCGGCAGCTCGGTCAGACGCAGCAACTCTTCCACACGTTCACGAACCTGCTTTTTGTTCATGCCAAAATAGAAGGTCAGCGGGCGGCCGATGATATCCAGTAATGTCTGGCGCGGGTTGAGCGCCACGTCGGGAAGCTGATAAATCATCTGCATCCGGCGCAGCGTCTCTTTGTCGCGCTTCTGATAATTGTGCGAGAGCGACATGCCGTCGAAATCCGTCGCGCCCTCGGTATCCGGCAACAGCCCAACCAGCGCTCGCGCCAGCGTGCTTTTTCCGCTGCCGGATTCGCCGATGATCGCCAGCGTTTTGCCGCGCGGCAGTTGCAGACTCACGTCATGCACCACGCGCTGCCCGTTGTAACCGGTACTGATTTTTTGCATGGATAGCAGCGGCTGGCCTGAGGACGCATGGCCATCTGTCAGCGGCGTCAACGCGTGTTCACGCTCGGCCACCAGCCTGCGGGTGTATTCCTGCTGCGGATGTTCCAGAATGGTTTGCGTATCGCCGGTTTCCACTTCTTTGCCGTGACGCAACACCATAATGCGGTCGGCAAGTTGGGCAACCACGGCCAGATCGTGGGTGATGTACAGCGCGGCGGTGTTGAACTCGCGCACCAGTTTGCGCAGCATCACCAGCACTTCAATTTGCGTGGTGACGTCCAGCGCGGTGGTGGGTTCGTCCATGATCAACAAATCAGGCTTGCAGGACATCGCCATCGCGGCCATCGCGCGCTGCAGTTGTCCGCCGGAAAGCTGATGCGGATAACGCTTGCCGATGTTTTCCGGATCCGGCAAATCCAGCGAGCGGAACAGCGAAATTGCCCACTGGCGGCTCTCTTCTTTGTTCATCAGAGCGTGACGGATCGGGCCTTCGCAGACCTGTTTTTCGATAGTCAGCGCAGGATTAAACGAGGCGGCGGCGCTTTGCGCGACGTATGCCACGCGGCGTCCGCGCCATTGACGTTTAACGTGGGAAGGTTGTGAAACGATGTCGGTGCCGTCGAGAAACACTTCGCCCCCGGCAATCCGGCAGCCCTGACGCGCATAGCCCAGCGCTGCCAGCCCGATAGTCGATTTACCGGCACCAGATTCGCCAATCAGCCCGAGCACTTCGCCCGCCGCCAGTTTCAGCGAAATATCCTGCACCAGCGGGGAGCCGTCGAGGGTTTCGATACGCAGTCCGCGCATCTCCAAAATTGTACGGGTCATGCTTCATCTCCATGCGGCAGGCTGTTGCGGGCCAGCAGCCAGTCGACCACCAGATTAACGCCAATGGTCAGCAGGGCAATCGCCGCCGCGGGATACAGCGGAGCGAACTGGCCGAAGTTAATGGCCTGCGCGTTGTCGCGCACCATACTGCCCCAGTCTGCATACGGCGGCTGGATGCCTAATCCTAAGAAACTCAAGCCCGCGATAAACAGAAAGGTAAAGCAGAAACGCATCCCGAATTCTGCCAGCAGCGGCGGCAAGGCGTTGGGCAGGATCTCTTTAAACAGCACCCAGCGCAGGCCTTCACCACGCAGACGCGCAGCTTCAACATATTCCTGACAGACAATCGCCTGCGCCACCAGGCGCGCCAGACGGAACACGCGGGTGGCATCGAGCAGGGCGATGGTCAGTACCAGCACCGGGATCGAGGTGCCCATTACCGAAAGGACTATCAGCGCGAAAATCAGCACCGGAATCGACATCACGGTATCGACGATGCGTGACAGCACAACGTCCACCCATCTGCCGTAAATTGCGGCGGTAAAGCCTGTGACGATGCCAATGATGAAGGAGCTGAAGGTGATGGTCAGCGCGATGGCGATGGTGGTGCGGGCGCCAAACAGAATGCGGGAGAGCATATCCCGCCCGAGGCTGTCGGTGCCAAACGGCGTGGCGGCAGAAGGCAGCAGCCAGATATCGCCGACCTGTTCCGTTTCGCTGTGCGGCGCGAGCCACGGCGCAAATACCGCCGCCAGCAAATTCACCGCAATAATCACAATGCCAATCCAGGCCGACAGCGGGATATTGATGAAATATCGGTTCATGATGTCCCTCTTTTTAGCGCGCATGGCGCAGGCGTGGATTGCACCAGATCGCCAGTAAATCGGCGGTGGTGTTGAGGAAAATGTACGTACCGCCAAACAGCAGACCGCAGGCCTGAACCACCGGCAGATCACGCTTGGTCACTGCATCCACCATGTACTGCCCGATGCCGGGATAGACAAACACCACTTCTACCAGAATCACCCCGACCACCAGATACGCGAGGTTAAAGGCCACCACGTTGATGATCGGTGCGAGGGCGTTGGGCAGGGCGTGCGAAACCACAATGCGCCAGCGTGGGATACCTTTGAGCACCGCGCTTTCAATGTACGGGCTGGACATCACCGCTGTTACCGAAGCACGGGTCATACGCAGCATATGCGCCAGCACCACCAGCGTCAGGGTGAGCATCGGCAGGGTGCAGACATACAGCCGTTCGGCCAGGGTGGAGGAGCTGTCAACCATCGCCAGACTCGGAAACCAGGTCAGACGGATGGCGAAGGCGATCACCAGAATGTAGCCGACGAAAAACTCCGGTACGGAAATGCTGATGAGCGTCAGGGTATTCGCCAGACGGTCAAAAACCGAACCGCGCCAGATGGCCGAGGCGATGCCTAAACCAACCGCCAGCGGAATGGCGATCACCGCAGCGTAACCTGCCAGAAACAGCGTGTTAGCCAGGCGGGGTAGCAGCTCATCGCTTATCTGACGCCCGTTAGCCAGCGAGTGCCCTAAATCACCGTGCATGATGCCCGCCAGCCAGTGCAGATAACGCAGCACAGACGGTTCATCTAACCCCAACTGCAGGCGCAGTGCCGCCACGGTTTCCGGCGTGGCGCTCTGGCCTAAAATGGCCGTCGCCACGTCACCAGGTAACATTTCGGTGCCGATAAAAATCAGCACCGACACCAGCCACAGCGTGATAATGCCTAACAGCACACGCTGTAAAATCCTCTTCTTCATCATGCCTCCAGCCAGACGCGCTCGGCCAGACGACCACCCATGAAATTAAACATCGGGTGCGGTTTGATACCGCCGACTTTTTTGCTGGCGGCGTCGAGATAATCACCAAACAGCGGGATCATCGCACCACCGTCGTCGCGGACAATGCTTTGCAGCTCGCCATAGATTTCTGCACGTTTGCTTTCATCGAGCAGCGAACGCGCCTGAAGGAGCAGTGCGTCGAACTTCTCATCTTTCCAGTGGGTATCGTTCCATTTTGCGGTGGACTGATAGGCGGTGGAGAACATCTGATCCGCTGTAGGTCGGCCACCCCAATAGCCCATGCTGAACGGCGCTTTCATCCACACGTCGTCCCAGTAACTGTCGGCGGGCTGGCGTTTGATGTTGACCTGAATGCCGCCTTTTTGCGCTTGTCCCTGGAACAGCGCGGCGGCGTCTAACGCACCGGCAAAGGCAGCATCGGAGGAAGACAGCTCTATTTTGAGATCGGTCAGACCGGCTTTTTTCAGGTAAAACTTTGATTTTTCGGGATCGTAAGCGCGCTGCTCAAGGCTGTGATTGAAAAAGCGGTCGGTTTTTGGGATCGGGTGGTCGTTACCCAATGAGCCGTAGCCGCGCAGCACAGTATCGAGAATTTTTTGCCGGTCGATGCCGTATTTTATCGCCATGCGAACGTCGTTATTGTTGTACGGCGCAACGCTGCAATCCATCAGGAAAGTGAAGTGCTGGCCACCGGCAGAACGGATGATATTGAGCGCCGGGCTGCGTTTGAGGAAATCGACGGTTTTAAAATCAACGCGGTTAATGGCGTGCACCTGTCCGGAGATCAGGGCGTTGGTGCGCGCGGTCGGATCGTTGATCACCAGCACTTCTACGGCATCGACAAAGGCGCGATCCGGTTTCCAGTAGTTCGGGTTGCGTTTGAACAGCGAACGTACGCCCGGTTCATACTGATCAAAAATGAAACCACCGGTGCCAATCGGGTGCGACCAGTCGGTAAAGCCGTTGGGGACGACCACCAGATGGTAATCCGCCAGCAGATAGGGCAGATCGGCGTTGCCGCCGTCAAGGGTGATCAGGATCTGGTTGTCGCCCTGTTTGGTGAGGCCGGTAATCGGCGCGAGCTGAGTTTTGATGGCGCTTTTGGATTTGTCGCCGCGATGCAGGTTGATGGAGTAAAGGATGTCGTCGGCGTCGAGCTTCTTGCCGTTGTGGAAAGTGACGCCCTCACGGACGGTAAATACCCACTCCGCCGCACCCGGTTTAGCCTCCCATTGAGAGAAAAGTTCCGGCGTAGCTTTGTTATTTTCGTCTATTTCAATCAGGCCGTTCATCAGCATATATGCCTGATTTAAGGGCACCCAGTCGCTGAATAATGTCGGGTCGAGCGTATCACTGGTATTTCCGCCTGACATACCCAGTTTTAATACGCCGCCTTTTTTAGGTTCGGCTGCAAACGCGGAGAAAGGCGATAATCCCCATGCAGTGGTAATACCCACAGCAGAAGCGCTGGTAATAAAGCCGCGACGGCTAAGTTGTGCATCCTGCATTAATTTCGTCAAAGGGGAATTATTATCTTTCATTAATTTTCTCCATGGTGGCGTGCTGGAATTTTATAGGTGCAAGTGAATATCCCTGGTGTATCTAATGGGCGCAATGGTTTGCCTGCCTGATTTATATCAAAACACTCTGCGTTACTTGCATGAGAATTAATCATGAGGGTATGCGAAAAATGCGCGGCAGAACACCCTGAAAAGCTTTATTTTTCTGGGTAATGAATGTTCGCAAAGGGAAATGACCGGTGGAGCTGCATACGGTGGTCGGGTTAATTGGCGTATTTTGCTATCTTCTGGCATATGCGTTGGTGCAGATGCGCAGACTAGCGGTTGATGCTAATAGTTACGCATATCTTAATATTATCGGCGGTGTGTTCGGGCTGTATTCTTTAAGCCATGATTTTAACCTTGCTTCCTGTATTTCGCAGTCATTCTGGCTTTTATTCACATTAATTGGCATGAATTCTGCGAGAAAACGCAGATATCTGGAAAGGAATAAAATTCCGCCGACGGATATATAACTAACATATAAGATTATTATTATTTTTAACTCCCCCCTTCGCAGGGGGCTAAGTTTCATGGTTTTTTCAGCCAGTTAATCACCTTATGCACCACCGGTTTAAGGAATCTGTCCTGCGGGGTGAGCATGTAGCATTTTCCGGCGGCAGTCAGCTTGCCCGGATGCGCAGCGACCAGTTGCCCGCTGTTGACGTAATCCTGCACCAGTCCTTCCCAGCCCAGCAAAATGCCGTCCCCCAGCACCGCAGACTGCACCAGAAACGGGTAGTTGTTGGCGCGCCAGGTGCGGCGGGGCGAGACGTGGCTGATATCCTGCGAGGCAAACCAGTCCCGCCAGCCGGTCCACTCACGTTGCGGATCATCCTGAATCAGCAACGTTTGCTCCAGCAAATCTTCCGCGCTGGCCTGTGGGGGAAGGCGGTTGAGGAATTCCGGTGAGCACATCGGATAACAGACTTCATCAAACAGTGCCTCAACGTGATAACCCGCAGGCGGTTCGCGCAGGTAGAAAATCGCCAGATCGAATTCTGAGGATTTCAGGTCGGAAAAGCTGTCGGAGATTTTCATGCGGATTTGTAAATCAGGCATCAGCTGGCGAAGTGCGGAAAGCCGCGACGAAAGCCAGAGCCCGCTCATCGCGCTGGTACAGGCGAGCGTCACCTGCGGCAGACCGTTCCAGCCCATGACTTCAGCAGTTGACTGCGAAATGTCGCCGAGCAGTTTGCGCACCTGTTGTGCATAGGTCTCTCCGCGCGGCGTCAGCGTCGTTTTGCGCTGCGCACGCTGAAAAAGCTTACAGCCGAGCATCTCTTCCAGCTGGATAATCTGGCGGCTGATGGCACTCTGCGTCAGGTTCAGCTCTTCGGCGGCGCGGGAAAAGCTGCAATAGCGCGCCACGCATTCAAACGCCACCAGCGTGTTCAGGGGCGGTAACGGTTCTATTTGCACGATGACAATCTCTCCGGGTGAGGTTTAGCAACTTTCCAGCATTTGCGACGCTAATATTCCCACACGCTGCACCGCGCGCTCGGTTTTGGCGGTCAGTGTCTGGGCGTAATTCATCCGCAGGCAATTGCGGTATTTCCCCGACGCGGAGAATATCGAGCCAATGGCGATTTGCACGTTATGTTCTTCCAGCAGACGATTTAACCGCAATGTATCGACGCGCTCATCAAGTTCGATCCACAGCAGAAAACCACCCTGAGGGCGACTGACGCGTGTACCGCACGGGAAATATTTCATCACCCAGTCGGTCATGGTGCATAAATTGCGCTGGTACTGATTGCGCATACGGCGCATGTGCACCAGGTAGTGCCCCTGTTTAATGAAGTCGGCAATAGCAATTTGCGGCAGCGTGGCGGATGCGCCAGTGGTGATGTATTTCATATGGATAGCGCGGTCGTGATAACGCCCCGGCGCAATCCAGCCGACGCGCAGGCCGGGCGCCAGCGTTTTAGAAAATGAACTGCACAGCAGCACCCGACCGTCTTCATCGAATGAGGTAATGGTGGCCGGGCGGGGATACTGATACGCCAGTTCGCCATAGACATCGTCCTCAATGATGGCGATATCGTAGCGCTGCGCCAGACGCAGCAGACCTTTTTTACGCTCGTCCGGCATGTTGTAGCCAAGCGGATTATTGCAGTTGGGCGTCAGCTGAATAGCCTTGATTGGCCACTGTTCCAGCGCCATTTCCAGCGCTTCCAGGCTGATGCCGGTGACCGGATCGGTAGGGATTTCCAGCGCTTTCATGCCGAAGCCTTTCAGGGTTTGCATCGCGCCGTGAAAACTCGGCGAATCCACCGCCACAATATCGCCGTGCTCGCACACCGACCGGATGGCAATCGACAGCGCTTCGTGACAGCCGGTGGTGATCAGAATATTACTGGCATCCATGTGGCTGCCGCTGTCGATCAGCAGACGGGCAATTTGTTCTCGTAAATCTTCCGAACCGTAGATGCTGTCGTAATGAAACGCGTTGAGATTCTGATGCTGACCCGCGCGACCCATCAGACGGCTGAGCGGTTTGAGGGTGGGCGCTGTAACGTCCGGCGAGCCGCGACCCAGCTGTACTACGCCCGGCCGGTGAGGAGAAGTGATGAGATCCAGTACCTGATCCCACTGGGATATCTCTACCGGGCGCTGCGCAGGGCGACAGCCGGAGGGCAGAGCGGCCTGGATGCGAGCACCTTTCACAAAATAACCGGATTTCGGGCGGGCTTCGACCAGCTGTTTTTCCTCCAGTACGCGATAAGCCTGCTGCACCGTACTCACACTGACGCCGTGTTCACTGCTCAGTACGCGCACCGATGGCAGGCGGATCCCGGCGGGATACAGGCCCTGCTCGATGCGGTCGCTCAATACGTTAGCCAGATTTTCATAACGATTCATTATCTTTTTCTCAACTCCTGCGCAAAGAAAACAGTACAGATGCAATCAATCTAACCCTGTATCTGTCATCTAATCCAGATCTGTATGGTTGAAATACTAAAAATCTGAATCTGTAATGTTTTGGCCGTTTATCCGATCCTGTTGTCAGGTCGTTAACAGGGGCAGAATATGAAAAATATCATTGAAGAACGTCAGTTTGCAGGCTGTGAAAACGTGGTTTGTGAACAGGTTACAGGTGCAACGAGCGTAGCGACGCTGCGTACGGCACAGATGCCAGTACAAAAAGCGGGATGGACGAAGAAAGTGTATGCCGCATTGTTTAGCTGGAATGAGCGTCGCGTCAGCCGCAAGATTTTGCATTCGCTGAGTGCGGATCAACTCAAAGATATCGGGCTGGCGAAATCGGATATCGACAGGGACTATCCACGCAGCGTATGGCCGAACTGGCCGAAGTGAAATACCCGTTATCTTTCGGGCGTCAGATGCGTTGGCTGCGCTCGTGCGCCCCGGTCACTTACTGATGTAAGCTCCCGGGGACTTTCTCACTTGCCGCCTTCCTGACACCCGAAATCTATAGGGTATTTGGAGCAAATATGTTTCAACAGTTATAAAAAAAGCCCGATGATTTCATCGGGCTTTTGTCAGTAAAAACGTTCTTACTTAACCTGCATACCAGGTTGTGCGCCGGAATCCGGGCTGAGCAGGAAGATGTCTTTCCCGCCTGGACCCGCGGCCATTACCATCCCTTCTGAGATACCAAAACGCATTTTACGCGGTGCGAGGTTCGCGACCATGATGGTCAGGCGGCCTTCCAGCAGTTTTGGATCTGGATACGCGGAGCGAATGCCGGAGAAAATCTGGCGGGTTTCGCCGCCCAAATCCAGTTGCAGACGCAGCAGTTTGTCGGAACCTTCCACGAAATCAGCGCTTTTGATCAGCGCGATACGCATGTCGACTTTTGCGAAATCATCAAAAGTGATGGTTTCCTGAATCGGGTCATCCGCCAGCGGACCGGTGACTACGGTTGCGTTCGCCGCTGCAATATCTTCTTTCGAGGCATCGACCATCGCAGCGACTTTATCCAGTTCGATACGATTAAACAGCGCTTTGAACGGATTCACCTGATGCGACAGCAACGGCTGTGCAATGGAATCCCAGCTCAGTTCAGTGTTAAGGAAGGCTTCTGTCCGCTCAGCCAGGGATGGCAGAACGGGTTTCAGATAAGTCATCAGCACTCGGAACAGGTTGATGCCCATTGAGCAAATCGCCTGCAGGTCAGCGTCGCGGCCTTCCTGTTTTGCAACAACCCACGGTGCCTGTTCGTCCACATAACGGTTAGCCAGATCGGCCAGCGCCATGATTTCACGGATGGCGCGGCCTGATTCGCGGCTGTCGTAGGCCTGCGCGATGCTTTCAGCGGCATCGGTGAAGGTTTTGTACAGCACTTCGTCAGCCAGCTTATCAGCCAGTTTGCCGTCAAAGCGTTTGGCGATAAAACCGGCATTACGGGACGCCAGATTCACCACTTTGTTGACGATGTCTGCATTCACGCGCTGCACGAAATCTTCCAGGTTCAGGTCGATATCGTCGATGCGTGAAGACAGTTTGGCGGTGTAGTAGTAACGCAGGCAGTCCGCATCCAGATGGTTCAGATAGGTACTGGCCTTGATGAACGTACCGCGCGATTTGGACATCTTCGCGCCGTTAACTGTCACGTAACCATGAACGAACAGATTGGTCGGTTTACGGAAATTACTGCCCTCAAGCATCGCCGGCCAGAACAGACTGTGGAAATAAACGATGTCTTTACCGATGAAGTGATACAGCTCGGTGGTGGAATCTTTTTTCCAGAACTCGTCGAAGTTCAGATCGCCGCGACGGTCGCACAGGTTTTTGAATGACCCCATATAGCCGATTGGCGCATCCAGCCAGACGTAGAAAAATTTGCCCGGCGCATCCGGAATTTCGAAACCGAAGTAAGGCGCATCGCGGGAGATATCCCATTGTTGCAGACCAGATTCGAACCATTCCTGCATTTTGTTCGCGACCTGTTCCTGTAAAGCACCGGAGCGGGTCCACGCCTGCAACATGGCGCTAAATTCTGGAAGGTCGAAGAAGTAGTGCTCGGACTCACGCATTACCGGCGTCGCGCCGGACACCACGGATTTCGGCTCGATCAGCTCAGTCGGGCTGTAGGTCGCGCCGCACACTTCGCAGTTATCGCCGTACTGGTCCGGTGATTTACATTTCGGGCAGGTGCCTTTGACGAAACGGTCCGGCAGAAACATGCCTTTCTCCGGATCGTACAGCTGAGAAATGGTGCGGTTCTTGATGAAGCCGTTTTCTTTCAGACGACCATAAATCAGCTCGGACAGCTCACGGTTTTCGTCACTGTGCGTGGAGTGATAGTTGTCGTAGCTGATGCCAAAGCCGGCGAAATCTTTCTGATGCTCCTGGCTCATTTCAGCAATCATCTCTTCCGGCTTAATACCGAGTTGCTGAGCTTTCAGCATGATCGGCGTGCCGTGCGCATCGTCCGCACAGATGAAGTGCACCTCATGGCCGCGCATTCGCTGGAAACGAACCCAGACGTCAGCCTGGATGTGCTCGAGCATGTGACCGAGATGGATGGATCCGTTGGCGTACGGAAGTGCACAGGTTACCAAAATTTTTTTCGCGACTTGAGCCATAGTAAGAGCTTGCTTTCTGTTGTTGAAATCAGGGGGATTGATGTTAACCGAAAGCGCCGCCCCTCGTAAACAAACGGGGGATCTCTGCATGAACCTTCTGTTATGCTATTTAAAGAATAAGTCGTTTAATAAATAGTCTGATAACCAGTTTCAAGGAGCCGGGATGACATCTCAATCCCCACAGCAGACCACCCCCGCGGGGCTGCGCGCACTAGTGACCGGCGTACTGGCCACCTTTCGTCATTCAACCCTGCAAAAAGATCTCAACGCCATTAAGGCATTGCATCATTGCGTGTTAATGGACGACGTTTTACATATTGACCTGACGCTGCCCTTCGCCTGGAAAAGCGGTTTTGAGATTTTGAAAGAGGAAACCAGTGGCGAACTGCTGCGCGTAACCGGTGCATCGGCGGTCCAGTGGACCCTGCGTCACGACATCGCCACCATGAAACGGGCGAATGAGCAGCCGGGAATTAAGGGTGTGCGCAATATTCTGGCGGTCAGTTCGGGCAAGGGCGGCGTCGGGAAATCCACGACGGCGGTGAATCTGGCACTGGCGCTGGTGGCCGAGGGCGGCAAAGTCGGGATTCTGGATGCCGATATTTACGGACCGTCGGTGCCGAATATGCTGGGTACTGAAGATGAGCGTCCGACGTCACCGGATGGCGTACATATGTCGCCGATTATGGCGCATGGCCTGGCGACCAACTCGATTGGTTATCTGGTCACTGATGAAAATGCCATGGTCTGGCGTGGTCCGATGGCCAGCAAAGCACTGATGCAGATGTTGCAGGATACGCTGTGGCCGGATCTGGATTATCTGGTGATCGACCTGCCGCCGGGCACCGGTGATATTCAGCTGACGCTGTCGCAAAACATTCCGGTAACCGGCGCTGTGGTTGTCACCACGCCGCAGGACATCGCGCTGCTCGATGCCATGAAGGGGATCGTGATGTTTGAGAAAGTGCATGTGCCGGTGCTGGGCATTATCGAAAACATGAGCATGCACGTGTGTAGCAATTGTGGCCATCACGAACCGATTTTCGGCACCGGTGGCGCACAGCGTCTGGCAGAGAAATATCGCTGTGAGCTGCTGGCGCAATTACCACTGCACATCTCGCTGCGTGAAGATTTGGATCGCGGCGAGCCGACGGTCGTTTCGAATCCTGAGAGCGAATTTACAACGATTTATCGTGAACTGGCGTCAAAAGTGGCGTCACAACTGTTCTGGAAAGGCGATGCAATTCCGACAGAAATCGCTTTCCGCGCAGTTTAATCTCTCAACTCAGCGATTTATTGCCCGATGTCAGCGATTACACAGCCTTAACGCTGGCATCAGGCAGTGTCTTGAACTTATAATTGCCGCGTTCAAAGCACATATCTGTGTTTGCCTTCCAACTTCCAAATCAGGTCTTTAATTTTATGTCTGACAAATTCCATCAGTGTGTCATCGTAGGTATCGCTGGCGCATCTGCTTCGGGAAAAAGCCTTATCGCCAGTACGTTATACCGTGAACTTCGTGATCAGGTAGGCGATGAGCACATCGGGGTGATCCCCGAAGATTGCTACTATAAAGACCAAAGCCATATGACCATGGAAGAGCGGGTCAAAACCAACTACGACCATCCGAGTGCGATGGATCACAATTTGCTGTTTCAGCACTTACAGGCGTTGAAATCAGGTCAGGCAATTGAACTGCCGAGCTACAGCTTTATTGAACATACCCGACTTGCCGAAACGGTGACGCTAAAACCGAAAAAAGTCATCATTCTTGAAGGGATCCTGCTGCTGACCGACGTGCGTCTGCGCCAGGAAATGAACTTCTCTATCTTCGTCGATACACCTCTTGATATTTGCCTTATGCGTCGCATGAAGCGTGATGTCAACGAACGGGGCCGTTCGATGGATTCAGTGATGGCGCAGTATCAGAAAACCGTCCGCCCGATGTTCCTGCAATTTATCGAACCTTCCAAACAATACGCAGACATCATTGTGCCGCGTGGCGGAAAAAACCGGATTGCGATTGATATTTTAAAGGCAAAAATCAGCCAGTTTTTCAATTAATCGCCATGCTGTAGAACACATACCGGAGAAACGATGAGACTTTGCGATCGAGATATAGAAGCCTGGCTGGACAGTGGCAAATTAGGGATTTCACCGCGTCCGCCTGTAGAACGTATTAACGGTGCTACAGTAGATGTGCGTCTGGGCAATGGCTTTCGCGTATTTCTCGGGCACAACGCCGGTTTTATCGATCTGAGTGGCCCGAAGGACGAAGTCAGCGCCTCTCTCGATAAAGTGATGAGTGATGAAATTGTTTTGCCAGAAGGTGAAGCATTCTTCCTGCATCCGGGTGAACTGGCGCTGGCGGTGACGTTTGAGACGGTTTCTATACCCGATGATCTGGTCGGCTGGCTGGACGGGCGCTCATCGCTGGCGCGTCTGGGATTAATGGTCCACGTCACGGCGCACCGCATCGATCCGGGCTGGCAGGGACGCATCGTGCTGGAGTTCTATAATTCCGGCAAATTGCCCTTAGCACTTCGTCCCGGCATGCTGATTGGCGCACTGAGTTTCGAGCCGTTATCCGGCCCGGCAGCGCGTCCTTATAACAGCCGCCAGGATGCGAAATATCGCGACCAGCAAAGTGCGGTTGCCAGCCGTATTGATGAAGACTGATTCAGCTTTTTTATCTGCAGGCAGGATAAAAACGTGAGGAAGGCATGAGAAGACTACTGACAACACTGGTGATTTTACTGGTGGTTATCATTGCCGGCATGACTTCGCTGGTGTTTCTGATTAACCCGAACGACTTCCGCCAATATATGGTGGAACGGGTTGAATTGAAAAGCGGCTATCAGCTGGCGATCAACGGCTCGCTGCGCTGGCATGTCTGGCCTCAGCTGAGCATTATCGCCGGACAAACTACGCTGACCGCGCCGGGTGCCAAAGCGCCGGTGGTCAGCGCCGAAAACATGCGGCTGGACGTCAAACTCTGGCCGCTGCTTTCTCATCAGCTCGCAGTGAAGCAGGTTCTGCTGAAAAATGCGGTCGTTCGTCTTACGCCAGATAGTGAAGAAAATCAGCCTGACGCGCCAGTCGCGCCCTCCACACCAACGCCTGTTGCGCCGGTAACGCCGACACTTGAGGCGAGCTGGAAATTTGATATCGATAAATTAAGCATTGTCGACAGTCTTCTTATCTGGCAACGCGGCGATGATGATGTCATCAACGTTCGCGATATCAACATGCAGATGGATAAAGATGCTAACCGGCAGGCAACTGTTCAGCTTTCAAGCCGCATTAACCGTAATCAGCGCGATCTCGCTTTCACGATGAAAGCTGAACTGGATATGCAGCATTATCCGCAGACCTTTGCAGCGAATATCAGCAAGTTTACCTATCAGCTAAACGGTGCAGATATTCCGGTTAAAGGCGTGCAGGGTAGCGGTGCAATGCAAGCCAGTTATCAGCGCGATACCGACACTATCAAACTTAGCCAGCTGGATTTAACCGCCAACGATAATCAGGTCTCTGGCACCGCCTCGGCCACACTCGGAGCTAGTCCGAATTATCAGCTGGATTTAACCGCTAATAAACTCGACCTCGATGCGCTCAGCGGCTGGCAGCCTAAAACCGAGGCAGAAACAACGGGAAATGCGCCTTCTGTGACATCCGCCCCGGTGATTGCCCGCGATGTTGACGATCAGCCGAACGGGCTGAGCAGCTTGAAAGCCTTTAATGCCAAACTGGCTTTGAAAGTCGCTGATTTAACTTACCGTGGTCTGAAGATCCAAAATCTGGCACTCAATGCAGAAAATCAGCAGGGTCAGGTCACCTTATCTACCTTTAGCGGCAATATGGGCAGCGGGAAATTCTCACTCCCGGGTGATATGGACGTGACCGGCAAACAGATTCAGGTGCACCTGGTGCCGGATGTGAACAAAATCGAGCTGGGTGATGTTCTGGCGGCCTATGATTTACCGAAAGCGCTGACCGGCAGTTTCTCCCTGAAAGGCGATGTTAACGGCAAAGGGCTTTCCGCTGCAGATTTCGCACGGCGCTGGCAGGGAGAAGGACAACTTTCCATGGATAATGCTCACCTGAATGGTATTAATATTCAGCAGCTTATTCAGCAGGCGGTTGCGCGCAGCAGCGACAAGGTACAGGGGCTCGAGCGCTACGATCACTATAGCCAGATTGATACGCTCAAAGCCGAAGGCAAACTTGCTGATGGCACGCTGACGCTGACTAATCTCGAGGGTCAGTCGCCGATGGTTACTGCGAAAGGGAACGGCAGCATCGACATGGCCGATCAGCAGGTGGATATGAACTTACTGATCCGCGTCACAGGTGGCTGGAAAGGTGACAGCAATCTGATTAATACGCTCAAAACGACGGACATTCCTTTGCGGGTTTACGGCCCGTGGGCGCAAATGGGTTACCAGTTGCAGGTTGATCAGGTACTGAGACGCACGCTGGAACAAAGCGCCCGCAGCGCACTTCAGAACTGGATTGATAAGCGTAAAGACAGTAAAGAAAAAGAAGATGTGCAAAAATTTCTGAATAAATAACCATTAAGCAGCGTCTTAGGAATAAAAACGGGTGCCTGAAGCAGGCACCCGTTTTCTTTTTGCAGTCGTATCAGACTTCGTAATCGTTATCCGATGCCGATTTGAGCGGGGTGACTTTCACTTTCAGAATGCGATGGCTGCTGACTTCCAGCGGTTCGAACAGATAGTCGTGGATGGTAATCTGCGCGCCCACCTGTGGGATGCTCTGCGTATGCTCCATCAACAGCCCGGCGAGCGTGTGGTATTCACGTTTCTCATCAACCGGCAGGGGGATGTACATCACTAAATCCTCAAGCGGCATATAGCCGTTGGCAATCCAGGTGCCATCTTCCAACTGCTGTATGTCATGGCGCGCATCTGGCGTTTCATCTGACTCCGGGAGGTTACCGGCGATCGTTTCCATAACATCTGTCAGCGTTACGATCCCTTCAACCGAACCAAACTCATCGACTACAAATGCAAAGTGCGTCTTTGCCTGACGGAACTGTTCCAGTGCCATCAACAGGGAAAGCTGCTCCGGGAAGATCAGCGGCTGACGTATCAGCGCTTTAAGATCTAATTCATTCTTCAGCAGTTGCTGTTTGAGCAAGTCCACAACGTGTACCACGCCCAACGGTTCGTCAGTCGAACTGTCTTCTGTCACCAGCATGCGGGTGTGCTGGTTATTGGCAATTTGCTGTGTCAGCACGTCCACCGGGTCATTCAATTCAAGGTTATCGACATCATGCCGCGAGGTCATGACACTGCTGACGGTACGTTGCCCAAGCCCGAGAACACGTTCAATCATATGGCGTTCCTGCTGATTGAAAATCGCATCCTCTTCATTAGCGCTGTCAGCAATCATGCTGGAGGAATGGGCATCCAGCTCGGCTTCTTCATGTTTACCGCGAAGAACGCGAAGTACCGTTTCTGCGGTACGCTCACGCAATGAACGGCGTGAAGATAAAAAGCGTCGGCGGTTGAACTGTGCCAGCTGGTTCAGTGCTTCGATAATCACCGAGAAACCAATAGCAGCGTAGAGATAACCTTTCGGGATCGCGTAACCAAAAGCTTCTGCGACCAGACTGAAGCCGATCATCAGCAGGAAGCTAAGACACAAAATCACGATCGTCGGATGTGCATTCACAAAGCGCGTAAGCGGCCGGCTTGCCAGCAACATCAGCCCGATGGCGATACAAACTGCGACCATCATGACGGCTAAATGATCGACCATCCCGACAGCGGTGATGACGGAGTCCAGCGAGAAGACGGCATCCAGTACCACAATTTGCGCGACTACCGCCCAGAATTTGGCTCCCGTATGCTGTTGGGTTTGCTCCTCATCCTTTCCTTCAAGCCGTTCGTTCAATTCCATGGTGGCTTTAAAGAGCAGGAAGACCCCGCCGGTCAGCATGATCATATCTCTGGCGCTGAATGCATGCCCGAGCACAGTAAGCAGGGGACGAGTCAGCGTAGATAGCCACGAAATACAGGCCAGCAGCAATAAACGCATCACCAGGGCGAGTAAAAGCCCGGTAACGCGCGCTTTATCACGCTGCTGGCGCGGAAGTTTCTCCGCCAAAATGGCGATAAAAATTAGATTGTCTATGCCCAGAACAATTTCGAGTACTACCAGGGTAGCCAGCCCGGCCCAAATCGACGGATCGGCGATCCATTCCATATTACGTTTTTCACCTATAGTTACACGGCGGTTGCCGCACGGTGAATAATGGGCGTCAGACACGGAAAATTCAAATCTAAAACAGCAGGGTACTTTAAGATAAGTTGAGCAAAGTGAGCTAAGGGAATCTATAAATATGAGTTATCAATCTGATTTGGAAAGCAGCAATTTGTGATGATAAAATCGTCGAACAGGTTCAACATTCCTAAATTTGAGTCTTTAGCTTACCGTTTGGTGCTGCTTACTGGTATCGTATTCACATAGACAGGCTATGTACTTGATGTTCTGAAGTACGCAGTATGGTTTCCCTAAACGAAACGACAGGGACTATACTCGGTAAAGAAAATTATCGTGCTCGGCAATAAGTTTGTATTTTCAATTTCAGTCTGGTGAACTCTCTGTGATTAATCACGTTAACCAACTGGATTTACACACAATAGGTTTCAAGGAGTATCCTTTACAATGTTAAAAGCTGTTATCCCTGTTGCCGGTCTGGGCACACGTATGTTACCAGCGACGAAAGCGATTCCAAAAGAAATGCTGCCAATCGTCGATAAGCCTCTGATCCAGTACATCGTTAATGAATGTGCTGCTGCGGGCATCAAAGAAATCATTCTGGTTACGCATTCCTCAAAAAATGCCATTGAAAACCACTTCGACACCTCCTTCGAATTGGAAAGCATGTTGGAAACACGCGTTAAGCGCCAGCTGCTTGAAGAAGTTCAGTCCATCTGTCCTAAGGGTGTGACGATAATGAACGTGCGTCAGGGGCAGTCAAAAGGCCTGGGCCACGCGGTTCTTTGCGCTAAACCTTTGATTGGTAATTCACCTTTTGCGGTTATTCTGCCAGACGTCCTGATGGATGATTCCACCAGCGATCTGCGCAAGGACAACCTTGCCGCTATGCTGACCCGTTTCAAAGAAACAGGTAACAGTCAGGTTATGGTTGAAGAAGTGCCGGAAGAAGACGTGTCTAAATACGGCGTTGTCGACTGTAATGGGGTTGAAGGTGAGCCTGGTAAAAGTACACCAATGACCGCAATCGTTGAAAAACCTGAGCGTAAAGATGCACCGTCTAACCTGGCGGTAGTAGGGCGTTATGTCTTCTCCGAAGATATCTGGCCACTGCTGGCAATCACCCCTTATGGTGCAGGCAACGAAATTCAGCTGACAGATGCTATTGCCCTGTTGATGAAGAAGAAAACCGTCGAAGCCTTCACGATGACCGGCCGTTCACATGACTGTGGTGACAAGCTGGGTTACATGAAAGCCTTTGTTGAGTATGGCGTACGTCATAACTCACAGGGTGAGGCTTTCAAAGCGTGGTTGAAAGAGTTTGCAGGCGAGTAATAGCGCTCAAGACCTGTTGTAAGGAAAGCACCATCTGGATGGTGCTTTTTTATAGCGGAAATTAGTGGTTATGCAATGAATACACTTGGTCAGAATGCCCCCCTAGGCAGCTTTATAAATATCGAATGATGCGCAGGAATAATAAATAACCGGCTACCCAGTTTATAAGTAATTATGTTTCTTACATTTAAATCGAATTCAAAAATGCCTTGTACGTTATCTAAGCAACGATGTCGTTAAAACATACATTTACCAACGAAAAATAGGATTAAGGCTGCGTTCTGCGGAGTATTGAGCTAGGCTATGTCAGTAATCCTCATGCTGGCCTATTTGTTCGAAAATCACACTCTTGATTGACGATTTTTAAGTAGCTGATCAGGTATTGTTGTGGAAAGATACGCATGCTCTCAAAAATTGTCTTGAATCATGTATGTAATTATTTAATATATGCTATTGAATAAATTATACAAAATTCTTCTGTTGAAATTTTTTGTCTTATCAGGAGAAGATATCGTCAACGCTTACAATCATAATTGACTTATGAGTTTCAACGTGCAGCCTGATTTTTAAGATGATTACATGTTACTATCAAAGATAAATAGGTTAAAAATTGCCAGTCGTGTTGGACGGGTTGATCGAGATAGTTGCCTGGTGTTGTGCATGGTTTACGATTTGTTTCAATTAGGTATGTCGGATAAGTGCATTGGTAGCTTGTGAGCCAAGGGCGGTAGCGTGGTTTTTAACCACTTGCGCCTGACCGCAAGCAACAAAATAGATAGGTTTTCTGTAAACATGGAAATTTTCTTAAGAACGATATTCGGTTAAGTTGAGAACATAATCTAAATAAATCTAAAATTGATTCAATTACTAAATTCTTAAAACTCACCGCTTAGTTAGCGTTATTAATAAAGCTTTAAATAATTTAAAACATTAATCGATTGAACATGGTGCGGTCATGCAAGAATATATTATAATATTTTTCAGTGCGTTAGCTTCATTATTTATTGCTCGTAAAATTGCGCGTCGTGTTGGGTTGGTAGACAAACCTAATGCGAGGAAACATCACAATGGGCATATTCCTCTGGTCGGGGGTGTTTCAATATACATATCTATTTGGATATTGTTTTTCTTGCAGCCTGATTGGTTCCCAAATTTTAGCTATTACATCATTTGTACCAGCTTGCTATTACTTGTCGGCGTCCTGGATGACCGTTACGATTTGCCTGTTACACCCCGTATAGCTTTGCAAGCATTTGTGGCCATAGTCATGATGTATAGTGGATTACATCTTGCTTCACTCGGTGATATTTTCCTGGGCTACCCGGTAGGTTTAGGTATTTTGGGATACGTAGTGACAATATTCGCCGTTATGTGTGCAATTAATGCTTTCAATATGGTCGATGGGATTGACGGATTGCTTGGTGCTTTATCTTGCGTCAGTTTTGCCTCGCTAGGCGTAGCCTTTTCACTACATAATAACTTTGAACTTGCGCAGTGGTGTATTTGCCTGACAATTGCCTGTATCCCTTATATCCTGCTGAACCTAGGCATCCCGTGGGGACGTAAATTTAAAGTTTTCATGGGGGATGCTGGAAGTACTTTGATCGGATTTACCGTTATCTGGTTAATTATTCTTGCAACGCAGGGGACTACAGCAATATTACATCCGGTTACTGCACTATGGATCATAGCTGTGCCACTTATGGATATGATCCGTGTGATGGTTTCGAGAGTTCGCAGGGGGGACAGTCCTTTTAAACCGGACCGTGAGCATTTACATCATATTCTTTTGAAATACGGATTCAGGCATACTACTGCATTGATAATAGTGTTAGCGATATCTATTTTATTTTCGGTAGTGGGTATTGTTGCTGATCTGAATAACTACAATCAATTAGCGGTTCTGATATTATTTATTTTATGCTTTGGTGCGTTTGTGTCGTTCATTAATAACTTGGCTAGACAGAGTTCACTTAAAGAAAGAAAGAATTAAGAGCGGGCTCGTCTTTTAGATTTTTAGATTTGATGTGTAAAGAGATACCTAAGATGAAAATTTTAGTAACTGGTGGTGCCGGTTTCATAGGCTCTGCAGTCGTCCGTTATATTATTAACAATACTAAAGATTACGTGATTAACGTTGATAAATTGACTTACGCAGGTAACCTCGAGTCAATATCAATGATATCTGACAGTGAACGCTATGATTTTGTTCAGGCTGATATTTGCGATAAAGCAGCACTTGAGCAAATTTTTGCGACGCATCAACCGGATGCAGTGATGCATCTTGCTGCAGAAAGCCATGTTGATCGTTCTATTTCAGGGCCTGCAGAATTTATTGAGACCAATATAGTAGGGACCTACACCTTACTCGAAGCAGCGCGTGCGTACTGGTCAGAACTCAATGGCCCGAAAAAAGACATTTTCCGATTTCATCATATTTCAACTGATGAGGTCTATGGCGATTTGCCTCATCCTGATGAATGGAATAATGATGAGATTCTCCCGCTGTTCACTGAAATAACACCTTACGCACCAAGTAGTCCTTATTCAGCTTCGAAAGCATCAAGTGACCATCTTGTGCGCGCATGGCAACGTACGTATGGCCTGCCTTGTATTGTTACAAACTGCTCTAACAACTACGGACCTTATCACTTCCCAGAGAAACTCATTCCGTTGGTCATCCTCAATGCTCTAGAAGGCAAAAGTCTGCCGATTTACGGTAAAGGTGATCAGATTCGTGACTGGTTATATGTAGAAGATCATGCCCGCGCACTTTATACCGTGGTTATAAAAGGGGAAATTGGGGAGACCTATAATATTGGTGGGCATAACGAGAAGAAAAATCTCAATGTGGTTCTCACTATTTGCGACCTGCTGGATGAATTGGTTCCTAAAGATAAATCCTATCGCGAACAAATCACGTATGTGGCTGACCGTCCAGGTCATGATCGTCGTTATGCTATCGATGCAGGGAAAATTAATCATGCACTTGGCTGGAAACCACTCGAAACTTTTGAAACTGGTATCCGTAAAACAGTTCAGTGGTATTTAGATAATCACACGTGGGTAGACAACGTTAAAAGCGGAGCTTACAAGTCTTGGGTTGAGCAGAATTATGGAAAACGTAAATAATGAATATTCTTCTGTTCGGTAAAACAGGTCAGGTTGGTTGGGAATTACAGCGCGCTCTGGCTCCTTTAGGAAATGTGATTGCCCTTGACGTGCATTCAAAAGATTACTGTGGCGATTTCAGCAATCCAGAAGGGATAGCTGAAACCGTTCGCCGTATTAAACCTGATGTTATCGTGAATGCTGCTGCACATACCGCAGTTGATAAAGCAGAATCAGAACCTGATTTCGCTCAATTGTTGAATGCGACGAGTGTTGAGGCGATTGCAAAAGAGGCTGCCTTAATAGGTGCATGGTTAGTCCATTATTCTACTGATTACGTGTTCCCAGGTGACGGTGATAAACCCTGGTCAGAAGATGATGCAACAGGACCATTGAATACCTACGGTGAGACCAAGCTTGCCGGTGAAATTGCTGTTCAGAAGAATTGCCCTAAGCACCTGATTTTTCGCACAAGCTGGGTATATGCTGGCAAAGGGAACAACTTTGCAAAAACCATGCTTCGTCTTGCAAAAGACCGGGATGAGCTTTCAATTATCAATGACCAGTTTGGTGCTCCTACTGGTGCTGAACTGCTTGCTGATGGTACTGCTCATGCCATCAGAACAGCGCTGTGTAAGCCTGAAGTTGCTGGTCTCTACCATCTCGTCGCATCCGGAACAACTACCTGGTTTGATTATGCTAATCTTGTCTTCACTGAAGCCCAAAATAATGCATTTGAACTGGCATTAAAGAAAACGCATCCTGTTGCAACAAGCGCCTATCCAACCCCCGCACGGCGTCCAAATAATTCCAGGCTTGATAATCGTAAATTCCAGGACACCTTTGATTTAACATTGCCATCATGGGATACAGGGGTTAAACGCATGCTTGCAGAGTTATTCACACCTACAGGTCTGTGAAGATTTCCGACCATCAAATTGTACTGTCTCAACGGGGCAGCATAAAAAATTGAGAGCTTAATATGACCACTCGTAAAGGAATAATTCTCGCAGGCGGATCGGGTACACGTTTGTATCCAGTAACAATGGCAGTGAGTAAACAACTCTTACCCATTTATGACAAACCTATGATTTATTATCCGATCAGTACACTCATGCTGGCGGGAATTCGGGATATATTGATTATTAGTACTCCTCAGGATACTCCTCGTTTCGAGCAATTGCTGGGAGACGGCAGTCAGTGGGGGCTAAAACTCCAGTATAAAGTTCAGGAAGCCCCGGATGGATTGGCTCAGGCTTTTGTCATCGGCGAAGAGTTTATTGGTAATGATGATTGTGCACTAGTTTTGGGTGATAATATCTTCTACGGCCATGATTTGCAGAAGCAATTAGAAGCTGCAGGAGCAAAAGAGTCGGGTGCAACGGTGTTTGCCTATCATGTACATGATCCAGAGCGTTATGGTGTTGTAGAATTTGATAAACAAGGTAAAGCTATCTCTCTGGAAGAAAAACCGTTAGAACCAAAAAGTAATTATGCCGTTACAGGTTTGTACTTCTATGACAATAGTGTCGTGAAAATGGCTAAAGGATTAAAACCTTCTGAGCGCGGTGAGTATGAAATTACCGACATTAATAGACTTTACCTTGAGGAAGGTCGTCTCTCTGTTGCCATGATGGGGCGTGGTTATGCATGGCTAGATACGGGCACGCATCAGAGTTTGATTGAGGCCAGTAATTTTATTCAAACTATCGAGTTGCGCCAGGGTTTAAAAGTAGCATGTCCGGAAGAAATTGCTTTCCGTAAGGGATTTATTGACGTCAAGCAAGTGAAAAAACTAGCAGCACCATTGATAAAGAATGATTACGGAAAATATCTGATGAAAATGATTAAAGGTTATTAACACTGATGAAAACTATTAAAACAGAAATTCCAGATGTACTGATCTTTGAGCCTAAAGTCTTTGGTGATGACCGTGGTTTTTTCTTCGAGAGTTTTAACCAGCAGGTATTTCAGGACGCTGTGGGACATACAGTAGAATTCATTCAAGACAATCACTCCAAATCAACGAAGGGTGTTCTTCGTGGATTACATTTTCAATTACCACCATTTGGCCAAGGTAAACTTGTTCGATGCGTGGTCGGCGAAGTTTTTGATGTTGCAGTAGATATCCGTAGAAATTCAGCAACCTTTGGTAAATGGGTAGGAATACATTTATCCGCAGATAATAACCGTGAGCTTTGGATACCTGAAGGGTTTGCGCATGGGTTTTACGTAATTAGTGATGTAGCAGAGTTTGTTTATAAGGCGACAAATTATTATGCACCTACCCATGAGAGGTGTATATGTTGGGATGATAAAGATATAAATATAGAATGGCCACATAAAACCCCCCCTTTTTTATCTGCTAAAGACCAAAGTGGAAAATCGCTGATGGAATCAGATGTTTTTCAATGATATTCAAAGGTCATTTCTGGATAAGCACAGTGATGTTTTCCTGCAATGTTTGGGATGAATAAAATGAACGGCATGAGCAATATATGAGTCTTATTAAAAATAGTATATGGAATCTCTCCGGCACTATAATACCGACACTTATAACTATTCCAGCGCTGGGTTACTTAGCGCGAGCTCTTGGGCCTGAATTATTCGGTATATATACAATTGCAATTGCAATTGTAGGATATGCTGGGATTTTTGATGTCGGTTTAACTAGGGCTATTGTAAGGGAAATTGCGTTATACAGAGAAAATTCTGATGAACGTAATAAAATAATATCGACTGCGACATCATTTATTTTAATGTTTAGTTCAACTGGCGTACTTTGTATCTATATATTAATCCCCGAGATAGTTCATTTATTAAATATAACCTCGCTGCATACACAAGAAGTTGAGAGTGCATTAAAAATACTTGTTTTTACTATTCCGGTTTTCCTTCTGAATCAACTTTGGATGTCAGTTTTGGAAGGTGATGAGAGATTTTCGATTGTTAATCTCCAACGCAGTATCGGTAGTTCAATTATAGCCGGTCTCCCAGCGGTATTTGTAATATTTCACAATAGTCTTGTTTATGCAATCCTTGGTTTGGCCATAGGACGTCTGATTTCTCTTTTGATTGCTTTCATAATATTCAAAAAAGAATTAATCCAAGCCAGCTTTAAATTTAATTTAGTTACATTTAAACGCTTAATTTTTTTTGGAGGTTGGATTACGGTAAGTAATATAATAAGTCCGATGATGGGGTATTTTGATCGATTTATTATTTCAAACATATTCGGCGCTAAAGTGGTTGGATACTACACTGCTCCTTCAGAGGCGGTTTCTCGTCTGAGCGTTTTACCTGGCGCGCTAGCTCGTGCAGTCTTTCCCCGGCTAAGTAATACAACAGACTCCAAGAAGTTTCGTTCACAGTTGATGTCCTCTTATAAACTAATGATAGTTGGATGCCTGCCTGTTGTAATCATGGGTATTATTTTCTCAGAAAAAATTTTATATCTTTGGATGGGGAAAGATTATGCTGAACACTCAACTAACATTCTCAGTATATTGCTAGTTGGTTTCTTCTTCAACGCTATGGCACAAATACCATTCGCAACTATACAGTCTGTGGGAAAAGCAAAACTAACTGCTTTATTACATTGCTTAGAAGTAATACCCTATCTGGTTCTTTTATATTATAGCCTCCATATGTATGGTTTGATTGGCGCTGCGTATGCCTGGTCACTGCGAGTAATTATTGACTGTTTAGCTTTGGTTTTAATATCGAATAAATGTGTTGACCGCTATCGCTCATAGCAATACGTTTTTAGATGGTATTATTATAATTCATGCGATTTTGTTATGCTAGTTAATGGTATGTTAATCAAAGGGCTTAATTAATGCATTTTTAATGTCGTTATTTCTTTGTTGTTACTTTTTTTTGATTCTCAAATTAACATGATTTATTGGAACAACGCATAAATGGAGCGGCATTACATGTCTCGAATTATCATACTTCATGAGTATGGGGAAAAAACACATTACTCCGGTGTGATTGAATATGCTAAACGTAATAATATAAAAATTAGCTTCTTAGAATTTGATTTCATTCGGACATTTGCAAGTTCCATTCGTGATCGAAATGGTTGGCTACTTTATAAATTGTTTAGAGATTTTATCCTCTTATCAATATTTTTTATTTTTCCCATTGTTTTAAGAAAACATATGTGTATTGTAGGTATTGCTCCATATGATTGGAGGGTTTTTTTATTAATCGGGTCCTCCGTAGAGCAAGATATATTTATCATACATCTTGGCCATATTGGGATGGCTCGAAATATCCCAAAAAGTTAATTTGCAAAAGTATTTTTAGAGAATGGGATGTTTTTCTAAGTAATGCTAGACATATTGCTACAGTTACAAATTATGTAAAAAATAATTTAAATTTTAATTATCCTGGTACTATGGATAAAACGGACGTGGTATATCATTCATTTGATGAGAGGTTTTTTTTTCCGGAAGATAGGAAAATAGGTGATAAATTAAAAGTTATTTACCTTGGTCGTTTAGAAGCATCAAAAGGTATCAATAATGTTTTTCAATTATCAAAACTATTACCATCTGTCTCTTTCGAAATTATAGGAAAAGGTAAGTTGGTAGATGAGGTTTTAAAATATACTAAGGAATGCAATAATCTCCATTATATTGGTCATCTTAGCGATAAAGCAAAAATAGCGGAAAAACTTAGGCTCTGCGATATATTATTATTGCCTTCTAAGAAGACCGAAAACTGGGAAGAGCTGTTCGGTATGGTTCTAATCGAGGCGATGGCATGCGGATGCATTTCCTTAACTGTTGATCATGTTGGCCCAATAGATATTTTGAAAAACACAGCATTGGAAAAATTTATTTTTAAAGAAAATGACTTTACTGACTCAGCATTTCAATGGTTAAAGATGTTTAGTAATGACATAAATAAACTTGATTATTATAAAAGTGAAAGTATTTTTGCTGCAAAAAAATTCCGTCTTGAGACAATTTCTTTGCGTTGGGAAAATATCATAAAAAAGGTCGTTAAATGAAGTATGTTGTTATTCTAAACTGGAAAAATGCGCAATCTACCCTCGAGTGTGTTGAATCAGTACTAAAGATTGATGACCCTGAACTGGTTATTGTCGTTTGTGATAATAATTCATGTGATGATTCATTATCCTATATTGAGCGCAGCTTACTTGATAGAATGGTTGAAAATAATATAAATATTGCTGTTATAAACGAGCAAGAAATTAAAATTGAGAGCCATAATGAGATATTTTCAAAAGTCGTTCTTATTCAAAACGATAAAAATTACGGATATGCAGGTGGCAATAATGTTGGTATTAGATTTGGATTAAATGATCAGCATTGTACCTTCATATGGGTATTGAATAATGACACTATTGTTCAAAAAGATAGTCTTAACTACATGATAGATGTAATGAATAATGATCCGAATGTTGGTATTTGTGGTTCACTTTTAATATTAAAAAATAATCCACAAATAATTCAGGGAATTGGAGGGGCGTTTAACAAGTTTTTATCTACCACACAACATATTGAAGAGTTCAAACCTTTGCTTTCAGTTTCGATGGAACGAAAAATACGTAAAGATATCGATTATATTATCGGTGCCTCGATGTTAATAAGAGCAGATGTTTTCAAAAAAATTGGACTACTTTTTGAAGACTATTTTTTATATTTTGAAGAGATTGACTTTTGTTTAAGAGCTGCTCAATATTATGAGTTAGCTGTTGCAGTGGAAAGTCATGTATATCACGATGTTGGATTAAGTACGAATGGTGGGAGGAGTAATATTGCTGATTACTGTGCAGTTAGAAATAGGCTTATTGTTTCCAAAAGATTTTATCCATATACTTTACCTCTAGTATGGTTTTCCTTGGCTGGTGTGTTGGCTAATAGAATTAAAAGGCGAGAGTTTATTAAAGCAAGAAATGTCGTAAAAATAATGTTGATTGATTCGATAAAAATATTTTTCAAATATAAGAAACATGATAATTCAGTCAAATAACACTTTGCATTAAGTTATTTGTAATTAGAGATGGCATGTGACCCTGTAATAAAAATAAATCTAGTGCCAGTAATCTCATTGCGATCAAGTTGTTAGTTTGGATATTTGAAATATGTGGTAGCCCTATATTTAAAGTATAGTTAGATATTTAATTTCCACGTGAATAGTTACTGAGGGATATTCGTGATTGAAAGCAATTATAATCAGATGCCTGATAAGAGATTTGGCATTACAATCAAAATAATTATTATCTCATTAATGATTAATGCTTTATTTAGCGGCGTCGATTTTTCACAATTAGGTATGCCGAAAGGTATTTCTAGTATGGCTGATGCTATATTAAAGCTATTTTTGGCGATGATTTTATTAACGATATATAAAAATAAAAATAGATACTATATAATATTAATAGCCACAGCATTTGCATTGCTAACAGGTTTTCTTACTGGGGTTTATTATCATAATGATGAGTACAGCAAATCATTATCTTTTGTGTTAAATCTTTATTTGTGGTTAATAATATATTTTTATGCATTCAAGATTGAGAGTAATATAAAACTCTGGCATAGTCTTTTGACTATTATAATCGCAACTACAATAATCTCACTATTGTTATATTTTTTGGCATTGTTCGGGGTCAATACTAAAATATTAAGTGGAGCCTGGTTGTATGACCATAATATGAGGTTTTCTTCAACGTTCAGCGAACCCAGTCTAAGTGGTTATTTTTTCGGATTGATGTTCTTGTTGATATTTTTTTCCAGGCACAAACATAGAATAAAACTATCTTGTCTTTTTTTCTTTGTAACAGTATTGTCGGGCGCCAAATTCACTTTAGTAATACTCCCATTAATATTAATGTTAAATGTTATCTTTAAATTCCGCGGCGTGTTTAGGAAAGTATATTTATTACTGCCATTAATCATATTTGCTGCATATGCTTCTTTAGCTGCTATCTATCCCCAATTATTCTCTATACTTTCTAATTCAAAAGAACCCAGTGCAACTATGACTTATGTCACACGGTTTGGTTTTCCGATTACGAGCATTTCTCAACTACAAGACTATCCGCTTGGTACTGGTTTTTATGGATATAAAACAACACTTGAACCATTCATTGACGACTATTGCAGATCTCTCAACGGAATAAATGTTATTTGTTCAGAAATGTCTTCATACGTGGACCCTAAAAATGCATCGGCATATGAAGATTTTGCTCCTAAGGATGTACTCAGTTTTATTGTTCTAACCTTTGGCTTTCCTGGGCTGCTTTTTTTTATTATTATTTCATTTGGTATTGCCTTGACTTTTAGAGAAAGAAAGGGTTTATTCTTAATATATATGTATATATTATCATCAATGTTATTTGTGTTACCTTTTAGATTCATTCTTTTCTTCTCTCTATTTTTATTCCAGGTGTATATCTATCATGAAAAAAGGAGGTTCATGTATTACACTAAACCTTGCTAATTTTTTATTATTAGTTTTGAAAGAAAAACGACTAATATTACGCATGCCTTAAAAAGTTAATATTTGTATTCCCATTTTTTTGTGTAATCGTGTAAACTAAGGTGTTAGATCATTATGAAAACAGCTGTAATTACAGGTATAACTGGGCAAGATGGTGCCTATCTTGCAGAACTTCTTCTCGAAAAAGGCTATCTGGTTTACGGAACCTATCGTCGTACAAGTTCAGTTAACTTTTGGCGTATCGAAGAATTAGGTATTAATCAACATCCTAACTTGAAATTAGTCGAGTATGACTTGACAGACCTCTCAGCAAGTATTCGATTATTGCAGCAGTCCAATGCGGTAGAAGTATACAATTTAGCGGCCCAGAGTTTTGTTGGTGTCTCATTTGAGCAACCAATTACGACGGCTGAAATTACTGGTATTGGTCCGGTAAATTTGCTGGAGGCCATTCGCATAGTAAATCCAAAAATTCGTTTTTATCAAGCTTCGACATCTGAAATGTTCGGTTTAGTACAGGCTGTACCCCAGAAAGAAGATACACCATTCTATCCACGTAGTCCTTATGGCATTGCGAAACTTTATGCTCATTGGATGACAATTAATTATCGTGAAAGCTACGGTATATTTGCTGCTAGTGGAATTCTCTTCAACCATGAATCACCATTACGTGGTCGCGAATTTGTTACGCGAAAAATTACCGATTCAGTTGCTAAGATAAAGCTTGGTAAGTTAGAAGTACTTGAGTTAGGTAATATGGATGCTAAACGTGACTGGGGTTTCGCTAAAGAATACGTTGAAGGAATGTGGCGTATGTTGCAGGCAGATAAGCCGGATACTTTTGTTTTAGCCACCAATCGTACCGAAACTGTTCGAGATTTTGTTTCTATGGCGTTCAAGGCAGCAGGATATGAACTGCGCTTTGAAGGTAAAGATGAACAAGAAGTTGGAGTTGATTCAGCTACAGGTAATATTCTTGTTCGAGTTAACTCAAAATATTTCCGTCCAGCGGAAGTCGAATTACTTATTGGTAATCCTGAACGTGCCAAAAGTGTTTTAGGTTGGGAGCCCAAGATTAATCTTGAGCAGCTTTGCCAGATGATGGTTGAGCAAGATTTAGTGCGTAATCAGGAAGGATTTTCATTCTAATGCTTCATGCTAGCAAACGAGCCCTGATTACAGGGGTTAATGGTTTTACTGGTCGTTATATGGCAGCGGAATTATCCGCTGCCGGATATAGTGTTTATGGCATAGGTTCGCTACCCTCTCTGCAGGCTAACTATTTTCAGGTGGATATTCTTGATGAAAAGGCATTAGCAAAAGTAGTTAGGCAAATCAAACCGGACGTGGTAATTCATTTAGCTGCAATAGCGTTTGTTGGTCATGGAAATCCCAATGCTTTTTATAATATTAATCTGCTGGGCACGCGCAATTTACTGCTCGCACTCCATAATAGTGGACACTCTGCTAGTGCAATTTTAATTTCTAGCAGCGCCAATATATATGGGAATACTACAGAGGGACAACTTAATGAATCAATGACCCCTTTGCCTGCAAATGATTATGCTGTCAGCAAATTAGCCATGGAGTATATGGCAAAGTTATGGATGGATAAGCTTCCAATTGTCATTACTAGGCCTTTTAATTATATTGGGGTAGGTCAGTCTGGTGATTTTTTGGTGCCAAAAATTGTTAGACATTTCAAAGAACACTCTGAAGTAATCGAGCTTGGTAATATTGATGTTTGGCGTGACTTTACTGATGTACGTGCTTTATCTAAAGCGTACCTTGCATTATTGAAAACTAAGCCTATTGGTGAGATAATTAATGTATGTTCTGGCCGTACTTATTCATTACGTGAAGTAATCTCAATTTGCGAAAAAATTACATCGCATCACATAGAGATACATAAGAACCCTGCTTTTGTGCGTCCCAATGAAGTTAAGGTGCTTTGTGGTGATGCAACAAAATTACGATCAATAATTGGCTCTTGGGAAAGTCCACCGTTAGAAGAGACTCTACGCTGGATATTGGAAAACTGATAATGAAAGTTATATTTGGTACCGACCCCATTAAAAACCCATTAACAGGTATCGGTCGCTATGCTTATGAGTTGGCAAATTGTTTGAGTGTAAGCCCTGAGATATCAGAACTATTATTTTTGCATGGACGGAAAATAAGTCGGCATATACCTGAAGCTAAAGGGAGCAATTTTACAAGTCAAGGTTTGCGTCAAATGGTACAAAGAAGTAAATTAGCCTCTAAACTTTATGGTGTTTCTGCACCTTTACTTAAATCTTTTGCACTTAAAAAATATCCTGATGCCATTTATCACAGCCCAAATTTTTATTTGCCTCCAAAAACTGGGCCTAGTGTTGCAACTTTTCATGATTTGTCGGTTTTTACATGGGCGCAATGTCATCCCGCTGGTCGTGTCCGTTTCATGCAAAAAGAAATAATACTGAGCATGAAGCGTGCAGATATTTTGATCACTGATTCTGATTTTACTCGTCATGAGGTAATTGAATATTTTAATTTACCTACTAACAAAGTATTTTCAGCGAAGCTTGCAAGCAGTGGTGAGTTCTATCCTCGCGACTCAGAGTCTATTGCATCGGTAGTTACTAAACTTGGCCTGCAACCTGGTAAATATTGCTTATTTACCGGTTCGATCGAACCGCGCAAGAACATTGAAACTTTGCTCTCTGCTTATGAGCGATTGCCTCATGTGATTCGGCAAGCGTTTCCTCTGGTTATCAGTGGATTCAAGGGGTGGCGCAGTGAACTACTGCACACTCGTTTTGAGAAAGCTGAACGCGAAGGGTGGCTGCGTTATCTAGGTTATACAAAATCGACGGAGTTACCCTATTTATTTGCAGGGGCAGCTAGTTTCCTTTTCCCATCTTTGTACGAAGGGTTTGGCCTTCCTGTATTGGAAGCTATGGCATCAGGAGTTCCCGTCGTTTGCTCTAATAGTTCTTCTTTGCCTGAAGTTGTAGGCGACAGCGCTTTGACTTGTGCTGCCTTGGATGTAGAAACGTTGACGCTATTAATTCAAAAAAGCATTGAAGATAATACATGGCGCGAACTTGCTATTCAAAAGGGATTAATTCAGGCAAAAACCTTCTCTTGGCAGCGATGTGCTGCTGAAACTATTCATGCATATAAACAGGTCTAATATATTCCATGTTGAAAGTTCTTCATTTATATAAAACATATTACCCGGACTCGTTTGGTGGTATTGAGCAAGTTATTTATCAGCTGAGTGAGGCTACTGCAGTACTTGAGGTTCAATCCACAGTTTTATCTTTAAGCCCTCGCGGCAACATTGATGGTGAAAGTGTAGGTACTCACAAGGCTTATTATGCCGCTACTAACTTTGAAATGGCATCGACGCCATTTTCTATATCAGCGATAAAAAAATTCAAAGAATTAGCTGCGCAAGCGGATCTTATCCATTATCATTTTCCATATCCTTTTATGGATATGATGCATTTCATCGCGGGTGTAAAAAAACCGAGTATTGTTAGCTATCACTCTGATATAGTAAAACAGAAGGTAGCTCTGAAGTTTTATACTCCTTTAATGAACAAATTCTTGAAGCAGGTAAATTATATTGTTGCGGCTTCGCCTAACTATGTTCATTCTAGCCCTGTCCTACAGAAATTTCTTCCTAAAGTTAAAGTAATTCCCTATGGTTTAAACAAAGATTCCTATCCGGTCTCTGATGAGAATTACTTAGACCACTGGCGTAAAAAAGTAGGTGACAAATTTTTCTTATTTATAGGGGCTTTTCGCTACTATAAAGGTCTTCATATTTTACTTGAGGCCATTAAAGATACTGGTTATCCGCTGGTTATAATCGGTTCGGGGCCAATCGAGCAAGAATTGAAACAGCAAGCTGAGGATTATGGGCTTGAAAAAATTCACTTTCTTGGGGCATTACCAGACATAGATAAAGCCGCATTGCTTCATTTATGTTACGGGGTCGTTTTTCCATCGCACTTACGTTCAGAAGCATTCGGAATAACTTTGCTTGAGGGAGCAATGTACGGAAAACCCCTTATTTCTTGTGAAATCGGCAGCGGTACAACTTATATTAATATTGATAATGAAACAGGGATCGTTGTGCCTCCTACGGATGTTTTGGCATTACGCAGTGCGATGATAAAATTATGGAATAATCAGGAACTCGCGAATACATATGGAGAGAATGCCCAGAAACGCTACAACTCTTTATTTACATCCGTACATATGGCGGAAAGTTATGTCAAGTTATATAAAGAAATGTTAGGCTTGAGTCCTGACATCAATAATTGATTTGTTGATGTCTTTGTATTATTAAATTCTGCCTTCTTTCTATTTTTATTTTATAAGCTTAAATTTTTGTATTTTAAGTTTAGCACTATTTTTCTTTAATTATTGATTTCGCTTGTGGGTATAATAATGATTAGCACAATTTAGGATGTATGTTTATACATTATTTCTCATGGTGAAAGGTTACAGAGGTATAACTAAAATAGCATTTGTATCAATCTAGTATAGTAGATCTAATGCTCCTTTCGTTGATTTTAACTTTATTTATTCTGGCTATATAAAAGTTACTATGAAAAATCATACTCCAATTATCAACCCAGTAATTATGGCCGGTGGATCAGGTAGCCGTCTATGGCCTCTATCCCGTGCTTTATACCCTAAACAATTTCTTTGTTTATCGGGTGATAAAACAATGTTGCAAGCTACGATACACCGTTTGGAAGGTATTGACTCTGGCAATCTTGTAGTCATATGTAATGAACAACATCGTTTCATTGTTGCTGAACAGTTACGAGAACTCAATAAGTTGACCGGGAATATTGTGCTAGAACCTGTTGGTCGTAACACTGCACCAGCTATCGCTTTAGCTGCCATTGCCGCGTTACGAAACCAACCTAGCAACGATCCTCTCCTGCTTATCCTCGCTGCCGACCATGTGATACAAGATGAAGACGCATTTCGGAAGGCGGTTACAAACGCAGTGCCATTTGCAGAATCAGGCAAACTCGTAACTTTTGGAATAGTACCCAATTTCCCAGAAACTGGTTATGGTTATATTCATCGTGGAGAGCAGTGTGTCATTTCAAATAATTCAGAAGCTGCATATGAGGTTTCTCAATTTGTTGAAAAACCAGACCTGGAAACTGCGCAGGCTTATCTTGCAGATGGAAAGTATTATTGGAATAGCGGCATGTTCCTTTTTGGTGCAAGACGCTATTTGGAGGAATTAAAAAAATTCCGGCCAGATATTCTTGCAGCATGTGAGAAGGCAATGGCAAATATCGGTCCAGATCTAGATTTCATGCGTATTGATGCAGCTGAATTTTTAGCGTGTCCTGATGAGTCCATTGATTATGCTGTAATGGAAAAGACTTCTGATGCAGTGGTTATGCCTATGGATGCCGGTTGGAGTGACGTTGGTTCCTGGTCTTCATTATGGGATATTTCTGAAAAGAATAGCCAAGGGAATGTGCACCATGGTGATGTAATAAGCCACAACACTGAAAATTGTTATATCCATGCGGAATCAGGTCTTGTTACCACTGTTGGAGTTGAAAATTTAGTAATTGTACAAACCAAAGATGCTGTACTCGTTGCTGATCGTAATCAGGTTCAAGACGTTAAAAAAATTGTTGAAAAACTTAAAGCAGAAAACCGCCATGAATTTCATATTCATCGCGAAGTTTATCGCCCTTGGGGTAAATATGATTCAATTGATTCCGGTGAACGTTATCAGGTGAAGCGCATTACTGTAAAACCTGGGGAGGGGCTCTCTTTACAGATGCATCATCATCGTTCAGAACATTGGGTTGTTGTAGCCGGCACAGCTAGAATAACTCTTGGTGATACAGTGAAACTGCTGAGCGAGAATGAATCAATTTATATCCCCATAGGAGTAATACATTGTATCGAAAATCCTGGGAAGATACCGCTTGACCTAATTGAAGTGCGTTCAGGTACTTATCTGGAAGAAGATGACGTAGTTCGTTTCAAAGATCGTTACGGACGTATTTAGGATGGATATGGACACATTAAGTTGTTTTAAAGCCTACGACATTCGTGGCCGCTTGGGTGAAGAACTCAATGAAGATATTGCATGGAGAATTGGCCGTGCTTTTGGCGAGTATTTGAACCCAAAATCAATTGTTTTGGGCGGAGATGTGCGCCTAAGCAGTGAATCTTTAAAAATGGCTCTTGCCCGAGGTTTGCAGGATGCTGGAGTCGATGTTCTTGATATTGGTGTATCCGGAACAGAAGAGATTTATTTTGCTACCACCCATCTTAAGGTTGATGGAGGAATTGAGGTTACCGCTAGTCATAATCCAATGGATTATAATGGAATGAAATTAGTTCGTCGTGATTCACGCCCAATTAGTGGTGACACAGGACTTCGAGACATTCAGCGACTAGCAGAGAGAAATAACTTTCTTCCAGCAGACGGCCTCAAAAGAGGCTGCTATGAGAAAATATCCCTTATAGACCAATATATAGATCACTTATTTTCGTATATCGATGTTGACAACATTACTCCATTAAAGCTTGTTATTAACTCTGGTAATGGTGCAGCAGGACCAATTATTGATGCAATTGAAGCTCGTTTTAGCGAGCTTAATGTCCCGCTGACACTGATCAAAGTGCACCATACACCTGATGGGACTTTCCCTAATGGGATCCCAAATCCATTATTGCCAGAATGCCGTTCTGATACCAGCAATGCCGTAATCGAGCATAGAGCAGATATGGGTATTGCTTTTGATGGAGATTTCGACCGATGCTTCTTGTTCGATGAAAAAGGGCAATTTATCGAGGGTTATTATATTGTTGGTCTGCTTGCCGCCGCGTTTCTTGAAAAAAATCCTGGTTCTAAGATCATTCATGACCCTCGATTATCATGGAATACCATTGATATTGTAACTAAAGGTGGCGGTACGCCGATAATGTCTAAAACTGGGCATGCTTTCATCAAAGAACGTATGCGCGAAGAAGATGCTATTTATGGTGGCGAAATGAGTGCTCACCATTACTTCCGTGATTTTGCTTATTGCGACAGTGGGATGATCCCATGGTTACTGGTGACGGAACTTTTATGTACGAGTGGTCAGACACTTAGTGAACTCGTGCAAGATCGTATGGCCGCATGGCCAGCGAGTGGGGAAATAAATAGTAAGTTAGCCAATCCTAAAGAGTCCATAGATCTTGTTTATCAACATTTTGCGCCTTTGGCTCAGGAGATTGATCACACTGATGGAATTAGTATGAGCTTTGAGAATTGGCGCTTTAATCTGAGGAGCTCAAACACTGAGCCCGTTGTTAGGTTAAATGTTGAATCACGAGGTGATGAGTTGCTGATGAAGGAAAAGACTGCAAAAATTATGAAGCTTCTTTCTTCATAAGGTTTTACCTTTCTGAATGATAGTCCACCAACTGAATGCAAAGCGGCATCTAACTCTACCCACTTCACATCTCCTGAGTTAACATCAGAAATGCATTCAGTACGGCATCGAAGTCGTAGCACCCATCCTAAAGACAGGAGTTTGTAATGTCCAAACAACAAATCGGCGTTGTCGGTATGGCGGTCATGGGCCGTAACCTCGCGCTTAACATCGAAAGCCGTGGTTATTCCGTTTCCATTTTTAACCGTTCTGGCGACAAGACTGATGAAGTCATCGCCGAAAATCCGGGTAAAAATCTTGTACCGCACTACACCGTCGAAGAGTTTGTTGACTCGCTGGAAAAACCGCGTCGTATCTTGCTGATGGTGAAAGCCGGTGAAGCAACTGACAAAACCATTGCATCCCTGACTCCGCACCTGGATAAAGGCGACATCCTCATCGATGGCGGAAATACCTATTATAAAGACACCATTCGCCGTAACCGCGAACTGTCTGAGCAAGGCTTTAACTTCATCGGTACCGGTGTATCCGGCGGTGAAGAGGGCGCATTGAAAGGTCCATCCATCATGCCTGGTGGACAGAAAGAAGCATATGCGCTGGTTGCTCCAATCCTTGAGAAAATCGCAGCCCGTGCTGATGATGGCGATGCTTGTGTTGCTTACATCGGTGCAGATGGTGCAGGTCATTACGTTAAGATGGTTCACAACGGCATCGAATACGGTGACATGCAGCTGATTGCTGAAGCTTACTCTTTGCTTAAACAGTCTCTGAATCTGAACAACGAAGAGCTGGCGACCACCTTCGCTGAATGGAACAAAGGCGAGCTAAACAGCTATCTGATCGACATCACCAAAGATATCTTCACTAAGAAAGACGAAGAGGGTAAATATCTGGTTGACGTGATTCTGGATGAAGCCGCGAACAAAGGTACCGGTAAATGGACCAGCCAGAGTTCTCTGGATCTCGGTGAACCACTGACTCTGATCACCGAATCTGTCTTTGCACGTTACCTGTCTTCCCTGAAAGATCAGCGTGTCGCAGCCTCTAAAGTGCTGTCTGGCCCGGCCGTTAAACCTTTTGAAGGCGATAAAGCAGAGTTTATCGAGAAAGTACGTCGTGCTCTTTATCTGGGCAAAATCGTCTCGTATGCTCAGGGCTTCTCGCAGTTAAAAGCATCTTCTGACGAAAACAACTGGGATTTGAACTACGGCGAAATTGCGAAGATCTTCCGTGCCGGTTGCATCATCCGCGCCCAGTTCCTGCAGAAAATTACCGATGCTTATGCTGAAAACGCATCTATCGCTAACCTGCTGCTGGCTCCGTATTTCAAAAATATTGCTGACGAATATCAGCAAGCGCTGCGTGACGTAGTGTCTTATGCGGTTCAGAACGGCATTCCAACGCCGACCTTCTCTGCTGCGATCAATTATTACGATAGCTACCGTTCAGCGGTACTTCCCGCTAACCTGATCCAGGCACAGCGAGACTACTTCGGTGCACATACATATAAACGTACCGACAAAGATGGTGTATTCCACACTGAATGGTTGGATTAAGTTCTTCTTTTATTACACATTGAAACAGGCGGCCCCCACACAGGGCCGTTTTTTTTCGACATAACTCCGTTTTTGAAACCTGAATTGGCACTCTCAGTCACTAATTTCCAAAAAATAACTTTAGTTAGTTTTATTTTTCGGTCTAATCTCATAAAAAATCCTCATTGCGGATGAGTTTTTATCTATAACTTGTTTATAATGCATACATAAATCGAATGTAAGTAAGCGGAAATTTCTAGGGCAATCATGAATCAAAATAGCAATAGTACGACTAATAACCGGCTCAATAAATCATCTGATGAAATTGATTTAATGGATCTGGTTGTACAGTTGTGGCGTGGGAAATGGCTGGTTTTATCTTTTGCCGTAATCGCTATCATCATCGCAGTTATTTACATCTCTGTTGCCAAACAAAAATGGACTTCTGAGGCGATAGTAACCTATCCCGATTCAGGGCAAATTGCTAACTATAACAATGCAATGAGTGTTTTATATGGTCAGAATCCCGCGAATGCACCAACGGTTGTTGATGTTCAACAGCGTTTTTTTGGTCGTTTCGATGCAGCAATCTCTGCGTTATCTGAACAACTCGATAATCAGGAGATACCTGAGAAACTGACTATTGTTCCCGCAGTAAAAGATCAGCCTGTGCCGCTCAAAATAAGTTATACCGCCGCGACGGCGGGAGAGGCGCAAAAAACGCTCACTACTTATATCCAGCAAATCAATAAACGTTCTGTAACTGAACTTGATAACGACTTACAAATTAGTATTAACTCGAAAGTCGAAGATCTAAAAGAGGAATTAGCAACCAAAGAAAAAGTTGCTCAGGAGAAAAAAGATAAGCGTTTGGAAATTCTCAATCAGGCCCTAGTCGTTGCACAACAATCCAATATTAAAAATACGGTTGTACAGCAGGCAGAGACGCTTTCAGAAGATACGTTATTCGTTCTGGGGAGTGATGCACTTACTTCCATCATCAAGAACGAGGCGACGCGTCCATTGCCTCTGGATGAGGCCTACTATAATGCACGCCAGACACTCCTGGCGATCAGTGCATTGAAGTCTAAACCTGATTCAACTTATTCATTACGCTATGTGATGAAACCTAATCTGCCAATCCATCGCGACAGTCCGAAGAAGGGGGTCATCTTAGTATTGGCGACTCTGATCGGCTTAATTCTGGGGTCAGGCGTGGTGTTAGGTCGTAACGCTATTAAAAATTATTCCCGCTGATCGATAAGTCCAGTCAGGGAAATTTAAAAGCCGCCAATGCTTACGCAAAGGCGGCTTTTTCATGTCTGTCGTTTAGCGTTACTTCTTATGACGCTGACGCAGATTCTCGATCACTGCGCTCAGGTTCAGATCCTGATCCTGCAGTAGTACCAGCAGATGATATACCAAATCTGAGGCTTCGTTTTTCAGTTCAAAACGGTCGTTGACGGTAGCCGCCAGCGCAACTTCGACACCTTCTTCTCCCACTTTCTGCGCAATACGCTTGGTGCCGCTGGCGTAGAGTTTTGCGGTGTAAGAGCTTTCAGGATCGGCCGTTTTGCGTGAGGCGAGCAGTTCTTCGAGCTGATACAGGAATGCCCAGTCGGTTTCGGCAGGGTGGAAGCAGCTGTTGTTGCCTTTATGGCAGGTCGGGCCGACAGGATTTGCCAGAACCAGCAACGTGTCGTTATCGCAATCCGGGGTGATGCTGACCACGTTGAGATAATTTTCTGAGGTTTCGCCTTTGGTCCACAAGCGCTCTTTAGTGCGTGACCAGAAGGTCACTTTTCCAGAAGATTGTGTGACGTTTAGCGCTTCCTGATTCATATATCCGAGCATCAGAACTTCACCGGATACCGCGTGCTGGATGATCGCTGGCATCAGATTGCCGACTTTTTCCCAGTCAAGCTGGCTGATTTGTTCACCGGTCATCAGACAGGTTTTTGATTCTTGATTACTCACAAGCGGATCTCCACGCCATTTTCGGCTAAGTAGCTTTTCAGCTCGCCAATATTAATAATTTGTTTGTGGAACACCGAGGCTGCCAGTGCGCCATCGACGCGTGCTTCTGTGAACGCTTCCAGGAAGTGTGGCATGGTGCCTGCGCCGCCGGAGGCGATCAACGGTACGTGGCACACCTCGCGGATCATCTTCAGTTGCTCAAGATCGTAGCCGTTGCGCACACCGTCCTGATTCATCATGTTCAGTACAATTTCTCCGGCGCCGCGCTCCTGCACTTCCTTCACCCATTCGATGGTCTGCCAGGGGGTGATTTTGGTGCGGGCTTCGTCGCCGGTGAACTGATGCACCTGATAGGTGCCGGTCGCGGCATCGTGCCAGGTATCGATGCCGACTACGATGCACTGTACACCATATCTGTCTGCAAGCCGGCTAATCAGCGTCGGGTCGGCCAGCGCAGGAGAGTTGATGGAAATCTTGTCAGCGCCGAACTGCAAAATGCGCCCTGCGTCTTCCAGCGTTTTAATGCCACCTGCCACACAAAAAGGAATGTCGATGACTTCCGCCACGCGTGACACCCAGCTTTTATCCACTACGCGCCCGTCACTGGAGGCGGTGATATCGTAGAACACCAGTTCGTCCGCGCCTTCCTGCGCATAACGCTGCGCTAAGGGTACGATGTCGCCGATGATTTCGTGATTGCGGAACTGCACGCCTTTCACTACCTGACCGTCTTTCACATCAAGGCAGGGGATTATCCGTTTTGCCAGCATGAGATTGCCTCCGTCACATTAAATTTGCCATCAAGCAAAGCGCGCCCGACGATGACACCCTCGACGCCGCTGTCACGCAGTTGTGCGATGTCGTCCAGAGAGCCGATACCGCCGGAAGCCTGAAAAGCCACCTGCGGATAGCGAGCGGTCACTTCACGATAAAGCTCAACGTTGGACCCGGCGAGCGTGCCGTCGCGGGAAATATCCGTGCACAGCACGTGTTTCAGGCCAAACGGCAAATACTGTTCGACGATCTGCTCGAGCGTGGCATTAGAGTTTTCCTGCCAGCCGCTGATGGCGACATTTTTCGTGCCGTTCGCGTCAATGCGCACATCCAGCGCCAGCACCAGTGCATCCGCACCAAAACGGCTGAACCAGCCTTGTACGGTGGCCGGATCTTTTACCGCCGTTGAACCCACAACCACGCGAGTCGCACCAGCGCTTAATAAGGCTTCGACGTCCTGCTCATTGCGGATGCCGCCACCAACCTGAACCGGCACGGAAACTCCGGCTAATAACTTTTTGAGCAAAGGGATCTGGCGGGCTGCCGGATCTTTCGCACCGGTCAGATCCACCAGATGTAAAACCTGTGCGCCTTGCTGCTGGTAATCCTGCAAACGTGGCAGCGGGTCGTTGCCATAGTCACGCTGCTGACCGTAATCGCCCTGATGCAAACGCACCACGCTGCCTTCGATCAAATCCAAAGCGGGAATAATCATGCTGTTTACATCTCCAGAAAGTTTTTCAGCAACTGCGCGCCCGCGGCACCGGAACGTTCGGGATGAAACTGCACGCCGAAGAAGTTGTCTTTTTGTACGGCGGCGCTGAACGGCTCGCCGTAAAGTGTTTGGGCTACGGTGTTTTTGCATACCGGCATGGCAAATCCGTGGACGAAATAGAAGTAAGCATTTTCATCAATGCCGCGGAATAAATGGCTGTCGGCGTTGGCGATAACCTGATTCCAGCCCATGTGCGGTAATGGCAGGCCATGATCCTGCATTCGCATTACCGGCGTCTCGATGATGCCCAGCGTATCAATACCGCCGTTCTCTTCGCTCGATGATGCCAGAAGTTGCATACCCAGACAGATGCCGAGTACTGGCTGAGTACAGGCTTTAATCAGCTCTATCAGCTCACGTTGCTCCAGCTGTTCCATTGCTGCCTGTGCGGTGCCTACGCCTGGTAAAAACAGCTTATCGGCCTGCAACACGATTTCCGCTTCACGACTCACCGTCGGCTCGTAGCCCAGGCGCTGAACCGCATACTTCACGGAAGAGAGGTTGGCGCAGCCGGTATCAAGGATAACGACATTCATCACAGCACTCCTTTAGAGCTCGGCAGGGTGTTGCCATCAACGCGGATCGCCTGGCGCAACGTGCGGCCAAATGCCTTAAACAGGCTTTCTACACGGTGGTGATCGTTCTTACCTTTGGTGCGCAGGTGCAAAGTACAGGCCATCGCGTAAGACAGGGAGCGGAAGAAGTGCTCGACCATCTCGGTGCTCAGATCCCCGACGCGCTGGTAGTTAAACTCTGCTTTATATTCCAGATGCGGGCGGCCAGATATGTCCAGCGCGCAGCGCGCCAGACATTCATCCATCGGCAGCACGAAGCCAAAACGGCCGATGCCGCGTTTGTCGCCCAGCGCTTTGTTCAGGGCCTCGCCCAGCGCCAGCGCGGTGTCTTCAACGGTGTGGTGATCGTCGATATACAAATCACCTTTCACCTCGATGTTCATACGGAAACCGCCGTGGGTGGCTATCTGATCCAACATGTGATCGAAGAAGCCAACCCCGGTGCGGATTTTGCTGTCACCTTCGCGATCCAGCCAGACATCCACATCGATCGCCGTTTCACGAGTGACGCGATTCACTTTAGCGTGACGGTCGCGTTTGGTGAGCTGATCGGCAATCGCTCCCCAGTTGAGAGTATCGCGCTGGTAACGCAGACCGGTGATGCCCATATTGGCCGCCAGCTGGATATCGGTATCACGATCGCCGATGACATAACTGTTAGCGGTATCGAGCACGCCACTTTCCAGATAACCCTGGACCAGCTTAGTTTTCGGTTTGCGACAGTCGCAATGATCGGCTGGCAGATGCGGGCAGATCAGCACTTCGTCAAAGACGATGCCCTGCGACGTCAGGATTTGCATCATCAGGTTGTGCGGCGGATCGAAGGTTTCCTGCGGGAAACTGTCGGTGCCGAGACCGTCCTGATTGGTGATCATCACCAGTTTAAAGCCCGCATTTTGCAGCGACAGCAGGGCAGGGATCACGCCCGGCTCCAGTGCCAGTTTGTCCAGACGGTCGACCTGGAAATCCTCCGGCGGCTCTGAAATCAGGGTGCCGTCGCGGTCAATAAAAAGCGTTTTCTGCAATATAGGACTCTGGCTCACATGTGCTCCTTGCGGGGGCTATTCTGTTCATTAAAGGGGGCATTGGTGCCCGGTAACGGTTGCAGGGCGTCAATGACCCGCTGAAGTTCCTGCCGTGTACCGATGGTAATACGTAAACAGCCGGAAAGCCCCGGTTGCTTGTTCTGATCACGAAGGATAATGCCCTGATCCCAGAGATTTTTAAACACCGCGCTGGAGGCGGTGAAACGCGCGAGCACATAGTTGGTCTCGCTTTGGAAAACCTGCTCCACGCAGTCGCATTTTTCCAGTTCCGCCATCAACCAGGCGCGGTTTTCGCTCACTTCCACCACCCGCTGACGCATGATCGCCAGCCCTTCCGGGCTCAGCGCCTGGGCTGCAATATCCGCAACCGGCGTGGATAACGGATAAGGCGCAATCACTTTCATTAATAAAGCAATCAATTCGCCGTTGGCGATGGTGAATCCGCAACGCAGGCCAGCCAGTGCGAACGCTTTCGACAGTGTGCGCAGCACCGCCAGATGCGGGTATTCCTGCAACCAGCCGGTTACCGTGGCCTGCGGGCAAAACTCAATATAGGCTTCGTCGATGGCCACGATGGCGCGGCCACGCGTCATCTCTAACACGGCGCGAAGCTCTGCCGGATCGATAAGATTCCCGGTCGGATTGTTTGGGCTGCATACGTAGACCAGCTTGACGCCGTCCAGCGCGGCCTCGATAGCCGGAAGATCCAGCGACCAGTCGGCTTTCGCGGCGACAGTGCGGCCTTCAACGCCGATGGTCTCTGCGCTGACGCTGTACATGCCGTAAGTGGGCGGGCAATAAAGGATGGCGTCTTTGCCCGGCTCGCAGAAAGCGCGGATCAGCAGTTCGATCCCTTCGTCTGCGCCACGGCTGACCAGCACCTGTTCAGGATCGACACCGGCGTAGGCAGCGTAGCGGTTAATGACCAGCGCGGGCTGACATTCGGGATAACGGTTAAACGTCTGTGCGGTGAGTTCGAACTGCGGCGCAATGGCGTACTCGTTGGCGTTCAGCCACACATCGCCGTTGCCACCCAGACGACGGGCAGACTGATAAGGCGTCAGTTCGCGCACGTTCTGGCGTGCCAGAGCCTGAATGCTCAGCGTGTTTTCATCGCTCATAATCCTTGCTCCTTCAGTGCGTTCACGCGTAGCGTTACGGCATTTTTGTGCGCGGTCAGTTGCTCCGCCTGCGCCAGCGTTTCGATTGTCGTGGCGAGACCCAGTAAACCTTCAGGCGTTAACTGC
>NZ_CBCPJJ010000006.1:0-40159 GCF_965118895.1 Rahnella inusitata
CACATAGGCATTGCCCGGGCCGAAGATTTTCGCCACACGCGGAACGCTCTCGGTGCCAAATGCCAGCGCGGCAATCGCCTGCGCGCCGCCCAGCTGATACACCTCTTCCACGCCACACAGTTGCGCGGCATACAGAATTTCATCGGCAATCGGCGGCGGTGAACACAGCACGACCTTTTGGCACCCGGCGATACGCGCCGGGGTAGCTAACATTAATACGGTTGATACCAGCGGTGCAGAACCGCCCGGAATATACAAACCCACCGACTGAATAGGGCGGGTCAGCTGCTGACAACGCACGCCTGGCTGAGTCTCGATATCCACCACCGCCAGCTTTTGTGCCTGGTGGAACGTATTAATGTTGCGAACGGCGTGCGCCATCGCCTGTTTCACGTCATCACCTAAACGCGCCGATGCTGCCTCGATCTGTGCCGCAGTCACGCGCAGGTCTTGCACTTCAGTCTTATCAAAGCGGGCGCAAAACTCGCGCAACGCACTGTCACCTTCGCTGCGTACGCGACGCAGGATCTCGCTGACAGATTCGGTAATACGGTCTGATGCCGAAATCGCCGGACGGGTCAGCAGGCTGCGACGCTGTTGTTCGTCGCATTGCTGCCAGTCAATCGGGGTAGTGAACGCGTTTGGCTGCATGGCATTACTCCATCATTTTTTCGATTGGCAGAACCAGAATCGAGCTGGCGCCCAGCGCTTTCAGTTTCTCCATGGTTTCCCAGAACAGTGTTTCGCTGCTGACCATGTGCATCGCCACACGCTGCTGATCGCCGGCCAGCGGCAAAATGGTTGGACGTTCAGCGCCCGGCAGCAGGGCAACGATTTCGTCCAGACGCTCACTTGGCGCGTGCAACATAATGTATTTGGATTCGCGCGCCTGAATCACGCCCTGAATACGGGTCATCATTTTGTCGATCAGTTGCTGTTTGGCTTCCGGCATCTCGCCATCGCGCTGGATCAGGCAGGCTTTCGAGCGGTAAATCACTTCTACTTCGCGCAGGCCGTTGGCTTCGAGCGTTGCGCCGGTGGAAACCAGATCGCAAATCGCATCAGAAAGGCCAGCGCGCGGCGCGACTTCAACGGAGCCGTTCAGCAGACAGGATTTAAAATCAACGCCCTGTTTGTCGAGATATTGTTTGAGCAGGTGAGGATAAGACGTGGCGATGCGGGAATTTTGCAGGCTTTGCGGACCGGTGTATTCAGCATCGAGCGGGGTGGCTAATGACAGACGGCAACCGCCGAAATCCAGACGACGCAGGGTGAAGTAACGCGGATCTTCACCCTGTGCGCGCCGGGCCAGCAACTCTTCTTCCAGCACGTTCTCACCGATGATACCCAGATCGACCACGCCATCCATGACCAGCCCCGGAATATCGTCATCACGTACACGCAAAATGTCGATCGGCATGTTTTCTGCGAAGGCGATCAGGCGTTGTTCCTGCAGATTGATTTTAATCCCGCAGCGCGCCAGCAGTTCGCGTGACTCGTCGCTCAGGCGACCTGATTTTTGCATTGCTATCCGTAAACGTGTTTTATCCAGCATGATGACCTCAATTTCTTTATTTTCAGTTTTAATATCGTAAATGTTGTGTGCAGAGTTTTTTGTACAAATGCTTTTACTTCAATTCGTTGGGACAAAAAAAAAGCCCCCGGAAGCAATCTTCCGGGGGCTTTCTCTGCGTTCTGCTCCACTGGAAGATCTAGACAGTCTTCCAGCACCAATCGCCTGCAAGACTAGTCAGGGTGATGGTGATGATGGTGGTTAATCAGAACGTTTGTCATTATCGTATCTCGTTAAGTTCATTCAATGCCGCAATGCTTTCATTGAAAACATTCGCCACACAAATCAAATTCGGTTGCCAATAAAACTAAACTATCGGGCGGCTTCAGCGCAACCTTTTTTTCCGATGATGAGTTTTTCTTATCGGCAGGGGCTCTTTCATCGATAAAATGAATGATCTGTTAACAGTCCCGGAGAAAAGCTTACGCATCTATAAGGACGGAAGGGCTAGTATAAAGAGTAGCGTTTAAGAGATCGGCAGATGGCGCCTGGCGACCATCGGTCACAGAGCAAAGGGAGTGAGATATGAAGAAGGTTTCGATTATTGGGTTAGGCTGGCTGGGAATGCCTCTGGCGATGGCGCTGGCGGCAAGAGGCTACGACGTGGTGGGCAGCAAGACTACCCCCGATGGCGTGGACGCTGCCAGAATGGTTGGCATCGACTGCTATCCGTTAGTGTTTACCCCTCATATGGAATGCGAAGCAGAAGATCTGGATAAGCTGCTAAACGTCGATGCTCTGATTATTACTTTACCGGCACGCAGAACTGTCGAAGGCAGCGAACTCTATTTTCAGGCGGTACAGCTGCTGACCGACAGCGCGCTGGCGCATAACGTTCCGCGCATCATCTTTACCAGCTCGACGTCGGTCTATGGTGAAAGAGAAGGCATAGTGCGTGAAGGGTCAGCGCTCGAGCCTGTCACCTCCAGCGGCAAAGTGCTTAAAGAGTTGGAAAACTGGTTACACAGCCTGCCGCACACCTCGGTAGATGTCTTGCGTCTGGCCGGGCTGGTGGGGGGCGATCGTCATCCGGGACGTTTCATGGCCGGTAAGACGGACGTGAAGGGCGGACAAAACGGCGTAAACCTGGTGCATCAGGATGATGTGATCGCGGCGATCACCTTATTGCTGAGTCTGCCGAAAGGCGGCCACACATATAACCTCTGCGCACCGCATCATCCGGCTAAGTCCGAATTCTATCCGGCTCTGGCACGTCAGATGGGCCTGGAAGCGCCGACGTTTGCTGAAGAAGCTTCAGCATCGAAAGGCAAAACGGTAGACGGCGAGCGCATCTGCAAAGAGCTGGGTTTTGAATATCAATACCCCGATCCGCGGACGATGCCTTTCTAAGCGATGTCACAACCATTACTCTGCGAGTAATAATATTAAGTTATGACCTGCCGGAATTAGCGGCAGGTTAATCCAGTCAGAATGCTCATTGAGTAATGAACTGACAGCTTTTGAATGAAAGTCTTCCTCCTCCATAATCGTCTCATCAGAGTTAACATCACTTTCTTTATTTAAAAAACCTACCTCAATAACCCTTTATTTCGCTGGTTGATTAACTCATTGCGTTGATGGGGTTGTCAGAAATGTTCTTTACGCGTTTTTTACTGATAAAAAGGGGATAAGACCGCTGTATAGGTAATAAAAATCCTAATCGCCATCTTTTTATTTGTGATTATCCGGTATAAACCACTTTTTTAAGTCTGATCACTAAAGTTATTGTGAAGTTTGCCGATACCGGAGGACGGCATATTGCCCGCGTAACATCACATCTGCTTATCAATCTGGTCTGCTCACCGGATGACTCCCCGTACCCCAACACATTTTCTTACACTCATTGTCTTTTTACTTTTCAAATCGTGTAGTTGTTCACGTTTTCAAAACCTTTCGCATCATTTTTAACCAAAATTCCTTAACGCAAATCCTCCACACCCCGCATACTGACTGGGTTGTGTACATTTAGCACAATGATCGCGCTATCAGAAATTACCAGCACATTTCACTGTGCTGTCTATGCTTAAGTTAGGATTATTCTTATCATTTGGCTTTAGGCGGTCTTTGTACAAAATGATCTCAAAACCCCTCAAAAAAGCAGTCTGGAGGCGGGTTTTTAGATGCTTTTTTACTTTTGCGTTAAAACTGCGCAAATTTTTACGATAAAGTGCGCTTTTTAGGATAAAATAAATTTCAATTATGTGATGTGTGTCACACTTTATTCAAAATTCGTGATCAGTTAGATTGTATGTATAAAGGAAAGAGGGGTAGAGTTGCGTCGTAGTAAGATTATTCCTAATAATGTATGTAAAAGCGTTTCACTGAACGACACTCCATCACAGCAACGGACCCTGCCAGTACACCAAAACTGATATGTTTGAAGATTACTTAGCATTGCAATTGTCACACTTAATTTAGTTTACATCAGGAACAACCTTGTATTGGCGGTGAAGTAAATACCGCGGGATAAATCCATTTTTACGTCGTGAGATTTATTAATCAGCCAATGATCTAATTGTTTTGATAGTGAAAAAATACTCCCTGACAAGCCGGGTAAAACTCTTGCTGCATGGAATATGTCTATCAATCAGCCACATTAAAAATGTGGCATCGGTAATGGGGTAGAACAGCATGTCCGAATTGCTTAAGCACATATATGATATCAACCTGTCATATTTACTTTTGGCACAGCGTTTGATTAACGACGAAAAAGCCTCCGCAATGTTCCGTTTAGGGATAGATGACGTGATGGCAGATGCTTTAGGTCAACTCACGTTGCCACAGATGGTGAAATTAGCTGAAACGAATCAGCTTCTTTGCCAGTTTCGCTTTGATGACAGCAAGACCATTGAACGCCTGACTCAGGAATCCCGCGTCGACGATTTGCAACAAATCCACACCGGTATCCTGTTGTCGAGCCACCTGCTTAAAGGTCTGGCGGCGAGAGACAGCGGCGCCATGAAGAAAAGGGCGTAGTCATGTCTATTAAGGGCGCAACATGCTAATCAAAGACACGCCAGTTAAACCGGCGGAAAAAAGCATTGTTCAGGAAGCACGTGATATTCAGCTCGCCATGGAGCTGATTTCACTCGGCGCGAGATTGCAGATGCTGGAAAGCGAAACGCAGTTAAGCCGTGGCCGTCTGATAAAACTTTATAAAGAATTACGTGGCAGCCCGCCACCTAAGGGCATGTTGCCGTTCTCGACGGACTGGTTCATGACCTGGGAGCAAAACATTCACTCCTCAATGTTTTACAACGCTTACTCTTTCCTGATGAAGAGCGGGCATTGTAATGGCGTCGAAGCAGTGATCAGTGCCTACCGTTTGTACCTCGAACAGTGCCCTGAACAGCCGGGTGAAGCCCCGATTTTAGCGCTGACCCGTGCCTGGACGCTGGTGCGTTTTGTCGACAGCGGCATGTTGCAGCTTTCCGCCTGCAACTGTTGCGACGGTTCATTTATTACCCATGCACACCAGCCCCGCCACGGGTTTGTTTGCAGTCTTTGCCAACCCCCATCCCGCGCAGTAAAAAAACGTAAACTTTCCCCGCAGGTTGCCGATATAACATCTCAAGAGCTGGACGAAAAGGTCAAGCGCGCAGTCTGAGATGTCAGGGTCGCAGTAAGAATGCCCGGGCGGTGGTAACACCGCTCCCTATTTTTCCCCCTCATCTCTTTGCCTTTGTCTGGCACCGTTTATGCAATTGTTTGGTGTTGCATAGATTTCGGCAGGCTCACGGCGATGCGCTTTTCCTCGCCCTAAAACCACATCGAATTAAGGATTCATCGTGCTAGTGATAATAGGTTACATCGTGGTGCTGGGCTCAGTGTTTGGCGGTTTCATGCTCGTCGGCGGGGAACTGGGCGCGTTATACCAACCAGCAGAATTACTGATCATCGGCGGTGCCGGTATCGGTGCTTTCTTCGTCGGTAACAACGGTAAAGCGATTAAATCCACCATGCGCGCGATGCCGCAGCTGTTCCGCGCCTCCAAATACAACAAAGCGTTGTACATGGATTTAATGGCCTTGCTCTATCGCTTATTAGCCAAGTCCCGCCAACAGGGGATGCTGTCGCTGGAAAATGACATCGACAATCCTGCTGAAAGTGACATTTTCGCTAATTATCCGCGCATCCTTGCCGATAAACATTTAGTGGAATATCTGACTGACTACTTACGTCTGATGGTCAGCGGCAACATGAATGCGTTTGAGATTGAAGCGCTGATGGATGAAGAGATTGAAGCCCACGAGCACGAAAGCGAAGTGCCGGCTAACAGCCTGGCGCTGGTGGGTGATTCACTTCCGGCGTTTGGTATCGTCGCGGCTGTAATGGGGATCGTCCACACCCTGGCCGCAGCAGACCGTCCGGCAGCAGAGCTTGGCGCACTGATCGCGCATGCGATGGTCGGGACCTTCCTCGGCATCTTGCTGGCGTACGGATTCGTGTCTCCTCTGGCCAGCCTGTTACGCCAGAAGAGCGCTGAAAACACTAAAATGATGCAGTGCATCAAAGTGACCTTGCTGTCGAGTCTCAACGGGTATGCGCCACAAATCGCCGTCGAGTTTGGCCGCAAGACGCTCTACACCACAGAACGCCCTTCCTTTATCGAACTGGAGGAGCACGTTCGTCAGGTTAAATCACCACAGAAACAAGCTGAAGAAGAAAACGTATGAAGCATCAAAGCCATCCCATCGTTGTTGTACGTAAGAAAAAGAGTAAACACGGCGGCGGGCATCACGGCGGTTCATGGAAGATTGCTTACGCTGACTTTATGACGGCGATGATGGCCTTCTTTCTGGTGATGTGGCTGATTTCGATCTCCAGCCCTAAAGAATTGGTGCAGATTGCCGAATACTTCCGTACGCCGCTGGCGGTGGCCATTACCGGCGGCCCGCGCAGCAGCGATGCGACCAGCCCGATCCCGGGCGGCGGGGAAGACCCGACCGTGCAGGACGGCGAAGTGCATAAGATGATCCAGTCGCAGGGCGATGCCCGTGAAATTCGTGAAACAGGCGATCTGAAGAAGTTGCAGGAAAAACTGGAAGAGATGCTGGCCTCGGATCCGCGCTTAAAAGGACTGCGTCCGCATCTGATGATTAACCTGACCGAACAGGGGTTACGCATTCAGATCATCGACAGCAAGAACCGCCCGATGTTCCAGCTGGGCAGCGCCATCGTTGAGCCGTACATGCGAGATATTCTGCGCGCGATTGGCCCGGTTTTGGATGATTTTCCGAACAAAATTAGTCTGGCCGGTCATACCGATGACATGCCTTATGCACAGGGCGAACGCGGCTACAGCAACTGGGAATTATCGACCGACCGCGCCAATGCGTCACGTCGGGAAATGATTATCGGCGGGCTGAGCGAAGGAAAAGTGCTGCGGGTGATGGGCATGGGATCGACCATGCAACTCAAAAATCATCCGGCAGGCGACGCGATAAATCGTCGTATCAGTATTTTGGTCCTCAACAAACACGCTGAGGAAGCTATTGAACGGGAAAACAGCGAGGGCGAAGCGATCACGATCAGTGACGCGGGCGAGCTGCAAAGACAAGTTCCAGGCCGCAGTACCGCGCCTGCGCTGGCTCCGAAAGTTCCGGCAACACAAAGTGAGGTTCCGCAAGCTCAGTCAGCGCCATCCGTGGCACCGGCGATGAGTCCGGCACCTGCCGCTGCTGCCCCCGAACCTTCAGCGCCAGCAGTTTCATCAGAATCAGCAACAGCGGTAACCACATTAACCACCACCAGGATTGAGACGCAGGCGCCAGCCACACCATCGGCCGACGCTCAACCCGCGACGGCAGCTCCGGCTGTCGCGGCAGGCACGGCACCTGCGACCACATCAACAAGCCGCGATTCACAGCAGAGGTGATCACGTGAGCATGGATATAACTGATTTTTATCAGACGTTTTTTGATGAAGCCGACGAGTTGCTGGCGGACATGGAGCAACATCTGTTGTTACTTGATCCCGATGCGCCCGACGTTGAGCAGCTCAACGCGATTTTCCGCGCGGCGCACTCAATTAAAGGTGGCGCAGCGACCTTTGGCTTTACGGTTCTGCAGGAAACCACCCATTTACTGGAAAACCTGCTCGACGGTGCGCGACGCGCAGAGATGAGCCTGAGCACCGACATTATCAACCTGTTTTTGGAAACGAAAGATATTATGCAGGAGCAACTGGACGCCTATAAATCTTCGCGGGATCCCGATGCAGACAGTTTCGAATACATCTGCGCTGCCCTGAGACAACTGGCGCTCGACGTGCAGCAAGCGCGTGAACCGGCTGCCGATCTTCACGTTGTCACCGATGAACCTGCACAAATGGCTGCCCCTGCGACACCTGTCGCAGGCAAAGGCGGCATGCGCGTGCGCCTGTCCGGCCTTAAGCCGCAGGAAGTACCGGTGATGCTCGAAGAGCTGGGCAATCTGGGTGACATCGTAGATCCGGTGCAAACTGAAGACAGTGTGGAAGCCACGCTGGTGACTACAGTCACCGAAGACGACATTATCGCGGTATTGTGTTTCGTGCTCGAACCGGAACAAATCAGCTTCACGCAGGCGACGGCTCCGGCTGCCGCTGAGCCCGTTGCCGCCGCACCTGCCGCTGTCGCAGCACCTGTTGCACCGGCCGCACCGCGTCCTGCGCCGGTACTGACCGCCGTGCCTGACAGCGAACCGCCGAAACCCCGTGCGCCAAAAGCGCCGGAATCCACCAGCATCCGTGTTGCGGTTGAAAAGGTCGATCAGCTGATCAACCTGGTCGGCGAGCTGGTGATCACTCAGTCGATGCTGGCACAGCGTTCCGATCTGCTGGATCCGGTGGCGCACAGCGACCTGCTCAACAGTATGGGCCAGCTGGAGCGTAACGCCCGTGACCTGCAGGAATCAGTGATGTCGATTCGTATGATGCCGATGGAATACGTTTTCAGCCGCTTCCCGCGTCTGGTGCGTGATCTGGCGAGCAAGCTGAATAAGCAAATCGAACTTACCTTGCTTGGCAGTTCCACCGAACTGGATAAGAGCCTGATTGAACGCATTATCGATCCCCTGACGCACCTGGTGCGTAACAGTCTCGATCACGGCGTTGAAACTCCGGACGTGCGTATTGCCAACGGCAAACCGCCGACCGGCAACCTGACGCTGTCAGCGGAGCATCAGGGCGGCAATATCTGCATCGAAGTGGTGGATGACGGCGCGGGGCTGAACCGCGAACGTATCATCGCGAAAGCGCTGTCGCAGGGCATGAACGTCAGTGAAAGCATGAGCGACGAAGACGTCGGTATGCTGATTTTCGCGCCGGGTTTCTCGACGGCGGAGAAAGTCACCGACGTGTCTGGCCGTGGCGTGGGCATGGACGTGGTGAAACGAAACATCCAGGAAATGGGCGGTCACGTCGAAATCCATTCCCAGCAGGGCAAAGGCACGACGATCCGTATCCTGCTGCCCCTGACGCTGGCTATCCTCGATGGCATGTCAGTCAAAGTCGGCAAAGAAGTCTTCATTCTGCCATTGAATGCGGTGATGGAATCGTTGCAACCGCTGGCAGAAGATTTACACCCGCTGGCCGGTGGCGAACGCGTTCTGCAAGTGCGTGGCGAATATCTGCCGCTGGTCGAGCTATACAACGTGTTTGACGTTGAAGCCGCGAAGACCGAAGCCACGCAGGGCATCGTGGTGATCCTGCAAAGTGCAGGGCGTCGGTACGCCTTACTGGTCGATCAGCTGATTGGTCAGCATCAGGTGGTGGTAAAGAATCTGGAAAGCAACTATCGCAAAGTGCCGGGTATTTCCGCCGCCACCATTTTGGGTGACGGCAGCGTGGCGCTGATTGTGGACGTGTCGGCATTGCAGGCGCTGAACCGTGACAAACGTGCGACGGGCGCATCTGCCGCGTGATGTGATTAACAATAAAAGCATGCAAAACCTCCGGTGGCTGGCCCGTCAGGTGACGGCCACCGGGCGTAAAAACTCAGGCTGATTTAAGGGTGAATAACATGGCAGGACTTGCAACTGTGGCAAAAATTGCGGGCGAAACGGTAGGACAGGAATTCCTGATCTTTACCCTGGGCGATGAAGAATACGGTATCGATATCCTGAAAGTGCAGGAAATCCGTGGTTACGATCAGGTAACCCGCATTGCGAACACGCCCGCATTCATTAAAGGCGTCACCAACCTGCGCGGCGTGATCGTGCCAATTCTCGACCTGCGTGTGAAATTTGCGCAGGAAAACGTGATTTACAATGAAAATACCGTCGTTATCGTCCTCAACTTCGAAAACCGCGTGGTCGGGATTGTGGTTGACGGCGTATCTGATGTGCTGTCGCTGACACAAGATCAGATCCGTCCTGCGCCGGAATTCGCGGTGACGATGTCGACTGAGTACCTGACCGGTTTAGGGTCACTTGGGGACAGAATGTTGATTTTAGTGGATATTGAGAAGTTGCTGAGCAGTGAAGAAATGGCGTTGATTGATACGGTGAGTAAGGGGTAAGGGGGCTGCTTTAGCTTCAGTTTTAGCGTTAAGGTCAAGGTCGTGGGCGTCGGCCCACACCGACCAGAGACCCGCTATCGCGCGGGCCTCTGGACTCCACGCTCTTTTCACTGCGCGCTGTCGCAGGCACGACGGACATGTTCTGTCACCGCAGCGTGTGGCGCAAAACCCTGCCGCTGCGCGGTCCCTTCTCTCGGTCCTGAAGCCTCAGGTCTTCAGGCCGCTCCGTTCAGCAGGATTTTTTGATCGCGCCAGTCTCGATCGAATAAAACCCTCGTTTTGTGCCTTCCTCGTAAAATCAAAGTTCAAACTCGGGCTTTGGTTTGCTCCTTCCCCTGCGAAGGGGTATAGCAGACCACTCCGCTGTCAAAACCCTTTTTTTATCTCCAAATCTAACTGACTGATTTTTAAAGGTGTAATTAACCAGAAAAAAAGAGGGTTTTTCCCATCAAACAGAGATAATCTCTTTTCGTTCAGAGTAGTACCCTCAATCTCTAACAGTTCACTGCCGTACAGGCAGCTTAGAAAACTTCTCAAATGCTGACTTAGTGTCCTTCACTGTTCACTGCCGCCCAGGCAGCCCTTCCCAACACCAGTCAATCGTGCCTAATGCAACTGACTGCAAACGAAAAAAAACTCTCTGGAAGCAATATCCCATTCTCGTTATTTGCCCATTTCATCTGTGTGGGTATTTGGCTAAAGTGTTCTCGCTGCGGCAAAATCCGCAGCCGGGTGTAGGAACCTGAACCCCTGGTGGCATTTATAAATGTGAGTGCCATTGCACTGTATTACCAGCATAAATTCAGTATATTGTTTGGTAACTCAGGCGGGGCAGCCCTCGGGCTGGTCGGGAGGGTAACCGATATTCCTACCCCCGTCTGAGTTACCGCCTGGGTGTAGGAACTTAAGGAGGTAACGTATTACGCAATCTAACTTAGGTTCAACGTAAATGGATATTACCCAAACTTCAGATACCCAAGATTCATGGTCAATCACCGACAGCTGCCGTTTAATCGCGAATGCGATGATCAATCCGCAGAACAGTGGGGCGCAAAAAACGCTTTCGCTGATGATGCAGCATCAGCTTGAAAACCTCGAAGTGGCGCTGATGCAGCCGGTTCCAGAACATCGCAAACAATTCGAGATACCCGCTGACGATGGCCTGTTCGATTACACCGAACTCGAACCTTCTGAGCTGTGCGATCAGTGCATGGCGCTGAATTACGCATTGATGACGCTGCACGACAAAAAGATAAAAGAGATCCTCGCGTTTATTTTGTGGGAGCGTTTCGAGATGCTGCGCAGTGCGCTGTATACGAATTGCGAGGAGGCAGTATGAAACAGGACTGGCATCAGGCGGATATCATTGCTGCGATTAAAAAGAAAGGCACAACCCTCGCCGCCGTTTCACGCCACGCAGGGCTCAGCTCCTCAACACTGTCGAATGCCTTAACGCGCAAATGGCCGAAAGGCGAAAGACTCATTGCCGAATCGATTGGCGTAAAAGCAGAAACTATCTGGCCGAGCCGGTATAGCAAAACGAAATACAGCTAAGTCGATAATCTAAATGAAAGATAGAAGGGTTCACCCCCTTCTATTCAATCCGATTTCACTGCCGTACCGGTAAATCCCCATCCCTCCATCCCCCGATTCTTTCGCCCTAAAACCCCCCATGGCGCGCTCAAAAATCCTGCTGAACGGAGCGGCCTGAAGACCAGAGGCTTCAGGACCGAGTGAAGGCACCGCGTAGCGGCAGGATTTTGCGCCACACGCTGGAGCACCAGAACAGGTCCGTCGTTCCAGCGACAGCGCGCAGTTTAAGAGCCCGGGGGGTCTTGGGGGGTGGCGGCGACAGGCCGCCCCCCAAGTCGGTGTGGGCCGACGCCCACGGTTTTGACCTTCGTGCAGGTCAACACCCAGAGTTTCGACGTTAATCCTCAACCACGCCCCCCCAAATTTTCGATCCCCATCACATAAAGTTCCCCTCAATCCTGCCGATAACCCTTCCAGATAATTCTCATTTAAAAAGGAACAACATGTTTAACCGTATGAAAGTGGTCACGGGCATCGTGATCTTACTGGTGGTCTTCGGTGCTTTACAGTTGGTATCCGGTGGCCTGTTCTTCAAATCCCTGAAGACGGACAAAGACAATTTCACCACGTCGCAACAGATCCGTTTACAGCAGGCGGAATTTAACGCCAGCTGGATCTATTTGCTGCAAACCCGCAACACGCTTAACCGCGCAGGCATTCGTTTTATGCTCGACGCCAACCAGATGGGCAGCGGCGCGACGGTTAAAGAGCTGGTCGACACGGCGACCAAAGATCTGAAAATCGCCGATCAGCATTTTGCCAATTATCAAAAAATCCCGGTGGATGCCAGCCAGAATCCGGCGTTAGCGGCGGAAGCGAAAAAAAATTACCTGGTGCTGCATGATGCCCTGGCGGAACTGATTGAGCTGATTGGTCTCGGGCGCATCAACGATTTCTTCGAACAGCCGACGCAGCAGTATCAGGATAACTTCGAAAAAGCGTTCGTGTCCTATATCGATCAAAACGACCATCTGTATGACAACGCCGTGAAAGTCAGCGAGAACTCCTTCAGCCACGCGTTGTGGATGCTGGGCACCGTACTGATTGTATTGGCGATTATCATCATTCTGGCGTGGGTCGGTGTGCAGCGCATTTTGATTCATCCGCTGAAAAATATCGTCGTTACCATCCGTAAAATCGCGACCGGTGACCTGACGCACGAAATAGTGGTGAAAAGCCGTAATGAAATCGGCCAGCTTGCCGATAGTCTCAAGTACATGCAGGAAGAACTGATCCGTACGGTATCTGGCGTGCGCCACGGCGCAGACGCGATTTACAGCGGCGCGAGCGAAATCTCTGCCGGTAACAGCGATCTCTCTTCCCGTACAGAAGAACAGGCCTCGGCGCTGGAAGAAACTGCCGCCAGCATGGAGCAGCTGACCGCAACCGTGAAACAGAACGCCGAAAACGCCCGTCAGGCCAGCCAGCTGGCACTGAGCGCATCGGAAACGGCACTGAAAGGCGGCAAAGTGGTGGCGAACGTCGTCGAAACCATGAACGACATTGCCAGCAGCTCGAAGAAAATCACCGACATTACCGGTGTGATCGACGGCATCGCCTTCCAGACCAATATTCTGGCACTGAACGCCGCGGTTGAAGCTGCGCGTGCCGGTGAACAAGGTCGCGGATTTGCGGTCGTGGCCGGTGAAGTCCGCAGCCTGGCGCAGCGCAGCGCACAGGCAGCAAAAGAAATTAAAGGTCTGATTGATGATTCCGTCAGCCGCATTAATACCGGTTCGGTACTGGCAGAAAGTGCCGGTGAAACCATGAATGACATGGTGAATGCGGTCACCCGCGTCACCGACATCATGGGCGAAATCACCTCGGCATCGGATGAACAAAGCCGGGGGATTGAGCAGGTCGCGCAGGCGATTACCGAAATGGATCGGGTGACGCAGCAGAATGCCTCACTGGTTGAAGAATCCGCGTCCGCCTCGGCGGCGCTGGAAGAGCAGGCGAGCCTGCTGACGCAATCCGTGGCGGTGTTTACCCTGAGTCAGTCCGTAACAAACAGCGTGCGCCCGGTAACTTCGTCTTCGTCAAGACTGCCTTTATTGACGCCAAACCTGTCAGGTTCTAAAGCCGGTACAGGTGGCGCTTCTGAAAGCAATCTGACTGAAAACTGGGAAACTTTTTAAGCCACGTACATCGCAATAATTATAAGAAATACTGTGCCGGTCAGGGCCGGCACATAAAGAGGCTACCCATGTTTAAGCACATCCGTGTGTCCACCTGCATGTTTTTACTGTTGTTAGTGTTTTTTGTGATGCAACTGGTTAACAGCGGTTTATCGCTGTACGCCGCCCACACGGATAAAACAAACTTCGAACAGATTTCAAATACGACTCAGCAACGCGATGCGCTGAGCCAGAGCTGGTCATATCTGCTACAAACCCGTAATACCCTGAACCGCGCGGCAACGCGTCTGGCACTGAAACAGCCACAGGACAACATCACACAGCTGATGGCCGATGCCAAAGCCAGCCTGAAAAAAGCCGAAGACGCGTATGCGGCATTTTTAGCGTTACCACGCAGAACGGAGAAAGCGGCGGAACTGACGGCGGTGAACAAAGCCAGCTATCAGCAGCTGCACGACATGTTGCAATCGCTTAACGACATGCTGTCAGCGGGCGACATGCAGGGCTTCCTTAACGGCCCGGCACAGAAATATCAGGATCAGTTCCAGAAAGACGTCGGCAGTTACACCGAGTATGTCGGCGGACGTTTCCAGCAGGCGCAGCAGCAAACGGTCGAGTCTTATCAGAACGTGATGGTGAATACGTCGGTGATTATTGTTCTGCTGGTGCTGTTGACCGCGCTGGCGTTGATCATCACCCGGCGGATCCTGTTTACGCCGCTGACCGTCATGCGCGGGCATTTTGACCGCATCGGCGCGGGCGATATCTCGGCACCGATCGCTGTTGAAGGCCGCTACGAAATTAAAGTCATGCTCGACAGCCTGCATCAGATGCAGCAGTCGCTGGCAAACACCGTGCGCACCGTGCGTCATGGCGCAGACACCATGTTCTCTGGCCTGAAAGGTATCGCTGCCGGTAACACAGATCTCTCTGCGCGTACTGAACAGCAGGCTTCCGCACTGGAAGAGACCGCTGCCAGCATGGAGCAACTGACGGCGACCGTAAAACAGAACGCCGAAAACGCCCGTCAGGCCACACAGCTGGCGCGCGATGCATCAAACACGGCTGAGAAGGGCGGCGAACTGACCGGCAACGTGGTGAAAACCGTGAATGACATCGCCGGCAGTTCGAAGAAAATCAGTGCCATCACCAGCGTCATCGACGGCATTGCGTTCCAGACCAACATTCTGGCGCTGAACGCCGCCGTGGAAGCCGCCCGTGCGGGGGAACAAGGTCGCGGGTTCGCCGTGGTCGCCGGTGAGGTGCGAAGTCTGGCACAGCGCAGTGCGCAGGCCGCCAAAGAGATTAAAGGGCTGATCGACGAGTCCGTCAGCCGCGTCAGTCAGGGTTCCGCACTGGTGGAATCCGCCGGTAATACGATGGATGACATCGTGCGCGCCGTCACCCGCGTCACCGACATCATGGGCGAAATCGCCTCAGCGTCGGACGAGCAGAGTCGCGGTATTGAGCAGGTGTCGATTGCCGTTACGCAGATGGATCAGGTGACCCAGCAGAACGCCACGCTGGTTCAGCAGGCGGCCTCTGCCACCCATGCGCTGGAAGTCGAATCTGAAAATCTGACCCGCGCGGTATCCGTATTCCGCTTAGCGACGTCAGAAGGTGTGCTGCAACCGCGCAACGGACAGGTCTCCGGCTTTACGCCGCGTCAGGTGACGCAACCCACGTTACTTCCTGCGACCGCCCGTGCGGGAGCGGCGGATAACTGGGAAACCTTCTGACAGCCCGGTATGCAATGACGCGTCAACAAGAATTTAGAAGTATCACCCGTTCGTTACTGGAGCTGCACCATGAATCAACCAGGCTCACCAATGAGTGCTGATAACACCTCGATCATGGCACAGATGATCCAGCGGTTACCGCTGTCAGATATCCATTTCCGTCGGATAAGCGAACTTATATACCAGCGCGCAGGTATCGTGCTGGCGGATCACAAACGGGAAATGGTCTACAACCGCCTCGTCCGGCGGTTGCGGATCCTCGGGCTGAACGATTTCGGCAGTTATCTGGCCATGCTGGAAAGTGACACCAGCAGCGCAGAGTGGCAGGCGTTTATTAATGCGCTGACCACCAACCTGACGGCCTTTTTCCGTGAGGCGCACCACTTCCCGATCCTTGCGGAACATGCGCGTTCGCGACCGAATAACTACAGCGTCTGGAGCACTGCCGCCTCAACGGGCGAAGAGCCGTACTCTATCGCCATGACCCTGAGCGAAGCGCTGGGGCCGCGTATGGCCAACTGCCGCATTCAGGCCAGCGACATTGATACGCAGGTGCTGGAAAAAGCCACGGCGGGCGTCTATCGCCAGGAAGAATTACGCACGCTCAGTCCGCAGCAGTTGCAGAAGTTCTTCCTCAAGGGGACCGGCCCGCACAGTGGTCTGGTGCGCGCCCGTCCGGAACTGACGCAGATGGTGGCGTTCCAGCAGCTGAATTTACTGGCGAACCAATGGCAGCTGAACGGGCCATTCGATGCAATTTTCTGCCGCAATGTGATGATTTATTTCGATAAAGAAACACAGGAGAAAATCTTACGCCGATTTGTTCCGTTACTTAAACCGGGTGGCCTGATGTTCGCCGGACACTCCGAAAACTTCAGCCAGATCAGCCGGGAATTTTATTTGCGCGGCCAGACCGTCTATGGCCTCGCCAAGGAGAGGTAATGAATAAAATCAGAGTATTGAGCGTCGATGACTCGGCGTTAATGCGTCAGCTGATGACTGAAATCATTAACAGCCATCCCGATATGGAAATGGTGGCCACCGCGCCGGATCCGCTGGTCGCGCGGGATCTTATCAAGAAATTTAACCCGGACGTGCTGACGCTGGATGTCGAAATGCCGCGCATGGACGGGCTGGATTTTCTGGAAAAACTGATGCGGCTGCGCCCGATGCCGGTAGTGATGGTGTCATCGCTGACCGGCAAAGGCTCGGAAATCACGCTGCGTGCACTGGAGCTGGGTGCGATTGATTTCGTGACCAAACCTCAGCTGGGCATCCGTGAAGGGATGCTGGCGTACAGCGAAATGATTGCCGACAAGATCCGCACCGCGTCGAAAGCGCGTCTGAACAAAAGCGTCAATCTCGACCAGCCGCGCATGCTCAGCCATACGCCGCTGCTCAGCAGTGAAAAGCTGATCGCCATCGGCTCTTCCACCGGCGGCACCGAGGCGATCCGCCACGTGTTGCAGCCGCTGCCGCCGACCTGTCCGGCACTGATGATCACCCAGCATATGCCGCCGGGGTTCACGCGCTCGTTTGCCGAACGTCTGAACAAGCTGTGTCAGATAACGGTGAAAGAGGCCGAAGACGGCGAGCGCGTTTTACCGGGTCATGCGTACATCGCGCCGGGCGACAGGCATATGGAGTTGACGCGCAGCGGGGCTAACTATCAGGTTAAGTTGAACGACGGTCCGGCGGTGAACCGCCATCGTCCGTCGGTTGACGTGTTATTTCGTTCGGTGGCGCAGTTCGCCGGACGCAATGCTGTCGGGGTGATCCTGACAGGAATGGGCAATGACGGCGCCGCCGGCATGCTGGAGATGCATCGCGCAGGGGCGTATACCCTGGCACAAAATGAAGCCAGTTGTGTGGTTTTCGGTATGCCTCGTGAGGCTATCGCCACCGGTGGCGTCAATGAAGTGGTGGATCTCAGCCAAATCAGTCAGCGAATGCTGGCACAAATATCAGCCGGTCAGGCATTACGTATTTAATTTTTCAGCCTTGCGCTGGGTAGCAAACCTTAGGAGTAGATAAAACATGGCCGATCCAAATCTGAGATTCCTGGTAGTAGACGATTTCTCTACCATGCGTCGTATTGTTCGCAACCTTTTGAAAGAGCTGGGCTTCCAGAACGTGGAAGAAGCAGAAGATGGCGTAGATGCGCTGAACAAACTGCGCGGCGGGGGTTTTGACTTCGTGGTATCCGACTGGAACATGCCAAACATGGACGGTCTGGATTTACTCAAAACGATCCGCGCTGATGCCGCACTGGCAAAACTGCCGGTACTGATGGTCACCGCTGAAGCGAAAAAAGAAAACATCGTGGCCGCAGCGCAGGCCGGTGCCAGTGGTTACGTCGTGAAGCCATTTACCGCCGCCACGCTGGAAGAAAAGCTGGGCAAAATCTTCGAAAAACTGGGCATGTAGGAGTACTTATGGCAGAGATACCAATGCCTGCAAATGATGCAGCAACCGCGGGCGATATCATCGCCCGCATTGGGCAACTGACTCGTATGTTACGTGACAGTATGCGTGAACTTGGCCTGGATCAGGCCATTGCTCAGGCGGCTGAAGCGATTCCTGATGCACGCGATCGTCTCGATTACGTCGTCACCATGACCGCACAGGCGGCCGAGCGTGCGCTGAACTGCGTGGAAGCGGCCCAGCCTGTGCAGAACAAACTGGAATCCGGCGCGAAAAAGCTCGATAAGCGCTGGGATGAATGGTTTGAGAATCCGATCGAATTGTCTGACGCGCGTGAACTGGTCTCCGATACCCGCGGCTACCTGAAAGAAGTGCCTGAGCATACCGGTTTCACCAACGCACAGTTGATGGAAATCATGATGGCGCAGGACTTCCAGGATCTGACCGGTCAGGTGATCAAACGCATGATGACCGTGGTGCAGGAAATTGAAAATCAGCTGCTGATGGTACTGATGGAAAACATTCCTGAACAACAGGCCAGAGCGAAACGTGAAAACGACAGCCTGCTCAACGGCCCGCAGCTCGACACCAACGGTGTCGGCGTAGTCGCCTCGCAGGAACAGGTCGATGACCTACTGGATAGTCTGGGATTCTAAAGGGCTATCTTACTTGCCATTTTGAACCCGGGCAGTGCTCGGAACCGTCACGTACTACGTGTACGCTCCGGTTCCTGTGCGCTGTCCGAGTCCAAACTGCCTGCGACGAGAACGCCCCGACCCTTTTGTCGCTCTCTTTCCTGATGGAGCGTAATTCCCTATCCGCAATTTCAATTCCGACATTCATCTACTGAATAGCCGCCTCTTTATATCGTTTTTCAATCAATAGGACTTCGCCGCTTTTGTCATGCTATGCGTGAAATTGTGCCCGATGCTTTTTGCAGCCGGGTAAACCCTGACAGGAACCGCCGGTGGCTGAAGAAAGCGATCTCGAAAAAAGTGAAGCCCCCACGGCGCACCGGTTAGAAAAAGCCCGTGAAGAAGGTCAGATCCCGCGCTCGCGCGAGCTGACATCGATGCTGATGCTCGGCGGCGGCCTGACGTTGCTGTGGATGTCGGGTGAATCCATGTCGCGTCAGCTCGGCGTGATGATTGCGCAGGGGCTGAATTTCGATCACAACGTTATCGGCAACGACCGGCAGATGTTGCAGCAAATGGCGTCGCTGCTCGGGCGTGCGGTAATGGCGTTAATACCGGTGATCGGCGGGCTGATTTTGATCGCACTCGCCGCGCCTCTGCTGCTGGGCGGGCTGATGTTCAGCGCGAAATCTTTCGAATTTAAGGCCAGCCGCATGGATCCGATTGCCGGGTTCAAGCGGCTGTTTTCCGGTCAGGTGCTGGCGGAGTTGCTGAAGGCGATATTAAAAGCGTCGCTGGTCGGCAGCGTGGCAGGAATGTACCTGTGGCACAAATGGCCGGAGATGCTGCGGCTTATCGCCCAGCCGACCATTCCGGCGCTTGCCGAAGCGCTGCACATGGTGGTTTTTTGCGGACTGCTCGTCGTCTTCGGGTTAACGCCGATGGTTGCGTTCGACGTGTTCTGGCAAATCTGGAGCAATCTGAAAAAACTGCGCATGAGCAAGCAGGACATCCGCGATGAACATAAAAGTCAGGAAGGTGACCCGCACGTCAAAGGGCGTATCCGCCAGCAGCAACGTGCAATGGCCCGACGCCGCATGATGGCCGATGTGCCGAAGGCGGACGTCATCGTCACCAACCCGACGCACTACGCCGTGGCACTGCAATACAGTGAAGACAAAATGAGCGCGCCGAAGGTGCTGGCGAAAGGTGCCGGCAACGTGGCGCTGCGTATTAAAGAACTGGGTGCCGAACACAAAATTCCGATGCTGGAAGCGCCGCCTCTGGCGCGTGCGCTGTACCGGCACAGCGACATTGGTCAGCAAATCCCGGCCGCGCTGTATGCGGCGGTCGCCGAAGTTCTGGCCTGGGTTTATCAGCTGAAACGCTGGAAGCGTGAAGGCGGACTGATCCCTAAAAAACCTCAACATTTACCGGTGCCTGAAGCATTGGATTTTGCAGGAGAGACTGATACACATGGCTAATCTGGCCGCGATGCTGCGTTTACCCGCCAACTTTAAGTCCGGACAATGGCAGGTGCTGGCTGGCCCTATCCTGATCCTGATGATCCTGTCGATGATGGTGCTGCCGCTGCCGCCGTTCCTGCTCGACTTACTGTTTACCTTTAATATTGCGCTGTCCATCATGGTGCTGCTGGTGGCGATGTTCACCCAGCGGACCCTGGATTTTGCCGCGTTCCCGACCATTCTGCTGTTCTCCACGTTGTTGCGCCTGTCGCTCAACGTGGCCTCGACCCGTGTGATCTTACTGGAAGGTCACACCGGCGGCGCGGCGGCAGGACGGGTGATTGAAGCCTTCGGCCACTTTCTGGTCGGCGGTAATTTCGCCATCGGTATTGTGGTCTTTATCATCCTCGTCTTGATTAACTTTATGGTCATCACCAAAGGTGCGGGGCGTATTGCCGAAGTGGGCGCGCGTTTCGTGCTCGACGGGATGCCCGGTAAACAGATGGCGATCGATGCCGATCTTAACGCCGGTCTGATTGGCGAGGATGAAGCTAAACAGCGCCGCAGTGACGTGACGCAGGAAGCCGACTTCTACGGTTCGATGGACGGTGCGAGTAAGTTCGTGCGCGGTGACGCCGTGGCCGGTCTGATGATCATGATCATTAACGTCGTCGGTGGCCTGCTGGTTGGCGTTCTGCAACATGACATGGATTTCGGCCACGCGGCGGAAAGCTACACCTTGCTGACCATTGGTGACGGTCTGGTCGCGCAGATCCCCGCGCTGGTGATCTCCACCGCAGCGGGTGTGATTGTGACCCGCGTCGGCACCAATCAGGACGTCGGCGAGCAGATGGTCACCCAGCTGTTCCGCAATCCGCGCGTCATGATGCTCAGCGCCGGCGTGCTCGGATTGCTCGGCATGGTGCCGGGAATGCCGAATCTGGTCTTCCTGCTGTTCACTACCGGGCTGCTGGCGCTGGCCTGGTGGATCCGTGGTCAGGAACAAAAAGAACCGGTGGTGAAAGCCGCCGCGCCTGTCGAAGGTGAAAACAAGCAACTGGTGGAAGCGAGCTGGCAGGACGTTCAGCTGGAAGATCCGCTGGGGATGGAAGTGGGTTACCGGCTGATCCCGATGGTGGATTTCGCGCAAAACGGCGAGCTGCTGGGGCGTATCCGCAGTATCCGTAAGAAATTCGCGCAGGAAATGGGTTATCTGCCGCCGGTTATTCATATCCGCGATAACCTCGAACTGCCGCCCGCGGGCTACCGTATTCTGATGAAAGGCGTCGAAATTGGCACCGGCACCGCGCATCCGGGCCGCTGGATGGCGATCAATCCGGGCAGCGCGATTGGCGAACTGCCGGGTGAGCCGACGGTCGATCCAGCCTTTGGTCTGGCCGCCGTGTGGATTGAACCGGCGATGCGTGAACAGGCGCAGATTCAGGGTTTCACGGTGGTGGAAGCCAGTACCGTGGTCGCAACACACCTCAATCACCTGATCAGCCTCCACGCCCGCGAGCTGTTTGGGCGTCAGGAAACGCAGGAGCTGATGGATCGCGTCAGCAAAGAAATGCCGAAACTGACCGAAGACTTTATTCCGGGCGTGATTTCGCTGACCAACATGCACAAAGTGCTGCAAAACCTGCTGTCCGAGCGCGTCTCGATCCGCGACATGCGCACCATTATTGAAACGCTGGCGGAATACGCACCGACCCAGCCGGATCCCAATGAACTGACCTCGGTCGTGCGCGTGGCCCTGGGCCGTGCCATCACTCAGCAATGGTTCCCCGGCACCGGCGAAGTGCAGGTCATCGGGCTGGATACCGCGCTGGAGCGCCTGCTGTTGCAGGCATTGCAAAGCGGCGGCGGGCTCGAGCCGGGGCTGGCTGATCGTCTGCTGACCCAGTCCGAAGCGGCATTACAGCGTCAGGATATGCTGGGTGCGCCGCCGGTTCTGCTGGTGAACCACGCGCTGCGTCCGCTGTTGTCACGTTTCCTGCGCCGTTCGCTGCCGCAGATTGTCGTAATGTCGAATCTGGAAATGAGCGACAGCCGCCAGATCCGCATGACCGCGACCATCGGTGGGGAATAAGAAGATGAAGAAGGCTGCGCTGTGGCTGTGGCTGTTGTGCGCCAGCGGACAGGTGCTGGCGGCGTCCGGCTCGTGGTCGGATACCCAGCGCGGCGTCACGCTGCAAAACCGTGGCGTGATGGCCTCATCGGCGGCGCTGGTGGCGGGAGAGGGTTCCCCCGTACGGCAGCGCGCCTCGGCGACCATCACCACTGTCAGCTGGAAATATGAACTGACGGGGCCACGTCCGGCAGGGCTTCAGGTGAAATTGTGTAACACCATGAACCGTTGCGTGGCGCTCGACGCAGACAGCGGGCAGACCCGTTCCTTTTACGGTCAGGCGGCCAGTTCGCCGATGCGTCTGATTTATTTTGTGCCCGGCAGAGGGGCGATGAACCCGCCGTTACGCATTCTCAGCAATCAGGTGATTGTGAATTATCAGTAGGTTTATCCATCAATCCCGTCGCCGTCTCTCCTTTCCCCATTGCCCGCAGGAATCGCTGCTGGGCAATCAAAATCTCTTTCAGTGAAACGCAGTGATAGGTCACGCCGTGGCGCTGCGTCACCTGGGCGATGATGACCGAAAGCGCCGGATAATGCCGGTGGTTCCAGTGGGGGAAAATGTGGTGGGTCAGGTGGCGGTTGAGTTCGCCCATCCAGTAGGATAACCAGCGCAAAGAAGGCACCCAGTCGATGGTGGTCGCGAAAACGTGGCGATAACGCCCGTGTTGGAAATGCCCGTCCTCCGGGACTTCATAAAACGTCCCCATCGCCCAGTGCGAGCCTAAAATCAGCACCACAAAAATCAGCGAAGAAAGCATCTGCCCGGCTAAATAACACCACAGCAGCGTGGCGACGCCGATGCCTTGCTGGTGCAAAATCCAGTAGGGGATTGCCAGTGCCAGCAGCAGATGCAGCGTTTTGGCCGTCAGAAACAGCCCCCAGCCGCGAACGCCCTGATGGCGCATTTTTGGCTGCACGCGGGTTTTTCCTGCGCGATCAATCCAGTCAAAAAACCAGATGATGCACGGAAACGTCAGCGCCGCGACAAACGGCCAGTAATACTGTTGCGCCTGCATAAAGCTTTTTATTCGCTGGAAAGGCGTCTGGCGCAGCACGCCGTTTTCCTCGATATCCAGATCGTAACCCTGCACATTCAGGTGCGCGTGATGACATTCCACATGGCGTACCCGCCAGCAGTCGGCGTCCAGCCCGAGCGGAATGCAGATCACAAAGTTCAGCGCACGGTTAGCCCATGCCTTGCGGAAAAACGCATTATGCGAGGCATCGTGAACGGCATTGATAGCCAGCAGCATGGCGGTAAAAATAAACGCCAGGTAACCGCAGGCAAAAATAACGGTGTCGCCGCTGAGCAGTGCCGTGGTGTAAAACAGCCCGCACAGAGTGAGCAGACACAGCAATTTAGCGATCATCCGGCCATCGGCAAAACGGTGATCCTGACGCTGCGCCAGATACTGATTCGCGGCTTTGGTCAGGTCGCGATGCAGCGCCAGATCGTCGCGTTGCTGATAGGTCGGGGCGGTCATTTCTGGCTCCACGGGCCGGCGCCTTGCGCTGTTCGCAGATCGTCACCGTTGCCCATTTTGCGCAGAAAATCCTGCTGTTCGCGCAGCAGCTGGCGATAGCTGATACAGCGATAATTCAGTCCATGTTCGGCGGCCAGACCGGCAACTATCTTCGCCAGTGCCGGATAATGCCGGTGGTGCCAGCCCGGAAACAAATGGTGCGTCAGATGCAGGTTGAGCATCCCGAACCATTTCTCCAGCCACAGCGGCGACGGGCGCCAGTCGCAGGCGGTGGCGAAATTATGCTTGTACCAGCCCTGCGGCATTTTGCCGGCGGCGGGCGCTTCATAAAACTCCGCCTGCGCCCAGTGTGTCCCCAGCAGCAGAAACACCACGAAGGTGGAGGCGATCATCTGGCTTATCAGATAGCTGGCAATCACCACGCCTGCGCTGATGCCATGAGCATGGGCGACGAACAGTGGAACGACCAGTACCAGTAACAAATGCAGAAGTTTAAACCCGGCGAAAATCACCCAGCCGCGTCTGCCGGGCAGCGCATCAGTCAGCTTTAAAGGCGTTTTGCCCAGTCTGTCTGACCAGTCAAAAATCCAGGCGATATAAGGCAGGGATAGCGCGGCGATCAGTGGCCAGTAAAGATGCTGAAAGCGCATGTGCGGGCGATATTGCTGGTACGGGCTCTGGCGGAAGATGCCATTTTCTTGTGTATCCAGATCGTAATGCTCGACGTTGGCGTAGCGGTGATGGAACTCTACGTGGCGGATCCGCCAGTAATCAGGATCAACACCCAGCGGCAGCGTGACCAGACGGCTGATTATGCGATTGGCGCGGGTGCTGCGTAAAAAGACGTTGTGCGAAGCATCGTGATTGACGTTGACGTTCAGCAGCATACCCATCAGCACAAACAGCAGATATCCGCCGAAGAACCCCCAGCCGCTGTGCTGCGTCAGGCAAATGATGTAGCCCGCCACGCACCACAACGCCAGAGCGAAGGCTTTCACCAGACTGAGTCCGTCGGCATAGCGGTGGTCGCCGCGCGCTTTCAGATACGCCTGCGCTTTGATGCTTAGCGCACGGTGAAACGCCTGTTCGCCATCGGGCATAAACCGTGGCATCTCAGGTAATTTACTCACAGGTGGGCACCTGCGCCTGACGGCGTCCGAACCCCAGCGCCAGACTCACGCCATGCAGGGTGATGAAGGGCATCAGCCAGATCCAAAATGTTTCGTGCCAGCGCAGGCCAATCAGGAAAATCGCCGAGAGCGCTACTGTTATCAGTAGCCACGCCGTTACGCCCCATTTGCGGCCTTCGGCAATACCGCCCAGCGCCAGCGTTCCGGCCATCAGTAACAGGAATAATGTGACCTGCGGCAAGGTGGTGCCGTGATAGCCGTACCCGTATTGCCAGACATAGCCGATAACCAGCGAGAACAGTAGCATACCTCCGGTGAGCAGGCTGGCGGTGGCGCAGCGAAACTGCGGCGGCTTGGTCTGATAGCGGAACGGCAATTTCAGATACTGAAAGAATGGCTGATTGCTGGCCCAGAAGGGATTCTGCGGATGCGGCTGCTTGCCGGAACCGTAGGTGAAATCCTCCTTCGGCAGACCCGGCCAGAAGGTGCCGAACATCTTGTCCCAGAAAATAAAGGTGCCTCCGCAGTTTTTATCGGCATAGAAACGGTCATTCACATGATGAACGCGATGGTGTGAAGGCGTAACAAAAATCTTTTCGAGGAATCCGAGATTACCGGTCAGGGCGTTGTGATTAAACAGCTGAACACTGTAATGGAACAGCGATACGGCGATAAAGACTGACAGCGGCACACCGGCGATCGCCAGCAGCATAAAGAACGGAATAGAGGTCAGCGATGAATACCAGGAATTGCGCACGCCGAGCGACAAGTTAAAGTGCTCGCCCTGATGATGCACCACGTGAACTGCCCACAGCGGGCCGAACTTATGGTGCAGACGGTGCAGCCAGTAGAAGCCGAAATCCCAGGCCAGAAGGGCGAAAATCCACACCAGCGGCACCGGCCAGCTGCTCACCCAGTTCAGGCTGAAATGGGTGACCACCAGCCCGTAACAGAAAATCTCCAGTCCGCGAAACAGCCACAGCATCACGTGCCCGGAGTTGAGATTAAACATGACGTCCCGCCAGTTCACCGGCTCTTTGCGCAAATACTGCAACAGGCAGGCTTCACCTAACACCACCGCCAGCATAAAAACGATCGGAATAATTAAATCAACCATGAGCACGTTCCTTGTGACTTGACTGCGAAATTAACATAAACCGCCACAGCAGTGCGCCGACGCCCAGCGCCAGAGTGGCGCCGCTCAGTAAATCGACAAACAGATGGCGACGTAATTGCAAAATGGAGAAGCCGATAGCCAAACACCACAGCACGTAAGCGGCGGTCTTCCAGCGGTTTTCGCCGCTGACTGCCCACACCGACAGCACCGTCAGCGCCATATGCAGCGAGGGCAAACAGTTCTGCGGCGAGTCGATGTCAGTAAGCGATTTCAGCATCCGTCCGCTGAGGGTGTCCTGCGTAAATGGCGGATACACCAGGGTGGTGGGCCAGAGCATATACACAACGCCCGATAACAGCGCGGTGAGCATCATCGAATTACGCAGCCAACGCAGCCGGTTTGCCGGGCAGGTCAGGTACGCCAAAGGGATGATCAGAAAAAATGACAGATACAGCCAGATAGCCGTGGGGCTGAACGGGATAGCCCGGTCAATCACCGACGGCATCAGCACGATACCAGCCCGCTGAAAAGCATCCGACAGGTGATACACCACGCCGACCGAGCCCCAGCCCAGCAGCATCTGCAATAAACGGTTAACCATGAGCGGCTTCCTGTAAGCGCGTAATCCGGCGTTTTTTCTGCATGAAATTGGCAGGGATCTGGCCCGCCTGAAGTATCCACTGTAGCTGAGAAACATCCACGGCCTGTACACCGAAATGCTCCTCCAGCTGCGTTTTGCATACCTGCAGTTCGGCCAGACTACATTCACCCTGCAACATCAGCGTGACGTTGTCCTGCTGGGTGAGCCGGTAGTCCGCCGTCAGCGGCAGGGCATTGGCGATCACCCGGCTACAGGCGTCGGCAAACATAATTCGCGGCAGCGCGTCGCTGCCGGGTAATTCAAGCCAGTCATCGCAGCGGCCCTCAACATGCTGAAGTGACATTGTCACGCGCCCGCAACCGCAGGGTTGCTCGCGTTTTACCAGCACATCATCCAGACGGTAACGCACGATGGGCTGGGTATGGCGGGTAAAGTCGGTGATCACTGGCACAAAGCGGCGGTCGTCGATCCACTCCGGTTCGATGTGGATAAATTCTTCATTCAGGTGCAGCGTTCCGCGCTCGCAGGTGGCGGCAAGAAAGCCCTCAGTGGCCTGATACACCTCGCCGACCTGCGGGAAAACCTGCTCAAGCAGCTGGCGATCCTGTGCCGTTAACACTTCGGCGACTGAGATGGCTTTGCTGACACTGAGCGTCAGTTCCTCATTCAGCACCGCCAGCGCCAGCTGCCGCAGTACCTGTGCCGGTGCGACAATGATGGTTGGCGCGAAGTTTTCCAGCTGCTGTAACTGCGGCTGAAAAGGCGAAAAGAGATCGAAAAATGCCAGACTCAGCCAGCGGTTATTCACGCTGTGATAGAGGTTGTTATCCGCGCGTAAAAACATCGCGACACGCTCGCCGCGACGTAATCCCTTTGGCAACATTTTTGCCAGCATCCCGCCCGCCCAGACCTGCTGTTCGTGCGGGCTGACAACAAAAATGCCCCGTTGCCCGGACGTTCCCGAAGAAAGCCCGACGCTGAAACCTTCAATTTGCGGCGTAAAATGTCGGTCACGTTCCGCCCGCTGTGCGCAGGCGAGCAAGGTGTCTTTCTTCAGACCCGCTGTGTTCATCTGATCAAAATTAGCCATCATCAGCGCTTTATTCATCAGCGGCCACTGGCTGTGTGGCAGATGCGCGTAAGCTTTAAACCACGGGCTGTGTGACAGCGTTTTGCGGGCGAACTGGCGCAGTTTTTTTTGTTGCCAGACCAGTAAGGCTTCGCGACTGTCAAACACCAGCCTGCGGGTGCGCAGATAATGCCAGAGGGTTTTCAGCGGGATCATAAATCGCCTTCGTGACACAGATGGATCTTCACGTTGCCACTGAGGTGGAGCTGATGCAGGCGGTTGAGCGTCTGATAGTAGGCGGCACTGTTGTCCATCACCAGATGTGCCATTCGCGACGGGCCGCGCAGTGATTCATAACTCTTTGGCGACCACGCGGCATCGCTTGCCAGCAGTTCCCAGCCGGAATCAGTGAGGACAAACGCGCCGATGTGTCCTGCGGCGTGTCCCGGCAGTGGTACCAGAATGATTTCATTATCGCTGCCCGGAAGCCGGTAGCCGCGCTCAAACGGGGCGAGCTCAGCCGGCAGGGCCGTTTCCTCGAAAGCCTCCATCCACTGCAAACCGGTTTCGAAATCGTCCGGGATTAATCCCGGCACGAAGGCGCTTCTCAGGGCGGAAAAACCGCGCAGTTTACGCGAACGGATCCACCCGGCCATGCTGCTTACTGACGGTACACCGCTGAAATCACGCAGCCCGGCGATATGGTCGCCGTGGAAATGCGAGATAATCAGCGCCGTGATATCGGCGGGCTGAATCCCCTGACTCGCCAGCTGGCGGAACAGGGCATCCTTTGAGTCGAAATGCACCGGCGTGGTGGCGCGGTACAGGCTGAGAATTCCTTTGGTGTGATGCTCGAAATGGTCGGCATAGCCGGTATCCCACAGCCAGCGTTTGCCCCGGGCTTCTAACAGCCAGGCACGGGCAGGGAATTTACACACGCGCCAACCCGCACCTTTCAGCGCCATACAGCCGGGGTGCAGGCAATAGCCCACTTCAAAAGCGGTAAGATTAGCCAAGATGTAATCCTTTATTAAGCCGCATAGCCTGTGCCGTCAGCGCGATGCCCTGTTCCATGGTATACACCGGACGGTAATTAAATTCGTTTATCGCACGGCTTTGGCTGAGTGTCATATCAAAATTCACCGCACCCGCGCTGTAGCGGGTCAGCATCGGTTCGCGCCGACGCGCATGGGCCAGCAGTTCCATGCCTGCGGCCACGCCGTAAAGCAGCGAATACGACACCGGTTTGATGGTAAAACGGATATTCAGTTGTTGCTGTAGCAACTGATGGAGCATCTCTTTGAGCTGCTCCGGCTGCTGATTGGTAATATTATAGGCCGCCGCCAGAGGAAGATGCTCTTGTGTCGTTGCCAGCCACATCGCTTCCACGACATTGAGCGTAAACGTCAAATCCAGTAGCGTTTCTCCGCCGCGGGGCAGGCGCAGTACACCTTTATTCATGCGGATTTGTTCAAGAACGCGGGGAATGATCACCCGGTCGTGGGCGCCGAATAAACCGCGCGGGCGCAGGAGGGTAAACCGGGTGTCGGGAAATTGATGCTGGCGTTGCGTGATGCAACCTTCGGCCAGAAACTTACTGTGAGCATAGTGATTGGCAAAGCGCCTGGCGCGATAACTTTCGTCGAGATCTGCATGATGCTGGAAATCAAAATAAATCGCGGGCGTGGAAATATGCACGAATCTCGGCACCCCTGCCTGCCCGGCGGCAAGTGCCAGGCGGTCGGTGACCTCAACGTTGGTGCGCATAAACGCCGCCTTCGGCCCCCAGGGTGACGATTTTGCCGCACAATGCCAGACGGCCTCGCAGCCCTGAACCATTGAGCTGAATTCCGCTGCGGTCGCGTGGTCGAGATCGACAAAGCGGAAATCGGCTCCGGCGACGGTGAGCATTTTTCCCTGCACCAGATCGCGCCCCGCGGCCACCACCTGATGACCGGCACTGAGCAACCATTCTGTCGCATTGCGTCCGAGTCCGCTGGTCGATCCTGTCACCAAAATTTTCATGGCAGTAATACCATGCCACCGAGCGTGAGCCCGGCAGCGGTACCCACCAGCGCCACTGGTTTACCCGGCATGAAACGATCCTGTGTTATCGCATAGTGCAGGGCGGTCGGGATCGAGGCGGATACCTGATTGCCATGGTGACGATAGATATCAATCAGCACGTCAGCAGGTACGTTCAGCCGCCGGCGCATGTGTTCGAGCGAGACGTGACTGGCCTGATGCGGGACAACCGTCGCCAGGTCACTGAGTTCGCAGCGGGCGGCGGAGAGCAATCTTGCCCAGTAGGCTTCGATCAGCCCCGATGCCAGCCGGAACAAGCGTTTGCCGTCCATGTGGAATAAGAAATCTTTGTCATCGATCCCCGCACGGGGATTACGACGAGTGCCGCCTGCGCGGATATGGCACAGGTCAATCCCGGCGGGGTAGGTTTCCATCAGGCAGGAGAGAATGCCACTGCGTCCGTCTCCCTTTTCTACGATAGCGCATGCCGCGCCGTCCCCGAGAATAATCGACGACTCTTCGTGCTGCCAGTTGATGCCGCGAGACGCCAGTTCCGCACTGACAATGGCGATACGCCGGTATGCACCGGTATTGAGTAAACCTGCTGCTACCTGCAACGCCGAGATAAAGCTGACGCAGCTGGCGTTGATATCAAAGGTGCTAATGCCCTCGCGCAGTGGCGACGCTTTCAGGACGTGCGCCGCGCTATAGGGCAGCGCCTGCACCGGGATGGCCGAGGCAAAAATCAGCAAATCTACCGAGTCCGCCGGGATATTGCCGCACCGTAGCGCGTCGGTTATCGCTTCTGCCGCCAGCTCAACCTGCGAGGTGCAGTTGTCGCCGTGAAAACGATATTCGACGCCCGAGCGTTGTTCTACGTAACCCGCGGATTTCCCCAGACGGGCATCCAGCTCGGCCGACGTGACTTTCTGCGGCGGTAAAGCCGCGCCCGAGGAAATAATTTTCAGCGGTACCAACAATGATGAAACAGGCGTTGTCCTGACAATATCCACATATATCCTTATATATTACTGTTATTACGCCTGAGGGAGAGAAGGGCATCCCGCCGGGCGGATCGGGTGAACATAGTAACTGGTTTCCCTGTGGTGGGGGAATAAGAGGGGGATTAAAGAGTCACTTCGATTGCCTGCAATATCCCCTCCCGGCATCACCCTTCGCAGGGTGAGGAGCAGACCGGTACAGTTTTTTCTTTAGAAAGGTTTGATAGTGCGTCTTTGAAAAAGCGTGGGAGATCAAAAAGGGAGGCGCTTTCCTCCCTCTTTGGCGGTTTTGGCTCGGGGGGTTAAGTGATCACTGCACATGAGAAAATGAAATATTCTCGATCTTTTTATAAGGAGCCGTAAGTGCGTGGGGCACCGCACCCTTAAGGATTTTATCCTTCAATTCTCCCCATGACCGATGCGCCCACCAGCCCACCTTCCGTCAGGAATTTCCCCGGCACTAACAACGGTGCAGCATAACGGTGTAACACCAGCTTGCGTACCGCGAGGTCTAGTTCCGCGATGAGCGCCGTGGCCGACGCCAGTCCTCCACCGGCAACAATCCGCGACGGGCCGAGAATATTCACCAGCAATGCCAGAGGTTCTGCGACCAGCTGTAACCAGGCGCGGACGGTGAGTCCGTCATCACGGTCGCCCGCCTGCCAGCCGGTGACGATATCCAGACTCGACGCTTCCCGCTGGTGAAAATGCTGATGCAACCGTTCCATGCCGCGTGCAGCGCCGAGCTTATCGAGGCAGCCGGTCTGACCGCAGGCGCATTTCAGGCGCGGGACGAGGTAGGTTTTACCTTCAATATTCAGCTCCGTACGGGTGATGGCTCCGTGTCCCCACTCGCCGGTGACGCCACCGTGGCCGCGGACTAACTGGCCGTTGATCACCAGACCCCCGCCGACACCGGTACCGAGAATAATGGCGACGACGATCGGCTGATGTTGTGCATTTCCGGCGTGCGCTTCAGCCAGAGCAAAACAGTCGGCGTCGTTGGCGGCGGTCACCGGACGGTTCAGCGCCATACTTAAATCTTTTGCCAGCGAGCGGCCGGTGAACGCCGGAATGTTGGTCGCCAGCAGTTCACCGGTTTGCGGAGAAACCAGCCCGGCGGTGGAAATCGCCAGCGGGGTAGAGGACGGAAAATCCGCGCCATACTGGGTAATCAGCGTTTGCATGGCGGCGACGAAATCATCCCACGAGGCAACGGGCGTCGGAACTTTGCCGCACTCTTGCACCTCGCCTGAAACCCGTGAAACGCCAAATTTAATAAACGAACCGCCGATATCGGCACAAAAAACCGCAGAGCTCATGAGCGTGTGTCCAGTAAATCTCGCAGTCCGTCGCCCAGTACGTTAAAACCAAGCACGGTCAGCATAATGGCCAGACCGGGGAACAGCGAAAGGTAAATATTGATGCCGAGAAAGTTTCGGCCATCGCTCATCATGGTACCCCATTCCGGCATCGGCGGTTGCACGCCCAGACCGAGAAATGACAGGCTGGCAGCCGCGAGGATCACGGTGCCGGCGGTCAGCGTCGATTGCACGATAATCGGGCCGATGGCGTTGCGCAAAATGTAATGCACGATGATGCGATAGTTCGATAAACCCAGCGCCTGCGCGGCTTCGACATATTCCATTTGCTTTAAACCGAGGGTCAGATTACGGCTCAGGCGCGCATAAACCGGAATGGCAAACAGGGAAATGGCGATCAGCAGATTCACCAGTCCGCCGCCAAGGATACTGACCACCAGAATGGCCAGCACGATGCCCGGAAACGCGAACAGCATATCCATAAACCACATAATAATCATGTCGGTATACCGTCCTGCCATTCCGGCAATGATCCCCAGCGGAATGCCGACTATCATCGCCAGCCCGACGCTGAGTATCACTTCGATAATCGAGATCCGCGCGCCGTAAATGACGCGGGCGAAAATATCGCGACCGTAATCGTCGGTGCCGAACCAGTGGCTGGCGCTCGGGGCGAGCAGGGTGTCGATGAGATCCTGCGCGTAGGGATCATGACGCGTCAGCAGCGGCGCGAACAGGCCCGCCAGCACGATCAGGCTGACGATAAGTCCGCCGAGCGTCACCGCAGGATGACGCCAGAACCAGCGGAACAACCGCAGCGCACGCGGTTTGCGACGGGGTAATTGCGTGATAATGGCTGACATTAATCGAACCTTATTTTTGGATTCAGGAAGGCAATCAGTAATTCGCCCAGCAGATTCATCACCACCACGCCGCAGACCGCCACCAGTGCGACGCCCTGAATGACCGGGTAATCACGATAGCGCACGGAATCCACCAGCAGGCGGCCAATACCCGGCCAGTTAAAGACCGACTCAGTCACCACCGCGCCACCAATCAGGCTGCCGAAATTGAGTGCGACGATAGTGACAATCGGGATCAGCGCATTGCGAAATGCGTGACTGCAATAAACGGTGGTGGCCGACAATCCCTTGGCACGCGCGGTGCGGATGTAATCTTCCGAGAGAACATCAAGCATGCTCGAACGCGTCATGCGCGCCATCACCGCCATCGGTAAAACCGCCAGCGTGACCGAGGGCAGAATGTAGCTTTTCCACGACGTCGCGCCGAGCAGTGGCAGCCAGCCAAGATTCACCGAGAAGGTGTTCATCGCCATCAGCCCCAGCCAGAAGTTGGCGATGGACGCACCGGCAATCGCCAGTAACATCACGCCAAAATCCGGCCAGCGGTTACGGTACACTGCCCCTATCATGCCGGCCGGAACGCCCACCGCTACCGCCAGAAAATACGCCAGCACCGCCAGCATCAGCGTATACGGCAGACGTTCGCCGATTTCCTGCGTGACAGGTTGCTGCGACTGCAAGGATACGCCGAGATTGCCGTGCAACACGTCACCCGCAAAATGCAGGTATTGCGTCACCATCGGCTGATCCAGCCCGAGGCGGACGCGCATGGCATCGACCGCCTCCTGCGTGGCTTCAGGTCCGGCCATCAGACGCGCCGGATCGCCCGGCAGCGCACGGATGGACACAAAAATCAGCATCGATACCCCGATCAGGATGATCGGGAAGGCGATGAGTTTTTTGGCAAGATAGGCTTTCATGGCGCTTTTCCACTGTAAATGCGGCGGTTATTTTTTCTGTGCATCTTTCACGACGATCTGGCCGCCCGGGATCATGGTGACGCCGGAGATATTGGTGCCGGTGGCGTAGAGATCGTTCTGGTAATAGAGCAATACCTGCGGCGCCTGCTGGTTAATCTCTTTCTGCGCCTCAACATAAATGGCGTTGCGGGCATTTTCATCCAGCGTCGAAGCCGCTTTGTCTAACATCTCATCCAGCTTCGGATCGCTGAAGAAGCCCAGATTGGCCCCGCCCGGTGCGAAGCTTTTACTGTAATACAGCGGACGCAGCTGGAGATCCGCACCGTTTGCGCCGGATGACCAGGACGCCAGTACCGCGCCGGTGTTATCCGCTTTTTTCCCGGCCTGATCGGCGAAGGCGGCTTTGGTCCACACGCCACTTTCCATGATACGCACGTCCAGTTTCACGCCGATTTTTGCCCACATACTTTGCAGCACCTGACCGATGCGCGCGTCCTGCCCCTGCACGGCAATCGACATCGTGAAGCCGTCGGCCACACCCGCTTCTTTCAGTAATGCTTTGGCTTTGGCCAGATCCAGCGGATACGGATTCAGCGTTTTGTCATAGCCGGCGGTGACTGGTGCCAGAGGGGAGTTGGCGGGTTGCGCGAAGCCGGACATGATGGCGCGCACCAGCCCGTCACGGTCGGTGGCGTAGTTCAGCGCCTGACGGACGCGGACGTCGCTAAGCGGTTTGAGATCGGCATTCAGCGCCACCCAGAAGACGGAAGCTCCCGGACTTTCGTGCAGGGCAAACTTCGGATTATTTTTAAGTACTTTGGCAAATTGCGGCGGCACCGGGTTGATCACATCGGTTTCACCGGCCTGAAGCGCCATGTTCATGACCGAAGGTTCGGCGCTCCACGTCCATTTGATGTCATCCGGACCGGCGGCTTTATCGCCCCAGTAGCCCGGATATTTTTGTTCTAAGACGAATTCGCCGGTTTTGTACTGCACCATTTTGTAAGGGCCGGTGCCGACCGCCTTGCTGTCGAGCGTGCCGGTTTTATCCGCCGCCGGGCTGACCATCAGACAAGCGCCTGTAGTGAGTAAATTCAGGAAAGCGGGATACGGTTTTTTTAATTTGAAGACGACGGTGGAGTCGTCGGTTTTGGTGACGCTGTCGAGGAAGGTCCGCAGACGTCCGCTGGCCGCCAGACCACGTTTGGTATCGAGGTGGCGGGCGAAGTTGGCGACCACGGCGTCAGCGTTAAACGGTGTGCCGTCGTGGAAGGTGACGCCGCTGCGCAATTTGAATGTCCAGACCAGACCGCTTTCATCGCTGCTCCATGAGGTCGCCAGCGCCGCTTCCGGTTTCAGCTGCGGCGACATGCGCAGCAGGCCTTCGTACATCGGATCCAATACCGTACCGGTAAACGTGGCGGTCTGGTTGCCCGGATCCATGCTGCGCGGCGCTTCGTTTTGCATCACGTTCAGCGTGGCGGCGAACACCGGCAGCGAAAACGCGGCGAGAAGGGCGCTGCTCAGTAACGATAACTGCACGGGACGCCGGATGTAACGGGTAATCTTCATGTTCTGCCCTCTGCGTGGAAATCGGATTAAGTGGCTCTGGTGATGTCAGTCTGATGAATAAAACATCGGTATTCATTACAAGACATTTTTTAACAAATAGTTCATATGAAATACTTATGTCGCGATATTTAGTTTATTTTGTGAACTAATTGGCATTGATATATCCATTTCTTCCGTTTAATGTCAATGCAGATGAGCGAAAACTGAGAGCGCCTGAACGAATATGTTAACAATCTTGCAACGACAGATATTAGGTGCGATTAATGCGTCAGGTGGCTTAAGCCGGACGGAACTGGCTCAGTTGGTCGGCATGAGCAAAGCGGCAATCGGCGGTGTGGTGCGCGAAATGCTCGAGGCCGGATTCTTGCACGAGGCGGAAACGGTGCCGGGCAGCGGACAGGGGCGGCCATCGGTGCGGCTGGTGGTGCATCCGGACGGTGCATGGTTTGCCGGCGTCTCATTGTTGCAAAATCCGGCGCAGATGGTGCTTATCAACCTGCATGGGGAAATCCTCTCGCGCGTCGCATTTGCGGCAGATTCTGATCCGCAGCGGCTGGCAGAAAATATCGCCAGGGCATTACCGGCGTTGCTCGAACCGCATCCTGACGCGGCGAAGAAACTGGTCGGCCTGGGCGTCACGCTGTCCGGCCTGATTGACGAACACCAGTCCACCTGCGTGCAGTCGGCGCTGCTCGGCTGGCGCGATGTGCCGCTGGCGAAGCTGATTTCACAGGCCACCGGCATGGATGTCGCCATTGAAAACGATGCCAAAGCGCTGGCGGTGAGTGAGAAGAGTTTCGGTCAGGCGCGGGATCTGAGGAGCTTTACGCTGGTCAGCCACGGCGCGGGGATCGGCAGCGCGCACTTTATCGCCGGGAAGTTGCATCGTGGTTTGCACGGCGGTGCGGGGGAAATCGCCCACTGTACGCTGGAGCTGAACGGCTCGCCGTGCCGTTGTGGTAAGCGCGGCTGTCTGGATACGCTGGCGTCGCTGAATGCCATCGCGCAAATGGCCATAGCCGAAGGACTGGAGGCGACCACCATCGGCGCGCTGGAGCAACTGGCGATGCAGGGGCAGACAACGGCGATCCGCATTTTGCATCGCGCCGGTTCTGCACTGGGGCTGGCAGTTTCACTTCTCATTCAAATCAACGACCCGGATTTGATCCTCATTGCCCATCAGGACGCGGATTTTTCCGGGTTATTCGGCACCGTTGTACAGCAGTCTATCGAAGCCAACGTGCTGCCGGGCAATGCCGGTAAAACGCCGGTTCGCACTTTTACACTAAACGACGACACCTGGGCGCGCGCGGCGGCAAGCATTGCTGCACATCGCTTTCTTGTCGGTCTGAAGCCAGTCTGAGGAATCATCAACATGCGTATAGCGGTCAGCGGTATCCATATTGAATGCAGTACCTACAACCCGGTACTGAACGAAGAGAAAGATTTCACCGTGGTGCGCGACGGGCAGCTTCTGGCCTCGCCGCGTTTTCGTTTTCTACAAGATTATCCGGCGACGTTTTTACCCACCATTCACGCGCGTGCGATTGCCGGAGGGCCCGTTGCCCGCGCAACCTACGATAAATTTAAAGCGGAAATGATCGCCGGACTGGAGGCGCAAAAGCCGTTTGATGGCCTGTATCTGGCGATGCACGGCGCGATGTACGTCGAAGGGCTGGAAGATGCGGAAGGTGACTGGATCGCCGCTGCGCGTAAAGTCGTCGGGCCGGATTGCCCGATCAGCGTCAGCTACGATCTGCACGGCAATGTGTCGCAGCGGATCATTGACGCTATCGATATGTTTTCCACTTACCGCACAGCGCCGCATATCGATGTCGAAGAAACGATGCGCCGTTCAGTGGCGATGCTGGTGAAACATCTGCAAACCGGGGTGAAACCAACGCTTTTGTGGGTGCCGGTGCCGGTGGTGCTTCCGGGGGAGCGCACCAGCACCGAAGATGAACCGGCAAAAAGTTTGTACGCCCGTCTGCCGGAAATGGACGAAGTGGACGGCGTTTGGGACAGCTCGCTGATGGTCGGTTACGTGTGGGCGGATGAGCCCCGTGCGACGGCGGCGGTGATCATGACCGGTACCGATCGCGCTGTGCTCGAACAGCAGGCGACGCAGCTGGCGCAGGCCTACTGGGACGCGCGTGAGGATTTCGTCTTCGGTTGTGAGACCGATACCGTGGAAGCCTGCGTGCGCAAGGCGATTCACTCTGAAACCCGGCCTGTGGTGCTGGCGGATTCCGGGGACAATCCAACCGGCGGCGGCGTCGGTGACCGCGCGGACGTGCTGGAAGAACTTATCAGGCAATATGCTGAAAATGTGATTGTGGCCGGCATCACCGATGCACCGGCGACGGACGCGGCTTTCAACGCCGGTGTCGGTTCTGAACTGACGCTGACGCTCGGCGCATCACTGGACAACTCCAGCCCGCAGGTCAAAGGCGAGTTTGAGGTGGTATTCCTGCTCGATGCGCTGACGGCTGCCGATCGTCAGGCGGTGTTACGCATTGGCGGTATTGACGTAGTGGTTTCGGCGCGTCGTCGTCCGTATCACAACATCAGCGATTTCACCGTGCTGCAACTCGATCCGCTCACCGCCGATATTGTGGTAGTGAAATCCGGTTATCTCTCCCCGGAGCTGGCCCCGATTGCCAGCCCGAATCTGATGGCGCTGTCGAACGGCGTGGTCGATCAGTTCGTCGAACGTCTTCCGCGCAACCGCAAGGCGCGCAAAACCTTCCCGTTTGACCGTGATTTCAACTATGTGCCGCAGGTGCAGCTGTCGGCAAGGAGCAAATAAGATGAGCGAACCGGAAAACCGTCAGCCGGTGCTGAGCGTAAAACATCTCACCACTTCATTTCGCGGTGAAGACGACTGGCTGCCGGTGGTGCGGGATTTGTCGTTTGATGTATTTCCGGGCGAAACGCTGGCCATCGTCGGGGAATCCGGTTCGGGTAAAAGTGTGACGTCGCTGTCGGTGATGCGTCTGTTGAAAGCGCAAAGCAGCAAAATTGAAGGTGAAATCCGGCTGAATCAGCGCAGTTTACTCGGGCTCTCCGATAAGCAAATGCGCGATATTCGCGGCAATGAAATGGCGATGATTTTTCAGGAGCCAATGACGTCGCTGAACCCGACGTTCAGCATCGGCAGGCAAATCGCCGAAAGCCTTAAGCGCCACCGGGGGATGTCGTCTGCACAAGCGCGGGCAGAAACGCTGAAGCTGCTTGAAAAGGTGCGCATTCCCAATGCCAGCGCGCGCTTCGATGAATATCCGCATCAGTTTTCCGGCGGGATGCGCCAGCGGGTGATGATCGCCATGGCGCTGGCGCTTAAACCCAAACTGCTGATCGCCGACGAACCGACAACCGCGCTGGACGTGACTATTCAGGGCCAAATTCTGGATTTGATCAAGACGTTGCAGGAAGAAGAGGGGATGGCAGTGCTGTTCATCACCCATGATATGGGCGTGGTGGCAGAAATTGCTGACCGCACGCTGGTGATGTATCGCGGTGAAGCGGTGGAAAGCGGCGCGACCGAAGATATTTTCCATCGCCCGCAGCATCCTTACACGCGCGCACTGCTGGCGGCGGTGCCGAAATTAGGATCGATGCAGGGGCGCGAATGGCCGCTGCGTTTCCCGCAGATTAATCTGCAAACCGGTGAAGCCAATACACCCACAGAAGTGGCGGGGACGGTGGATAATGGCCTGACGCCTCTGCTCTCGGTGAAGAATCTCAGCGCACGTTTTCCGGTCTATGGCGGCGTGTTCAGCCGCCAGGTCGGAGCGGTACATGCAGTGGAAAATATCAGCTTTGATTTATTCCAGGGCGAAACGCTCTCGCTGGTCGGCGAATCCGGCTGTGGTAAATCCACCACCGGCCGTGCGGTGACGCGGTTGCTCAAGCCGCACAGCGGCGCAATCGACTTTGATGGATTTGACGTCATGAATTTGGGCAAGCGTGACATTTTGCAAATGCGTCAGCGCATCCAGATGATATTTCAGGATCCCTTTGCCAGCCTCAATCCGCGTATGCGCATCGGCGACGCGCTGATCGAACCGATGCTGCAACATAAGCTGCATAACCGCAGCGATGCCAAAGAGAAAGCCGCGTCGCTGTTGCAAAAGGTCGGGTTGTCGGCGGACATGCTGCGCCGGTTCCCGCACGAGTTTTCCGGTGGTCAGCGTCAGCGGATCTGCATCGCCCGCGCGCTGACGCTCGACCCGAAAGTGATCGTCGCCGATGAGTCGGTGTCTGCGCTGGATGTGTCGGTGAAAGCGCAGGTAGTGAATCTGCTGCTCGATTTGCAGGAAAGCATGAATCTGTCATACCTGTTTATTTCGCACGATATGGCGGTGGTCGAGCGGGTGAGTCATCGCGTGGCCGTGATGTATCTGGGGGAAATTGTGGAAATCGGCCCGCGCGCGGCAATATTCGATAATCCGCAGCATCCGTACACCCGTAAACTGATGGCCTCAGTGCCGGTGCCCGATCCGTCACGCAGAATGCTCAAACGTCAGATGCAGGTCGAAGAGCTGAAAAGCCCGGTGCGTGAGAACGGCTTTGTACCGCCAGTCAGGCAGTATCAGGAAGTGTCAGTGGGACATTTTGTGCAGGTTTAAATGTGGATTGTTTTGATTTTATCGAAAAGGTGAGGAGAACTCAGGAAGATGGTGGTGGGGGAAGGATGACTCGGCCTGTGGCCTCGCCCTGCGGGTCGTTGCTGCGCAACGCTGTCTCGCTTCGCTCGGCTCGAACCTTCGGGTCGAAGCTTCTCTATCCTTCCCGGGCAGTGTTCTATTTTATTTTTGATTTTGTCGAAAAAGTGAGGAGGACTCAGGAAG